>DATKPG010000033.1:0-412093 GCA_035524255.1 Smithella sp. | reverse complement strand
CTTTTTATCATCAAATAAATCTGCAGCTTGTAATTCCCTTTTGCTTTCTAACAGCCAAGAAAGGGATACTGCATACGCCTGTAATGGGAATCCTGCACCCTGAACGTACATAGACCTCATAAATTCAACCGATACTAAGTGTTTGTTATTAAAGGTGACAGAGTATTCGTCATTAGTATTTTGGCATGATTTGGTATATTTAAAATGATCAGTAGCTTGTTTGGAAAGATAATTATTCCAGAATTTCTCATTTTCATCACGTGGGTTTTCAATTTGTGGATATGTACGATCATCTGTTACCCATCCATCAGGACAGGTTTTTTCAGGACCTGAATAATGAAGATAAACGTTTCTAAAGATACGATCAGGGAATTTTATCAAGCTGTTTTGTAGTTGTTTGATTCTTTTTTCATAAATATCCTTCAGGCACTCAACCGAATCAGCCGGTTCATCCTTTTGACATGTTGGGGTTTCTTCTTTAAGCCACTGCTTTTGATACTGCTTTGTTTCCTTCTGACCTTCAGGCGATAAGCCGGCAAGGGCATCGTGATAAGCTTTAGCCATCTGTTCATCTAGTGTAGAGAGTTCCAGATTGGAGCAGACAGTTTTCTCCAGCCAACTTGCAGCCTTCTTACAATCAAAGCTCGCGGCATTGGCTTGTGTGGAAAGCAGCACGAAAAGGGTAATGATAATAACACCAAGCCACATTAGTCGGGTAGCCCGATTTTTGCCGGGGATGACATGACAAGTTTGACGATCAACAGGAACGTGCACTTTCGCTTCCATATCTGAATTGCTTTCAAAAATGCAATTCAGATGTTTTAATATGAGCAACCGTAAATCCGCGAAACTTTTTGTGAGAATAATTGTAAATCTATTTTGATTCTTAATTATATACTATCATAAACAAATTTATTTTTTTGTCTATAACAATCTGCCACAAAAAAGATAGATTGCCACGACGACTGAGAGTCGTCTCGCAATGACAAAAGAGCATTTTTTTCGTAGTTCGGGCCTTTAGACCCGCAAAAACACGCGAACCGTAGGGCGCATTTCCCAAACGCGCCGCATACCGGATTGTTCGGGGAACAATCCCTACAATGTTCACCTCCATCACTTACGTGACACCTCCGCCCGCGGAGGACAAAAAAGGCTATTCTCCTGTCTTTCGCGTCCGCCAGTCCAGCCACATGATATAGAGAATCATAAAGATGCTATAGACTGCGGAAGGGATTGCTGCTTCTTTCTCAAACAACGCGATGGCCAGTCCGCCCGAAATCCCCTGATTTTTTAACGTGCCCTGAAGGACAAGACTTATAATGTTTTTTTTATCCACATTAAAAAGGAGACAGGTTTTTTGAATGGCCCATCCCAAAACAAACGTTGTGGTAAACACGACCCCGGCTACCGGCACAACGGTTGCAGGATGGCTGAAAATCAAATCCCGGTTCACGCCGATTATGGAATACAAGGCGACAAAAAAGCCCCAGTCGGTCAGCAATCCGCGTACAGGAGCGAGCCGGTCCTGCCATCTAAAATAGAGAATCATCCGCGATAAAATAAGTGGCAGAACAATGAGTAAAAGCATTATGCGGACAAGCTTATAAGGATCGACAAAACCAGTTCCAATGAATATCCAGAGCATGAGCGGCATCATCAGTAAATCGGCGAGATAGGAAGCTACCGCGCCAGACAACGTATATGATACATTACCTTCGAGAATGGCGGTGAAAGGAATAACAGCCACCGCCGGCGGCACCGCCGCTATCAGAACAAATCCAATCCACAGGTTATGCTCTTTAATCAGCAAAGCCGACACAAGTAGAATAGCACCGCCGAGAATCACATAGGTCATCAGAAGTCCGGCAAGCGAAGGTTTAAGGATCGCGCGAGGCTGACGGAAATAGTCATTTGAAACATTGATTGTCGCTAACGTCATTACCAAAGCAAGTGAAGGCATTATCAATATTTTTGTCCATTCTGCCGCTTGCGGCAGGATAAGCCCAAACGCTATTGCCAAACTAAAAATAAAATTACGATTGTTCAGAAGACTGATCATTAAATTTCTCAAACATTATTTTTTAATTTTAATCGTTGATGCAGTCGTAGTTCTGGCCTTCAGGCCCGAAAAACATGCTAACCGTAGGGCGCGTTTCCCAAACGCGCCTCCCACCGGATTGTTCGGGGAACAATCCCACGACGAAACCGGCGACGATGCCAACAAATTTAACCTATCAAAGAAAATGGTACTGTATTTCATTTGATCGTTATCGGCTTATCTGTAATCCCGGCATAAAAAACGATAATTTCCGCCGTTTGAGTGCCTTCATTCTTTCCGTAATGCTTCTTGTTGACAAGTTCAACAATGGAATCTCCGGCTTTGAGATGCAGTGTTTTGTTGTCTTCCGTTATTACGGTCAGTTCTCCGGCGATCAAAACACCCGCGTTGATTACCGGATGGTAATGAGTTTCCAACTGTGCGCCTGCCGGTATCTTAATTCTTAAGATTGTAATTTCAGGCTGACCTTCAGGATATGCGGGCAGTGTTGTTCCATCCCAGCTTGTGCTTGTTTTTGCCAACTGTTCAACAACAATATGGTTAATATTGGCAGCAACATTATCTAAATTCCCGGCGCATGCTGTGATGAACATAAATGATGTTACAAATATTGCCAAAACAACTTTTTTCATTTCTCATTTCTCCTTATGGTTTAACGCTAAATCATTATCAGAAATATTATTTTATCAGTTGCGCGTAGATTTCATCATGAAGGGGCGTGGGGACTCCCGATTCTTTGCCCGCCTTGCAAAGATATGCGGTCAGCGCGTCAATTTCGGTTTGTCTGCCTTTTTCTATGTCGAGTTGCATGGATGTTTTTGAGTCGTAGCCGAAAGCGGCAAGCATTTCGATTGCTTTGTCGACGGTGTTTTCCGAAAGATATACATGACGCGCTCTGGCGACTGCCGCGACTTCCAGCATCATATCCCTTGCCTTTTTCCTGAGCGATAAATCAGCCCATACAGCGCCGTACGTCTTGCCCGTCGCGGACATCAAAGACGCCAGAGGGCACATCAGTAGATATTTTGTCCATAATGCTTCGGAGATTTTATCCGTTAATACGGCGTTGATTTTTGCCTGTAGTAAGATATCGAGAATGTACTGATATTTTTTGGCGGATTCGTCATCCGTGCCGAATGTCAGTTTGCACGCGCCGCCTTCCTGATGAATAACACCCGGCCCTTCAATGTGCGAAATAATATAAACGCTGCCGCCTAAAACATCTGCCTGAGGCAGAACCTTACGAAGCCTCTGTGCGCTGTTAACGCCGTTGAGCAGAGGAATCGCCACTGTGTTTTTATGAATACAGGCGCTGAATTTTTCCGCGGAACTCTCCAGCGAATAACTTTTTGTGCAGAAGAAAACCAGATCGAAGATGCCCGCCTCGGCAGGATCGTCCGTCGCAATTTTCGGTATGGCTTTGTAGTCCCCTTCTGCTGTAATTAATCGCAGGCCGTTTTTCTTTATCGCCTGAAGATGCTCGCCGCGCGCGATAAAAATTATTTCATGCTGATTGGAGCTTTCAAAAGCTCTGGCAAGTTTCCCGCCAAAGTATCCCCCTACTCCTCCTATGCCGATAATTGCGATTCTCATTTTTAGCCCTTAAATGTTATTTACCATTTGAAATTATATCCCATTTCTTAGTATGTCAAGCGTTCAAAACATACGTTGAGGAGACCGACGACGACGCCAACGAAAATAGCGCTTAAATTTAGGAATGGTATCATAATTCTTCTTGACGATCACATCGGCCCAGTAATATAGATATTACATGACCATTTAAAATCATCTGTCTTTCACAGTAAGGAGAACGCCATGAACAGCCATCCATCCACCCGCTTAAGCCGTTTTCAAGTTTCTGTGGTTCTAATCATTATCCTGTGTTTTGTACTCAGCAGTTGCACTTCGCTTATCAACTCTAAATTCAAAGACACCCTGCCGGCAACCCAAGGGGTGCAGACGCTTCCCGGCTTATCGGATAAGGTCACTGTAAAGCGCGACAACATGGGCATCCCCTTTATCGAGGCCAATAATGTCGATGATCTCCTGTTTGCCATGGGATATGTCAGCGCCTGTGACCGGTTCTCCCAAATGGAAGGATACAGGCTCCTGGGCCAGGGCAGGATCTCCGAAATGGCAGGAGCAGCCACGCTGAACATGGATATATACATGAGGGCGTTAAATCTTAAGAAGGTCGCCGGGACTCTTTATGAATCAGCCTCGCCTGACCTTAAACACAAACTTGATCGCTATGCTGACGGCGTCAACGCGTATCTTACCAACGCGCCTACTCCCGCGTCGCTTACGCTGTCCGGGCATAAGCCCGAACCATGGAAACCCATTGATTCCGTTTATGTGTTTGTGGTGCTGACATTGGGTCTTAGTGAAAATCTTCATCAGGAAATCGATATCCTGAACATAGCCCAAAAAGTCGGACCCGATAAACTGGCATGGCTGTTTCCCATTTATCCCGATGAACCTCTTCCCTTTGAAGAGATGGAAAAACTCAAAGGTGTGGATTTAACAGGCGCGGCTCAGGATATTGAACGCCTCTTTACCGTGTCCGGTGACGTAAATCGGATACTTGTGCCCGCCGCCGCGGCATCCAATAACTGGGTAGTGTCGGGAAGCCGCACCAAATCGGGCAAACCCATTTTTGCCAACGACACCCATCTTCCCCTTTCCATGCCCTCCATCTGGATGATGATGCACGTGAAATGTCCTGAAGTTCAGGGAGCCGGTATAAGTTTAGCCGGAGTTCCGGGAATCGTCGCCGGATATAACGGCAGTGTGGCGTACGGCATGACCATGGTGATGGCCGACAATCAGGATTTATTTTTAGAAAAACTTAAACGGGAACCGGACGGCCTCTATTATCTTTATAAAGATCAGTGGCTGAAAGCGGCAAGCAGGGAGGAGTTATTTCACATCAAGGGACAGAAGGATATTACCCGCACCATTTACGAAACCAGACACGGCGTACTGTTAAACGGCATTCTGAACGATGAGCCGCTCGAAAGTCCTGATCTTGTTCCCCTGCCCTTAAAACAATCCATGGGAGTGGCTTTGAGCTGGTCCGGCTATGAACCGGACCATACCATGGATATCTTCTTTAAAATGATGCTGTCAAAAACGGCGGACGAGGCATTCAAGTACGCTAAGGAGCAAACCTCCATTATTCCTCTGAACATGGTGATGGCCGATAAAAACGATATCGCCTGGCAGGTCACGGGGCGTTACCCGCTGCGTAAAAAAGGACGAGGGCTTTGCCCCTCGCCCGGATGGAACGGCGATTATGACTGGAACGGCTATCTTGACCCATCATTGCATCCGTCTTCAAAAAATCCCGAAAAAGGGTATATCGGCACCGCCAACAACAGAACAGTGCCCATCGATTTCCCCTATATTCTTACCTCTAACTGGTACTATCCGGACAGGGCCGAACGTATAGACCAAATGATGAAGGGCAAAGATAAATACACCGTGGAAGACGCCAAAGCCATGCAACTGGATATCTATTCACCTTTTGTCCGGACGATCAAGGCGGCGCTGTTGGATGAAACGACATTAAACGAAATGACAGCCGTATGGCAAAAATCAGAAAAACGGAAGAACGCGGAAAAAGCTCTTGAAATTCTGCGTAATTTTGACGGTAACATGCGCGCTGACTCCGCTGGCGCGGCCTTCTGCGGAGTTTTTATGTCTTCGCTGAGTGGAAATCTCTTCGCCGATGAACTTGGAGGACCTGATTCCATCGCCTATAAATCGCTTAAAGAGACTTATCTCCTGGGCTACTCCGCGTTGCACGACCACTTGACCGAAAGGTGTAAAAGCAGTCCCTTCTGGAGGGGCAAGCGATCGGAGATTCTTGCCAAAACCGTGCTTGACGCGGTAGACATTCTGGAGAAACGCTACGGCAATAACCCGGAAAAATGGCAGTGGGGAGCGCTGCACACCTACCATTGGCAAACCAACGGCACCAAACTTGCGGATCATATGAGTTTTATCCAAAAGGAAAGTATGAAGTATCTTTCCGGCTATTTTGACAGGGGCCCCTACCCCGCCGCGGGCGACCACACCACGCTCAATGTCGCGGCCTATCATCCCGGGACCGATTATGACGTATGGCTGATTCCTGAAATGCGCATTATCGCGGATTTTGGGAGCGATGAACCGCTCATCGGCATCAACAGCACCGGCCAGTCGGATAACCCCGCAAGCCCCAATTACGACGACGGCATAACCGCCTGGCGCGAAGGCCGGTATAATGATGTCCCGTTTAAAGAGGAAAACATTAATAAGCTCTACACCAAGACACTTACCCTTTTACCAAAACAATAAAGACAGATATTGGTGCTGGAGCAGGCATGTTGCCTGCTCCTAAACTATGGAACTGGAGCAATCTTTTAGATTGCTCCTAAATGTTTCGGTTCAGAAGGGTTCAATCTGCAAGATTGAACCCGCATACATATACCTTAAAACCGTGCAACACAGTAGCCGGTAATACAGACATTCCAAATGAATTCGGGAATTCGTGGGGGATTTACTTTATTGTGATATGCCATATTCGACCAAATACTTATGCGATGAATTATAAAACATTCCGGGAGTTTTATAGTAGACATATTTGCCATCCTGTGAAATTTTGACATCATAAACCCAGCCAAAATAGCCATCGCTGTCTCCACGTGCGGAATAATGTCCTTTTTTAATATCAGTTTCAAGTCCTCTTTTTGGAAATATCCAAACCAGTTTGTTATTGTCATAGTAATAAATAGCGAGTCCCCGATGCTGAACAGATGATGCAAACATGTATGCTTCCCCTGCATGTTTGGATAATCCTGCACTAAAGTAATACTTTAATTCAGCAAAAGGCATGTTATTTATATAAATTTTTTCTCCTGTTACCTTCACTCCTTGTTCAGGAAGAGGATAAAGTTTATTATTAATCGCGCAGCCGCTAAAACAATACAGTAAACTTAGGCATATAATTATACAGAATAAAATTTGTTTTTTCTTCATCATGGAATAATAAGATAACAACACGCTATGTTTTCTTTTCATATTCTCCATATTATTACCTGTTACGAAGTTATTGTTACCCTGTTCTGGCTAAATCCAGTTTTCCCTGCCATTTTGCGACTAAGGTTTCCCGCAAAATGACGTGTTCCGGTTTTTCAAGAAAAGGATCTCGTGCCGCCAGCGCGAAAGCATCTTCTTTGGCATCGTTTAAAATGCGGGCGTCACGGATGATACTGGCAATGCGGAAATCAGGAAGCCCGGATTGCCTTGTTCCCAGAAAATCTCCGGGGCCGCGAATAGCCAGGTCTTCTTCGGCAATGGCAAAACCGTCCGTTGTTTTTTCCATCACCTTTAATCTTTTACGCGCGTCCGCCGAGCATTTAAAATCCGTAAGCAGAATACAGCTTGAAGGAATATCACGTCGCCCCACTCTTCCGCGCAGTTGATGCAGCTGAGAAAGGCCGAAGCGCTCGGCGTGTTCGATCACCATTAAAGACGCCCGCGGCACGTCAATGCCGACCTCAATGACCGTGGTGGAAACAAGAATTTGTATCTTGTTTTCCAGAAATGCCCGCATGATTTCATCTTTTTCTTTCTGGTTCATTTTGCCGTGAATCAGCCCCACATGATGATTGGGGAAAATATCTTTTTGCAGATGTTTGGACATATTGGTGGCGTCTTTTAAATCGAGCGTTTCCGATTCTTCCACCAGCGGGTATACGATAAACGCCTGATGACCTTTCGCGATTTCAGCGCTGATCGTATGATAAACCTTGTCTCTTTTGCTCTCCGGCATCACGACCGTGTGCACCGGCTTTTTACCGGGCGGCATTTCATCGATTACGGAAACATCCAGATCGCCGTAAACGGTCATGGCCAGCGTTCGCGGAATGGGTGTTGCCGTCATGACCAGAACATCGGCGTTGATTCCCTTGCCCCGGAGTGTTGCCCTTTGCATCACGCCGAAACGGTGCTGTTCGTCAATCACAACCATTCCCAGCCTGTGAAAATCAACATCTTCCTGAATCAACGCGTGCGTGCCGATAATAATATTGGCCTTGCCGTTTTGAATTTGACCAAGGATTTCATTCCGAACGGAGTTTGTCATGCTGCCGGTGAGCAGAACTGTGTTTAAGCCAATCTGCCCGGCCCATCTGCTGATGGTCTCGAAGTGCTGTTTCGCCAGTATTTCCGTCGGCGCCATGATGGCCGCCTGATAAGAATTCTCACAGGCCGTGATCATCGCCGCCATGGAAACAATTGTTTTGCCGCTGCCCACGTCTCCCTGAAGAAGTCTGTTCATCGCCGTTTCTCTTACCATATCTTCCTGAATTTCGTCGATGACCCGCTTCTGGGCTTCGGTTAACGCGAAGGACAAATTTGAATAAAATTTTTTCAGAAGATTTCCCCGCGGTTTAAATGAAATTCCCTTATCCAGCACCCTTCCCGATTTTTTTACAGCCATGCCCAGCTGAAAAAAGAAAAACTCATCGTAAATCAAACGTCTGTGCGCTTCCGAAGCGGAAGATAAAAATTCATCCACCGGTTCGTTATTTCCGGGAAAATGAACAGACAGCAGCGCTTCGTGAATATTGATCAGCTTTCGTTTTTCGCAAATGGCATCCGGTATCGGGGAGGCCACATAGCGGGAATAATGCTCCAGCGCGAAATTCATTATTTTGCGGAAGTATTTTTGGTGCAGCCCTTCCGTCTCCGAATAAATGGGCACGATCCTTTTGAAATTTAAAAGATTTTCTTCATCCTTTTCGTCCAGTATTTCATAATCGGGATGAATCATCGCCTTGCCGTGATAATCCGGCCGGACCATGCCCGTAAAAATTACTTTTGTTCCCTTTTTAAAAGTACCAAGCAGGTAAGACATTTGTCCTTTAAACCATTTCGCTGTCAGATTCCCCGTACCGTCGCTGATGACAACCTCCAGTACTTTCTTTTTTCCATAGTAATGATATTGCGACGTTGTTACGGCGCCCATGGCGGTCTGAATTTTTTCCAGTTCCAGACGATTTATTTTTTTGGTTTCCCGGCGGTCTTCATAAGTTCGCGGCAGAAAGAAAAGCAAATCCTCCACCGTGGCAATTTTTTTGGCGGCAAAGCGATCAGCCATTACGGGTCCCACGCCTTTGAGGTATTGGACAGGCAGGTTAAGTTTTGCCCCGGCTTCTTTTAAATCGGATATTCTCTCTATGGTCTTTATATCGGAAGGTCCGGCCTTTGCGGGCGCATCGGATGCATCAAGATCCGTTTTTAATTTTCCCAATATAACCTGCGCTTTTTCAATTTTGTTTTTCTTTAATTCCAGCTTTTGCCAGTCGTAATCGGAAAAAATTTTCAATAATTCATCGATCAGGGCATTGAAATCGGAAGATTGCACAGGCAATGAGGAATCTTTCATAAGGGGCAGAAGATTTAAAAGGAATTTACCTAAATCTTTTATGTTGGACAGATTTTTATAATGATCTCTGGAGGCAAAAGTTAAAGGCTGCTCTATTTTCTGCAGAATCTCTTTTGGTGAATCCATTTAGTCTCCGCAATCCAAAAAGTTGGCAAACCTTAATCATTTCTAATAAATTGATGGTGTTTTGTTAACAAATATCTTTCGTTTGCGCAAGGAATGATTGACTTAAAATTTGATTTACGCTACACAAATCCATATTGCGATTTCATATTATAATTAAATTCATACAGAGGCAAAATGACAGATAAGAGTACCTATAAAGACGCGGGAGTGGATATCGATGTCGCCAATGAATTTGTCGAGCGCATTAAGGCATCGATAAAAACGACCGCCCGCAAAGAAGTTATCTCCGGCATTGGCGGCTTTGGCGGCCTTTTTCATCTCAATACAGCCGGTTTAAAAAACCCGGTGCTGGTCTCTTCGACGGACGGCGTGGGCACCAAACTCCGCATCGCTCAATTAATGGATAAACACGACACCATCGGCATCGATCTTGTGGCAATGTCGGTCAATGATGTCGTTGTTCAGGGCGCCGAACCGCTGTTTTTTCTCGATTATCTTGCCACAGGAAAAATAGAACTGGAAAAAAGCGTTAAAATCATTGAAGGGATAACCGAAGGCTGCCGTCAGGCCGGATGCACGCTCCTGGGCGGCGAAACGGCTGAAATGCCCGGTTTTTATAAACCCGGCGAATATGATCTTGCCGGTTTTTGCGTAGGCGTTGTGGACTCAGAAAAACTAATTAACGGTTCCACGGTCAGCATTAATGACAGAATTATCGGACTTGCGTCAAGCGGTCTTCATAGCAACGGCTTTTCGCTGGCCCGAAAAGTTCTTCTGGAAAAAGGAAATTTAGGCGTTAACGATAAAGTGTCGGGCCTTAATAAAACAATCGGAGAGGAATTACTGGAACCGACAAGAATTTACGTTAAGCCTCTTTTGAGACTTTTCAAAAACTTTAACATCAAAGGACTTGTCCACATCACCGGCGGTGGATTTTACGATAATATTCCAAGAATAATTCCTCAGGCCTGCCGCTCGGTTATTAAAAAAGGAAGCTGGCCTGTGCCGCCTGTTTTTGATGTTATAAAAGAAATCGGTAATGTTGAAGAAAAAGAAATGTTCCGTGTATTTAACATGGGCATCGGCATGATGATTATTGTCGCGGAAAAAGAGTGTCAGGAAGCTCTCGAACATCTGGAGTCGCTTGGCGAAAAAGCTTATCTGATCGGTTCCATAGAAAAAAAAGGAGACAACCAGGATCAGGTTTGTCTTTCCGAAAATTAGGACAAAAGGTATGGCTGATTTATTGAAACTGGGAGTTTTGATTTCCGGAAGCGGTACCAACCTGCAATCCATTATTGATCATATTGAAAATGGTTCTTTAAAGGCGGCCATCAAAATCGTTATCAGCAACAATCCCGATGCCTATGGACTCAAAAGAGCGGCAAAACACTCCATTCCCTGCGTCGTTTTAAAACACAGTGATTTTAAAAGCAAAGAAGACTTTGATTCGGCGCTGATTAAGACATTAAAAGACCACGGCGTTGATCTGGTCATTCTGGCCGGTTTTATGCGTATTATTTCTCCCGCTTTGCTCACGGCTTACGCCCATAAAATAATGAATATCCACCCTGCCCTTCTTCCGTCTTTCCCCGGGCTTCACGGACAAAAACAGGCCGTTGATTACGGCGTGAAATTCTCCGGCTGCACAGTCCATTTTGTGGATGAGGGCGTGGATACGGGACCTGTCATTATTCAAAGTGTCGTGCCGGTTCTTGATGACGATACGGAAGAGACTCTGGCGGCAAGAATATTAAAGGAAGAACACAAAATTTATCCACGGGCAATCCAGCTTTTTGCTGACGGTAAAATTGATATCAAAGGACGTAAAGTACACATTAAAAGCTGAAATTTAAATATCTCGCCCTGTTTTGTTGAATACCATTTTAACCGGCTTTTTGAATTTTGTTTTTCCGGATATTTATTGATGAGGTCATGTTAATTAATGTACGGTCTGATTGTTATAGGTGATGATCTTTCTTCCCGGGTGGCCGCGGCGGTTGCCGGCAGTTACGGCATCAAAACGGCGCTCCTTTCCGAGAGCGGGATGGGGGATGTCTGTTTTGTGGGCGATCTCGCTTTTAATGCCGAACACACGCCTCTAACCGGTTTAGGCGAAAATCAAATTGTCTCATCGCTCTTGGCGGCGCTTAACATTTCTCTGAATAACGTTCTATTGAATCCCGCTTATCAGATTATTCTCCCGGAACACAGAATCGATTTCTTCAATAACAAGGAAGACATGATCAGGGAGATGACCAGAGAATTCCCCGAGCTGGCCGCGCAAATAAAATCCTACTACGATGCTGTTGCCAGAAACTCGGATACAGCCGCTAAATGGCTGCGCGATCATTCTAATATTGCGCCGAAAAGCCTGAAAGATTATGTCGATTTTATAAAGCTTATGCCTCAATTGCTTCGGTGTAAATTTGACAATGCTCATTTAAAGCAAATGATGTCTCTTAACGCTTCTTTCAAAAAGGTCATTGAAGCGCAAAATGTTCTGCTTTCCTACAGGAAAAATCATCAAAATTCCATATTCTCATATTTTCAATATAGCGCGCCTATGCGCGGCGCTTACTGTTTTTCACAGGGCAAACAGGCGCTTTTTGATGCTTTGATAAATAAAATAGAATCGGCGGACGGCCTCTATCAGAATCGCTGCGAAGTCCTGTCCATCAAAAAAGGGAAATTAATCGAAGTAACTTTTATGGATAAAGATGGCACCGCCTCAAGGATAGAGGCCGATAACTTAATTGTCAGCACAAAATGGCAAAACATGCATTTACTGATCAAGCGTAAAAAGAAAATTAACTTAAGCGATTTGATCAGGCCGGTTAAGGTTTCCCACTATCCTTTTACGATTCATCTGGGGATTAATCCGAAATCCATACCCGAAAAAATGGCCAATCACGTCGCGGTCATCAGTGATGTTAACAAAGATATTTACGATAATAATTTGATCATTCTGGAATTGGACGCGCCTGAAGCTGAAAGAATTACTCCTGTATCCGCAAAAATTCCGCTTTCGGCCACTATATTTCTTCCCAACGATCAAGACATCTGGTCTAAAGAGAATTTAAGTCAAACGGCTGATTCCATCATTGATCGTCTGGAATATTTCCTCCCCTTTTTAAAAGAAAATATTGAATTTTTCGATATCGAGGAATCCATTAAAATTTCCAAAAAATTACGCGAGATTGTTAATCCCAAATATCAATTACGAAACGCGCCGATTTCCGGTTTTGCCGCGAAAGACAATAAAACCAGATTCGGCAATATTTATCTCACCGGAGCGTCACTATTGACAGACATAGGTTTTGAGGGAGAAATTATTTCGGGTATAAACGCTGTCTCGCGGGTGGCCGGTAAAATGGAGTAATCTATGAAAAACGATTTTTTCATATCAAATCTTGGAAAAAGATTGATAAAATCTCCTCTGAATATCAGCAATTTTACGCCGGACAAAAAAAGATTATTATTCAACTCCTATTCGGATAATTATCTTTCCCGCCTTGATAAAAACGGTCAACCGCTTTCCGTGGAACTCGCCGGACCCCGTGATAAAATTTTTTTTCATCCGTCCCGGACAAAAGCGGCAATCGTGACGTGCGGCGGCCTTTGCCCGGGTATTAACGATGTCATCCGATCCATAACGACGGCTCTTTTTTTCAACTATCATGTCAGAAATATCGTTGGCGTTAAATACGGCCTGCGGGGATTAAATCCGGCCTACGGACATAAATTAGTCAAGCTATCCCCCGAAGCGGTTAAAGATATAACAAGCATCGGAGGCAGTATTCTATCCACTTCCCGCGGCCCGCAGGATGTAGTTGCTATGGTGAATTATCTTGCCGGACTAAAAATCAATATTCTTTTTTGTATCGGCGGTGACGGCACTATAAGGGCGGCGGAATTTATAATTGCTGAAATAAAAAAAAGAGGTTTGAAAATTGCCGTTGTCTGTATTCCCAAGACTATCGATAATGATCTAAATTTAATTCAAAAATCATTCGGATTCGACACGGCAATCGAAAAAGCGGCTGACGCGATTAAAAGCGCTCACGTTGAAGCTAAGGGCGCGTACAATGGAATAGGTCTGATCAAGATCATGGGGCGTAATTCCGGCCATATCGCGGCCTGGGCGGCGCTTGCGCAAAATGACACGAATTTTGTTTTAATCCCGGAGGTGCCCTTTGATCTTCATGGAAGAAACGGATTTTTGGCAACATTAAAAAAACGTATAACGTCCAGAGGACACGCTGTGATTCTTGCGGCCGAGGGCGCGGGTCAATACCTTTTTGACGAAAATATTTCTTCCATTGAAAAAGATCCTTCAGGAAATATTCGTCTGCAGGATATCGGATTATTCTTAAAAAATGCTATTGATGACTATTTTAAAAAAATGAATATGGAAATTAACCTGAAGTACATCGAACCCAGTTATTTGATTCGTTCGGTGCCGGCAAATGCTTCAGACGGCATCTACTGCAACTCGCTTGGACAATTCGCCGTTCACGCGGGAATGGCCGGGAAAACCGGTATTCTCGTCGCGTTGATGAAAGACGAATACGTTCATCTGCCGCTTAGCGCGGTTGCTTCCAGCCGCAAAATTGATCCCCGTGATTATATATGGCTGCGCGTTTTGGAGACGACCGGACAGCCACCTTCCATGAAAAATGGATAACTTTATAATATACAATTATATCATGCACTTAAGATAAATCTCATTTTTTTCTTGCCGGGGGAAATTACCCGCAGCCACAAATAAATTGCCCCAAAACCTCAAATATTAAATTCAGGCGAAAAAATGCTTGCAAAATACTGCCTTATAGTTTAGTAACGTCGCACATTTTTAGGAGGATTTTTAAATGTCTCGTATTTGTGAAGTTTGCGGAAAGAAACCAGCGATAGGCAACAACGTAAGCCATGCTAATAATAAATCAAAAGCGACATGGTATCCCAATTTGCAGAAATTACGCTGTATTGACGAAAAAACCGGTTCAATAAAAAGAGTGAAAGTTTGCACCAGTTGTATTCGATCCGGATTTGTAAAGAAAGCTATTTAAAAACCGGAAGCCAACTGTAATTTTTTATACTCTGCATGGTTTCCAAAAAGAATATTTCATCATCGTCAATTAAATCGATAGCTTGCTGAAACAAATTTTTCAGACAATCGTAAAATAATCGCTCAGAGCTTTGAAGGCCGAATTTGCTTTTATAAAGATTGATTCGGCCTTCAATGTTCATAATACTATCCATTCCATCTTTAGTGATATAAAGCAGGGCTCCCTGCATGGCTTCTTCAATTTCATCTTTTCCAAAATCGTATAACCAATTCATGGTGGCAGCAAATTCTTGCATTTTATTTTTGACGGTAAAATGAATAGATTCCACTAAAAGATCAATGGTTTTAAAGGCATTGATATGATTTAAAATAACCAGATCATAGATCATCTCGATAATCAGATGAGATTGATAAACGGCTTCACTGTAAGAAATTTCTTTTTTGAGAATTTTATGCAATTCCATGATGGATTCAATCAGATGTTTGCCTTTTATGTAAGAATACCCTTTAGAGTCGGAGTTGAATTCTTCCTGACAATCGGGACAAATATATCCATGATGGGAAAGGTCATCAACAAGGAGATGAAATATTACGTAAGCTGATTTTGAATATTGCGCAGGAATCTGTAAAGACCTTCGTATTTTATGAGTTTTATTGGGGGTTATTCGCGGATGAATCGTTAATAAATCCGGGGCAATGTTGTAAACATAAACATCCGGATCAATATCTGTAATATTCGCATCGGCGAAAACCTTCTGCAAAAAATAAGTATGGGTTAACATGAACATAAAAGATTATCTCCGTTTTGAGGTCATTATCCGTTTTCCCGAAGGCACGTTTCCGTCATTTTATATTTATCTTTCAGATGTTCAATCAAATCGTGCATATCTGAAATAAAATCAGGAATAATCGAGACTTGGATTATTGCCGCCTGAGGATCAACTGTTTTGACCGTAGCCATATCTCCATATCCTTCAATGATAAATTGGACAAAGACAATATTTTTACGGTCTAATTTGAAATATTTTTTTATCATCTTCTAATGGATTAACTTTTATTATTTTATCGTTTCAGCAATAAAGATTCAATGACCAATTGACGCCGCAAGATAAAGACTGTATGATTAGAAAATAATCAAGGAGAATTTATGCGATTAGGCAGAAACTTTCTAATAATTTTATCGTTATTTATCATATCCTGCGCGAATGCGAATACTAATATAAAAAGCATATCTGAAGGCGATGTCAATTTATTTTTAAAACAGGCTCCCGACGCCAAAGAACATCCCAATGCCGGAGCGGATATTTTATATGCTTATGATTATACTGAATTTTTTGAAGATGGCACCAGCATCACAAAACACATAGACCGTATTAAAATATTTAATGAACGCGGACGTAATCTTGCGTCAAAATCAATATCTTACCGTGAAGGATATCAGGAAGTAAAAATTTTATTTGCCAATACCATCAAACCTGACGGAGGGGTTGTCCCCCTGGATCAGAAAGATATTCAGGATTCCGCGGAATATGCCGGTTACGAATTTTATACAGATATGAGAGTAAAAAAATTTACGATGCCCGCCGTGGAAGACGGCTGTATCATTGAATACGCTTCCGAAATAAAAAATTTAAAACCGGTTTTATCCTTCGATTATTTTGACATTTTTTTATTCCAGAATATTTATCCCGTGGAAAAAGATATCATGGAAATCGTTCTGCCGGCTAATATTGAGTTGAAATCCAGAAGCTTTAAGACATCGCTTACTCCCGAAATTATTACCGATGGCAACAAAAAAAGATATATGTTAACCAATACCAAACAAAAAGAAATAATTCCTGAATCGCGCATGCCTTCTCTGTTAGACAGAGAAACGTTTCCTCAAATTTATTTATGGACACTCAATAATTGGGATGAAATCTCAAAATGGTATATGAGTCTTGTCAAAGAACAGATGATATCAGACAGTGAACTGGAGGGCTTCACAAAGCATCTCATTGCCGGCGCAAAGACAGATGAAGATAAAATCAACGCCATCTTTAGTTTTGTTTCCCAGAATATCAGATATATTTCCGTTCTTCTGGGCCCTTACACTCATAAACCTCACGCGGCCAACGAAATATTCCATAAGAGATATGGAGATTGCAAAGATAAAACAACTCTTTTGCTTACCATGCTAAAAATTGCCGGTATTAAAGGAATGCCTGCTCTGGTTCCCTCTAACGGCAAATATTTTGACCCATCCATTCCTTCATTAAATGTTTTTAACCATGTCATTGCGGTTGTACCATTCAAAGATAAATATTTCTGGCTGGATGCGACAAACGAAACAGCCGCCTACAATTCAGTTCCTTTTTCGCTTCCCACGAAAGTATTTCTGATGAATGAAGACGGATCTTATCGTTTTATCACCACTCCGGAACTGGACGATAAAAATGATTCTTACAGTGTCGATATGAAATATATTATCGATCAGGAAGGTAACGCGGCGATTAATTATCATTATGAGTATTTCGGCAAAGCGGCTGAAGGCATCAGATATTTTTTTAAATATTCCGCGCCGGAACAAAGAAAGAAGTATTTTGAAGACCGGGGTATCCAAGTTAAAGAACTTCATCTTGGCAGTTTTACGGATACGGCAAAACCGTTTGAAATAAGACTTACAGGAAGTTTAAAGAATCTTGCGCAAAAATTAGATGAAGATATAATGGTTTTATCCAATATTATTTCTGTGGATTCATACCGGGATATAACCGCGGCAAGTTCCCGCATGTATCCGATCAATCTGTCGCAATCATTCTATGCGCGGGAAAAGAGTTCTTATAAATTTCCGGCAGGATTTAAAATTAAGAAATTGCCGAAGGATTTTACTTCCGTAAAACCTTTTAAATATTTGAATGAAAAATACAGCTTTACAGGTTCCATCTTCAATGTTTATCTGGAATCAAAAAGCACGGAAACAACAATCCGCCTGGAAAATCTTGATGATTTTAAAAAGTATGCCACACAATTGCAAAAACATGAATCGTCCATAAAAAATATTGTCTTTGAAAAAAAGTAGCAAATACTTGACATAAAAGACATGATTGATATGATTAAAGAAAACTCTGAAAGCAAATACGAAAGCAATATAATGACAACAGCGAATCAATTACCGGCAGTCAAATGGAAATTAAAAGAAGCCGGCGATAAAAAATTGGAAAATTTACTCAGCAAAGAATTTGGGATTCATCCTATTATATCTCAAATTCTTGTAAACAGAGGCATTCTGGATATTGAAGCCGCCCGCCGTTATCTCCGTCCTTCCCTGAATGACTTGCACAGCCCTTATTTAATGAAGGATATGAAAAAGGGCGTTTCGCGTTTGCTCAAAGCGATTCATAATCATGAAGAGATTGTTATTTACGGCGATTATGACGCTGACGGGATTACTTCCGTTGTTATTCTTTATAAATTTATAAAAGAACTGACACCTCATATTAATTATTATATTCCCGATAGAGTACAGGAAGGCTATGGATTAAAAATACCGGCTATTGACAAGTTTAAGGATAATAACGTTTCGCTGCTGATAACCGTTGATTGCGGCATTTCCGACGTGGATCAAATCGCGCACGCTCAATCGATCGGAATCGATACAATTGTTCTGGATCACCATGAAATATCAGGACTGCTGCCTCCTGCGGTAGCCTCCATAAATCCAAATCGCGAAGATTGCGCTTTCCCGTTTAAAGGGCTTGCGGGTGTGGGCATCGCTTATAACTTTCTTATCGCTCTGCGCGGCAGTTTAAACAAAGAAGGCTTCTGGAAGGATAGAACTCATCCCAATTTAAAGGAATATCTCGATATAGTCACTCTGGGAACTATCGGCGACATGGCGCCTCTTATCGATGAAAACAGAATTTTTGTTAAAATTGGCTTGGATTTAATTTCGGAAAGTCAACGCCCCGGAATTAAGGCTTTAAAAGAAATCAGCGGTGTTGATAACCAGACAATAGATTCTTTTAAAGCATCTTTTTCTCTTATTCCCCGGATAAATGCCGCCGGACGAATCGCTTCTCCTTTAGATGCCGTTAAATTACTTTTGACAGACGATATGGCGGAAGCGCGGGTACTGTCTGAAAAACTTGATTCCTATAACCGCCAGCGGCAATTAATGGAGAAAAAAATTCTTAATGAAATTGTCGAAAAAATAAGCAATAACGATGTAATCGAAAAGATGAGCGCTTTTGTTTTCGCGTCGGATAAATGGCATCCCGGCGTGATCGGTATTGTCGCTTCGCGGCTGGTTGAACTTTTCAACCGCCCCGCGTTTGTCATCAGCCTTAATAACGGCGTGGGAAAAGGCTCGGGACGAAGCGTTTCCGATTTTAATATTTACAAGGGAATTCAGCAATGCGCTCCTCTTTTACTTTCCTATGGCGGACATTATCACGCGGCCGGCATCTCCATCAAAGAAGAAAATATTGACGCGTTTGCCGGTCTTTTAGATGAAATAACCCGCCAAAGCTTTGCGTCTCCGGAACCAAGTTCCCCAATTATGATCGATTCGGAATGTCACATCTCTGATATCAATCTTAACTTGATTCAACAGATGGATATTCTCGCTCCCTTTGGCAGTAAGAATCCCGAGCCGTTACTTTACGCCCGTAACATTCAAGTTTCTTCTCTTGTTGTCGTCGGCAACAGCCACTTGAAAATGTGCGTTAACAGCAACGGCACGTCACTGGATTCTATCTGGTTTAATATGGGCAAACATATAAACGCGCTTGATGGCGCCAATATTGATATTGTTTTTACGCCGCAAATAAATAACTGGAACGGATCTCCAAGTATTCAACTGAAGTTGAAAGATATAAGTATTACACCTTAAAAATATTCATCTGGATAAACATATGAACCTAGCCGCAAAAGCCGCATTATATAACGTGCTTTTATTCCCGGGATGGGGACAGATTTATTTAAAGATGTATAAAAAAGGAATAGCAATAATGATCGCCGTTATTGCCGGAGCCATATCTATTTTATGGTCTATTGTTCAAACAACAACGGCATTTTTAAAAATCTCTCCTTTCAGAAAAAATGCCGTAAATTTTAACGCGGTAGTAAAAACAGCTATATACTCTATAAAACATGTAAACCGTTCCTATCTTATGTTGATGTTGTCTCTCATTCTCCTGCTTTGGATTTTATCCGTTGTTGATGCCTATAATCTGGGGAAAAAACAACAATCAATTCCCGCGGCGCCTGATAAGACTGATTCTAATTCCGATACAGATTCTTCTCCTGTTTCAAATTAAAAATGATATCGAAGCGGCAAAAAGGAGGCGACGACAACGCCAAAATAATAGCTATTCGATTTGGAACCGGATTTACCACTGACGCTGATCCACGATCAACTTCTCCTTAGAATTGATTTCACCGGCATTGAGGTATTCCAACTTATCAATTCTCACGGTGCAGATTTCCCTGAATATTTTCCTGAAATCTTCTTCCCACGAAGCGCTGCCGGTTTCATGCGATATTTTTTCAACGCGCAACGTCAGGATATCTTCATGACCTGTGCGGCTCACAATCACCTGCAAAGGAATGTTATTGAATCTGGACTGAAGCATCCTGATCTGGCTGGGCGCTAAAAACAAGCCCCGCACTTTTACCGCTTCCCCTACCCTGCCGGCAATTCCGGCCAGACGATGGGAAGTCCGCCCGCAGGGACAGGCATCCGTGATCAGGCGCGATAAATCGCCTGTGCCGAAGCGCAGCAAAAAGAAAATATTATTGAGCCTGGTGACAACGATCTCGCCCAGTTCCCCGTCGCGGACTTTTTTTCCCGTCGACGGATCAACGATTTCCACGATGGTTTCTTCGCAGATGTGCCATCCTTTTTTTTCGGAACATTCATAGGCCACATCGCCTACTTCCGTGGCTCCGTACATTTGATAAGTATCGATGCCGTAATCACTTTCAAACATTCTGCGCAAATCAGGCAAAAGCGGCTCCGCGGCAAAGCAGGCTTTTTTCACGAGGAAATCTTTTTTAAAATCAAAACCCATTTCTTTTGATTTATCGATAATCGACTTTAAAAAACTCGGTGTGCCAACATAAGCGGTTACTTTTAAATCCTTGATCAATTGCACCTGCACCTGTGAAGACGAAGTTCCCGATGGAACAACCGTCGCGCCGACCCTGCGCAGGCCGCTGTGGAAAGTAAGGCCTGCCGCGACCAGATGATAGGAAAAAGCGTTGAGCGCGATATCTTCGGGGCCGATCCCCGCGGCATGAAATGCGCGCGCCCATAAATAATCCGTCTCGGAGAGATGCGGTTCATAAACGGGGCCCGGCGATGTAAAAATACGGTCAATGGAAGCATCGGGATTATTAAGCCCCGCATAAGGCAGGTCATCCATTTCCAGTTCAACCAGTCTTTCGCGGGATGTTACCGGCAGGCAATCCAGATCTTCACGTGATTTTACATTGTCGGGATTTATTTTATGATTCTCCAGCAGTGCCTTGATATGCTCTGATTTTTCGAAACCGAGTTTCACCATCTCAGCCAGAGCCCTATCCTGCTGATTTTTTCTCTTCCTCTTCCCCCACGATTCCTTTTTATCGAATAACTGATTCATAGTTTTCCTTTTAATTATTTTCTTCCAAGAGCGGACAATGTTCTTTGAACAATCCTGTTTTTCTGATTTTTTTTCATGATCTCCCTGCCTGCGCTGGAATTGGCAAGAGAAAGACACAAACGCCTCAATTCATTTACAGTTCTCAAACGACTGGCAATAGCTTCCGGACTGAGATCAATCTTCATTTTCCATACTCCTCAGATATTCAATATCATCCCTGTCCTGTCCACTGTTTCGTAAAGATTTCAACAAAATCAGGCCCTGAGGAGAAATTACATTCAGAGGGGACCCTTCCCATTGTACCGTGATACGATCATCCCAGGCTTTCCTTGTTTCAGGAGTTACAATCAGCAAATCCAGAACAAAATATTCACCTGAAGCCTTATCGACTTTGCTTAATCTTTGAAGTTTAACGGCACCGTCATTAAATTCCATCGGAGCGGAGACCATTGTATAACCAAGTTCCCGCGCCGCATTTTTAGTCTGGGAAACAAAATCAGCCTGGACCATAATATCAATATCAAGAGTCGCGCGGGGCTTCGCGTAAATGGCTATAGCCAGCCCTCCGCATAAGGCATAATCTATCCCCACTTGATTCAACTTTTGAGATATTTTTTTCAGCTCTTCCAAAAGGTCCATTTTAATTCACTAATAGCTGTTCTTAAAGGTTTATAATTATTATAAGCAATAATAATCATAAACCAAAGCTATATTTTTTCCGGCCTTGCCTATTTCTTTTCGCATTTAACTTTAATAACTTAAGATTTAACAACTATCAACAGATTTTATACTTTCGAAATTACGAATAACGAGGCGGCGAGGAGGAAGCGACGAGACGTATTAAAGTTTTTCGGGCTGCTCAAAAAGGCACAGAGGCAAGGCGCGCGGGAATCGAGCAGCGGAGCGTACTTTCTCTATACCCTTCTGATTAGAATTGCCGCCTATAGGCAGCAATTCCCGGTAAGGTAATGAATCATTTTTATTGTGCGCCCTTCGGTTGCACACCCGGTCAAAGGATAACGAGGCGGCGAGGAGGAAGCGACGAGCTATTGAAGTTTTGCGGGCTGCTCAAAAAGGCCTCAGAGGTAAGGCGCGCGAGAATCGAGCAGTGGAGCGTACTTTAAACGTACGTGAGCATGCGAGATTCGAAGCGCAACGCAGACACTTTTCTCTATACCCTTCCGATTGGAATTGCCGCCTATAGGCAGCAATTCCCGGTAAGGTAATGAATCATTTTTATTGTGCGCTCTTCGGTTGCACAGCCGGTCAAAGGATAACGAGGCGGCGAGGAGGAAGCGAAGAAGTCTATTAAAGTTTTTCGGGCTGCTCAAAAAGGCCTCAGAGGCAAGGCGCGCGAGAATCGAGCAGTGGAGCGTACTTTAAACGTACGTGAGCATGCGAGATTCGAAGCGCAACGCAGACACTTTTCTCTATACCCTTCCGATTTTGAAGTATAACGCGACGGCAAGGAGGAGGCTCCGCAGGCGTATATAAACATACGTCGAGGAAGCCAACGACGATGCCAACAAAGTTAGACGAAAAAATCGAAAGGGTATCATAACCAGCGCTTGCGGCGTCTGTAGGATTTCACGTCCTTATACGATTTCGCGATTCCCGTTGCCGCCATGCCCAGATAAAATTCTTTGATGTCAGGATTGTCGGATAATTCTTTGGCAGTGCCTTCCATCATGACTTTGCCGTTCTCCATCACATAGCCGTAATGAGCAACCTGCAGGGCCATTCGGGCGTTTTGTTCCACTAAAATTATGGTTGCGGCCTGTTCCTCGTTAATTTTTTTGATGATGCGGAATATTTCCTGCACAACCAGGGGTGCCAATCCCAGGGAAGGCTCATCCAAGAGCAAAAGCTGCGGATGCGCCATTAAAGCACGGCCGATAACCAGCATCTGTAATTCGCCGCCGCTGCAGTATCCGGCAAGAGCTTTTTTTCTTTTAACCAGAGCGGGGAAATAATTATAAACCAGTTCCAAATCCTGCTTATAGGGTTTACCGAAACGCGTCGCCGTACCTACCCGCAGATTTTCTTCGATGGTGAGATATTTAAAAGGCTGGCGGCCTTCCAGAACCTGAATGATGCCCTGACGGGTAATGAATTCCGGCGATTGATTTTGAATATTAACGCCGTTATAAATAATCGATCCGTCGGTGACCTCGCCGTTTTCCGGTTTGAGCAAACCCGATATGGCTTTGAGCGTTGTAGTTTTCCCCGCGCCATTACTGCCTAAAAGCGACACAATATGGCCCTTTTCAACACTTAAAGAAACACCTTTTAATACCTGTATAACGTCTGAATATACAACAGATATATTATTTATTTGTAAAAGGATATCACCCATCACGACACCTTAGTACGAAAAAGGCCAAAGCCGGAAACTGGAACGGATAATTCGCCATATTTCAGCCAGTCCCTTTGGTTCAAGTAATATAAACAATACAATGGTCAGTCCAAAAACAAATTCCTTAAGCGGCGCCATATTCAAGCCTAAACTGGTAATAAACCCGATATTCATCAGCGTGCCCGTAAAATAACGTAAAAATTCGTTGAGCAGCGTAATAAATGTCGCGCCGAAGATTGCGCCGGGAATATTGCCCATGCCGCCGATGATAACCATGGCAATATATTCGACGGAAAGCCCCAGATTAAAAGGTTCAGTCGTAATGCTTACCATATAATAAGCCCAGAGAGCGCCGGCAAAACCGGCATAAAATGAGCTGATGCCGAATGACAGCAATTTGTATTTAAAAATAGGGATTCCCATACCCTCCGCGGCGCGGTCATTATCGCGGATGGCGATAAAAGCCCGCCCGTATTTTGTGCGGATGATATTAACCGCGAACCAGGTCATCAAAACGAGACTGACAAAAATGAGATAGAAAAAGGCTTTATCGCCTGAAACCTGCCATCCCAATATTTGCGGCGGCGGCAGAGTAATTCCCATGGTGCCTTTTGTGAGGCTGTCCCACTGAATCAGAACGTACTCGATAATAAATTGTCCGGCAAGCGTCGCGATGGTCAGATACAGCCCTTTCAATCTTCCCGATGGAATGCCAAAGATCATGCCGACAAGGGCGGTAATAACTCCCGCCGCCGGTATGGCAACATAAAATCCCACTCCCAGCCTGGTCGCCAAAATGGCCGCGGCATAAGCGCCCACGCCGAAAAAAGCGCCATGTCCCAGAGAAATTTGTCCGGTGTAACCGATAAGAATATTGAGTCCGATGGCGGCAATCGCGGTGATGCCGATGATATTGAGAATATAGAGCATATACGGATTTAAAACAAACGGGGCGACAAAAAAGAGCAACGCCAGAAAGACGCCAAGACAAACCCGGCCGAAATCCGTTTCGAAAATATTTAATTCCTGCTTGTAAGTCTCCCGATAATTACCGCAGGGATGAAAAGATAATTTTCTTTTTATTTTCATTTCCTAGACTCTCTCAATTTCAACCAGGCCAAACAAACCGTATGGTTTGACCATCAGAATAAATACTAAAACAACATAAGGAACAACATCGCGAAGCGACGGCGATAAGTAGCCGCCGGTGAAAGTTTCCAGAAGCCCGATGATAATCCCGCCGATAATCGCGCCGCCGATGCTGTCGAGCCCTCCCAAAATAACCACGGGAAATACCTTCATGCCGATGGAACTCAAATCATGAACATTGACGCCGTTGATGATCCCCAGGACTATTCCGCTCATGCAGGCGACAAGGGCGGCAATCGCCCAGGAAAGCGCGAGCACCCGCCGGACATTTACGCCAAGCGATAGAGCCGCCCTCTGATTGTCGGCAACGGAGCGCATATATATACCCTGGGCTGATTTTTTGAAGAACAGGCCGAACAGAACAAGAAAAATAACGCTGATCATCAGCGTGGCTGAATAAACCGGCGCGATGTAAATTGAACCGAATTTAAGCCCCATGGCATCCGGTAAAAATTCCGGATAGGTATACAGATTGCCGCCCCAGATCAGTAAAATAAGGCCTTTGAACATTGACGCCAATCCCACGGTCAGCATAATGACAAAAATAAGTTTTTCGCCGATTAAGGGGCGCAGAAAAAATCTTTCAATCAGGAATCCCAGAAGAAAACAGCCGATCAAGGTCAGGATAAAAGCAACACTAATCGGCAGTTTTGCCCATGTTACCAAAGCAAGGAAAAAAAATGCTCCCAGGGCCAGAAGTTCGCCGTGGGCGAAATTCAATACGCTCGATGATTTAAAAATCATGACAAAGCCCATCGCGGAAATACCATAGAGCAGACCGACACAAATTCCGTTGACCAGTAATTGCAAAAAAAATTCCATGGATTAATTCCCTAATTGAAGCTCTCCGCGGCAAGCCACGGAGAAGCTTCGATTCTTAGTGTAAATTATAATTATATATTCACTCGCTTACCCCGCAGTTTTCTGCGGGGAATGCGCTCGCTGCCGAATTCACCTTGATAATATTTATGGTTGTTTCTATTTCGCCTATCCGTCCGTCGCGGTACTTGACTTTACCGGTGACTTCAACATTCCTCTGATTCTGGTACATCGCCTCAATAATTTTTAGATACAAGCCGTAAACAAAACGGCGGCGCACTTTCCCCGTGCGCGTTAATTCTTCGTCATCGGCATCCAGAAGTTTATACAGCAGGACAAATTTTTTAATCTTCATGACATCGGGAAGCTGCTGGTTGACGTCACTAACTTCCTTTAAAATCATTTCTTCCACAGCCTTCTGCTGGGAGAGATCAATATAAGTCGTGTACGGAATCATTCTTTCCTCCGCCCAGTTACCGACATTGTCCATGTCAATATTAATCATCGCGGTGATATAGGGACGGGCCTCGCCAAAGGTAACAGCCTCTTTAATATAGGGACTGAATTTCAGACGCGTCTCGATAAAATCCGGAGAAAAAGCGTCACCGCTTTTATTGCGGATAATATCTTCCTTGCGGCCGATGATAAGCAGATGGCCGTCCTGGTCGATATACCCGGCATCTCCTGTTTTTAACCAGCCGTTTTCAAAGGCATCGTTCGTGGATTGATAGTCGTTATAGTATCCGGAAAAATTGGCTTCGGATTTAACCAGCACTTCCTGATCCTCGGCTATCTTCACCTCGGTCGAGGAAAGCGGTTTGCCGACGGTTTCCAGTTTAACTTCATGATCAGGCTGTATTTGAAATATTCCCCCGGATTCCGTCAGGCCATAGCACTGCTTTAAATTCAAACCAACCGCTCTGAAGAAAAGAATAACATCGGGACTAATCGGATGGCCGCCCGTGAAGGCGCTTTGAAAACGGGAACAGCCCAGACGATCCAGAAGCGGCCGGTAAACAAGAACGGTCATTATTTTATTTAATACGCCCATGGAAAAAGGGATCGGCTGTTTATGAGATTGTTTTTCCACCACCTTTTTACCGATGGATTCACCCATGTAAAATAATTTTTTCTTCAGCCAGCCCGAATCGGATATTTTGACGCGTATGCGGGAGGCCATATCTTCCCAGAAACGTGACGACGTAATAATCATGGCGGGACCGATATCTCTGAAATCTTCGAGCACCGTCTCCGCAGTTTCCGGGAAGTTCATGCACATGGCGCTTTGGAGCGCAACTCCCATCCCCCACATCTGATCTACAATCCACGCCGGCGGAGACATTGACAACCAGTTTTCTTCCGGTTTTATCTTCGTTTCCTCCACCCACTGAGCAGCCATGGCGGTGAGATTGCGATGCGATAACATGGCCAGCTTGGGTACGCCGGTGGTTCCGGATGTCTGAATCATAACGGCGATATCATCAGGCCGTCCTTTATTGATTTCTTCTTCGACAAAACCCGGATGCTCTTTGATGAAATCTTCGCCTGTTTTTAAAAGATCGGCATAACTGATCAGCCAGGGATCATCCCCGTAAGACGACATGCCTGTCGGATCTATATAAACGACTTTTTTTGTCTGGGGCAATTTATCTTTGACCTCCAGCAGTTTATCAACCTGTTCCTGATCCTGAACGACAACAACGGGCGAGTTAATGCGTTTTATGGAAAAAACCAGTTCATCGGCAACCGACGATGTAAACAGATTAAGGGTTGTCGCGCCAAGCGCGTGCGCGGCAAGTTCCGAAAAAAGCCATTCAGGATGATTGTGAACAACCATGCAGACGTTTTCACCGCGCCGCAGATTCAGGGCGGCAAATCCCGCGGCGGTGATTTGCATGTAACGGCAATATCCGGCCCAACTGTATTTCTGCCAGATACCGTAAGCTTTTTCGCGAATCGCCGTTTTGGCATCGCCGTACCTCGCGGCATTCTCCACTAACAATTGCGGCAGGGTAGCTTTGTTTTTATAAGTGTTTTGTCCTTCTTTATACAAAATGTAATGCCTTTAAAAGTTATATTGCTTCAGCTTCACCGAGATAAGCCTTGATGACATCGGGATTGGCACTGATCTCCTGGGCGCTTCCCTCCCCCAGCTTTTCTCCAAAATTCAAAACCATAATTCGCCGGGAAATGCTCATGACGATAGACATGTCATGTTCGACCAGAATCATGGTGAGTCCCCATCTCTGATTCAATTCCAGAAGAAAGCGGACCATGTCTTCCTTTTCTTCCATGTTCATGCCGGCAAAGGGCTCATCAAGAACCAAAAGCTTCGGCTCCAGCGCGAGCGCGCGTCCCAGTTCGACTCTTTTCATCATTCCATAAGGCAGAGATCCTACTGTTTTTTTCCGGATGGACTGCATTTCCAGAAAATCTATAATCTCTTCGAGGGCCTCTCTGTGACGGATTTCTTCTTTTTGGACAGAAGCGGAAAAAAGGCAGGAACGCCAGACACTGTAGTGGCAATGAATATGACGCGCCAGCATCATATTGGCAAGCACCGTCATACCCGGAAAAAGTTCTATATTCTGGAAAGTTCTGCCAATTCCAACACCAACAAGTTCGTGAGTGTGCAAATCGGTAATATCCTTTCCGTTGAACATTATTTTGCCCTGCTGGGCGTGATAGAACCCGGTGATGCAATTAAGCAGGCTTGTTTTGCCTGCTCCATTGGGGCCGATAATGGCCATTAATTCACCGGTATGAACTTTGAGATCAACATCCTTGACGGCGATAACTCCGCCAAAGCTTAAGTGCAAATGCTCAATCGAAAGTTCTGCCTCTTTATCTTCTTTGCGCCGGTTTACCATGATTGACGGCCGGCTGCGAAAAGCCTTCATTAAAACCTCTTTGCTTGCAGACGCTGCCGGAGATTTTATCGCCTCTGGCAACGCCTGCATTACAAACCGTTATTTTTTGAGCAATTTTATTTTATCTTTGCCGGGAACATAAAAATTCGTGAGCGGCGTATACGTTCCGTCTTCTTTTACCCTGACCATGCGAGCGGTGAAAGACGCGCCATGATCATTTTTTGTGTAAGTTATTGCCGGCACTAAACCGCCGAAATCTTCATTCTTAAAGGATTCCAGAGCGGCATTGATTGTTTCCGGATTGATGACTTTATTTTTTTCATAAGCACGCATAAAGGCGCGTTCCATAATCATGCCGATAACAACGCCTTCCCAGTAGGAAGCATCAAATTTATCCACTGTATTATAACGTTTCCATAAGTTCTGCATGATAGCCATTCCTTTGGATTTATCGGAAGGTAAACCTCCCGGAAACTGAATAACAAGCCTGTCGCGAATGAGCCCTTTGCCCATCTTGAAAAAGTCGGGATCGGTTGATGTCCACGTTCCCAGAAAAACGGGGCTGTAGTTTATACGGTCGGCGCTTTTGAATGCCGTGATGATCGCGGAAGGCAGCATTTGCATAAAGACATACTCCGCCCCTGCTTTCTGCAAACGAAGAAGCTCCGTATTGAGATCTACCGTTTTCGGCGGAAACTCTTCCACGGCCACAAGATTAATCCCAAGTTTCTTGGCGTAGTCCCTGCTTGGAGCATGAATAGAACGGCCATAGGCGTTGTTGTAGGTCAGAAGACCGACTTTGGGAGCATCCTTTCCTTTGTGAATAGCTTTAATGTATTCAAACACGGCATAGCAATCCATTTTGTAGCTGCCGAAAGGAAGATACATATAATCAACCGGGCTTTCCAGTATTTCCCAGCTTGTGGAAAAATTGATCGCCGGTACTTTATATTTTTGGATAATGGGCTTTGCCGCCAATCCCTCGCCTGCTCCCCAGGTCGCTATCATATCTACTTTATCCTGAAGAATAAATTTCTGCACCGCGGCTTGAGCCTCAGGCACTTTATAGGCCGTATCAAAAGGTATCATTTCAATCTTGTTCCCGTAGACACCGCCCTTGACCTCATTAACATAGTTGAAATAATCCCGCAGACCCTTTTCATGGAATTGCCCCCATGTTGACGCGGGACCCGTCAGATTGATCGCGGCTCCGACTTTAATGGTTTTGGCCTGCAGGCAGCCGGCACCGGCAATCAGAAAAATAGCGGATAAAATTGTAATTAAAACCCTGTTTTTCATATTCACGTTCCTCCCCTTTTCCTCTTTTTTTTAAAAAAAGTATTGCCAACAAGATGGCAAAAAAAAACCGTGGGCTGATATTTATCTGCCCACGGTTCATTACCCTGTCTTAATGGTCATGATTCTGTCAGGCAGACCTTGTCGTTAATAAAAGTAAAAAAATAAATAAAGACTGCCATTTTTAAAAAGTATATTTTTAACATATCCGTTAACGCCTCTTGATTGAGGCATATAGAGCAACTAATCCCGAAAAGTCAAGTAAAAAAGAAACAAACGTTTTTAGCATCATTATTCGATGCCAAGTTTTTCCAGGCGGTAGCGTAATGAATCGAATGTGATATTTAATAACTCGGAGGTTCTCTTTTTCGATCCTTTCGCTCTTTGTAACGCTTTTTCAATCATTTTCCTTTCGATTTTTTCCATTTCCGTATTTAAGTCTATTCCCTTGTCGCTAATTTCGATATCAAATTTAGACGCGCCTTCAGCCGTATTAGAGTATAACGTTAAATTTTCCGGCAAAATGATATTAGAGCTTTCCATGGCAACACTGCGTTCAATAATGTTTTCCAACTCACGGATATTTCCCGGAAAATCATAATTCATCAACAATTCCATCGCGTAAGATGAAATATTTCTGATTTCTTTGCCGAACATTACCGCGTACTTCGCGATAAAATTATCGATCAGCAGGGGAATATCCTCTCTGCGTTCTCTAAGCGGCGGTATAAAAATAGGGATAACATTTAAACGATAATAAAGGTCTTCACGAAATTCACCCGTTTTAACTCTTTCCTGCAAATTCTGGTTGGTCGCGGAAATGATGCGCACGTCAACCTTGATGTCTTCCGCGCCGCCGATTCGCCGAAAAGTTTTTTCCTGAACGACGCGTAAAAGTTTCACCTGCAAAACCGGAGACAATTCCCCTATTTCATCCAGAAATATGGTGCCGCCCCGCGCCATTTCGAAAAATCCGGGACGGTCGGCATAAGCGCCGGTAAAAGAACCTTTCATATATCCAAAAAGCTCGCTTTCCAGAAGATTTTCCGGTATTCCGCCGCTGTTAATGGCTACAAAGGGCATTTTGGATCGTAAAGAGTTTTCATGAATCGCGCGGGCGACAAGCTCCTTGCCGGTTCCGCTTTCTCCTAAAATCAAAATATTCGCCTGAGTATCCGACACTTTTTTAATGGTCGCGAATATTTTAAGCATTTCCCTGTTTATTCCAATCATGCCGCAAAACGTATTTTTCCCCGAAGTATCCGTTTTCGATTCTTCTTCGGAAGCATGATTTTCAATTAATCCCCGCTTCAACAATGCGGAACGCACGACTTTTTTCAGCTCTTCGATGCTTTGTCCTTTCTCCACATAGTCATAAGCTCCCTCTTTCATCGCGTTGATTGCTGTTTCTCCCGAAGCATAAGCTGTAATAAGAATAACAATGGCATCCGGATTCTGGTCTTTGATGATTTTAAGGAATTCAATACCGTTGATCTTGGGCATTTTCAAATCGGTGATAATCAGGTCAAAGTCGGTCTTCTTGCATAATTCAATGGCCTTCAGGGGTTCTCCGACGCTGGTTACATCGTAGCCTTCGTTTACTAACATGATCTCCATGAATTCCCTCATGCCCTGATCGTCATCAACCACTAAAATTTTTGCCATGTTCTTACCTCTCCTTCATCTCGAGAGTATTATGATCTTGGATGTTTTCTGCTTTCCACCGGCAGCCATACGGAGCAGCTTGTGCCCTTGCCCTCCACGCTCTCTATTTTAATTTTACCCTTATACCCTTCAACAATGTGATTGACAATCGGCAATCCCAAACCGATTCCCTTTTCTTTATTCGTAAAAAAAGATTCAAAGATTTTGTTCAAATCACTTTCCTTAATACCGCATCCGGTATCCGAAACTTTAATTTGAGCGTATTTGTTTTTATCATCCAATTCATCCAGTTTGGTTTCAATAGATAAAATTCCTCCCTCATCCATGGACTGGACGGCATTCAGCACAACATTATTTATAATTTGTCTCACTTGTTCCTTGTTGGCAAAAACACAGGCATCGTCCGAGAAAACTTTTACGATTTCTATTTTTTCAGTCCAGTATTTATCTACTTTAACATGTTCCAGCACTTCCTCAATCACTTTATTGATATCCACTAATTCCCGCGTCGCCGGAACCGGACGCGCCAGTGAAAGAAAATCGCGCACAAAACACTCCAGTTGATCTTTACCGCGCATAACGATGCCCATCAAACGCTTGTTGGTTCCTTCAAGTTCTAACTCCGGCTTCAAAAGCTCCAACGAACCGCTTATGGCTGCCAGAGGATTCCTCATCTCATGGGCGAGACCCGCGGCCATCTCGCCCATCAAAGCCAGTTTTCTGCTTTTCTCCAGCTTTTCCTCCATCTGTTTTATTTCTGTTAAATCCTGAAAGATAATAATATGGCCGATTTGTTCTTCGTTGCGGTCTTTTAATGAAGATATGGAACAGCCCAGATGAATACTATTTCCCCTGCCCCCTTTTATTCTTACAGCCATACGATTCCGGAGTGATTCCGGAGTTTCCTTTTTTTCAAACAACGACACAAATTCCGGTATAACATTTTCCAGGAGGTTATTTTCTATGGCACTGAATTTAAATCCTGTAATTTCTTCCGCCGCCCTGTTAAAAGTTTTTATCCGGCCATTCAAATCGATTGTCATCACTCCCGTTTCCACCGATTCAATAATGCTGCGGAAAAGCCGGTCAAGCCGATTGAATTCCGACTCTTTTTCTTTTAATAAAGACAATGTCTTCTTTTCCTGCTCAACGGCAAAACTGACCAGAAAAGCCAAAACATAAAAAGATATAATATGCACCATGACATTGGTCAGGGCGTCAGCGGCATTTATTTCATATTCATATTTAATAAAGGATATGGGAGGCATTAATTTGTAGAATTCAAGATCCAAAAGCAAACCGTAGAATATACCGGAAGCGGAAGCGACAATCAGCCCTCCTTTTCTGCCGATAAATATTACCGAATAAATGATGATCAGCGTGTAAAAAAGAGAATAATCGATCTGAGTGTTGCCAAACATAAAGACAAGAATCGTCGTGACAATAGTATCCACGGCTATCTGTAAATACAAATTGTTCTTTATATTTTCCCCGAACTTAAAAAGAAAAATATAAATAACCGAGAACAGATAAATTGCGATAGAGATAAGATAAAAACAGTTGATCGTTGTTTGAACTACAGGAAATAACTGTCTTTTAATATCCATAAAAACAGTAATACCGAGGAAAAAAGTTGTAATGACAACTCTGGATATGATTAAAAAGAATAACCGGCGCTCATTTTTTTCTTTTGAAAAGGTTTCTGCTTGCATTATAAATATCCGTTTCCTTTTTTTGTACAAAACAGTATTTAAGTTATAATATAATATTTTAGCAGTTTTAGCTAATAAATTTGAATTATTTCGTTTACGGAATAAACTTTAAAAAATATGCGCAGACCATTAATCTCTCTTTTAATCGCGTTAACCGCGGGTATTCTTGCCGGCGGCAGTCTTGAGTCCTTCTATTATCCTTTATTAACCCTGATGGCTTTGAATCTTTTTTTGCTTTTTTTAACCCTAAGGAATAAATGGCCAGTTACCGGTTTGCTTTTAATGATAAGTTTAACCTTTTTGCTGGGCGTATTTAACATTCAAAAGCAATCTTATTTTATCGAAGATGACCAAAACATATGCCGGTACATTGATAAAGGCAAAGTTACCATCGAAGGCATTGTAATAGAAAGTCCTGTCTCACGCCTGGATAATAATGTATTAACTGTGCGCTGTCTGCGATTAATACAGGACAAATCAAATATTGCCGTCGCGGGCGATATCCGTCTTACGATTCCATCGGAGATGAATTTCCAGTATGGAGATTTTATCCGTTTTCATTCCACTTTAAAGAAAATACAGAGTTTTAAAAATCCGGGCAGCCATAATTTTGAACGTATTCTAAACTTTCAGGGCATTTATGCCTCCGGAGCTGTCAATAACAGCTCGGAGATTATTCTTCTGAGAAATAGTTCGGCAAGCAGTACAAGAATGAAACTGGAATCTTTCAGAAATTACTTGAAACAAATCATTTACAATAACGCTCCTTCGCCTCAAAGAGGAGTCATTGAAGCGATGACGATCGGCAATCAGAATGAAATTCCCGCCGATCTGAGGGACAATTTCAACAAGACGGGCACCGCGCATCTCTTATCCATTAACGGTTTGCATATCGGAATCATTGCGGCTTCCGCATTTTTCTTTGTCTTTCTAATCTTAAAAACATCGGAATACATGATGCTCAGATTTAATATTATCAAAATAGCAACCGCGGCCGCGTTCCTCATGGTCATGATTTCCGCTTTGATCGCCGGAATGAGAATTCCCGTGCTCCGCTCGACTCTCATGGCGTCTGTTTTTGTGGTTGCCCTGTTTGCCGGAAAACAAAGAGATCTTTATAATACTCTGGCCATAGCGGCATTAATTATTCTGGTTATTACACCTGCAGCTCTTTTTGACAGTTCCTTTCAACTTTCTTTTATTGCTGTTTTGGCGCTAATTTACATCATGCCCCGGTTTAGCGATTTACATTTAAAACAGATATCCGGCTTTCCTTTATGGCTACAAAGTATTATCCGGTATGTCTATTTATCCGCCCTTGTCTGCATCGCTGTGACAATCGGCACCCTGCCTTTGATCGTTTATTATTCCAATTATGTCTCTTCCATCACAATAATTGCTAACCTGATTTCCGTTCCGCTTTTGGGAACACTGTCGCTGACGATATGCATGTTTTTTATCCTTTTTGCCTTCTTTTCGCCGATGATCGCCGGGTACTGCATTAAACTGGCTTCGTTCACCGTGGGGATATCAGTGAGTATAATCAATAAATTAGCGGCTCTCCCATGGTCTTCTTTCAGCATCACAACACCGAACCTGCTCGAAATTGCCGTTTTTTACTTATTCATTTTTCTTATTATACAATACATGGATGCGCGGAAAAACCGGGAAACGCCCAAAGCATTTTCACCAAAACGCCTGAAGATTTTAAAATATTTATTGATTATTACGATTTTATTTTGCGTTACGAATATAACTTATCTTACGTTCAAAGATAAGTTATCATCCGATTTGAAAGTTACGGTGATTGATGTAGGACAGGGAAATTCCACGCTGATACAGTTTCCCGGCGGAAAAACAATGATGATCGATGGCGGCGGTTTTGCCGGGAGCTCTTTTGATGTCGGCAAATCCGTTCTCGCTCCTTTTCTATATCACCGGAGAATCAGCCATATCGACATGGTAGCGCTAAGCCACCCTCATCCGGATCATCTGCTGGGGTTGATTTACGTTATGAACAATTTTGCCGTCCGGCAGGCATGGAGATCGAATTTGCCGATTGATTTGGAAGAATATCCGGAATGGGAAAAAGCGATTAAGCGTAACAATATCGATGTCTATTATGTCTCCAATAAATTTCCGGAAAGAATATTTAACGGTGTCCGGGTCAATGTTCTATGGCCGCCGGATTATCCCACAGACGATTTGAATAATCTTTCTTATGATGAAATCAATGATTCTTCAGTGGTTTTAAAAATAACTTACGGCAGGGTAAAATTTCTTGTACCCGGCGATATTTCCTCTGATACTGAAATGCAGCTTATGAAATCCAAAGCCGATATTAAAAGCGATGTTCTGATCGTTCCTCATCACGGTTCCGTGTATTCCAGCAGCGCCGAATTTATTAAAGCGGTCGGCTGCCGTTACGCGGTAGTCAGCGCGGGAAAATCAAATGTGTTTAAGCATCCCCATCCGTTAGTTCTTCAAAGATACCGTGAGGCCGGTGTCCGCATTTTTCGGACGGACCGCGACGGAGCAATAACTTTTACGACCGACGGAAACAAATTAAATGTCGTACCATTTGTTAAAAAATAGACCCATGTCAGATAATCCGCTTTTGCAGTAATCACGCTCAAAATGTTTTCCGGCAATAAATATATTGACATTATAAATTTTGAGCTCTATAATTTAAACGTAAGTAAATCAAAGTAGTTATCGTAATTTTTTGTCTTTTCTTGTTATCAAGCTGGTGGGCTTAATGTTTCAACCATTCACTGATCAACTCATTTACGGTAATGCTCCTGCGGTCATCGGAGTTATTCTTAACTGACCTGAGAGAAAATTGCGCTATGAAAAGCAAAACCAAAACCAATTTCATAGACAAAAAGCAGGTTGGATCCGTAATGGCGGGATCATCGCGGGGCCGAAAATCTTTGTTGTCAAAAAAGAGTAAAGAAACAGGCGGCCATGAATCCGTATTAAAAAATTCCGCTTCCGTGAGAAAACGTGCAGCCAGGCCGCTAAATACGGAAGACGCCCAGAGATACCGCGATATCATGGAAAATATTGCGGATGGATATTTTGAAGTAGACCTGGCCGGTAACTTTACCTTTTTTAACGATGCAGTCTGTCGTGTTCTCGGATACACAAAAGAAGAATTACAAGGCATGGACAGCCGGCAGGTAAATAGTAAAGACGACCATAAAAAAGTTTTTCAGGCGTATAATAAAGTTTATAAAACAGGGAAACCTCTCAAAGCATTTTGCTGGCGGATTATAAGAAAAGACGGCGCCGAGAGATATATTGAAGGATCTATCTCGTTACGCAAAGATTCATCAGACAGACCCATAGGATTTCGCGGAATTGCCAACGACGTTACCGAGCGTAGGCAGACAGAAGACAAATTACGCGCCGAAGAACAGCGGTTCAGGACTCTTGCCGAGCAATCTTCAGACATCATTATTCTCGTAAATCGAAGCGGTAAAGAAAATTCTGGGATATAAAGTTGAGGATAGAATCGGCGACAACGCGTTTAAAAACATCCATCCTGATGATCTGCCTCTTGTTGTCAATTCATTAAACAGATTGATAGCAGATAAAAATGCCCCACCTCAGCAGGATGAAATCCGCATTCGTCACATCGATGGAAACTGGCGTTACTTCGAAAGCATGGCCAACAATCTAAAACAGGATAACGGCGCTGAGGCAATCATTGTCAATCTGCGCGATATCAGCGACCGCAAGCAAGCTGAGGAATCCATTAAAAAAGCATCCAACGAATGGCAGGCGACTTTTGACGCTGTAAACGACGCGATCTGCCTGATAGATGTTGACCAGCGCATCATTCGCTGTAACCGGACCATGAGCGAAATGTTTGCTATCCCACAGGAAGAGTTGATCGGGAAACACTGCTGGGAGATAGTACACGCAACAAAAGAACCGGTTCCGGAGTGCCCGGTAATCAAGATAAAAAGCTCGCTACGCCGGGAAGAAATGGAACTCTACCGGGAAGGAAAGTGGCTGAACATTACGGCTTATCCCGTGCTGAATGATAACCACGTGCTTGCCGGCATGGTTCATATTATCAAAGACATCACCGAGCACAAACGATCGGATGAGGCGCTTCTCCGCTCTGAAGAGGATTATAGAACGCTCTTTGAACAGAGTGTTGACGGTATCATCATCATTGCTGAATCGGGTATCGTCATGGCCAATAATGCATACTGCGTCATGCGCGGTCTTCCTCTAGAAAAAATATTGGGCACGAAACCGCTTGACATTCTTCATCCTGAGGACAGGAAAATAGCCGAACAAAAAATGAAAAAGATGCGATCAGGCGAGCCGGCTCCTGAAGAAGGCATTTATCGTGCTATCCGGCTGGATGGTTCTGTCGCGTGGGTCAACCTGCGAAGCAAGCTCATCGAGTGGAAAGGAAAGCCTGCATTTCAAACCATCGTCCGCAATATCACTGATCGCAAACACGCCGAGGAAGAATTGAAAAAGGCCTTACTATTCAATGAGGCTATTATCGACAGCATCCCGGGCATTGTTTACCTTTATGATGATACAGGCCGTCTGGTGCACTGGAACAGAAAAAGCGAAGAGGTAACAGGCTATTCCGGTGAAGAACTCAAAGGCAGGCACGCTCTGGCGTTCTTCAGCGGCCGCGATATGTCCATCATCAAACAGGGCATCGCTGAAACGATGACGAGCGGGCATTCATCCGTCGAGGCCAGTATGATCACAAAAGACGGGCGATCCATTCCCATGATTTTCACCGGTGTCAAACTCAGCATTGCCAATCAGGATCATCTTCTTGGCATCGGCATTGATATTACCAATGCCAAAAGAGCGCAGGAAGCTCTACGGGAAAGTGAAGAAAAATTCCGCATTCTCACCCAATCTTCCCCAACAGCCATTCTGCTGTATCAAGACAACAAATGGATATACGCGAATTCTGCCGCATCCCAGATCACGGGTTACACGAATCAGGAACTCATGAATATGAATTTCTGGGATATGGTTCACCCCGATGATAAACAATTGGTCCGGGAGCGGGGCCAGAAGCGTCAGAGAGCCGAAGACGTAACAAGGCGATATGAATTCAAAATTATTTCTAAAGGCGGTACGGTCAAATGGGTTGATCTTTCCGGAGAGACCATAGTCATCAACGGGCAACCGGCCGGAATCATTTCGGTTCTGGATATCACCGAACGTAAAATAGCGGAAGAGGAACTGAAGGAAAGTGAGGAGCGTTACCGGACATTTTTCAATACCTCCAGGGACTGTGTTTTTATATCATCATTGGATGGACATTGGATCAATATGAATGACGCGGCCATTGATTTATTCGGTTATTCCAGCAGGGATGAACTCATGCAGGTGAATATCTCTGATCTCTACGTAAAAGCCCAGGACCGTGCAAAATACATTAATACAGCCATAGAACACGGCACAACCAAGGATTATCCCGTTGATTTGCTTAGAAAAAACGGCGAAGTAATCCACACGCTCATCACATCGGCAGTTCGATACGATACCAAGGGCAATGTCATAGGACTGATGGGAACAATTAAGGACATTACCGAACGAAAAAAGGCGGAAGATGAAATCCGCCGCCTCAACGAATCCCTCGAGCAGCGTGTGCGCGAACGCACCACCGAACTGGAAGCTTTTTCCTATTCGGTCTCTCACGACCTGCGAGCCCCCTTAAGAGCAATCGACGGATTCAGCCAGGCGCTTCTGGACGACTACGAGACCAAGCTCGATTTGCAAGGGCGGGATTATCTGGCAAGAATCAGGACATCCACCCGTCTGATGGCGGAACTTATAGAAGACCTGTTGAAACTCTCCCGGATTACGCGAACGGATATGGATATAGTTCCGCTAAATCTCACCCGGATGGCCAGGGCCGTCATAGATGAATTGCAGAAGTCTCACCCCAGGCGGATTGCCAATATAAAAATTGCCGACACTCTGGAAGATTTTGCTGACCCGAGATTAATACGCATCGTTCTAGAGAATCTACTCGGCAATGCCTGGAAATTCACGGGGAAAAAGCCTGTCGCCGAAATCGAATTCGGATCAATAAAGAAAAATAACAAGAAAATATATTTTATCCGCGATAACGGAGCCGGATTCGATATGGAATACGCTGAGAAATTGTTCGCTCCGTTTCAGCGCCTGCATAATGTTGAAGAATATCCGGGCACGGGAATCGGTCTGGCTACCGTAAAGCGTATTATTCACCGCCACGGAGGCACGGTCTGGGCCGAAGGCTTGCCCGGCCAGGGCGCGACTTTTTATTTCACGCTTCAGGAATAATAAACAAGAGGGATCTCTTGTTTATTATATAAAAAACTAATGTCGGAAGACAATTTTTGACGATGTTGTATGGGCGTCTGGCGCATCCGGAAGGAGATGGAAAAATGTCTGCTTTGCTTCGTGTTTTAATTGTCGATGATTCGGAAGATGACGCCCGTCTGATTATACGCAAACTTTCGAGTGGAGGCTATAACCCGGCATGGGAAAGAGTGGATTCTTCCGAAGCGATGAAAAGCGCTCTGAAGCGTGAAGACTGGGATATTATCCTCTGCGACTACAAAATGCCCAATTTCAACGCGTCAGCCGCGTTGAAACTCGCTCAGAGTAAGAAGACGGATATACCATTTATTATTGTATCTGGCGCTATCGGAGAGGACACGGCGGTGGCCTCCATGAAATCCGGCGCGTATGATTATGTGATGAAAGATAAACTTGCGAAGCTCGCGGTTGCGGTAGACAGGGCGATTCGCGAAGCGAAAGTCCGCCGGGATAAAAAACACACGGAAGAAATGTTAAAAATGAGCCGGGAGAATTTTCGCCATTCACTTGACGATTCTCCGCTGGGAGTGCGTATTGTCACCTCAACCGGTGAGTTAATCTACGCCAACCGGGAAATGCTGAATATATACGGTTATGACAGTATCGAAGAGATGAAATCGACGCCCCGTGAAAAAAGGTATACCCCGGAGTCTTGCACCGAACATGAAGTAAGAAAAGCCAAAAGAAGACGCGGCGAGCGTGTTCCGTCAAATTATGAGATCAGCATCATCTGCAAGGATGGAACCATTCGCAACCTTGAAGTATTCCGCAAGCAGGTGCTGTGGAACGGCGAGATACAATTTCAGGCATTATACAATGATATTACAAAACGAAAACAGGCCGAAAAAAACCTGCGGGACAGTGAAGAACGTTATCGCATTGTCGTGGAGCACGCCCACGAATCCATCATCATCACTCAGCACTCCAGTATTGTCTTCGCCAATAGCGCCGCGGCTGAAAACACCGGTTATACCGTAGGAGCCCTGACGTCAGGCGGATTTAAAAAACTTATCCATCCCGATGATATCGATATGGTCATCGATTATCACAAAAGAAGATTGAACGGCGAAAAAGTTCCTTCCATTTATTCTTTCAGAATTATTTGCCGCGATAAAACGGTGAAGTGGGTGGAACTCAATGCCACATTGATTCAATGGGAGAAAAAACCGGCCATCCTGAATTTTCTAAAAGATATCACCGAGCGTAAACTGCTGGATGAAGAACGCAGTGAAAGTTTTAAGCGGACGAGGGAAACTCTGGACGCCACCGTTAATTCGATCGCCATGATTGTGGAGACGAGAGACCCTTACACGACCGGTCATCAACTGCGGGTGTCTCATCTGGCCCGGGATATTGCCTCGGAAATGGGTTTGACTCTCGATCAAAAAGAATTCATCGGCACAGCCGCTATCATTCATGACATCGGTAAGTTATCCATACCGTCGGAAATTCTCAGCAAGCCTACAAAACTGACCACTCTGGAATTTGAACTCATTAAAACTCACTCCCAGTCAGGGTACAATATACTGAAGGATATTAATTTTCCCTGGCCTGTGGCTACTGTCATTCTCCAGCATCATGAAAGAATGAATGGATCCGGCTATCCCCGTAAGCTTGCTGGAAATGATATCCTTCTGGAAGCCAGGATCGTAGCAGTCGCCGATGTTGTTGAGGCCATCTCGTCTCACCGTCCATACCGGCCGACACTGGGGATTAATTTTGCTCTGGATGAAATTACCCGGAACAGATGCGTTCTGTATGACGCAAATGTTGTGGACGCGTGTCTTAGACTATTCCTGAATAAGCACTACACTTTCAATTAAGAAATTTTTCCCGTTTGTGATTACCTGAACGAGATGAATATAGAAGCTCTCTTTGGGAAGACCGCAGATTTCCTGGATTCTCCCTAAATTTTTAAGTCAGAATATCCATTAACTCCTTTTTTGCAGAGGGCCCGAAAGACGCAAATACTGCGGAATTCCCCCTTGACTTGCCACAGCCTTTTTTCCCATTGCCAAACATAACTGAATATGTTATGAAAACTGGCTTTAAAGAGTGACTATAAATTATGGAAAAAATTACAGTAATCAAAGGTTTTAAAGACATCCTGCCGGAAGATACTCCCCACTGGCGCCGGGTGGAATCAATTGCCAGAGAAGTTTTCGACACGTTCGGGTTTCGCGAAATTCGCGTACCCATTATGGAAAAGACGGAGCTGTTCAAACGAAGCATCGGGGAAACAACGGATATTGTCGAAAAGGAAATGTATACTTTTGCCGATCGCGATAATGAATATATAACTTTGCGTCCGGAAGCCACCGCTTCGATCATCCGCGCCTATATCGAACACAACATGTCGGCTGCGGAACCGGTCACAAAACTCTTTACAATGGGTCCGATGTTTCGCCGCGAAAGGCCGCAAAAAGGCCGCTTCCGGCAATTTCACCAAATCAATGTTGAACTCTTTGGCGATGATAAGCCTCAATCCGACGTGGAAATTATTTTGATGCTGATTCATTTTCTGGAATTGACCGGACTTACCGGGTTGGCTCTGGAAATTAATTCTCTGGGCTGCAGGGCATGCAGACCCGCTTTTTCAAAGGCGGTTGTCGATTATCTTAAAGGATCGGAAAAAGGACTTTGTCCTGACTGCCAGAGAAGAATCGTCACAAATCCCTTAAGGGTTTTCGATTGTAAAGTAGAGACTTGCGGCGCCATCATTGCCCGGGCACCCCGGATACTAGACTACTTATGCCCCGGCTGCAAAGAGCATTTCGACGAGGTTAAATCCTGTCTTGATGAACAAAACGTAAAATATACCGTTAATCCCAAAATGGTACGCGGTCTTGATTATTACGTAAAAACGGCTTTTGAAGTTAAATCGGGATCACTGGGCGCGCAAAATTCTCTCGCGGGCGGCGGCCGGTATGACGGTCTGGTCAGTGATCTCGGCGGACCCCAAACACCGGGAATCGGCTTTGGCGTTGGCATCGAACGGCTTCTTTCCTGTCTGCCTGAACTTGAAAAAGGACAATACAAGACAGATGTATTTATAGCGGCGCTTGGCCCGCAGGCGCAAAAAATCGGTTTTAAGCTTACCTGCGATCTGCGCAGGGCGGGAATTGCCGCGGCAATGGACTATTCCGGCAAAAGTTTAAAAAGCCAGATGAAACGCGCCGACAAATTAAACAGTTCCTACACGCTGATTTTCGGCGATAAAGAAATTTACGAAAAACGTCTTGAGCTTAGAAACATGAGGACAAAAGATCAGCAGGCTATTCCTTTGGATGGATTGCTTGCGTCATTAATTAAAATTATAAAAGAGAGGTAAAAAGTTTTGGCTGATTTTTTAACTAAAGATAAGAGAACTCATTACTGCGGTAATCTGGGCGTGGCTCTTATAGATCAGGAAGTGATCCTGATGGGCTGGGCGCATCGCCGCCGCGATCACGGCGGTGTTATATTTGTGGACTTACGCGACCGTGAAGGAATTGTGCAGGTTGTTTTTAATCCCGATGCCGGAGAAGATGTTCACGCAGAAGCGCATAAAATCCGCAGCGAATATGTGTTGGCCGTTAAGGGAAGAGTTCGCAAAAGACCGGAAGGCATGGAAAATCAGGCGTTAACGACCGGTGATATCGAAGTTATCGTCTCCGAACTGGAAATCATGAATGAATCCAAGACGCCTCCTTTTTCTTTTGATGATGAGGAAATATCGGAAAACGTGCGTTTAAAGTACCGTTATCTCGATCTGCGCCGTCCGGCCATTCAGCAAAATTTATTTTTACGCAGCCGTCTTGCGGCATCCACCCGTCATTATTTTGAACAAAACGGTTTTATTGAAGTGGAAACGCCTTTTCTGGGGAAAAGCACTCCCGAGGGCGCGCGCGATTATCTTGTGCCCAGCCGTATCAACAAAGGCACATTTTACGCGCTGCCGCAGTCGCCTCAGATATTTAAACAATTATTGATGGTATCCGGGTTTGACCGCTATTATCAGATTGTGAAATGTTTCCGCGATGAAGATTTACGCGCCGACCGTCAACCGGAATTCACGCAGATTGATGTCGAGATGTCTTTTATTACCGAAGAAGATATTATGAACATGATGGAAGGTCTGATGAAAGCCATCTTCAAGGCCTGTCTGAACAAAGAAATCGCCCTTCCCCTTCCCCGGCTGACCTACGCCGAGGCGATAAACCGTTACGGCAAAGATAACCCCGATGTGCGTTTCGGGATGGAACTGGTTGACTTGACCTCCATCGTCAAAAATTCCGGGTTTAAGCTTTTTAGTGAAGTAGCCTTATCCGGCGGAATTGTCAAAGCCATTAAAGTGGAACAAGCCTCAAGCCTCTCACGCAAGGACCTGGACGGGCTGAAGGATTTTGTCGAAATTTACGGAGCCAAGGGACTGGCCTGGGCAAAAGTCAACGCCGCCGACTGGACTTCACCTATATTCAAATTTCTCAAACCCGAAGAAGTGGAAGGCATCGCCAAAGCCCTGAACGTCAAAGAAGGTGACGTTATTTTCTTCGTTGCAGATACCCCGCGTGTCGTCAATGACTCGCTCGGCAATTTACGAATACATCTGGCCAGGAAATTAAATTTAATCGATCCTGAAGCGCTGGCCTTTACCTGGATTACGGAATTCCCGCTGATGGAATATTCCGAATCGGAGAAACGTTTTGTTTCCACGCATCATCCTTTTACATCGCCGTTTCTGGAAGATTTGCCGCTTCTGGCTACCGATCCCGGCAAAGTCCGCGCGCGGGCGTATGACCTCGTTCTCAACGGTTCGGAAATCGGCGGCGGCAGCATCCGTATTCACCGCAAAGACGTCCAGGCGCAGGCCTTTGCCGCTCTGGGATTATCCGATGAAGATGCCCGCGCTAAATTCGGCTTCCTGCTCGAAGCGCTCGAATTCGGCGCACCGCCTCACGGAGGCCTGGCTTTCGGGCTTGACCGTTTGACCATGATCATGACGCGAGCGGAATCCATCCGGGACGTAATTGCTTTTCCGAAAACACAGAAAGCATCCGACCTGATGTCGGACGCGCCTTCAAAAGTCAGCATAGAGCAGTTAATGGAATTATCGTTAAAAATTGTTCAATAATAAATACTGGAGATCGCGATGGTAAAATCGAAAACCCCCAAAAAAGCGGCCGTTAAAAAAAGTAAAGCCATAAAAAAGTTCAAATTAAAAGAACTGGATGAGCCGAATTTATATAAAGATATATTTCCCTACAGCGAAGTCAGCAAGATTGTTTTCGACAACAAGATCGTCCCCATGCGTCCGGCCAAGGATATTTTTATCACGGACACGACTTTCCGGGACGGCCAGCAGTCACGGCCTCCCTACACCGCGGAACAGATTGTTAAAATATTCCAGCTTCTCAGTAAACTCGGAGGCCCCAACGGCGTAATCCGTCAATCGGAATTTTTTCTTTACAGTAATAAGGACAAAGAAGCCGTAAGAGAATGCATGGAACTCGGCCTGCGTTATCCGGAAATTACGAGTTGGATCAGGGCGGCAAAAGAAGATGTTCCCCTGGTCAAAGAATTCGGTCTTAAGGAAACCGGCCTTCTCACCTCCGTTTCCGATTACCATATTTTCCTTAAGCTCAATAAAAAAAGGAGCCAGGCGATGGACGATTATCTGGGTGTCGTTAAATCCGTTCTGGATTTAGGAATCATTCCCCGCTGCCACTTTGAAGACGTCACCCGCGCCGATATTTACGGTTTCTGCATTCCTTTCGCGCAGGAATTGATGAACCTGCGGGAAGAAAGCGGTATTAATATAAAAATCAGGCTTTGCGACACCATGGGTTACGGCGTTACTTATCCCAGCGCGTCGCTTCCCCGCAGCGTTGACAAGCTTGTCCACGCCTTTATTCATGACGCGGGCGTTCCCGGCCATTTGCTGGAATGGCACGGCCACAATGATTTTCACAAGGCCATGATTAACGCGACAACCGCATGGCTCTATGGGTGCTGCGCGGCCAATTCCACCCTTCTGGGTTTGGGTGAAAGAACGGGAAATCCGCCCATTGAAGGATTGATATTTGAATACATCGCGCTTAAGGGAAACAATGGTATAGATACAACGGTTATTACCGATATCGCCGAATATTTTGAAGCGGAAATCGGCGTGAAAATACCGCATAACTATCCTTTTGTCGGTTCCGCCTTCAATGTCACCAGCGCCGGTGTTCACGCCGACGGACTTATTAAATGCGAAGAAATTTACAACATATTCGATACCCGGAAAATTCTAAAACGACCGATTACCACAACGATCACCGATAAATCCGGAAACGCCGGTATCGCTTTCTGGATTAATCAGCGTTTTAATCTGGAAGGCAACAAAATTGTGGATAAAAGACATCCGGCAATTTCTAAAATTCATAAGTGGGTCATGGAACAATACGAGGCCGGCCGCATCACCTCTATTTCTCCCGAAGAGATGGAGAAAAGAGTCCGCCTGTATCTGCCTGAATACTTTATGTCGGAATTGGAAAAAATCAAATTTATGGCTGAACAAGCGGCCATTGCCGAGGTCGAACAAATTATCGAACATCCGATCATGAAGACCATGAACACGGAAGAACAAGAAGCTTTGATGCAGGAATTTGTGGATGAACATCCCTCCATTCAATTTGCTTACATCGTTGATATGAACGGCCGGAAGACAACAAAAAATATCACGAATATTGCCGATCGCGCCAAGTATGAAAACTATGGAGTCGGCACAGACCAGTCCGACCGGGAATGGTTTATCAAACCGCTACGGACGGGCAAGGTTTATGTTTCCGATTTCTTTATTTCCAAAATGACCGGAATTTTATGTTTTACGGTTTCCGCTCCTATTGTTGATGCCAAGGATGAAATGATCGGAATTTTCGGCGTGGATATACAGTTTGAAGATTGGGTGAACAGAGCCGAAGAAATGGACGGCATGGATCATATCGCCCTGCGCGCCGAATACACGGAAATGAAATCCAAAGCCAAACACGGCCATCACTAGTAAAACTCACGTTTTTTGAAACACAATGAACCGGAACGTTATTGTTTAGCTTCTCACGCAATACCAGGGCATTGTGGGGCTAATAATGACTTTATCAGGAAAGTATGGCAAAGGCTTAATTAAAATCCTTGCCGACGCTTAATTAGTAGCCTTTTGAAACCCGGCTATTCATAACTTTCGGTAGTCCTCAAATCGTCAACTTCAATAAAGATGTAAGACCTTGACCTGTCATCAATGATTTTATTTTCTTTAGCATCATGATATAGAGAATAGAGTTTTTGAAATCTGTTTTTTGTGAATGATTTGACTTGCGCGTTTAAAGGAACCCAAAAAACCGGATATGTTCAATAAGATAACTATCAGTCCAGGCAGACAGAAATTGATCGTTTATATCGTTCTGACAGTGGTCACAGGGGCTGTTTACTGGCAGGTAAATCAATATGGTTTCGTAAGTTTCGACGATCAGGTTTATGTCACCGGGAACAATCACATTCGGTCAGGAATCACGCTCGATGGTTGTCTGTGGGCATTGCGCACACATTTTTTTGATTTATGGAATCCCCTCGTTTGGCTTTCCTTCATGTTCGATTATCAACTTCACGGCCTGAATGCCGGCAGCTATCATCTAACCAACCTGATTTTGCATATTCTCAGCACATTATTGCTTTTCTGGCTCTTTAACCGCATGACAGGGGCCATCTGGCGAAGCGCCTTTATTGCCGCGCTCTTCGCTCTGCATCCGTTTCATGTGGAATCAGTCGCGTGGATATCTGAGCGCAAAGATGTCCTAAGCGCATTTTTCTGGATGCTGACCTTATGCCTTTATGTCTATTACACAGAAAAACCGCTTATAAGAAGATATCTGCTTGTTATGATTTCATTTGTGTTAGCGCTTATGAGCAAGCCCATGGTGGTTACCCTGCCCCTGATTATGATTCTTTTGGATTACTGGCCGCTGGGTCGTCTTCAATCACAAAAAACCGCCGAAATACAGGTTTTCGATAGGCCCGTGTCTATCGGCAAGAAAAAAAAGAAGAACAAAGCGGACAAAGTTGCGTCAGAGAAAAACATGACTCAAGCTCAGGCGAAAAAATTACCGGAAACAAAAATTGCGGGAATAATTCCCGTATGGCAGCTATGGGAAAAGATACCTTTTTTTATATTGTCTGCCATTCTTGTTTCCTTCATACTTTGTAATCCGGGTGAACAGGATTCATCGTTAAAAGTTTTCTCCCTGAGCTCCCGGCTTGCCAACGCGCCGGTTGCTTTTGTAACTTACCTTGTAAAAACATTAATGCCCAGTGACATGGCTTATTATTATCCTTTTTTGGATCAACTCCCGGTATGGCAGGTCCTGGGAGCTACTCTTTTGATCATCCTTATCAGCGCTGCCATTGTGCTCATGGCAAAACGTCTGCCGTATCTGTTTGTCGGATGGCTGTGGTTTACGATAACTATTGCACCGGTCATAGGGATAATTCAGGTGTCGATAATAATGCCATACGCGATGGCGGACCGCTACCATTACCTGCCCTCTATCGGCCTTGCCATAATGCTTGCCTGGGGCATTCCGTTTTTATTCAGGAACGAAGACCTGCGCAAAAAGATTTTATTCCCTATATCAATTGCCGCTCTGGCCATCATGGCCGTTTTAACCTGGCAGCAATGCGGCTACTGGAAGGACAGCGTCTCCCTCTTTAGTCATGCCCTGCGGGTAACAAAAGATAATTTTCTGGCGCATAATAGTTTAGGCACCGCTCTGTATAAAAACGGAAAACTCGAAGAGGCTATGGTTCATTATAATGAGGCAATCAGGCTGCATCCCAACGCGGTCGATTTCTACAATAATAGAGGAATTTGTTACTTTGCGCTTGGCCAGCCTCAAAGCGCAATCGAGGACTACAATAAAGCAGTGAGTCTGAAACCGAATTTTTCCGATGCCTACTACAACAGAGGGGTTGCTTACGTTAAACTTGGCCGGATTCAAAACGCATTTGATGACTTTAGTGAAACCATCCGCTTAAAACCGGATTCTGCCGATGCCTATAAAAACAGAGCGATTATTTATTTAAATCAGGGGCAAAAAGAGCCCGGCTGTCATGACGCGCAAAAAGCGTGCTTATTTGGAGACTGCAAACTCTGGGAAGCGACAAAAAGCAAGGGATTCTGCCTTTAATTCTTTAACGGTACTTTCCTGGAGGACATGACTTAAGCGGATAACTGTACAGCCAGCATTGACATTGAGCCGCCATCAAAGCCTTCGATGGGAAAACTCACTAAATCGCCTTTTCTACGCGTCCCTAATATATACAGGAAAGGGAGATAATGGTCGGGTGTCGGGACAGCGAGTCTTGCTTCAGGACCTATTGCCGTATAATTGATAAGTTGTTCATTCTTTTTGGATTGAAGCAGATCACGGAATTTTTCTTCAAAACGCGATGCCCATTCAAAAGCTTCCATTTCTGGATTTTCCCATTCATAAGCTTGAAGATTGTGCACAATGTTTCCGCTTCCCATGATTAGTATTCCCTCATCACGCAGCGGGGCAAGCAATTGCCCAATCTCATAATGAAATACAGGCGGCTTTGTCTGATCAATACTGAGTTGCACCACCGGGATATCGGACATGGGAAACATATGATGCAAAACAGACCATGTCCCGTGATCAAGCCCCCAATTCCGGTCAAGCTCCACAGGGAGCGGGGCAAGCAAGTTGCGCACCTTTTCGGCCAAAGCGGGATCGCCCGGAGCCGGATAGCTGATCTGATAAAGCTCTTTGGGAAAACCGCCAAAATCGTGAATAGTCTGTGGATGCGGCATAGCAGTCACCATCGTGGCGGGAAGATACCAGTGAGCGGATACGGCAAGGATACCTTTAGGCCGCGGCAGTGCCTTGCCCAGCGCTGTCCATCCTTTTGTCCAAAGGTTTTGTCTTATGACATTCATGGGATTGCCATGACCGACAAAAATTACCGGCATGGATTTCACAGATTTTATTGCCATATATTCGGTTACTTTCCTGTTCCAGGTTGCTTTATATAAATTGTACTATCCCCAACCGCCATTTGGCTTATTGTCTTTTGATGAAAGTACCTTCATCAAGCTCTCTGAATGCCAGTTCAAGCTCTTCGGGCGTATTCATAACAATCGGACCGCCCCACGCGACAGGCTCGTTGATTTGTTTGCCTGTAACAAATATATAATGTATATCTTCCATCGCCCCTACGGCAATATTTCCGGCACCCTCAATCAGCATCAAATGCCCTTTTTCCAGCTTCGCTTCATCAAATGCTCCCGTTCCTTCAATAACGTAACAAAAGCTGGTGTATTTATTTTTAGCAAGGTGGGATATGGTATTTCCCTTCTTTAACCGGACATCCAGATATTCAACATCCACGACCAGTTCCCGTACCGGTCCTTCCACATTTTTGTATGAACCGGCTATCACCCTAACTTCCGCGCCCGGCACTTTTACGATCGGAACCATGCTATCCAGAATCCCTCTATAGCGCGGCCCGATCATTTTGCTTTTCGCGGGCAGATTTACCCACAACTGCAATCCATGCATCATTTCTTTTGACGCTTTCGGCATCTCCTGATGAATCACGCCGCTGCCGGCTGTCATCCACTGAATATCACCCGGCCCGATTTTGCCCTTGTTCCCGATATTATCGCCATGTTCAACTACACCGCCCAGCATATAAGTTACTGTTTCGATTCCGCGGTGCGGATGCCAGGGAAAGCCTTTGATGTAATCTTCGGGATTGTCTGAACCAAAATGATCAAGCAGAAGGAATGGATCCGTAAGTTTTGTATGATCCTGCGCGAATATACGCCTCAATTTGACTCCGGCTCCGTCATAAGTTGAATGCCCCTGCAAAATCATTTTCTGCATATCATCACCCTTTTAAAAATTTAAGTACAAAACAGATAAAAACAAGGCATCGGAGCAGTTATCTTTCGAGTAAGCAGATTTAATGATATTTATGAAATGCGCATGCAATAGTGTATAATTATTACTCTTATTTGCGGCAAACTGCAACGCGTTTTATAAAACATGGTTGCTGCTTATTCCTTGATTAATCTTGGCACATTAATAATATAGATATAAAATGATTCATTTATACCTGGTTGCATTCAAAGGATAACGAGGTGGCAAGGAGAAGGCGACGAGGCGTATATGAACATACGTTGAGGATGCCGACGACGATGCCAACAAAGTTAGCCGAAGAATGCGACGAGGTATCAATAATCATCATAAATAGCCCATTGCTCAAATGGCCTGTCTTCATCATATTCGGAGAGCGGTGCTATTTCTTTGATAAACCGGGAAGGAGCCATATTTAAAACACCCGAAGACCGATTGTAATCCAGGGCGGGATAACACAGATATAGCTGATCCCTTGCTCTGGTTACGGCTACATAAAAGAGCCTTCGTTCTTCTTCTTCGCCATCCGGTTCTTTCAGCGCCCGCTGCAGCGGAATCATTCCGTCCGCGCACCAGATTATGAATACATACGACCATTCCAGCCCTTTGGCCTGATGAATCGTGCTCAGAGCCACCTTATCTTCGCCATCTTCTTCCCCGGTGCTTTCTTCCCTCGACATGTTGGTCAGCAACGCCAGCTCATTTAAGAAATCTTCCATTTGTAAGAACTGGGCGGAAAAATTTCCCAGTTGAATTAAATCTTCTTCACGAGAAGACGTGTCGGAATAATTATCCTGTAAATAGGTGCGGTAGCCGCTTTTATTGAGCAGGACATCTATTATTTTCCCCGGCAGGCGATCCTGCAGCGGCAGGTCAAGAAGCAACTGAAGCGTTTTACGGAATTCCGCCAGCCCCGCAATCGCGGACTTTGGCGTAAATTTAATAAAATCCTCCGTAAATATCGCCTCCAGCGGATTTTCCTGCTTTGATAAATATTTCCAGATTTTATTGAATGTTACTCTGCCCACTTTCGGATACATTAAAAGCAATCGCTGCCACGCCAGTTCATCGCCGGGATTGACGATAATACGCATATACGACGTTACATCTTTGATATGCGCCTGCTCAAAGAAACGGATACCGGAACGAATATCAAACGGAATATCGCGCCGGACAAATTCCATCTGCATTTCCATGGAATGATAATGCGCCCGGTAGAGAACCGCAATGTCTTTCAGCAAAACGCCGGAGCGAACCAGTTCCGTGATTCTCTGAGCCACAAAGTCAGCCTGTTTCACAACGTTTTGCGCTGAAACCATGACCGGCCGCATGCCCGTGCCGCGCACGGCTCTTAATTCTTTCGGGAACTGTTTCTCGTTATTATTGATGCTCAAATTTGCCAGATGCAGTATTTCCGGCGTGCTGCGATAGTTCGTTTCAAGTTTGAATATTTTACAATCGGGGTAGCGATCGGGGAAATTTATGATATTGCTGAAATTGGCGCCGCGAAATGAATAGATGCTTTGCGAATCATCACCGACAACCATCAGATTCCGGTGGCACGAAGCCAGCAGATCAACGATATCCGCCTGAATGATATTCGTATCCTGATATTCATCCACCAGCACATACTTAAATCTTCCCGCGACGTTTTTTAAGATATCAGGATAATCAAGAAGAAGTGAGCGGCAGTTAAACAGCAGGTCATCAAAGTCCATGATGGAGAGATCTTTTTTCTTTTTAATATACAGAATTGCCACCTGGGTAATTTCCTCCATCAGATGAAGGAAATAGGGATATTTTGATTCAGCAATATCCTGCAGTGTGTTTTGGGTATTGATGGCCAGTCCGATGATTTCAACCAGAATATTGCTCTTGGGGAATTTGCCTTTTTTAGTATCAATTTTAAGTTCGGCCAGGCATGTGGAAATAAGCTGGCGGGAATCTTCATTGTCAATAATGGAAAAACTGCTTTTGTAACCTAGAAGATACGCGTTGCTTCTTAAAAGCCTGTGGGCGATATGATGAAATGTGCCGCCCATGATCCTGCCGGTGTAGGAATTGATCAGGCTCTCCACGCGATTGAGCATGGAATTTGCGGCTTTGTTGGTGAATGTCGCCAGCAATATGTTTTCCGGGGAAACACCGCTCTCCAGAAGACGGGCAACCCTGTATGTCAATGTGCGGGTTTTGCCGCTTCCCGCCCCGGCCAGCACCAAAAGCGGACCGCCCTCCTCCATTACAACACGATATTGTTCGGGATTAAGCTCTTTTTCATAATCAATCATTTACAAATTAACCAAAAATATTTTGTATTTTTATATAAGCATTTGATGAGCGTTTATAAAGGAAAATGATCATATATACAAGCCGGAATCCGCGAATAATTCTTTTTTTAAAAAAACATGATGACAAAATGTTAAAATTTAATATTTTATTTCTGTCATGAAAAATCTCATTTTCATTGTTAAACTCTATAAATTCCCCGTTCTTTTCGGTAATGATTTTGTAATATAATTTTTAAATTTGTCTTGATTTTACTCGTCGGATACGTTAGAAGCCTGCATTTAAACCCGTCAGTTTTACAGAACATCACGGAGGCATTGAAAGGAGTTTTCATGGCAAAATACGAATCAAAATCTCTAAGAAATTTAGCGGTAGCCGGACATGGCGGAACTGGCAAAACATCCCTGTGTGAATCTTTTTTATTTGTTTCAGGAAAAAGCGAACGATTAGGAAGAGTTGATGACGCGACATCCTGTATGGATTTTGAACCCGAAGAGCAAAAAAAACGGATATCCATTAGCTCGGCGGCAAATTTTGTCGAGTGGGAAAAACATAAAATTAACTTTATTGACACACCGGGAGATTCTAATTTTACCTTCGATACAAAATGCTCGATGAGCGTTGTTGAAAACGCTGTTATCGTCGTTGACGCTGTCGGCGGCGTTGAGTTTCAAACCCAGAAAGTCTGGGAATTAGCTGACGAATTCAAACTCCCCCGTATTATTTTTATCAACAGAATGGATAAAGAACGCGCGATTTTTAAATCGGCGATGGAAAGCATCAATACCAAATTAAAGAAAAAAGCGACTCCGGTTTGCCTGCCTATCGGCGCTGAAGATAAATTCAACGGCATTGTTGATTTAATCGAAATGAAAGCTTATCAATTTGCCGATAATAAAGGCGCGGGAAAAGTTGTGGATATACCCGCGGATATGAAGGAAGAAGTCCAAAATCTTCGCGGATCGATGGTGGAGGATATTGCCGAATCTGACGACGAACTGATGAATAAGTATCTCGAAGCCGGTGAACTCTCGGCCGATGAACTCAAAGCCGGTTTGAAAAAAGGCGTTTCCTCGGGAAGCCTTATTCCTGTCATGTGCGGTTCAGCGATTAAAGGCATTGGAATATCGATGCTGATGGATTTAATTGTCGATACCTTCGCGTCCCCCGTCGATCGCGGAGCCAAAAAAGGCAAAAAACCCGGAACAGAAGATATTGAAGAACGGCAGCCGTCCGAAGACGCACCTTTTTCAGCGATTGTCTTCAAGACAATCGCCGATCCGTACGCCGGAAAGCTGACTTTATTCCGTGTTTATTCCGGTAAACTCAGCCCCGATTCATCCGTTTACAATTCGACCAGAAAAATCACTGAAAAATTCGGTCATATCTTTTTTCTTGAAGGCAAGACACAGAAACAGACCGAAGGCCTTATCCCCGGAGATATCGCCGGCGTGGCCAAGCTCAAGGATACGGTAACAGGCGATACGCTTTGCTTTGAAAAAGCGCCTGTCATTTTTGACAAGGTGGAAATACCTCATCCTATCATGTCTTTTGCCATCGAACCGAAAACCCGCGGTGATGAAGACAAGATTGCATCTTCAATTCACCGTCTGACGGAAGAGGATCCCACGATTGTCTTTTCGCGAAATACTCAAACAAAAGAAATGATTCTTTCCGGCATGGGCCAGGTGCATATTGAAGTCAATATCGAAAAGATGAAAAGGAAATTCGGCGTGGAAGTCAATCTCAATACGCCGAAAGTTCCCTATCTGGAAACGATCAAGGGAAAAACCAACGTACAGGGCAAATACAAGAAACAATCCGGCGGACGCGGTCAGTTCGGCGATTGCTGGATAGATATCGAGCCCCTGCCCCGCGGCGGCGGTTTTGAGTTTAATGATAAAATTGTCGGCGGTGTTATTCCCGGCCAATACCGTCCGGCCGTCGAAAAAGGCATTGTGGAGGCTGCGGCAAAAGGAGTAATCGCCGGTTACCCTGTGGTGGATTTCAGAATAAATCTTACGTTTGGATCTTACCACACGGTGGATTCGTCGGAAATGGCTTTTAAAATTGCCGGATCGATGGCCTTCCAAAAAGGCGTAATGGAATGTCAGCCGGTTCTGCTGGAACCGATTGTCAATATCGACATCGAAGTTCCGGACGAATACATGGGAGATGTAATCGGCGACCTCAACAGCCGTCGCGGACGGGTTCAGGGTATGGATACCAACGGCACCAATCAGGTTATCAAAGGACAGGTACCTCTGGCGGAAATCCTCAAATACGCTCCTGATTTACGCTCGATGACGAGCGGACGCGGCAACTTTACCTATACCGAATCTCATTATGAGGAAGTTCCCGCCTATATCGCTGAGAAAATTATCGCCGAGTCGAAAAAAGAAGAAGAATAAAATGATCTTCGCCGCAATTATAACGGTAAGTGACAAAGGCTCTCAGGGAAAAAGACAAGACTTAAGCGGCCCCGCAATCGCAGAAATGCTTGCGGGCGCCGGTATAGAAATTAAAAGCTCTGTCATTGTTCCCGATGAAATGGATCAGATTCAAAAAGCCATTATAAATTTCGCGGACATTGAAAAAGTCGATTTGATCTTAACCACGGGCGGCACCGGCGTCAGCCCGCGTGATGTGACACCCGACGCCACACTGAAAATCATTGATAAACAAATCCCCGGCATGGCCGAAGTCATGCGGTATGAAAGCGGTAAAATCACGCCTCATGCCATGATTTCCCGCGCTGTAGCGGGAATACGCGGAAAATGTCTGATCATTAATCTTCCCGGAAGCCCCAGGGGCGCGAAAGAAAATCTTGCCGCAATTTTACCGGCGCTGAAACACGCTGTCGCAAAAATCAAGGGAGATGATTCGGAATGTGCTTTGCCATAAACCGCAAAGCGTTTCGCTGATGCGTTCCCGCCCAGTAAATTTTAAGACAACGGGGGCATTGGTTATATTCAGCGCAATTTTCATAAACATATGCAGGAACTAAATCACGCACCGCTTCCCGGTTCACAGCATTTAGCCTCTGGTTGCACTCAAGACAAATTCCGAACATTTTTTGCCTGTCAGTCTTTAAAGAAAACTTTTCAATAACATGATTGAGCTGATGACCGACATCCATATCCGTCATGATGAAGAGCGTGCCTGAAAATTGACGCTCGATCATATCTTTTCTTCTGGTAAGGACTATTCTGTTTTCCGCGGCGGCACGATTAAGCAAGGCCCTGCCGGCTTCTTCAGGAAATACAACCGTATCGTAACCTAAAAGCCTGAGCCACTTAGCCAACCTTCCCAAAGACGCGTCGGTAATAAATTTGAGATCTTCAAACAAGGGAGGGGTGATATTATTTGGGTATTTTTTGTTCATCGATTATTCGAGGCGCTTCATTAGCGTGAAGTTCCTTACGCAAATCACGAACGAGTTTGTTCAAACGTCTGATGGTGCGATTCAAACGGAAACGTTCAACGATCCCCCAAAAACCCGTAATGACCACTCCAATCAGAATGGAGATAAAAATCAGCAAATACGTTGGCACGGGCTTTAAATTGCCCAAAAGATTATGATCCAGAATATTATAATGCAGCGGTATGGTCGTTAAATTTTGCTGAGAAAAAGTAACAATAAATAAAGAAAAAATTATAACAAGAATCAAATAAATTATTCTCATTAAATTATTCCCCCCTTATGATATTTTTTGAAAAGAGGCGCGAGATAAGCCGCGGTCGTCGCCACAGCTTCCGGAATAACCCGGACATCTGTCACAACACTCATGAAGTTGGTATCGCCCTCCCAGCGCGGAATGACATGGACATGAAAATGTTCTTCAATACCGGCGCCCGCTGCTTTTCCGATATTGATGCCGATATTGAATCCGTCAGGATTCATCGCTTCCTTCATCACCTTGACCGATATCTCCAGCAGATCAAATATTTCTTTTCTTTCATCCTGAGTCAAATCCTCGATATTTCCCACGTGCCTTTGAGGTATGATCATTAAATGACCGTTGACATAAGGGTATCTGTTCATCATGACGTAGGCGGTCCTGCCTTCGCACATAATAAATTCATCACACCTGACGGAACATTTACAGAAAACACATCCATCAGGTTTTTCCCCTTTAATATATTCCATTCGCCAGGGCGCAAAAATCGTTTCCATATTTAAAACCTGCCTGTCAGTCGTTATACTTTTTCGATTTTAATACAGCCGACAAAGTCAGTCAAAGACCGGGATGCGCATCCCGCAGGGGAGCTCATCAAAAATAAAACACCCCTCTTTGCCGATAACTGCCACGAGTATCATGGCCATTCTTTATCATCGAATGGGTATCAGAGATGAATTATCCTACCTTTTATGTCTTTGTCAATTTCTAATATGCCTATGGTTTTAGAAGAGGCAAAACATCTGTCAACCGCCGAACCGGGATTAAAGAACAGAACATTATCTTTTGTATGATTTGCCGGTTTATGCGTATGTCCGTAAACGATGCAATCCACATCTTTAAACATCTGGGATATTCTTTCTTCGATACCCGGGGGAGATCCCCATCCGTGAATCAGGAGGAATTTAAAACCCTTTATGTCAAAAAGTAAATGTTCGGGGAACTGTTCTTTGACGGATGAATTGTCCATGTTGCCGGATATCACCTTAACATCCTTTCCTCCGAAAATCTCCAAAACACTCACATCAACCAGATCTCCGGCATGAAGAATCATGTCTACATCGCTGAAATGCTCAACAACGCATTTTTTCATCTTATCATCATAATCTTCCAGATGAGTGTCTGAAATGACGCCAATTTTTATCTTTTTGTCTTCCATACCTGATGACCGTTTGTTAATTATTAGCGATAAATGACAAAAAGACAAGGATTATTTCTATGACGTTGCCGGCCACTAAATGCCTTTTTCCAGGAACGATGCAAGCAGCCCTGTCGGGATAATTTTTTCTCTTTAATATCGAATATTCTTAAAGGGCAAAAAGCTTTTAATTTGACTTTATAGCCAAGTAAAGTTATTAATTGTTTATGAATAATCTAGAAAATTCTCTGAATAAAATTGCTGAAATCATATGGCATATTGATGAAGCATCCCTTGCCTCTTTGTGGGAAAAATACAAAAAAAAGGTAGAGCAATTTTCGGGCTCTGCCGAGTGGGAAAAAGCGTTTATTATCTTTTCGATCATAAACTGCGTACGAACTAAAAACGCTATTTTAAACGAAAACATTTTGAAAAATAATTCCTGCCGTAAAACAAAACGGCCAGAAACATCTAAAGAAAAACATTATTTAAAACTGGTTAAGTAATGGATAAACAAGACGATTATAAAGAGCGAATCGCCGGTTTAAGAAAGACAATCGAATATCATAATAAGCGTTATTACCAGCAGGACGCTCCTGAAATCTCCGATTCCGAATACGATCTGATGATGCGGAAACTTCAGGATTTGGAAAAACGCCATCCTGAAGAATACTCTGCGGAATCTCCAACCCAAAGAGTGGGCGCCGCGCCTCTGGCTAAATTCGCTTCTTTTAACCATCCTTCACAAATGTTTAGTTTAGCCAACGCTTTTTCCCATGAGGAAATCATTGAATTTGACAGCCGCATCAAACGCCTGGCCGGAGCGGAGAATATTTCATATATTGCCGAACCGAAACTTGATGGGCTGGCTGTAAACCTTATTTATGAAAACGGCATCTTTACACAAGGCGCTACACGCGGCGACGGAACTACCGGCGAAGATGTCACGCAAAACCTCAAAACCATCTCTGAGCTTCCCTTAAAAATGCGAAACACGGCAAGTCATTCGATTCCTTCTTTTATAGAAATACGGGGTGAAGTTTATATTCAGAAAAAACCTTTCCAAAAATTAAACCTGAGGCGCATTGAGGAGGGCGAAGAACCGTTCGCCAATCCCCGCAATGCCGCCGCAGGCTCTCTGCGCCAGCTAGATTCAAAAATAACGTCGCGCCGTCCGCTCAATATTTTTCTTTACGGCGTGGGCCTTGTACGCGGCATTCATTTTTCAACTCACCGTGAAGTCCTGCAAAGGCTTTCAGATTGGGGTTTTCCGGTGAACCCGCTTATCAAACCCGCAAGCAATATTCAGGATTGTATTGACTATTTTGAAGCCATTGGCACAAAGCGGGATAGCCTGCCATATGAAATTGACGGTGTTGTCCTGAAAGTCAATGATCTATCCCTTCAGGCGGCTCTGGGCAATGTTTCCCGCAGCCCGCGCTGGGCGCTTGCCTGCAAATTTCCTGCTCTGCAGGCCGAAACGGTTGTAAAAGAAATTGTTGTCGGTGTGGGAAGAATGGGCACTTTAACGCCGGTTGCCATTATGGAACCGGTTAATGTGGGCGGCGTGATGGTCAGCCGCGCAACGCTGCATAACGAAGATGAAATTATTAAAAAGGATATTCGCGTTGGCGACACGGTCGTTATTCAACGCGCCGGTGATGTTATCCCTGAAATCGTCAACGTCATCAAGGAAAAAAGAACCGGCAGGGAAAAAGAATTTAAGATGCCGGCGAAATGCCCGGAATGCAATTCCGATGTCGTGCGTCTGGAAGGAGAAGTCGCGCACCGCTGCGTTAATATTTCCTGTCCGGCACAGCTAAAGGAGCACATCCGTCATTTCGCTTCGCGCGGCGCTATGGACATCGAAGGACTTGGCGAAAAAGTTTCCGCGCAGCTTTTTGATGCCGGATTAATTGCCGATCCGGCTGATCTGTATTTTTTGAACAAGGAACAACTTGTCGCGCTGGATCGCCAGGCGGAAAAATCCGCGCAAAATTTAATAGACGCTGTTCGGAATTCCAAAAACCCGCCCCTGGATAAATTTATTTACGCTTTGGGAATCAGGCACGTGGGAGAACGCACAGCCAAACTTCTGGCCTCGCGTTTCGGCAATATGGAACATCTTATAGCCGCGAAGACGGAGGATTTAACCGCGATTAATGAAATCGGCCCGGAAATCGCCTCTAGTATTACCGGATTTTTCCATGAGCACAAAAACATTGACGTCATGAAAAAATTCAACAAAGCAGGTGTAACGCCGCGGAAAAACGAAATAGCGGGCAACGCTCCTCTTGAGGGGAAATCTTTTGTCTTTACCGGCACAATGGATAGTATGGGAAGGAATGAAGCAAAAACCATTGTCGAGCAATTGGGCGGCACAATCCATTCCAGCCCAACGAAAAGCACATCGTATGTTGTCGCCGGGAGTGATCCCGGCTCCAAAATTAATAAAGCAAAATCTTCGGGAATTAAAATTATCAGCGAGGAAGATTTTTTAAAGCTTATCGGCAGGTAACAAAGTGAAAAGAGTTTGTGTTTATATAAGCGGCCGGGTCCAGGGAGTATTTTTCCGCGCGGAGACACAAAGAGCGGCAACGGGTTTAAATCTGACCGGCTGGGTGCGCAATTTGGCCGATGGCCGCGTGCAGGCCCTTTTCGAAGGTGAAGATAAAAATGTGGGTAAAATGCTGGAATGGTGCCGCAAAGGCCCGCCCGCGGCGCGGGTCGAAAATGTAATCGTAACCGAAGAACCTTTCACAGGCGAATTCAATAACTTCACAATCAAATATTGATCGTACCGCAATATAAAAAAGTAAATTATATTCTTTTTAGCCATATTTTGACAGCGATGATCAGATAACCGATTATAAACACCCAGTAGCCGTACGTATAAGCGGGATACTTTCTCAGGCTGTTTGTGAATTGCGCGACGGCGGGAGCAATCAATATGGTGATAGCGGCAATAATGAGCCCTGTAAAAAGACTCGCGATCACATCGCTCGGATAATGAACGCCCAGATGAGGACGCAGGTATATCATGGCCGGAATCAACCAGCCGATGAGAAGCACGTATAGTAACCCAAACCGGAAACAAATAAGACTGACGCATATGGTCGTCCATAGAACATGACCCGACGGAAAGCTCTCCATCGCTTTTGACGCGTACACAGGATCACGATTCTGAATCTTTATGTTCAGATCCTTCTGAAGTTCATCGTTCGCGTAAGGGCGTCTCCGCTTCACGTAAGCTTTACAGAGAAGAAATACGAAGATGCCCATTGTCGATCCCAGAATTAGTGAAATGACAAGTTCGTTTAGCGGTTCGCTTTTGAGCCATTGTCCCGCGATAGCTGTAATAAATAAAACCATCATCCAGGTCATGGCCTCTCCGGCAAATATCAATACTTTTACGGAAAAAGAATTTTTATAGGGCCGCAGGTACGCCCATTTAAGAAGTTGCCTGTCGATGTCTTTCAAATATTGCATATAAACTCTAGCCCTGCCCAAGTTTGTTGATTGCCGCAGTCATACGCTGGAGGGCCAGCTCAAGGGTGGCGCGGGGACAGCCAAAATTGAGGCGCACGAAGCCCGGGGCGCCAAAAGCGGCGCCGTCCGAAAGTCCGACGCCCGCCTGTTCGAAAAAGGCGTATAGATTTGATACACCAAGTTCACGGGCATCGATCCAGGCAAGATACGTCGCCTCGACATGATTCATTGAAAGCCGAGGCGTCGAGCCGATAAAGGCCTCCACCTGGTCACGATTTATTCGCAGATAGTCGATTAATTCCAGGCGCCAATCTTCGCTGTCACGGTAAGCGGCAAGCGCAGCGGTTAAGCCCAGAGCGTTCACGTGCGGCACAATGCCCTGCATGACAGAAAAGAAGCGCTTGCGAAGCCCTTCATCAGGAATAACGGCCAGGGAGCAGCCCAGACCGGGGATGTTAAAGGTCTTGCTTGGGGCAAGCAAAGTGATAGAACGCTTAGCAATTTTCTGATCGAGTGCCGCAATCGAAACATGGTGTTTATCCGGATCCAGGACCAAATCGCAATGAATCTCGTCCGAGCAAATAATGATGTCGTGCTTCAGACATATCTCAGCCAGGGTGCTAAGCTCGCCCGAGGTAAAAACGCGACCCGTCGGATTGTGCGGATTGCAGAGGATGAATAGTTTGGTACATCCGGTGACGGCGGTTTTAATTGCTTCAAAATCGATCTGATAAGCATGATTCCGATTGGGATGCTCTACGGTTATAAGTTCGCGGCCCGCAAGCTTTGGGGCTGCCAGGATGGGCGGGTAGATCGGCACGGTGGTCATGACGGCATCGCCTGGAGAACCGACAGCACGGCAGGCGGCGTTGATGCCTGTAACCAGACCCGGCAGCCAGACGATCCAATCGGGATGCGCCTCCCAGCCGTGCTTGAAGCGGAGCCTTTCTATAATTATCTCCTGAAGCGCCCGGGATGTAAGGCTGTATCCGAAGATGCCGTGATCCACGCGCTCATGCAGGGCCGCAAGTATCGCCGGCGGCGAGGCAAAATCCATGTCCGCCACCCACAGAGGCAGCACATCGCGGCCGTGATAGACGTCCCATTTAAGGCACTCAGTGCCCCTGCGGTTTATAGGGGTATCGAAGTCAAATGGCATTCTCATCTCTAGAGCATGACAGGATCGGCCAATACATGTACATAGCTAAGATCCGGGTCATTTATTTTCACAATTATTTTTTGTAACGTAGCACAGAATTACAAAAAATGAAAAACAAGACTTTCAGGAATAAAGAAATAAAAAAATGTTCCTTCAGAAAGTTGACGGCCCATCTTTATTCCCATCCAATAAATATTATACTTGCATATTAAGACGCCAATAAATATACTAAAAAAATAAAATCATATAAGCATTCCTTGGAGGTCCGGCTATGAATGTAAAAGGCACGTTTTTTGTTACGACAAAATCTACTATGATCGCGGTTTTCGGCGAGGAACGCTGGAATTCCTTTATGGCAGGGCTGGTGGAGAAGGACCCGTATTTCAGCAAGATGATTATGTCCATTACCCTCATACCGATCGAAAAATTGATCATTCTTTTTGACGAAATGTGCAGGGAATTCTTCAACAACGACAAAATGCAGTACATGATATTTGGGAAGATAGGCGCCAAAGTTGCCCTGTCGCCGGGAGGACCATACCAATCTTATCTGCTCACAAAGGATATAAAGCCGTTCATCGAGGCCGTTTTGCCTAAACTCTGGTCAACCTATTTTGACGAAGGCACGGCTACCACGCGTTTTGAGAACAATGTTGCTCATCTTAAAATAACAGGACTTCAGATAAAGAATGTCTATTTCGAGTACCTTATTATGGGTTACTTTCAGCAGGCCCTCAAAATTTTCGGGAAGAAATCGGTGCCAAAACGCATCAGGAGTCTTTCATCCGGTGACGATGACATTTATTTCCAATTTGAACTAAAGGAATCTTGATCATAAATATTATGGATGATGTTGATAATAAGTCCGGTGTTAAGAGTTTTTGTTATCGATTGAAATAGTGAGTATATCGGGGCAAATCAGCAAAACAACATTAATAAAAAAGGATTGCTTAAGAGCAATCCTTCCCGTCTTTTGTGAAGATCAATGCCATGCTATCGGCACTCTTTTAAAGCTTCTCCAAAGCCTTGCATGGAATTGACGATTGTCGCGTCGTCGACGCAGTAGGCTATGCGGAAATATCCGGAACATCCGAAAGCGCTGCCGGAAACAACCAGAATGTTTTTCCCTAAAAGCATTTTGACGAATTTCACGTCATCGGGAATCGGGCTCTTAACGAATAAATAAAACGCGCCCTGCGGTTTTTCGAATTTATAGCCCGCTTTTTTTAGACCGGCGCAAAGCATATCGCGTTTTCTCTTATAAACGTCAACCTCAACTTTTGTGTTCTGAAGCCTGGTTACAACTCTCTGCATCATAGCCGGAGCATTCACAAAACCTAAAATCCGCGTGCATAATATCAGGGCATTGATCAAATCCTCCGCGTCTTCAATATACGGATTGATTGCGATATACCCGATCCTTTCACCGGGCAGTGACAGCGTTTTTGAGTATGAGTACGCGATGATACTGTTTTTATAAGCCGAAAAAATGTTGGGTACACTGATCTTATCATAAATTATTTCACTGTAAGGCTCGTCCGAAACAAGATATATCGCTTTTTTCAGTTCCCGGCTTTTCTTTGTCAGCATCCGCGCCAGATCGGCAATATTCTGTTTACTGTAAACTTTTCCCGTGGGGTTATTGGGAGAGTTTATCAATATGGCCTTTGTCTTCTTGTTGACAGCCGCGGCAATCGCCTTGACATCGAGCGAAAAATCATTCTTCGTTTTAACTTTTCTGAGTATACCGCCGTAATTGTCAACATAGGCATTATATTCCATGAAATAAGGAACAGGCACAATGACTTCGTCTTTCGGATCAAGCAGGGTTTTAAAAATGACATTGAGGGCGCCTCCGGCCCCGCAGGACATAATGACATGATCGGCGCCGAGTGTCAGACCGTGTTTTTTATTAATTTTCGCGGCAATGGCTTGTCTTGTTTCGGGATAACCGGCGTTGGGCATATAACCATGCTTGTTATGAATAATTTCTTCCGCGATTTTTTTCAGTTCTTTTTTAAACTCATCCGGCGGCTCAACATTTGGATTGCCAAGACTGAAATCATAAACTTTACCGGCGCCGTATTTCTTTTTCATCGCGATGCCTTCTTCAAACATTTTCCTGATCATCGAAGAATTGGCGATGGATGATTTTATTTTTTTTGCAATAGTCATCTTCGTAAAAATCCGCTCAATAATTTATTGAATCACTCATGTTTTTTTCGTCTCAATATCACAAATATTCCCAACAGAATCAGTACAGCCGGAAGTATATATTGAGAATATTTATGGAGATCAATACCATAAAACTCGACGATGAGAAATAACACCCCCGCGATGGTGACGAACCAGCCGCCAAAATCCGATGCTTTCTGAATGATCGTGCCGAAACCGATTACAATGATGAGTACCGGCCATGTCTGCGAAAACGAACAGATATTCGCCTTAGACAAATAAATCAAAACTCCCAGCGCGATTAAAATCAATCCTCCTGTTAGCATGTGACGTTTCGGTGCGGCCATGAATGATCTCCTCCTTAAAAAAATGTTTTGTTTTATTTTTCCGCCAACTTTAAAAACGGTTTAAATAAATCGATGGGTATCGGAAATACCGTTGTGGAATTATTTTCCGAAGCGATCTGATTGAGCGTCTGCAAATAACGCAATTGCAGGGACATCGGCTGAGTCTCCATCAAAGCAGCCGCTTCAATTAATTTCTGCGCCGCCTGGTATTCGCCTTCGGCATTGATGACCTTCGCTCTTCTTTCTCTTTCCGCTTCAGCCTGTTTAGCCATGGAACGTTTCATTTCTTCGGGCAGATCTATATGCTTGACTTCCACCAGTGATATTTTGATGCCCCAGGGTCCGGTGCTGCGATCAAGAATTTCCTGTAAATGCATATTAATCTTTTCGCGTTCGGAAAGAATATCATCCAGTTCCATCTGACCGCAGACGCTTCTTAAAGTGGTCTGGGCAAGCTGTGATGTGGCATAGAGATAGTTTTCCACGTTGGTCACGGCGGAGTTGGCATCCATAACGCGGAAATAAACAACCGCACTTACTTTAATGGACACATTGTCTTTTGTGATAACGTCCTGAGGAGGAACGTCCAGCGTAATCGTCCGCATATCGACTTTTACCACCCTGTCAATTCCGGGAATAATGATGATCAACCCGGGACCTTTAACGTCCCGGATACGGCCCAACCGAAAAACAACAGCTCTTTCATATTCATTCAAAATGCGAATGGCTGATGCTAAAAACATAACGGCCAACACGACCACAACGATGAACGGTAACGAAAAAGTACCAGGCATTTTAATTCCCTCCCTTATTGAAAAGATTATTGTTCTTTTTTTATTTCGTCAACAATCAAGCTCAACCCTTCAACCCTGACCACTCTTACTTTCGCGCCTTTTTTAATCGGTTTTTCACTTTTCGCGCTCCAATATTCCCCCCGGACAAACACTTTCCCGTCATCGGCGATGTCGGTCAGCGCCTCTGTTTCTTCACCGGCCATCGCTTCGGCGCCCGTAAAGTGTTTTCTCATTTGCGCTTTAATAGCCAGCCAGATAACCACTATAAAAAAACCGGAAGCCACCACAATGGCGGGAATCAAAACCTGCAAAGAAATTCGTAAGGCGGGATCCTTCGTATCAAATAACAATAATGATCCCATAATTAACGAAATGATTCCTCCAACGGTAAGTATGCCGTGACTCATAACTTTTATCTCCGCGATAAATAAAATGACACCAAATATGATCATTAATATTCCCGTATAATTTACCGGCAGGGTGGACAATCCAAAAAACGCGAGCAACAGCGATATGCCGCCGATGACTCCGGGTAAAATCGCGCCCGGCGTTGATAGTTCAAAATACAGTCCTGCCAGCCCTATCAACAAAAGGATATAGGCAATGTTGGGATCGGAGATAGCCGAAAGAATACCCTGTCTCGTCCCCTTTTTTTTATAATTAATGACAGCGTTTTTTGTCGATATTTTCTTTTTTACGCCATTGAGTGTAATCTCTTTCTGATCAATGGCCATTAAAAGTTTTTCGACATTCGGAGCGACGTAATCGATAACATTTAATTTCAGAGCCTCTTCCGCGGTTATCGATTCGCTTTTGCGCACTGCTTTTTCCACCCATTCTTCCGAGCGGCCTCTTATAGCGGCGATACTGCGGGCGTAAGCGGCGGCATCATTTTCTATTTTTTGGGACATGGTTTTATCTTTGTCTTCCCCTGAACCGCCGAAGCCGATGGACACGGGATGAGCCGCGCCGATATTTGTGCCGGGAGCCATCGCGGCTATGTGAGCGGCTTCAGTAATAATGACTCCCGCTGACGCGGCGCGTGCTCCGGAAGGAGAAACATAAACGATAACCGGCACAGGAGCATTAAGAATGCTCTTTGCTATGTCCCGCATCGCGGTATCCAGTCCCCCCGGCGTGTCCAGTAGAATGATCAAACCTTCCGCGTTATCTTTTTGGGCTTCATCGATGCTGCCGGCAATGTATTTTGCCGTCGGCGCCGTAATTATTCCGTCAACCGTAATGACATTAAAAACAGGATTTTTCCCTTCTGCTCCGGCCAGAACACTGACAAAAATTAAAACAGCAATCAACGCGTATTTAATTTTTCCGAACATGGGTTCACCTCTTTTTTGGTTTACGGAATATTTAAATATTGATTTCCTTCATAATCATCTGGACATCTTCCCACACAGGTTTTTTCGCCGACGGATTTCTTAAAAGATATGCCGGATGATACGTCGGCATTAATTTTATTCCTTCATACAAGTGGAAACGTCCGCGCAATGCCGATATGGGAATATCGGTATTTAAAAGCGTATGGGCGGCAAAAGTTCCCAAAGCGCAGATTATTTTTGGTGAAATAATCTGCAGTTGCTTTTTTAAAAAAGGTTCGCAATGGCGTATCTCGTCCGGCAACGGATTGCGATTATTGGGCGGCCGGCATTTTAGAATGTTGCAGATATAAACATCCTTGCGCGTCATTTTCATTCCCTTGACAATAATATCCGTCAACAGTTGACCCGCCCGTCCGACAAAAGGCAGTCCTTGTTCGTCTTCATCCGCGCCGGGAGCTTCTCCCACAAATACTATCTGAGCGTGGGGATTGCCAACGCCGAAAACAAGGTTTTTTCTTGTACCTCCCAAAGGACAGAGCCGGCAATTTACCATCTCCTGACAAACTTTTTTCAACATCTCGTCTTTAGGGATATGGTGACCGGTTTTAACCTTCTTATCGACTTTATCGGCTTGAGGCTTTTTCTTCCATTCAATGCCGACTGACAAGCTGTTGTGATTCACCACCTGTCCCTTAAGTGCTTTAACCGCTTTAAGTAATTCCGTTTGTAATTCGCTTTTTGCCAAATTCAAGAAAAACTTCTCCCGTTATTTTTTACGTCTGCTTTTTTTATTGATTATTTCTTTTACGCGATCAAGAATTTCCCCGGCTGCATCGATTTTTGACATTTTTTCGAAAGATTCGAACTTACCCGTACGATCAATCATTGTTATGACATTCGTATCCGTGCGAAATCCCGCGCCCTCTTCCTTCAAGTCATTGGCGACGATTAAATCCATGTTTTTTTCTTTTAGCTTTTGAGCGGCATTGGCCAATAAATTTTGCGTCTCCATCGCAAAGCCGATCAGCACCCTGTTGCCCTTATTTTTTCCAATTTCAGCGATGATGTCCGGATTTCTTTCCAATTCCAGAGAAAAAGTTTTTTTATCTTTTTTAATTTTCTCCATAGCCATAACTTTGGGACCATAATCGGCAACGGCCGCGGCTTTGATGATCACATTTACTTTTTTATAATGATCCATAACGGCTTTATGCATTTGCCTTGCCGTGCGCACATTTACGACTGTTTCCGCAGGTGGCAGGGGCAGATTTGCCGGACCGGTAATCAACGTAACTTCAGCGCCTCTTCTATGCGCGGCTTGGGCCAGGGCATAGCCCATTTTCCCCGATGACAAATTGGTGATAAAACGCACCGGATCAAGCGGCTCTTCAGTGGGACCGGCTGTAATCAATATTTTTACGCCTCTAAAATCTTTGGGGGTTAAAAGCGTTTTTATTTCTTCGACAATTTCCAAAACATCCGGCAGACGGCCCGCTCCGGTCGTTTTACAAGCCAGCTCGCCTTCCGCGCTGTCCATGATAACATAACCATAAGTTCTCAACTCGTTTATATTTTCCTCAACGATTGGGTTTCTCAGCATTTTATCGTTCATTGCCGGACAAATAAGCGTCGGCTTTGCTTCAGCCATAATAGTAGTGGAGAGCAAATCATCGCCGATACCGGAAGCAATTTTTCCGATAATGTTTGCCGTGGCGGGCGCTATGACAAAAGCATCGGCAAAATCGGCAAGCGCTATATGCGCCATGTCGTAATTATCCGCCGGCACAAACATGTCCGTGTAGACTTGATTTTGTGAAAGAGTCTGAAGCGTTAAGGGTGTGATGAATTCCATGGCGCTTTTGGTCATGATTATTTTTACCCGCGCTCCTTCCTTGACGAGGGCGCGTGTTAACTCCGCCGCCTTGTACGCGGCAATACCCCCTGTTACACCGAGAACAATCTTTTTGTCTTTAAGCATATTCCCCTGCTTTCGAGTAAATTATTATTTGACTAATTGATTGACGCAAGCCGCGCGCAGACGACTCCTATCTTTGAAATATAACAGTGCTTCTTCACAATTTCAAGGCATAATTATATGGTTATCTTCGTAAAATTTCGCAATGCCTGTGAGCAGATTTATCTTGCAAATCCATCTAAAAATTATTATAAGCCGCGCACTCGCAATACGTTATGCCATAAGGAGATTATTATGAAAAAAATCCGCTTATATCTTGAAATTTCCGCTGCAGTTTTGGTCATCGCCGCAGTGGTGTGGATTTTTTTCGGCAATTATCTGGAATTAGGAAAGCCTGTCATCAAGCTTGATCATGATATTACGGCTGTCGGCAAACAAAAAACCATCGAAATCATTTTCTCCGACTCTCAAAGCGGCCTTTCCCATCTAAGCGTTGAGATCATTCAGGATAATAAAGGCCAGATTCTTGCTGACAAGAAAATCCCTGCAAGAGGAATAAAACAGGAAACTTTATCCCTGACTCTCAATATGGGAGATCTGAAACTTCATGATGGTCCGGCTGCCATTAAAATTACAGCCGAAGACCATTCTCTTTTTAAAAATCAGGCCATTGTATCTCAAACCATTAAAATTGACACCGTGCCGCCGCAGATTAATCTTCTGAAAAACATGAATTACATCAATCAGGGCGGCACCGGCTTTGTCGCTTACGATTCATCGAAAATAATTGCTTCCACAGGCGTTTACGTTAATGATTATTTTACTCCCGGTTACCCTGTACGGTCCGGCAACAAAACTTCTTATGCCACTTATTTCGCGGTTCCTATGGACGCGGATAAAGCAAAAACGAGAATCATGATCTTCGCCCGTGATGAGGCGGGCAACGAAACAAAAATGGCTCTGCCCTGTGTTATTAAGAAAAAGAAATTCCGCGCTGATAAAATGAATTTAAGCGAAGATTTTCTGCGGCAAAAAATGCCGGAATTTCAGGCGATGCTGACTTCCCTGCAGGGGAAAACGCCTCTGGAAGTGTTTGCCTATATCAATTCTCAAACACGCAATGACAATTTTTTGACGATTCAAAAAATTTGTCAGAAATCATCCCCCAAAGAACTCTGGGAAGGAACATTTCTTCGTTTGAAGAACGGAGCCCCCATGGCTCTTTTCGGTGATAAAAGAACATATATGATTGATAAAAAAGTTATCGGTGATTCCATTCACTCGGGCATAGATCTGGCTTCCACTGCTCACGCTGATATCGAAGCGTCCAACAAAGGCATTGTTGTCTTCGCCGGCCCTTTAGGCATTTACGGTAACGCCATTATTATTGATCACGGACTTGGATTATTCAGTCTGTATGGACATTTATCCAGTATTATCACGACGGTGGGTAAAAACGTGGCTAAAGGTGAAAAGATAGGACTCTCCGGCACATCGGGACTTGCCGGCGGAGATCATTTACACTTCAGCATTCTCGCGGGCGGACAATTTGTCAATCCGGAGGAATGGTGGGACCCTCACTGGATTAAAGATAATATAAACAGACAGTAGCTTTTAAAAAAACATCATCAGCTAAAAAATATACCAATTCTAAATTTAAGATGATATCGCGGCGGCTAGAAGGAGGCGACGAGGCGTATTTTATATACGTACCGGAAGCCGACTTTGAGCCAACAAAGATAGCGCTTAAATTTAGAGTTGGTATTAATTTTTATTAATATCACGATGATTTAAATTAACAACATATTTCATCGAAGAAAAAAACGAACTTATTTTATTCGCGATAACAACGGAACGATGTTTTCCGCCTGTGCAGCCCATGGCAATATTCAGTCGCACCTTCCCTTCTTTTTCATAAAGAGGAATCAGCAAATTCATCAAATCCAGTGTTTTCTCCAGAAATTCCGCGCTCTCCTTATTTTGCAGGACATAGTTTCTCACGTCAATATTATTGCCGTCATAATTTTTCAATTTTTCAACAAAATAAGGATTGGGCAGGAACCGCACGTCAAAAACGAGATCGGCGTCCACGGGCAATCCATACCGATAGCCGAAAGACGTCACATTAATAACCATTTTTTTATTTCTTGAAGACGGTGAAAAATGCCGTTGAACAATATCTTTCAACTGGTGAACATTGATTGAAGTGGTATCAATAATCTTGTCCGCCATTTTTTTTAATGACGATAATTTTTCCCGCTCCAGCAAAATGCCTTCCATAACCATTCCCCGCTCAGTTAGAGGATGGGTACGCCTGGTTTCATTAAAGCGATGTAAAAGAGATTCATCACTCGATTCAAGAAAGAGAATCTCTATTCTGTAACCTTTAGCCTTGAGCCCCGCAAATATTCGCTTGTACTTGTCCAGAAAGCTTCTTTCCCGCAAGTCCATGACGAGGGCTACTTGTTTTATTTCCGGTGAAGAAACCGTGGTAATTGAAAGAAATTTTGGCAGTAAAATGACCGGCAGGTTATCCACACAAAAGAAACCGATATCTTCCAGCGCCCGAAGCGCCGTACTTTTACCGGATCCGGAAAGTCCGCTAATAATTACGACTCGCAGATTTTTCATAACGATCATCCTTTTTTGATTAACTGATATTATTTATCAGATTTATTTTAAAATCTCCATGAGATGAAAGTTTTTCTGAATATTTTTATGATATGTAAGTTAAAGACTGTTTTTTTACTGCGCTCCTTATCGTTTACGGTTAAAGACCGGCATCGGCTGTCTTATGTTTAAGCAACGCATATATTTTCTTGTTCAATAATAATTTTATACAAATCAATTTGAGATTGTGCTTTTAAAAGTTTATTGCGAAAATCAACGTCTTTCAACATTTTGGAAATTTTGGCCAAAATTTTTAAATGCTGACCGGATGAATTTTCCGGCGCCAAAAGCAGGAAAAAAAGATGCACCGGCTTGCCATCCAGGGAATCAAAAGGAATGCCTTCTTGACTTCGTCCGAACGCGACAATGATATCATCAAGCCCGGGTATTTTCCCGTGAGGAATGGCAACTCCGTCTCCTATTCCTGTGGAACCGAGACTTTCTCTCTGAGTCAATATTTCAATCGTCGAAGACTGCTTAAGTTTAATGCCGCCCTGAATTATTGTATCAATTAACTCCTCTAAAGCTTCGTTTTTATTTCCGGCCGATAAATCGTCATTAATAAATTCTATTTTTAAGACTTGATCCAGTTGCATTTACTACGCCCAAAAGTTATCTCCAAATCATTATTTCTTGTTTGCATCCGGTTATAACAATGCCGGCAGACTAATTTGTCTCTATCAGCGTATAATTCCCATCGTCGCGGCGATAGACAAGAGTTACGTTTTCAGAAGACGAATCCCGATAAATAATAAACCGATCTTTTGTTTCCTCTATTTCCATGATCGCTTCATCAAAAGACATCGGCTTTAATATAACTTTACGGGTTTCCGCAATTTTATGGACCGTCGTATCTTCCGTTTCTTCTCCCCGGACCAATTTTTCCTGACCTCTGCGAATGCTTTTAGGCTTATGCTCCCGAACTTTTTCTCTTTGTTTTTTAAGCTGCTTTTCAATCTTTTCTATGCAATTATCGAGCGCCATATGCATGTCTTTGGCTTCTTCTTTCGCGTTTATATTCCAACCATTGGAACTTAGATTAATTTCCGTAACATTTCTGAATTTTTCCATGGAAACGATTATATGAGCTTCGGCAGGCGCGTCTAAATATTTATTCAGTTTCTGAATTCTTTCTTCAGCGTAAGCTTTTTGCCAGTTCTCCCCTTCACCGTTTCTAAAAGTTACCGAAATTTTCATAATTGTTCCTCCTTAATAAAATTAATCTGCTTAACACCCCAATTGACTTTTGAAAATTACCACTAATCCGGCAATAAAGACGCACGTCATACATTTATTTAAAATTAAAAGTCAATCAATATTTTACTTTTTTATTTTCAAACCAACTTTTGACAAAAAACATATTAAAAATATTTTTTTCTCTTGGATGAAGGTAAAATCCCCATCATTTCCCTGTACTTGGCAACAGTGCGCCGCGCGATATTGATTCCTTTGGCTTTAAGCATATCAACAATCTCGCAATCGCTGTAGGGTTTCCGGGGCGGTTCACCGCTGACGATTTGCCTGATTTCTTCTTTAACGCTTTTTGATGCAATAGTGCCGCCTTCAGATGTTCTTTTAATGGAACTGCCGAAGAAGTACTTCATTTCAAAAATTCCCTGAGGCGAATGCATGTATTTATTGCTCACCACGCGGCTAATTGTAGATTCATGCATTTCGATGTCATTGGCAATATCGCGCAGTACCAAAGGTTTGAGGAAATCAATACCACGGTCAAAAAAGTCTCTCTGGAATTTGACAATGCTTTCCGCCACTTTGAATATTGTATTCTGCCGCTGCTGGATACTCTTAATGAGCCACGTAGCCGATTGAACTTTATCTTTGATATATTTTTTCCCATCCTCTTCATGATGGTTGCCGTGATCGGCAAGACCCGCCATAATTTCACGATAAAAATTACTGATGCGCAAATGCGGCAAACCATCATCATTTAGAATTATTTTGTAGTCATTTCCCGATTTGACAACATAAACATCGGGAATGATCGGCTGGATATTTTCTTCGGAATAAATACTGCCGGGCTTTGGATTCATTCTGCTGATTAATAATACCGCTATCTCGACTTCCCGTAGAGGAACTTTTAATTTATGGGCAATATGGACATAATTTTTTAATTCCAGTTCTTTAAGAAATTCCTTAATGATAACTTCTATAATCTTGTTTTGTACGCCCAGCATTCTGGCTTGAATTAACAGACATTCCTGAAGGTTACGCGCGGCAACTCCCGGAGGGTCAAATTCCTGAACTCTCTTTAGAACGGCTTCAACGAATTCTTCGCTGACATTCTCCAATTGAGCAATTTCCGGCACCGTCGCGCATAAATAGCCGTTTGGGTCAAGATTGCCGACAATCTGAGTGCATACCCGTATTTCATCTTCCGTAAAAGATGAAAGTTTCATCTGCCACATCAAATACTGGGTAAGCGATTGACTTTCGGTAAGAATATTGTCCCATGAAGTTTCTTCTCCATCGCCGCCGCCATAAGTTACGCCGACCCGGCCGGAATCTTCCAGATAATTATCCCAGTCAAACTCTTTGGTGCTGCCCGCGCTTTCCTCAACATTGAGTTCTTCCGTTCGCTCGATCGCTTTTACACTTTCACGCTCAATCGATACGACATCATTTTCAACTTCCTCGTGAATGGCATCGGCATTTCCTTCATCGGGAGAAACTTCTTCCAGCAGAGGGTTTTCTTCCATCTCCTGATTAATTGTTTCGACAAGGTCCTGCCGCGATAACTGCAACAATTTTATTGCCTGCTGCAGCTGGGGTGTCATAATTAACTGCTGGGATAGCTTTAGACTCTGTTTTAACTCAAACGCCATAATCGTAAACAATCATAAATTGCTAAGTTGTTATAAATGGAAAGCATCGCCAAAATAAAATTTTCGCGCCAGTTCGCTGTTAGCGATTTTATCCGGCGCGCCTTCAACCAGTATGGCTCCTTCATTGACAATATAAGCCCGGTCACAGCATGAAAGAGTCTCCCGTACATTATGATCGGAAATAATAATACCGATTCCCTTCATTTTTAACTTTTCTATTATTTTCTGAATATCGGCAACGGCCAACGGATCGATTCCCGCAAAGGGCTCATCTAAAAGAATATATTTGGGAGATGTAACCAATGCCCGCGTAATTTCCACTCTTCTTCTTTCCCCGCCGGAAAGGGAATAAGCATAATTTTTCGCCAGCCCCGTCAGATCAAGTTCGGCCAGAAGCTCATGGAGTTTTTCGCTTTTTTCTTCTTCCATCAGATCAAGCGTTTCTAAAATCGCCATAATGTTTTCTTCCACGGTAAGCTTACGAAAAATAGAAGGCTCCTGCGGCAGGTAATTTAAACCTTTGCGCGCCCTTTGATACATGGGGGATCCCGTAATATTTTCGTCATCCAGAAAGATTTCCCCCGCATCGGGCTTAATAAGCCCGACAATCATGTAGAAAGTCGTTGTCTTGCCGGCGCCGTTCGGCCCCAGTAATCCGACGACTTCGCCGGGCAAAATGGAGAGGTCAATCTGATTAACAACTTTTCGCTTGCTGTAGATTTTAGTTAAACCTTTTGCCGTCAAATCGCTCATATTTTTACAACGCCCGTTATTTAATTCCCGGTTTCTTCTTATCCTGAGGATAAATTATCGCCTTGACTTGTTTTTGAGTATCGCTTTCCACGATTCCCCTATTTTCATTGAGATAAAATATTACTCTGTCTCCCTTCACGGAGTTTTTCCCTTCACTTAAAACAGCATTACCGGTTATGATGACTTTATTGCTGTCATGATAATATATCGCCTCATCTCCCGTGGCTACTCGCCTGCCCTGAGTTAAAGACACATTCCCTTTCGCTTCTATTTTATCCAGTTCACCGGCTTTTTCGGCTTCCATGGATACGATTTTTTCTTTTTTATCGGGTTCTTTTTTATAATACAGGAGGAGCTTTTCAGCTTTCAGCACGTTTTGGCCCTGTGTGACCCTGGCGTTACCGGAAAATACGACAAGCTTCTTTTCGTTAAAAGCTTCCATTTTGTTGGAAGTAATTTCCATGGGTTCATCGGATTTGGTCATGAGAGTATTATCGGCAAATGCGCAAAAAGCTGACAGCAGAACAATGAATAAAACAGAAATGCAAATTTTTTTATTAATCATCTAATTTCCCGATTAATTTATTTTCGCTTTAACCATGGAGGGAATACTTAATTTCCCGTCATTGATGTACAGCGTTAGTCCGGTTCCTGTAAGTTTCATGCGCTTATTTTGCATGACAACCGGCGCGTCGGTATAAAATTTCTTTTCAGCGTTATTATAACTTAAATGATCAGTGGAAAATCTGTCGTTATTATCAGACGTTATAACAACATTGCCTTTTATTTCTATGTTCTTTTCCTTTGTAAGTATTTGCCCTTTGTCAGCGCTCATCAGGAAAACTTTGCCATCGGACGTCGTTAACCTTATATGAACATTCTCTAAAACAGCAAGGTCCTGCTTTTTATCATAGGTAGCTGTATCGGCTTTGACTTCCCATTTGGCGTTGGCTTCATTGACTTCCGTAAAATTGAAGCCCTTAAACTTCAGATCAACACCTTCTTCAAGCGCTTTTAATAAATTTTTGGGTTTACTTGCATCATTTTTGATAACGGCCGCAACGGCAATCAGAATTACCAAAAAAACTATTGATATTAACGATATAATTATCGTTTTTTTTCTTAATTTCATCTTAAATCCGGAGAATCCTGCTTACGCACATCATTGTTGAATTTATTATAGCACTCACTATGCCACGTGTAAAGACAATAAGGATGTAAACGGAAGATAGTTTAAAAGAAATGATGCTGATTTAGCTTCTTTTTCTCTTAGGAATGGTCTTCAAATTCATACTTAATGGCTACTTCCTGCCACCTATCCTGCGCCTGTAAAATCATTTCACAAACTTCTCTAACCGCGCCGCGTCCGCCTTTATTTTTTGTTATATAATCAACCGATTTTTTTACGACATCGAGGGCATCCGCAACAGCAACGGAAAATCCCACTCTTTTTAATACAGGTATATCAACGATATCATCGCCCATATAAGCCGCTTCATCCGCCGATAATTTGTATTTCTTTAAAATTTTTTCAAATACTTCTTTTTTGTTGAAAACCTTCTGATAAACGTCTTTTATATCCAAATCCTTCGCCCGGCATTCAACCACTTTCGATTTCCGCCCCGTAAGTATGGCTACCTTGATTCCATACCGCTGAAGCACCTTGATCCCGTGCCCATCGCGAACATCAAAATTTTTTAACTCACGCCCTTCATCATCCATTACGATCCGGCCGTCGGTCATAACGCCGTCAATATCCAGAATCAATATTTTTATTCTTTTGAGCTTCTCTTTAATATGTTTCTTCAATATCTTAAATATCCTTTCGCGTTTTGTTTGTTACTTATATAGCACGTTCCGTCTGGAATTTTTTACTTTTCCGGTTCCTTTATCAAGTTGTTTATTTTTTTCAGAGTTACCAATAGTTTTTCAAGTGAATCCAGATATAAAGAATTGGCGCCATCGCACAGAGCTTTCTCCGGATTTTTATGAACCTCGAAAAATATGCCATCCACACCCGCGGCTACGGCCGCGCGCGCCAGAAACTGTACCATATCCCTCTGGCCACCGGATGATGCCCCCTGTCCTCCCGGTAACTGCACGGAATGGGTCGCATCAAAGATCACCGGATACCCCATATTTCTTAAAATTGGCAAAGAACGAACGTCAAAAACAAGATTGTTGTAGCCGAACGACGCACCTCTCTCCGTCATCATAATGTTTTCATTACCGGCTGTTTTTATTTTTTCTATGATATTGGCCGCGTCCCAGGGAGCCAGAAACTGCCCTTTTTTAACATTGATGACTCGCGCTTTTTTCGCGATTTCAGTCACAAAATCCGTCTGGCGGCAAAGAAAGGCCGGCACCTGTACGACATCCAGTATTTTCGCGGCGGCATCGATTTCCTCGAAACGGTGCACATCGGAAAGCACAGGGATGTTAAGTTCCTCTTTAATTTTTTTTAACATGGCGAGTCCCTTATTTGCTCCGGGACCGCGATACGATTTAATCGAAGTCCTGTTGGCCTTGTCATAGGAAGCCTTAAAGATGAAGGGAATTTTTAATTTTGCCGTTAGCTTCTTGAGATACCGGGCCGTCTCCATCGCCGATTTTTCATTCTCCAGAACGCACGGACCGGCAATCAGAACAAATTTTTTATTATCTCCGACAACAAAATCGCCTATGCTGATTTTCTTCATTCTTCATCACTCCTGGTTTTTTTCTGCGCTTTTTCCTGCAAAAGTTTAATTTTCAGCCTTGGAATTCTTTTTGCGGCTTTGGCCGATTCGGGATTTAGCGCGTAGGCATTGTCATAAGCTTTTAGCGCTTCAGGGTAAAGCCCTTTTCTTTCATAAGCTTCGCCCAAATTAGCGTAAAGTTCATCATCTTCCCGATCGTATCTCAACGCGATCCTGTAGTTTTTAATCGCCGTATCCCAATTTCCGGAAGCCGCGTAAGCATAACCCAAACTTTCGTAAGACGACGCTTTTTTCGGTTCCAGCTCCATTATTTTTTTATAATATTTAATGGCTGTAACATAATTTTTTTCTTTCAGGTAATAATGAGCCAAAATACTCAGCACTTGCTTTGTCAGAGGGAAAGTTTTTTCATACTCGGCTATCGCTTGTTTTTCCATGCCCAGCTTATCGAATGTATAAGCCAGATTATAATGAATGTTTGAATCTTTGGCGCCGTATTTAATAGCTTTTTCATAAGCTTGAACTGAAATGGCATAGTTTTTCAGTTCACCGTAGGCAAAGCCTAAATTGGCATAAATTGAAGCTTTTTGAGGGAATCTTATTTTTAACTTTTCATAATATTTTACAGCCTGATCAAATTGTTTATTCTTAAACGCCATATCGGCAAGACGTTCCAGCGCGTCGGCGTCGGCAGGATTGATCTTTAATACGTATTCATATTCCCTGATTGCTTCCGCGTTCATTTTACGTCTTTCGTAAGCCGCGCCCAGATTAAAGTGTATCGCTGGTTCCCGGGGACTTATTGAGACTGCTTTTTTCAAATTATCAAGCTCTTCGGACCATTTCCCCATTCCTGCATACGCGGCGGCAAGATTGGCGTAAGCAACAGCATTTCGGGGCTGTTTTTCCAGGACTTCGTTATAATATTTGGCGGCTTCATCATATTTTTTTTGTTTCAGACAAGTATTACCCAGAGCCAATAAGGCCCGCCCAGCCTCTTTTGAATGCGCGGCAATGTACTTGTATTCATCAATGGCTGAATTTATCATATTGCCGTTTTCATAGGCTTCGGCCAATTTAAATCTCACCAGATAATCATCCGGTTCCAACCGTACCGCTTCATGATAACTTTGCGCCGCCTGAGCCCACAATCCCTTTTCCGCCATAGACAATCCGAGGGCTACATAAGCCTGCGCGCTCTTCGGATTATTTTTGATGACGCCTTTCGATACCTTAATAGCCTCGTCAAATTCATTTTTTTTAATGTAACACTTAACCAGTTCTTCCATGGCCAGTGAATCATCGGGTTTTATGCTCAACACATCTTTATATTGACTTATAGCTTCGTTTATTCTTCCCTGGCGCAAGTAAACTCCGGCAAGAACTTCACGCACACTGACATCGTTTTTATTCATTTCTATCGCTTTTTTCAGATATTCAATCCGTTCACCGACATTGGCCGAATCTTTCGCGAACCTGAACCAGTCCTGCGGCGTAATATCTATTTTCAGAGGAACATCGGCCATCTTTTCATTGCGATAATTTATAAGAATTTTGCGATCGGACACAATACCGGAATTATCAATGACAGTTCCTGTTTTAATGATTTTATTGACAATATCAATTCCCTTCAATAAAATCCCCAAATCGTTTTCGTTTTTACTGAACCCTTCAAATTGCACCGTTGTGTATTTGCCCGTAAGATCGTCACTGACTACCGATTTGACTACGAATTCATCACGATAAGTTACTTCCAGTGGAATATCCGCACTGACACGGATATCCTTGCCGTTTTTTTCCATCTCCAGATAGTAAAATTCAGGTTTGTCCTGCAATACATAATAGGAAAAAGCGTTTTTTACCCGGGAGACCTGAAACGCAAGAGAATTAAAAAATTGAGGATAGAAAAAAAACAGCGGCACGGAAATCATAATCATAAAGACAAGCGCGATCAAAATCGCTTTTGCCGGAATCGATAATCCTTCGTCTTGTTCCCCTCTGTTTACGCGTCGATCGATCATTTAATCCCTAAACCCTCAAATCTTACAAAAACGTGCCCTAAGTCATAATCAAACTGTCGGGATTCAACTCCGCGGATGATATTTCTGATGAACTTCCTTTAATCTATCCCGCGTTATATGTGTGTAAATCTGCGTTGTCGAAATATCGGAATGCCCGAGCATGACCTGCACCGTACGCAAATCGGCGCCCCCTTCCAGCAGATGCGAAGCGAAAGAATGCCGGAAAGTGTGCGGATAAACCTTTTTTTTCAATCCGGCTTTTTTAGCGTAACCGGAAACTATTTTCCAGAGACCCTGCCTCGTAAACTTTCTTCCAAAGCGGTTTAAAAATAACACATCCGTAATTTTTTTCTGCATCAATTTCGGTCTGACCTCATCAACATAACGCCTGAGGCTATCGTAAGCTATTTTACCAACAGGAACAACTCTTTCTTTACTGCCCTTCCCCATGGCCATCAGAAATCCGACCTGCCAGTTCATACTGTTCATGGTAAGATTAATCAATTCCGAAACACGAATTCCCGTCGCGTACAAAAGCTCCAGCATGGCCGTGTCGCGGATGGCGGCGGCCGTTTGAGTCCCCGGCTCATCCAGAATGACTTTCATTTCCTCTTTGCTTAACGTATCGGGCAGTTTCATCCAGACTTTCGCCAGTTCAATGCGTGCCAGCGGATTTTCCGTGATGACCTCTTCGCGATGCAGATACTTATAAAATCCCCTTAAAGCGGCAAGCGACCGGTTCATGGAATTAGCCGATAATCCTTCATCTCTGATCTGCACCAGATATTCAATTATAACCTCAGGCGTGATTCCGTGCACATCGGACAATTTCTTGTTCTCATGAACAAACAAGCTAAAACGGCGCAAATCACGGCCATAGGCTTCGAGCGTGTTTTGAGCGATGCCCCGTTCAATCAAAAGATAATTAAAATACTTCGTCAATAATTCCCGCATATGACTTTTTAACGTAAATATGTCAGCGAAGCAAAGTTTTTTTATTGACTTATTCTGCAATATCGTAAAAATGACGGTTGAGGATTTATAAAAAATTCTACAGAGGAACTTACTCATGAATAAAATTATCATTGCATCCGATCACGGCGCCGTAGCTTTAAAAAGTGAAATTATCTCCTTCTTAAAAACCAGAAATTGCGAGACAAAGGATATGGGGGTTAATTGCGATGATTCCGTGGATTATCCCGATATCGCGGTCGCTGCCTGTGAAGAATTCAAAAAAGGCGGATATGATTTCGGCATTCTGCTTTGCGGCACGGGAATAGGAATGTCGATTATCGCAAATAAAATTAGAGGCATCCGCTGCGCTCAAATTCAGGACCTTTTTACCGCTGAAATGGCCAGGGCGCATAACGACGCCAATTTTATCGCTTTTGGCGGCCGGGTAAAATATTCCGTGCCGGTTACAAAAATGATCGAAATATTTATGAATACAAAATTTGCCGGAGAAAGGCACGCAAGAAGAGTGGCAAAAATCATGGATATCGAAAAGAGTCAATGCTGAAGTTTAATTTAAACTCCCCGCGCTTGTAACGCGGGGAGTTTTTCTATATTTCCGATATTATTTTACTTTTAACCTAAAATCGTTTTTAAATCTTCATCTGCTGTCGTAATCGGCTTAATCGCGAAATTCTTAACCAGCACATCAAGCACATTGGGTGTAATGAATGCCGGCAGGGACGGACCCAGACGAATATCTTTAATGCCCAGATAAAGCAGCGTGAGTAAAATTGCGACGGCTTTTTGTTCATACCAGGATAAAATCATGGATAGAGGCAGCTCGTTTACACCTACGTTAAAAGCATTGGCTAAAGCCAAAGCGATCTGGATGGCCGAATAAGCATCGTTACACTGTCCTACATCCAACAGCCTCGGAATTCCTCCAATATCGCCCAGTTCCTGATCAAAGAAACGAAATTTACCGCAAGCCAGTGTCAGTACCACGGTATCTTTAGGCGCTTTTTCCACAAATTCCGTGTAATAATTCCTTCCGGGCTTCGCGCCGTCGCATCCGGCAACCAAAAAGAAGTGTCGAATGGCCTTGCCTTTGACCGCCTCGATCACTTTATCAGCCACGCCCAAAACGGCATTGCGGGCAAATCCGACCATGACGGATTTGCCTTTCGTATCGGCGGCAAATCCCGGCAGTTCGAGCGCCTTTTTAATGACAGGCTCGAAATTGGAATCTGTAATATGCAAAACGCCCGGCCAGCCCACCTGACCGCTTGTAAAAATATTTGCCGCGTAGGACTCCCTGGGTTTTTGAATGCAATTGGTCGTCATCAGGATAGCGCCGGGGAATTCGGCAAATTCTTTTGCCTGATTCTGCCAGGCAGTCCCGTAATGCCCGTAAAAGTGCGGATATTTCTTAAGCTCGGGATAGCCATGCGCGGGCAGCATTTCACCGTGCGAATAGATATTAATGCCCTTGCCCGCGGTTTGTTTCAACAAATCGGACAAATCCTTCAGATCGTGGCCGGAGACAAGAATGGCCTTGCCTTTTTTAGCGCCAAGCGGCACGGATGTGGGAACGGGGTGACCATAGACTCCTGTATTGGCCGCATCCAGAAGTTCCATGGTGCGCAGATTGATTTCTCCGCATTTCAATACAAGACCGATCCAGCCGTTTAAATCGATATTCTCACGCAGGATAGCCGCCAGTGCTTCATGAACAAAAGAATATATCTTTTCGTCTTCCTGTCCCAGAATCTGCGCGTGATCGGCATAAGCGGCCACGCCCTTCACGCCAAAAAGCAGTATATGCTGCAGGGACAAAATATCAGGATTAATCGACGCGTCCGCTTTCAGCGACGCTATTTTTGCCTGACCGGCTATGCCCGCGGCTGTTGATTCCGGCCGGAAGGTGACGGCGGCAGGTTTTTCATCTATGCTGCCTCCGGCTTTTTTTACTCTGTCTTTAAGTGCGTCACGCAGGGCAGCGCATTTCGTGATCAGCTCGACAAAACGCGCAGGGTCGAAATCCACGTTAGTCAGGGTCGAAAAAAGCGCTTTGACCGTAAACACATTAATATCATGATCGACTATCCCGGCCCGTCTGGCATCAACCGCCACCGCCGACAATCCTTTAAGAACAAAAACCAGCACATCCTGAAGGGCGGCAACTTCCGGATCCTTACCGCACACGCCTGACTTACTGCATCCCTCGCCTTTGGCCGTCTGCTCACACTGGTAACAAAACATATTTAAATTTTCCATTTCCAGTCTCCTTTTCATATTTATATTTTTTTGTTTTCTTTTGCCGGCAATATAAACAATGATCGAGACTTGTTCCTTGACTTAAGTCAAATATAAATGATAATAATTAAAGATGGTGAAAGTGATGAATATGATTCAAACCATTGCCTCCATTCCTTTATTTGAAGGCCTGCCGGAAAATTACTGCGAAAGTCTGGCCTCCATTGCCCTCAAACAGAAGTTTTCCCGGGGACAGATGTTTTTTTCGGAAGGCGATGAGGGGAGTGGTTTTTATATCATTCTTTCCGGCAAAGTAAAAGTATTTAAGCTCTCGGCCGAAGGCAAAGAACAAATTTTTCACATCCTGGAAGATCATGAACCGTTTGGCGAAGCGGCTGTTTTCGCGGGAGAGCATTATCCCGCTTCCGCGCAGGCCCTTGTGGAAACCAGCGCCCTTTTTTTCCCGAGAACAAAGTTTGTAGAGTTGATTCTCCGTCAGCCTTCTCTGGCGTTAAGCATGCTGGCGCTTCTATCTCTGCGGCTGCGCAAACTTACCATGCTGGTCGAAAATCTTTCTCTCAAAGAAGTACCGGGAAGACTGGCGGCCTATTTACTATTTTTGAATGATCGCAATACGGGGTCCGCTACCATAGATCTGGATATCTCAAAAAATCAAATGGCCGGACTTCTTGGCACGATTCCCGAAACCATCTCCCGTATTCTGAAACGCATGAATGAAGAAATGTTAATTAAAATGAACACGCGCTCCATTTCGATTATAGATAAAAAAGGACTTTCTGATCTGGCTGAAGGCGTCAGAAGACTGGCATAGACTTTTTTTGCAAGGCATAAAGCCGGTATCAGGTATTATAACATTACATAATGAAAGTTGATTAAATATGCCGGAAGTTCTGGATAAAAAAAGGATTCGCAAGGTTTTCCGCGATGTGCAAAAGCATCTGGCCATCGCACAATTAATCAGGCGGTTTTCCACCAATAAAGAAGACATCAGAAAAACAGCCCTGAAACAGGTTGACCTGACGAACTGCCGGAGTGTTCTGGAACTGGGCTGCGCTTTCGGCGCCTTTACCGAAGCCCTAAAGGATAAATTGCATCCGGAGGCTAACATTACCGGACTTGATATAGTTCCCGAATACAGACCCTTCTTCATGGAGGCATGCCTTCGCGCCGGTTATTCAGGATCTTTTTCGTTTGCCGGCATTGATAAGATAAAAAAATATCCCCCGAATTCCTTTGATCTGGTTATTTGCAGTTACGCCTTATATTTTTTCCCCGATATGATTCCGGAAATTTCCCGCGTCGTGAAAAAAGACGGATTTTTCATCACCATTACCCATTCCAAAGAGGACATGCGGGAAATCATAAGCCTCATCAAAAAAATACTTCATGAACATCATTCATCCGATGAAAAACAATCCCTGCCGATAGAAATTATATTCGACCAGTTTTCCGCCGAAAATGGCGAGATGCTTCTTCATCCTTATTTTGACCGGATACAGGCAATTGATTTTAAAAACACGCTGGTTTTCCAGCCTCAGGAAATTGACTGTTTTTTTGATTATGTCCAATTTAAAAGATCTTTTTTCCTAACGGGGACTGACGCCCGTAATAAAACCGTCATTCATCAGCTTCTTCTTGAACTGCAGGATGCGGCCATGAAAAATAATTTACTCACCATATGCAAGGACGACAGAATCTTTATTTGCTCCAAAGCCTTAATTTCAGAGGAAACCTCATGAAAAAACAACGCCAGTTTTGCCTTTACTGCGGCGAGACAACCATAAAAAAACACGAGGACAATGTGCGGCGGGACTTCTGCCCATCCTGTAATTCTTATTTTTACGAGAATCCTCTGCCGGTTGTTTCCACGATTCTCGAATCTTCACGCTGCATCCTTTTGGTCAAACGCGGCAGGCCGCCCTTAAAAGGGCTCTGGTGTTTGCCATCCGGATTTGCCGAAACCGGAGAAAGCATAGAAGAAGCGACCCTGCGCGAATTGGAAGAGGAAACCGGCATTAAGGGCAAAATTATAAAGCTGCAGGATGTCGATTCATACAAAAGCCGCTTTTACGGCGACCTGCTTTTTTTGACCTTTGTCGTGGAACAAAGCGGCGGAAAACTCAGCGCCGGAGACGACTGCGTGCAGGCACGATTCTGGCCGGTGAACAAATTGCCGCCGCTGGCTTTCCGCTCCAATAAACGGGCGCTTGATGCCTACATTAAAAGCAGAAGGGATTACTGGGCAATATTTGATTCTATTGAGCAAACGGATGATAAAAAAGCGCTTCCGACCGCTTTGGCGAAAAATTCCTTAACACGCCGACTGGTCAATATCATCATTAAAAATAAAGAAAAGATTATTGATCAATGGATTCAAGATGTCGCGGTAAATCCTTCCACTGCTGAATATCATAAAGTGGAAAAACGGGTGCTGTACAACATCTGCGACAGGATTCTTTCGCATTTGACCCTGTGGATGGGCGGTATCGACGATGTCAGCAAAATCAAGCGGTTTTACACAAGGCTGGGCAGGGAAAGAAAAAAATCCGGGTTTAAAATCAGCGAGGCGTTAAGCGCGCTTAGCCTTATACGCAAGCACATCTGGACTTTCGCGCTGGCGCAGGATGCCCTTCAAAAAAACCTTAATCTATTCATGACCTTCGAGCTGCAAAGGCGTATGACCCTGTTTTTCGATCTGGCAACTTTTTATCTAACCCGTGGGCATGAAGAAAAATGATTTTTGACAAATCGGGAATGATACTTAATTTAGTGAAAAAATAAACTGTTTTGTAAAGGGAGGAATTTTTATGGAATTCATGGACGTAATCAAACAAAGAAGAGCCGTAAATTTTTTTGATCCCGCAAAAGACGTATCCGACGCACAGATTATGAAAATATTTGAAACCGCTGCGCTTGCGCCTTCAAGTTCCAATCTTCAACCATGGAGAGTGATTGTTTTAAGAGACATAAATAAAAAAGAAACCTTGAAAAAGGTGGCAATGAATCAACCCAAAATAACGGAAGCGCCCGTTGTCCTGATTATTCTGGGTGATCGCGAGGGTTGGAAACAAGGCAATGCCGATTTCGAAAAAGGTTTTGTTAAATCGGTTAAAGCGGGCCATGCAAAACCGGAACAGTATGACGGGTTTGTCAGTTCATTAAAATCACTCTACGACACGACGGAAAAACAATTGGCCTTTGCCTGTAAGAATGCCGGATTTTTTGCCATGTCGCTAATGCTGGCCGCAAAAGACGCGGGCTTGGATTCTCATCCAATGGACGGATTTGATATTGACGGTGTCCGGAAGGCATTTAATATACCTGATCATTACTGGATTCCGCTTTTAATGGCTATCGGCCATTTCGATAAAAGCAAAACCCTTAGCCCCCCGAAATGGAGAAAGAGCTACGACGAGATAGTGGTGAATTTTTAAATTCAAGTCATTGGATAAACGATCTGCCGTTTCACTATAAAAAATTAACCGGTTGCCATTTCTTAAGAATCCGGCTAAATAAAGGCACTAAAAATCAAGGAGCGGAAATATGCCCCATAAAGTTAAAATGTACACATTGAGTACGTGCAGTCATTGCAAGGCGACTAAGAAATTCATGGACGATAACGGCATAACTTTTGAATTTATTGATGTAGATCTGCTTCACGGAGAAGACAAACAGAGGATTCTTCAAGAAGTGGAACAATATAATCCCAATCGTTCCTTCCCGACCATCATCATCGGCAAGACGATTATCGTCGGTTTCAGGGAGGACGATATAAGAGAGGCTTTAGGAATCTGATGACCCCTGCCGAACTCTACGACATCATGAAAAAGATTCAGGAACCCAAGGGCTATTTTTTTAATAAAGACAAGGATTGGACCCTCAGCATCTTAAGCGATCTTTTAGTCAATAAAGAACGTTACGGCTACATGTCCTGTCCCTGCCGTCTGGCTTCAGGCAGCCGTGAAAAGGATGCCGATATTTTATGCCCCTGCCGGTACCGGACGGATGATGTCAGGGAATACGGCAGTTGTTATTGTAATTTATACGTTTCTTCCGAATGGAACGAAGGCGTCATTAAACATCAATATGTTCCTGAAAGAAGGCCTAAAGATAAAATGAATTTTTAGGACGCAATAGATTTTCCTTTATTATTTAGCTCTATATAGTCCAAAATAAATGTTTTTTGATCTTTTTACTTGATTTTCCCAAATAAATTATTATATTTGTAAAAGATTAAAGAGTTTAAAGGAGTTTTCGCCATGATTAATACGTATAAATGCAAAAAGAAGAATGTTCTCATCGGCGAAATATGCACCGATACCACCTGTGAATGGCGCTTAAAAAATGAGGCTTTTCTAAATTGCACATGGGTCGCCTGTAATTACGGACCATTTACGCTGGAAGAGGTTGGCGATATGATGGGTGTTACGCGCGAAAGAATTCGTCAAATTGAAGCCAAAGCGTTAAAAAAACTTCAGCACAAAAAAAGACGGGATCAACTCAAAGACTTTGCCGCACCGGGAAATGATTGGGATAGTTTATAATAAATTATCGTGACGTTTTTTTGGGGTGCCTGAAATAATCGAATAATCTCACTTCTTCTTGCGTGATTTTTCAGTCAACATCTTATTCATTTGAATTTTGCGTTCGTCTCTGGCAAACAGCAGGGCGCAGATAGACGATTCTATATCCATGGCGGCCATTTTGTCCATGCGTGGAACGATGGAGCACAGATTTTTCAGTTCTTCGAACGCCTTGGAGGAATACCCCGATAGTTTCTGCGCCATTTGTTCCGCCACTTCCATAAACTTTTCCGGCGGCTCAACTTTGTTAATCAAACCGATATTCAACGCTTCATTGGCTCCGATGGGTTCACCCAGCATAACGATTTCTTTTGCTTTCGCTATGCCGACAATTTGACTCAACGGATAAATGAATGGATTAAATCCGAACTTCAATTCAGGATGGCAGAAAATAGCGCTTTCAGACGCGACGACAAGATCACAAATCGTAACCAGATTAAAACCTCCGCCCAGAGCGATCCCGCCTACCGCGGCGATTACCGGTTTTTTGCAGGCATAAATCTTTTTCAGATATTTTATCATTGATTTGAGAAATTCATCGCCTTCTTCATTAGGCAGGCTGGACATTTCCTTTATATCCATGCCGGCCGAAAAAACATATTCTCCACCGGTAAGAACGATTGCTTTAACGTCAGGATCAATCTCCAGGTCGACAAAAGCCGTATAGAGGTCCTTCCGCATCTCTTTGGAAATAGCATTCATCTCATGAGGGCGGTTTAGTTTAACAACAGCGTACTCATTTTTCTTTTCAACAAGTAATGTCTGATAACTCATTTTTTATGATCTACCATGATGCGCAATTCTTTGCCTGTTTTAAAAAATGGCACTTTTCTTTCTTTCAGTTTTACTTCAGCTCCGGATTTCGGATTCCGCCCCATTCTCGGTTTTCTTTCTCTGACCACAAAACTGCCGAAGCCTCTTAATTCGATTCGTTCTCCGCGTTTTATCGCGTCAGTCATCGAATCAAATATTATTTCCACGGCATAAGTTACATCTTTCAGCGAATAAGTTTTCAACTCTTCCTGCAATTTCTTAATTAAATCGTTTTTTGTCACAATAATTCCCCTCTCTTATCTGACAGAATAGTATAAATAACTTATGTCGTTTTACTTTTTAATGATTCCTTAAAGTGAATTACCCCATCTCTTATCTGCCGGGATAATACAAATAACTTATTCCGCTTTTACTTTCTATTTTTTCCTTCAGGGAATTGGTTATGTGGGTTGCCGCGCTTTCCATGAAATAATCAAAAAAAGAGGCTCGCTTTTTGGCCGGGTAAACCAAATCATATTTTCCGTCTTTTCCGGCTAATTTACTCGCCAGTTTGGCCGCGGACGCCATGTCGCCAAGATCATCAACCAATCCCAGTTCCTTCGCCTTACGGCCGGAAAAAACGCGGCCATCGGCAATCGCGATAACCTTTTCACGCGGAAGCTTCCTCTCCTTCACAATCACATCAATAAATTGATTATAAATATCATCCACCAGGTCCTGAATAATGACCTTCTCCTCGGGGGTCATTTCTCTCAAAGGAGAGCCGATATCCTTATACTGTCCGCTTTTTATCACTGAAGATTTCAATCCGATTTTCTTGAGCAGTTCTTCGACATTTGCAAATTGCATGATAGCCGAGATACTGCCGGTAATGGTGCCGGGATTGGCGACAATTTTATCCGCGCCGCAAGCCACCAGCAAACCGCCGGAAGCGGCGACGGAACCCATGGAGGCAACGACTTTTTTCGTTTTTCTCAATTCAACGACGGCATCGTAAATTTCCTGAGAAACGGCCACACCGCCGCCTGGCGAATCCACTCTTAAAATGACAGCGACAATAGAATCGTCTTTGGCAAACTCATCCAATTGATCGGTGATGTCCATCGAATCGTTAATGACTCCCTCGACACTGACAACACCAATTTTATCTCTTAAGGAAAAACCTCTATTTTTTCCGGAATGCATACCAGCTCTATAAAAAGAAAGATAAAGCATAAAACCCAGAGCCAGAAGTATTAACATTCCAAAAATTACGGGATGTTTTCTCATATCTTTTATTCGCCTTTTTTCTGATTGTTAATCTTCACGTCCGCCAACGCATGACTGAGATTAGACCCTACATTTTCCGTGTTATTGATATACTGATTGGATGCGGGAGCCGGCGCCGGAGCCTCCAGTTCTTTGATGCTTAATCTGATTTTCTTGGTTTTAGGATCGATACTCTTAACCACGGCAGACACGGTATCTCCCACGGAATAAAGTTCCGAAGAAGTCTTCACGCGCTTTTGGCTTATTTCAGAAATGTGAACAAGCCCTTCAATGCCTTCTTCAATTTCCACGAAAATTCCAAAATCCGTGAAGTTCTTTATTTTACCGGTCACGACACTGCCCGGTATATATTTTTCGGACAATTCATCCCAGGGATTTTTTTCGATTTGTTTTATACCCAGAGAAAATTTCTCATTTTCCACATCAACATTCAGAACGACGGCTTCAACTTCCTGACCTTTTTTAAAATATTCGGAAGGATGATTTACTCTGTGCTTCCATGAAATATCGGATACGTGAATTAACCCGTCAATTTTCTCTTCAATTCCTACAAAGACTCCAAAATTAGTAATATTCCTGACAATGCCCTTAACAACGGCGCCGACAGGATATTTTTCTTTCAGCTTTTCCCAGGGATTCGGTGTTGTCTGTTTTAAACTCAGCGAAACCCGCTTGGTCTGCGGATTTACTTCCAGCACCATTACCTCTATTTCTTCACCGACGTTCAAGACTTTTGACGGATGTTTGATTTCTCTTGTCCAGTACATTTCCGATATATGTACAAGGCCCTCAACCCCTGACTCCAGTTCCACAAAAACACCATAGTCCGTCAAATTTACAACCTTGCCTCTGACCGTTGAGCCGACAGGATATCGATCCGTTATTTGCTCCCATGGATTATCATTTAATTGCTTCAGACCCAGAGAAACTCTTTCTTTCTCAGGATCAAAAGAAAGAACTTTTGTCGTAATTTTATCACCCTTATGGAAATTTTCCGACGGTTTGGCGATTCTGCCCCAGGAAATATCGGTGACATGAAGCAGTCCGTCAACGCCGCCCAAATCAATAAAAATACCGTAATCCGTGATGTTTTTAATCACGCCTTCGACAATGTTGCCTTCCTGTATAGACTTTAAAATATCTTTCTTTTCAGCTTCCCGCTCCGTCGCTACAATCGAACGGCGTGACAAAACCACATTATTACGCTTCCGGTCATATTTTAAAACTTTGAAATCGAGGGTTTGTCCGACGAACTTATCCAGATCTTTAACCGGACGAATGTCTACCTGAGATCCGGGAAGGAAAGCGACGATACCTATATCAACGGAAAGGCCTCCCTTAATTTTTTCTATAACGACACCTTCTATCAGTGTATCATTCTCGCAGGCCGCTTTTATCTCATCCCATATTTTGACTTTGGAAGCTTTATCTCTCGATAAAACAAGGTTGCCTTCCGAATCCCTCTTATCAACAAACACGTCTATTTCATCGCCGACAGAAATATTAATATTTCCCCGTGCGTCTTTTAGCTCGCCAATAGGAATAAAGCCTTCAGTTTTCCAGCCGACATCGACCATCACCCTGTCGTCTTTAATCTGTACAACCTTACCGGTTGTTATATCTCCATATTGAATCTGGTTAAGACTTTGTTCGTAAAGTTCTTTAAAGTCCATTTCTTCTTCTTTAACCTGAGATGACTGATTTTTCGTCGAAGAGTCCGTGCTAACCCCCTTTTCGTTTGTTAAGTTTTTGTTGTTATTGTTAACCATTAAACTAGTACCCCCTATTTTTTATGAAACTCTATAATTTTTAAAATTTAACACACACAATGTTAAATATCAACATAAAATCCAGACTATTTTATGAGGTTTATTTTCCATTTAATTACTTAATATAAAAGATGATTTTCGCGACAACCTGCTCAATGGATAAATTATCCGAATCAATGATGATTGAGCCGTCCGGCGCTTTTAAGGGGGCCAGTGCGCGCTCCTTATCCTGTTGATCCCTGGTAAGCATATCTTCCTGAATTGACTTATATTTTACCGAAGTATCTTTGATGGTAAGTTCTTTATGCCTTCTTTTTATTCTTTCTTCTAATTGGGCATCAAGATAAAATTTGTAATCCGCATGGGGAAAAACCACCGATCCCATATCTCTGCCCTCCGCGACAATGCCGCCTTTCATGCCTGCTTGTCTTTGCAGGTTAAGTAACTTTTCACGCACCACGGCATAAGTGGAAATTTTGGATGCGGCCAAACCTACCTCCTCCGTGCGGATTTTATCTTCAACATTTTCCCCGTCCAGATATACTTTCATTTGACCGCCATTATTTTTCAGGACGACTGTGGTATTGGAACACAAATCAGTCAGAGAAGAAACGTCGTCGGGTGATATTTTAAGTTTCAGCGCTTTATAAGCCAGGGCCCGATACAAAGCGCCCGTATCCAGATAAATATAGTTCAGCTTCTTTGCTAATATTTTGCTTACCGTGCTTTTGCCGGCGCCCGCCGGTCCATCGATGGTTATAACAAGTTTTTTCTTCATAAACGATAAACTCCACATACATTTTTAAATTTGTCCCGGTAAATGAAAACTTGTCTTAAAATTATAAAAAATGTAATATACGCGCAAATTATTTAATTTAAAACTGCTTATGCGTAAATTTACTCAAAATCAATATATTTATTTTGCTGTTGTATTGATCATTCTATTGCTTCGGGCAAACCTTTGTCTTGCCGATTTCACGATTGAAGATGAAAGAAAACTGGGCAGGGAATTTTATGATCAAATGGAACAACATCACCTTATCCTCAAAAATGAAGTCCTGAACAGCTACGTAACCAGAATCGGCAATTTAATTCAGGGACATGCCAACAAAGTCCCTTTTGAGTTTCATTTTTCTATCATTGACAGCGACGCGATAAACGCTTTTAACACACCGGGCGGTTACGTCTACATCAATAAAGGGCTGATATCGGCGGCGGAAAATGAAGCCGAATTGGCGGCGGTTATTGCTCACGAACTCGGTCATGCCAATGGCCGCCACGTTGCCGATATGATTGAAAAGTCCAAAAAATTAAATGTTGCCACATTAGCGGCGATTATTGCCGGGGCTTTCCTCGGAGGCGGCGGTGAGGCGACCGCCGCTATTGCCGCCTTATCGGTTGCCGGCGCCAGCAGTCTGTCGTTAAAATTTACACGCGAACATGAAGAGGAAGCGGACCGTCTGGGTTTGGGTTACCTTGTTGCCGCGGGCTATTATCCGGAGGCAATGGCTGATTTTCTCAAGATTATGAAACGGTATGAATCTTTTTCTAAATCCATGCCTTCATATCTGCAAACACATCCCGGCACAGATGTTCGTATTTTTTATATAGAGAGTTTGATTGCCGCCCAATACCCTCAAAAAGGGGAAGTACAAATAATCGGTAATTTCAGCAGAATGCAGGCTCTTATTCCATTGGACCAACTTGATCTCAACAATAAATATACCGAACTGACAGAGTCTTTAAAGAAAAATCCCGACAATGTCGATCTGCTGTATTTTCTGGCTTTAGTTGAAGATCAACTTGGACAAACAAGCTCCGCCCTGAAAGACTATCTTAAAGCCTTAAGTTTATCACCGCGGGATGAAGATGTTTTAAGAAATCTCGGCCTAATTTATGTAAAAATGGGAGAGCCGGGTCTTGGGCAAAGCTATCTTCTGAGGGCTGCCGCTTTAAACGCGAATGACAGTGATGTTACTTTTGCCTTGGGTAAAACATACCTCGATTCAGGAGATTATCAAAAAGCTCTGGATTGCTTTCTTAAGCTGGAAAAACGGGTCATGAATGATAAGGATCTCTATTATCAGATCGCCATGGCTTACGGCAAACTTAATAATCAGGGCGAATCACACTACTATTTTGGTCTGCATTTCAGAAAAGAAAAAAAGAAAGAAAGCGCTCTGTTTCATTTTAGAGAAGCGCTCAATTATTTCCCGAAGGATTCCCAGCGAAGCATTGCCATCAGTCAGGCAATTAAAGATTTAGAATCCGGCGGAAATCAGAAACCCATGGGAAAAGCAAAGCCGTAAAGCAAAGATTAGATAAGACAAATATTACATTACCGGCTTGACATTACCGGATTTCTGCATATTTTATGATTAATATTACGCGTAAGGATAATGAAAGATGCCTATATATGAATTTAGATGTAAAAAATGTAAAAATATATTTGAAAGTCTGATCTTTTCCCAAAAAGAAGAAAAAAATCTTACCTGCCCCAAATGCGGAACAAAAAATCCTCAAAAAGTACTGTCCGTATTTGCCGGCGGAAAGTCCAATGGATCATCCAGTTCTTCCGGTTCATCATGTTCAGCAAAATCCTGTCCGCCCGGTTGCTCCTGTCATTAAAGACGCGGAAAAAACCGAACCGCGAGACATATATTTTATGCGACGAACGGCGCGGTTTGCAACTCAGCGCGACAGATGAGCGTTTTCAAACAGCATCTTCTTTTATATTGCGAAAAATCACATAATACATTATAAGACGCCTACTTTAATATTTTTTACGAAAGGAGTCTCAAAGTGAACATTTTAATATTTGGCCCCAACGGCAGTGGCAAAGGAACCCAAGGCGCGATAGTGCAAAAGAAATATGGTGTACCCCATATTGAAACCGGTGTTATTTTCCGGCAGAATATCTCAAAGAAAACCCCGCTGGGAGAAAAAGCAAAAGCATTTATTGACCGCGGCGAACTTGTCCCTGACGACATTACCATTCCCATGATTCTTGACCGCCTCAAAGAAGATGACTGCAAAAAAGGCTGGCTTCTGGACGGTTTCCCCCGCAATCTGGCACAGGCGGAAGCTCTCTGGGCGGCACTGCAAAAAGAAAACATCAAGCTGGATTACGTCATTGAAATCGATCTGGATCGTGAAACAGCCAAGAAACGCATCATGGGACGCAGACTTTGCAAAACGGACAACAACCACCCCAACAATATTTACATTGACGCCATTAAACCGGCCGAAAAGAATGGCAAGATGGTTTGCCGCGTCTGCGGATGCGAGGAACTGTCAACCCGCGCCGACGATCAGGATGCCGCGGCAATTGACAAACGCCATGGCATTTATTATGACACCAAAACAGGGACGCTTGCCGCTGTTAACTATTTCAAAGAAAGAACCAAGGTTATTGCCGTTAACGGCAAAGTAGGCGTTAAAGAAGTATCTGAAGAACTTTTGAATAAACTGGCTTAATTAGTCAGGAAAGATTAGATAAAAAAGCCCCCCGAAGCACAATGGAGGGCTTTTTTTAACACCATTATGGAAAACATAAGAAACTTCAGCATCATAGCGCATATTGACCACGGCAAATCCACGCTGGCGGACCGTTTGATTCAATTTACGGGCGTCTGCAATGAAAGAAACTTTCAGGATCAGATTTTGGACAATATGGATATTGAACGGGAACGCGGCATTACGATTAAAAGCAACGCCATTTCCCTGCCCTATCATGCCAAAAACGGTCAGGATTACATCCTCAACCTGATTGACACGCCGGGACATGTTGATTTTTCTTATGAAGTATCCCGTTCCCTTGCCTCGTGCGAAGGCGTTCTCTTACTGATTGATGCCGCGCAGGGCGTTCAGGCGCAAACATTGGCCAATCTATATCTGGCGCTTGATCACAATCTGGAGATTATCCCTATCATCAACAAAATCGATCTACCATCTGCCGACGTTGATCGGGTACTGGAGGAAATCGATTCGGAACTGGGGCTCGATCCGTTTACGCACATCAAATGTTCCGCCAAGGAAGGAATAGGCATCGAAGAAATTCTGGAAGCCATTGTGGAACGCATACCGCCGCCCAAGGGCGACGCGTCCAATCCTCTGGCCGCTTTGATTTTTGACGCCAAGTATGACTCTTTCCGCGGCACAATCATTCACTGCCGCGTTTTTGAAGGAACCGTAAAAAACGGCGACATCATCAGATTCATGTCCAGCGGAGCAACCTATAAGGTGGAAGAAGTCGGGCATTTTCTGCTCAGCCGTACCAAACGCGAGAAGCTCTCCGCGGGAGAGGTAGGCTACATTATCGCCGGCGTGAAGACCGTGGCGGATGTACGCACGGGCGACACCATCACGCTGCAGGACCGTCCCTGCGGGCAGCCGCTGCCGGGATTTAAGGAAGTCAAGCCTGTCGTTTTTGCCTCCATCTACCCTATCGCCTCCGATGATTATCAGGATCTGGCCGATTCTCTGGAAAAATACAAGCTCAACGACGCTTCGTTTATCTATGAAAAAGATTCTTCCGCCGCTCTGGGACAGGGCTTCCGCTGCGGCTTTTTAGGCCTTTTGCATCTGGATATCGTGCAGGAGAGACTGGAGCGGGAATTCGACCTCTCCATTATTCTTTCGGTTCCCAGCGTGCGTTACCGCTTCACGCTCAAGGACGGAAAAGTAATTTACGTGGATAATCCGGCGCATTATCCCGACCCGGCGGAAATCGAAAAAGGAGAAGAACCTTACATCCGCGCCGCGATGATGCTTCCTGAACGCTACCTGGGAGCCGTCATGAAACTCTGCATGGAAAAACGCGGCGTCAATTCCAATATGAATTATACCGGTCCCGGCCGTGTCGAATTATCCTACGAAATGCCGCTAGCCGAAGTCATTTACGATTTTTATGACCGCTTTAAATCGGTCACGCAGGGTTATGGATCATTCGATTACGACATTATCGATTACCGCGAAAGCAACCTCGTTTTAATGGATATTCTGGTCAACAGCGAAAAGGTTGACGCCTTGTCCCAGATTGTTCATCGCGAACGCGCCCGTTCACGGGCTCTTTTAGCCTGTGACAGGCTCAAAGACGAGATACCGAGGCAGATGTTCAAGATCGCCATTCAGGGCGCTATCGGCGGAGAAATCATCGCCCGCAGCACCATCAGCGCTTTCCGCAAGGATGTAACGGCTAAGTGTTACGGCGGTGATATTACGCGTAAAAGAAAACTGCTCGAAAAGCAGAAAGCCGGCAAAAAACGCATGAAGATGATCGGCTCGGTGAGTATTCCGCAGAGCGCGTTCCTGGCTGTCTTGAAATCAGACACCGACTAGGATCGGCTGTTACAAAATGCTCATATGCTGCGTTGCGCTTCGGCTCTCACTGCTCACGTACGTTTAAAGTACGCTCCGCTGCTCGATCCTCGCGCGCCTTGCCTCTGAGCCTTTTGTAAAGCCTTTTGGCTTTTACCGGTAAGGAATACGTTTAATCTTAATTGCGCATCCCTTGCGGGTATGCGCTCTCGGTGAACAGCCTCCGTTTTCTGTATTAATATCTCATAGGTGCAAAATTATTAAACTCAAATGTTTTCCTCCTTGCCGCCTTGCTATCATCTTGAATATGGAATAGAATATTAGCGGCTGCTAAAAAGCGCCCATCTGCTGCGTTGCGCTGCAAACCGGGACGCTCAACGTATAACCGCATACGCCTCGCGCCCCGCTTCTTGCACGCCTTGCATCTGAGCACTTTTGAACAGTCTCCTATATTTGATTTTTAAGAAAGTTTTAAATAAAATATTTTAAGTATCGATGATTTATTAAAGCTTAATTATGAAAGATGAACAAGCCGGGCTCTACATTCACATTCCTTTTTGCCTCAGTAAATGCGGTTATTGCAGCTTTTACTCGGTCAAGTCCGTTAATCTTATTCCCGAATATATCGCGGCTCTAAAGAAAGAAATAAAACATTACCGCAACGCCTTTTCATCATTTGACACAATCTATATCGGCGGCGGCACCCCTTCCCTGCTTACACCGCAACAACTTTCCGAAATATTCGCGGTAATCAATCAGCATTATAAAATTGACGCTAACGCGGAAATCACGATGGAAGTCAATCCCAGAGACGTTTCCGCTGAATACTTTCAGGCACTCCGCTCTCTTGGCATAAACCGGCTAAATATAGGCATCCAGTCTTTCAATGATAAAGTTTTAAAATTTCTGGGACGGAGACATTCAGCCAAAGAGGCAATTGCCGCGATGGATGCGGCAAGGCAGGCCGGGTTTAAAAATCTTGGGATAGATTTGATTTACGGCGTTCACGGCGTAAGCATGAATTCATGGAAAAACACGTTGCAAAAAGCCGTTAATTTAGCGCCGGAACACATCTCCGCCTACCAGCTATCGCTTGGCGAGAAAACACCGCTCTATAAGAAATATGAATCTGAAAGCTGGCAACTGCCCGATGAAAATACGGAACTGAAATTGTTTTTAACAACCGCGGAGGTTCTGGAAAATGCGGGATACATTCACTATGAAGTTTCCAACTTCGCCCGCGGCGAAAAGCTTCGATCAAGACACAACATGAAATACTGGCAGCATGTGCCTTATTTGGGCCTTGGGCCTGCCGCCAATTCGTTTCTGAACAATAAGCGTTGGTGGAATAAGGCTGCCGTTAAAACGTATTTAAATGAGATTGCTCAAGGTAAAATGCCTGTGGAGGAAACGGAAACACTTTCAGCCGAACAATTGCAACTGGAAGCTTTATTCTTGGGCCTTCGCACAAAAGCCGGAATTGATTTGAAACACTACAAAACAAAGTACGGCGTTGATTTAATAAAAGATAAAAAAACCATAATTGACGCACTGATTAAAAATAAGCTTATAGAATTAAAGGACGGCTTTTTACGCCCTACCCGCGCGGGCATGGCCATAGCCGACAGTCTGGCACTGATTTGATGATGCCAGCCCGCAGCGCCGCCATAGCATAATATGGTGACGGAAGAAATTTCATATTCCAGACGCTTTTTGATTTTCTGAAATATTTTGTCGGAAAATCGCCATCAGTGTTTTGATACGCGTTAATTTTTAAACTGAACAAATTATTGTTTTCCTCTTCACGCCTGCTGTCGTTTATTTCGAACAAAATCCGGATACCAGTTCGTGAAGATTACTGCTCCAATAAGCAATGTGTAACTGATGATTTCGTAAGTAAGTTCCGAGAACACATAATGTTCCATTTTTCCAAACGCCAGGACAGTGTTCGCGGTAAAACCCAAACCCCAAATCGAAGTTATAATGATATTTGTTCTGATGAAAACCGGACTATTCCAAATTGATCGATCCGTATGTTCCTTCGCGTATTCGAGCGTAAAAGGCTTCTTAAGCAAAATCGTAAGCCATGTAAAGAAAGCCAGTGTTCCGTTTGCTATTACACCCATATGACGTGCAATCCACATATTTTCAAACAGAACTATGGCTACCACAGAAATTGTAAAGAAGGTCAGCCCCACCCACAGGATGATGCCCCGGTGCAATCGAGTAATACCCATAATGACGCTCAATATCAAGGCAACGATTAATCCGAGCTTAAGATGAAACATGCTGCCGTGGGCAATGATAAGGAATGAAATCCATGGAGCAAAAGCCAGAAGCAATTTTAAGACAGACATATTTTCCCCCTGAAAAACTTTTTATCTGATCGTGACAATCGAAATTTCATGTTCCAGACGCTTTTTGATTTTCTGGAATATTTCGTCCGGATGAGATTTTTCCTTCAGGAATATTTTATCCAGGGTTTTCGCCGGAACAAAATTCTGCAGCACATAATGGTGCGCGCCGGAGATCAGTTTGGCGATATTGAGAATTTCTCTTTCATCAAGCTGTGATTGAACAACGGTTGTGCGGAACTCATACGGAATTTTTGAGTGTAAAATAATTTTGATACTTTCTTTTATTGATTCGGAATTGACCGGCACATTAACGATTTTTTCGTATTTTCCCAGCGGCGCTTTTATATCCATGGCAATATAATCAAGCAGCCCTTCAGCAAGAAGAGCCTTGATAACCTGCGGCTGCGATCCATTGGTGTCGAGTTTGACGGCAAATCCCATTTTCTTAATTTGTCTGATAAAGGGCATCAGGTTATTCTGGATTGTCGGCTCGCCGCCGGTAATAACCACGGCGTCGAGTTTTCCCCGGCGCGTATGAAGAAAGTCCAGCACATCTTTTTCTTTGATGCAGGGGCCAAATAAATCCGGTTCAACCAGTCCGGGATTATGGCAATAGGAACATCTGAAATTGCATCCCTGTAAAAAAATAATTCCGCAGATCATTCCCGGATAATCAATAAGCGATACTTTTTGGAAACCGCCGATTTTCATTTTTCATCCTTCTATATTCAGACGCACCAATACATTGCGTAAGAATGCTTATAAAGATTTATTACACCGAGTTGCATTCAAAAGATAACGCGGCGGCAAGGAGGAGACTCCGCAGTCGTACTTATGATACGTCGAGGAAGCCGACGACGCAGCCAACAAAGTTAGCTGAAGACCGGAAGCGCATCCCGCAGGGGAGCGCATTATAAATAAATATTACCTTGCCGGGAATTCCCGCCGGATGGCGGGATATTCCATGCACTCGATATGTTAGAATTTGAATACCTGCCTGGAATCAAACTCTTCCTGCTTCCCCTTGTTCCACTGTTTGACCGGTCGCAAATAACCGACCACGCGGGAGTAAACTTCACAATCATCGGCGCAGGTCGGACATTTTTCCTGTTCGCCTTTTAAATACCCGTGTGACGGGCATACGCTGAAGGTGGGAGTAAACGTTACATAAGGCAGATGATAATTACAGCATATCTTTTGAACCAGTCTTTTTACCGATTTGGGATCATCTATTCTTTCGCCCGCGAAGGTATGGAATACCGTGCCGCCGGTGTATTTCACCTGAATTTCGTCCTGTAAATCCAGCGCTTCAAAGACGTCATCGGTATAGTTTACCGGCAGTTGCGTGGAATTCGTGTAAAACGGTTCAGCGTTTTTGCATTTATCATCACTTGCGGTGATAATATCCGGATATTTTTCCTTATCTGTTTTGGCCAGACGGTATGACGTGCCCTCAGCCGGTGTTGATTCCAGATTATAATTATTTCCGGTTTCTTTCTGGAAATTGATAAGCTTCTTTCTCATAAAATCGAGAACCTCTTTTGTGAATTCCTGGCCTTTTGGCGTGGCAATGTTTACGCCCAGTAAATTCAGACAGGCTTCATTCATCCCGACAAGCCCGATGGTGGAAAAATGATTTTTCCAGTATTCGTTGAATCTTTCCTTGACGCTGCGCAGGTAATATCTTGTGTACGGATAGAGATTGCCGTCCGTAAATTTCTCCAGAACCTTCCGTTTGGTCTCCAGGCTTTCCTTGGCAATATCCATCAGTTTGCCCAACTGATCCAGAAAACCTTTTTTGGATTTAGCCAGGTAGCCGATACGCGGCATATTGATGGTGATAACGCCGATGGAACCGGTAAGCGGGTTGGAACCGAAAAGCCCGCCGCCCCTCATTTCCAGCTCACGATTGTCAATGCGCAGACGGCAGCACATGCTGCGGGCATCTTCCGGATTCATGTCGGAATTGATGAAGTTGGAAAAATATGGCACGCCGTATTTAGCGGTCATCTCCCATAAATCCTTCATATTGGGATTGTCCCAGTTAAAATCTTTCGTGACGTTGTACGTGGGAATCGGGAAGGTAAATACCCTTCCCTTGGCGTCGCCTTCGGCCATCACCTGCAGGAATGCTTTGTTGAAAAGATCCAGTTCCGCCTGAAACTCCTTATAGGTTTCTTTTTGCGGCTGACCTCCGATGATAACACTCTGGTCCGCGTAATATCTGGGCACGGTCAAATCCAGAGTTACATTGGTAAAGGGCGTTTGAAAGCCCACCCGTGTCGGCACATTTATATTGAATATAAATTCCTGAAGAGCCTGTTTAATCTCTTTAATGGTTAAGTTATCATAGCGGATAAACGGGGCAAGCAAAGTATCAAAATTGGAAAAAGCCTGCGCTCCGGCGGCTTCTCCCTGCAAAGTATAGAAGAAGTTAACCACCTGTCCCAGAGCGCTGCGCAGATGATTGGCCGGTTTGCTTTCCACTTTACCCGAAACTCCCTTAAATCCCTGCAGGAGAAGATCATATAAATCCCAGCCCACGCAGTAAACGGAAAGCAGGCTTAAATCGTGAATATGAAAATCGCCGCCAATATGAGCTTTGCGGATTTCCGGAGAATATATTTCATTGAGCCAGTAAACCTTGCTGACTTCGGAAGATATATAGTTGTTTAAACCCTGCAATGAGTAATCCATGTTACTGTTTTCATTTATTTTCCAATCGGCTTTTTTCAGATATTGATCAACCAGATCCACTTCCATCTTGTTGGTAATATCTCTCAGTCGTGAATGCTGATCGCGGTAAATAATATATGACTTGGCCGTTTTACGAAAAGTGGATTGTAAAAGAACTTCTTCGACAATGTCCTGAATTTCTTCAACGGATAAAATTTTGCTGTCAAATAATTTTTCGGCAAGATTCAAAACCTTGATGGTTAATTTACGCGCTTCCTTAACATCGAATTCACCTGTAGCAGCTCCAGCCTTGGCAATGGCGTTGGTAATTTTATCCGCACCAAATTTAACTAAACGACCGTCTCTTTTTCTAATTTTTAAATTCATTTGCCAACTCCATTTATAAATAGAAAATAAAATATAATAAACGCAATATGACGCTATATATTGTGGTATGTAAGGATAATACTACTACATATAGTAATTATCAAGAAAATAATAAAAATATTTTTATGGCGTGCCGGGGGGGAAAAAACCTAATAATTAGAAGCTTTTTGACGGTATAAGACGGCCGGAATAATTTATGCCTTATTATATTCCGAAAAAATCATGGAAAAAACGGCACGTCCCTGAGTGGATGATCTTAAGTCAGTGGAATAACCAAACATGGCCCTTAAGGGAACCTTGGCTTTAATTTCGCTTACATTTCCTTTGGGATTAACAGATTGAATTTCACCCTTGCGGGAATTGATGTCGCCTATAACATCGCCCATGAAGTCACTGGGGGTTATAATATCAACCATCATAATCGGCTCGAGCATCACGGGATCGCCGAGATTACATCCATCACGGAAAGCGGTAGCCGCCGCGATTTTGTAACCCTGGGCTGAAGATTCACCTTCCCGGAAAGAACCGCCCGTTATCGCCACTTCTATATCGATTACCGGATAACCGTTTAATACACCGTTCATCATCGCTTCCCTGATGCCTTCTTCGATGACTTCATAATATTCAGCAGGGATGATGCTGTCATCAATTTTATTGATAATTTCATTTCCGGAACCCCGTTTACGCGGCGCGAGAGTAAGACGGACATGGCCGAAGTGTTTCTTTTCGCCCAATTCCTTTTCAAATAATCCTTCAGCTTCAGCTTTCTTTTGAATCGTTTCACGATAGACGACCCTGGGTCTGCCGACATTGACATGACAGTTGAATTCGCGGAGCAATCGGTCAACAATAATTTCCAGATGCAACTCTCCCATGCCGGAAATGATCGTTTGCGCGGTTTCATCCTCATATTTTACTTTCAATGTCGGATCTTCTTCCATTAATTTATCCAATGCTATGGTCAGCTTTTCCTGATCGGCAGGTGTTTTGGCTTCAATAGCCTGGCTGATGACAGGTTCGTAAAATTCTATCAACTCCAGCATAATCGGATTTTCTTCTTTACAAAGGGTATCCCCCGTGGTCGTTGTTTTTAAACCCAGTACGGCAACGATATCCCCCGCCGAGGCCGTATCTATTCTTTCCCGTTTATTGGAGTGCATCCGTAAAAGGCGGGCGATTTTTTCCCGTTTTTTCTTTACGGAATTATACACCTCATCATTGACATGAATTTTACCGGAATATATCCGCAGATAGGTAAGTTTTCGGCCTTCATCAAGCATTACTTTAAAAGCCAGCGCCGCCAGGGGCTCTTTATCGGAGCTGTGTCTGACTTCTTCTTTTTTTGTTACAGGATTAATCCCCTTGATGGGCGGAACATCTTCCGGAGACGGCAGATAATTGATGATGGCATCAAGCACGGGCTGAATTCCCTTATTGCGCAGAGCCGCGCCGCAAAGCACTGGAACAATTTTGAGCGATATTGTCGCTTTTCTTAAAGCCGTTTTTATTTCCGCTGTCGTAATTTCTTCACCGCCGAGATATTTATCAGCCAGATCATCGTCAACTTCGGCAAGTGTCTCTATCATCTCTTCACGTTTTGATTTTACCTCTTGAGCAAATTCCTGTGGAATATCCCGCGTGGAAAATTCCATGCCCTGGGTTGAATCATCCCAAACCAGCATCTTTTGATCAATCAGATCGATTGCCCCGCGAAAATTATCTTCACGGCCCGCGGGAATCTGAACCGCCACGGGAATGGAAGCAAAACGCTCCCCCATCATTTTAACGGCTGCAAAAAAATCAGCGCCGATCCTGTCCATTTTGTTAATAAAGGCAATTTTGGGAACGCCGTATTTATCCGCCTGATGCCACACAGTCTCCGATTGAGGCTCCACGCAACCAACCGCGCAGAAAACAACAACCGCGCCATCGAGGACACGCAGCGAACGCTCCACTTCAATGGTGAAGTCGACATGACCCGGCGTGTCAATGATGTGAATATCATGATGGTTCCATTCACAGGTAGTTACCGCCGATGTAATGGTGATGCCTCTTTCCTGTTCCTGCGGCATCCAGTCCATAACGGCTTCACCATCATGGACTTCTCCCATTTTGTAAGATTTGCCCGTGTAATAAAGAATTCTTTCGGTAAATGTTGTTTTCCCCGCGTCAATATGCGCGACGATACCTATATTACGCGTACGGGATATTTTAGATTTTGCTGCCATAAGATAATCAATTATCGCTCTATTTTTCCGGAATAATAAGCTCCAGATCGGGAGAAAAAGCCCTCCGTGTGGAAATATGACCTTTAATGGATGACAGTTCCCTGCCCTCCACTAAAATTTTTACTTTTTTTATGCCGGGCAAATTTTGAGTTATGGAATTTGTTAAGGAATAGATTGTAGCCATTTCCGAAGCGGAACTGCCCGGATGCAACTTCGTCAGGCTCTTGCTGAAATTAACAGACGCGGTGTCATTATCCATAATTTTCACATCTATAAGTGTAACGCCGTGAGGAAATGTATTCACCAATCCGGCTTTTGAGCCTTCGAGCAGGGCTTTAACAATTTCTTTAGCCTGCAGGGCGACATCGGTTTCTTTAATAACATAACGCTTTTCAGGCCTCAAAAAACGTTCTTGTTGATCAGAAAAATAAATTTGCACAATTTGTTTTTCTTTCTTTTTCATGGAGTCCGCGTCAACCGGAGGAAACAGGGCGCTGAATAAAGTAACAAAGAAAACAACCAGCAGTACAAATATTCCGCCCAGTATTAGTGCCAGATAAATAATTCTTGTTGATTTCTTTATTTTCTTTTCCTTGATATTGTCAGACCGAAGCTGTCTCTTGGTCGTCATAAACTTAACTCCTCTTTAAAAAACTTCGCCAATTTATGGCATTTTCTGCAAGCTGTCAAGAAGAACAAACTTAAGGCTTCAGATAAATAAATATCCCCTGCATTCATGACAATATTTTGCCAAAAATGCAGGGGACTATTTTCAAAAAAATTCCTTTTTTACAATTTCTTAATAATTTTCCGCTAAAACCTCATAATACGATTGCGGATGTTTACATGCCGGACACTCTTTTGGCGCCTCATCTCCTTCATGAACATAACCGCAATTAATGCAGTGCCATTTTACGGGCGCTTTCTTTTTAAAAACTTCGCCGGCGGCGATATTGGCCGCCAGTTTACGATATCTTTTTTCATGCGCCATTTCAACTTTTGATATTTGCTCAAAGGAGCGTGCCACATCAGGGAAACCTTCTTCTTTGGCAATCCTGGCGGCTTCGGCATAAAGAACAGTCCACTCCATATTTTCACCTGCCGCCGCCGCCTCTAAATTACTTTTTGTATCTCCGATGATACCGGCGGGATAAGATGCCGTAATTTCTAAATCGCCGCCTTCAAGATATTTAAAAAATACCTTGGCGTGTTCTTTCTCATTTTCCGCGGTTTCCAAAAATAACCTTGAAATCTGCTCATACCCCTCTTTTTTTGCCGCGCTGGCAAAAAAAGTATAACGATTTCTTGCCTGGGATTCACCGGCAAACGAAGCGAGTAAATTTTTCTCTGTTTTTGTTCCTTTTATTGATTTAGCCATAGTTCATCTCCTTTTTTTTCTTTCTAATTTTTCCTATATTATGCACTCCCCTTAAACTTTTCAACGGTTATTTCAAATCTTTTCCTATGGAAAAGGCATTCCCCAGATATTTTCCCACACCGTAATAGGATTGTATTTCCGGTCCGTAAAGCACAGGATTAATTTTTAAGATATCCGGCAGTCCGTCTTTTGTCAGCATGGATTCATCAACCAAGACATCCATGATCTCGCCGATAAAATGTGTGTGGATGCCGATTTCAATGGAATTAATAAGTTTGCATTCCAAAATCATTGGAAATTCCATAATATAAGGAGCATCAACTTTTTTGCTTTTCTCTGCGGTAATCTTTGCCGCTGCAAATTTATCAACATTTCTTCCGGAAACCATGCCGCAATAATCGGCCACTGCCACTTGGGAGGCGGAAGGAACATTTATCGTAAATGCCCCGCGTTCAACAATATTGCCGTGAGTATACGTAGCGGCTCTCAGCGATACGGCCGCGCACGGTGGTATAGAGCTGCATACGCCTCCCCAGGCTATAGTCGCGACATTGGGTTTTCCATTTTTGTTGTATGTCCCTATTAACCACACAGGCGTCGGATAAATCAAAGTTTTGGCATTAAAAGACTTTTTCATAGATTCCTCCCGTATATTTTTTGATGAGTTAGAATGATTATTGTATTTAAATTAAAAAATATATTCAAATTGTTAAAAAATTAATTTTAAAACTAATTTATAGTATGATAAGTAAAAAACAAAGTTGGCACCGGATCAATACCGGATGCTGTTAATTTCTTGATTAGATAAGGAGAATATCTTTATGGCTACTATTATGCCGGATTCGGAACATGTACAAAAAGCGATCAAGTGGATATCGACAAATTTAGAAGAAAAAAACGCTGAGCCTTTAAAAAAGCTTATAGAAAAGGCGATTCTGCAATTTGACTTGTCACCTAAAGATTCAGATTTCTTAATGAATTTCTTTGCCAACAGGTAAAGACAACCAAATTTAGAAACCGATTAAGCTCAAGCAGCCTTTGCTATTGCTTTTAAGACTGCTTGAGTTTGTCAGTTAATTGCCGGATAATCCTTTTTCTTTCATCAACAAATTTCTAATTTCGGTAAGCAGCTCCTGATCTTTCGTCTGCGGCGGCGGCGCTGTATCCTGTTTATTCTTCATGATCAATCCGATAAATTTGACAATGAAGATATATAGGGCCAAAGCAACTATCAGAAAGTTGACGATTTCTCCGATAAACAACCCATAGGGGACATCCTTGCCGTTAATCACCCATTTCCAGGTCAGATAACTCTGATTGCCTGGCATGATGACGCTGATAAAAGGCATGATAATATGTTTGACCAGAGAATCGATGATCTTGCCGAATGCCGCTCCGATAATCACGCCGATAGCAAGATCAACAACATTACCTTTAAACGCGAAATTTTTAAATTCTTCCAACATGGCTGATACTTTTTTTTGCGCGTCCATATTAACTCCTTTTAAAATGATTTTTACTCGACATTAGCCATCTCTTCATAAATTTGCAGTTCGATTACATCAAAAAAAGTGTCATACTGCGCTTTCTGCAACAGCCGCCTCAATTCCCATCCCGTTTTCGTTTTCTTTTCCGTAGTTACGGCAAGAATCACCTCACAGGCCTTCCAGTTCAGACGTTTGACGCGGGCGCTTGCCTTCGTGCGCCAATCGCCCGACTCTGAATAATCCGAATCAACCCGCAGATTCTTTTGATCGATCCTGATATTGGTACCGATACTTTTTTCTTTAAAGACAATGGCAATGGCCTTAAGAATTACAGCCTCATGGGCTTCATAAACGTGGCTGGATTCATCCGGTTTTAATATCACGACCCCGCCCATATCAGGGGCACAGGCCAAAAGATTCATGATAAGAATCACAGAAAGCAACAAAAGATATTTTTTATTAACCATTTGATCTGCACCGTTTGATTGGTATCGTGGACGGCAGCAAATTTCAGCGGCCGTTTGCGTTTATCCACCAGGAACCTTTTTCTTTAAACCACCATTGGGAAGAATCGGTTTTAATGATTCTTTCGGCAAGTTTTTTCCCATTCTCCGTATTTAATCTCTGCAGGGCGAAGTCTATCCATTCTTCCGAATATTTATTCCCTAAATCACCGCATTCTTTTAATTGCAGGATAAGAGCGATCTGATCGGCATCCCGCGCGATCAATGATTCCTTTGTCTCTTTACGGTTAAATTCGTCAATAACCGCTTTAATATCTTCACCGAAAAAAAGGCTTTCGGTCAATTCCGATACGGCTTTCTCTTCATCAACCGTAACATATTTTTTATTGACATAATTCATATCACCGGTGCGCGCCTCCGGCAAATCGTGAAGAATACACATCTTCAACACGCGGAATTCATCAAGAGAATCATCCATTTTACAAAGCGTATAACCGACAAATACCGTGCGCAAGACGTGTTCGGCCACCGATTCCTTGCCGCTGCCCAGAAACTGATAACCGCTGCGCGGCGTACGGCTCAGCATTCCAACCTCAAATAAAAAATTGGCAAGACTATCCATCTTATTCCCTTTTCAACGTTTTGATTCGATTAGCCATCATGTCAGATATCTTTGTGATTTGCGCTTGCATTGAAGCTACGCCGTCAGGCCGCATACTGATCACCTTGTCCAGTTGCGTTTTCCAGTGTTCCAGCAGGGCAATTTCGTTTTCTTTCATTTTTTTTTCGAACCGCTCCTGATATTCTTTCATAAACGCTTCGTTTGGATTCATCCTCATCACCTTATATCCTGTTTTTTTTGATAATTGAAGGCATTATATCATTGAAGGTTTTTCTTGCAACAACGAATTTTAAAATCATAATTTGACACCACGCGTCAAATGCTATAAATGAACCTTGAAATTTTAGTCAAAGTTGAATAAATAGATATGCCATCTCAACACAAACATGAAGATATAGCCGGCGGTCAAGCGATCATTGAAGGCGTCATGATGCGTCACGACAATAAAATCGCGGCGGCGGTAAGAAGGCCCGACAAGGAAATTGTTTTTCAGGAACGCGAATTTATTTCGCTGACCAAACGTTATAAGATCCTCGGGTGGATGTTTGTCCGGGGAACCATAAACTTATTTGAAATGATGATGGTGGGCTTTCAATGTCTGATGTTCTCGGCTGACGTCGCCATGTCGGAAGAAGAGAGAAAACCAAAAGACTGGGAGATGTATCTTTCGTTTTTTATAAGTTTCTCCGTCGCCATTTTTTTCTTTGTTGTCGTACCGGCGTTTTTCTTTACCAAAATAAAACATTACATAGATAATCTTATTCTTTTAAACATTTTAGAAGGATGTGTCCGCCTGGGAATGTTCCTTGGTTTTCTGTCCGTCACGCTTCTCATGACGGATATGAAGCGTGTTTATATGTATCACGGCGCCGAGCATAAAACCGTGTTTGCCTGGGAAGACGGGCAGGAGCTGACGATTGAAAATGTTAAAAAATATTCCACACGTCATCCCCGTTGCGGAACAAGCTTTATTCTTTTTGTGATGATTGTCTCTATACTGGTGTTTTCCTTGCTGGGACGTCCGGACTTTCTGCACAGAGTCATCTACAAAATATTGCTTCTTCCCGTTGTCGCGGGCATTTCTTATGAAGCCATCCGTTTTACCGGTAAACACAACCATTTGAAAATTGTGCAAATGATGAGCTGGCCGGGATTGATGCTGCAAAAAATTACAACAAGAGAACCCTCTGACGATCAAATCGAAGTGGCCATAGCCGCGATGAAAAAAGTCATTTAACTTAAAATTCTTCTCAAAAAATTAATATCCGGCACCTCCTATCGGCTTTCCAACTTTTTTGGGGCATGGAACCCTGAAAATTTCTTTGCATGCAATATATATAAGGATTTGACATTTCTTGATAATTGAAGTAGTAAATGATCATATCGGCATTTACTAATCTCTTAAATAAGGGGAAAAAGATGATGATTAAACGGTACGTTTTTGTGTTAGTCTTTGTTTTCTTTTCGTTCGCCTTTATTTACCCATTTCCAACGGTCTCAATAGCGCAAGAAGATACCGCTCAGCTAAAGCTTAAAAAAACAGCCATACCAACCAAGAAATTATATACCTACACGGTTAAAAAGGGAGATGTTCTTTCAACAATCATCAAAAGTATTCCCGGGATTACCGAAGAAGATGTCTCTAAAACTTATCAGATGATTAAAGAACTTAACCCCAATATACCCGATCTCGATAATCTTGAAGCCGGACAATCTCTGATTCTGCCGGGAAAACCGCTCATGGGAGCGGAAAATAATGAAGATAACAAAACCGCCGTTGGTCATAATATTGCTTCAACGGGGATTAAATATTATTTAATAAAAAGGGGTGATACTTTATTCAAAATTATTCGCCGCGAATTAAAAAATGAGAAGGATATCGAAAAAACCCTTAAAACAATCAAATCCATGAATCCGGGCATTAAAAATGTTAACAGAATTTACGCCGGCGCGGTTATAAGATTGCCGGGAAAAACGCTCTATGCAAAAATCCCGGAGGAAATCAAACCGGCAGTGGCGGCAGCGCCGGAAATTGTGTCGACTCCCGAAGTAACGGCAGCGCCAACAGTTGAGGCAACACCGGAAGTGGCGGCAATTTCACAAAAATCAAATCCACCCGAGAAGATCGTCGAAATAAAAGAAAAAATAATGATGCCGCCTGAAGCCCGCCTTGCCGTGCTGAAGCAAGTCATAACCCAGATGAACGGATCAATGATTACAACCGGCAATTATTATCTCCCCATACCCAAAGCGGGTCAGGTCACCATTGATTGTTCCCTGATTCCGCTCATTGAATTCGATGATAACACGATCGTATTTGTTGATATGGAAAATCATACCCGTAATAATTTAAAAAGAATGATCAGCGATACCTGGTCGAACTTCTATCTGATCAAAGTGGACAAAAACGATGACATCATCACGATCTTGAGAAAGATTATTAACAGAACTAAAAATTACCGCATGGCGAAAAGCGAAAGGCCATTAACGGTTGGCGCTGTGCCGCCGGTGGAAGTGATGGTCGACTGGGTCATTGAAAAATCTGTTCCCCATCAGCAACCTCAAACCATACAGGGTTTACGCTCGATTTATGACAATAACTTACTTTTACCCTCAGCGGTTAAAAATTATTGTCTAAAGAATGGATTAACGATCACTGAAATTTCCAATGAAACGGGTCTTGTGGGAAAACCGGAAGAAGCCTATTCCTTGCCGCCAATGCCTGTTTTGCCCGTAACATCAGCTAAAGACTTTTCTTACGCGCTCGTTACGTTTCTGGGACTCCATGCCGAAAAAGATGTTGATGTTCAACTATTCAACACCGCGAAAGACGGATTTGACTTATCCATAAAAGCCGATGTGCTTGTAAAAAATGAAGATAAAAAATATATTATATATTCACAGACAATCTCTCAACAATTTTTAAGCGCGCTAAGACAAACCGGCAATGAACTTATTTTAGTCAAAAACAGCAATTCTCCAAAATATATTATGGAAAATATCCTGCGCGGCATCAATATTCCTTTCACGTCTGACCGTTTCACATTTTCCGGTGCCAGTAAAAATCAGGCGCCTTATACTTTGAAATTTAGCGGCACTAAAATTAAAACAAATCAGGATTTGTATGTTATTGATTTTGACATTGATCAGCAACTACGCGGTTTACTGCAGGAAGTATGGTCTGTTAATATAGCCAGATATTGATATTTTGTATAGTTAATCAAAAATATTATCCTCATGACCAAGTCTTTTTTATCAATGCCGGTGATGTGTAAATAATTTCATAATTTATACGGATTTTTATATGGTTAAAGCTATTGCCCTGTTCTCAGGGGGATTAGACAGCATGCTGGCGGCTAAAGTAGTCAGTATGCTCAATATTGATGTTGTCTGCCTGACATTCACGACGCCTTTTTTTAACGCTCAAAAAGCCCGGGCCGCGGCAAAGCAAATAAATCTGCCTCTTGTCGTTTCGGATATGACGGCCGAGCACATGAAAATGCTTAAATCTCCCCGCTACGGCTACGGTAAAAATATGAATCCGTGTATTGACTGCCACACGTTGATGCTGCAAATTGCCGGCAGAAAGATGGAAGAAACCGGGAGCGACTTCTTGATTACCGGAGAAGTTCTCGGCCAGCGTCCCATGTCTCAAAACAAGCAATCTCTTTATATCGTCGCTAAAAACTCCGGCTACAGCGATTATATTCTAAGGCCTTTAAGCGCCCTGCTTCTTGATCCGACAAAAGCGGAAAGAGAAAATCTGATTGACCGATCCCAATTGCTTTCTATTGAAGGACGCGGCCGCAAACGTCAAATGAAGCTTGCCGCTGATTTCGGCATCGTTAATTATGCGCCGCCCGCGGGGGGATGCCTTCTTACCGATCCGTTATTTTCACGCCGCCTGCGCGATTTATTTTCGCATGAGGCTGACCGGAATATTCGCGATATCGAACTGCTTAAATACGGACGCCATTTCCGGGTTGGGGATCACTGCAAAATCATCGTTGGAAGGAACAACGCTGATAACGAAGCGATATCGAAGCTGGCCACATCTGATGATTTAATCTTGAATATGACCGGTTTCCCCGGCCCGATTGTTTTAGTGCCTTACGGTAATGAAACCGATCAGCAAATCGCGTCGGCGTTGTGTGTTCGTTACAGCGATGCGCCCGATGATGCGGAAGCGGAGGTGATTTGCCTGCGCAATAATGCTTCAAAGTCAATCATGGCCGGGGCAGCGGCAAAAGAAGATTGCGCGAGATGGATTATTTAACCGGAGAATTTATCGTTACTGAGCTAAATGTTCAGGACGTAGCAGATCATTAACCGTTTTTACCGGATTAAAGACAATAAGCGGCATTTTTACAAACACTGTATTCCAGTACGCCATGCCGCCGTTCCAAAGACCGGGCGCTTCCAGCGCTTTGATTCTGCGCCCCTTTTCATTTTTTTCAGTAATTAAATACGCCTCATTATTTACATAATGAGGCAAATCAAACTTTTTCCCTTTATAATTTTTTATACAGCAAACCATGTCCACCGGATTAAAATATTCAGCTTTTGACCAGACGATTGACTGATTTCTTTCGCTTTTATTGACATGACTGCCTTCGACAATTTGCAGCGCTTGAATGCCGTCTTTTTCTTCCACCCAAAAAGGCCCACCCCCCGGTTCCTTTTCATTTCTAACCATTGCGCAAACGCGCAGCGGACGATTCAACACGGATGAAAGAATTTGAATTTTTTCTTTTCGTGATTGCCGCGCGAAATTCCGCGGGAAAATAATATTCAGCTTTTTTGAACAGAAAACCATAATTTTATCCAATTGAGAGACACTTGGCTCTACACCATCCAGTTGAATGATATTCGCAAATATTTCTTCCAGTATATGCATTGCTAAACCGCCCAGCATTTTTTTATAGGGGATTATTTTTTCTAAAACCGGCTCCGGCGCGATGTTATCGATGTTTTTTATAAAAATAAAATCGGCATCAAGATTTTGTAAATTCCTGATCAAAGATCCGTGACCGCCAGGCCGGAAAATAAGCCTGCCCGTGGTATCGCGCAGAGGCATATTATTTTCATCAACGGTCAGTGATTTTGTTGAGGGCGATTGCACCGAAAAAGATATTTTATATTTTATCCCGAAAAGGTTTTCGTATTTTGATTTTACCGTTTTTATTTTTTCGGCAACATGCTTTTTATGCTCTTCGGAAATTGTGAAATGAAGATGACAGACATCGTCCGCGCCTCGAATATAAAAAGGCGCTTCAAACAAATGTTCTTCCAGAGCGGTACGCGCATCTTGCGTATGATAAAAATGAAAAGGAATCAACGCCTTGGGTAGCCATCCGAAATTCAATCCTTTGTCCGATAAAACATGATCCAGTAAACTTCCGATATTTTCCTGTTTGAAATGTTCATGAGCTGTTGCGTTTCGCACAACCTGCGAGTAAAAAGGATATTTTTTAAAATTACTTAAAAACGATTTATTGAGCGCACGAGAATCAAATCCGCCCGTCTCCCTCGCCGAAAACCACTCCGTGAACATCCGGCTGGCAGCGCCGGACGCGGGAATAAATTTCATCAATTTATGTTTACCCGACTCTCTTTCATAATAAGAAATCAGCTCTTTTTTTTGCGCAGGTGTTAATGATAAAATGCCGTCGTTTACTGTGCAAGGCCTGTTCAATTTCAAGAAAGCAGAACCCTGCCGGTACTTCTCCAGTTGCTTTTTCACGGTGTTTAAATCCAGACCCAACCGCGCTATTTGTTTAATATCTTTTTGGGAAAACAATAAATTATTTTTATTTTTAATCATTTTCTTCATATCGTTTTAAATAACATCAACCCAAAACATTGGCAAGAAGAAACAATGACGCCGTTCATCGCAGTATCTATCATTAATTTTTATTTCGTAAAGATTTGACAAACCCTTCTTCTCCTAGTAAACTTCTTAAATATGAGTAAAAAATAAAAATATTGGAAGAATTCGACGTGACCCGTTTATATCGATTATTAAAAGTAAGTTTAATCGTCATCATCATAACTGCCGGCGCGACAAACGCTGAAGCGCAGATAGGATGGCGCCAATCCGTCGGACAACCACTGATTCAGGCGCTTAAAATAAGCGAACCGCTGACTTTTTGTAATGAACCGGTGCCCCTAAACGAAGCGGATGTCAAAGAAAGACTGGAAAGAGAATTGCTTGTGTCTCTGGAGAGCGGCGGCGAGGTCATTTTATGGCTTAAACGCGCTAACCGTTACTTTCCTCATATTGAAAAAGCGTTGAAGGAGAATGCCCTGCCCGATGATTTAAAGTATGTCGTTATAGCTGAGAGCTCTTTAAAACCGCTGGCAGCATCAAACAAAGGCGCGGTGGGCTTCTGGCAATTTATTGATAATACCGGAAATAAATACGGCATGAAAATAAATAATGATATTGATGAACGCCGCAATTTTTTTATTTCCACGGACGCGGCAATAAATTACTTCAAAGACCTTTACGCGATTTTCGGTTCATGGACTCTCGCCGCTGCCGCTTACAACATGGGAGAGGACGGCCTTAAAACAGAAATGCTGATGCAGAAAGAAAACAACTATTACCGGCTTTATCTGAATCAGGAAACGCAAAGATATGTTTTCAGGATTCTTGCCGCTAAAATGATTTTATCCAATCCTGAAAAATATGGATTTTCTTTAACCGAAGACGAGTTATACAAACCCTTCCAGTTTGATCGCATAGAAATAATCGTCAATCAGCCCGTTCCATTGTATATCATTGCCCGGGCCGCAAACACCTATTTCAAAGTCATCAAGGATCTCAATCCTGACATAAAGAATTATTACTTATCCGCGGGCAAACATGATATTTCGATTCCCAAAGGAACGGCACAGGGGTTCCAGGAAAGATATGGAAATCTTCTGAATCAATGGCTCGAGATCAAAGATAAATCCACTTACACCGTCGAGCCGGGCGATAATTTATCCGGCATCGCCAAGCGTTTTAATGTTTCGGCTAAAGCGATCATGATCTGGAATGACATAAGCAACGCCAAAGATGTCTCACCCGGCGATAAACTCATTATTTTTACCGGCACAGATTTATTCGATTCTTCCAGAAAACAAAAAGATTAAATTACAGGGTCCATATGGGGATTCATACAATCCGGGCCTTCATAATTTCTTGACAAATGTTCTTTTCTGATTTAATCGCTACCACATAAATATCATGGAGATATTATCTTAATTAAAGACGGCTTCCACATAAAGAAAATATGAAAGTTGCGGATAAAATCAACAAACTAAAGAAAGAAAAGAATGCCGTCATTCTGGCGCATAACTATCAACTCCCGGAGATTCAGGACATTGCTGATTTTGTGGGTGATTCATTAGGATTAAGCATTGAAGCGGCGCGAACAGATGCAGCGGTCATCGTTTTCTGCGGCGTACATTTTATGGCGGAAACAGCCAAAATTTTGTCTCCGCAAAAGATGGTGTTGCTTCCCGATAAAGACGCCGGTTGCCCGATGGCTGATATGATTGATCCCGAAGGCTTGAAATCTCTTCAGTCAAGGCATCCTGAGGCCGTAACCATGTGTTACGTGAACACTTCGGCGGCGGTCAAAGCGCAGTGCGATTATTGCTGTACTTCGGCAAACGCCGTCAAGGTGGCGCAAAAAATCCTTCTCAATCATAAAGAAATTATTTTTGTCCCCGACAAATACCTGGCGCAGTATGTTTCCGCGCAAGTTAAACATGATTTTATAACCTGGGAAGGATATTGCCCGATTCATGCTCAAATCTTACCGGAACATATGATGCAGGCCAAAAGCCGGTATCCTAATGCCAGAGTTATTGTTCATCCGGAATGCAAACCGATGATAACTTATTGCGCAGACATTGTCGCTTCCACCGAAGGAATGAGCAAATATATTAAGAGCTCAACCGAGAAAGAATTTATTATCGGCACGGAAATCGGCATCATCCATAGATTAAAAAAAGAAAATCCGGATAAAATATTTTATCCGGCAACGGTAAAAGCCTCTTGCCCCGATATGAAACGGATTAATCTGGAAAAAGTCCTTCAGTCGCTTGAGAATTTATCTTATGAAATAACGTTGCCGCCGGATATTATGGAAAGGGCCCGACTTTCCATAGAAAGAATGCTGCAAACCGTTTAAATCCACACAGAATCATCCATCTCCGAAAAACATTTACAGGAGAAACTAAAAATGAAAAAAAACGTTATCACATCAACTAAATTTCCCGTTTCCGGACCCTATTCTGCCGCTGTGGAAGCCAACGATTTTATTTTCATTTCGGGACAACTCCCCATTGATCCGGCTACCGGCGAAATCATCAACGATATCAGAGCAGCCACCAGACAAGTTCTCTTAAACATAGAGGCAATACTGAAAAAAACCGATTTGGATATGTCCAACATTGTCAAAACCACCATCTTTTTAAAAAACATAACAGATTTCAACGTTGTCAATGAAGTATACTCCGGTTTTTTCCCTGATGAACCGCCGGCACGTTCAACGATTGAAGCCAGCGTATTACCCAGAGGAGCTCTGATAGAAATCGAAGCTGTTGCGATAAGAAAATAAATCTTTTCAGGAAAAGGTTGGATGACTATGGCAACAACACCTAAATCAGAAAATAAATCCGGTCGCGAGAAAAAAATTCAACATGACGATTTATCCCATCTGGCCCAGGACATTATAGCAAACGCCGGAGTCGGTATATATATCGTACAACATGGCAAATTTGTCTATGTTAGCGATTTATATAAAAAACTTACCGGATACACGGACATGGAGCTTCTCAACACAAATTCCCTCAACAATATTTATTCCAACGATAGGGAAGATGTCAGAAGACAGGCCATAAAACATTTGAAGAAGGAAAGCGTCGAGCCTTATGAATACAGGTTCGTGAATAAGAATGGCGATGTGAGGTGGATACTGGAATCAGTCACGTCTATCGTATATCAAGGAGAACGGGCCACCCTGGGAAGTTTCATGGACATTACCCAGCGCAAACATTTAGAAGAAACTCTAAGACAATCGGAGGAGCGATACCGGACAATACTCGAAGAGATGGGTGATGCATATTTTGAGGTAGATCTTGCCGGCAATTACACTTTCGTTAATGACGCAGTTTCCCGTCATCTGGGATTCTCTAAAGAAGAACTGCTGGGAACAAATGTCCGGCTATACATGGCCAAAGAAGATATCGATACCGTATTTAAGGCCTTTAACAGTATCTTCAGAACCGGTAAACCCCGAAGAGAGATCTCCTACACGGCCGTTCGTAAAGACGGAACAACAGGATTCGGCGAACTCACAGGTTTCATTCTGCAAAACCAAAAAGGCGAAGCCATCGGTTTTCGAGGTATTGCCCGCGATATCACCGAACGCATGCGTCTGGAAGAATCACTGCACAGGAGTGAGGAAAAATACAGAAGCATTCTTGAAAATATTCAGGAGGGCTATTTTGAGGTTGACCTGACGGGCAACTTCACATTCGTCAATGACTCCATGAGCCGAATCACAGGTTGCTACAAAGAAGAATTAGCCGGTAAAAATTACAGGCAATTCTCCGATGAAGAAAATTCAAAAAGGGTTTTTCAGGCGTTTAACAAGGTTTTTAAAACAGGAGAGCCCACTGGAGGATTCGACTGGTTGATCATAAGAAAGGACGGCTCCAAAAGATATATTGAAGCCTCCGCATCGTTACAAAAAGACTCATCGGATAAACCAATTGGTTTTAAAGGTGTTATACGCGACGTCACCGAACGCAAAAGGATTGAACAAGAACTCAGCCACATGGCTACCCACGATGCCCTGACCGGACTGCCCAACCGTTTAATGTTTAGCCAGCTGCTCGGCCACGCTATTCTGTCCGCAAAGCGCAATGGCACTAAAGTAGCCATTTTTTTCATAGATCTTGACCGGTTTAAAATTGTCAACGATACTCTGGGGCACGAAGCGGGAGATCAACTGCTTCAGGAGATTGCCAGGCGGTTTAAACAAGCTCTTCGGGCAGTTGATGTCGTGGCACGTTTGGGAGGCGATGAATTCGTTATATATATTGAAAGTTTCAACGAAATAAATCAGGTAACAAATGTAGCTCACAACATTCTTTCCGCCGCTATTAAACCGATGGTTCTTATGGGTGAAGAATGCCGCGTAACCGCAAGCATTGGCATAAGCCTTTACCCCAACGACGGACAGAACGAACAATCCCTGATGAAAAATGCGGATATCGCCATGTATTTTGCCAAGGAAGAAGGCAAAAACAACTTTCAGTTCTACTCCAAAAATATCCAGTCAATGGCAAATGAACGCCTGTCGATCGAAACAAATCTCCGTCTCGCGTTGGAAAGAAGAGAGTTCTCTCTCGAATATCAAGCCAGGCTTGATTTCGAAACAGGGACGATCACCGGTGTTGAAGCCCTGCTGCGTTGGAATAACCCATATCTTGGTTCTGTGACTCCCACGCAATTCATCCCGGTAGCCGAAGAAACAGGGCTTATCGTGCCCATCGGCAGATGGGTGATGAAAACAGCCTGCGCCCAGAATGTCGCCTGGCAGCGCCAGGGCCTGCCCGTTGTCTGCACGGCGGTAAATTTATCGCTTCGTCAACTGATGGATGATAACCTATTAGAAGATATTAAAGAAGCATTGAATGAATCCGGTATGAAGCCAAATCTTTTGGAATTGGAAATCAACGAAAGCTTATTAATGCATAATCCTACGCGCATCATTTCCGTACTGACTAAAATCAAGGAAATGGGTGTGCGGCTTGCCATAGACAATTTTGGAACGGGTTATTCTTCTCTGGCTCAGATAAAACGCTTCCCCATTGACACGCTCAAAGTCGATAGGTCATTTATTCGCAATCTTCCGCAGGATTCAGAATACAAGGCGATTACTGAAGCGATTATCAGCATGGGAAAAACTCTGAGTCTTACGGTTGTTGCCGAAGGCGTGGAAACCAAGGAACAGGAGAATTTTCTGCGGGAACAAGTCTGCGATGAGATGCAGGGTTTTTATTTCAGTAAGCCTGTCGCGCCCGATCAGTTTGCCACTCTGCTGCGCAGACATGAACCGTTCTTAAAAAATGATTAAAATCACGAAAAAAAAGATGTCATCTCAACAGGATCATACAGACGGGAATAAATAATTGAAATTCTCCGTGTCAAACGAAGGTGCCTTCCGGCTTACGAATTCTTTTTCAGCTCTGACCAAGTTTTTTATTTAATGTCTCCAATGCTTCATGAGCCATTTTTGATAACGCGGTATCGCCTCGTGACATCGTGTTTAAATAATCCCTGGATTTTGATCCCCCTATCCTGCCTAAACTTGATAAACAGGCAGATATAATTTCCAACTGTTCCCTGCCGGGTTCTGTTTTAATAAATTTCAGAAGACCAATTCTTCCTTTCAATAAATCTGATGCTATACCGATAATCTCAGCCTCCAGATGTTCTTTATCAGGATAATCCGTGAATTTCCCCATTGCCTTTAACAGACCGGCGATAAATCCCGCCTCATGAATGGTCATATCTTTTATCTTTTCCAGTTTTGCTTTGATCAGCCCGATAAGTTTATTGACGGATTCTTGCGACAGAGATAGTTCACGCTCTATTATATTTGCCGCGTGAATCCGAACCTTTTCATCCTCGTCACCCAGAGCTTCCATCGCCTCGGCCTCGGCATCATGCTTGCTTAATTTGACCAGTGCTCCAAGAGCCTTGTTGCGAATGCTCGAATTAGGATGTTTAATATATCGTTTAACCAAACCGGCATCATCCGTCTGTCCGACGTTTATGATGATAAGCAAAGCAACATTTAACATGGATACGGATTGCTTCGGATCATTCAGCATTTTCAGGGACCACTGCCTGGATAAATCGCCTTTTTTAGACAGGATTTCTATTACACTTTTCAGAACATTCGGATCCTTGCATTTATCAAATATAATACCGGCTATTTTGATGCACATGGATGTCATCCGCATCAAAATTCCATTGATCTTGTTTCGCTCTTCCGGCTCGGCATTCATGTACTTATGAGCAAATATTTCCTCGGAACCTTCAAAAATGGAATCCGGCAGATTTGAAAACCCTGCAACAGCGCCCGGGGTAACTACTTCCCGCGATAAAAAGCCGCCTATGGCTTTCACAATCTGACCAATCGCGTCCCATTCTCCAAGTCTGATCAGTTCCGGCATTACCCTGGAAAACACATTGACAAGAGATTCCATTTCTTTAGGAGATGAAGTCTTTGAAGCCTTATCGATATACGAATCGATTTTCAATACAACATCACTGGCCAGTTTTAAGCTTTGCACATTAAATCGAATTTCTGCCGGAAGCATTTCGAATTCAATGATTCGGTGATCATATAATTCCTTGAACAGATCGGCATTACCCGTCAGATCATCCGCGATAATCTGCTTTGCGGCTATATTAAGCACTTTTGCCAGATACGTGCATTTCTCCCGATGTTTAGGATTATCTTTATCCGATTGCATTTCTTTTTCGCTATGTTTGTAAACATCGAAAACAGCCTGCGTGACTGGCGTCATCTCATTTTCGGGCAGCGATTCGACGATGATCTCTTCGAGTTCGTCGGTTGCCGTTGATTCCGCAAGATGGCTTGCGATAACATCGCAGTTGATCAGAAGGTCGCGGAGCAGCTCCATATTATTAAGAGGCCGTATGATGTCCGCGACAATTTCCCTTCTTATTTGTTTGATTTTATCAACGGACGCCTCCCGAAACATCGGCAACACTTTCAGGTCTTTTGCCAATCTGCGCAATATGATGGCCACGCGCCAGGGAAGCTTTGCGTGAAGCACGATGTCGGTTTTAAAAATCGTTGAAACTTCCGTTATATTCAGATTAACAAGCTCTTTGGTCAGGTACTCGCCAAGCGATAAACTATCGGCATTCTCCGCGATGGGCTCGCTCATGACATCAATGAATGATTCAAAATGTTCAGGCGTAATATTTTTTTTTATGACAAAGCTGTTGAGACTTTTTCGCTCAAAATAATCTTTGAGCTTCGGGACAAATAAATCCAGCGTATTTTCTTTGGTCAGCTTTCTTATATTAAAAGGGTCATCCAGAATTCCACTGATATGGATATCAACCGTCTCCCCCAACTCATGACAGGTAAGCATGATTTCTGAAGAACTGCCCAAAGCGTTTAGAAAAGAATCGTAAAGCCCCTTTTTAACATCGAGGGAAACCGGATGGCTGGAATCATAATAACCGCTTCGTGAAATCGCTTTGGTAAGATCAATGACAAACTCGCAGGCCGTTTTGGCTTTACTAAATTCTTCCGGAGTTAAATCTTTTTTTTCACCCGTCTTGTAACTGCCATCCGTAATTGTTTGCATATCTCAGTCCTATCCTTTCGATATTTCTGAAAAAAAAATACTGCTGGAATACGTTAATTAAAGACAGTGATGTATTACTTAAAACATGCAACAATTCCTGATAAATGAATTGTCGTATTATCAGAAACTTTTTATTGAAACAGCTCGAAACCTACTGAATATTTTGAATAATTATATCATACCTTCTAATAAATACAAACAGTTTTTGTAACGGCGGGAGGGCCGATTCCATGAGTTGACAAGAGTGGGAAGAAGATATAATAGGAAGCACTCAAGTTTGGATTACAGGTTAAATAATATGAATGGAAAAATGTTTTGTTCACGTAATCGCGCAAAGATTAATGTATTTTTGCTCATCGTTTCTTTAATTTTTATATTGAGCGCCTGCGCTGCCGCGCCGGTCATTGCCCCGGTCAAACCAGCTAAAATAGCCGTCGTGCTGGGCGGCGGCGGGTCCAAGGGATTCGCGCATATCGGCGTGCTCAAGGTGCTGGAAGCGCAGAAAATTCCCATACACATGGTGGTGGGCACAAGCGCAGGCTCTCTGGTCGGCAGTTTATACGCTTCGGGAAAGACAGCTTTTGAACTGCAGGGAATCGCCCTGAAAATGGATACGGATAACGTCATTGACTATGACTGGAAAATCTGGAGCGGCGGCCTTATCATAGGCGATAAGCTTGAAAATTTTATCAATGCCAATGTGAATAACACACCCATAGAAAAGCTTAAAATCCCATTCTATGCCGTGGCCACCAATATCGCCACCGGCGAAGAAGCGGTCTTTGCCCGGGGCAACACAGGCATGGCCGTGCGCGCCAGCTGTTCCGTTCCCGCTGTTTTTCGTTCCGTGAAAATAGGCAATGATACCTACGTGGACGGCGGTCTGGTGAGCCCCGTGGCTGTTGATGTCGCTCGCCGTAACGGAGCGGATATCGTCATCGCCGTGGATATCTCCGGCGGTCTTGATAAAGGAGTGCCCGACGGGATAAGGGATACCATGAAGAAGTCGGTAAGCATCATGTATCACCGTATCTCTGAATATCAGATAAAAAATGCCGACGTCGTCATTCGCCCTGATATGACGGGTATCGGATCCACCGATATGGATAAGTTTAACGAGGCCATTTTTGAGGGTGAGAAAGCGGCCACCTTGAAGATACCTGAACTGGAAAAACTGATGGCCAGACTAAAGCAGGAAGGCAGGCTCCAATAGAATCCCCTTCCAAACCTTGGAATCGGAACTGATATGATCACGATTGGCACAAGAGCCCACAATATCGAAGAGATTATTGCCGCGAGCAAATTTGGCTGCCCTACTCTGGAAATTTCCCTTGATGATCCTGCCATCGTTTCCAAATGGCTTCCGCAACTTCTGGATATAAAAAATTCCTGCGGCATATCGTTTCTCGCGCATTATCCCAATGAAGACAATCCAGTTGATGTGGAAATTCTGCGGGATAAATTTCTTCCCCGCATTAAATCGCTTATGGTTTTATCGCGGCGGCTGGACATCAACAAAGCAACCATTCATTTCTGGCTTGATAAAAGAAGGGCTCCTGAAGATCTCATCCGCGGTAAGATTGAACTGCTGTCTCGCATCGTGGCCTATGGCGCTGATTTCGGGATTACCGTTTGCATTGAAAACTTAACGGAACGCTCCGATAGTTTCACGCAGGCGTTTGAAGCCATTCCCGGACTCCGGATGACTCTGGATATTGGACACGCCCAGCTTCTGGCCAGACAAAATACTTCTTTTGGTTTTATAGAAGATTGTTTTCCTAAAATTGCTCACGTGCATGTTCACGACAATTTCGGGGGAACAAATGTTAAAGACGATCTCCACCTTGCGCTTGGAGAAGGTTCTGTAGATTACAAAGCAATTATCCAGTCTCTGGTTAACAAGGGTTACGATTCAACCATTACGATGGAAGTAAAACCCAAAGACATAGCCAAAACAAAACAGACGCTGGAAGATTGCATCCGCGAAGCACAGAACCGTGGCCGGCAAATATCATCAGAATGATTCGGTATGTTCATCACGAATATTAATGCGATGCGCGGCAATCGTTATAAGTCTGCAGCGATTTGTTGTATTCATCGATCATGGATCCTATAATGGACGATTTGGCTTTTTCATCTTCCAAAGTTTTGTTATACCAGAGACTCTTTTCATTGAGCGCTCTAATCCTCTCATTCAGCTTCTGGATTTTCTGATTATCGTCAGAGGCGTATTTCCGATCTGTATCGATGGATTCATTCTCCGCGTCGATTTCATTTTTCAACCGGTGAAGCTGATCTCTCAGGGTTTCTATCTCCGCTTTTTTGAGATCGATATCATTGAGAAGACTTTTCGAGGGAGCAACACACATATGCTCCGAAACAAGCGGCGACTGAAGGCCGAATACCTGTACGGTAATATAAGTTTCCACGCCTTTCATATTTCCCTTTAATACCGCAGCGCCAATGTCTTCAACTTCAGTGGAAAGAATGTTCATTCTGTGACCGGGACTCTGCATCCAGTTGTCAACTATTTTCTGGTTTGTATAAAAATCACCACTCCCGATATTTTCCGCTATCACCTTGTAATGGTAGCCGATATTCTGAGCAATATCCGCTGCGGCCTGTCCTGTGGGAGAGACATGGGCAAAATACTGTTTATCGAGCATATCCTGCGCTCTCGATTCGGCAATGGAATTCAGAAGTTGATTTTCTTTTAAAGGGGGAAGGCCGCTTTGGGCGCGGGCATTATTGGTTAAGGTTATTATAGCCTCCCTGTTAAGCGTCTCGCGTGAAACAGAGGAAAGAACGGAATAGCCGGATTGACCGGCCTTCAACAAAACAGAATTGCCCGCATTTTTTTCTGTTTTGAAAAAGTCAAATAGCGTCAGCATGTTTACGGAAATGACTATTAAAAAAACGAAGACAAAAACAATAATGATGATCCCGTATTTTTCCCAGAAACCGGATTCTGATTCTTTAGTCATTAACGGATTTCCTTTCATGCGATATTGATCTTCCGCGGCCATCCGGGGAGTTTCTTCGATACTTGAGGAATTATCTTTTAAGGAATAGAGAATTTAACCCACGTGCAATCTATTGGGCGAGCCCGCTTTCGATTTCATTGTCTGCCAAACCGGATATCTCGGACACGAATTCAACTTCGCGCGGAACTTTATAACCGGAAAGATATGTTTTACAATGACGAATGATTTCTTTTTCGTCCGCGGAATATCCATTTTTGAGAACAACGTGCGCTCTTACTATTTCACCGCGCATCAAATCCGCTTTACCCGACACGCGTGAGGCCTGAACCGCCTCGTGCATATTCAGGACCGTTTCCACTTCACGGGGGTACACATTGAATCCGCTGGTGATGATCATTCTTTTCTTGAGTCCGGTCAGGTAAATATAATTTTCCTCATCCATTCTGCCCAGATCTCCGGTGTAAAGCCAGCCATCTTTTATTACGGCGGCCGTGGCCGCTTCGTTTTTGTAATATCCCTTCATGACATTATCGCCCTTTACGATCAGTTCTCCGATTTCATTGCGGGGAAGTTCGCGGCCATTGTCGTCAACAATTTTTATTTCAATTCCGTCGAGGGCTGTGCCTATGGAGCCCGGCCTCGATACATACTCGATCCTGTTGAAAGAACAGGCAGGGGATGCTTCCGTCAGGCCATAGCCCTCCAGGATGCGCGCGCCGAATTTCTGCTCGAAAACAGGCAGAAATTCGCGCGGCATGGCTGATCCTCCGGTGACGCAAAGCTTCAAAGAACTCACATCATATTTTGCCGCTTTATCATAAAATATCATGCCGATGTAAAGGCGCGGCACGGCCGCGATATAAGTGATTTTTTCTCTTTCGATGGCGGAAAAAAGACTGTCCATGGTTAATCTGTCCATCATAACGGTGGAACAGCCCGCCTGAACGACGTTAAGCATATTCACGGTGGCCCCGAAAGAGTGAAACAGTGGTATCAGCGAAAGGCCTATATCGTCCGGCGTTCTTCGAAAAATAGGCTGAATCATATTGAGTTCGGAACACAAATTATGATGAGTAAGCACCGCGCCCATCGCCCTGCCGGTCAATCCGGCTGTATATATTATGTGGGCCGGATCTTCCGGTTTGATTTCCACCGAAGATGAATCATCGAAACCGGCTCCGGAAAGCAATTCTCCATTCTCGTTTAATGAGTCTACTGAAATGATATGATGACAGGACAAAAGTTTGTCTTTGATTTCCTGGTATTTTTTTACCTGAGATGCCTGAGTAATTAATATTTTCGAATCCGAATCGTTGAGCAGATAAATCAGTTCAAATGGAGTGGAAGATGTATTAAGCGGAACAGTCGCCGCGCCTGTTTTCAGCACGCCGAAATAGCTGTATACGAATTCCGGAATATTCGGGAGCATAAGGGCTACATTATCCCCTTTGCCAACTCCCAGTTGTTTTATTAAACCGGCAATAGCCTTTATGGCCTGATTTAGCTGTCCGTAGGTGATATGCTGCTTTTCGCTGATCAGAACCGTGCGCTCAGGATGTCTTTGAACAGCTTCTTCCAGCAACTGTACGAGATGAATAGCCGTAATAACCTCCTCTCATCCTATTTGTTTTAGATTATACTATAATACTTAACATTGCAACTTAACACAAATTATTTTTTTAAAAAAATGGGATAATATTATCATTTCTCTTTTTTCGACGGATTTTTAGCGATTACGCCTCTAAACGGTTTTTTTATGCTCATTGTACGGCATAAATTTTTTTAGTAAATTCTTTTTGTGGAACTGCCCCAGTCCAGGGGCTTTGCCTAAAATATAATTGAAGAGCGTTTAAAAAGCCTCTTTTTTACTTTTCGCAAGGCAAAAAGCAGTCCCTGCGTTTTCCAATACATTAAAAATATCTTTATCAAGATAACAGGATAATTCATTTTACGGAAAAGCTTATCAGAGAATATTTTTAATTTACCGTTTTTTCTTTTAAGGTTTTGCGATTTAAATATAGATATTTTAAAATATTTGAACCACCGGTCATCATATTCAAGACCGTAATACAGCCACGGCTTGTATGAAGCAGCGTAATGAATGATCAAGGGATTTTTTTTTGCCTCATCGAATTCATCTTTGTGATAGACACGATAAGGCTTTATTTCGGAATACAGGTAACTGATCATATTGTATTTTACCGGAAGATATTTTATCTTGTTCAGGCAGGTTATATTCAATACATCCTGGTCCGCAAATTTATATCCTTTTTTTATTTCCCTGAGAAAATTACCGGTCAGTCCTTCATGGCGGATTTTTTTCAGGTTCATCAGTAATACGCCGGTATTGATATAATTGCTCTGAGCGCAAAGACCGGTTTCCTTGTACCGTTCATCATTTTTCTGAAATGGATCATTGAAATCAACGTCTTTGATACCCCCCAGATAGAAGCCATCCAAATCTATGGAAAATAATTCAGTAAGATCAGTTTGGACGATAACGTCACTGTCGAGATAAATACATTTGTCGCATTGAAGGAGAATATCAGCCAGCATGAGGCGGTAGCAGGTAGGCTTCTTTACATAATTTATTCGTAATAAGATATCGGAGAAACTATCCTTCATATTAACAAAGTGGATATCACAATGGGGATACGCAACTTTTATCAGAGCGATCTTTTCGGCAGTTTGTGAGGAAAAAACGCCGGGCACCAGAAGATAAAAATTATAAACCGTATTTTCTGAGGCGTTTTCCAGTATGGATGTGATTGTTACTGTCGTGGGCATGGCGTAATTTTCATCTGTGGCCATGGCAATGGGAATGCGGATATCCATATGCTTCTTTCCCTAGAAAAGTGAAAATATTATTCAATGAAAACCATAGGATTATTTCTCTTCGTCTATATTTACAGAAATGCTTTTACGACAGCGGATCTTCTACGATATGACCCTGATGTTGATTCTGACTCTTATCCAGAACCAGATCGTACTGATCACGCCTATAATGCCGCCGATCAGAAACGTCGCTTCAGGGCCGATCTTACTCCAGAGAAAATAGGAAACCAGAGGCGCCGGACAGAACGCGAATGATCGCAATCCCCAATAGAGCCCTATGGATCGGGCGCGCGTCTCTTTGGGAAAACCGCTTGAAATGAGCGCTTTACGCGCCGGTTCGCCCAGTTCCCTGAGTCCGTTGAGAATAAAAACAATCACAAGCGCTGCCATTACCGAAATGCCGAATCCGGGAAGATAGCGTGGCAAAAGCACCAGATTAATGGGAAACAGGGCGAAGAAGACAAAGGTGATTCCGATAAAGGGCTTGGGGCTTTTTGCCCTGTCAACAAGCTTGCCGATGGGAATATAGGTGACAAGTGCAGTGAGGCTTGTTATGGCCAGCAGAACACCTGCCTCCGCCTTGCTGCGCAGCAGCACGCCCACGACATATAGCACGGCAAAATCGCGCACAAACCAGTCGCCCCAGCGTAGAATAATTTCGGCTGTGAGCAGCCGGCGCAAATCCTGCGGAATTTCACGCAGCAACTGCCTGATAGGAATTTTTACAGGGTCCGTTGTCGGCTTCAGCCTATTGAGTAAACGAAACTGGATCAAACTTGTAATAAACACCAGACCGAATGCCAGAATCAGGTTCAGCCAGTAACCGATCATCATCACTAATCCGCCGATAAGCGGTCCTAAGACTTTGGGCATGCGCTTCTGTATGCTTTGCATCGAAAACGCGATGGTGCGCCGGTTCTGTGCCACTTCATTGCCCACGACCTCGAATGTCGCCGGAACTGAAAGCGGTTCCCAGTTGGTAATGAACAAAGCTCCGATAATAATGAGCCAGGGCTGATGCGCCGCGAGCAAAATTGAAAACCCCAGAACCATGGGCAGGGCCGAAACCAGCATGGCGCTGCGCGCGCCGAGGCGATGGGCAACCTGTCCGCCGATGATATAGCCGAAGCCTTCCATGAGGTTGACAAGCATGGCAAATATACCCATGTATTTGGCGGCCGTAAGCACGCCTCCGGTTGTATCCTTAAGATGGAGAGAAAGAAAGTTGCGCCAGATTTCTTCGGCAAGCCCCATACCCGCGGTGACGACCAGAACGGCGACCACGGCCCGGTTTATACCCAGCCATTCTGCCGTTGATTGGACAAATGATGATTTCAGCTTTTTATTATCTTCCGGCATCGTCTTACATAATATAAACTTGCTTAGTATTTTATCAGTAAAGCAACGTCTAAATTGGGCAGAAAAATTTCCGCAATAATTACAAAACTGATGTCTGCAGTTCCTATAATATATTTTAACATCTTTACAGAATATTGTAAGTCTTTATATGTTCAGAGTCTGCCATTTTCTCTTTGCTGGAAGAATTAAAAAATCGCCAAAAAAATAATTATATTCATCGGGCGTAAAAGGGTTAAGTCCATTATCGGGATAAAACGTTAGTTCACCGAATGTTATTTCTCCTTTTACCGAATAAAGATCGACGCGCATGAAGGGAAATCCCTGTGATAATGTTCGCGCAATATCTATCATCAAATTCAAATTGTCCGGTTTTTCGATGATCAGATTGCTGCTCGCTTTTCCTTTATTGACGTATATTCTGTTCCAGTATAAATCATAAGCATTATACTTAACGCCTTCGTCACTGTACCTCCCGGTGCAGACAAAAAGGACTTTCGGCTCACCCGCGTAACAATAAAATTTGTAATCAATCAGTTCGTTAAATTCTTCATTTTCCAAATATTTTTCACAGACAAGGCGGGGGCGTATATTTTTATAGGCCCATTCCCGTCCGTAATTGAAATAATTAATTTTCAACCATTTTGCTGTTATTTTGCGGTATTCTTCCCAATTAATATTCTCTTTATCTTTGCAGATTATATTCATGCCGCAGCCGTGAGTTGCCTTGAGCACAAAACTTTTCGGCAGTTCGGAATAATTTATGGCATCAGGATCATCATACACGCCAAACAGATCATTTAACAGACCGCCATGCCCTTTACTTTCAATGTACTTTCGCACTTCATACTTATCAGTTAAATCAGTCATCAAAGGGTTTCTGTAAAACAGTTTATACCATTGCAGTTTTTCATTAAATGTGCGCGGATTTTTCAAATCGAGGAGATGATGATGATATTTTAAATATTGCAAACTGACAAACGATTTATCCGGTAATATTCTTAACAAACTTCTGAATGTTTGATACAACTTGCCCGGTAATATTCTCAAGATATTTTTAACTGAATAAGTCAAATAGCCGTCTCCTATGTCACCCATTCACCGATCTCAAATTTTGACCGCTCCCATTTATGACCGTATGACCGATTATTGACATCACAATAACGGCAGAATGGTTTTGGACTGCATAAAAAATTGATAATCTCTGACGCATTGTTTACATGATGGATGTCCAGAGAATCGGAATCTTCCAGTTCCAGGTGTGTTCCGAATCTCTTATTGAAATGACGAACATTGGGCGCAACCGTACACGCGTATAATTTGCCCTCCATCAACAGCGGAAGCGCATTGGCATGAAAACATTTAATAAAACTCTTTCGCGGATCCTGGCTTCCTTCGATGTCCAGAGGAATCTTATAAGAAGTTTTTATGATATCTCCGGTATCTTCATAATACTCAAACATTACATTTTGAGCAGCCGCGATTTTTTTTATAGCATCGTGATCCAAATTAACAGGATACTTTGTATTGACAATGAGGATTTTTTGTTCGCGGCAAGTCCGCCAAAAATCTTCGTCTTGCTTTGGCAACAAAAGTCCGTTTGTTACAAGCCGAAGCACTGTCTTGGGGAAGAAAAATCGGGCATAAAATAATATTTCTTTTAATTGTGGATGAAGCAGCGGTTCTCCTCCCATAATCCCTATGATTGGAATCCCGCCGTTCAGAATTTTCGACATCCGGGCAAGATCTTTTTTTATGTTCTCCAACGACACAAATCTCTTCTCGGCTATAGCGGCAAAATGGTCGCACCCTTTGCACCGAAGATTACAGTGGTCAAGAATGTTCAAAAGAAAATATGACAGTTGCCGCTGTGGCGTCAAGCTCTTTCTGGCGTTCTTTTTGAAAAGCATTCCTCCGCATGATGTGAAATAGCCCCGTGTATATTTCCATAAATCTTTATAATAAAGCAGGTTATCATGGAGGGCTGGTTTCAGGGGTTTTACCGGATGATATAATTTATTGCTTTCACGTCCCCATCGCCAGAATGCCGGCCGATAGCGCATCGTCTTGCAGGATAACATCCCTCCCGGGTTAGACTCCGAATTGGAATAAAATTTATTCTCCATTCCCGAAACGGTATATCTGCTCTCGCCGCTTAGTTCCCGGATAGTGAATCCATGATGCTGAAGCAATGTCGGAATCGCAACTTCATGATGGCCGCACCATCCGTTTTTGAATGCCGTATGTAAAAATGACAACGCGGGATTCGATAGTCTATATATGGGATTAAATGAACGAAGTCTGTCTTTTAATGGAATGTATTCCCGCGGATGATTCAATTTCCACCAGGGCCAGAATGGCTCATCCGAATTTGATCGAATATGACAGGACAAAAAATCAGCGTTTGTTTTTATGAATGAATCAAAAAACAATCGCCAATCGCCTGCGAATCTTACGTCATATTCAATCACCCAATAGTAGTCGTAATCGGGCTTATCCAGAAAAAATTTAAACAGGGGAAAGTGCGCGTGGCCGGGAATGATCGTTCTTCCTATAGTGGGATACCCCAGAGAAGACAGGCATTCATCTGAATATAGATATGGAGAGAGTTTATTTATCCCATCAGGAACGATTTTTCGGGTTGCATCATAAAGAAAAAATGCCTGTCCCGTATTTTCGCCCGCATTTTCACTCATGCTTTCAATAGACCGGCGGATATTTTTAAATTCTTTAATGATCTCGTCGGATGACAGATGGGATAGAAACAAGAATACCTGCATAATATTTTTCATGATATGACCGTAAATTCTTCAACCTGTTTTTTTACATTATCACAGGATTAAAAAAATAATCAATATGTATCAAAATGTGACATAAACGCGTGGAATTATAAAAACAGCGGAAAATCTTCGATACTTTGGAATGAATATATTCCGTATTCGCTCGCGCATATATTCAACTCAAATCGCACGCAATCTTCCTTTTTTCTTGACATAATGCCTTTGCCATTCTATCGTTAACAAACATAATTTGTCACATGGAGAAAAAGAATGCTCAGTCCCACCCCACGGTGAGGTAAAAAAAAAAGAGAGAGTATGTTCGATAAAAGCGTAGAAAATCCGACCGGGAATCCCTCCGGGAATAATCAGCATAGAAGCAGCGCAACCTCAGGAAACAAGCCTAGATTCCTTTTTACCTTCCGAAGGCTGCTGGCGATTTTGCTGGTTGTCCTGCTATTGCCCGTTTCCTCCGTAGCTGAAAACCTTTCCTGCCGCCTTCTTCCCATGCTGATGGATAAGTTTCTGGCCAACCATTACGCAATGAAGAGCATGACCGGGGAGATCAAGACGCACACGATCGACCAGATGATTAAGAGTCTTGATGTCTCTAAAACGCTCCTCTACGAATCCGATGTCAAAATGCTGAAAGAGGTGTTGAAAAATGGGTTTAACGGCCTGCAATCGGGCGACTGCACTTCGCTTGAGCAGGTTTATGACATACTCGTCGCGCGGGCGCGGGAAAACGAGGCCATTGTCAAAAAGATTTTGGGACCTGACTACCGGCTCGACGATACTGTGGAGATGAACACAGACATCAAGAAGCGGCCCTATGTGAAGACAGCGGCGGAAAAGCATGAACTTCTGAGAAAAGTTGTGCAATTCCAGATCGAAAACGCTCTGCTGACCGGCGTAGATATGGCGGAGGCCAAAAAGGAGCAGATTCACCGCTATGAACTGCAGACCATGCGGGTAGTAGAGCGCAATCCCGAAAAACTTATAAAGAACTTCGCCGAATCCTTCGCCCTGTCGCTGGATCCGCATACCAGCTATCTGTCTCCCGAAGAACTTGAGGATATCCAGATTCAGATGCAGCTTTCCCTTGAAGGTATTGGGGCGGTTCTGAGAAGCGACAACGGCTTTACGGTCATCGAAGAGCTCATTCCGGGAGGAAGCGCCGAAAGATCAGGCCTGTTATATCCAAAAGACAAAATCATAGCCGTGGCGCAGGAAGGGGAAAAGCCCGTTGACATTATCGACATGGACCTGCGCGATGCCGTCAGCCTGATCCGCGGCAAGAAGGGCACAAAGGTAACCCTGACAATCCTGCGGCAGGCGGAGCGCAATGAACGCTTCAACGTCACCATTACGCGTGAGAAAATCGATATAAAGGACCAGGAGGCGAAGATTTCTTACGAGATACGAAAAGGCGGCAACAGGCAATACCGCTTCGGCGTAATCGATCTTCCTTCCTTCTACGGCGGGGAGAAAGGAGGCAAGTCCAGTTACGAGGACGTGAAAAGACTTCTTGCCAAAGCCCGACTGCAGCATGTCGATGGGATCGTGCTGGATCTTTCGCGCAATGGCGGTGGTTTGCTTACGGAGGCAGTACGCATTGTCGGGCTTTTCATTGGCAAGGGCGGAGTGGTAGCGACCAGAGACAGACTTGGCCAGATAACAATTCTAGCCAACGGTTCGGCTGTATGTGATACGGAAGGCGACGAGTGCAAAGTGATCAAGTTCCCTGCGGAAGACCCACGATGGGTCTATACGGGCCCGCTTGTCGTGCTGACAAGCCGCTTGAGCGCATCGGCCAGTGAGATCGTGGCGGGCGCTTTAAAAGACTATCATAGAGCGATTATTGTCGGACAGGACCACACTTTCGGCAAGGGATCCGTGCAGGTATTGGCGCCTCTGTCTTCAGATCTGGGCGGTATGAAGATCACCACGGCGCTGTACTTCCTGCCCGGTGGCAAATCCACCCAAAAAATTGGCGTGGAAGCGGATGTACAATTGCCGATATGGTTTATTCTCGAAGATGTTGGAGAAACCGCGTTGGATTATCCGCTTCCGGCTCAGGGGATCGCGCCTTTCCTCGGTGTGCCGGGAGGAACCGCACCGCTGTGGATTGCTGTAGACCAGCCATTGATCATGAAACTTAAAGAAAGGTCCATGGCACGAGTAGCCAAAGATCCGAAGTTTGCCGAGATTATCAAGAATAACAAGGAGGCCGCCGGCAAAAAGGGCGTAATCAGACTCGCCGACTTGCGCAAGGAGATGGAGAAGGAAAACGGCGGCAGGAAGATAGAGACATCTGCGGAGATTAAGAAGAAAGCCCGCGATCAGTACGCTCCCTTCATAAACGAGAGTGTCAACGTCTTACTCGATGAAGTGATGCTGGAGTCCCCCCCGCACATTCAGCCCAAAACCAATATTTTGAAAAAATAATTGACACCATAACGCAACAAACCGATACACACCACCTGAAGAGCATATCATATCCAGACGCTTTATGCCTTTTCACAAAGGATAATACCTACAAAAAGAGCCCCATAACCTCAAAGCGGCCATGGGGCTCTTATGACTTTCAATGTTCTAAAACCATTAACAGAGTTAATTTGTCGTCATCGCTTTGATGACAGCCTGAACTCTACGGTTCTTCTGCCTTCCTTCCTCGGTGTTATTGCTGGCAATGGGCTTAGTCAGTCCATATCCGACAGCAGACAGACGGGACGCCTTGATTCCAAAATGATTGATCAGGTATAGCCGGACACTGTTGGCGCGGGCCTCGGACAACTTTTGATTGTACTCCGCTGTGTAGACGTTGTCGGTATGGCCTTCGATCACAGCGGTCGTCTTGGGATACATTTTCATGAAATCTGCCACTTTCTTGATTTCACCATTGTATTTTTCCTTAACAACGGCCTTGTTAGTATCGAATTCCACATTAAGAGCGATGGTGACCACACAGTTGGGACAGTCGCTGATACGACTATCCATTTTCAATTCAGGTAAACCACCAGCTCTTTCGGCCTGTGCCGCCCCTGCAACAGCCATCAGCATTATGATAACCGCTAAAATTCCAATCTTCTTCATACGATTCTCCTTTCATAATGACTTTAAAGTAATTATTTTTTAAAATTCTGCCCCTTCAATGCATCCGGTTTTAATAATATTTTATATTAATACTAAAATAACTCATTCATGTCAAAGGTATTCTTTGATTTTTTTCATATATAATCATTAAAAAGAGTGTAATTAGATAGCCGTTTGTTCTAAAAAAAGGCCCCACAACTTTACACCCGTCATGAGGCCTTTATTTTCTTTATAAAAAAATTATTATAATTTTACTTTATCCGCACCGCTTCCATAACTGCAACAACTCTGCGGTTCTTCTGCTTCCCTTCCGCCGTGTCGTTACTGGCAATAGGTCTGGTCAGTCCGTAACCGACAGCGGTAATGCGGGATCCATCTATCCCGAACTTCTCAATCAGGTATTTTCTTACGCTATTGGCGCGTTCCTCGGACAACCCCTGGTTGTAGGCTGCGTTGCCTACATTGTCGGTATGACCTTTAATTGTAGCATGTGTATTGGGAAACTCTTTCATGAAATCGGCTACTTTTTTAATGTTGTTATGATATTTTTCCTTGACAATGGCTTTCGCGGTATCGAATTCCACATTAAGCTCTATGATGACCTTTTCCTTCATTGTGGCCGGCGCTTGTTTTGCACAACATTCGGGAAAAAGATGACAGTCACAGTTCTTGATTCTGCTATCCACACTTATTTCAGGCAAACCGCCCGCCCTTACCTCCGCCTGTGCTGCCCCTACAACAGCCATCAGCATTATGATTACCGCTAAAATTCCAATTTTTTTCATAAGACTCTCCTTTCATAATGACTTTAAAGTAATTAATTTTCTAAATAACTACTGCATTTTTAACACATCCGTTTCAAATAAATGCCGCTTTCTAATACTAAAACAAGCCTGTTATGTCAAAGGCATTATTAATGTTTTTATTAATTTTTTTGTGTGATTACCCTGAAAAATATTTAAGTCTTAATATGGTTTGTCCTAAGACGAGGACCTCATAACCTTGAAATGGTTACGAGGTCCTCGTCTTCTATTATGATTTTTTATAAATTTACTTTACCCGCACAGCTTCCATAACTGCCACAACTCTGCGGTTCTTCTGTCGCCCTTCCGCCGTGTCATTGCTGGCAATAGGTCTGCTAAATCCATAACCGACCGTAGTAAGCCTAGACCCATCAATACCGAATTTGTCAATCAGGTATTGACGCACACTTTTAGCGCGTTCCTCGGACAAACGCTGATTGTAGGCTTCCTTGCCTACATTGTCGGTATGACCTTCAATAACAGCATTTGTATCCGTATATTCCTTCATGAAATCAGCTACTTTTTTAATCTCGTCATAATATTTGTCTTTCACAACCGACTTCGCCGTATCGAATTCTACATTAAGCGTTATGGTAACTTTCTCACGCACTGGCGGAGGTGGTGGCGGGGGCGGAGGTTCTTCAACGACTACTGGAGGCGGACAACAGGGGGGACAGCTGCAATCTTTAATACTATTATCTATTTTCATTTCGGGCAAACCACCGGCTCTAACTTCCGCCTGCGCAACCGTCACGAAGGCTGTTAGCATGACTGTGGCTACTAATATACAAATCTTTTTCATAACATCCTCCTTTCGTTTGGCTTCAAAGAAATTGTTTGTTTTAAACACTTTCATTTTCAATACGTCAACTTCAAGTTGATGTCTTTTTCTAATACTAAAATAAATCTACTGTGTCAAAGGTATTGTTCTTCCCGGATAGATTAAATAGACGTATTTATAGACGTTTCAATAATTCTTGATTAAATCGCAAAACTTTGCTTTATCAAAGATGTGGATTGTTGAAGCTCCCTTTGGCATGCCGGGGAGAATCTTCGATTCCTGGAAAACTATATAGAGTCCGGCATTCTCCTGCTTGCCCGATCGCTCGCGAAGGGGAATGCTTTCTTGCGAATTCATAAATGTCATATTTTTCGTAGAATCCCATGAAAAAAAGCACAAAAACTATTGATCAAATGTTCAAGCCATCATTCTTTTTTCGCAATACGCATTTCCAGTCTATTATGGCCAGCTCGCATCTGCGCCTGCCCTGGAAGAATTCCATGGCTGAAAAATCCCGTGAAATAATAATCAAAACTTCCACCGGTTCCAGATTACTATCGTTTTTTTCCCATCATCCCGCGTCCAAAGGGTTGATTATTCTCCTGCATGGATGGGAGGGATCTTCATCGTCGGCTTATATTATGGCGACCGGAGATTATTTTTACAATATCGGTTTTTCCATCTGCCGTCTGAATCTGCGGGATCACGGAGACTCACACCATCTTAATGAAGGTCTTTTTCACGGAGCTCTGCTCGAAGAAACATTTGAATCGGTAAATTATTTATCCGGGCTCTCCGAAAATAAACCCGTATACCTGATAGGCTTTTCCATAGGCGGTAATTTCGCCCTGCGTATCGCAATGACGCATTACCGGATGCCGATAGCAAATTTAAAACAAGTTTTTGCCATCAGCCCGCCGATTGACCCTTATAAAACCACTCTGACCATTGATCATGGTTATCCGCTTTACCGGAAATATTTTTTAAAAAAATGGAAACGGTCTTTAATTAAAAAACAGCGGTATTTTCCTGACAAGTATGATTTCAGCAAAATGCTGAAATCCAAAACATGCATTGATCTTACAGAAAAAATTATGCCTTACTTCCCCGACATGCCAAATTATCGCGACTATTTTAAACTATACACATTGAAAAATGATTCTTTTAAAAATCTGAATATTCCTGTTACAATATTTATATCGGAAGATGATCCAGTGATACCGTATGAAGACTACCGCCAAATACAGGAAAATGAATTTCTAAAAATATCGAGGCAAAAGTTTGGCGGTCATTGCGGTTTTATGGATTTATTCCCGGTAAGATGCTGGTATAATGAAATAATCGCTGAAATGATAAAATAAATTCTCAGGATATTTATTATGGATTTAACTCTGCTTGAGAGCAAAGATATGTTCCCCCGTTTTGTTAAGGATCAATTAGCCGCTGTTCCTGTTGATTACAAAGAGAAAAATCTCCAAATTGATAAATCCAGAAAGGAAGGCTCTCACCATCTTAAAGCCGGGGTGGTTTTATTGATTAATTACAAAACCATTCAGGGCAAGTCTGAGTATGTTTTTCAACTTATTAAACGGTCGGAAAAGGTATCTCAGGCCGGAGACATCAGCTGCCCCGGCGGCATGCTGCAGCCCAGGCTGGATAACATTTTAAGCTGTTTTTTAAAAATGGGAATTATTTCCACCATGCGAAGCCTCACTGAAAATCATATCCAACGCGAAGACCCTCAGACCATTTCTTTGATTCGCCTTTTTTTATCCACCGCCTTGAGAGAAGCATGGGAAGAAATAGGTTTAAACCCTTTGAACATAGTTTGGCTGGGCGCCCTGCCCTCCTATTCTCTAACGGTACTCACCAGAACCATTTTCCCCGTTGTCTGTTTAACGCCAAAATCTTTCACCTATAAATTAAATTCAGAAGTAGAAAAGGTACTGGAAATTCCTCTCAGCTTTTTCTTCAATAGCGATAATTACGCCGTGCTGGATATCAAAACAGCTCTGGGAAAAGATATCGAACCGCTGCAATATCAAATGCCGTGCCTTGTTATTCCCGATGGCCGAAGCGGCGAAGATATTCTTTGGGGCGCGACATTTAATATTATCACCAATTTTCTGCGCATTATTTTTGGCGACAGCCTGCCCTCTTCCTCTTCATCCAGAATATTAGATAAAGTTTTGACTCTTAATTATATCTCCGGGAAAGACTGATTTCATGGCCAGCTTAAAGATTAAAGAAACAACCATAAAAACCATCATTTTTGATTTTGACGGAACACTGGCAAAATTAAATATTGATTTCCTTCAAATGCGCGAGGCTGTCCGGGAACTTATTTTATCTTACGGCGTTAATGATTTGCAGACAGACTATGTTTTAGAAACCATTCACGGCGCGGCGATGATACTAAATCGGCGCTCGGAAGAATATGCTAAAAAGTTTGCCAAAGAGGCTAACGCCATCATTGAAAAAATAGAAGTAGAAGCTGCAAATAACGGTGAACTGTTTGGCAAAACCAAAGAACTGCTCGGATCGCTTAAGTCGCGCGAAATCTCCTTTGGCATAATATCCAGAAATTGCACGAAAGCTATAAAAATGGTATTCCCTGATATCCTGTCCTATTGTCCGGTCGTTGTTTGCCGGGATGACGTTGAGAACGTTAAACCGCACCCCCAACATTTGAATATGGCTTTAAATAAGCTGGGAAGTTCATCTCAAAATACGCTAATGATCGGCGATCATCCTCTGGATATTAAAGCCGGCCGTAATGCCGGAACCTGGACCTGCGGCGTACTCACCGGACGCTGCCAAAGACATGACTTCATAGAGGCGGGAGCCGATCTTATTTTGCCGCAGGCCGCGGATGTATTAGATATCATCAAATGATTTTTACGTAGAACTGTCTTTAATTGACAGGCAGCATTATTTTACCTATAATGGCACAAAGCCATACGAGATAATGCCAAAAAATCAGTTTTGCCCGAAAACACAATAATAAATGGAGGCTATTATGGAACCGAAATTTTTTCTAGAATACCTTGATGGCTTCAAAAAAGTATATCCGGAAAAATTTGTTTCGGAAGATGAAATTTTCAGCCATATTCGCCGCGGTGATCATATTTTTGTTGCTTCCGGTTGCGGCGAGCCGCAATACCTGGTTCAGGCGATGATACGTTATGTGGAATCCAACCCCAAAGCTTTTTTTGACGCCGAAATTATCCATATTTATTCATTAGGCCTTGCGCCTTACACTGGCGTCAAGTACAAAGCTAATTTTCGTCATAATTCCTTTTTCATCGGCAATAGCACGCGCGATTCCGTGAACGCGGGAATGGCTGATTATACGCCTATTTCTCTTTCCCAGGTTCCTTCCCTCCTGTACAGCGGCGTCGTCCAAATTGATATAGCGCTGATACAAACCTCCCTGCCGGATGAACATCACTATATGAGCCTCGGTGTCAGTGTGGACATCGTGAAAGCCGCCACGGAAAAGGCAAATATTGTTATTGCCCAGATAAATCCTAATATGCCCCGGATACACGGCGATGGTTTCATACACATTAACGATGTCGATTTTATTATTCCTTATGATGAACCGCTTTTAGAAGTACCAAAATCGCAAACAAACGACGTTACTCAAACTATCGGAAAAAATGTAGCGCGCCTCATTCAGGACGGCGACACCATTCAGGTTGGCTGGGGCAGTTTACCCAACGCCATCATGGCCAGTTTGTACGACAAAAAAAACCTGGGAGTGCACACCGAGCTTTTAAGCAACGGCCTGGTGGATTTGATTAAAGCCGGTGTTATTGACAACTCCAGAAAAACAATTGACCACGGTAAAACTGTCGCGTCATTCAGTATGGGGAAAAAAAGCACTTATCATTTTCTCGATAATAATCCTTCCATATCATTTAGGACCTTAGACTATACGAACAACCCTCTGATTATGGCTCAAATAGATAACATGGTCGCCATTAACAGCGCGCTGGAAATAGACTTAACCGGACAGGCGACATCCGAATCAATAGGCGGTGTCTTTTACAGCGGTATCGGCGGACATCAGGATTTTATGAGAGGTGCGTTATTTTCCAGAAACGGCACGACGATCCTGGCGCTAAAATCCACTTCTCGTAACGATACGGTTTCGCGTATTGTTCCCGCTCTGAAAGAGCAGGCGGGAGTGACGCTGAATCGCGCCGACATACGTTATGTCGTAACGGAATACGGCATTGTCTACCTGCACGGGAAAAACATCCGGGAAAGAGCCATGGCATTAATTTCCATAGCTCATCCCAAATTCCGGCCATGGCTGATTGAAGAAGCAAAAAAACGCGGCTTGATTTTTAAAGACCAGGCCTTTATTCCCGGCAAACAGGGCGAATACCCTGCTGATCTGGAAACATACGCCACGACCAAGACTGGCCAGCAGATATTTATCCGGCCGGTTAAAATCAGCGACGAAACACTTTTAAAAGATTTCTTCTATTCCCTTTCCGACAGGAGCATTCACAGAAGGTTCCTTTCTTTTAGGAAAGACATGCCGCACGAAAGACTGCAGAATTTTGTAATTATCGATTATACCAAAGAGCTTGTGCTGGTTGTTGTCAAGGGAGATCCGACCAACCAGTTTATCGCCGCTGTCGGCCAATACGCGATTGATGAAACGTCTCATACCGCTGAGGTGGCATTTGCCGTTCGTGACGACCAGCAGAATTCCGGCATAGGATTCGCGCTGCTGCAATATCTGACTTATCTTGCCAAACGACAAGGCTTACTGGGATTCACCGCTGATGTTCTTGTCGAAAACCAGCCGATGCTCCACGTCTTCGAAAAAGGCGGATTTGATATCAATAGAAAATCGGACAGCGGTGTTTACGAATTGACACTGAAATTTAAAACATAACTTATAAAAGGAGTTTTGCAATTGTTTAATCCCAACGTATTTAGAGAATATGACATCAGAGGTGTTGTGGGTGAAGATCTCAATGAAGAATTTGTGTTCAACCTTGGCCGGACGATAGGAACCTATGCCGCCCGGCGCAGAATAAAAAACATGACCATCGGGCGTGATTGCCGTTTGAGCTCTGAGGCCTATCACAACGCTTTAATGAAGGGCCTTAATTCCTCCGGCATTAACACCATCGATATCGGTCTTTGCGCCACGCCCATGCTTTACTTCTCCATTCGCCATCTGCGCGTCGGAGGAGGCATTATGATCACAGGCAGCCATAATCCGCCCCAGTTCAATGGTTTCAAAATTTGCGTAGGCCACAGCACCATATATGGCGATCAGATTCAGGAATTAAGAAAAATCATGGAACGCGGAAAATATTCCAAAGGCAGCGCTTCATCGCGGTCGGAGGATATTTCCGCGAACTATGAAAATTATCTTTTTAAAAAAATTAAAATCAACAGAAAAATTAAAGTCGTTGTTGACGCGGGCAATGGTGTCGGAGGGCTCTTTGCTCTTCCCCTTTTAAAGCGTTATGGCTGCGAAGTTATTCCCATATACTGCGAACCTGACGGCAATTTTCCGAATCATTTTCCCGATCCCACAGTAGAAGAAAATTTATCCGAGCTGATAAAACTGGTCGCCGATAAAAAAGCGGATTTGGGTATCGCGTTTGACGGGGATGCCGATCGTCTCGGCGTCATCAGTGACGGGGGCGAAATACTCTGGGGAGACAAATTGCTGCTGCTTTTTGCCCGCGAGATTCTAAGGAAGAAGCCCCATTCCACAATCATCGGCGAAGTAAAGTGCTCACAGGTCTTATTTGATGATATCAAAAAACATTCAGGCCGGGCCATCATGTGGAAGGCCGGACATTCGCTGATTAAAGCAAAAATGAAAAAGGAAAAGGCTGTGCTGGGCGGAGAAATGAGCGGACATTTCTTTTTTGCCGACCGTTACTTCGGCTATGATGATGGTATTTACGCGGCGCTGAGATTATTGGAAATTCTTTCCCATACCGGCAAGAAAATCAGCACGCTGTTTTCTGATGTGCCCAAAACTTATGCCACACCGGAAATCAGAATCGATTGCGAGGACAACAAAAAAGCGGAAATTGTGGAAAGAATTAAAAAACATTTTCAAAACAGACCGGGCATTGTTGATATTGACGGAATACGTATTCCATTTGACGACGGATGGGCGCTGGTGCGTTCCTCCAATACCCAGCCGGTAATCGTCTTACGTTTTGAAGCCACATCTGAAGAGAGCCTGCAAAAAATCCGCAATGAAGTAGAGCCTCTGCTTGCTGTTTAATGAGTAGCGGGTAAATACAGAATGGCATCATGGCTTATGAATCGGAGCATCTTCGCGGCTTGTCGCGGAGATGCTCCAATATTTTTATTCGTAACCGCGCGGATTACGCGATTGCCAACGCCACGCGTCGCCGCACATATCCGCAAGGCTGCGTTTGGCTTTCCACTTCAAAAGTTTCATGGCTAAAGAAGGATCCGCAAAGCAGGCCGCGACATCGCCCGAGCGGCGGCCGGTAATTTGATAGGGTATCTTTTTCCCCGATGCTTCTTCAAAGGCACGGAGCATTTCCATAACCGTATAACCCTGCCCGGTACCAAGATTTATAATCAACGGGTTTTGGTAATCAGTCTTGTCCATCTTTTTCAAAGCGGCCACGTGACCTTCAGCCAAGTCCATAACATGGATGTAATCCCGCATTCCCGTGCCGTCCGATGTGGGATAATCATTGCCATAAATATTAATTTTCTCGCGGCTACCCACGGCAACCTGACTTATGCAGGGCATGAGGTTATTGGGAACTCCCTGGGGATATTCGCCAATCAGGCCGCTTTCATGCGCGCCTGCAGGATTGAAGTAGCGCAGTATGATAATGCGCCACGATGAGTCTGCTGCATGGACATCCTGAAGAATCTGCTCAATGATCAGTTTTGAGCGGGCGTAGGGATTTGTAGGAGCCGGCGTACAATCCTCTTTGACAGGAACAACAGGCGGTTCTCCGTAAATAGCAGCGGATGAACTGAAGATGAGACGCTTAACACCTCGTTTCGACATTACCGTGCAAAGAGAGACGGCGCTTTCAATATTGTTTTCATAATAACGCAGAGGTTCCATGACTGATTCGCCCACCGCCTTAAGACCCGCGAAATGAATAACGGCAGCAATGGGATGTTCCTGAAAAACCACATCAAGGGCGGTGCGATCCTGTATGCTGATTTTATAGAAAGGCGGACGAATGCCTGTGATTTCCGCAATACGATCCAGAACGGAGGCCTTGCTGTTTGAGAGATTATCCGCAATAACCGGTTTATAGCCCGCGGCCGTGAGGGCGATTGCGGCATGACTCCCTATATAGCCGGTTCCACCGGTGACGAGAATAACTTTATTTGTGTTTTTCGAACTATTTTTTTTCATTCCTTTAACCTTAAGCTCCGATTCATCATTCATACATAGGATAATGAATAATAAAGATTATTGATAATTCGTGATACTCTTCTGCTCGCGATTTAATATTAGTTACTTTTCTTTTTGTCAACAATAACTCCCGGGAAATATCGTAAAATCATCAGCTGATATTTATTTAATCAAATAAATGAGCGGTTTTAGTTTAGCGGGAAGATTTGAATTCGTAAGCAGGCTGAAACCCCTTCAAAGGCCGCAGGGTAAGCGGGAGAATATTTAATTATAATTTCCCATTAGAATCGAAGAAACTTCCCGGCCAGTCTAGGAGCTTCCATCTGCGCTTCACGATGAAAGCACATCATGTTAATGGCAATTTTTTTCATATACGACATTGTTAAGACGATTTTTCTCCTAAAATCTTAACAATTGTTTCGATCAGTTTTTTTGTCCGTACCGGTTTGGGCAAAATATAGTTATTTCCAATTTTATCTTCCTTCCCCTCAACGACATCTTCATTCGTGGCAAGCGCTGTGACATAAAGAATCGGTATTTTGGCCGTAGAGGGGTTTTCTTCCAAAGCCGCCGCAACATCTTCGCCGGGCATATCGGGCATGAACAGATCAAGCAGGATAATATCCGGCTTTTCCATCTCGGCCATTTTTATTCCTTCGGCGCCATTGGTCGCGATAACCACATCGAACATCCCGGACTGCATGAGATTTTTTTTGACAAAATAACAAAAATCAGCTTCATCATCAATGGCCAACACTTTTATATTTCGGGACATCTCACATCTCCTTTATTTTTATTAATTTACTTTTCGGCTGAAGTTTCACGAAAAAAGTTGTTCCCTGGTTTACCCGGCTCTCGACATCAATCGTGCCATATAACCGATCCATGATCATATGGGCAATGCTGAGGCCGAGTCCCGTTCCCTCATTTTTGGCCTTCGTCGTAAAAAATGGTTCAAATATTTTGGGCAGCACCTCCTCTGGAATTCCTTTGCCAGTATCCGATATTTCCACAACAACCATTTCGTCACCCATGCTGAAATAATCAGCCCGGCGATAACCGGTTTTATAGCCCACTTCAGTGACTAATTGTTTATAGGCGCGAATCGTTAATCTCTTATCTTTGTCGTCCCTCATGGAATCAACCGCATTATTGACAAGATTAAAAAATACTTGCTGCATCATATTATAATCGCCGGCCACTTCCAGCAATTCGTTTTCATAGTCACGTTGCACGCTCACGCCGTTTTTCTGAATCGTTTGTTGTGCAAGCGTCAATACGTTATCGAGTAATGGACATATGGCGATTTGCGTTATTTCGCCTACTGATTGCCTTGCAAATGATAAAATATTTTTGATAATATTTTCGGCCCTGTTAATCGCGTTAAATATTCTTTCTATTGATTCACTCATGCCGGGATCATTTTCCGGAAGATTGTTTTCCAGATAATCCATTCCCATATTAATAATTTCCAGCGGATTCCTCATTTCATGCGCTATACCGGATGCCAGCCGTCCGAGAGCGGCCATCTTATCCTTTTGAATCAACTGGTCTCGGGTTTTACGCAACATTTCAACCGTATCATTTAAATTTTTCTCTCTTTCAATCCGGTCTGTGATATCTTTTGAAATAATGCAAACCGCGAAAACATCATGACTAGAGGGGTCTCTTATCGGACTCAGTGTATTGGCAAACCATATGTTATGATTTTTATCATAGAATTCATACTGCACCATGGCATCATTTTCATAGACCGACTTAACATGGCTCAACGATTTTTCCGCTTCGATTTCATCTTCATTATAAACCTGCGAAATGGTCAAATCTAAAAGACTTTTTTCATCTTTAAATCCATAAAATTTGACAAGTTTTTGATTGGCAAATAAAAACTTGCCTTCCTGATCAACAATGCACATCAAAACATCAGTGGCTTGAACGATTTGCTCATATCTTTCGCGGACTTCATTAATGCGCTCGTCTTTATCTTTTAACCGGGTCGTTATGAGATATCCGTAAAACAACGCTATGATGTCAATAAAGGGAATCTGGATCAAATAGCTGCCGGCCATAGGACCTGTTAAAAGATCTCTTTTATATAACAGCCAGCAGTAGATGAAGGAAAAGAAGATCGTGTTCATCACCAGATATACAAAGCTGGAACTCATGGTCGTCAATGAGATAATGAAAAAAAACATCAGGTATAATTCCGAACCGACATATCCGGAAACATAAATTCCGGCCGGCAGCAGGATGCTGTCGCACAAAATAAACCCATAGAAGATTTTATCGTCAAAAAAATATTTTTCAGGAATGTAGGCAACAACCAAATTGGTCATCAGATAAAACGCGATAAAAATATACGCGTAGAATTCCAATCCTCTGCCGGCAGACGGTGAAAAAATAATAAAGTAAGCCGACGTAATAATCACCATCAGGCGGACAAGAAATATTGTTTTTTTTCTGGGAATTGGAGATGTCATAATGCCCCTTGGATAAAGTAAAGCATTCTTTTCTGACATGATAAGTTGTGTGTAATATAAGATAATTGGTTTTTTGTGTCAATGAAAATAATATTTTGAAGAAATAATGTTACATAATTGATATGATCTCGTAATTGTGAAATAGAATCACGTTTTGAAATATCAGTTTTCTTCTATATTTTTTTGCGCCTTACTAACCACAGATGATTTGCAGCCTTTGTTAATGTAGCACAGCACACGGCACATTCCCTCTTCTGAGGGGTTGACAAAATTATTTTATGAGAGGATAATAATAAAATTATTTCAAAATAATATGAAGATTTTCAGGGAGAATTTATGAAAAAAATGTTTTTGTTCTTATTGGCAAGTATGATTTTATGTAGCTGCGCTTCTTATAATATTGAAACAAAAAACGGTTATCCGACAAAAGAAACTCTTCAAACAGAATTGCAGGGACGACATAATTATGTCTATATAATTAAGCATGATTATTATTCGCGACTAGTGCGAGGCTCTAAGAATAATTTAACAGTCAATGAAATGATCGATTTTATGCTTCCCCAAATAATTGCCATGAGCGATATAGATACATTTGCGATTGCAAATATTATTGATCCCGCAACATCATTGGAAAGTCGAAATTCTTTTTCACTTCAACCTTATTACAGAATAAATAATAATATTATTGGATTGCGTGTAGGTTTTGCATGCGAAAGGCCAAACGAAGCATATAAATCAGGTTATCAATATATAGCAGGTATTACATATATGGAATATAATTCTGATACAGGAAAAATAGTTAAGGAAAATATATCCAAAGATGAAGCAAATCAAAAAAGAAGCCTTTTTATGGCTAAACGATTTGAAGCGGAAGGTCGGCAATAACTAAAAATTATTTTAGCTTGATTCTGGGCAGCTGGTGATTAGCCGCCTTTTTTATTTTAAAGAGCTTATTATCTAGTCTCCAATTAGTCTTCCGATTACCATTAAGGAAATTTGACTTACATAATATATATAAGTTATTGATGTTATTGGTCGGGGCGGAGTGATTTGAACACTCGACATCTTGCTCCCAAAGCAAGCGCGCTACCAGGCTGCGCTACGCCCCGACTTCTAATTTTTTAATCTTTCACCAAGGACTTTTTTAAGTTTCGCAAAAGACTGCCCCCGGTGGCTCACTTTATTTTTTATTTCCGCAGGCAATTCCGCGGCAGTTTTTTTTAGTTCCGGCACAAAAAATACCGGATCGTAGCCAAAGCCGTTATCGCCGCGGCGCTCCTCGATGATTAACCCTTCCCATTTCGATTCAAAGCTCTCATAACTGCCGCCCGGGTTATACAGAACAAGAGCACAACAGAAAGAAGCCGTCCTTTTTTCCTTCGGTACGCCTTTTAATTTTGTCAGAAGAAGATTTATATTGTCGTCGTCCGTTGCCTTGGGGCCGGCATAGCGCGCCGAATAAATACCCGGCTCGCCCCCAAGTGCGTCCACTTGCAATCCGGAATCATCCGCTAAAACGGTTTCACCGGTAAAGGCGGAAATGATCTTTGCTTTTATTAAAGCGTTTTCCAGAAAACTTTTCCCATCTTCCACAATTTCCGGAACGCCCGCGTAATCTTTTAAAGAAACCAACCGGATTCCCATTCCTTCAAGCATTTCTGTGATCTCTTTTACTTTTCCTTCGTTGCCGGAAGCAAAAACTATTTTCATCCCCTCAGATCACCCACAATTTCTTTTTGCCGTTCAATAATCTGCCGGATACCGCTTGAGGCCAGGTCTGTCATCTGCGCCATTTGTTCCTTGTTGAAAGGAATCCGCTCCGCGGTGCCCTGTACTTCAATAAACAGTCCTGAACCGGTCATGACAAAATTCATATCCACATCCGCCCGGGAATCTTCTTCGTATTCCAAATCGAGTAAAACCTGATTATCTATTATACCCACACTGATCGCCGACAAATAATCGCTTACGGGAATTTCTTTGACCAGGCCGTCTAGCCGCATTTTTTTAAATAACTCCACCAGCGCGACAAACGCGCCGGTGATTGACGCTGTTCTCGTTCCTCCATCAGCCTGGATGACATCGCAATCCAAATAAATTGTTTTCTCGCCAAAAGAGTTTAAATCAGTCACTGCCCGAAGAGACCGGCCAATCAGCCGTTGAATTTCGTGTGTCCGGCCTCCCAATCGCCCCCGAACGGATTCCCGCGCTGTCCGCGTCTGGGTGGACATGGGCAACATGGAATATTCCGCCGTCAGCCAGCCTTTTCCCGTATTTCTTAAGAAAGGCGCCGTCTTATTATCAAGCGAAGCCGCGCAAATTACTTTGGTGTTGCCAAATTCCACTAAAACGGAACCGGCATCGCACATCAAATAATTATTGGTAATCTTTATCGGTCTTAGTTCGCCGAATTTTCTGCCTGAAGTTCTCTCAATCACAAATCACCTGAAAAATGTTTTAATGCTTTTTGCCAGAGATTTGGAAATCTCTACTTGTGTTTTTAAATTAAGCAATTTACCTTTGTCTTCGGAATTTGTCGCAAAACCCATTTCCACAACCAGCGCCGGAACAAGTATGCCATCGGTTACCGGTAAATCGGCTTTTCTCAACCCCCTGCCTTTTCGCGGGAACAAAGCATCCAGGTTTTCCTGAACAATTTTTGCCATAGCAAGCGAATCATTGAGACATTTATTTTTTACCTGCGACTTATCGTCTTTGGCCGTCTTTTTTCCCTTAACGATGTCTTCACTCAGGCCCTGGTAATAGAGTTCGAATCCCGAAGCATTCTTGCCGAATCCCGCGTTAACGTGAAGACTTAAAAAAAAGTCCGGCTTAATTTTCTCGATGCTTTTTTTCCGGTCTTCTTCAGAAACCGTCTTATCTGAATCACGGGTTAAAATGACTTCCAGATTGCTTTCTTTAGACAGTTCTTTCTTTATTAACTGAGCAACTGCCAGCGTTATATCTTTTTCGTAAATATCATTCATCAACTTGACGCCTTGATCCTGCCCTCCGTGCGCCGGATCAACAAGGATGACATGCTTTTTTCCCATCGCGGACAGTTCATATGCCGCGCAGAATATAAAACACACACAAATGCCGATAATCAGCCACATATTTTTCTTATTAAACATAATGATCACCAATATTAAAGTTGCGCTTGCTTATAGCAGAGTCGCTTTGTTTGTCAACCATCAATTTGTCTTCCTGCTATTTTTAAAAATGATGTAAACGCTCGATTGATCTGACAAATTTCAACTGTTTTATCGCCGAAAGGATTTGATTAAGCAGTTGTAAACTGCTGATGTCGATTACAAAATTACAGGTGGCTATCATATTAACCGTTTCTACCTGAGCGTAACTGATATTGACGTCAAAGGATGAAATGATCGAACTGACTTCCGTCAATATTCCCTTGATGTCTTCACAAACAACTTTAATATGTACGGGATAAGTATTATCTTCTTTGGAACTCCATTGAACATTTACGATTCTTTCCGCGTCCATTTTTTTAATATAGGGGCATTTGTTTGTGTGCACGATAACGCCGCGTCCCCGGGAAATATAGCCCGATATTTCATCCCCGGGAATGGGATTGCAGCATTTGGCAAAATTAACCATGATATCGTCTATGTCGTCGATGCCGATAAGCGACACGCCTCTCGACGGGGAGGACGGCTTTTTCTTCTTAATTTTTTCTTTAACCGGCTCAGTAATTTCGGCATCAGCGCCCAGCAGAAAAAAATTGACAACCCGTCTGGGTGAGATCCGGCCAAGGCCTACCTGTGAAAATAAATCATCAAGCGATGTCACACTGCATCCGGCATATACTTTTTTAATTTCTTCCGACTTTATATAATTGACAATTTTTAAATTATGTCTTTTAAATTCCTTTTCCAGCAAATCGCGCCCTAAAGCCATGCTGCTTTTCTTTTCTTCTAAATTAATCCAGTTTCTTATTTTGGAAATCGCTCTCGTTGTTACGACATTTTTTAACCAGTCCTTACTGGGATGGTGACCCGCCTGAGTTATTATTTCTACGCGATCTCCATTTTGCAGTTTATACCGGAGCGGAACGATACTTCTGTTCACCTTGGCGCCAATGCACTGATTGCCGACATCGGTATGAATGCTGTACGCGAAATCAATGGGTGTGGCGCCTTTGGGAAAAGATTTAACATCGCCATGAGGCGTAAAAACGTAAACTTCTTCCGGAAATAATGCCAACTTCAAGTCGGACATGAATTCCTTGGGATTTTTTATGTCCTGCTGTATTTCCAGGACTTCTCTGAGTTTTTTTATCTGGTTTTCTTCATCGTCTCTGTGAGCCCGGCCTTCTTTATACCGCCAGTGCGCGGCTATGCCCTTTTCAGCCCATTCGTGCATTGCTTTAGTCCTGATCTGGATTTCCACCCGCTCCCCATAGGGTCCGATAACCGTCGTATGCAGGGACTGATAGTTATTGGCCTTGGGCATAGCGATGTAATCCTTGAATCTTCCGGGGACGGGCTTCCAGAGGGCGTGCACCATGCTCAATACCTCATAGCATGTTTTTTCCTTATCGGAATCCAGGATGACGCGAAACGCGATGATGTCGTAAACTTCGTCAAATTTTATGTGCTGTTCGTGCATTTTTTTGTAAATGCTGTAGAGGTGTTTCGCCCTTCCCTCAACTTTGCATTTAATGGAATATTTCTCCAGTTCCTTGAAAATGATGCTCTTAACTTCCTCGGTATAACGATTGCGGGCTTCATTTGATTTGGCGATCTGCGCGGATAATTCTTTATAAGCGTCGGGAGCGATATACTGAAAAGACAAGTCTTCCAATTCCATTCTCATCGAATTTATTCCGAGACGATTGGCCAGCGGCGCGTATATATCCATAGTCTCCCTGGCAATATAAAGTCTTTTCTCCTTCTGATGATATTGTAAAGTCCTCATGTTGTGAATCCGGTCGGCCAGGCGCACCAGCAAAATACGGATATCCGCGGACATGGCCAAAATCATTTTGCGGAAATTTTCAGATTGTCTTTCTTCCTGAGAGCCGAAAGAAATACGGCTTAGTTTGGTCAGTCCTTCGACCAGAAAGGCCACGTCCTTGCCAAATTCTCTTTCGAGGTGTTCGGCGGTGGTCAGGGTGTCTTCGATGGTGTCATGCAGTAATCCGCTGATAATTGTCGCGGCATCCATTTTCATATCCGTCAGGATGCCCGCCACTTCCATCGGGTGAGTGAGATACGGTTCCCCCGATAATCTTACCTGTCCCTGATGCACCGAGGCCGAGTAGATATAGGCCTTTTCAATCATTTCCAGGTCTTCGGGCGGAAGATAAGTCTGAGCCTTATCAATAATATCATTAATACGTAGCATTAAGTCTCTAGCCTGTTCGACAACTTACGGCTGTATTATATCAGGATTTAACTCCTGTTCTATAATTTGTTTTATGACTCGCACAATCTCCTCTAATGAGTATAACTTATTTTCACCGGTCTTTCTGATTTTCAGTTCAACATTTCCAAGAGATAGGTTTTTCTGGCCTATGGTAACTCTAAGCGGAATGCCGATCAGTTCCGCGTCTTTAAACTTCACACCGGCGCGCTCATCACGATCGTCTAAAATAACATCAATACCCAGGGCTTTCATTGAATTGTAAAGATTCTCCGCGGCATCCATGACAGCCTTTTCATTGACATTCACAGGCGTTACGATCACATGAAACGGCGCAAAGGGCATCGGCCAGATAATTCCGTTTTCATCATTATTCTGTTCAATTCCGGCGGCAACCGTCCTGCCGATACCAATTCCATAACAGCCCATGATCATGATTTTTTCCTGACCGTCTTTATCAAGATACACGGCTTTCATCGCTTTGCTGTATTTTGTTCCCAGTTTAAAAACGTGACCGACTTCAATACCCCGCGCGAATTTTATGCTGCCGCCGCAGCGCGGGCATTTGTCCTTATCCGTGATAACGCGAAAATCAGCAAAGGCTTCCACTTTAAAATCCCTGCCGATGTTCACATTCTTTGTATGATAATTTTCCTGATTGGCGCCGGTAACAAAATTGATCATATCAATGACTGAATAGTCAATCAGTATAGGGATTTTTATATTCACGGGACCGGCAAATCCACGCGGCGCGCCCGTCGCCTGCATGATCATTTCATCAGAGGCAAGCTCCAGTTCGGAAGCGCCCAAATAATTTTTTACTTTGATCTCGTTGACTTCCTGATCGCCGCCTATCAGCACGGCGTATGGTTTGCCATCGGCATTGAATATCAATGTTTTCACGATGTCCTGAGGTTTCACCTTCAAAAAAGCGCTGACTTCTTCAATGGTGCGAACTTCCGGCGTATAAACATTTTGCAGGGGCAGAAAATCCTCTTCAAATATTAATTTTTTCTCCGGACACGCTACTTCGGCTTTTTCCAGATTGGCCGCGTATGAACATTCTTCACAAAACACGATTGCGTCTTCTCCGGATTCGGCCATGACCATAAATTCATGCGAATATTTCCCCCCGATGCTGCCCGAATCGGCCTCCACCGAACGGAATTGTAAACCGCAACGCCGGAAGATATTATTATAGGCGGCAAACATCTTCTCATAACTTTTCTCCGCGCCCTCTTCATCGACATCAAAACTGTAAGCGTCTTTCATGCCGAATTCCCGGCAGCGCATCACGCCAAAACGCGGACGAACTTCATCGCGAAACTTTGTCTGAATTTGATAAAGATTGCGGGGCAACTGGCGATAGGTTTTTATTTCATTACGGACCAGAGCGGTTATGACTTCTTCATGGGTCGGCCCCAGACAATATTCATGGTCGTGGCGGTCGCGAAATCTCAAAAGTTCTTTTCCGTAATGCGTCCAACGTCCCGATTCCTGCCAGAGCTCCGCGGGCTGAACCATTGACAGATGAACTTCCTGCGCTCCGGCTTTATCCATTTCTTCCCGGATAATTTGTTCCAGCTTGCGGATAACGCGATACCCCAGAGGCAGGTATGAATATATGCCGCTCGTTAATTTTCTGATCATGCCGGCTCTGATCATGAGCTGGTGGCTTATTACTTCGGCATCGGATGGGACTTCCCTTCCGGTCGGTAAAAACATTTCTGAATAACGCATTAAGTCTTTTTCCTTTCGTCCCTCATGATATTTATTTCTTTGAGTAAAACTTTCACAAAGTCTTTTTCGTTAACTTTTTTTACGACTTTCCCCTTTTTAAAAAGAATCCCCTGCCCCCTGCCTCCGGCAATTCCTATATCCGCGTCCGCGGCTTCGCCGGGACCATTAACCACACATCCCATCAACGCAATTTTCAAATAATCCTTTTTACCGGCAAGAGCCTTTTCTATTTTACCGGTTAAATTTAAAAGATCGATTTCACAGCGCCCGCAAGTCGGACAGGAAACAATTTCGGGTCCCACTTTCCTGATATTCAAGGCGCGCAAAATTCCATAGGCCAGGGGTATCTCCGATGCGGGATCCCCCGTTACAGACACTCTGATTGTGTCGCCGATACCTTCATAAAGAAGAGTGCCTATCCCCAACGCGGATTTAATAGCGGCATTGACCAGTGATCCGGCCTCCGTCACTCCCAGATGCAAAGGATAATCGGTTTTTGCCGAAATAGCGCGGTAGGCATTAATCATACTGGGAACATCCGATGATTTCAACGACAATTTAATCAAGCCAAAGCCCAGATCTTCAACCAGTGCCAGGTTTTGCAGCGCGCTCTCAACAAGGGCATCAGACGTCGCGCCTCCATATTTTGACAGCAAATCTTTTTGCAGAGAACCGGAATTTATTCCGATACGAATCACTGTTTGCCGTTCTTTGGCCACCCTGACAATTTCGCGGATTTTATCCCGGGCAATATTGCCGGGATTGATTCTGATTCCCGCGACCCCCTGCTTCATGGCATTTATCGCCAAACGGTAATTAAAATGAATATCGGCAACCAGCGGAATATTAATTTTCTTTTTGATGGCGGAAATCGCCTGCGCAGCTTCCTGATCAGGCACAGCGACACGGATGACTTCACAACCGGCCCGGGCAAGCGCGTTGATTTGCGTGACAGTGGCTTTCATATCCCGCGTATCGGTATTGGTCATTGATTGCACAACAATGGGAGCGTCTCCACCAATTGGTACAGAGCCAAGATTTATCTTTTTTGTTTTTCTTCTCCTGATAAAAGATAAATTTTTCACAAAAGCCAACTCGCTAACAAATTTATTCAAAATAAATTTACGACACTTGAATTCAGCTTCAACGAAAAAGTTATTTTTTGACGAGGAAGTGAAATCAAGGTTAAATTCAATGGCTCCGCCAACAGTGCAGACACAATGGTTCTGCCGGAAGGCCATTCCGCGCGATTGAATAAATTCCAAGTCTCGAATGATAAATCAATGGATGGAGAGCTTGATCGTCAATCGCGCCAATGCCGGATTTCTCTTGCCCAGGCTCTCAAATAGCGTTTGCTATAGCTTTAATTGCTAAAGACTCCGATGAATTACTTTTTGCCATTCCTGATGACAATCGCTAAAACTACCCCTTGATATTGTTCGTATTAAATTTTTCCATTAATTTCTGATTAACATTGTCCGGCACTAAAGTTTTAACCGTTCCTCCCAGACTGGCCACTTCTTTTATTAACTGGGAACTTGTATAAAACCATTTGAACCCGCTCATAAGAAACACGGTTTCGAGATCTTTTGTTTGACGACGATTCATCAACGCCATTTGAAATTCATATTCAAAATCCGATAAAGCTCTCATTCCACGCAATATGATATTCGCGCCTGTAATTCTTAAATAATCAACCAGCAGACCGGAGTAACAATCCACCCTGACGTTTTTAGTATCTTTGAATATTTCCCGAATCATTTCCATTCTTTCTTCCACGGTAAAAAGATAAACCTTGTTGGGATTATAAGCGATCAGGATGACGATTTCATCAAACATCCTTAAACCTCTTTTGATAATATCGACATGACCATTCGTAATCGGATCAAATGATCCCGGGTATATTGCGACTCTATTCGTGAAATTTTCCTGCATCATTTATTCTCCATCTTTAAAAAAGTTAAGGCATTATCGCCGTATTTTCTCTGATCTGTCAGATAAATATTATGATCCATCGCGCCGGTGAAGCTTTCTTTTATCGAGTGTTGAATTACCACTACGCCATCTTCTTTGAGAATTTGATATTTACTTAAAAGATTCAGCGTTGTTCCGATCAGATTCCGGTTATAGGGAGGATCGGCAAATATAATATCAACTTCACATTTGTTCTTAAAAAGATCGCTTAAACCATGCTCAATATCTTTGGCAATTATATTGCAGTTATTATCAAAACAGCATGTTTGAATATTTTTTTTAATCAACGCAGCAAGATCTTTGTTTTTCTCCACAAAATGCACTTTTTGTGCCCCCCGGCTGACGGCTTCCAGACCGACACTGCCCGACCCGGCAAAAAGATCAAGAAACATTTTTTCTTCCAAAGAACCCAATATATTAAAAAGAGCTTCCCGTAAAAAATCCGAAGTGGGCCGTTCCTTCGATCCGGGAGGGAAGAGCAATTTCCTTCCCCTGGCTTTACCTCCGATAATTCTCATAATTTTTCACGAAATCTTTAAAGCTAAAGTAATTATCCTATACTATTTTATTATTCTATTCCTTAGCTTCCTGACCCGTTTTTTTCCGGTTCACCATCTTATCCACCATCTTTATGATCCACCAGATGGGCCCGGAAATAGCGTAACCCAGCATAATCACAAAAAGCATTATTTCCGGCCAATGAACAATTATAATCAGTAAAACAATCAACGAGAAAAAAATTGTGAAAGGTTTCCGCTTAAGCAGAGTCATATCTTTAAAGCTATAATACTTGACACTGCTGACCATCAGAAAAGATAAAATAAAGACAAGAACCAGAATGAGATTATTATAGATCTTCTCTTCAACGCCGAAATAATCGAAAAATATTACTGTCAACGCCACAACCGAAGCCGCGGCCGGAATGGGCAGACCATTAAATACTTTACTCTCAATGATGCCTATCTGGATGTTGTATCTGGCTAATCTGAGCGCTCCGCAAAGGACAAACAGGAAAGCGACTATCCAGCCCAACTTCCCATAAATAGATAAAGACCAACTATAGGCCAAAAACGCCGGGGCGACACCGAAAGAGATAACGTCTGCCAGTGAATCATATTCCGCGCCAAATTTACTGGTTGTATTTGTCAGGCGGGCAACGCGTCCATCCAATCCATCAAAAATAACAGACACCAAAACGGCTATAGCCGCGGTAACAAAATTCTCTTTATACGAAGCGATCATGGAATAGAATCCGCCAAATAAGCTGGCCGAAGTAATCAAATTCGGCAACACATAGATTCCTTTTTTAATACGCATCCTTCGAGGAGAATTTTCTATATTCATGATAAATATCCTAAAACTGTCTGACCTGCTCTCACCTTGTCTTTGAGCTTAACCGAAATTTTGGAATCTTCGGGCAAATAAACATCCACTCGCGAACCAAAGCGGATTAAACCGAACCGTTCGCCTTTATTAACAGTGGTCCCTGAGCTAACCCAACAAACGATCCGGCGGGCAATAAGACCGGCTATCTGCACCGCCCAAATAGCGCGTCCGTCTTCGGTACGAATCATAATTTCATTGCGTTCATTTTCTTTTGCAGCTTTATCCAAATTAGCGGAAAAAAATTTGCCCGCGTGGTAATGAATCGTTTCGATTTTTCCCGCGTAAGGAGCGCGATTAACGTGGACATTAAAGACATTCATAAAAATACTTATTTTTTTAAATCTTCCGGAAATTGTACCATCTACTTCGACATTTTCAATTTTTATTACTTTACCGTCGGCCGGCGAAATTAAAACTTTTTCCTGGTCTTGAAAATATCTTTCCGGATTGCGAAAGAACCAGATAATAAAAAATGTGATAAGGGTAAATAGAATGATCAACCACCGGTTTGAGCCCAACAAGGCGATAAAAACCGTGACGACAAGAGAAAAAACGATAAAAGGATAGCCTTCGGGAGCAATAATATTATCACGTTTCATAAAGCATTTATCTTTTCTTAATACAAAATTGCATTTTACATGATATTGAAACGGCTAAAAATATAAGCCGTCTGCTTGATACGGCTTAAACATTAAATGACTTTTTCTGATATATCAATTGAGTGCGATTGTCAATAAATCTTTAATTTTTATACAAAAACAAGTTAGAATAAGTATTTGTTTGCTATTGCATACCCCCTCATGTATCTTGTATAATTAAAAATGATTAATTACTGAATTTTCTACGGTTCATCTTTGTATGCAAACTATGCAAAAAATAAAATGGAACATGGTCTGGGGCATTTTAATCACATTTGCCTTTTTCCTGCTGCTATTAATCCGCCTTGAATTTTTTCAGAAAAAAACGGAACCGGCCGTAACCATCCAAATGTCAAAATCACGGCAGCCGGAAGACACGTGGATGAATATATATCAAAACAACAACAAGATCGGGTTAATTCACAGGACTTTTACGGATGCCCATGAAAAGTTTCATTTTGTCGAGAATGTATTTATGCAAATAAACGTCATGGGGGTAACTCAGGATCTTAATCTTCTAACAGATGGAGATTTAAATCCGGATATGACGCTTTCTTCATTTAATTTTAATTTGAATTCCGGTATTTTTCACTTTAATGCTCACGGTCATATTATAAAAAACAGGCTGATTTTGTTCACCGGTTCGCCCCCGGCGCAGGAAAAAAGCGAAATCCCGCTAAAAGATATTCCTCATATCAGCGGCAACATTTATGAAACCGCATTCCATAATGATCTGGAAAAAGGTTCAACCCGCAACATCAATATTTTCGATCCTTCGACACTTTCAATCCGGGCAATCAAAGTTACCAGAGATTCCGATGAGATTATTACCATCATGGGAAAACGAATCCTGACAAAAAAATATTGCGCCGATTTCATGGGTTCCAAAAACTGCGCGTGGCTGAATAAAGAAGGAGATGTTGTCAAGGAAACCGGCATGCTGGGCATCACCATGGAAAAGGTCAACCGGCAAAAGGCCATGGAAGGAATAGCTTCCGGCCAGAGCGTTGATTTTACGCAAATTGCCTCCGTACCTTCCAATGTCGAAATTGCGGACCCTGAAGGGCTCCGCGAAATTAAAATCAGGCTAAGCGGTATCAGCGACACACTTTCTCTCAATAATGACAGGCAAAGCTATCGACACAATATTCTGACCATTACCAGGGAATCCATGCCGTTATCTTCGACGTTAAATCACCATCTTCCCGCAAATATTGCCGGCTTTTTAAAACCTGCCGCGCTGATACAATCCGATAATCCGCAAATTAAGAGGCAGGTCAATAATATTATCAAGCCGACTGATTCTGACGAACAAAAAGCAAGAAAAATTGTCGATTGGGTTTACCGCAATATCGAAAAAAAACCGGTGTTGTCCGTGCCCAACGCTCTTGAAGTTTTGAAAAATAGAGCCGGCGCCTGTAAAGAACACTCCGTGCTGACAGTTTCTTTACTGCGCGCTGCCGGAATACCGGCGCAAATAGAGGCGGGATTGGTTTATCTGCGAGGCCGGTTTTATTACCACGAGTGGTGCGTTCTTTATCTGAATAAATGGATTACTGCCGATGCTGTTTTCAATCAGTTCCCGGCCGATGTAACCCACATCATGCTTGTCCGCGGGAATGGCGAAGAGCAACTGAACTTAATTGGTATAATCGGTAAAATAAAACTGGAGGTATTAGAGCAAATAAAATGATTGAACTGCGGGAACTCAGTAAGGATTATGGCACTACTCTGGCGGTAAACAAGCTCAATTTAAATGTCGCCCGCGGTGAAATTTACGGTTTTATCGGCCCCAACGGCGCCGGCAAAACCACAACAATTCGCCTGATGGGAGGTATCATCGCTCCCACCTCCGGTAAGATTATAATTGGTGGATTTGATATGGCCAAAAACCCCGTCGAAGCGAAAAAAATGATCGGCTTTGTCCCGGACAGGCCTTTTCTTTATGAGAAACTCACAGGCATGGAGTTTATGCGTTTTTCCGCTGATTTATACGACGTTAAGCGCGACATTATTTTGCAAAAATCAAAAGAACTCCTTCAGCAATTCGCCCTCTGGAACTGGGCCGATGAACTCATTGAAGCTTACTCTCACGGTATGAAGCAGAGGCTGATCATCGCTTCCGCTTTATTACATGATCCCAAAATATTGATCGTTGATGAGCCAATGGTCGGCCTTGATCCGGAGGCCGTGCATATGGTTAAGGATATATTAAAGGAACTGGCCGCCAATCAAACGACTATTTTTATATCCACGCACACTTTAAGCATCGCCGAGGATTTATGCCATCGTATAGGATTAATTCACAGGGGCACCCTGCTGGCCGAGGGTAGCCTTGATGAATTAAAGCGTGTCGCGAAACTTGGCGAAGCCAGGCTCGAAGAAGTATTTCTGACGATCATCAAAGAGAATACATTTATATGAACACTGTCATTTCTTTATTAAAGCCGCGCGTACGCTCCGGCATCAACGGCTTGCGGAAGGGCAACAAAAGAAATAACTGGGCGCGCATTTTCATGTTTGGCGGGCTTGGCATTATTTTCTGGATAGGGACTTTCATTATTTTTTACCGGGTATTGTCATATTTTCAAGGCGTGCAGGATTTCGGAAACATACTGGCCATGAAACTTTTATCCATGATTATCATGACCTTCTTTACGCTTTTGCTTTTCAGCAACATTATTAATTGTCTTTCTCATCTGTACTTGAGCTATGACTTACCGCTTCTGCATTCATTGCCGGTTTCGTCAAAAGACATCTTTCTTTCAAAATGGCTTGGCAGCGCCTTTGACAGCTCCTGGATGATTGTCGCCTTCAGTCTTCCGATATTTTTATCTTACGGATTAATTTACAAAGCAAACTTCATTTATTACGTGATTTTTTTAATGGCGATGATTTTTATATGCCTCATCGCTTCAGCGCTTGGGGGCATTTTAGTTTTATTTGGCGCTATCATACTTCCCGCGGGAAGAATCAGAACCATTCTCATTCTTCTGGGCGTTATTATGGTGATGATTCTTATTTTCATTTTGCGTTTAACGCGACCGGAACAATTGGTTAATCCGGACAGTTTTGCTTCCGTTGTTCTTTATTTAAATTCCATGCAAACGCCAAACTCGCCGCTTTTTCCCACAACATGGATCACCGATGCCATTAAAGCCGCCCTTGATAACGAAACAAAAACATGCCTGTTCAATATAGCGCTTACCGGAACTTTTGCTTTCATGCTTATTTTTATCAGTAACATGATCGCTCAGATCGCATATTTTAAAGGTTTTTCCAAATCACAAACAACTCCCCGGCGCCTCTTTGCTCCACTGAAATACAAGGGTTATAATTGGGAAAGTTTATTAAATTTTCTTCCGCGCGCGTCTAGGGCTTTTGCCGTCAAGGAAATCAGGACATTTTTCAGAGATTCGTCACAATGGCCGCAACTATTTTTAATGGCCGCCCTGGTCATAATTTATCTCTACAACTTTTCTGTACTGCCTTTGAACAATTTGCCCATTAAAACTATTTATCTGCAAAATTTATTTTCTTTTTTAAATATAGGACTTGCGGCTTCCGTACTCTCGGCTATATCCGCCCGTTTTGTTTTCCCGGCCGTAAGCATGGAAGGCGAGGCTTTCTGGATTGTTCAGGCGGCGCCGGTATTGACAAAAAATTTTCTCTGGATTAAATTTTTCTTATATTACATACCTCTTATAATTCTGGCGGAAGTTCTGGTAATCTTTTCCAACTTATTTCTGCAAGTTTCTCCTTTCATGATGGTTCTATCAACTATAACCATATTTTGTCTTGTTCCTGCCGTGGTTGGGCTGGCCACTGGATTGGGAGCCATCTACGCAGATTTTAAGTCGGAAAATCCGGTACAGGCCGTAACCGGCTTTGGCGGATTACTTTTCATGATTCTCAGTTTCAGTTTAATAGCTGTGGTTATCATTCTGGAAGCCGGACCCGTGTATTCCATTTTTATGGCCCAATTGCGCGGGCAGAGCCTTTCATTCATGCATATGGTGTGGATCATCTGCTCATTTGGTCTTGCTCTTTTTCTTTGTCTTTTGGCCGTATTTTACACAATACATCTTGGGGAAAAAAGTCTTCTTATCAAGTAATACCCTTTCCATTAATCTCTGCAGTCCTGCCCGCGTCCGGACGCGGCAGGGAAATGATGTGTTGATATTGTGTACCCTTCTGGAAAACTATTATACGTTCCGGATAACCAGCGACGATGCCGACAAAGTTAATTTTTGAAAGCAAATGGGCATTCGGGGTTTGTGCCGCAAATATTCGAACAACTTTCTGCCCCCTGTTTTGCGGGGGATTTACGCCTACGAAGCAAAATATTATCTTGATTTTACTTACTAAATACGCTAGATAGGTATATATTTAAGCGAGGTTTTACAGCCCTGCGCTCATAGTTGAAATTGGGTTTTTTTACTGGAGTAACTTTTTAATGATTATGTTTCTCCAACAATAATTGTTTTTTGTTCAACAAAGTTTATCAGGAGTACTATGGAAAAGATCTGCATTGTTAGAAGGCGTCAACAATATGCTCAACCGGAAGTTAAACTTCCACAACCGGAAAAGAGCGATACTATTTCTGCTGAAGCCGTTGTCAGCAGCATCGCCATAGATAATAGCATTGAATTCCTTGATAAAAAAATAGAAGAGGAAGATGTAAGCCCCATCGACATGCTAAACGAAAGCGAATCTCCGGATAAGAAAATGGTAGAGGAATTTGTAAGAAGCTTCTCCATGGAGAATCGAATCGACATACCCGATAAAAAAACAGCGGAAGAATTCGTCAACAGCGTCACCATGGAGAACAAAGGCGAATCTTCAGATAAAAAGACCGCGGAAGAATTTGTCGACAACGCCTCTTCGGTTATTTCCATCGTTATGACAAAAGAACAATCCGCGCTTTTACAACAATCAGAATATATAAAAGAACTTTTGAGCGGAACTAAAAATGATCCGTCATTTGACATAAAAGTTAATGCTGATGGACAACTTGCCATCAATTTTCATTTTAATGATTCGTTGCTTTTAAGAATGCTGGCTCCCAATCAAGTTTGTCAGATGCTTCAGGTCAGCCGCAGCTTTTTACAAAAACTTGTCCATGAGAAGAAGATTAATAGTTACAAACTGGGAAGGATGAGAAGATTTTTACTGGAAGATATACTGGAATATTTGAGCAATGATGCTCAATTTTCTCAGATCGACAATGAACAATAAACTTTTTTATTATTTAATACTGAAGGATAAACTTTATAGGTTTTATAATAGTTTATTAGGAGAAGAAAGATGTATAGCGATTATTGGAATTTAACTAAGCCACCTTTCGACAATGTTCCTGATGCTTCAATGTATGTGGATTGCCATGAATCCATGGAAAATGTTATTGCTGAAACAATTTATGCCATTAAAGAGGGCAATGAATGTCTCACCGTCATTGTTGGCGAAGTAGGTTTAGGCAAAACACTTTCTCTGCGGGTAATCATTGATTCATTAGAGCCGGAAAGATACAAAGTCGCATTAATTACCAATCCCGCTCTCTCTTTCGTACAGCTGTTAAAAGAAATTATCGGTCAGATAACGGGCAAGCAGTGTGATATAAAAAACAAGGTCGATTTGCAGGAAAAATTTAATCGTCTTCTTTTTGAAACAGCCGACCAGGGTAAAAAAATTGTAATTGTCATTGATGAAGCCAATGTCCTGTCTCCCTCTAATTTAGATGATTTGCGGCTTTTAACCAATATGCAGGATGACGATCGCAATCTTTTCACACTGCTTCTTGTCGGCCAAATGGAATTTGCGCAAACATTGGAACATCCTAAACGGGCCAATTTATTTCAACGGATTGGCACTTACGGACATTTAGAAAAACTGCCGTCAGAGGAAGCTGTCAAAACTTACATTGAAGCAAGACTCAAAATTGCCGGTACTGAAAGAAAAATATTCGATGATGACGCCATTCCCGTGATTTGGGAATTTTCCGAACATGGCGTTCCCCGCCTGATTAATAAGATATGCAAACTTTGCATAAAAGCGGGCGAAACTAACGAATTTGAATCCATATCCGGTGAAGTTGCCGTGCAAATCGCCGATCGCTTTCAAAAATTAAGCAAAACCTCTTTGAAAAAACACAAGCCGCAGATCCGTCCGGAGGCAGAGCCATCCGGTGAAAGAATGGAAGAACCGGATACTGAAAAAACACGAAGAGCTTCCGTTCCAAGGAAAGAGGCTCCTAAAACAGAACCACCCGCAGCCCCTATTCCCCCTCAACGGGAAGCAAGACCGGTGCCGCACAGAATGGAAATGCGGGAACAACCTCCTGAAGAGCCTATTGCCCCTCAGAGGGAAGCCAGACCTGTTCGACCCAGAATGGATGTGCGGGAAGAACCTTTTGAGGCGCCCATTCCCCCTCAACGGGAAGCCAAACCGGTGCCGCCAAGAATGGAAATGCGGGAAGAACCCCCTGAAGCGCCTATTGCTCCTCAACGGGAAGCCAGACCGGTGCCGCCCAGAATGGAAATGCGGGAACAACCTCCTGAAGCACCCATTCCTTCTCAACGGGAAGCCAGACCGGTGCCGCCCAGAACAGTGCCACTGGCAACGCCATCTACAAATTATGTTCCTATTCAGGGTGTACCCCTTGCGAGAACTTCTGCAGGTAATATTCCTCCACAACGTGAGGAATCAAAACCTGTTTTGCAAAGAACGGCAATGCCCCAGCCTCCCGCGGCGCCTGTTCCTCCTCAACGGGAAGCCGGACCTGTTGAGACAAAACCGGTGGAAATGGAAGAGCAGCCAATACAAGCAGAGGAAGAAGTTTATGAGGATGTATTAATTGGCAAAAATAAAATCCAATTGGCTATTCCTGCTAATGTTATAAAACAGGCGCAATCGGCAAGCGCTGAAAATAAAAATAAATTGGCGGGATATTGGTCAGCACAAATCCTTAAAGGAAATCCGCAAATGATGCACGCATCGATTTCTGATCCGGTTGCTATTTGGTTTGAAGTTAAAAATGTTATTTTAAAGAAATTCAACAGCACCTCAAATACAAATTGATATCATGGCATCATTACGAAAATCAGGTATAAACAATTTTGGAAAAGATAACATCCGAAAAACAGTTTAATGCTCGTCCAGATAACAAAAAGTTGATCATCGCTCGTCGCAGTAAATCTATTGAGAAGGAAACTCATTCTTCCGATGATTACGTCAGTCTGGGTTTTACACATCTGGAACATAGAGAGTATGACAAAGCTTTAGAATGTTTTCAAAAAATAACGGAATTTGAACCAAACAATCCCAAAGCTTTTATAAATCTCGGATATATCTATGAAAGAATGGATATGTTGGATTCTGCAAAAAAATGCTACGAAAAAGCGTTGGAAGTAGATTGTTACAATATCGAAGCCATTATCAAAATCGGTCATATATTAGAGGTTCAGGGAGATTATCATAACGCTTTAGAACAATATACGCGGGCTATTGAAATTGCGCCCCAGGATGTCGAACCTCGTTTTTGTTTAGCGACTCTGTATGACAGACATGATATGTACGATGAAGCAGAGGAAGAATATGAAAATATTATTGAGATTAATCCAAAATATACGAAGGCTCTGCACAATTTAGGCAGAATTCATTTTCAAAACGGCGATTATGCCAAAGCTTCAAAAAGTTTCCATAGTGTATTAAAAATTGATCCTGAAAACACAGATGCGCTAAACGATCTTGGTTCAGTTTATGAAATAACGAACAATGTAATACAGGCTATATCTGCTTATCGTAAAGCCCTTAAAATTAACCCTTTAAACGAAGAAACCAACTATAACCTCGCTAATGCTTATTTTTCAGTATTCTTATCAAATCCCAATATTGTAAACATTGAAGATATTGTAGAACGTCTTCAATTTGTCCTTTCCCAAAATCCAAACAATCAAAAAGTCCGGGAACTCTTGAACAAAGTTAAAGCATCTTAATGCCGGACAACCATAATATCATATAAATTTCAAAGGATAAAGCGGCGGCAGGCAGAAGGCTTCTGGCAGACGTAATGCTATAATACGTTGAGGAAGCCGGCGACGATGCCAGAAAAGTTAGCCTAAGAAATTTAATAGGTATCAATTTTGAAATAAGGATTTCTTTAAACGCGCGTCCACTGAACGCAGATAGACAGGAGTAAATTCATCGGCATCAAGTAAGTCGCTTCGATTATATTTATCCATGCCTAAAATAGCCACGGATGAAGCCCTGATATATTGCTGCCACTCTGGCGCGATACTAATTTTTTTATTGGTGGTGTTACTGATGATGCCTGCATATTTGATGGCTCCGTCACCAACAAAAACCATCTCCTGCCTGGAATCATGTGCGATTTTCCCCGGATCAATCACTTCATCCATGCCGATTTGTTCAGGCAGGCTGTTTTTTTTATACTTGAAATTCGCAACATAAACCTGCCCGCGTCCCGCGTCCATTACAGAACAAATTATTTTTGAACTTTTTCCCGCGTTCAGGGCAAGAGCCGCAAGAGAAGAAATTCCGACGGCGGGTTTTCCTGTCGCCAGCATCAATCCTTTGAGCGTGCTGGCTGCGATACGCAGTCCCGTAAATGATCCGGGACCAAGAGTGCAGGCAAACAAATCAATTTCGGAAATTTTTATTTTTGTTTGCCGGCAGGCTTGTTCAATTGCCGGCAAAAGGACTTCCGAATGGTTTAAATCAATATTGATAACAACATCATATAAAATAACATCGTCCCGCAGTATGGCAACCGCGGCAGTTTGGGAAGAAGTATCAAAAGCTAAAGTCAGCATGGTTCACTTGAATACTTTCATGATGTCATTTATAAATTTAATGTTTAATCGCTCAACGTCGATGAAAATCACAAAGAGCATCAGCATCAATAAAATGACAAAACCTATTTGTTGAGACATTTCTTTCACTCTGACGCTTAACTCTCTTCGAGTCACGATTTCAATCACGTAAAATAAAATATGTCCGCCGTCAAGAACAGGAATTGGAAATAAATTTATAACGCCCAAATTAATAGAAAGAATTGCCATAAAAAGAACAAAAGGTATGAGACCTTCCCTGGCCATAGCTCCGGATGCTTGAGCAATAAAAATGGGACCGCCCAAAGTTCTTGGTGATACAACCCCCTCTAACATTTTTACGATGGCAAGAATCGTCAGTTTGCTCATATCCCAAGTCTTTAATATAGATCCGGCGAATGCATCCCATGGGTTTTTTCTCTCAATGATTGTATTTCCGGCAGGTGTCACTCCAATAAGATATGTGGATTCTTCTTCACCCCAAATATTTTTCGCTTTAGACAATCTTGGCTTGATTAGAAGATGCTTCTTTTCCGCACCCCTCTCGACAATCGCTTCAATTTCCCTGCCTCTGCTTTGGGCTATTATGGGCTTTATCTCTTCCCACAAAATAATTTTACGGCCATCAAGGGTAACGATTTTATCTCCATTCATCATGCCCGCTTCATAAGCGGCGGAATCTTTCTGTACTTCACCAACGCTTGCTGTTAAATTTGGCAATCCATACATAAAAACAACTGTAAAAATTACAATGGCCAGCAGGAAGTTAAAGACAGGACCGGCAAAAACAATCAACATTCTTTTCCAAACCGGTTGTTTAAAGAATGACCTTTTCTCATCTTCCGGCGATAGTTCTTCATTTCCCGATTCACCCAGAAGTTTGACAAATCCTCCTAATGGAATCCAGGAAAGCACATACTCCGTCTCGCCTATTTTTTTGCCGATTATCTTCGATCCAAAACCAAGAGAAAACTTAAGAACACCAACTCCCATCATCCGGGCTGCCATAAAATGGCCGAATTCATGGACAAAAATAAGAATACTCAATAAAATTATAAAAGAAATTAAAGTGATCACAATATCATCCTTTCGATTATTTTTTCAGTTTCTCTTCTGGCCCACAAATCGGCTTGCAGAATATCATCCAGTGATGGACTGTTCATGACGCGATGAAGCGTGAGAACTTTGTCTATAATCCGCGGCAAATCCATAAAACGGATTTTCTTATTCATGAACGCGGATACGGCAACTTCATCGGCGGCATTCAGAACTACAGGAGCCGTGCCGCCGCAAATAGCGGCTTTATACGCAATATCCAGACAGGGGAATTTTTTTATGTCCGGCTTGTAAAATTCCAGATTCCCTGTTTTTATAAGATTTAGAGACGGAAGATCATTTATGATCCTCTTCGGATAAGTCAAGGCATAAGCAATAGGTATTTTCATATCCGGCACACCCATTTGCGCTAAACATGCGCCGTCGATAAATTCAGCCATGGAGTGAACGATGCTTTGCGGGTGAATTAAAACGTCTATAGCATTGATATCCACATTAAACAACCACTTAGCTTCAATCACTTCCAGCCCCTTATTCATCATGGAAGCTGAATCGATGGTTATTTTCTTTCCCATCTTCCAGTTGGGATGGCGCAATGTTTGCTCAAGGCTGACTCTTTTTAATTGATTTGGCGTAAAATTTAGAAATGGCCCCCCTGAAGCGGTCAGAATTATCCGCCGTAAATTATCGCGCCCGTTTCCTTCCAGACACTGAAATATCGCGCTGTGTTCACTATCAACAGGGATAATTTTTACTCTTTTTTTATTCGCTCTTTTGGTTACAATTTCTCCGGCCATAACCATTGTTTCTTTATTGGCCAACGCGACATCATTGCCCGCTTCGATTGCCGCAAGCGTCGGCATTAATCCCGCGGATCCCGATATGGCGGAAATAACGATGGATGAAGGAAATGAAGCAATCTCTTTTAATCCTTCTTCACCGTAAAATATCTTAACCTTGTTTTTGGCATTCAAGGTTTTGCTAAGTTTTAGAGCGTTATCTTTACTGCCGACAGCGACCAGCCTGGGCTGAAATTTTTCTATCTGTTTTTTGAGTAATTTGATATTTTCCCCGGCGGCAAGGGCCACAACGTCAAAACGTTCCGGATTTTTCTCAATAACATTCAGAGCGCTTCGTCCAATTGAACCTGTCGAACCTAAAATTGATATCTTTTTCATTTAGTTAATCACAAACACACGGTAATAATAAACAAAAGGAGCGATAAAAAGCAGGCAATCCAAACGATCAAGGAGTCCTCCATGACCGGGTAGAATCGAGCTCGCATCCTTCAGGTGGTAAGTTCTTTTTATGGCGGATTCACAAATATCTCCCAATTGCCCTATGATACTGCCCGCAACAGCGAGAATTGCTACTTTAGCAAGCGGTATTTCCGGAAATAAATAATAACTGAAAATCAGACAAGCCGCGGTGCTTCCGAACACCAACCCCGCCAAGCCCTCGACAGTTTTACCGGGACTGACAAAAGGGGCTAATTTTCGTTTGCCGAAATATTTACCGACATACAACGCGAATATATCCCCTATGAAGGCAAGGATCAAAACAAACAATATCCACAACGATCCTTTATCCATCATTCGCAACGCAATAAAATACGACATCAAAAAAGGTATATACATTATGCCAAAGATTACTTTGGCAACGGATAAGGCATCGAAATTAGATTCTTTAATCGAAAGAATAAATAAAATAAAAACAATCAAAACGGCGGAAACCAGTACGGCGGTTAAATACTGATTGTTTCCACATAAGACCGTCAAAGGAATCACGATCGCAAAGATCATGCTTTCAATTTTCTCCGTGATAAAACCGTCTCCGAAAACCATTTTATTATATTCCCAGACTCCGCCCAGAGTAACTGTGATAATCACGGCCGCGAAAATCTTTTCCGAACAGAATAAAATAATTACAATAAGTACAGGCACTACGATTAAACCCGTCAGCCATCTCTTGATAAATGAACTCTCTGTTTTTGGCATTTATACCAACCCTCAATTTAAATTTTATGGTTCAGCCGGGCGATTCTTTTCCATCAACTGTTCACTGGTTAGACCAAAACGTCTTTCTCGTTTCTGATAGCTGGCAATCGCTTTTAAAAGATCATCCTTCGTAAAATCGGGCCAGAGAACTTTTGTAAAATATAATTCTGTATAGGCCATTTGCCAAAGCAAAAAATTACTGATGCGATACTCGCCACTGGTACGAATCAGCAATTCAGGATCAGGAATGCCGAAAGTATACAAATAACGGCTGAAAGTATCTTTATCAATATCGCTTATATTGATTTTGCCCTCAGAGCTGTCCCGGACTATTCTTTTTACGGCAGAAATAATTTCATCCTTGCTACCGTAACTTAAAGCAAGATTTAGAACCATTTTATCATTTTTTGATGTGGATTCAATTGCCATCAGCAGTTTTTCCCTTACCGACGGATACAAACGATCCGTTTCGCCGATGGTGATGAGCCTTATCCCCTGCTTCTGCAATTCTTTTACTTCTTTATTTAAATATTCCTCCAGTAGTGACATTAAAGCCTGAACTTCTTTCGCAGGACGATCCCAGTTTTCTACGGAAAACGCGAACAGGGTAAGATACTTGATACCGATCTCACGGCACGCGCGCACTACGGCCCTTACTGCCTGAGAGCCTTTCCTGTGCCCCCTGACCCTGCCTATAGTGTGTTTCTGTGCCCAGCGGCCATTACCATCCATAATGATGGCTATATGTTGAGGTAAATTACCCAAGTCGATTTTATTCACTTGCAAACTCCAAAGTCCCTTTTACTCCAGGTAAATTGATATCAGCCCAAAAACAAATGGGGAGTTCCCTGACTCCCCATTTGTTTTTGTATGTAGGGTCCGGATTAAACCTCCATGATTTCTTTTTCTTTTGCCACCAGTATTTTGTCCGTTTTTTCAATATACTGATCTGTTAATTTTTGAACTTCTTCTTGAGCGGTAAAAAGTTCGTCTTCGGATATTTTATTGTTTTTCTTTAGAGTTTTTAATTCTTCGTTAGCGTCTCTGCGCGCGTTGCGTAACTTGATTTTACCTTCTTCGGCCATCTTCTTTACAGTCTTGGCAATTTCTTTGCGCCTCTCTTCCGTTAATTGAGGAATAGATAAACGCACTGCTTTTCCGTCGTTTGATGGTGTTAACCCCAGGTCCGACTTCTGGATGGCTTTCTCAATCGCGCCGATGATTGAAGCATCCCAGGGAACAATAAGAATTAAACGGCCTTCCGGGATAGAAATATTAGCGACCTGCGCGATGGGGGTAGGAACATCGTAATAATCAACCTTGATTCCATCCAATAACGAAATTGACGCTCTGCCTGTTCTTACTCTGCTGAAAGATTTGCTTAAACTGCCTATCGTTTTTTCCATTTCTTCTTTAAACTTCTGAAAAACAGCTTCTTTCATATCATTCTCCTACATAAGTGCCAATTTTTTGACCACAAATTGCTTTGCGAATATTACCCTTTTTTTGCAAATTAAATATAATAATCGGTAACAAATTATCACGGCAAAGCGATATTGCGGTTGCATCCATTACTTTAAGGTTTTTTGTTAACACGTCAATATAGCTTATTTTTTTAAACATGACCGCGGATTTGTCTTTAATTGGATCGGCATTATAAACACCATCCACCTTGGTCGCTTTCATGATGACGTCGGCTTTCATTTCCACCGCTCTTAAGGCCGCCGCGGTATCCGTGGAAAAATAAGGATTTCCCGTACCACCGGCAAAAATAACAATTCGTCCCTTCTCCAAATGACGAACAGCCCGCCGTTGAATAAACGGTTCGGCTATTTCTCTCATCTCAATTGAAGACTGAACACGGGTAGGCAGACCTCTTTCCTCCAGCGCGCTTTGAAGAGCAAGACTGTTGATGACCGTTGCCAGCATGCCCATATAATCCGCGGTTGTCCGATCCATTCCCTTGGCGCTGGCCTCCATGCCGCGAAAAATATTGCCTCCGCCGATAACGATTCCCAATTGGATTTGAAACTCGGACAGAGACTTTATTTCACCGGCTATATAATTGGCCACATTCGGATCAACACCGGCGGATTGTTTTCCCAAAAGCGCTTCGCCGCTGATCTTTAAAAGAATTCTTTTATAAGCAACTTTTTGCTTTACAATCATTATTGCTTTATTTCCTCGCCAAGCTGGAAGCGGGCAAAACGACGGATAACGATATTTTCACCTGTTTTCGCGATCATGCTGTTGATCAGAGTTCCGACGGTGATATCCTGATTCTTAACAAATTTCTGATCGGTCAGGCAGACATCTTCATAATATTTTTTAAGTTTTCCTTCGATAATCTTATCCCAAATTTTTTCGGGTTTCTTTTCTTCGCGTAATTGACTGCGGTAAATTTCCTTCTCTCTTTCCATCGCAGCCTCCGGAATCTCATCAGAACGCACATATAAAGGATTGGATGCTGCAATGTGCATGGCAATGTCTCTGGCCATAGTCTGGAAATCGGCCGTTTTAGCGACAAAATCAGTTTCGCAGTTTATTTCGACCATGACGCCTATTTTACCGCCCATATGAATGTATGAAGCTATGGTGCCATCTTTAGCGGCTTTTGATGATCTCTTGGTTGCCGCGGAAAGTCCTTTCTTTCTTAAATAATCAATCGCTTTTTCAAAATCACCATCCACCGCCGCGAGCGCTTCTTTGCAATCCATCATGCCCGCGCCGGTTTTCGTTCTCAATTCTTTAACCATTGCTGAAGATATTTCCAATTTTATTTTCCTCCCTTAATACTTTAATAAATCCAAGATAGCCCAAAAAGCTATTTAAATGATTTTCACGCATTTACTCCGGCTTCTCAACACTGTTATCCATTTCCACACTTTCCGGAATATCCGCTTCCACCGGCTTTACTTCCAAAACAGGTTCTGCCTCTTTGTTAGATTCCGCCTGCAATTTTTCTTCAAAGCGTTTTTTCCCTTCCAAAACCGCATCGGCAAATTTAGACGTAAATAATTTAATAGCTCTTATGGCGTCATCATTGCCCGGAATAACATAATCAATGTTATCAGGATTACAATTGGTATCGACGATAGCGGCTATGGGAATTCTTAATTTTTTCGCTTCATTCACTGTTATATGTTCTCTGCTGGGATCAACAATAAACACCGCCGCGGGAGCTGATTTCATATTTCTGATTCCGCCTAAAACATTTTCCAGTTTTTCCTTTTCTTTCTGCATTTTGGTTATTTCTTTTTTCGGAAAAGCATTAATGGAATCATCGGCGAACATATCCGTCAAAGTATTTAAACGATCTATGCTTTTTTTAATGGTTACGAAATTCGTCAACATACCGCCAAGCCATCTTTGATTCACATAAGGCATGCCACAACGCATCGCTTCTTCTTTAATGGCTTCCTGTGACTGTTTTTTTGTTCCGACAAAAAGGACCTCTTTGCCCTGGCTTACCGTATCAATAACGAAATTGTATGCCGCCTGGAACAGACCGACTGTTTGCTGTAAATCGATGATGTAGATATTGTTTCTCGCCCCAAAAATGTATGGTTTCATTTTGGGATTCCATTTGTTTGTCTGATGCCCGAAATGGACACCCGCTTCCAGTAAAAGTTTCATTGAAATTGCTGACATTTTTTTCTCCTTATTTGTTTTTTCCTCCATTCTTTTCACCTTACACGGCAAACTTAAAATTTAAGCAACATACCGGTAATCCAAGAATGTGTGAAATTTATTTGGCGGCAATTAACATAAACAAAATAAATAATCAAGTTTAAATAACCGTAATTTAATATATTTTATCTATGATTCAGGTTGAATATTCAGAGTTAATTTTTACATAATCATAAGAAAGATCTGAAGTATAAACGTAATACGATTTATCTCCCCCTCCCAGGTCCACCTGCACCTCAATTTTATCCTTCTGAAATATCTCTTTCAATTTATTCATATTAAAATCAAGCGGCGAATTTTGGGAAAATACCAATATATCTCCTATAGATAAGCTGATTTTTTCTTTTTCCATTGTTATTCCGGAGGCACCGAGCGCGGCTATTATTCTGCCCCAGTTAGGGTCCTCGCCGAAAAAAGCCGTTTTTACCAAATTAGAGTTAGCAATGGCATAAGCGGCGCATCTCGCGTCCGATTTTGACTTGGCGCCATTTACCACCACCGAAATAAATTTTGTAGCCCCTTCTCCATCCTTAACCACTGCCTGGCAAAGTTCCATTAAAACATCCGTCAGCATTTCACGAAAATGCTGCAGGCGGGCCTGCACCTTTTCCAGCGGGTTATTGCCGGCTAAACCGTTGGCTAGAATAATGGCCATATCGTTCGTGCTCATGCAGCCGTCAACACTTATGGAATTAAAGGTTGAATTAATCGCCTGATGGAAAACCGTGTTGAGAGCTTTGTAATCAATTAAAGCGTCCGTCATCACATAAGTCAACAAAGTGGCCATGTTGGGTTCAATCATACCGGCGCCTTTGGCTATGCCGCAGACGGTAATATCCTTCGCGCCTACCACTCCTTTGCGTATGGCTATCTTGGGATATTTATCCGTCGTCATCATCGCTGTTTCCGCGTCTTCAATGCCGGCTTCATTTAATCCCTTGACCAGTTTGCCTATACCGTTTTCTATCTTTTTTACGGGAAGCCTCTTTCCAATAACCCCGGTCGAACCCATCAATACAAGTTCATCTCTTATATTCAATTGTTTAGACAAAACATCTGAAATGATCAGCGCGTCCCTGTAACCTTCTTTTCCCGTTGCGGCATTGGCGCAACCGCTGTTGGTGATGATTGCCTGAGCCATCCCTTTTTTAACGCGTTCCTCATTAATTAATAATGACGGCGCTTTAAAGGTATTTTTAGTAAATACAGCCGCTACTTTCGCGGGCACAGTCGAATAAATCAAGCCAAGGTCCATCTGATCATGCTTTTTAATTCCGACGGAAATTCCATTGGCCAAAAAACCGGGTACGCTGAATTTTGTTTTGTTTTTAACCATGAAATCAACTCCTTCTAAAATAACTTAAGCACCGCAACACTTCTTATATTTCTTGCCGCTCCCACAGGGGCAAGGATCATTCCGTCCGGTCTTGGCGCTTTCGTGCTTGATGGTTTTCGCCGCCGGCGTATCTTCTCCACGACTCATGATGTAATCCTGTTTTTGTTTCTGCCGTATTGCTTCTACTTCTTCCTCTCTTTGTATTCTAATCAAACATAACTTTTCCAACACATCCATCTTAATGCGGGCAATCATTTCCATAAACATTTCATAGCCTTCACGCTGATATTCCCGCACAGGATCTTTCTGGGCATAACCGCGCAAACCGATACCTTCTCTTAAATGGTCCATGGCCAGTAAATGTTCTTTCCATTGCGTATCGATTGCCTGCAACATGATCACTTTCATCAGATAATTCATGAGTTCTTTGCCAAATTCATTTTCTTTATCATGTAAAAGTTTCTGAACATTTTGGATTATAAACTCACGAATGGACATTTGATCCGGAATTTTTTTATCCGAATTATTTAAGTCAAGTTTTAAATTGAACTGCTTTAATAAAGCATCGTCAAGCCCTTTTAGGTTCCACTCATCTTTATGCGCTTTTTCATTAACAAATTCAGCCAAAAGATCGTCAACAATTTCATCAACCATTTCTTCAACATCTGTCCATAAACTATCTCCACGTAACACTTTTTTACGTTGCTCATAAATCACTTTACGCTGCCTGTTCATGACGTCATCGTAATCGAGCAGATGTTTACGGATATCAAAGTTTTGTCCTTCGACACGTTTCTGGGCATTTTCTATAGCGCGGGAAATATATTTATGTTCAATGGGCTGATCTTCATCTATGCCTATTTTATCCATGATCCCCGATATTCTCTCGGCGCCGAAGATTCGTAAAAGATCGTCTTCCAGAGAAAGATAAAAGTGGGAAGAACCCTTATCTCCCTGCCGGCCGGACCGTCCTCTTAACTGATTATCAATGCGGCGGCTTTCATGACGTTCGGTGCCTAAAATGTGCAGGCCTCCTAATTCCGCCACACCGTCTCCCAGTTTAATATCCGTGCCGCGGCCGGCCATATTAGTGGATATTGTAACCATGCCCGGCTGACCGGCCTGAGCAACAATTTCCGCTTCCCTTTCATGATTCTTCGCATTCAGGACATGATGCTTTATGCCTGCGCGAGTCAAATATTTGCTCAAAAGCTCCGACTTCTCAATAGAAATAGTTCCAATTAAGACCGGCCGTTTTTTCTGATTTAAAGATTTAACGTCTTTAATGACAGCGTTGAATTTTTCCTTTTCCGTTTTATAAATCAAATCATTGCGGTCTTCGCGTATCATCGGCATGTTGGTTGGAATAACCAAAACATCCAGATTATAAATTTTCTTGAATTCAGACGCTTCCGTATCGGCAGTTCCCGTCATACCGGCCAGCTTCTTGTACATTCTGAAGTAATTTTGAAATGTAATGGAAGCCAGCGTTTGATTTTCTCTTTCAACTTTTACTTTTTCTTTCGCTTCCAGGGCCTGATGCAGACCGTCGCTGTAACGCCTGCCGGGCATTACTCTGCCTGTGAATTCATCTACGATGATCACTTCGCCTTCTTTCACCAGATAATCCACATCTCTTTTAAACAAGGTATGGGCGCGGAGAGCCTGATTGACATGATGAACGATTTCAATGTTGCGCGGTTCGTACAGATTCTGCACGTTTAAATATCCCTCAACATGCGCGACCCCTTCTTCCGTAAGAACGACCGTACGGCTTTTTTCGTCTATTGAATAATCGATATCCCTTTTTAATCGGGGAATGATCTGATTAATTTTATAGTATTTATCCGTTGATTCTTCGGATGGACCGGAAATAATAAGCGGAGTCCTGGCTTCATCGATTAAAATGCTGTCAACTTCGTCGACAATAGCATAGTTGAACTCGCGTTGAACGTAATCCTCCAGCGTAAACTTCATATTATCACGAAGATAATCGAACCCGAATTCATTATTCGTTCCGTAGGTGATATCGGCATGATAGGCCTCTCTGCGTTCATCATCATCCATACCATGAATAACGACACCGACACTTAAACCTAAAAAATTATAGATCGGCCCCATCCATTCCGAATCTCTTCCTGCCAGATAATCGTTCACGGTGACGACATGGCAGCCTTTTTCTTCCAGCGCGTTAAGATAGAGAGGCATTGTCGCGGCCAGTGTTTTTCCTTCGCCCGTTTTCATCTCAGCAATCTTGCCTTCATGCAAAACTATTCCGCCGATTACCTGAACATCAAAGGGTCTCATCAACAAAGTCCGGCGCGAAACTTCCCGCACGACAGCAAAAGCTTCGGTCAAAATATCATCTATAGAAAAGCCGTTTTTCAACCGTTCTTTAAAATAGGGGGTTTTCGCGCGTAATTCTTCATCCGTTAAAGACATCATCGCCGGTTCGAAATTATTGACTTCATTTAAAAGCAGCGATAATCGCTTTAACTCCCGATCATTTTTTGTTCCCACAATCTTTTTCAGTATACTTTCCAGCATGGATTACCTTTTAAAAAAAAACCGGCGAACGAACCGGCGAATTTAAATAAATTGATTTAATGAATAATAAAACCCCAATCTCCAACGTAGCATTTTTTTACAAAGAGAACTGAGTTCAATGGTTAATCAGTAACTTTGCGTTTCATTCCCAAACATTTAATTCAAATATTTTTTGGGATTAACCGGAATATTGTTTACAAAAACGGCATAGTGGAGATGCGAACCCGTGCTGCGCCCGGTATCGCCGACATAACCTATTATCTGACCCTTTTTAACCCGAACTCCCTGTCTCACGGCCATTCTCGATAAATGCGCAAAACCGGTAGCCAGGCCATGACCATGGTCTATTTTTACATAATTGCCATCCGAGGAATCATAAGCGCTTGTAACGACAAGCCCGTCGGCCGGCGCAACGACTTCTTTACCGAATCGGGTAGATATATCCACTCCCTTATGAAATTCAAGCCCTGAACTGAAAGGTGACTGCCTTATGCCAAACTCCGACGTTACCCAGCCTCTTACCGGCCATATAGACGGCGTAGATGCAAGGATTGATTTTTGTTCATGTAAAAAAGCCAGTAATTCATCAAAGCTCTTTTCTCTGTTTGTTGCATCTTCGTTGAGTTTTTCGATACCCTTATGCATTCCTGCTATTAATTTATCATGATCCCGGTCCAATAAATCCTTGATTTTTGTTTCATGATCAGATCCGCCAATTCCCAGCGGCAGCTTTTTATCCTTGCTTGTTTCATATGCCAACACTCTTATCTTTTTATCCGTTTGTCTGAGCTCTTCCATGCGGCTGGAAAACTCATCTATCCTCAGAGCCAAATCCTGGAACTGTTGAGCTTGTTCTTTAGTTTGCGCTCTTAGCCTGGCCAATTCAGCTCTGTCCCGCTTAATACTGGCGTAATCGTAAATAACATAAAGGGTTACAAAAATAATTACAATGGAAACAATAAGAATATTACGAATAAAAGTCTTCGGAATAGATATTTTTTTGACTCCGCTCTTCCTGTTAGGAATAATCATCAATGTGAAATGATCAGACATTTATTCTTTCCCTTGAGATTTAACTTAAGATTAGCAAGTCTTTTAATTATAGGTTGCTTTAGCTACCATAGAAAATGAATCAAAGTCAAGGATAACTTGATTTAGCGTTAATGCTTGAATTTTTTACATGAATGCCATATTGTCTTTTCCTGAAAGACAGAAAGAATTGAATAATTTTATGAACATAAAGAAACCTTTCACCAGGATCCGGTTACTTTTAATTATGCTGATGCATTTATCGCTCGCGGCATGTTTTTTTGCCCCCGCGACTCATAAGTTTGATGCCCCGGCGTTTTTAAAATCACAGACAAACAAGATCGATAAATCCACCCAGGTTATCTTAGCCGTGGACAATAGTTCATTTTTCATCACCAGAACTACCCTTTACGCGGCAGAAAAACGCGAAGATAACTGGCAAATAGTTTTCGAACCCATAAAAGCCGTGATTGGAGAAAATGGTTTCGCGCCCTCCGGAGAAAAAAGAGAAGGAGATGGCAAAACACCCTCGGGCATCTATCCCCTCAAAATGACCTTTGGATATGATGAGATAATAAGCACAAAAATGCCTTACCGCCAGATAATGGCGGATGACATCTGGGTTGATGATCCCAACGCCGTCGATTATAATCACTGGACAAAAAAACAGGAAACGGGCGCGGCTTCGTACGAAACAATGAAGCGAGACGACAACCTTTACAAATACGGAATTATCATTGAATATAATACCCATCCTGTTATCAAAGGAAATGGCAGCGCCATCTTTATGCATATCTGGAAAGGCGAAGGGACAACCACAGCGGGCTGTGTAGCGGTTTCCGAAGAAAATATCCTCAAAATACTCGAATGGCTTGATCCCGCGGCATCGCCGCTTATTATTACAGGCATCAGAAATTAAAAGGAGGCTTTTATATTTAATGAAATCAAAACTATTTCTTATGCTGTTGATTTTTATCTGTTGGTGCTTCCCCCAAATTATTTATGCCGCCGATGCCGATAAGATACCGGATGGCTTCGTTGATATACAAAAAGTAATTCCGGATATTGTTCTGGATATTCGTTATTACAGCACGCACAACTTTGTCGGAGAAAGAATTGAGGGTTATCTGGCGCCTAAATGCTATTTGACAAAAGAAGCCGCCAATGCGCTTTCCAAAGTTCAAAAAGAGCTTGAACCGTTTTCTCTGTCACTGAAGATTTATGATTGCTACAGGCCTCAAAGAGCGGTCAATCGCTTTGTCCGTTGGGCCACTGAAATTGAAAATACCAAAACCATGAAAGAATTCTACCCTACAGTGGATAAGCGAAATTTATTCAGGGACGGCTATATTGCCGATAAATCGGGCCACAGCCGCGGCAGCACACTTGACTTGACCATCATTCCCTTCCCTGCCCCCGCGCAGGCCGAATATTCTCCGGGACAAAAACTATACGAATGTTATCTTCCCGCGGCAAAACGATTCGGGGACAACAGCATCGATATGGGAACAGGCTTTGATTGTTTTCATGAACTATCGCACACCGCAGCGGCAAATATCAATTATCAGCAAAAGATCAACCGGCTTCTTCTCAAATCTTTGATGGAAAAGCACGGATTTATAAATTACGATATGGAGTGGTGGCACTATACTCTGAAAAATGAACCTTATCCCGACACTTATTTTGATTTCCCGATAGAGTGAAACTATGAAAATTAAATTGCCGGCTTTTTTAAAATCCTACGGTTTCTCGATCATTTTGATCATAGCCATTATCATCGGCTCTGTCCTCGGAATTATCTTCAAAAAGGACGCGGCCTTTTTGAAACCGCTCGGAGATATATTTCTCAATCTTCTTTTTACAATTGTAATCCCCCTGGTTTTTTTCTCCATTTCTTCGGCCGTGGCGGGGATATCCGACATGAAGCGCCTGGGAAAAATACTGACAGCTATGATCGTCGTCTTTACGATCGCCGGTTTTATTGCCGCCTGCGTCATGATGATCGGCGTAAAGATATACCCGCCCGCGCCTGATATGAAAATTAATCTTGCCGCGTACCTTAAAATTGAGCACTTCAATACCGCCGAGCAAATTGTGAAGGCGCTCACCGTATCAGACTTTCGCGATATCATGAGCAAAAATAATATGCTGGCGCTGATTATTTTTTCCATTCTCGTGGGCTTAGGAGCCTCCTCCGCGGGAAAAAAAGGACAGGCTTTCGTTAATTTTCTTAGCGCGGGAACAGAGGTGATGATGAAGGTTATCGGCTATATTATGCTCTATGCCCCCATAGGTTTATGCGCTTATTTCGCGTATATCACGGGAACTTTCGGCACGGAACTGCTTGGTTCTTACGCAAGAGTTATCATCCTGTATTTCCCTCTTTCCATTTTGTATTTTTTTGCGGCCTTTACACTCTATGTATACATCGCGGCAAAGGGTCCGGGCGTGAAGGCCTTCTGGAAAAATATTATTCCGCCGTCCATCACCGCTTTAGCGACAGGCAGCAGTATGGTCACGATACCATCCAATCTGGATGCCGCGGATAAAATGGGCGTTCCACGGGAAATCAGCGAGATTGTTATTCCCATCGGCGCGACACTGCACATGGAGGGATCGTGCCTCGCCGCCGTCTTAAAAATAGCTTTTCTTTTCGGCGTATTTCACATGGATTTTTCCGGAGCCGGAACCATATTAACAGCAATCGGAATCGGCATGCTGACAGGAATGGTTGTAAGCGGCATACCTGGGGGCGGCACGATTGGCGAACTGTTGATTATTTCTCTTTATGGCTTTCCGCCTGAAGCATTTCCCCTGATCACTGTAATCGGCACACTGGTGGATGCACCCGCGACAATGGTTAATGCCGTTGGCGATAATGTGGCAAGCATACTGGTGGCACGAATTCTCGGCGGGAAAAAATGGATGAGAGAAACTTAGATTATCAAAAGAGCGTTTAGCCTCAAAAAGACTCAACAAAAATCTGCCTTTTACATGTCCACTAATGCTTCTTGACAAACATCAGATATAATTTGTATCTTCGCTTCCATGAATATTTGCCATAAATGCAAAAAGGAAATCGCGGAGGATTTTTTTGTAGGAAGGCAATCGCAGTGCCCTTCCTGCGGAGCTGATCTACATTGCTGCCTTAACTGCTCTTTTTATGACACCGGCGCATATAACGATTGCCGCGAACCTCAGGCCGAAAGGGTTCTGGACAAAACTCGCTCTAATTTTTGCGATTTTTTCAGATTCAAACAATCAGGAAAATCCGCGGGCCCGGCTGATTTTAATGCCAAAGACAAACTGGAAGAGTTGTTTAAAAAAGGCTGAAATACTGTTTATACCGCGCAGATGGAATGGCGGCCGGGAAGCAATTCCATTTTATATTTTCTTGCGGGAAGGGTTTTTATATCCAGTTTATCTTTGATGGCTTTCAGCGTCATCACTCCAATATTCATACCGAGCACTTTTTTTAAAAGCTCTCTGAATTGATTTTCAAAGATGCCCCCTTCCACTTCGGCATGAACCGGCAGAACGTGCATCCCGCCGTCATTCATGAGTTCACAAATTATTGATACGCCTTTTTGAGCGTCAATTTCTTCAAAACAAGGCAGGTCGGATGAGATTTCCGGAACATTGATTGCTTCATGGATGAATGGCGCTTTAGCCCTTGTGCAGCTTACATAATCAAATTTGTATTCCTTGATTATTTCCAGCACCCGGTCATCAATAAGCCATGAAGGAGCGCCGAATGCCGCGGGTTTTTTCCCCGTTAATTTTTCAAAACCGGCGATGCCTTTGGCAAACCAGTCTCTAATCCATTCTTCGGATTTTCGCGGGAGTTCATCCTGCCAGCGCCGGTGATCCCAGGCGTGGAATTGAATTTCATGACCGGCGGCAGCTATTTGATCGACGATTTCGGGAAAAGAAAGCGCGATCATGGGCGCGGGAAGCAGTGTGCCGTAAAGCGCTGTCCTTAAGCCGTAAAGGGATGCTGCGTTTGTCCGGATCATCTTTTTTAAAAAAAGCGGATTCCTGATTAACTGCAATGCCGCCCTGCCGGAGTTATCCGGACCGATGCTTAAGAAAAAAGTTCCCCTTAAATTGAATTCTTTTAAGGTTCGCAATAGGGAAGGTACGCCGTTTTTCATGCCCCAGTGGGTATCAACATCAATTTTTAAACCGAGCATTGACATATGAATTAATTCCTGAAAGTTAAACGGACACTATATTTTATGAGGTTTTGGATCCCCGCCTCCGCGGGTAGAACTGAGATTATTAATGCCCCGGCAGATCATCGCAATGACTAAAAGGATTGAGATTATATTTTAACGTTTTTATTTTCCTTCAAAAAAGAATTAAGCGTTAACCGCAATGATTCTATCAATCCTATTTCCGGTTCCCAGTTCAAAAGCATTCTCGCCTTTTCGATGCTGGGTTTGCGCGTGTAGATATCCTGATAACCCTTGCCGTAAAAGGTATCCGCGGAAGTATCAATTATTTTCGAATAACTTTTATCGTTTTGATGATCGGGATGTTCTTTAAACAGCTGCTTTAATAGGTTGGCCAGCTCTTTTATCGAACATTCATTTTCAGGATTACCGATATTAATAATCTGATTTTTACAAACATCATTTTTGTTTTCCAGTATTTTCATCAGCGCGGAGATTCCGTCATCAACATAAGTAAAGCAGCGCTTTTGTTTCCCGCCGTCAACAAGATTAATCGGTCTTTTCATGAACAACTCTGCGATAAACTGCGTAACGACGCGCGAACTGCCTTCTTTCGCGGTATTAAGTGAATCAAGTTTCGGACCTATCCAGTTAAATGGTCTGAACAAGGTAAATTCCAGATGTCCCCTTGTTCCGTATCCATAAATCACGCGATCAAGGAGCTGCTTGCAGCATGAATATATCCAGCGTTCCTTATTGATGGGGCCTACGACAAGAAAGCTTTCATCCTCATTGAATTCGGGATCCGCGCAGGCGCCATATACTTCCGAGGTTGACGGGAAAACAACCCTCTTATGATATTTGACACATTTCTTGATAATATCCATGTTCATTTCAAAATCAAGATTATACACGGCAATGGGATCTTCCACGTAAAGCTTCGGAGTGGCGATAGCCACAAGCGGCATGACGACATCGCATTTTTTAATCTGCAGCTCAATCCATTCCCGATTGATGGCAATATCGCCTTCATGAAAGAAAAAACGCGGATTATCAAGTGCCTTGCCAAGCCGATCCGTCCCCAAATCCATGCCGTAAACTATCCAGTCTTTCTTTTTGGCCAGTATTTGGTCGACCAGATGATGTCCGATGAATCCGTTCACACCCAGAATAAGTATTTTCATTTCAATTTTTTAACCTTCCTGTTTTTAAAATGACTGATGATCTGTTCGCCCATGAAATGCTTTCCCTGAATTTCAACATCGATGAGCTTTATAGCATTTTTACCCGTTTGTACAAGAGCATCTTTTTCCGTGATAATCAATGCTCCCGGATTTGCGGTCTGTTCACAAACTGCCGGTCGAGCCCACCAGATAATAATTTTATCATCATTATCTAAAAACGCGAAAGCGCCGGGATAAGGCTCGGTGACGCCGCGAATCAAATTGTAAATTTCATCGGCGGATTTTTCCCAATGAATGCGCCCATCTTCCGGACGCCTTCCGCCGTAATAACTGCCCCGGCTTAAATCCTGCGTTTTCCGCCGAATTTGACCCCTCTTCATCAAAGGCAGCAGTTCATCCAACAGTTCACGCGCCGCATCGCATAGTTTATCGTTCAAAGTTTTCGCGGTATCCGATACGTCTATCGCTACAGCCTTTTGGCCAACGATGTCTCCGGCATCGGGTTTTTCAATCATATAATGCAGGGTAACACCTGTTATATGTTCGCCGTTGATGATCACCCAGTTGACCGGACATCGTCCCCGGTATGCGGGCAAAAAAGAGCCGTGCAAATTGAAAGCTCCCACGCGGGGCGAATCGAGAATTTCGCGGCCAATCATTTTGCGATAATAAAAAGAGAAAATGATATCAGGGTCCATTGCCGCTATTTTCGCAATCCACTGAGGCGAATTGACATCTTCGGTTGTATATACTTCAATGTTTCTTCGTATCGCCCAGTTCTTAACTGAACCGAACCAGCATTTTTCACCGGGATCATCTTCATGCGTAAACACGGCCGCTATATCGTAACCGTTTCTCTCCAGCGCCTCGAGACCCGTAAGCCCCATATTGTGATAGGCAAACACAACTGTTTTCAAATTTAAAACTTCTTCCTCAGGCCGCAGGAATACAGCCCGAACTTTTATTTAAGTTACGATGATTTCGCATGAACTTTTTCAATGACGAATTCCGGCCGTTTGCGGGCCTCTACATAGATACGGCCGATATATTCGCCGATAACACCCAGAGCAAAAAATTGAAGACCGACAAACACAAACAATACGGCAAACAGCGTAAATATTCCTTCCGCCGCCCATTTAGCGCCGTAAATCAGTCTGGCGATTGCCAGAAATATGCCGAAACAGACACCCAGAAAAGACATCAGAATTCCGCCGTACATGATCAGCTTCATAGGGAAATCGGAAAATGACGCTACAAGGTCAAATTGAAGATTAATCAGTTTCCCCAACGGATAGCTGGATTTTCCACCGTGACGCTCTTCATGATTTACTTCAATTTCCGTGATCCGCTTGGCAAATACTGTCGCCAGCGCCGGAATAAAAGTGGCGTGCTCATGACATTGAATCATGCGTTCAATAACCGGACGCCTATATGCCCGCAGCATACATCCCCAATCACGCATGCTGACTCCTGTAATCTTTCTGGCAACGATATTAATTACTTTTGAAGGCAGAATGCGCAGGAAAGAATCCTTGCGTCCCTTTCTTATGGAACCGACTATATCATAATTGCCCTCTTCCATGACCCCAACCAGTTTGGGTATTTCTTCGGGAGGATTTTGCAAATCGGCATCCATTGTAATGATGATACCGGCCTGCGTCACGGTAAAACCGGCCATCAGGGCCGCGTGCTGTCCGTAATTGCGGGTGAGCTCGACAACCTTCACGTGTTCGTCACTCGTAAAGCCTTTGAGAATTTCCAGAGATTTATCACCGCTTCCGTCATCGATGAGTATGATCTCGAAGCTTTTCCCCAAACCCCGCATGACCGGCATAAGACGCCGCATCAATGTCGGCAAATTTTCTTCTTCATTATAAACCGGAATGACTACTGCCACCTGCGCGTTATCCATGTTTTATAATCTCCTTTATTGCTGAACAAACATACTGGACATCATTGTCCTTCATATCCGGAAACAAAGGCAATGAAATAATCTTGTCGGCCGCCTGTTCTGTTTTAGAAAGCGAACCAGCTCCTGCCGCATACTTTTCTTTCACATAGCTCAGGGTATGAGCCGGAGGAAAATGCAGACCGTATCCGATGTTATAATCGGATAATTTATTCATAAATTCCTCCCGGTTCAGGGCCAATATTTTAATGATAAAAAGATGCCAAGCATGGATGTGATCATATTCCGGAATTTCAGGCAAATCAATACCCGAGATATCTTTAAGTCCTGCCAGATAAAGTTGGGCCAGCCTTGCGCGGCGCAGATTCAATTCCTGCCAGCGTTCCAGCTGCGCCAATCCCAGCGAGGCCAGAATATCCGGCATATTGTATTTATAGCCGGGTTCGGCGATATCGTATGAAGGATTGCCGCTCTTGCCGTATCTTTTCCAGGCGTCTCTTTCGATTCCATGGAATCGAAGCAACCGCAATTTTTTTTCCAAAACGGCATCATTTAACGTGATCATTCCGCCTTCACCGGTCGTAATATTTTTAATCGGATGAAAAGAAAAAATAGCCGGATAACCGAAGCCGCCGGCGTGTATTCCCTTATAGTAAGTTCCCACGGCGTGAGCGGCATCTTCAATGACAATCAGATTATATTGACGCGCCAGATGATTGATTTTATCCATATCCGCCGGAGCGCCCGCGAAATGAACCGGTATGATTGCCCTTGTGTTCTTCGTTATTTTTTCTTCTATCAGATCAGAATTAATATTGAGTGTGCCATAATCAATATCGGCAAATACCGGTTTGGCGCCGCGCAGGGCGATCATGTTCACCGTAGAGGCAAACGTCATGGACGGCGTGATTATTTCGTCCTGAGGCACGATGTTTAAGGCTGAGAGCGTAATATGCATACCGGCCGTTGCGGAACTGACAGATATCGCCTGCCTCGCGCCGGTTAGCCCGCAGAAATTATCTTCAAATTCCTTACAGTGCGCTCCTGTCGTAATCCATCCCGATTTCAAACAGGCTGTTACTTTATTTATTTCATCCCTTCCAATGGAGGGACGGCTAAACGGAAGAAATTCTTTTCTGATTTTCATGGATCATTCTTCTTTCTAACTTATAATATGAAGCAGATAAAACGCCTTATTATCCCAGAGCACTTCCGTCCGGGGAAATCTGTGCATGATTTGACTCAATTTTTCACTGTGTTGAGTAATACAATATATATCTTTTTTCTCCGCGCACAAATTAAAAAATTCATTTTTTGAAAGAAAATAATGTTTTTTTTCTTCTGCGGGCATTTTGGCTATACCTTCCGACAGTTCGCCGAAATCTTCCACAACCGGAGTTCTTATTTTATTATAAAAGTCAATGCCGTAAAAATTCACCCTGTATTGATATAGATCACGGCCCTTGGGCACATACCGGGCAATGGCTTCCCTTGTTACATAAGCGCTGCGATAGGGAGACAAGAAGTCATTTAGCGGGAAAAGCATACCGCCCAATAATATTGCGCATAAAACATATATGCTTAAAAACCATCCCCGCTTGAATTTTTTATAAATTAAGTCCGGCAGAAATGTCATAAGAAACAGGACGACTACCGGTATGAAGATATATAACCACCATCTGTCAGAAATCATAATTACGAGACCTTTTTGGGCATCGGAATATTTTTTAAAAATGGGCGGTAGAATCAGAAGAGTAAATAATATCGAAGACTGGAAGATGATCGCGAAACGATATATTCCCTCCCGCCAATGATTTCGCGCGTTTTGCGTTTCTTCATCATATCTCTTGAATATGCAGGCCGCAAAAAGAGCCAGAGGCAAAAATACCGGGGCAATGTAAGTGGGCAGTTTGGATGATGAAACTGTATAAAAAATAAAAATGAGCCAAAACCATACGATCAGCAATTTATTTTCATCCGGGCTGAATAATGATTCCTTAATATAATTATTGTGCCAGGCTTTTATTAAATAAAATAGCCACGGTATCAATCCGCCAATGATGACCGGCAGATAGAAATAAAAAGGTTCCGTTTTTCCATGCATCTTCGTGGTAAAACGCAGGAAGTGCTCGCGAACAAAGAAAAACCACAGGAAATCGGAATTTTCTTTTTGCGCCAGGATCAGCCACGGACAAACGACGACTGAAAATATTAGTATGCCTATCGGCGAAAACAACTTCCACATTTGCCGCCACTGTCCAATTACGATCTGCCAGATAATCAGAATACCGAACGGAAAGACCACGCCGATTACGCCTTTTGTCAAAAAAGCCAAAGCGCAGACAAAATAAAATAAATAAAGTAGATATTTTTTGTTTTGTTCCCTAAGCGCGAGATAGCCCAGCCAAATAGATAGATATACAAAAAACGTCAGAGGCATATCCAGTATATTAATATGGCCGAGTATAAAGGGGAAAAGAGAAATCGTCAAAAGCCCGGCCGCGTACAGACCTGTCTTCTCATCGCGGAAATTCCTGCCCATGAAATAAGCAAGCAGGATACATCCCCATCCGCATAAAGCGGCAAAGAGACGGGCGGAAAAATCGTTTTCACCAAACACTTTGAATGATATTGCCGTCACCCACGAGACCAGCGGGGGTTTTTCCAGGTAGATCGTATTTTTTATATGCGGCGTGACATAATTTCCCGATTGATTCATCGCGCTGGATATCAGGCTGTAGCGGGCCTCGTCCGGTTCCATTTGCGGCATGACCGATAGCAAACCGATGTAAAGAATAAACGGAATCAAAAATAGTATATATTTTTTTTGCATGACGATGCTCTTTATTTTTCGGCTAATTCGATCTGTTTGAGGTCAAAAAAGTATTTAATGACCAGTGTCAATAATATGCCAATGCCTGCTCCCGCGATCACATCACTTAAATAATGCGCGTTTAATATGATTCTGCTGATACCCACCACGCCCGCAATAACAAATAACGGTATACCCAGGCGCGGCTTTAATATCGTCGCCGCTGTGGCAAGCGCAAATGCTGTTTGAGCATGGCCTGATGGGAAAGAGGTCCATTCGTACCCGACGTCAAAGAATTTAAAACCAAAATAGCCATGATTAAATAATTCAATCGGCCGATAACGTCCGGCAATCCATTTTACCACATCCACTAATATGCCGCTGATGCTTACAGATAGAAATACAAAAAGAGCGCGTGAGGCATTCAGATAATTTTTATAAATATAACGAAAAAATATATAGAGAATAATGCTGGCGACAATATACCAGGTTGAAAGGCCTAAACGCGTGATGATATCGAAAATGTTTATAACGGAGAGGTTTAGTTGCCGGCAATACCTCGCCAGGGGAATATCCCAGAAAAAATAAGAAAGGACCGTCATCATCAGACATATAATGAGTATATTAACACCCTTATGGTTTCTAAAAAAACCCGCGTTTGAAGGCTGTTCAAAAATGTTCAGATGCAAGGCGCGTAAAAAACTGAACCGCGAGGCGTATATTGATATACGTTGAGCGGGGCGGTTTGCAGCGCAACGCAGCAGATGAGCGTTTTTCAACAGCCTTGAAGGCTGATTATTTTTCATGGCTTCATTCCCTGATAATGATGACACCACACAAATTCAACGGTATCCACTTTAGAACCGTTGAGCAATATATCCGTCTTTGCGGCGACATCAGTTCTTTCGCAGCGGACCTGTTTTTCAATATCCAGACTATTAAAATGAGTATTCAGAAAAAGAAGATCGTATCCAATAGGCGATTTCGTCTGCCAGATATTGAACTGATCCTGGCGGTTGTCAATGACGAATACTTCATTTTTATAAGGCAGATTATAATACATGGTTCTGCTGCCCATGGTCCAGTTGCTCACGGCGATTGCCGAAGGCCCGGATGATACATTATGCTTTAATATGTCATCGGCCTGTTTAAGAATCGCGGGAAATCCGTAAATATCGCGAAAAGGAGATTGATAATCGGGAAACGCAAAACATTTTCCGGCAAGCTCAACATAGGCAAACAAGATCAGAACAAGGCTGAATCCGACTGAAAAATAAAGAAAGTTTCTTTTCCATTTTTCCCGCGAACGCAAAAGAAAACACGTGCCCACGGGAATAAATAGCAGGTAAAAAACGCCCGGCCAGTGAGGAAGCGTTCTCTCGTAAAATGACGTGAGTAGAAAAAATGCTATAATTGTCCCGCCGAATAATACGGCCAGCTGCAGATAAACACTTTTTGAACGAAGCGCCTTGAAGAATCCGTAAAAAGCTATGATAAATAAAAAAGGGCAGTAAACGCCGAACTGAGCGGCCAGCGATTCGGCAAAGTTTTTAAAACTCGAGGATAAAGTGCCGAAGATATGCCCGCCCTGATAGCGGAAACTGATAAAGTCATGCGTCATGTTCCAGTAAATTACAGGCGTAATCATCACAAACGCTATGATCGCAGCGAGAAACATATAAGGTGAAAACAGTATATCATATCGCTTCTTCATGAGAAAAAACAAAGCCAGCGGCGGCACAAATAAAATCGCTGTGTATTTAGCCAATCCCATAAGACCCAGCAGAATTCCCAGTAAAATAAAATCCAGCGGTTTTTTTTCACGAAGTAATTTTTCGGAAATAAATATCAGCAGAAAAACAAATAATAAAAGAAAAGAATCCGGCAGGAGCATCAATCCCAGAGCATTGAGCATAAATGAACAATTCAAAGCAAGAACCGATAAAAGCGACAAACGCGTTGATTGGGTGATTCGAAGTATAAACAGATACGCGCAGTACGACGTTGCGGCAAAAATTAAAATCGCCGGAAGCCGGGCAAGAAATTCATTTGTCCCGAAAATATAAAAGAACGGCGCGTGCGTCCAGCCCACCAGCGGCGGATGATCAACATAACTTAAGGCGAGATATTTCGCGTATAAGATATAATGCGCTTCATCAACACCCAGTCCGAAAAAAGGCGCAACAATAAGACGGATTAGAGTAAAAACACCAATCAAAATAAATATCTGTTTATTAGTTTTGGGCATTAATATTTTCTATCTCCGACTGGATAGTTTTAAACACCTGCGACGGTTTAATAACTTTCAGGCAGACATTATCCGTGCATGCCGTTTTGCGGTGGTTTGCCGCGCTGACACAGGGCGAACACGCCAACCCGGCATAAATAGGCGTGGTTTTTCCCAATGATCCGTATAGCGCGGGCGTTTCCGGACCGAAGATGACAAAAGTCGGCATATCCGTTATCGCCGCAAAATGCGGTGGTCCGGAATCATTGGTAACCATAAATTCCGAGATACTGTAGAGCATGGGAAGCTCGGCAAATTTTACCTTTCCCGCGAAATTGACACATCGGTCATCTCCCACCTGACTTTTAAGCCGCGAGGCTTCCTCTCTCTCGCGCGGATCGCCCGTAATTAAAACAAGGGCCCGCGGACAATTCTCTAGAATCATTTTTATAAGCTGTGCGTAATTTTCCTGCGGCCAGCGGCGCTGGATAAGAAGTTCGCTCGCGTTGGGATTAATTAATATTATTTTGTTTTTTTCAGGCTCAAATTTTTCAAAGCATCCGCGAACAATATCCATAACGGTTTTTTTCTCGTCCGCGGAGAATTTAACTTTGGCGATACGGATCTCATCGTCGGAAATCAATGTCTTGGAATAGGGTATTTCTTCTTTCGGTGACAACAGGGCATTTACCAGGGCGACAAAATTTTTTGCAATATGGATATGAGGATTATAGGCGACTTTATGCGTTAAAAAATCTCCCCGGTAGAGGCCTTCATTGTAATAGGCATGAAAACCGACCTTTAACGGAGCGCCGGAAAAACCGGTAAGCAGCGCCGTTACCCGGGAAAAAAGCTCCAGATCAATCACCGCATCGATTTTTCTTTTTCTCGTCCAGTAAAAGAATTTTATAACGTCAATGGCCAATGAAAGAAGGCCGTCCCCGCGGATTGTATAAATATTCTCCTGAGGAACAGTGCCTAATAAATCAAGACTGGGCTTATTTTTCTTAAAAATTGCAAAATGAAGATTGGCTCCTCCTTCTTTTTGCAGTTTTCTCATCGCCGGATCAACCAGAATGGCGCTGCCCATCTCCGATAACTCGATAAAAAGGACATTTTTCGGATTTTTCGTGTCGCGCCTGATGAGTAACGATACAATTTTTTGACATACTGAACCGAAAAAACAAAGAGGAACGCCAACATAGTAATCAATCCGGCGCATCGTATCAACTTTCATAGGCTTATCCTTATTAGATGGGCAAATAATACAGGGAATATAGGAAAAATGATTGCAACTGTCAATAAATGAATGCTTTTTCGGCTAAAAAACATTTTTCGCGATTATTCGCCCAAAGCATCGCAAAAGAGTATTTTAACCCGCGCAAAAGCAAAAAAACTTTATTGATAAGGCTATCTATGTTTTACTTGAGAAAATTCATTAATACGTGTTATTTTTAAAAGAAAAAGTTGATAATTCAATGCGCAAAATCATTAACCGGTATATATTCAAAGAAATTGCCCATCCGTTTATCATTATTTTATTCATTCTGACTTTTGTCCTGCTTATGGGAAAAATCCTGCAAATCATGGATCTGGTTATCAATAAGGGCGTCAGCATTTTTTCCATATTAAAGATCATTATTTATCTATTGCCTTCTTTTATGCTGTTCACCATTCCGATTGCTCTTTTGATAGCCATCCTCATTGCCATGGGCAGATTGTCCGCCGACAACGAAATTACAGCTCTTAAAACTTCAGGCATCAGCCTGATGCAAATATATTATCCTGTAGCGATTGCTTCATTGATCACTTTTGCGTTTACCGTTTTTACCAGTTATTTTCTCGTCCCGCAGAGCAATTTCGCTACCAAGCGTCTGCTTTTTAATATCGTACAACAAAATGCCAGCATCGGCATTAAAGAAAAAGTTTTCAATGCCGATTTTAAGGGTTTTCTTTTTTACGCGGATAAAATTCCCGACAACAAAAATTATATGGAGGGTATTATTGTTTCGGATAACCGTATAATCGGCGAACAAAATACTATCCTGGCTAAAAGAGCTTATCTGGTTTCAGATCCCGAATCCATGAAGGTAAAACTAACGCTGGAAGACGGCTCCATTCACACGGTAAGCGCCGATTTAAAGAATTACCGCAAAATTGATTTTAAAAGTTATGATATAAATCTTGATTTATCAACCGCTTTAGCCAGTCTTGACGAGTCTTCCAAATCCAGTACGGAAATGACTGTGCGCGAGCTTCTGGCAAGGATGAAAAAGCCCGGCCTGGATCCGGCAGCCATTCGGGAATTGGCCATCGAAGTTCACAAAAAAATTACCATACCTCTTTCCTGTATTTTTTTCGGCATGATTGCTCTTCCACTGGGCATAAGAAGTCATCGCTCCGTAAAATCGAGAGGATTTGCCGTCGGCCTTATCGTTGTTTCTTTATATTACTTATTGCGCATCGGCGGTGAAGCATTCGCGGAAACAGGCTATATTTCTCCGGCACTCGGTGTTTGGATGCCGAGTTCCATATTTGCTGTAATGGGAATTTGTCTTCTGTATATGGCTAATCAGGAAATTTCTTTATACCAGAGGGCCAATGATCTTTTAACGCGCGGTAACAAAAACAATTGAGGTTGATGAATTGAAACTTTTAGATAAATATATTCTGAAAGAGTTTTTAAAAATTCTGGTCATCACGGTTCTGTCTTTTATCGCGCTTTTTTTAATCGTCGATTTCTTTGAAAAAATCAGGATGTTTCTGAGCAATAATGCCTCCGCCGGTCAAATGGCATCCTATTTCGTTTATTCCATACCGATGATCATATCCTATATTTTTCCGCCGGCCGTGCTTCTTTCAACATTGGTGACATTCAGCTCATTATCAAAATTTAACGAAATCACGGCAATGAAAGCCAATGGAATCAATATTTACAGGATTTCTCTGCCCCTTATCATTTTTGCCGCGATAGCGGCTGTTATTTTATTTTATTTCAACGAATTGATCTCTCCGGCATCGATTCAAAAAACAGAATACATTGTAAAAGTCGAGGTGCAAAAACAAAAGGCCCCGGGTTTCTTCAAGCAAAATGAAATCTGGTTCCATGGGAAAAACGCCGTATATAATTTTAAAATGTTTGATGCGGATAAAAATATTATCCGGGGTGTGACCATTAACTATATAAATCCCGATTTTACCCTGGGATCCCGCATTGACGCACAGAGAGCCGAATGGAAAAACAATCAATGGGTTTTTTACAATTTGATGACCACGCATTTTGACAATAATAATAACCCCGTCCTGGAATGGTCGAAAGAAAAGATAATCAATATTCCCGAAAAACCGGATGACTTTAAAGTCATGCAAAAAGACGTGGAAAAAATGGGTTACTTCGAACTCAGGAAATACGTGAAAAAAATACGTCTGGAAGGATATGATGTCAGTAAATATCTGGTAGAATTACAGGGGAAAATTGCTTTTCCCATGGTCATCCTGATCATGGTTTTTATCGCCGTGCCTTTTTCATTGCGCTCGGAACGAAGCGGCGGAGTGATGCAGAGCATAGGACTGGGCATTTTTATAGGATTTTCTTACTGGATTGTGAATGCTTTGAGCATGTCCATGGGCATGAAATATCTGCCGCCATTTTTTGCCGCCTGGGGGGCTAATATCATATTTGCCGCAGTAGCGGCGGTTCTTTTCTACAGAGTTCACACTTAAATCTTGCAGCCTGCAATATAAATATCCCTTTTGGCAAAAAACTAGTATGATGAACCCAAATTTTATTTGATTTTAATATGCAATGAAGTAATATCCCGATAATGAAATCTATTCTTTATATAGGACTAATTCTGAATATTGCGGGAACACTGTTAATCTCTTTTTCTTTCGGGAAAAATTTAGAAGAAGCTCATCAATTTGACAAAAAAGGAAGAAAAATTTATCTCGCTTCTTTCCTGCACCCAAATTGGTTCAACTGGGGAATTGCGTTATTGGGGTTTGGATTTTTTCTGCAACTTATTTACACAATTTTGTCTTAATTTTAACAGACGTATAAAACCTGTCAAGTTAGCCAAGTCTTTTTGAATTGGCTGAAGATAATAAACATATAGTCCATTAATGAAGGGCCGAGTCAAAAACTGCCTGTTGCCCAAATAAAATCCATTTGAGCGGCCATTGAAAGCGTTTTGGCAAATAAATCCGGGCGAAGCGCCAGGCGGCTAAAAAAACAGCGATGACAACTATGAGCCGAAGGCGAGTTTTGTCATTGCCTGAAGCAAGCCCTGGATTTATCCAAAACCTTTCTGGAAGCGAAAAGGGATATTTGGGCAACAGGCCGGAAAAGACTCGACCGGACTTGAGGCTCACACTTAAAATTTTAACATATACCAATTCTAAATTAAAGATGATATCGAGGCGGCTAGGAGGAGGCGACGAGGCGTATTGGTGGACATACGTCGAGGAAGCCGACGACGACGCCAACGAAGATAGGGCTTTAATTTAGAATTGGTATCAGTACCTGTAGTAGTCCGGTTTGAAAGGACCCTGTACAGATATTCCCAAATAATCGGCCTGCTTCTTGGTTAGTTTGGTCAACCTCGCGTCCAGTCTATCCAGATGCAGACGCGCGACTTCTTCATCAAGTATTTTGGGCAGCGTAAACACTCCCACCTTGTGTTTCTTGGTGGCCAGTTCAATTTGCGCCAGACACTGATTGGTGAAACTGTTGCTCATGACAAAGCTGGGATGACCGGTGGCGCAACCCAGATTAACCAGGCGGCCTTCAGCCAACACTATTATGGAGCGCCCTGATTTGAGCTTCCATTTATCAACCTGTGGTTTGATATTTTCTTTTTTGCAGAATTTACTTGTCTCCAGATAGTGCATGTCTATTTCGCTGTCAAAATGGCCGATGTTACAGACGATGGCTTCATTTTTCATTTTTTCCATGTGACTCCCGGTAATGACATCGCAGCAGCCGGTCGCCGTAACAAAAATATCGCCCATAGAAACCACTTCTTCCAGCGTTTTGACTTCATATCCCTCCATCGCCGCCTGCAGGGCGCAGATGGGATCAATTTCGCTGATAATCACGCGCGCTCCGAAACCTCTCATGGACTGGGCGCAGCCTTTGCCGACGTCGCCATAACCGCAGACAACGACAACTTTTCCCGAAATCATGATATCGGTCGCTCTCTTGATTCCGTCGGCTAGCGATTCACGGCAGCCGTATAGATTATCGAATTTCGATTTGGTAACGGAGTCGTTCACGTTTATCGCCGGAAATAAAAGTTCCCCCGCGGCCTGCATCTGGTAGAGCCTGTGCACGCCGGTCGTTGTCTCCTCGGAAACTCCGCGAACTTTGGCGGCAATTTTTTGCCATCTTTCCGGATTGCGTTTTACCGATTTTTCCAGACGCGCGACGATAATTTTGAATTCTTTGTTGTCTATTTTTTCTTTAAGCAGTTTGGGGTTTTTCTCAAACTTCACGCCCTGATGAATCAATAAAGTCGCGTCGCCGCCGTCGTCAACGATCAGATCGGGGCCCGATCCGCTAGGCCAGATAAGGGCCTGTTCGGTGCACCACCAGTATTCTTCCAGCGATTCGCCTTTCCACGCGAAAACCGCCGCCGAACCGTTTTTTGCTATCGCCGCCGCCGCGTGATCCTGAGTGGAAAAAATATTGCAGGACGCCCAGCGGATATCGGCGCCTAATACTTTGAGCGTTTCAATGAGCATCGCGGTCTGAATAGTCATATGCAGACTGCCCATGATCTTTAAGCCCTTTAAAGGCTTCTTCTGTCCGTATTTTTTACGCACAGCCATAAGGCCGGGCATTTCGTTTTCCGCCAGTTCTATTTCTTTTCTACCCCACGATGCCAGCGAAATATCCGCGACTTTATATTTTAAAGCCGGGTTAATTTCCAGAAAAGCCATATTTCCTCCAGATCAAATTACCAATTCATTAAAGCCAATATCATTAAAGTAAGCGGCTTTAATATCATGTCAAGATAACTGTTTATTTTTTAATCGCCAACGCCGCTTTAAGCTCTTTCGCCTTATCGGTTTTTTCCCAGGGATAACTCATATCCAAAAAGAAGGTCTTGGGCAGTTTCCTGAATTGTTTACAATTGAGCAGATCGAATTTTTTAATCATCCCCGCGGGAGTCAAATCAAATATTTTATTTACAACCGAAGCAATTTTATCATCGGGCACTTTCCCGGTACCGTATGTGTTGACATAAATAGAAATCGGCTTGGCTATGCCGATCGCGTAAGCGCATTGTACGGAACACTTCTTCGCCAGGCCCGCCGCAACAATATTTTTGGCCACATGGCGGGCTCCGAAAGCGGCTGAACAATCGACTTTTTCAGGTGTCTTGTTCACGACAGCTCCTCCACCCAATTGCGAACCCGGATACCCCCCATAGAGTTGCACAACCAGTTTTCTCCCCGTAACGCCTGAATCGGCGGCGGAACATGAGTTAATCGCCTGCCATTCACCGGTTGGATTAAAAAGGAATTTTGTCCTGTTATCAATCCAGCCTTTAAGGCAATTCATTGCTATTTTACGCGCCTTTTTTTCAACAGCAGAACGGCTTTTAGCCGCAGATAGTCTGTAATCTATGGCATTCGACATCAAAACCGTTGACACTCTCTGGGGGCGCAAATCAGCGTCATAATCCACCGTTACCTGTCCTTTTCCGTCCGGAGCAAATATAGGATCACCACAGGTTTCAAACGCGCGCATCATTCTGTTGACTAAAACGTAGGGCAGGGGCAGTAATTCGGGTGTTTCATCACAGGCGAATCCGTAAATAATCCCCTGATCCCCGGCTCCCAATTCTTTATGTTTACCTAAATCAGCCCTGCTACCGATATTGATATCAGGCGATTGCGGAATGATGGCGTTGAGTATGCCCATGGAATTGCCGTTGAGACCAAGGGCGTAGTCGTTGTAACCAATATCAAGAACCGTTTTTCGCGCGATTTTTTCAACATCGATATAAACCCGGGTGGAAATTTCCCCGCCGATAACGCAAAGACCTTTACCCAGAAATATTTCAATACCGCAGTGCGGTATTGAATTTATATTCATGCCGATTTTATGTTCTTCGTCCAGTATTTCCGCTATAATATTTGCCGCAATCGAATCGGAAACGATATCAGGATGTCCAACCTTTACACTCTCGGAAGTAATTTGCATTCGTTAATCTCCTTATCCGGTTTTATATTAAAACAGTTTAAATTTGAATTGTGTGACTAACACATCTGCTTCAATGAGTCTAATCTTTTTATTATGGCTGTAATATTGATTGATAAAATGAAAATGACGAATAAATATTTTTCAATTATTTTTGAAAAATATCAAAGGCTTAATTTAATGCTGCTGACTGACCGATTACTTTTTTAATTTTTTTATTTTGTTTTTACCATCCACAAAAACACATTTAGGCGTCCATTTGGCGGCCTCATCGTCTTCGGCAAGAACATAACATGCAATAATGATTAAATCTCCCTTAGCCACTTTGCGGGCGGCCGCCCCATTGAGACAAATGGTTCCGGAATTGCGTTTGCCTTTAATGGCGTAAGTCGTAAATCTTTCTCCATTGTCGACGTCGTATATTGCGACCTGTTCATAAGGAACTATTTGAGCTTCCTCCATAAGTTTTTCATCAATGGAAATGCTTCCCTCGTAGTGCAAATCAGCATCCGTTACCGTGGCGCGATGAATTTTTGATTTTAACATAAATCTCTGCATAGTATTAGTTTCTCCTTGCTAAATATTATCCATCCAGTTTTTCGCCAAAAACATGGTTATCGATCAGTCTGGTTTTACCAACTTTTACGGCCAGCGCTATAACGGACTGACCTTTAATCTTATCAGTATCTTTAAGCGTTCTGGTATCGCATATTTTAATATAATCTATTGCGGTATAGGGAGCTCTTTTAATTATTTTTTCCACATTGGATATGACTACTGATGATTTTGTTTCTCCGTTTGAATAAAGTTTTTGCGCCAATTTCAGAGCCCGAAATAAAGCCAGAGCGGATTTTCTTTCATCTTTTTGAAGGTATTTGTTACGCGAACTCATCGCCAGTCCGTCTGACTCGCGCACGGTGGGCAGACCTATTATCTGAAGATCCATGTTGAGATCATCAACCATGCGTTTTATGGTAACAAATTGCTGAAAATCTTTCTTCCCGAAGACGGCAATGTCGGGTTTAACGATATTAAACAATTTATTACAGACGGTGGTAACGCCGCGGAAATGACCCGGACGGGACATTCCGCACAGATTTTGAGTAACCTTTTCCACATCAACATAGGTCTGATAATTTGCGGGATACATTTCCTTATCCGCCGGATAGAAAATCACATCGACATTTACCTTTTCAGCCAATTTCAAATCACGATCAAAATCGCGGGGATATTTCGAGAAATCTTCCTTGGGACCAAATTGGGTAGGATTCACATAAATGCTGACAACAACGCAATCCGCCATCTTTTTTGCTTCTTTCATAAGGAAAAGATGGCCTTCGTGAAAGTATCCCATGGTGGGAACAAATGCTATTTTGTCTCCTTCCCCCTTGAGACTCGTTGAAAAAGACTGCATTTGTTTGACTGATTTAATAATTCTCATCTTAAACTAAAAAAACCTTTCGTCGGAAGACGAAAGGTTTTAAAATATTCTTTAAGTTTTCCTTTCGTCTCAGTCCTTTCGGATCCAAGCGAATTTAGCCCCTTTTAACACAATTATAACCAAATTGTCAAGAAGTATTAATTAACTTACACTCAGAACAGACTTTATTTTTAGTGTTTACTTAACAACTAATATTTGTCCCGGAACGATTTTTTCATGAATGGATATCTTGTTCAATTCCACGAGCTTATCTACATTCATATTATTTTTTCTGGCAATACTTTGCAAATTATCATTCTTAGTAACAATATATTTGTCTGTTCCTAATTTATCCACATCATCTGCCGATAATACCTGTTTTTTTACCCTGGATTTCTTAACGGACTTTTTCACAACCTTTTCGGTGTCATTCTCATCTTCTGAATTAGCGTTATTTTTATTTTGTGAAAGTTTCAAAGTTTGGCCCGCATTTACTTTTCCTGTTTTTAAGTTGTTCAATTCTTTCAATTCAGCTAATGGAATCGAAAAACGGCGGGATATCATTGAAAGCGTTTCTCCCTTTTTAACCTTATACCGCCGTGTAGACGCAATTTCTTTCCGATGATGTTTTTGATGCGGTTTGCCCTCCGCATAGTTCCCTTCCCTTGTTACCGGAATTCTAATCTTTCTTCCGACAGCCAGCTTCCTTTTGGAACCTAATTTGTTGCACGATGCTATTCTGGAAACAGGGACGTCATATTTTCTGGCGATTGAATAAATCGTTTCACCCCTTCTGACCCGGTGTTTTATAAAATCCGACCGGACAGAAGCCAACTGAGGCTTCTCAGCCAGGGGAACGTCGTTGACAACCAAACTGAACTTATCCATGTATTTCTCAGGAAGCTTTAAATTATATTCATGGTCCGGGGTTATCTTATATCTCAACTCTGAATTAAGCAGATTTAACACGTCTTCCGATACTTCAATTTTTTCTGCAATATCCTTAAGTTTCATCATTTTATTGACTTTGACAGTCTCGTAGGCAATTGGTTTTTCCGTATTGCTTAAATCATCAAATCCATACTTTTGCGGATCTTTGACAATATACAATGTGGCAAGAAATCTGGGGACATAGCGGGCCGTTTCATTAGGCAGTTGTCTGTATAAATCCCAGAATCCATCCATATAATTAATATGCTGTCTGGATATAACCCGAAGCACCCTTCCCTCCCCGCAATTATAAGCGGCCAGAACGGTAAGCCAGTCGCCAAACATACTATGCAATTCTTTCAAGTAAGCGATAGCCGCTTTGGTAGATTCCTGCACATCCATACGCTGATCAACCCACTCATCCCGACTGAGGCCGAATTTATATCCCGTGGACGGTATAAATTGCCATAAACCCAATGCGCGTGCACGGGAATAAGCGTTAATTTTGAAAAAACTCTCAACCAGCGGAAGCCATAAAATCTCTTCCGGAATTCCCGCTTTTTTTAATTCTTTCAAAATGGCAGAACGGTACATGCCCGAACGCTGATAAGCGGCAACAAAGTTATCGCGTTCCAGCGTTTGAAAAGATTTGATTTCTTTTTCAACGTCCGCGTTCATGATTAACGGTATTTCACTGTTCTTTCCGTTCATGATCGTATGCTTGGACGAATAAACCGCCAGAATGCGCCTGGAAATCAAAAGACGTAAATCATCTTTCTCCTGAGCGACCGTCACATCACCATTGGCATCTAGGAGCAGTGAATAAGCTTCATCCAGAGTGTTTAATGTTTTTTCTATATCACCCTTCTCCCAGAGTTTATCGGCATCCTCCAGCAATTCCAATGCTTTTTCCATGAGATCCTGCTTCTCTTCGCTGATTTGGCATTGTTGTGCTGAACCGGCGTCTGATTTTGAATTGAGAGATTTATTTTCTTCCTGCTGATCATTCACGTCATTATCCACTTTTATGGATTGATCTTCTTTTGGTGCCTGTTTTGTATTATCGGGGCCGGTCGCAGCTGCTATTTGTCCATCAGCTCTTTTTTCAGCGATATTTTGAGCGCAACCAAATAGAGGAAGGGCAAAAATCAAACTAAATATGATAAAATAAGCAACACAGTTGCTTTTGGTTCTAGTCATTGAAACAACTCCTTTGTTTTTTCAAAACATATTCAAATCTCATAGCCGCATTAATGAACATATATGCATTTTATTATATAGCATAGATTTATTTTTTCCCAAAACGAAATGATGATCAATCATCAGAAACCACCCGCCTGCAAATTAATCTGTTGATCAGTTTCCTTTGCTCATCATAGAATGATTTGTGGCATTCATGAGATAGGCCTGAATAAATTCATCAATATCGCCATCCAGGACTTTGCCGGCATTGTTATTTTCCAGATTTGTCCGGTGATCTTTAACCATTTTATAAGGATGCAGAACGTAAGATCTGATTTGACTTCCCCAAGCAATATCTTTTTTCAATTTATTTTCTTCATCAATCTTTTCATTTTTCAATTGGATTTCCCTCTCATAAAGCCTTGATTTCAAAAACTTCATACACATAGCTTTATTTTGATACTGGGAACGTTCGTTTTGACATTGAACAACGATGCCCGTGGGCAAGTGAGTGATTCTTACCGCCGAATCGGTTTTATTGACATGCTGACCGCCCTTGCCGCCCGCGCGAAACGTATCAATTCGCAGATCATCTTCATTAACTTCAATTTTAATATCGTCATCTACTTCAGGATAAACGAAAACGGAGGCAAATGATGTATGGCGGCGCGCGTTGGCATCAAAAGGAGAAATACGGACCAAACGGTGGATGCCGTTTTCAGCTTTCGCGTAACCGTACGCGTATTCTCCCTCCATGGTAAATGACACGCTTTTAATGCCTGCTTCATCTCCGGCGAGAGTATCTATTATTTTTGTGACAAATTTCTTTTTTTCAGCCCAGCGCAAGTACATGCGCAACAACATTTCCGCCCAGTCCTGCGCTTCCGTTCCGCCTGCTCCGGCATGGATGGTAACGATGGCATTCATGGAATCCTGCTCGCTGTTAAGCATCATTTTAAGTTCTTCCTGACCAACGGCCAAATTCAATTGCTCCAGTTCAGCCATCAGATCATTCAGAACCTGCCCATCTTTTTCCTGGAATGCGATATTCCCCATATCTTCGATATCGCTTATTTGTCTGTTAAACTTTTCCCACCTGTCCAATGCTTCAGCGAGCTTCGCTTTTTTCTGCAAAACTTCACGGGCTTTATCCTGATCATTCCAGAAATCTTTTTTTAAAGACAAGTCTTCTAAATCTCTGATTTTAAGTTTCAATTCGGAAACGTCAAAGGCAGTCCCCTATGTACTTTATTCTTTTTTTCAGATCAATGATTGCTTCCTGCATGTTTTCGACCGACATTTCTGATCCTCCCTTTCAAACTTATTAAAAAACAAAAGGCAATTAACACATAACAAACTATTACCAGAATATCTCCATATTCTGCATAAAGAGTTGGTATATTGACAAATTTTACGTAACCTTTCAAGGCATCTTTTTGAAAAATATTCGTCTCCGCAACTATCCTGCCGCCGGGATCAATAATTCCGGAGATACCGGTGTTGGCGGCCCTCACCAGATAGAGCCGGGTCTCCACTGATCGAAAAACCGCCATGGAGAAATGCTGATACGGCGCAGAGGTTGTGCCGAACCAGGCATCATTGGTAATATTGACCAATAAGTCGGCCGATTTATTTTTATACATTCTGGCGACAAACGGCAATATACCTTCATAACAAATCAAAACGCCAACCTTCTTATCACCCATCGTTAAAGGATAAAATCCTTTTCCCGTGCCCATATCGCCTATCCCGTCCGTTAATTTTTTAACGAATGGAAAAACATCCCTAAGGGGCACATATTCGCCGTAGGGAACAAGATGAACTTTATCATACCTGCCTTTAACGTCACCATCCGGTGAAAGCAGATACGCGCTGTTAAAATAATCATTACCGTTTTTTGTTTGCGAATGACTCACAGAACCAAATAACAACCAGCTTTTGGTTTTGCGCGATAAATTTATAATCCGATCGTGGAAACTATTTACATCCTGAAAAAAAAATGGAGCGGCCGTCTCCGGCCAGACAATTAGGCTTCCTTGTCCGGGTAAATCATTTAAAGAAAGTTGTTCATATTTATTTAATGTTTCTATCTTGTAATCTTCATCCCACTTTATAGACTGATCAATGTTGCCCTGTATTAACGATACTTCCATGCCCGGCGACTTTTGTACGGCTTTATTAATTTGATCCAGTCGGCATACGCCATAGATATATATTCCGGCCAGTATAAGAAAAACAACGAAAGCTATTGCAAATTCTTGCCGTGATCTTTTATTGATAACTTCAAATAGTGTTGCATTTATTAAAACGATTAAGAAAGACAAACCAGACACACCGGCGACATCGGCAAATTGAAGAAGATAGGTGTTCAGATACTGGGAATAACCGAGATTTTCCCAGGGGAAACCTGTAAACAGAAATGATTTACCATACTCAAAACAAATCCACAAAACAGGCGCGGTTAAATAAAGAGGAACATCATCCCGGAAATAGACAATGCATCCGGCAAATAAAGCGACATAAGTACTTAAATAACAGGCAAGCAGCAACATTAAAACTATGCCGGTATATAAGGGCAGATAACCGTAATTTACAATTACAAATGCAATCCAATATATGATACCGGTGTAGCTGATAACTCCCGTGATAAAGCCTAAGATCAACCCTTGGGTGAATGTGGCTGCTTCCTTTAAAGCGAAAAAGAGAGGAATGAAAGCTATCCAGGCAAGCCAGCCGGAGCCGAACTTTGGAAATGACAAAAATAAGAGCATGCCGCTTAAGGCAGCTAAAAAAACCGTATTGCGTGTGAATAAATTGATTGAACCTGATTGGAGATCATAGATGGTTTCGGCGTTATTCTTCATTTAAACCATTTGTCATTATTTTCTTGATTTTTACTCTTTTAATACTGCGTTCATCGGCATTCTCAATGGTGATTTCCATGTTCTCGATTTGGAATTTTTCTCCGGACAGAGGAATTCTTTTCGTCGAATCCAGGATTAAACCGCCAAGCGTCTCATATCTGCCTTTTTTCAGGTTTATATTTAAGTGTTCTTCAATCTTTTCGATTTCCATCCGGCCATCGAATATTAATGATCCGTCCGGTGATTGGGAAATTCCATCGGTGTCCATACTCGTTTCGTGTTCATCGCGGATTTCCCCCACAATTTCTTCGAGCAAATCTTCCAGGGTTACTAAACCGGCTGTTCCACCATACTCATCAATAATAATCGCCATGTGTTTTTTATTTTCTTTTAATTCATAAAACAATAAATGGGTATTTTTTGTCTCAGGAATATAATACGGAGTGCTTAAACACGTTAATATATCTTCCTTGGTGATTTGCTTAGACCAGAATTTAAGGAGGTCTTTAACATTTAAGATGCCGATGATATTATCAATAGTATCCCTGTAGACGGGGATCCGCGTATGTCTTGACGCGATGACTTCATTGATAATTTCATCGATCGCCGCCTCCGTGCTCACAGCGACAATCTCCGTGCGCGGAATCATTATTTCACGAACTAACGTATGGGTAAATTCCAATATATTTTCAATGATTTCCCTAGAGGATGGATCGACCAGTCCACTTTTCTGCGCTCTGGCCAATACGGCGTCAATTTTATTTTTCATATATTTATTGTCGCGCCAGAAAAAAAGTCCAAAAATATTTTTTGTGATATCCAAAAATATTTCTCCCTGAATTATAAGCCGCGCAAATACTCCGGTCTGATCCGGCTTAAGTCTTCATCTTTGATGACTGAACCGATCATTTTTAAAATTTTTTCTTTTTCCCGGGGTAAATAGGCCTTTACCGATAAATAATTGGAAGCATGATTAGAGGTGAAATAGCAATTTGTAAAATTGGATTCGGCGATCATCAAATAAAGTTCGCGGATAAAACCAAATTTATCCGGCAAAACAAAACGCCCGGCAAGATAATCTTCATATAATTCTGTTTCCGGCACGAACATCAAAGTAAGAGCGCCGACATAATCCGGATCAATATCACTTAAAATTTTCGCGGTATCACGCGCGTGCTCGACACTTTTCTCAACACCGCCCAATCCCAGTATCACCGTCACAGAAAGTGTAATGCCTGCTTCCTTGACGCGGCGTCCTGCTTCTACCATTTGTTCATAAGTGACGCCCTTGTTGATTTTTTTGAGTAATTCGACATTACCCGTTTCCACACCTAAATAAATTATCTTTAAACCCAGCGCTTGAAGCGTCTTGAGTTCATCAACATTTTTTCTTAATATGCTTTTGGCATTGGCATAAGTTCCTATTCGGTCTATATTCGGCAGGTTATCATTGATGAGTTTAAGTATTTCTTCAAGGCGCGGCTGAGGGATTATCAAAGCATCGCCGTCACATAAAAACACTTTCTCCACACCATCATATGACCTGGCTTCACGCAGATCCTTCTTGATTTGTTCCAGAGGTTTAATCTTTAACTTTTTTTGCCGATAAGTTCCGCAGAATGTACATTTATTATGTGAACAACCGGTGGTTACCTGCAAAAGAAGACTGTAAGCTTCACTCGGCGGCCTTATTATTAATCCTTCATAATCCATAGTCTTATCTTTGTTTTCCTTTTAAAATCTATAATAATTACCCCTGACATGATTCACAACTGCTTTTTTATATCAGAGCCTGACAAAAAGCAAGATTTAAGCCTGAATTAAAAAAGGGAGCCACTATTAACATGGCTCCCTTTGATTTTCTGGCGGGGCCGATGGGACTTGAACCCACGCCCTCCGGTGTGACATGCCAAATTTTAGACTTTTATCTTACTTTATCTTGTTTAACCTTTTTCTTTGTAAGGAATCTGTCAATAGCGGAACCAGTTTGTTCATCAATTTCGTGTAAAGTTCTTGATTCATCTGTGATCGCCTCTTCTATAACGCCAATAACATTTTTTCTAAGTCATGGTAATTAGCAGATTATTTTTAGATGGATCTCCCGGCACGCCGGGACTTTCCTCAATGATATGCTTTAAAATGTGTAAGAGGCACGGGCAGTTTCCCCGTGCCTTTTTTACACATTCATAACGACTGAATAAACGCCATTTTACCCACTATTACGAATTAATGGGTAGAAATGAGAATCTGACCATTTACCGTAGTGGTAACGTTGCTGATATAAAATGTTCCTAAGGTCATGGTCAGAGTAGGTACTGACAGTGTTTTCTCCCCGCCTGCTTTAATGATCATCTGAACGCCGCCTACGCCAATGGCCATATTGGTCAAGCCAAGAGCGATACCGCCGGGGATGCCGGTATTTGACAACGTGACAGTGTTGTTAACACCAACATCAATTGTTAACAGACCATTAACAGTTATGTTACCGGTGGTGGAAACAAAAGCGCCGACAAAACCGCCCTGATCAAATGCGAAACCGGTAATCGGTGAACCGGTTAAGCTGCTGATGTTGCTCTGGCCCCAGGACATCGTCGCGTTGATGCCGCTTAACGTAATGTTGTTCAGATAAATGGAAACACCTTCTTGAGCCGTAATGGCATTCAGATCACTATCAGAGATAGTGGTCATGGCAAATGACGCAAAAGGCATCATTACAAACAATGCTACAACTGCTAACAATAAAACTTTCTTCATCTTTCTCTCCTCCTAGTTCCTTGTTGTGCCAGCGAATTAACCTTTGTTCTGTGCTTATTAACAGGGTTACTTAAGCGGACGAACCTTTTTCATATCCCGATAAGCCCGGGCGCCGGTTTGTTCTCCAGCGGGGTTAAGTACTTCTGCTTCTAAACCAAACTACAAATTACCTGCTATTTTTAACTACCGCGACATTGTCTTTTATGAAGCGGCAGTTTTATTGCCTTAAAAAACATCAAGTACTCAATTTGTCAGGAATCTTAATTATGATTCCGCATCGTCAATCGGCTTTTAAATCCTGCGGGAATTAATCTCCATACTCGTTTGGTGAATAAAGGCGGAGGATAGGCCATCCTTTCTTCTCTTTCTGGAGATGTTCCCGAAGGATCGATTATGCATCATTACAAATATAAGAAGTTTTGGGTCACACCTGTGGATTGATGAACTTTAAAATTACGGGTTCCTTTCGTTGTGGCCTATTGGGGATTTTTTCCGGATATCCAAGGATAAGAGTTGCTACAATTCTATAATCATCAGGCAACCCTATCTCCATACGCAAATCTTGATCTTCAATGATCGACCCAAAATCAACCCAGCAGGTTCCAAGACCTCGATCTGCCGCAGACAGCATGAAATAAGAAGCGGCAAGCGTACAATCGATATCGAGAGACCTAATTTCCTTTTGTCCTGCGATATAGACAAGACATGGCGCATCATAAAAGACATAGAAATCCTTATGTGCCATTATAGGTTTGAATTCTGGGAGGAATGATCCCGGTTTTTCATCCATGAGTGCGAGTATGTTTTTCTTGCTCTCATCGGAAATTCTTTTCATAATTGTCTTATTCTTTATAACAATAAAAGACCATGGCTGCTTATTGTGTCCACTTGGAGCCTCGCAACTGTCGGCAATTATCTCCATGATGAGATTCTCGGGAACCTCTCTATTTTGGAATGCTCTCACTGCCCTTCTTGTTTTTAGTAGATTCTTGAAATCCATACACATACCTCTCTCACCTGTAAGCGCGCCTTCTTCATTGCAGATGTATTCTATTGAAGAGCCGTTTTTCTGAAACGAACATATCATTATGTAAAGTAAGGAGAGAGGGCAGTGGCAGGCACTTTCATGCCCTCAATGATATACAAGTTTTAAAAATGCTCTTTTTCCACCTTCAATTACTTTTTCTCCCCGGGTTCCTATGCCCTCTCTGCGTCGAAGGAGTCGGGGGTTACGCCGATAGATTTGAGTTCTCCCTTCTTGATTCGAAAGGTCTCTGTTCGGGGAAACTCATCAAGGATTCGAATGAATCTTGGAATGGCAAATTTAGCGAGCTTATCCATGAGGAAGTCATGAATTTCTTTGCCCGTGAGATTCATCCCATCCACTAACTTGATCGACGCCATGATTTCATCTTCCGTCATTTCTGAAGGCACTGCATACGCTGCAGCCTCCAGCACTGCAGGATGCTTAATAATGGCTTGTTCTACATCGTATGCAGAAACGTTCTCGCCTCTATGGCGCATGGAATCGGTACAACGCCCCACAAAATAGAGGAATCCCTGCTCATCCTGGTACACGAGGTCGCCGGTATACTCCCACTCGCCCTTCGTCTTTTCTCCCGATGCATCAGGGTTTTTATAGTATTCTACCGAGCTCTTTTTGTTCGGATCGACCATAAAGAGGAGTTCCCCGGTTGTCCCAATGGGCACGGCATTCCCATTATCATCCACCACTCTAATAATAGAATTCATTGGCTTGCCGATCGAACCCTTGGGACCATCTCCGAAATTCAAAATCATACCGCTTCCATCGATCGCGGCATAGACTTCCCAAATCCTGACATTGAATCTTTTCTCAAAAGGCTCCCACAGAATCGCAGGGCAACCGGCAGATAATATTTTCTCCACATGGTGATTTTTCTCGTATGGACTTTCCGGTTGCTTCATGAGAATTGGAATGATGGCGCCGATAGTATTGAAGATTGTGGTCCCGGATTTGACGATATCCTCCCAGAACTTGCTGGCGGAAAAACGCTTTGACAGGGCAACCGTACATCCGGCAATGAGCGAGGAAGTGAGTGTTATATAAAGGGCGTTGCCGTGGAAGAGTTGAAGCGCGGTATAATACACCGAATCCGGTGTGAGTAGGATGCCTGCTGTCAACTTGATGCGGTCGATGATGTTCTTGTTGTATCGCATGACGACACCTTTGGGCAGGCCAGTCGTCCCGGAAGTATACATCAGCATGAGTATGGAGTTTTCATCAAATGTCACATCAGGTTTGGAGGTCGGGGTATCACTTTTGTAAGCATCCTTCAGGTCGATCATGCCTGAAGGTACTTTGAACCCCTCCGGCGCTTCCAGAGTATTCACGATTACCTGTTCGACCTTCGGGGTCTTGATCGCGATTGTCATGTAGGCTTCCAGGAGATCATGATCCACTACCAGATATTTCGTGTCACTGTTGTCAATGGTGTATGCGAGCTGATCACCACGTAATGAGGTATTAACTGTATTCACATACATGCCGATCTTCTGGATTCCGAAAAATATATCCAGAAATTCAGTCGAGTTGTTCATCAGCGTTGCAATACCATCGCCGGGGAATGCACCTAGCTTCAGGAGATAATTAGCTATCCTGTTCGCATTAAGATCCATGTCCTTATAACTGACCGAGCGGTCCTGGTATACAATATGTATAAATGTTTTATCTCTTTGTTCGGCAGCCTGCTCCTCAAGCAATGTTGCCCAATTGGTTGGTCCTGTACTCATAATGTCTCCTTTTCAAAAATTATTATTCTTATAATTGCTTCTTCCAGAGTTAGGCCCCTTGAAGCTTAAATGGCACCCGCCTCTTCCAATATTTTCTCCTATAACCACTCAACCTTGGGGAAATCCCTGGGAACAGATCCATCGATCCTTACTGCGGGATAACCAAGCAACAGGAACGTGGCTGGTTTATGATAAGGCCATTCCAGCCCCAGTCTCTTTTTGAATCTGAGCTTGGTCTTTAGGTCTTTATTGATGGTATTGGTGGTAAGACCCACATAGCAGGTGCCGAGCCCGAGAGAATGCGCTGCTAGAACCATGTTCTGGCTTATGATTCCCATGTCCAATTCTTTGTCCGAGATATGCAGATCATGGGGCACTACCATTATGGCCACGGGTGCATGATAGAACATGTGCATCGGGCCCTCTCCGAACTGCGGCGAGACAAGTCCGGCAACGGCAGACATAGGTCTCTGATCGGTGGCATTTGGATAGATAAAGCATAGAAGCTTTTTGATCAGCATCATCAGGGGATTTTTGTTTGCGTATATTTTTGGAAACAGACTGAGAAATTTCACAGTGGCATCACTGAGATCATCCATGAGCTTGCGGTCTGTAATGACGACGAACTTGACCCCCAGACAGTTTCCGGCCGTAGGCGCGAAGCGTCCCGCCTCAATCACCCGCTCGATCATTTCCTTCGGCACAGGATCAGATTTGAAGACACGTACACTCCTTCTCGTATAAATAACCCGTTCTGTTTCCGTGAGTTCCGATTCGATTTCCTTAAAGGGTAATGGTCTGGGGAGCCTTAGCGGATTGGGCAGACCATCCTGGACATTTACCGGTATATCCATGGCAGTTGCCCATCGCCCTTCATCGACACGATAGAATGTCTTCATGGAAATGGCTCCATGTGGACAGATGGCATCGCAGTTATGACAGGCAAGGCACATCTTTCCGAAATAAGGATTATTGCAGATATGCGTATATTCTACCTGGAACATGCCGCATTCCATGCAGCGCCTGCTCTCGCTCACCGTCTGATTTTCGCTGAAGGAGATCCTTTCCTCAGCATCAGGATCTGCAAGCCGTTTTGTACCGTCAAGTCTCTCGGCCTCGCCTCGGATGATCTTCTTGCACTCATACAGGTGCCGAAGTTTGTCCATGGGTAAGCTCTTGTATGAGATCTCTGTCTTTTCCGGAAGATCGGGCTTCATACCTCTGATGAAGGCATCGATACCGAGAGCAGCCTTGCGGCCCGCTCCTATGGCCTGGGAGACAAGTCCGGGACCGCTCACTGCGTCACCACCGGCGAAAACATTTTTCTCGGATGTCTGTCCGAACGAATCCGCTACTATCCACCGGTCCTTGCCGACGAGAGACTCAAAGTCGATTCCATTGATCGCCTGTCCGATGGCGGAGATCAAGGTTTCTGAATCGATTTCAAACTCACTACCGGCAACTGGCTCCGGTCGCGGCCTTCCCGATGCATCTTTTTCTCCCAGCGCCATTTTCTGGCATGTTATTTTAGCGTTATTCGATATCTTTACAGGGGCACACAAAAACTCGATATTCACGCCCTCTTCGATGGCGGCATCCACCTCTGCTGCAAAAGCGGGCATCTCATCTCTGGTTCTGCGATAGAGGACGGTCACCTCAGATCCCATCCTTCTCGCGGAACGGGCCGCATCGATGGCCGTGTTTCCTCCCCCGATTACAATTACCTTTCTACCAAGCTTCCGCTTATTCCCGTCCCTGATGCCCCGGAGAAAAGTGAGACCGTCGAGCACGTTCTCCCCATCTTCGCCCTGGATGCCCATTGCCGTGCTGCCCTGGGCGCCTATGGCCACATAGACGGCCCTGAATTCCTTCTTCAAGGCATCAAGAGCCACATCCTTCCCAATGGCAGTATTGAGCTTCAGGATCATACCGAGGTCAATAATCCTTTGAATCTCTTTCTCCACCACTTTTCCTGGAAGCCGGTAGGTGGGAATGGCATAGTTGAGCATGCCGCCAGGCTTGGCACTTGCCTCGAAAACGGTTACGGAATAACCCATCATGGCAAGCTGGTACGCACATGACAGTCCTGACGGCCCCGACCCGACCACGGCGACCTTCTCGTTGAGAGACTTAGAAGGCTTCTCTAATCGCAGATTCTTCTCGATCCCATAATCGCCGATAGATTGTTCGATACAGTTGATGTTCACCGGTTTGTCCAGCCAGGACCTGTTGCATACGCTTTCACAGGGATGAGGGCATACCCTGCCGGTGACAGAGGGAAAGGGATTCGACTTCGTGATGATCTTCCAAGCCTTATCAAAGGAGGCACCGTCGGCTATGATCTTCAAATATTCACGCACATCTATGCCTGCTGGGCAGTTACATTGGCATGCCGGCGACTGAAGCGCAGACGGAGCCGCTCTTCTTTTCATGGCAAGGGTCTGTGAAGGGCATTGCTGTATGCACACGCCACAGCCGATACATTTGTCTTCATCGAGATCAATATCAAATGGGCCAGTCGCAACCTCTGGGTCGGTCATAATATGATATTTTCTCGGATTGTATGATCTCGCCTGAAATCTGATCCCCCCTGTGCCGTTGATATTATTCTTTTTGAGTAATGCCATGCCGTTGTCTCCTTTGTTTTATCTTGATGCTGTCCGCTCGCCCCTTCTTCTAATCGTTTCTTTAAATGTGCGTCGGCACGATTCCCGATGATGCCTGCCGGAGATACTGCGACGCTACCGGAGGACCGGAGGGTATCGGTTCTGCTTCCTATCTCCCGTTCACTCTCTCAAGGATATGGATGGTCATGGAGGCCTCCTCAAAGGCCATGTTGCCGCCACCATTCTCCCCGAGGGCAATCCTGCACCCTTCAACCTGCCTGGGACCGGCCTCATGCCTGAGTTGGGTGACCAGTTCGTGGATCATGCCGAGACCGGATGCACCCACCGGGTGACCTCGTGACATGAGTCCGCCGGAAGTATTGACAGGGAGCTTCCCTCCAAGCCTCGTGGCACCGGTCTCTGCAAAAGACCCTCCCTCACCCAACGGGCAGAATCCAAGAGACTCGCACTGGTGCAGCTCACCGTACGCAGTGGCATCATGAACTTCTGCCGTGTCGATGTCTTCCGGACCGACTCCGGCGATATTGTATGCCTGCCGTGAGAGACGTACTCCGATGTCCAGATCCATCCGGTCATGTCTCCGGTTGGTGCCGGATCCCAGCACCGATGCCAGGATCTTCACCGGCCGCGCTGATTTCAGCTTCTTCAGAAAATCCTCGGAGCACACGATTGCTGCTGCTGCTCCGTCTCCCACCGGAGCGCACATGGGCACTGTCAGTGGCCAGATGACAGTCCGACCCTGCAGGACTTCTTCGATGGTCATGGTATTCTGGAACTGCGCGTTCGGGTTCATAGAAGAATGGAAGTGGTTCTTCGAAGCGATGACCGCGAGCTGCCGCTGGGTCGTCCCGTACTTTGCCATGTGCCACCTGAGCGCGGCTGCATAGGCATCCATAAAGGCGCTCCTGCTTTGGCCGGCACCGGCATCGTTATCATTGACCGGAATATCCAGATTCATGCCGTCCATTACGCTCCGTACCGCCTTCAGATGCGCATCAAGATTGGCGACATCCATGCCGGCACTAAAGGCCATAAAGGATTTCATCTTGTCCTCGTTGTAGAGCTTCTCCATACCGATCGCCAACGAACACTCATAGAATCCGCTGGCCACATCCTTGTATGCGCAGTGGAGAGCCGTGGAGGCGCAGGCGCACGCATTCTCCACATTCGTAATGGGAATGCCCTCGATGCCAAGGGGCCGCAAAGCCACCTGTCCCCTTATGGAATGCTGCATATTGAAGAATCCCCAAGCCATGTTGGAAAAAAATATTGACTGGATGTCACTGATCTTGATCTCAGGTATGTCGGCCATGGTCTTGGCGAAAGCCTCAGCCACAAGGTCTTTCTCAGTTCGATCCATATGTTTGCCGAATCGGGTCATGCCCACTGCAACAATGTAAACTTCACGCATAAAATACTCCCTTTCTTGCCTAATACTTACGCCGATATTTTTCTGCGAGCAGCGCGGCGCCAACCGATAGCCATATAAATGAACAGTAATAGCCCCCCAACCACCAGCCGCATATCGGGAAGATAGGCGATGCTCTCCGTCGGCATGATGCTCATCTCCGTGCCCATGAACTTGTATACCACTACGGGAGCATAGGCGGGATCGGCCATCATGTCCACGAATGCACGTCGGTTGGGATACCGCACGATCAGGACTTCGCTGAAGTTATTTACCTCAGGTGCGAAACCCGCTAGGTTCTTTGCTACGGGCTTTCCGTAGTACGCGATGAAGCTTGCCCGCTTCAGCAGAAACGGCATGACCTTTTTTTCATACACTTTGTTCGCCTCTTCAGGTGTGCCATTGAAATCCGGTGTGCCCGAGTATTTCTTGAGCTGCTTATAATCGCGCAGGAGGTTGAGCATGTACACGGGCTTGCCGTCGTCAGCTTCGCACCAGGCCCGCAAGTTCGCGATCATCTGCTGCTTCGCATCCGGCGGCGCCGCGACTTTTTCAGTCATTGCGATGTAGCGGTCGATTTCCTCCCGGGTGAGCTTCCCGCCGATCGGGGAATACCAGAACCAGAAAGAGACGAAGAGACCCAGAAAAACTACCCCTAGAATCAGAAATCCATATTTTCTCATGTTACTCTCCTTTATTTTTATATTTTTAATGAAACCGGATTTATCTTACGCCACTAAAATCAATCATGTTCGGTCGAGCATAAACTTCAGAACTTGTCTTGTCTGGAAAATCGAGAAGGACCGGCTCAACCTGTGAGTGAGGTCGCCCATGTAGGTTTCAGGACACACACGCACAACGGCGATATTTTTTTTGACCCCTTTAACCACCTTCTTTGCAACCCTGTCCGGTGTGTAATTGCGCCTAGCATAGAATTTATCAACCTTTTTAAAATAATCTCCTGCCTGGGTGTGTGCGGTGGATGAGAACATCTTCCCAGTAAGGAAAATATTAGTCTTGACAATGCCGGGGCATACAGAGGTCACCCCTATTCCATGCAGGGCAGCTTCTACCCTGAGCGTCTCGGTGAAACCCTCCACCGCAAACTTGGTGGTGCAGTAGGCGATCATCATGGGAAGAGGATTCAGGCCAGCGCCCGATGCCGTATTTACGATATGCCCTCCGCCACCCTGCTTGATCATTCGGGGATAGAAGTAGTGGCACCCGTAGATGACGCTCCAGAGGTTGATGTTGATCATCTGTTCCCAGGACTCCAGGGGCCAGTCCTCGAACTTACCGGCCCAACCTATCCCAGCGTTGTTGCATAGGACATCGGTTCTTCCATACTTTTCGTACACTTTCTCACAAAGATCTTTGACCTGCTCCTTCTTGGTCACGTCCACCACTTGGGTGTATACGGGATGACCCATGGACTCGAACTCCTTCTTTACCTCTTTGAGGCCTGCTGCATTGATATCCGCCAAGGTTAACTTTGAACCCTCGGCAGCGAATGCCCTTGCCATCTCCAGTCCTATGCCGCTTGCGGCACCGGTAATCACTACTATCTTATCCCTGAGGTTCTTCATATTCATTCATCCTTTCTCCATTGATTTCGTTTTCATTCATTCCTTGCCAGACTGCTTGAGATATTCAATCAACAGTTTGTTCAGGCACTTCGATGCATCTAGCTGCATCCAGTGGCTAGAATTTTCGATGCGCTCATACCTCCAGAAGGAATCCACATAGAGTTTGCTCATCCTCATCTGTCGTTCGGACAGGTAGATATCCCTGTCGCTCCAAATGCCGAACACAGGTAATTTGACATTCCTTGTCTTTCTAAACAGGATGCGCTTCAGATTTGCCCTGTACCAGTTCATTGCAGCAGTGAGCCTGCCCGGCCGGGCCATATCCACGATCCAATGACTCGTTTCCGGATGGTTCTGTGATAGGAGACGGGTGAGTTGCCAATTGAAGGCACGTGTCATGAGTTCCGCGATACCCCTGAGATGAAATGCATACATATACCAAGAGCGAATCTTCTGCTCGAATCCACCCCTCTTGAAGGATGAAGGATGGCCGACGGATAATGCTATATAGCGTTCAATACGTTCGGGGTACTCGATGGCGATGAACCAGCCGAGAAACGCACCCCAGTCGTGTCCTATCACATGCGCGCGCTTGACTCCCAGATAATCCATAATGCCAATGACATCGTTAATCAGCTTATCGAGGGTATAGTTCTTTTTTCCCATCGGGGCTTCTGAGTCGCCGAACCCCCTCAGGTCCGGTGCAATGACTCGGTACCCTGCCTGAACCAGTACAGGGATCTGTTTTCGCCATACATACGCCGAATCCGGGAAACCATGGAGCAGGATTACGTCCGGGCCTTCACCCTGGACAACCACGTTGAATCTGAGACCATTCACCATGATGTCCTGTCCCTTGATACTCATTGTTTCTCCTTTCGTGAACTTACCGAATTTGAATGATATGGCCTGCATACCGATCGCATAATCAATCTCTATGCTGCCTTACTTGCTTTCCTCTTTTTGTTTGCATCCATCATTTCGATAAAGCCATCTATCCTCGTATTGATGGGGCCTTCCGCATATGCCCTAGGGTCGCAGTGATCACTGTTGAGGATCAGGACCGGGATTCCCCACTTCTCCACGATGTGGTCACGCAGATCCTGAAGTCCTGTGCTCTGCGGCCTGCAGCTCTGATTGGCAAGCATGATGAGACCGTCCAGATCGTATTCCTGGATGATCTTGTCGAAATGTTTGCACCTTCTTTCCAAATTGGCCGTGTAGGGAGGATATAACAGCAATTCTCTGCCTATATTGCGGAATGTCTCTCTGATCGTCTGCGCTGCAGGATATTTCCGTATAGCAAAGGACTCAGTGTATGACTCAATGACAATCTTGGCGCCCTTTTCACCGAGGACATTCTTGTACAGGTCGATCCCGTACCAGATGGTTATCCCTTCCCATCCGACCCGATATTTTTCTCTGCCTCCCTCAACGATCTTGCTGTCGCCATAGCGCTTTTCCGCTTTCTTCAGGTTTGACCTGTAGAATCTTATCCAGTCGTTTTCGTTCCACTGGCACAGCATCGGCAGCATGAAGATACGCACCCACTCGAAATATTGGTTGGCCGGGAAGCGCTTGCGGTACTCGAAGCAATCCATGAACATCTTGCAGCCCTCATACGACCTGTCGATGATTTTCAGGAACTTATACTCATTGAATTTCTTGCCGGTGTTTTTTTCGAGGAATTTAATCAGATCCCACAACTGCTGCTCAATGTAGTCTATGTATTCCTCCATCCGATCGTCACCTTCTCCGGCAACGGGACACGGTATATCGATGCCGAAATGGGGCTTACTGAAGATCTTTGCCTCGTTTTCAAACCATTTTAGATGAGTGTCGCACACCCCATTCATGGAAAAATACAGATCAGTGGGTTCATAGCCGCCGAAGTCGATGGGCCAGTTCATACGGGAGGCGCCGATGCTTGTCTTCATGTAGGAGCACAGGTCTTTGCTGTAGCCGAGACTCTCGGCATGCTCGATTGAGGGGAGTGTGCATTCCGCAGCTCCTGTCAGGGCACCGTAAGCCTCGGGGTAATAGGGGAACACATCAAAGGCACGGGCAATTTCCACCGGGAATCCGGCGGTGAAAGCCCCCGTCTTTACCCAGGGGAGAAACCTTATAAGCTTCGACCTGGTGATATATTGCATAAGGATATGAAACATACGCGGTGTTAGAGGCTGCTTCATGAAGCCTTTTATTCCTTTGATTGTGATGTCCGGATGCTGGACAACAAATTTCGCTAATCTTTTCATTTCATCCTCCTTTTTATAGTATTTCCCTGAAGGTCTCCAAACGGCTGACGACCTGCTGATCAATAACAGGTGTATATTCCCGCTCGATAGTAATCACTTTGTATCCAGCCCCTTTAATCTGCGCTACCATATATGGAAGATCGAGGAGATGGGGTTCACAGAATTTGAGCGTCTGATAGATGACACCTTTGACCTGAGTCTCTTTGAGGCATTTAAACAGGTAATCAAGCCTGATATGGAACGGCCAACGATTTGGTGACTGGGGAATATTAGAATTATATTCTACAAGCGCCTCTATAGGATCGCTTTTCTCTCCGATTGTCTCGGCGAAGTATCGTTCGCCAAGAGACATGTCGTCCCTTACGAGCCTCAAGCCCGCGTGATCAAGGACATCCATCCATTCCGAATAGGTAATGTCCGATCCTGTCACCAGTACTGGCACCTTGTCTGAAGGAAATCCTGGTAATTTCTTCCACTCCTTCAACGTGGCTTCCAGATCTTTGATCACATTGTTCTTGGGATCTTGGACACATTTCCTCGTGAGCTCGAAATACTCTTGGTTAGGAATGTCCTTTGTTGTCCGGAGGGCTGCGATCTGCCTCATGAGACTCTTTATATTGTTTGACGTCTGGATTGCTTCCTTGAGCTTTTCTGCGGTAATGGAAACATTATATTTTTTCTCCATGTGAGTGATGAATCTTTTCAATTCGTGCAGGTGAAACTTTTTCGCTGTTGGATTGTTGGCAGAAGGAGTATTGAGCCAATAGAGAAAGTCGGTTTTTACGTGCTTTCTCCAGATGTCGTACTGGTTATTGGTGGTATCGCAACCCTGAGCAAAAGCGATTCCAGCCCACTCATCCGAATGCGCCAGACCCTCGGTTAATGCGCTACGGGAGAACGGGCATATATAGTTGAACACATAACTGTCTGCCGGATCGGTAGGTTCGTGGACATCACCGAGGATCTTGTACGGCGTGAAACCCGCCGCCATTATGATCTCTTCAGGAAACTCATGACCGGTATCATAATAGGCAAATCGTTTCATAGGTGCTTCTCCTTTTTCCATCGTTAATTATTCAGATTCGATCCATTCAGGTTCTGCGCCAAAAGCGCCGCGCCTATCGCGCCATTGACCTGTGCGGTAGCCGACACATCAAGTGTAATGCCCAGCCTCTTCTCGAGGGCTCTTCTTATACCGATATTTTTTGCAACGCCGCCGGTCATTACCATCGGTTTCATCACCCCCGATCTTCCCATCATAGAAATCATTCGCGAGGCTATGGAATCGTGGATACCGGCAATAATGTTCTCTCTGGACTCGCCTTTCGAGATAAACGATATCACCTCCGACTCGGCAAAGACTGTGCACATGCTGCTGATCCGCACTGTATTCTTCGACTTTTTCGACAACGCACCAAATTCATCAAGTGGCACTTCCAGTGCCCGTGCCATGACCTCAAGAAACCTGCCCGTACCAGCAGAGCATTTGTCATTCATGACAAAGTCTGTCACGGCGCCTTTATCATCGACACGAATGAATTTGCTATCCTGACCTCCGATATCGATGACCGAGCGGACATTCGGCATGAAATATCTGGCGCCTTCGGCATGGCAGAGAATTTCTGTAATTTTCTTATGGGCTATACTTACATTGCTTCGGCCGTATCCTGTGGATACGATCCGGTCGATGGATGATTCTTTCAAATCCAAGTTTACCAGCATTCTCTTGATAATTTCTTTCCAAGCTCTTTCAGGATTGTAGCCGGTAAATGAGACGTCTGTCCCAAGGATTTCTCTATCTTTCATAACAGCTATCTTTGTAGTTATGGAACCTATATCCAATCCCATGGTCATCATGATTTTTTTCTCCCTTTATCGCGTCTGCCAACCTTCATTACTCAAATTTCATGCCACTTTAAAATCACAGTAATATCAGTTTATTACAAAACGGGCTTGAAACTACTCGCCATATATGGTAAATTAAATGCCAAATATTGATTTTATTCGCAGCATATTGCGAGTACAAAAGAGCTATGTTCGGAGGGGACGATGAAATATTTTGATAAAGAAACGATCATATCCCTGACTCATGAGATATTTAAGGGCCAGGATCCGGAAAAAATACTTAACGATATTTTCGTATTCTTGAGAAGATACATTCCCTTGGATTATTTGAATTTACCTATCCTAGATATCAAGGAAGGTACTCTGCGATACAGGGCAGGTGTCAGTGATGAAGAAGTAAGCTTCATTGACGAGACCATCAGGTTGTCAGATACGGCAAAGAAAGAAGCCCGTTTCTTCTCCTCGAAAAAGATTTATTATCTTGAAGACTTCTTCAAATCCAATATGACAAAAGAAGTTGCGACCCATTTCGGCATCGAAAATCCCGGGGCCACTATTGCACTCTTCGTGGAGACAGGGCCTTCCCTGTATGTTGCTCTCGGCCTCGTGACATGGGATAAGAACCGCTATACTCCGGTACACTTTCATATGATCGAGGAGCTATACGACACACTTGCGAGCGCGGCAAGACATATCTTGTCCATGATGGAAATTGCCAGTCTTAAAGAACGTCTCATCATGGAGACCCATGTGATCAGAGAACGCCTGCTAGGGCAACGCATCATTGGCGGAAATACCGGACTGAAAGAAGTCATGTCCCTCGTTAAACAATGCGCACCCCTTAATGTCCCAGTCCTCCTCATGGGCGAAACCGGTGTGGGCAAAGAAGTGGTGGCACATACCATTCATAGTCTCTCGAAACGTTCGGATGGACCAATGATTAGCATTAACTGCGGCGCTATACCTGATACTCTTCTGGACAGTGAACTGTTCGGATACGAGAAGGGTGCCTTCACCGGTGCGTCAAACCTGAGGTTGGGTTATTTCGAGCAGGCTGACCATGGAACTATATTCCTGGACGAAATTGGAGAGCTTACCCCGCAGGCACAGGCGAAGCTACTGAGGGTGATGCAGGACATGACCTTTCAGCGCGTAGGAGGAAAGAGACCTATCTCGGTGAACGTTCGGGTGATTGCAGCCACCAACCGCGACCTCGTTACCATGATCACAAGCCTTCAATTCAGAAAAGATTTGTGGTTCCGTCTGAACGTCTTCCCCATATTCATTCCCCCATTAAGAGAAAGAAAAAAAGACATTCCGGCGCTTGTAGAATACTTTGCTCGGCAGCAATCTATGGAGATGAATTGCCCGTATCGATATGAATTCGCCTCTGAAGCATTCGAACAGCTACAAGATTATAATTGGCCCGGAAATGTACGAGAATTGAAGAATGCCATCGAGCGAGCCTTAATCACCAGCCAAGGTAAACCACTATCGTTTCCTAACTTATCAGGCATTGCCACCCGAGAGCAGGAGCGTGTTCCGATCACCGATTCCGTCCCATATGCGACCCTGGATGAGGTAATGATCCGCTATATCGAGCAGACACTTATCAAGTCCAAGGGCCGAATTACAGGCAATGAGGGTGCTGCAGAGCTTCTTGGTATAAATCCATCGACGTTACGGGCACGGATGAAAAAATTCGGTATCCGGACTAAAAAACTTGTGAATCCATAAATATGGGTAAACTTTCTTTTAGAACAATTTTATCATAGTCGTAATGTTAAATGAGAAATCCGATTTAAGTGGTTTTTGCTGGGGATAGTGCTGGGGAAATCTTATTTCTATTAAAGAAAAAATGACAAAATAAAAAAGGAGTCACTGTAAGTAGATGACTCCTTTTTTGATTTTCTGGCGGGGCCGATGGGACTTGAACCCACGCCCTCCGGCGTGACAGGCCGGCGTTATAACCAACTTAACTACGACCCCAAAAAATCATTTTATATTAATTTTCAATTTTTCAATTCAGCATAAATGGTAGGCGGAACAGGGATCGAACCTGTGACATCCACGGTGTAAGCGTGGCGCTCTCCCGGCTGAGCTACCCGCCCATAACGCCAAAAACGCTGTGAGGCTTCTAGCAACATTGATATTGCTTGTCAAGTCATAAAAGCACTAAAAACCTTTTAATTCACCGATTGGGAACTTATTGGCACATCTGCCGGAGATGCGGGTCTGATATCCTCTTCATCCTGAACAAATGCTATCTTCATCACTTCATCAATATGCTCGACAAAAATAATTTTCAGCGCATTCTGCACATTTTTGGGAACTTCCGCCAGATCTCTTTCATTATCTTTCGGAATGATCACTGTTTTAATATTACCCCTGTGAGCCGCGAGGATTTTTTCTTTAAGTCCGCCGATCGGCAATATTCTGCCTCTTAACGTTATTTCACCGGTCATAGCGATATCCGCGCGCACTTTTTTCTGCATAAGAACCGACGCAATGGAAGTCGTCATGGCAATGCCGGCGGAAGGACCATCTTTCGGAATTGCGCCTTCCGGAACATGCACGTGAATATCAATTTTTTTATAAAAATTCTTTGCCAGCCCGAATTGTTCGGCGCGGGAGCGAATATAACTCAGGGCCGCCTGAACCGATTCCTGCATCACATCGCCCAGCTTGCCTGTCATGATCATCTTGCCGGTGCCTTCCATAATGGAAGCTTCAATGGATAAAAGTTCTCCGCCGACTTCTGTCCAGGCCAATCCGACTGTCAGGCCGATCTTGCTTTTTTCTTCCATTTCACCGTGATGATACTTGGGCACACCCAAATACTTGGATATGGACGTCGAACCGATAGACACTTTTTTCTTATTTTCATTGCTCACGATTTCTTTGGCCACTTTCCGGCAGATGGATGCTATCTCGCGATCAAGATTGCGCACGCCGGCTTCCCGTGTGTATTGACGGATAATTTTCAGCAACGCTCCATTCGTGAATTCAATATTTTCAATTTTCAGGCCGTTGGCTTCCACCTGCTTGGTGATCAGAAATTTTTTCGCGATTTGCAGTTTCTCGGGTTCCGTGTATCCGGCAATCCGGATCACTTCCATTCTGTCCTGAAGAGGAGCGGGTATGGTCTGCAATACGTTTGCCGTCGTGATAAACATGATTTCCGACAAATCATAATCAACATCAAGATAATTATCATTGAACGCGAAGTTCTGTTCCGGATCCAGAACTTCCAGAAGAGCCGATGAAGGGTCTCCTCTGAAATCAGAGCTGAGCTTATCGACTTCATCCAGACAAAAAACGGGATTGTTGGAACCGGCTTTTTTCAGCAACTGAATAATCTTCCCGGGCATGGCTCCGATATATGTTCTGCGATGGCCCCGGATTTCCGCTTCATCGTGAACGCCTCCCAGAGAGATACGAACAAATTTCCTGTTCGTGGCCCTGGCAACGGATTTAGCGATGGAAGTCTTTCCTACGCCGGGAGGGCCGACAAGACACAAAATCGAACCTTTATTTTTCTTAATCAGCGATTGTACGGCAAGGTACTCGATAATGCGTTCTTTGACATTTTTCAATCCAAAATGATCTTCATCCAGAATCGCCTCGGATTCCTTCAGCGTGTTTTTATTTTCCGTTTTTTCCGACCACGGCATGTCCAGTATCCAGTCAATATAATTTCTGACGACGGTGGCTTCCGCGGACATGGGGGTCATCATTTGTAATTTTTTAATTTCCTGCCGGACTTTTTTCACCGCTTCTTCCGACATTTTCTTTTGCTTCAAACGTTTTTCCAGATCGTTTATCTCGTTGCGGAAATCATCTTTGTCTCCCATTTCCTTTTGAATGGCCCGCATTTGCTCGTTGAGATAATAATCTTTTTGCGTCTTCTCCATCTGCTTTTTGACGCGCCGCTTGATCTTTTCTTCAACCTGCAGGATTTCGATTTCGGAAAGCATCAGAGAATAAATTGCTTCCAGCCGTTCGCCGATATCAAACACTTCAATAATTTTCTGTTTATCTTCCAGTTTCACATTAAGGTGAGTAATAACGACGTCGGCCAGCTTTGAACCATCTTCAATGGCGGCAATTGTTCCCAGCATTTCAACGTGGATTTTTTTACTGAGTTTCAGATAAAGCTCAAAAGACTCTTTGATGCTTCGCATCAAAGCCTGCTTTTTCACATCGTTTTTATCATCAATATCCTCTATCTCGTTTACTTTAACCAGGAAGAAATCATTGTTGGGCAGATATTCCCTTATGACTCCGCGGGTTTTCCCTTCGACCAGCACCTTAACGGTCCCGTCAGGCAAACGCAACAGTTGAATGATAATGCCGATGGTGCCAATTTGATAAATATCTTCCTGCTTCGGATCATCATCTTTGGCATTCTTCTGGGCAACCATGAAAATACTTTTTTCGTATTTCATCGCTGATTCCAGCGCGGCTATGGATTTTTCGCGCCCGACAAACAGAGGCACAATCATATGGGGGAACATAACAACATCTCTCAACGGCAGGAGAGGTATCGTTATTGTTTTGTCCTGATCATTATTTTTATTTTCATCAAACATATTTTTCCTTGTTCATTCCTTTTAAGCGGATTCTGATTTAGTTTCGTAAATCAAAATGGGTTTTTCTTTTTTTAAAACGACATCTTCACTAATAACGCATTCCTTAATATTATTTTGTGAAGGAATATCATACATAACTTCCAGCATGGTGTTTTCCAGTATTGAGCGCAATCCGCGCGCGCCGGATTTTCTTTCCGTTGACAAACCGGCTACGGCTCTTAGGGCCCCGTCCGTGAATTTCAAGGACACATTTTCCAGAGCAAACAATTTTTTATATTGTTTTATAATGGCGTCTTTCGGCTCTACCAGAATTTTGATTAAAGCCGATTCATCCAATTCATCCAGAGTGGCAATAACCGGCAGGCGTCCGATAAATTCAGGGATTAATCCGAATTTTAATAAATCTTCCGATCGCACTTCGGCAAGCAACTCACCAACCTTTTTTTCTTTCTTGCTTTTTATTTCGGCGCCGAAACCCATCGCGTTAACTCCCAATCGTTTGGAAATAATGTTTTCCAGATCATTAAAGGCGCCGCCGCAAATAAATAAAATATTGGTTGTATCTACCTGAATAAACTCCTGCTGAGGATGTTTACGGCCGCCTTTGGGCGGTATATTGGCCATGGTTCCTTCCATAATCTTCAACAAGGCCTGCTGAACTCCTTCACCGGAGACATCTCTCGTTATGGAAGGATTTCCCGATTTCTTCGCGATTTTATCGATCTCGTCGATATAAACAATTCCTTTTGATGCTCTGGCAACATCATAATCGGCATTCTGCAGGAGGCTTAAAATAATATTTTCCACGTCTTCGCCGACATATCCGGCTTCCGTTAAAGTGGTAGCATCAGCGATCGTAAAAGGAACATTAAGAAATTTTGCCAGAGTCTTGGCCAGCAATGTTTTACCCGAACCCGTCGGACCGATTAAAAGCACATTGCTTTTCTGAATTTCAATCCCGTCGGCCTCAATGTGAGAAAATAATCTTTTATAATGATTATAAACGGCAACGGATAATATTTTCTTCGTTTTTTCCTGGCCAATGACGTACTGGTCTAAAAATTTTTTAATTTCTTTCGGATAGGGCAACCCCTTGGGGGAATCTTTTTCTACAAGTTTATCTTCCTCTTCCTCGACTATATACCGGCAAAGTTCAATACATTCATCGCAAATATAAGCTGTCGGACCGGCAACCAGCTTTCGCACTTCACTTTGCATTTTTCCGCAAAAAGAACAAAAAAGCATTCCGTCATCCATTCTATTATTCTTTCCTTTTCTTATCACTTACTTCTCCTTACTTTGTTTTAGCTGAAGTTTCGTGTTTGCGAACTATGATTTCATCGATCAAACCATATTCTTTCGCTTGTTCACCCGTCATATAATAATCGCGTTCCGTGTCATTAACAATCTTGGAAAGCGGCTGTCCTGTTAAATCAGCCAGTATTTTGTTTAACTCATCTTTTAATCTTAATATTTCTTTTGCCTGAATGTCAATGTCCGTCGCCTGTCCCTGGAAACCTCCCAACGGTTGATGGATCAATATTCTCGAGTGAGGCAGGGCGAATCTTTTTTTCTTTTCACCTGCCGCCAAAAGCAGGGCGGCCATGCTGGCTGATTGTCCCATGCAAACCGTGGAAATCGGTGATTTGATGTACTGCATGGTATCATAAATGGCCATTCCCGCGCTGACACTCCCCCCGGGAGAATTTAAATAAAAAAAGATTTCCTTATCGGGGTTCTCAGCTTCCAGATACAACATTTGAGCGACAATTAAATTGGCCACATTATCATCAATCGCCGTGCCCAGAAAAACTATGCGATCTTTCAACAAGCGCGAATAAATATCATACGCCCGTTCGCCTCGCCCGTCTTGCTCAACCACCATGGGAATCAAATTCACTATTTAACCTCCGCGTCCAAGCCGTTTTTTTCGACCACCTTAATATTGGCATTGTGCTCGATAAAGTCAAATGCCTTTTTTTGAATCAACTCCATTTTAAGACTGTCTCTGCGTTCCTCGCTATCATACGTTTTCTTTAACATTTCGTAATCCTGGCCGGTCTGGGCAGCTAATTCCTGAATATATTTATCTACATCGCTATCCTCAACGACAAATGACTCTTTTTGGGCTATCTTTTTTAGCAACAAAAAAGATTTGACGATTTTAGCGGCGTCATCTTTGAATTTATCATGCATCTTAAAGCTTAATTCCAAAGCATTTTTTTCATCCATGCCGGCGGATACCATTCTTTTTTGGGTATCGACCATCATGTAATAAATCTGTCTTTCAATGAGCGAAGGCGGAACTTCAAAATCATTTTCTTTTATCAATATTTCTGTAATCCTGTTTTGAAAATTTATTTCCGTCTGGCGGCGAAATTTTTCTTCCAAAGTTTTACGCACATCGTTTTTCAAATCATCCAAAGAATTGTATCTTTCGAAATTCTTGATAAAGTTATCATCCGTATCAGGCAATTTCTTCTCTTTTATGCCTTTTAAAGTCACATTAAAAATTACCTCTTTGCCGGCAAATTTATTTTCGTGATAGTCAGCCGGGAAATTTACTTTAATTTCCCTTGTTTCCCCGTTTTTCATGCCAACTAATTGTTCCTCAAAGCCCGGTACAAATCGCTGTGATCCGATTTCCAGTAAATAGCCTTCCGCTTTTAATTCTTTATGTAATTCTCCGTCCAAACTTCCGGCAAAATCTATTTCAACAAAATCAGCATTGACAACGGCTCGGTCATCTTTAACCTCCTCCATCGTCGCAAACATTTCTCTTATTTCATTAATTCTTTTTTCTACGTCACTATCGCTTACTTTAAGCTCTTCTTTTTCTATTTCGATTCCTTTATAACCTTTGGGCTCAAACTCCGCCTCCATTTCAAATTGAGCAGAAAAAGAAAAATCCGTATTTTCTTTTATTCCTTCCTGGCTTATTTCCGGTCGCGAAACAGGAATAATTCCTTTTTCGTCCAATGCCTGCCAGTAATACTTATTAACAATATTGGTTGTCGCTTCTTCCTGAGCATGATCCTTATAATACGTTTCTAATATCTTGCGGGGTATTTTGCCCGGACGAAAACCTTTAATCTTAGCTTTTTTACCAACCTCATGATATACGGCGTCCAGTTCATTTTTAACCTCACTCCAGGGTATTTCAAATGATATTTTTTTCTTTACCGGACTCAATTCTTCCATTTTGATCTCAACCTGACTCACTATAATATCTCCTTTTTATTCAAATATTTACAAAACTCTACTTTAAAACTGGTGCGAGAGAGGGGAGTTGAACCCCTATTCCGCATTGCGGGCTGGATCCTAAGTCCAGTGCGTCTGCCAATTCCGCCACTCTCGCTTTTGGACTTTTATAATTCATTACGCATAAGAATGTCAACGCGGATTATTTTTGAAATTACCAACAAAACCAGTCATATTAAGCTTTTTGAAGCTTCAGTGGAATTTATGTATTTGATAATCCTCTTTTATGCAAGAAAAATGTCTTAATGAATATTATGCCTGTCACGGGCACTTAGCGAAAACAGATTAACCCGGTGAAAATATGATTTTTTTATCGTCTTAAAAGATTGAAAAAGATATATTTACGATAAAGGGGCAGCCAAATTATTGCCTACCCCCCTTGATTTAATGGTCGGGGCAAGTGGATTTGAACCACCGGCCCTCTGAAACCCATTGAGATTTTTCAACCTTTATTATATTCAATTTGAAATAGAATTCACATATTTTCCGTGGAGAGTTCAACAGCAAGTGATTAAAAGGCTTTGGCGATAATAATAAAGGAGTAATATAAAAAAACTATAACTTCCATGTAATCTGCAAATCTTCAATCTTTACGAAGATGCGGGACTTCAATTCATAATAAACAAAAACTGCTGAACTTTAACCAGATATGTGGTAGATGTTAAATGAAAGCAAGCCGAATACTTCACTCAGACACAAGCCAATTTAAATCACAATAGGATGCTTACGAGTCGAAAAATGTATAATGAATTTTACGGATTTTCGGAAAAACCATTTAAAATTACGCCGGACCCCAAATTTCTTTATGTAACATCAAGCATCCGGGAAACTCTGGATTCTGTGATGAAGGACATAAAAAATCGGCAGGGCGTCATTAGCATTACAGGGGAAGCGGGAACGGGCAAAACAACCCTTATTTACTATCTTTTAATGATTCTTAACCATAAAGTCAAAACAGCTTTTATTTTTCATCCCTCAGTAACTTTTGAAGATCTCCTGGAAATTATCCTCAGAGAGCGCTGCATTAAGGTTACCGGGAAAGATAAACAGACCCTTTTGAATCAATTTATTGAATATCTTTTGCATATTGGCAGTGATGAGACCATGGCAGTGATAATTGATGAGGCACAACACCTTTCAAAAGAAACATTAGAAGAACTGGGGAAATTATTCGAATGTTTTGAAGACATGGCAACGATGCGGCTCAAGATTATTTTTGTTGGACAACCGGAATTTGAAGATATGCTCAATTTATCCGGTCTTAAAATTATCAGCCAAAAGACAGATATTAGAAGCAAAATCAAGGCATTAACTGAAGAAGAGTCTCGGAAATATGTTGAGCATAGACTTAAATTAGTCGGATGCAGCACCTCTGAGATATTCAGTCCTAAAGCCATCTCTGTAGTTACCGATTATGCACAGGGAAGTCCGCGAGTAATCAACATCGTGTGCGACAATGCATTGATGAGCAGTTTCACGGAATCAAAGAAAAAAATAGATGAAAAGATCATCCTTAAAGTCATAAAGAATCTGGAAGGCCCATCGCACCGGGCATTTATGCCCTTGAGAAACTTAAGCTTTGTCAAAAGAACGAATCTGATACGTCATAAAAGAATTCCACCTCCCCGGATAATGTCGGAATATAATTCAAATCCATCAATTCATATTTCGGACTTTATTTCACAGAAACAGATCGCTGTTATGTTCATGCTGCTGCTTGGACTGGTCGTCATAGTTTTTCTGATGTGGACTTCTCCATAACGAAACGTCATTAATCATAGCTCCTGAGTTAACATCTACAAGCAATTCAGAAGTTGATATTCACCATCTGTCTCTTGAGACTGTGTTGGTAAATATTTCCGATAAGAAATTACTTCGAGAAATTTTTTCAAGTTTACAATTAGACACCACTGCCTCAAAATAAAAATCTCGACATTTTTTTCAATTTTTGATACGTAAGTTAGATTGAGGATAATTCTGATTTGTAGTTAAATCACATCAAGGAGTATGATTTTATGCAAAACAGACCGAATACATTTTTCTTTATTATAATTGTATTTGCATTCTTAGTTTTTATAGCAGAGCCTTCTTTTGTATATGCAGAAGGGAATAAGGACGGTAATTCTATAAAAATAATTTCTGTTGCTCAACAACTTCAAGATCCTTCAAACGCACAAAATAAGATCATTGCCAATAGCGATCAGTATATTATTGGTCCTGAAGATGTTCTTAATATCTTTGTTTGGCATGAAGAATCTCTCTCCAGAGAAAAGGTTCCGGTTCGAATCGATGGAAAGATTTCTTTGCCTCTCTTGGATGATATACAGGCAGCAGGGTTTACGCCTCTTCAACTGAAAAATGAATTGACCAAAAAACTTAAAGCTTTTGTGGATAACCCAACAGTGACAGTAACCGTAGTGGAAGCAAACAGTTTCAAAGTCTATGTATCCGGAGAAGTTAAACAACCGGGTATTGTTAACATTCGCAGCGAAGTTACACTGGTTAAATTGATTATAATGTGTGGTGGATTTACAGAATGGGCCAACAAGAGAAATATTCTCGTCATCACAAGGGTAAATGGTGAAGACAATCGAATTACCGTTAATTATAACAAAATCATTGATGGAGACATACCTGACATTATTATTCACCGGGGCGATACGGTTATAGTCAAATAATAAAGAAATGCAGATTCTATAGACAAACGAATAACCGTAATTATAATAAGATCATTCATGGAGACATACCTGACATTATTATTTTCCGGGGCGATACGGCAATAGTCAAATAATAAAGGGGTAGATATGATTTTGATCCGAGTTTTTTTTGTAATTTTTTTGTCCCTGTATTTAACGGCTGCTTCGCCTGTTTATGGAGCAGATTTTCTTTCACAAGTTCACCCCAATATCGGCGTTCAAGAAGAATATACCGACAATCTACAACTGACCAACGAAAATAAAATCAATGATTTCATCACTACGGTTCAACCGGGGCTGAAATATTCAAATATGGATGCAACTTCAGGTATAGATTTGGATGCTCTTTTCGGGTTTGTTTTTTACGATAAAAATCCTAATTTGAATTACATAGGCAGCAATGATATTTTAAGGGCAAAATATCTGACGACAGAACATCTCAACTTCTATATTCAAGATTCCTTCATCCGATCTAATAGCCCCCGTGAACTAGAGTATTTTACCACGGCCGCAACTAATGAATACCTGCTTGCAACACAGACCCAAAGGGCTGTTTATTGGAGAAACGTTGTAGAACCAAAAATTGAATATCAATTCGGCGATGAAAATAGTGTTGGCGTCATCTATCGAAACAACGTTTATCAAACGGAAAGCTCGATTTCAGAGAACAGCATTGAGAATTATGTCCAGCCATACATTTACTACTGGTTGAATAAGCAAAACGGAATTTATCTTGAATATGATTACGACAATGGAGTTTTTCAATCATCTCCCGACCTTAATGGTCAGAGAATAGATGCCCGATACATTAACCGATTTATACCGAGAGCTTCTGCCTTTATTGAGTATATTTTTTCCGATCGTTCTTTTTCATCGTCCGAGCTTAATTATAACATCAATGAAGGTGACGTGGGGCTTACCTATACCTTCTCGTCCACGCTGAAAGGATCAGCGCAGGTGGGTTATTACTGGATGACTCCAAAGATCGGCTCTGGCCAGAACGGAATTACTTTTAAGGGTGATCTAAGTAGTACAGATAAACAAACAGCCTATAGCGTAGGTATTCAGGGTGGCTACATAGAAGACTATTTTACTTCCCAAAATCTTGGTTTTCAACAATATTATCGGGCAACCGGTTCCATAACTCATTTTCTGGACAGAAGACTATCAATCGGGTTATTGGGCAGCATAGAGCGCGTTCCAGGATCGAACTCAACACCAGTTCCGAGTCAACGATATACTATCTTGGGCGCGGGTGCTAATTTGTCTTATCTGCCTCTCAAATGGTTAAAAATCTCTCTTGAATATCATTATAGTCAAAACACCAGCAATTATTATTATGAAGAAAGCGATTATATGGAAAACAAAGCCATGCTGACTGTTACGGCAACTTATTGATGATGGTCTCGTAAACGACAGAAGGAGCTTGAGTTATGATCAATTCGGAAAAAGATTACACCATACAAGAATACATTGAAATCCTGCGACACAGAATCTGGTATATTGTTCTTCCCTTTCTGCTTATTGTAATAGGCGCTTCTATTTATGTTAGCATTGCTCCCAAAAAGTACATGGCCAGCAGTCTTATTCTGGTGAATGTGCAAAGTGTGCCGGAAGCTTTCGTCCAGGCCACGGTCACTTCGAAAGTTGAGGAAAGACTACAATCTATCGCCCAGGAAGTAATGAGTCGTACACGTCTTGAACAGATCATTAAGGAGTTCAATCTATATGAAAAGGAAAAGAAGCATCTCTCACAAGAAGAAGTCATCGCATTAATGAGAGATAATATAAAAGTTGAACTGCCGAGAAAAAATGAAGAAAAAAAATCTTTTACAATAAGTTATATTGGTAATGATCCTCGGGTAGTGACAGCTGTTACAAATAAACTGGCTTCCCTGTTTATAGAAGAAAATCTAAGGATCAGGGAGCATCAGGCTGTGGGAACAAAGGATTTTTTAGTCAAGCAACTTGATTTAGCCAAGGCAGAGCTTGACAAACAGGAAGCGGCAGTCGCTCAGTACAAGAGGCGTTATATGGGCACGCTTCCAGAGCAACGGGATACAAATATCAAGTTTTTGGATGAGCTTCAAACTCAGTATCAAAGATTGGGTGAAAGCCTGCGGGATGCACAGGACCGTAAACTCTTTATCCAGAAACAACTTACAGATATGGAGTCGCCCATAAGCTTACATGGCACTAAAGAGTATGAGAAAGCGAGTAAGTCTTCATCCTTATTAAATGATGCAGCTCCGTCAACACCAAGCAAGGAAGTTGGAGGTTCCTATGAATCCCAGAAGGAATCTTTAACCAGAGCACTGCAAGATTTGAGAACTAAATATACGGAAAATTATCCTGACGTAATTATCGCGAAAAAGAAATTGGCCGATTTGGAAAAGAATAAAGAAGTATACAATGTTAATAAATATGATCCTCGTTACGGCGAATTAAAAAAACAACTGACCATGATCGATTTAGAGATTAACCGATTTATTGATGAGCAACGCATCACTAAAGGTCAAATCGAAAAATATATGAGCAGGGTCGAACAAACGCCAGCTCGGGAACAGGATATGGCCTCGCTGTTAAGGCAATATCAAAGCACGAAAGATACATATGAAGGGCTTCTTAAAAAGAGCCAGGAAGCCCAACAGGCAGAAAATCTGGAAAAAGAACAGAAAGGAGAACAGTTTCGAATTATTGACACGGCCAGGTTGCCGGAGAAGCCTTTTTCCCCCAATATTCCCAAAATTCTTATTATCAGTCTGCTGGCGGGCATCGGTAGCGGTTTAGGATTGGCATTCATCAGGGAGCAGATGGATCGCTCTTTTCATGATGTCGAAGATGTTGAAATTTCCCTTGGAATTAAGGTTTTGGCGGTAATCCCTAAAATTATTGAGGAAAAAATGTCTTAACCATGTATAAGAAATTTTATGGTTTTAAAGAAAGACCTTTCGAAATTACGCCTAACCCTTCCTATGTATACTTAAGTGAAAAGCATAAGGAGGCGCTGGCACATCTTCAATATGCCATAAATGAGGGTAAAGGATTCAGTGTTATTACAGGTGAAGCCGGCACCGGTAAAACAACACTCGTATATAAATTATTGAGCAATCTGCGGGGCAATATCAGGATATGTTATATTTTTAATCCGATGATTGAGCGTAAAGATTTGTTAAAATATATTTGTAGCGATCTGGGAGTCGAAACAGGAAGTATTAAAACAGGAGCACAGCCTCAGTTATTGCTTTATAATTTCCTCTTGAATTGTTTTACCAATAATGAAAAAGTTTTCCTATTTATTGATGAAGCGCACTGCCTTGATCCGGATTTGCTTCAGGATGTGCGCCTACTCACAAATCTGGAAACGGCAAAATCAAAATTACTTCACGTCGTATTGCTCGGGCAGCCGGAACTCAATGACATTCTGGCAAGACCTGAATTTCGTCCGCTGAAGCAGAGAATATCAGTACGCTATCATCTTTGCCCCTTGCAGCTTGAAGAAACCAAAGAATACATCTTATTCCGGCTCAAACGTTCGGGTTCCAGAAATATTAAGTTATTTAGTGACTCGGCTATAAAAGAAATATATAGATACTCACAGGGATTACCCCGTCTGATTAACATTGTTTGCGATAATGCTCTGCTGTCCGGATTTTCATTGGAGCGATATAATATCGATAAAGACATCATCCGGAATGTTATAAAAGATATGGAAATCCCCGGAAGGGACGGAGAAAAACGAATAGTAAATCGTTTATTATCATTCTTCCATTTGATCCAAATAATCATTATAATCTTCCTGTTGTATAATGTTGCGGGCGTTACTTTTCCCGGAATCGACTAATAAATTATGGAGATAACAACTTATGGGCAAGATGTTTGATGTATTACAGAAAGCAGAACGGGAAAAATTATCTCAATCCAAGGAAGTTACCCCAAAAATCATAGAGGAAGACATTGTTCTTAATGACAAACTAGTTTCTTTTTTTCAACCTTTCTCCATGGTGTCAGAACAGTTCAGAAGACTGCGATCCTATATCATCAACCCCGGTTTGGACAATGGTCCTAAAACGATTCTGGTCACAAGCACAGTTTCCGGAGAAGGCAAAAGTCTAATAGCAATCAATCTGGCCATTACCATTGCCACTGAATTAGATAGTCATGTTTTACTTGTTGATTGTGACCTTCGCAATCCCTCCATGTCACGATGGTTTGGCTTGGATGAGAAGAAAGGGCTATCCAATCATCTCCGGGGAGAAGTTGAAATCGAAGATGTTTTGATTAAAACTCCTGTGAATAAACTCAGCATTCTTTGCGGGGGTAGCCTTCAGGAGAACCCGGCTGAACTAATTGGATCGAACAGGATGAAATCACTCATCCGCGATCTGAAATCAAGATACAATGACCGTTACATCATTCTGGATTCTTCACCACTTTTGGCGACAACGGAACCAAGCTCTTTGAATGAAATGGTTGACGGCATTATCTTCGTCATTAAGTCCGGTGATACATCACGGGATTCGATCAAGCGGGCTTTAAAATTATTAAAAAAAGACAAAATCATGGGTACAGTACTTAATAACATGGAATTTAAAACAAAGGCTTTAATCCAAGGATACTATGGATCAAAAAACTATTACTATGATTATCGTTATTCCAAAAATCATCCTGAACTAAATAAGCGAGCCAAATTTGTGGCCATTCTAAATGATCTAAAAATGCCTTTAATTAAATTCATGTCCCGGAAAAAAAGAGATATGTAAACCTTAGGAAATAACACTTTAGATTAAACAGTATCCGTGACCATAATTAAAAAGAGGTTCTGCTTTTCAAAATAACCCCAAAATTCTATAGGTTAGCCGTAAACCAGAGGGAAATACAAACACTTGCAGGTTTGAAGTTAAAATCTTGTAATCGAAGTACTCGAGAATCGATCTTTCTTTTAATAATCGGTCTATGACAATTATATAAAATAATGTTGACTTTACGAATCATTATGTTTAATGTTTAAGTAAATTATACATCACTGTTGAAAAAAATTCCCAATTATCTTTTAGAGGAATTTTAAGTGATAGATATAAAAGCTTCTGTTGAAGGCAAATATCCATTTTATAGCAAGTCTCAGTTACACCACATGCTCGGCATAGAGCGAAGGCGTACCGAACGGTCTAAAAACCCCTTCCTCTTGTTGTTGCTTGATATTTCAGGTTTAATAGCAACGGCGCGCAAAAAAGAGATTCTGGAAAAGATCAAATCTGCATTATCTTCTTCTCTAAGAGAAACAGATATGATGGGTTGGTTTACCGATAATAAAATCATCGGGATCATTTGCCCGGAAATATCATTAGTAAATTCAAATTCCATCGAAGGAATTATTAACAAGATTCATGGACGATTCTGCGAGAAACTAAATCCGGAATTAGTTAAAATAATTAATATTTCTTTTCACATTTACCCCGAAACGAGTGGAGATATATTAATTAACGGTCCATTTAATATAACCCTTTATCCTGACCTTACAAAACGGACTTTAGGCAAAAAGATTTCAATGTCTGTGAAAAATTTTATCGACATCGTCGGAAGCGCCATTGCTCTTTTAATATTTTCACCACTTTTTCTTATTATTGCATTATTAATTAAAGCAACCTCCTCTGGACCTGTTTTTTTTAAACAAGAAAGGATAGGGTTGAATGGTAAGCCCTTCTTGCTTTTAAAATTCAGATCTATGTATGCAAATGTTGATAGTAAAAAACATAAGGAATCTCATATTACAAAAGTTGGCCATTTCTTACGTAAGACCGGCATGGACGAGCTTCCTCAACTAATCAACGTATTGAAAGGCGACATGTCGATGGTTGGGCCGCGTCCTCCCATATGTTATGAATATGAACACTATGAGATCTGGCACCGCAGACGTCTGCTTTTCTGTAAGCCCGGTATAACCGGCCTCTGGCAGATTATGGGAAGAGGCGGGACAACATTTGATGAAATGGTGCGACTTGACCTTAAATATATCAATGAATGGAGTCTTTTACTTGATTTGAAGATTCTTCTCATGACTCCTGTAGCCGTTATGAGTGGATGATGCCGGCCTAAATCGATCTTAGAAATATTTTATGAAGTTCAGAAAATTAATTGATGTAATCCCATATTTACAGATGGACAAATTATTCAATTGATACCTGCAGCCAGTTATCCTCCTTTTACGGAATATTAGTAGACATCGCTTAAGAGCATCATGAAAAGACTAATATTTTTATATTTATATCAGAATAATAACATTTATAAAACCACCCCTTTGGGCTATTACTAATTATCGAATATTCTGTTAAATAGAGATGTTGCCTACCCCTTTTTATAGTTTAGTAATTACACGCGGGAAAAATGGCATTTTCACATTATATTAACAATTTTGTGATATATGATATTGACATAGCTAATGAATGTGCTTAAAGTACTTAATAAGTGATCATTGGAAAAAAGTTTCAAAATATCTCTCAGTATTGACATAGTTAATGTATGTGCTTAAAATACTTAATAAGTCATCATTGGAAAAAAGTTTCAAAATATCTCTCAGTATTGACATAGTTAATGTATGTGCTTAGAATACTTAATAAGTCATCATTGGAAAAATTTTCAAAATATCTCTCAGTATAGTAGTACAGGATTTTTAAGAGGCAAATGTAACAGCGCCCGTTAAAAGCAGATATCCTTTATAAAATAATATTAATATTATATGGGAAATTTCGCTAGTAGTTACTGCTATTTTTTTTAATTAGGTTATTTAAAGTATTTTTACGAAGTTAACCTTATTTAAAGGGGGTATTCTAAAAATGAAGACTGAAAAAAATCCCTCCATTTATCAAGGATTTGTACAGGCAGACGCAGAAGCTACCACAGATATAGAAGCTCCTGTTGAAGGCAAATATCCATTTTATAGCAAGTCTCAGTTACACCACATGCTCGGCATAGAGCGAAGGCGTACCGAGCGGTCTAAAAACCCCTTCCTCTTGTTGTTGCTTGATATTTCAGGTTTAATAGCAACGGCGCGCAAAAAAAAGATTCTGGAAAAGATCAAATCTGCATTATCTTCTTCTCTAAGAGAAACAGATATGATGGGTTGGTTTACCGATAATAAAATCATCGGGATCATTTGCCCGGAAATATCATTAACAAATTCAAATTCCATCGAAGGAATTATTAACAAGATTCATGAACGATTCTGTGAGAAACTAAATCCGGAATTGGTTAAAATAATTAATATTTCTTTTCACATTTACCCCGAGACGAGTGGAGATATATTAATTAACGGTCCATTTAATATAATCCTTTATCCTGACATTACAAAACGGACTTTAGGCAAAGAGATTTCAATGTCTGTGAAAAATTTTATCGACATCGTCGGAAGCACCATTGCTCTTTTAATATTTTCACCACTTTTTCTTATTATTGCATTGTTAATTAAAGCAACCTCCTCTGGACCTGTTTTTTTTAAACAAGAAAGGATAGGGTTGAATGGTAAGCCCTTCTTGCTTTTAAAATTCAGATCTATGTATGCAAATGTTGATAGTAAAAAACATAAGGAATATATTAAAAAGTTTATTAATGAGCAAGATAATTGCGCAACTCAGCCGGGCGTTTTCAAGCTCACAGACGATTATCGTATTACAAAAGTAGGCAATTTCTTACGTAAGACCAGCATGGACGAGCTTCCTCAACTAATCAACGTATTGAAAGGTGACATGTCGATGGTTGGGCCGCGTCCTCCCCTGCATTATGAAAGTGAGCTTTATGATATCTGGCACCGCAGACGTCTGCTTTCCTGCAAGCCCGGTATGACCGGCCTCTGGCAGGTTATGGGAAGAAGCAGGACAACATTTGATGAAATGGTGCGACTTGACCTTAAATATATCAATGAATGGAGTCTTTTACTTGATTTGAAGATTCTTCTCATGACTCCTAAAGCCGTTATAAGCGGGACCGGCGCCTTATAATATTTTATGTCTTCGACTAAATATTCCTGTAAAATTAGGGAATAAAAAGAATAGAAGGAGTTCCTTTATATGCTCAGGATAGGTGTTATTGGATACGGATACTGGGGGCCAAATATTGTCAGGAATTTCAATTCAGTCAATGACGCACAGGTTGTGATGGTGTGTGACATGAATGCTCATACACTCAAAAATAAAGTTCAAAAAGCTTATCCAAATGTTAAAACCACAACTGACATTAACGAATTAATTAAAAGTCCCGATGTTGACGCCATTGCTATTGTCACACCGGTTTTTACCCACTTTGAAATTGCCAAAAAAGCGTTGGAAGCCGGTAAATGTATTTTTATGGAAAAGCCTTTCACTTACACGGTTGCCGAAGCCGAGCAACTGGTCAATCTCGCTGAAAAAAAGAAGCTAAAGATTATGGTTGATCACACATTCCTCTACACCGGCGCTGTGAGAAAGATCAAGCAACTGATCGACGAAAACACTCTGGGCAATCTGTATTATTTTGATTCCATGCGCGTCAACCTCGGTTTGTTTCAGCATGATGTTAATGTCGTTTGGGATCTGGCTCCGCATGACATCTCCATCATGGATTACGTCATTGGTCAGAAACCGGAAGGAGTCGTTGCCACCGGAGCCAGCCATTTCGGCCGCAATCTGGAAGACATCGCCTACATTACCTTTTATTATCCCAAAAACATTATTGCGCACATCAATGTTAACTGGATATCACCTGTTAAAGTCAGAACAACCCTCATTGGCGGTGAAAAGAAAATGCTGGTTTGGAATGACCTCGAGCCCGATGAAAAAATAAAAGTCTATGATAAAGGCGTGCAAGTCAAAACAAAGGAAGGTCAATACAATCTGTTGGTTGATTACCGTTCCGGCGATATGTGGGCGCCTAAATTGGAACAAACCGAAGCTCTCAAGCTGATGGCGGAACAATTTGTCAAATATGTGGAAAACGGCTGTTCGATAATCAACGACAGTATCAACGGATTGAATAATGTGAAAATGCTGGAAGCCACGAGCAAATCTCTGAAAAACAACGGAGCCATGATCTATATATGAACTATGTTTGCATAGCCGATGACGTCAAGTTGGGGAAAGACGTTCGCCTTTCCAAATTTATCAACCTCTATGGCTGCATGGTCGGTGACAACACTAAGATTGGCGCGTTTGTCGAGGTGCAGAAAAATGCTTTTATCGGCAGGAACTGTAAAATATCAAGCCACACTTTTATCTGCGAGGGTGTTATAATTGAAGATAATGTGTTTGTCGGCCATAATGTCGCTTTCATTAATGATTCCTACCCGCGGGCAACAGTTCCTGATGGAAAAATGCAAACAGAAGCCGATTGGAAGGTAGAGCCGACACTTGTGAAGAAAGGGGCATCCATAGGCTCCGGTTCGACTATTCTGGCCAATGTGACCATCGGCGAAAATGCGATCGTCGGTGCCGGCAGTGTAGTCACTAAAGATATCCCGCCGAATACAATTGTCGCAGGCAATCCAGCGAAAATTAAAAGAAAGGTCTAGGTGATCATAGTTTGATTATGAAAGTACCATTTTTAGATTTGAAACCGCAGTACAATGGGATTAAGGATGAAGCGCACGCGGCCATGAATGAAGTTATCGAAAACACCGCCTTTGCCGGTGGGCCGTTTGTAGCCAAATTTGAGCGGGTATTTGCCGAATTTTGCAATAGCAAACATGCCATTGGTGTAGGCAACGGCACGGATGCCCTCTGGCTCAGCCTTGTTGCACTCGGCGTCAGATCTGGTGATGAAGTCATCACTGTGCCGAATACCTTTATTGCCACGGCAGAGGCCATATCACTGGCGGGCGCAACACCTATTTTTATCGATGTGGAAGAAAAAACCAACAACATGAATCCCGAGCTGATCGAAGCGGCAATCACAAAAAAAACAAAAGCCATTATTCCTGTTCATCTTTTTGGACAGACGGCGGATATGGACCCCATCTTATCAATAGCTAAAAAGCATGATCTTCATGTTGTTGAAGATGCCTGCCAGGCGCACGGTGCCGAGTATAAAGGAAAGAAAGCAGGCTCTTTAGGTGTCACCGGCTGTTTTAGTTTCTATCCCGGTAAAAACCTGGGCGCTTACGGAGAAGGCGGCGCGATTATCACAAACGATGACTCACTTGCCGACAAGATGCGAATGTTCCGTGATCACGGCCAGGCCAGGAAATATTATCACGGCATTATTGGGTGGAACGCCAGACTGGATGGCATTCAGGGGGCCATACTCCATGTTAAATTGAAATATCTGCCTGCTTGGAACGATGCCCGCCGGAAGCACGCCAAAGACTACACAACAGGGCTCTCTGCGGTTAAGGAGGTTATCGTTCCGCAGGAAGCAGACTATGCCAGGCACGTCTATCATATTTACGCCATTCGCGTAAAAGACAGAGACGAGCTCATGGCTTACTTGACTGAAAAAGGCATCTCCTGCGGCATTCATTATCCTGTACCTGTTCATCTGCAGGATGCGTATAGTTTCCTCAAGAAAGGCAAAGGCAGTTTCCCAGTTGCCGAAAATTGTTCGACGCAATATCTTTCGCTGCCGATGTTTGCTGAATTAACAGACGAACAGGTTGATTATGTTGTCGAGCAAATCAAAGGGTACTATGCCTGAATCGTCGCTCATCAATCCGGTAGAACATGAAAACTGGAATACCCTGCTTGTCTCCACATCAGGTTATTCCTTTTTTCATACCGCCAACTGGGCTAATGTTCTGAGAAGATCATACCACTACACGCCTTTATATCTATACACCAGTGAAGGAAATAGATTTTCCAGCCTTCTGCCTTTGATGGAAGTCAATAGCTCTCTCACCGGTAAAAGAGGCGTCTGCCTGCCTTTCACCGATATGTGTGACCCTATTGCCGAAAATGCACAACAATTCAGGCACCTGTTTGATCAGGCCGTCTCTTTGGGGCGAAAGCGTAAATGGAAGTATCTGGAAATTAGAGGCGGAGAGAAATTATTATCAGCGAAAAAATCCGCACAATCATACATCGGACATACACTGGATTTGAGTTGCGGACAGCAGCAGTTATTTTCCAGGCTGCGGGATTCCGCCAGACGTAACATAAAAAAAGCGCAAAATGAAAAGGTGAAAGTCAATATATCTAAGTCACTAACCGCCATGAGAGAATTTTACCGGCTCAATGCCATGACCAGAAAAGAACATGGCCTGCCTCCGCAGCCTTACAAATTCTTTCAGCATCTGCATGATCATGTGATTGCCAAAGATATGGGGTTTATCGTTATCGCATCGTTCTCCGGCCGTTCCATCGCCGCGAATGTTTATTTAAACTTTGGAGCGCAAGTTATTTACAAATATGGCGCTTCGGACAAGAGATACCATCATCTGAGAGCAAACAATCTGGTGATGTGGGAGGCGATCAAATGGAGTTGTGACCAGGGTTTTCAAAGCTTTTCTTTTGGCCGGACTGAACCGGGACATGAGGGATTAATGCAATTCAAAGCAGGCTGGGGAGCCAAGCCATACCAGATTTATTATTACAGGTATGACTTGCGGAAAAATGTATTCGCCGTCAATGCCTCCGATATCAATCCATTGTTTACAAAAATTTTTTCAAATCTACCTGTAACGCTTTTGAAAATACTGGGCAGAATTTTATATCGTCATATGGGCTGATAAAGAGAGTTTTGTCCGGTTAACCCTTGCATATTATTGAAAAATGTCATAATATTACAGCATTAATTGTGAAGAAAACATTTTATAAAAAGTTATGCTTTTACCCCCTCGGATACAACCTATGTAAACGAGAGAGCGGAGCTGTGCTTTGCGCCTAGTTATTTGACACCCATGAAATATAACATGGGTTGGTTAATGACATTATATCAATAAAAAAATGATTGAAGCTCTCTGCGGCAATCCGCGGAGAATCTTCGATTCTCAGGAAATATTATAATCTCATATTCGCCCGCTTATCCTATAGCTCACTACGGGTAATGCGTTCTGTGCCAAATCAGAGGACATGCGCCAACCAACGTTATGAATACAGATTATACGTAATAAGGAGAGAGACAATGATTGATAATGAACAAATCCGGAAATTTATTAAAACAAAGATCGTCAAGGACAACACTATTGATTTTAAAGATACAGATTCATTAATTGAAACCGGCATTATTGATTCCCTTGGTATTCAGGTTCTTCTAGCGTATCTTGAAGAAACATACGCTATTTCAATCAGCGATGATGAGTTGGTGCCGGAAAATTTTGAAACCATTGATGCTATTAAACATTTTGTCGAACGGAAAATGAAAGGATGATTATGATTCGAACTGCCTCTATGTCCGATCATGACTTAAAGAAGCAGCAACTTAATATTCTTTCAATAGCTGAAGGTTTCTTTCAGTCGAGCGTTCTGTTTGCGTTATTAAAATTAAATATTTTTAACCTTATCGGTGAAAATGGCAAAACCCTTGACTATTTGGCGACAAACTTAGGCACACCTCCTGAAACACTGGGACGTTTATTAAATGCCGGAGTTGTTCTCAATTTGTTGAACTCTTCGGATGGAGTTGTCTACACCCTCGCATCGGCGAGCAAAGAACTTTTGCTAAGCACGACTGAAGAACAATACCTAGGCAACTGGATTCTGAATCTCGACTATTTTCGTTATGCGCTTTCGATGCTTGATGTAGCGGTTTTAAAATCAGGTCCAGTAATAGATCCGTCAACACATCTTGGAAGTAATACGCAGCAGACACGTGAATATATTCTTGCGATGCACAATTATGCATCACTTCGCGGCAAAGAACTGTCAAAGTATCTTGATACGAGCAAGAGTAAAAAACTACTGGATCTGGGATGCGGACCGGGCACGTACTCGTTTCAATTAGGTATAAAGAACCCTGAACTCCAGATTCATTTACTGGATTTACCGAATATTCTTGAGATTACAAAAGAAGTACAGAAACGATATCCCGTAAAGAATAAGATTTACTACCTGCCATTGGATGTTACAAAAGAGGAAATTCCGGGTTCGTATGATATGATACTGGTTTCAAACATCCTTCATATGCTTGGGGAGAATGAAAATCAAAGGCTGATTAAACGATTATATCAATCGCTCAATTTACATGGTTCTTTAGTCATTCAGGCTCAATATCTGCAAGATAATCGATTAGGCGGACGATGGCCTATTTTCCTGGATCTCATTCAGTTGTGCACCACCACTTTTGGTAAGAATCATTCAGTCAAAGAAACGGTTGAATGGATGGAAAAAGCCGGATTCGTTAACATACAACATCAAAAAATGACGCTTCTAAATACAAATAGCTTTTTACAAGGATTCAAGATATGATTTAACAATGTTTACACACATAGATGACCAATGCCGGTCATTTGATGATTTGAAGAAATTTCCCATCTTAATCCAACTTTGTTAATTGATTTTACGACCAGACATTACCGGCCAATGATTTTATGAGTTTATCATGTAACTCTTTGGGAAGCTAATGATCAGATACTTTTACACACGAACAGTTCAAAGTTATGAATTTATTAAGCATAACGGAATGTTACGTTTTCTTAAAGAAACCTTTTATTTTCGAAGAAAATCGATTCTTGTGCAAAAAAATCTTAATGAATCTAAATTTGATGCTGAATTTCTAAATAGAAATGGAGTGCGGTTCACAGAAATAAATGCAGATACTTATCCAACCAGAACTTTTGAATTTGCGGAGAAAAATCGACATTTAAAAGCATTGTACTATCTCCGCTGCGGATATAATGGCCATGCTTTAGTCAAAAGCGACAAAATTATAGCCGATATCTGGTATTGCTGCCATGATAGATTTGGCCATTTGCCCTATCATCCTGATTTAGATTGGCTTGGTATAAAGTTGATTCCCGGTGAAGTATATTCATTCGATATATATTTGATTCCAGACGAAAGGGGAAATAATTTGTCAGCTATACTTCAAGATAGCGCTTGTTATGATTTATTCAAAAAAGGAAATAAACGGGCTTTCGCATATTATTGGGAAGATAATACTCCGGCAGTGTGGAATACCAGGGTAATCAACAAATGGAAAGAAGTGGGAACCGCTAGAATTACCCGCCTTTTATTTTCTCACAAATTCAGAGCCGGGGATAAGAAAGCTGATAAATTGAAGCAGTCCTCGGACATAACCCATAAAAGGAATTTTAAATTATAGAGGTAATGAAATATGGATAAAAAATATTTACCAATGGTTCCTAACCGTAAGGCGTCCTTGCCATGCATCTATGGCGATACCCCCTCGTTTTTAGGTGTACCTGTCATGGATATCGGGTCATTAAAAAAGGGTATAAATGTAGTCTTCATGGGCGTGCCATGGGAGGGCACGATTACCTGGGGTTCCTTTACAGGGTGCGAGCTGGCCCCACGGGTAATCAGGCATGCATCGGCTCGCTACGGTGGTTTTTTACCAGAGTATGAACTAAATTTATTCGATTATCTCAAAATTGCAGATGTTGGAGATTTATCTGTGTTCCCAAGTGATCCAGCCAAAACAATGGAAAATATTTCCAAGGCTGCACAATCTATTTACAAAAATAAAAGTATACCCTTCACCCTTGGCGGAGACCATTCTATTACACCTGCTATTATAAAAGCATTGGGAAAGAACGAAAAAGATAGTATCGGCATTATCCATTTTGATGCACATTTAGACAATGCTAAAAGTTTTGGTCGTGATCTATTGGCCAGGTGTACTCCCCTTCACAGAATTGCACAAAACCCTAATGTAAGGAAAAAAAGTATTGTGCATATTGGCATAAGAGGCCCGAGAAATTCACCGAGCCAGTTAGAATATGCCAAACAGATGGGCGCGAGTGTGTTTCATATGGGCGAAATACGCGAGCGTGGTATGGAGGCAGTCATTAATGATGCAATTAATATTGCTTATGAAAAAACCAAATATGTTTATGTAACCATATGCAGCGATTGCATTGATGCGGCATTTAACCCGGGTGGTCCCGCAGATTTCAATGGCCTTGTCCCTTATGAACTGTTTTCCTCCCTTTATAAACTTGGGATAGCCGGCATATCAGGACTCGACTATGTAGAAGTTTATCCGAATCAGGATGCTAATTCATTTTCATCGCATCTGGCATCATGGGCTATCATTTACGCTTTGGTTGGCATGGCCTCGAAGAAGAAAGAAGGCAAAGGAGAATAACCACGTGGATTTTTCATTTACCGCCGAGCAAACGAAGTTTAAAGAATCTGTAATAAATTTCGTCTCCCGAACACTCAATCAAAATGCGCATGAACGTCAACAAAGCGAAGATTTTTATATCGAAGGGTGGAAAAAGTGCGCCGACTTCGGCATACTCGGTTTACCCATGCCCAGGATGTACGGGGGATTGGAGATGGATCTTCCGACCTGTGTCGCAGCCATGGAAGGATTCGGTTATGCGTCTAAAGATTTTGGCTTGTTGTTCTCAATCAACACTCAAATTTGGACTTGCGAAGCCCCTATCTTAAAATTTGGCACTGAGGAGCAAAAGAATAAATACCTCAGAGGCTTAATCAACGGCACCCTGATCGGCGGACATGCCATGACCGAACCCAATTCCGGTTCTGACGCTTTCAGCCTGACTTGCAAAGCTCAAAGAGCTGGTGAAAAGTATATTCTTAACGGAAATAAGATGTTTATCACCAATGCTCCCATTGCAGATATTCTTCTCATCTTTGCCAGAACTGATGAGCGCAAAGGTTTTGCCGGCATTTCAGTTTTTATCGTCGAAAAAGGGTTTAAAGGGTTTTCCGTTGGCAAACCATTAAAGATGATGGGCTTAAAAGACTGTCCCCTCGGTGAAGTCATATTAGAGGATTGTGAAGTGCCCGTTGAAAACAGACTGGGAAAAGAGGGCGCAGGGTCCGCCATATTCAATTCAGAAATGGAACAAGAGAGAAGTTGCTTATTTGCCACACATCTGGGCAGCATGGAAAAGATTCTGGAAGACTGTATCGACTATGCTAAAACACGCCATCAGTTTGGCAAGTCTATTGGCAGCAATCAATCTATTTCCCATAAAATTGCTGAAATGAAACTGAGAGTGGAGATGTCGCGCCTCATTTTATATAAAGTCGCATGGATGAAAGCCAGTGGCAAGCGGGCACCCATGGAAGCTGCTATCGCCAAGTTGTATATCAGTGAAAGCTATGTAGCCACATGCTTGGATGCTTTACAAATTCACGGGGCATATGGCTATTCCACTGAATTTGGATTTGAAAGAAACCTGCGTGACGCCATTGGCGGGAAAATTTATTCAGGCACTTCGGAAATACAAAGAAATATTATCGCAACCTTCCTGGGTCTTTAATCTTTAGCGTGGAGAAAGGTTAGAGAAAAAAATAATGTTCGTCTATCTGTTACAAGATCTGCTAACCAATACCGCCAGCCAGTATCCCGATAAAGAAGCCGTTAGCTTTAAGGGCCTTTCTCTAACCTATTCGGATTTGGAAAAAAAGAGTAATCAACTTGCCGCCGCATTATTTCAAGCCGGTGTAAAGACAGGAGACCGGGTCGGCATTATGCTCAATAAATCCATAGAAGCGATCATCAGTATTTTTGGCATTTTGAAAACAGGCGCCATTTATGTGCCCATTGATGTACACACACCGACAAGCAGAGCACAAAACATATTAAAGAATTGTGACATCCAATTTTTAATTTCATCATCAACGATTGTTAAGGCCGTTAGAAATGATTCCGATAGCGATCTTCCGCTGAAATATATTATACTAATCGACGGCAAAACAGACACGGCTTCTGATGATGTCAAAAATATTGCCATCCTCTCTTTTGAAACTGCGTTAAAAGAACAAAAAGCAATAAATTTTCAGTCAAATATTGCAGATGTCAGTCCAGCCTATATTTTGCACACTTCAGGTTCAACAGGATTACCCAAAGGGGTTGTTATCTCGCATCTGAACGCGCTTACTTTTGTCAATATGGCGGCAGAGTTCTTCAACATTGAATCAAAAGACAGGTTATGCAGTGTCGCACCACTCCACTTCGACCTTTCCGTGTTTGACATATTTGTAGCTTTTAAAAAAGGCGCAACCCTGGTTTTAATGCCTGAATATCTTCCCACCTTTCCCGTAAAATTAGCAGAATTTATTTCCAATCAGGGAATCTCTGTTTGGAATTCTGTTTCTTCTCTTTTGTCCATGCTGGCGGAAAGAGGCGCCCTTGAAAAATATACATTTGATGCCATGCGCATAGTACATTTTTCCGGTGATATCCTGCCGGTTAAATATCTCCGGATCCTGAAGAGCCATATGAAAGCCGCTGAATTTTATAACATCTATGGACAGACCGAAGCAAATTCTTCGATGTATTTTCGGGTCAAAGAAATTCGAGATGACAATTGGAAAGTCCCTATCGGAAAACCATTTCCCAATTTTGAGATCTTCCTGCTGGACGAAAACGGCCATGCACAAACCGCTCCGGGAAATGAGGGTGAGCTATATATAAAAGCAGCCACTGTTGCTCTCGGGTACTGGAAGAATGAAAAGGAAACCAACGAGAAATTTGTAACTGATCCGCGCGATCACAATTTGATCGGCAGGTGTTACAAAACAGGTGATCTTGTCCGCATCGATGAAGAAGGCAACTTTATTTTTGTCGGTCGCATGGACCATATGATAAAAAGCAGGGGATATAGAATTGAGTTGGCTGAAATAGAGACAACACTCAATAGCCATCCCCTCATCAGGCAGGCAGTGGTTATTGCAATTCCGGACGAATTGATAGGGAACAGACTTGTCGGACACGTGTCATTAGTGGAAAAGGCGGATTTAAGCAAAAACGATCTATATAGTTTTTGTGCCAAATCGTTGCCAAAATATATGATACCTGAAGACTTCAAATTTCATGATATGCTCCCCACAATATCCACCGGTAAAATTGACAGGAAAAGTCTGGAAAAACAATCTCTTTAGTATGGAAACATTCAATCCATCTAAGATTATCGCAAGTCAGAGCAGGATCATATGAGCAAGCGATTCAGCGTAATCATTCCCACATACAATCGCGATGAGTATCTCAGGCAGGCTATTGACTCCGTTCTGGCGCAATCTTTTAAGAACTATGAAATTATCGTAGTGGATGATGGTTCCATAGATCGAACGCCTGAAGTGCTTAAATCGTATGGAGAGCGGATCAAGACCTTGCGCCAAAAAAATCAGGGACCGGAAGTTGCCCGCAACGCAGGCGTCTCGATCGCGAGCGGTGAATACCTGGCATTCTTGGATAGTGATGACATTTTCCTGCCCCATGCGCTGGCAACGTACGATAAGATCATTCGGTCATGTGCTTCGCCTGCATTGATTCTCGGAGTCGTAACCTACTTTACGCAGGGTCAGGATATTCCCGCAAACGTTGGGCTTGAAGATGTTATAGAGGTGTTGAACTACCGGGATTTCCTATCAAAGGATGTCGGCATTGGTCTTGGGCATAGTAAAATTGTCATCAGGAAGTCGATATTCAACGAAATAGGCGGACAGCGAAACAGCACACCGGAAACCTTTTATTTAGAAGACTATCACATGATGCTTAAAGCCGGGACCTATGGTCCGTGCGTGATCGTTAAACAACCGACCACTGTCCTTTATCGAAGACATGCGACTAACAGCCTGCACAATATAGAGGCTTCTGTCAGAGGGGTTTTCTCTCTTATTCAGTCTGAACGTCGAGGTGAATATCCCGGCGGGCGGGCTCGCCGCTTTGTCCGGTATGCGCGCATCGGGGGATCGGCCTATGAGTGGTTTATGAAAGCAGTTACCTATCATTGTACCGGTTTGGCTTTTAAGCTCTTTGTCGCCAGCTGGCCTATGATTACGGCAGCCGTATTGCAAAAATTCTGGTTTTTTTTCCACCAGACTAAATCATTGGTTATCCCGCACGAATAATCGGTTTATTGAAGTTAAATGTTACGATGCATCAGTAGTTTGCACCGAGAGCTTTTACCGTCTGGATTGTTTCGCCTAAAGTAATCGTTATTCCTTTTAAGGCAAATCATGGACACGCAGCAAAGCAAGAAAAAAGATCTTTACGATTTTCCTATTGATTCCATTCTAACATCTGATGAATGGAACAAATTACGATATTTAATTGAAGAGGAACTCAAAAGGTTAGAAGGACACGAGGAAATAAAATCAGAATATCTGCCTTTTATCAGTTATTTTGAAGATAAGACAAAAGACATGTTAATTAATGCAGGATTTAAAAAAGAAATTATTGAAGATCCCGAAGAATTAAATACACTTATAACAATATTGAATAATCAGGATATAAAACATTCATTTCATCGATCCGATTTACCTCTGCTCAATGAATTTCCATCTGGCACATATAAAGTCAGTGAAGATAATCATACGATATGCATTAATGTATATATAGAGGCAGCGTTGCGTGCGTTGGAGTCCACAAAAATACTAAAAGGATTATTGATCATAAACGGTTATATTAATAAGGATGTTGTCAGAGTTTTTCTTCGCTCTTTAGAGTTGATAATGAATTTAGCGCGAACCGGAAATATTGCTGAATTTGCAAAGTCCAAAGAAGAATCTGAAACAAACCGCGAAAAAACAGGCGAGATAAAAAAGAGAATCATGCGGAGGGCAATCAGCCAAATATTTGAGGTAAAACCAGAAACGCAAAAAACTCTGGGAGATGTGTGGAAAGAATTTGATGCAGTAAATAAAGGCGTGAAATTCAAGTTGCGGCAGTCCGATATTTATAGATTGGGAAGCGGAATATATAAAGCAGAAAAAGGTAAAGATAAGGATGGAGATGACGTAATTTGTATATTTAAAGACGATGAATTATTTTCAAATTATGCAAAAACATCACTGCAATATTTTATTGACGAGTTGAAATGATATTTTTTATCACCATGATATCCCGGAACAATATAAATGATTGCATCAATATTTGCCAGAGATGGTTTATGTTCTTGTGACAGGCACCTGTCATGGATGTTTCAATTGCAAATCAATAAATCTTCTCATTAAAAAGCAATTATGCTAAACTGACAATGTCATATCGGCAAAAAACAGTCTCGTGTATTAATTTAAAACAGCTACAACTTGAATGGCAGTATGAATACTTTTGATAATGTCATATTAACCTATATCAACCAGTTTTCCCGGCATTCATTGATCCTTGACGGAACATTTTGTTTTTTAGTTAAAAATAATTTGTTAAGGGGGGGCGTCTTTGCAACGATTATATGGTGGATGTGGTTTAATAATACTGAACGTCACTCACGTAATCGTGAACACATCATCTCAATTTTAGCCGGCTGCATTGTCGCGATAGCATTGGCAAGGGGGTTAGCGTTAACATTGCCATTTCGCTTAAGACCACTGCAGGAAGAAGCCTTGCATTTCTTAGCGCCTTATGGAGTGTCATCGCTTACCTTAATTAATTGGAGTTCATTCCCAAGCGACCATGCAGCAATGTTTTTCGCCCTGTCTGCCGGTTTTTTATTCATATCCAGGAAGATAGGCATATTTGCACTTTTCTATACCGCATTGGTCATCTGTTTCCCGCGAATATATCTGGGAATGCATTACCCGACTGACATTATTGGTGGGGCAATTATCGGAATAATAATTGTCCCAATGATTAATATTTGTTTTTTAAAGAGTAAATTTTCACAAGTAATCTTAGATTGGTCGTATTCAAAACCATATCTTTTTTATCCCTTGTTCTTTCTTTTAACTTACCAAATTGCCGAAGTGTTTGAAAGCAGCAGGGCTTTCATAAGCGCGGGATTTAAATTATTGAAGATTATCTGTACCTGACGAATCGCTGTAACGGACATTAATTCCCTGCGCTATATTGCAGCCAGTGAGCTTAACCGTTACATCTTATAACCGGATCTTCCATGGTTTTTATTCCATGAGATTGTAAGGTTGGCCGGTGTATTTAGGGCGAGATATTTTGCGGCGGTTATCATTTATTAAAGCCAGTACTGATCAAAAGAGGAATCAAGGATGAAAACGAATTGGATTAGAAATTTCTACTATATTTTAAAAGTAATTCTTCCGCGCAGGATACAGATTTATATCCGTAGAATATTATTACGGCGAAAAATACATCTGCATAAAGATATCTGGCCGATAGATAAAAGCTCAGCAAAACTTCCGGAGAATTGGCAGGGCTGGCCGGATGGTAAAATGTTCGCTCTGGTACTTACACACGACGTGGAATCGGTAAAAGGATTAGATAAATGCCGTGAACTGATGAAGATAGAGGAAGAATTAGGATTCAGGTCATCTTTTAATTTTGTTCCAGGCGACTACGATGTACCACTGGAATTCATTGATGAATTAAAAAAACGTGGCTTTGAAGCGGGACTACACGGCCTGCACCATAATGGTAATATTTTCAGATCAAAAAATATTTTTTCTAAACATGCTCAGCGAATAAAGAAGTTCTGTCATAAATGGGATGCGGTTGGTTTCCGCGCTCCGAGTATGTATCACAATCTTAAATGGTTGCATGATCTGGATGTTGAATATGACGCATCCACATTTGATACAGATCCTTTTGAACCCCAACCTGATTCATCCGGCACAATATTTCCTTTTTGGGTGGAAAGCAATAATGAAAAGAAGGGATACGTGGAACTGCCTTATACCCTCCCCCAGGATTTTCTGCTCTATATTCTATTGCAGCATAAAAATATCGACATTTGGAAAACAAAGCTTGATTGGATCGTCAAACACGGCGGTATGGCTCTTTTTATAACGCATCCGGACTATATGAAATTTAATAAAGGTAAGTTGAATAACGATGAATATCCTGCAGAATATTATGAAGAATTTCTTAAGTACATAAAAACTAAATACAGGGACCAATATTGGCACGTGTTGCCAAAAGATATGGCTCGCTTTTGGTCGGCAAACTATAGAACTAAAAGAAACATTACAAAGAAGCCAAAACACATCTGTATGCTTGCCTATTCCTTTTATGAATCAGATAACCGGATCATGCGTTATGCAGATGCACTGGCACAACGTGGTGATACCGTTGATGTAATTGCATTAAGAGATAAAAACAGCTTAAAATATGAAAAACTTAAAAATGTAAATGTTTACCGCATACAAAAACGAATAATCAATGAAAAGGGCAAAATATCTTATTTAAGTAAATTAATGATATTTTTGCTGAGATCCTCAATTTTTTTAACACGAAAGCATTTGCAATATCCTTATGACGTGATTCACGTTCACTCTGTACCGGATTTTGAAGTTTTTGCAGCTTTACTTCCGAAAATGCAAGGTACAGGAATTATTCTCGATATTCATGATATCGTGCCTGAGTTTTATGCCAGCAAATTTTCCAATGGTAAAGACAGCTTTTTCTTTAAAGCTTTGATAAAAACTGAACAGATTTCGATTAAATTTTCTGACCATGTCATTATCTCTAACCATCTATGGTATAAGACATTAATAAATCGTTCTGTTGATGAAAGCAAATGCACCACCATTATGAACTATCCTGATGAATCCGTTTTCTATATGAGGTCAAGAATCAGAAAGGATAAAAAATTTATTATGCTTTATCCCGGCACACTCGGTTGGCATCAGGGCATGGATATTGCTGTCAAAGCTTTTGCAAAAATCAAAGACCGTGCTCCAGAGGCCGAATTTCATATCTATGGCAGTGGAACAGAAACCAATAATCTTAAAAAAATGATACGAGAACTTAATTTAACGGATCGGGTTTTCATTAAAGATCCAATGCCTTTGGAACAGATAGCTGAAGTTATGGCCAATGCCGATCTCGGAGTCATCCCGAAGAGAAATGATTCCTTTGGTGGTGAAGCATTTAGCACCAAGACACTTGAATTCATGTCCTTAGGCATACCAATAGTTATATCCGGAACAAAGATTGATAAATATTATTTTAATGATTCCGTTGTAAAATTTTTCAAACCGGATGACGTTGATGATCTTTCAGAATGCATGCTCACCATGGTGCAAAATCAGGCGCTACGCAACACGTTACGGGAAAATGCTCTAAGATTTGTAGAAGATTATCATTGGTCAAAAAAGAAGCATGAATACTTTGAATTGGTTGATTCGCTCATCATGAATATCAGAAAACATAAAGAATAGTTACGTTATGACTTCTTTCCGCCTTGATCGTTTCTTAACAATCTACCTGTTTAATCCTTTTATCGCCAATAAACAATTAGCAGGAAATAAACGAATACCCATCCTTATGTATCACAGTATTTCCGATGATAAGGAAAATGTATTGCACCCATATTACCGTGTTAACACTTCGCCGATTGTTTTTGAGAGTCATATGCGATATCTGCATGAAAACAATTATTCCGTCATCAATCTTGAGGATTTAGAAAAAAGCTTCCCCACGCAGGATTCATCTAAATATGTTGTCATTACCTTTGATGACGGATTCCGCGATTTTTACACGGCCGCTTATACCATACTAAAGAGATATGGATTTAGCGCCACTGTTTTTTTACCAACAGGCTTTGTTCATCAAGAAAGATCATCTTTTAAGGGTAAAGAATGTATGACATGGGATGAAGTGCGAACCTTAAACCGACAGGGTGTCATCTTTGGTTCACATACTGTTACGCACCCCCGATTGAAAGACTTAAGCGCAAAAGAAATCGAATATGAGATTAAATCATCCAGGGAAAATATTGAAGACAAAACCGGCATCATAGTTGAATCTTTTTCCTGCCCGTTTGCCTTTCCCGAAGACAAAGAATTTGTCATTACATTGAAGGCGCTTCTCAAAAAATGCGGTTATACAAATGGTGTTACGACCAAAATTGGAACGGCCGATAAAAGCTATGATGAATATTTTTATCCGAGACTGCCGGTAAATTCAGATGATGATATTTTATTGTTTAAGTTAAAGCTTCAAGGCGCTTATAACTGGTTAAGCAAACCGCAGATACTCATCAAATATATAAAAGGCATTCAATCCTATAAAAATGTTTAATGTCTGTATCATGGGAGCTTCTCTGACAACCGGCAATATGGGTGTATCCGCATTGGCGGCATCTTTGATTAAACTTATTTTAACCGCGCGCCCGGACGCGTCTATAACCTTTTTTATTGAGGAACGTTCATCAACACCACAGGAAATAGAATCAGGCGGAAGAAAAATCAGGATCCAAGTCACAAACATCAGGCGTTCGCCGCGTGCTGATTTTGGAGAACATTTTATTGTCATATTCTTTTTAGCATTGTTATACAAAATAATCCCTGTTAAGGCGTTCAGAAAAGGCATCCTTAATCACAATGAACGTTTAAAATCAATCGCTGCGGCAGATTTTATCGGTGACGTGCGGGGAGGAGATAGTTTCAGCGATATTTACGGCGTGAGGGCTTTTATATTAGGATCAATACCGAGCATCATCATATTGTTCATTGGGAAAAAGCTTGTCCTTTTACCTCAAACATACGGGCCTTACAAAAGCCGCATTGCCCGCTGGATCGCCCGATACATTTTAAATCATGCGTATATCATCGTATCACGTGACAGAGAAAGTGTAAACCTTGTCAGGGACATCCTCGGTAATCAAAACCACGATAAACATATTATTTTTTGCCCTGATGTCGCCTTTGCCCTTGATTCGATTACTCCAAAAGATGGAGATATTCCGCCATTTATCAATACCGGGAGCGTAAATCCGATTATCGGACTTAATATCAATGGTCTTTTATATAACGGCGGATATACGCACAACAACATGTTTAATCTTCGAATGGATTATAAGCTGTTTGTACATAAACTCTCTGAAGCAATTCTGAAGAAAACAAGTGCCAATCTTCTGCTCGTTCCGCACACGTTTGCCGCTCACGGCCATGTCGAAAGCGATCCCGATGCCTGCGCGGAAGTATTTGCGGCCTTATCAACGGCATATAAAGGCAGGATACAAATGATTGCCGGTGAATACGATCAACATGCAATCAAAGGCATTATCGGACGTTGTAATTTCTTTATCGGTTCGAGGATGCATGCATGCATTGCCGCATTATCACAGAAAATACCCACCGTTGCTGTTGCATACAGTAAAAAATTCAAGGGGGTATTCGACTCCATTGATCTAGGCAATTTCGTCATTGATGCCAGAGAAGCAGAAACACAGGAAGCTGTTGACATGATTTTGGCGATATTTGAAGATCGTGCACAAACAGAAAAAATATTGCAGGTCCAAATTGAAAGCGCACAGAAGCAGCAATTGAAAATCTTTCGCGAAATGACTCACGCACGACAAGAAATATAAGACGAATGAAACATATCATCCGCACCGTAAAACTGATCATCAGCCTGCTTGTTTTTTTTTATGACTTCGTTACGGGATGGGTTCTATCATTATTCGGCATAGATAATGCTACATGTGTTATTCTTTATTATCACACTGTGTATGCTAAAGAAAAAGAAGCATTCGCACGGCAAATGGATGATCTTCTGCGCTGGACAAAACCGATTGCGTTAAATGAAATCGGTTTGTTGAAATCCGGCGGACGCTATTGCTCTGTAACATTCGATGACGGGTTTGCCTGCATCCTTAAAAATGCGTTACCCTTGCTGTCAACGCGTCATATACCTGCCACGCTGTTTGTGCCCTCAGGCTTTCTTGGCCAGAAACCATCATGGCTTCGTGAAGGACATACAGATCATAATAATGTCGTCATGACAAAGTTGCAATTAAACAGTCTTGATAAAAAATTCGTTTTGATAGGTTCGCATGGTAGAACCCATCAAAATCTGCTTCAAATAAACGCAGATGATGCAAAAAAAGAAATTATCGAATCTAAAAAAGAGCTCGAAAATATATTGAACACGCCGATCGAAGCCATCAGTTTTCCTCATGGCGGCTTTAATCAGACTCATGTTGATATGGCTGTTCAGGCAGGCTACAGGCAGGCATACTCCATAGAGCCTGAACAGATATATTGTGGTTCCGGTACATTCCTCAGAGGAAGAGTAAAGGCAGATCCATCGGATTGGCATATCGAATTCTGCTTGAAACTGTTCGGCGCCTATCGCTGGCTGCCCAAAGCCTTTGCAATCAAGAAAAGATTTCTTCAATTATTATATTTAATAAGTTGTCACAACGACAAACATGTATAAAAATGCAGAAGATAACAGAGTATTCGTTGATCAAATAAGTAAAATAGAATGGGAACAACTTTTGCTTGAATTTGACGACGCTACCATTTACCAGACATGGTCTTATGGAGTTATCCGCTGGGGTCGGTCAAACTTAAGTCATATGGTGCTTAAACAAAAGGGTGAAATCATTGCCGCCGCTCAGCTGCGAATTATAAAGATTCCTCTTTTAGGCGCAGGTATTGCTTATGTAACATGGGGTCCATTATGGCGGCGGCGCAATCAAAGCATCACTGCAGATATATTCCGTCATGTCATAAACGCCTTAAAAGAAGAATACGTAATCAGGCGGGGATTGCTTTTACGCATTAGACCTAACGTGTTTAAAAAAGAGAGTACGGATATAATATCCATATTGGATGAAACGGGATTTAAAAAAAACGAAAACGCACAACCATACAGAACCCTAATGTTGGATCTGTCATCAACGGCAAATAATATTAGAAAAGCACTTGATCAGAAATGGAGAAACCAATTAAATCGCGCCGAAAAAAATAATCTAATAATTCAAGAAGGCACCGGTGATGAGCTATATCATAAATTTTTGATTCTGCAAAAAGAGATGCATGAACGAAAGAAATATATCCCAGGGGTTGATTATGATGAGTTCAGGAAGATACAAAAGGACCTTCCGAAAACACTTAAGATGATTATTCTAATCTGTACATTTGAGGAGAAAGTCCTTTCAGCGACAATCTGCAGTATGATAGGCGATACAGGCATCTACCTGCTTGGTGCAACGGGCAATGAAGGCATGAAAACAAAAGGCGCTTATTTATCACAATGGCGTATCATAGAAATAATGAAGGCGAGCGGCTGCCACTTTTATGACCTTGGAGGCATAGACCCTGATGACAACCCCGGCGTATATCATTTTAAATCCGGCATTTCCAGAAAAGAAGCCTATCATATCGGACAGTTTGAATTTTGCCAGAATCCGCTTAGCAGTTTCTTTGTAAATCTGATTGAAAAGTGCAAGCGATTAGTGCATGACATTTCAACGAACAATTAACCGCGTTTATTCCGCTAACATCGGGACAGTAATGGGTTGAGATGAATAGTTAAAAAGCAATGAAATTTATGGATGATCTCTTTGATATTTCGATTATTATTGTTAACTGGAACACCAAAGAATTACTGCTTAATTGTGTAAGCACGATTCAACAGGCTATCAATCATTATAAAGTTGAAATCATCGTAGTTGACAATGCATCCAACGACGGATCGGTTCAAGCGTTGAAAGACTTTTACCCACATGTAAAGTTAATTCAAAATAAAGAGAATTTAGGTTTTGCCAAGGCTAACAATCTGGGAATAAAATCGAGTTCGGGAAAGTATGTATGTCTTGTAAACTCAGATATTGAGGTCCGAGGCGATTGCCTGTTTAACATGTATAATTATATGGATAAACATTCCACAATAGCGGTACTTGGGCCGAAAGTATTTTATCCTGATATGACAGGTCAGGTTTCATGCACTCATTTCCCCACAATATGGAATAATATCTGTGAAGCCAGCGGACTACATAAAATATCTCACCGCTTAAAAATATTTAGTGGCGAGCACATGAGATATTTTCATCACAATGCAATTTTAAAAGTGGATTCTCTAGTGGGATGTTTTTTAATGATAAGAAGAAGTGCTATTGATCAGGTTGGTCTTTTAGATGAACGATTCTTTATATATGTGGAAGAAGTAGATTGGTGTAAACGCTTTAGAAACGCAGGTTGGGACATTGTTTTCATGCCGGACGCTTCTGTGATTCATCATGATGCATCGAGTTCTTCCAAGGACCCTTTACGATTTTCTGCAGAATTGCTTAAATCAAAGATAAAATACTGGAAAAAGCATCGTGGTAAAATTGCTGTACTTATTTTTTTATTAATCACTGTAATGAACCATGGTGTAAGATTAATTTCTGAGAGTATTTTGTATATCATTGAACCATCAAAGAGAACAGAAAATACCAAACGATTGTTAAAAAACTATTCGGCGTTGAAATATGTTTTTGGTGGAGAATACATCGATAACCGGACTGCATCAACCAGAAAATAATCGGGAATCTATCTTTGAATTTGAAAAATTACGTCTTAATAACTGCAGTGCGGGATGAAGAAGAACATATAGAAAATACGATTAAAGCCGTCATTGCACAAACTTGCCTGCCTGTTCAATGGAACATTGTCAGTGATGGCTCTATGGATAGAACTGACGAAATAGTTCTGCAATATGCTGTTAAATATCATTTTATAACTCTATTGCGCAAAACGGCAAACAGTTATGAGAAGATTGATTTTTCCTCCAAGGTGCACGCGATCAAGATGGGATATGAAAAACTAGCGGAAATAAAATATGACTTTATTGGAATACTCGATGGTGATGTCACTTTTGATTCCCAATACTATGAAAAGGTTTTAAGAAAATTCAATCAAAATCCTAAGCTGGGTATCGCGGGTGGAATTATCTTTGATCAATACGATGATCATTGCATAAGAAGATCGCCAAGCCATTTGAATTATGTTTCCGGCTGTATTCAACTCTTCCGCGGAAAGTGCTATGAAGATATCGGAGGCCTTTTCCCCATCAAAGAAGGCGGAGAGGATACTATTGCCGCTATTACAGCACAAATGAAGGGATGGGAGGTAGAAGCCTTTGAAGACATCGAGGTCTACCATCACAAGCACAGAAGAGCTACTCGGGACAAATTAAAAGAAGCATTCAGAGCCGGTCGAATGTTTTACGCACTTGGCAGCCATCCGTTAATCGAGTTATTAAAAAGCATCAAAAGTATTACGAACCCCCCTTTTTTATTTTTCGCTAGCATAAGGATGTATGGTTATATATATGCCTGTTGCCGGCGACAAAAGAGGCCGGTATCTGACCTATTTATAAAATACTTTAGAAATGAACAATGCACCAAGCTGAAAACTTTTTTCGTGAATAAAAGAAAACAAAGTGATCAGATTCCCGGAACAGGTCAAAAAATAAACAATCGATCTAAATAATTTAAGAGACTATCAGTCATGGAAGAAATTTCATCTATAACAGCATTGGGCCTCGCATTCCTGGTAATCATGGGGCTATTAATATTTTTCCTGCCGCGACGACTGGTTTTTCTGCCCTTTATAATAACCGTCAGCTATATGACATTGGGACAGCAGGTTATCATTGCAGGACTTCATTTTGATATATGCCGCATCCTTTTACAATTTGGCTTGATCCGACTGCTGATCCGCAGGGAAGTAAAAAAATTCGACTTCACCATTATAGACAAACTTATTATTGCCCTTTCTGCGGCGAGCGTCATCACGGCAACTATGCTAACGCCAACCATGGATACATTCATCAATCGAATGGGTTGGGCATATGATACCCTATTGGCTTTTTTTCTATTCCGTTTTTTAGTCAGGAACATGGATGAAATAATTTTCATGATCAAAATAACGGCGATTGTTATCTTGCCCTTGGCGCTTTCCATGATCATCGAAAAATCCACACAAAGGAATATCTTTTATATTTACGGCGTTGCACCCGAATTTACAATAATTCGTGAAGGAAGATTACGCTGTCAGGGCCCTTTCAGACATCCCATTCTTGCGGGGACTTTTGGGGCCACCCTGTTCCCTCTATTTTTCGCCCTCTGGAACAAACAAACAAAAGGACGGGCTTTTGCTTACATTGGAATTATCTCCTCCACCATAATTACAGTGATGTCAGCTTCATCCGGCCCCCTTATGGCTTACCTGGCAGCACTAATCGGGCTTTTCTTCTGGCCGCTACGCGATAAAATGCGCGTAGTCCGATGGGCACTGCTAACGGGCATTGCAATGCTGGCAGTATTCATGAAAGCCCCTATCTGGTTTTTGATTAGCAGATTAAGCGAGATTACAGGCGGCACAGGCGAAGCTCGTTCATTAGTGATAGATCAGGCAGTCAAACATGTCAGTGAATGGTGGTTACTTGGCACAACATACACGGCTCACTGGGCAGCTGATAATGGGTTAATCACTTTGCCACATGATCCTGATAATATTGATATTACGAATCAATATATTTTTATCGGTGTTCAAGGCGGCATATTGCCACTGATATTATTTATATTGATTATCTGGTATTGTTTTCAGGAACTAGGCAAAACGCGCCACATGCTGACTGTTCAGTCAAGCTACAAGCAATTTATTCCCTGGGCTCTGGGATGTGCTCTTTTTGCGCATGCAGTTACATTTATATCCGTAGTATATTTCGATCAGATGAGACTGATGTGGGCTTTCCTGCTTTCGATCATCGCATTTGTGGCAAGTCTATCTATTAAGAAAAAAAATCAAAAGTGTTATTATGATCAATAACCTTTAAGAATTTTTTATCAGAACATTTATGCTATCTACAAATTTCATTTTTCTGCCTATATACAAAAATTAACAAATCGGGGTTCTTTTCATGCCGTCTTCTAATAATCGTTTATCAGCTTTAGTCGATCATCTCACCGTTGATGTTATTACTTCAACGGAACAATTTTATGGATTAAGCGAAGAATGGGAAACGCTGTTCAAATCATGCAATAATTTAAGTGTGTGGCAAAGCTTTACCTGGAATTATATCTGGTGGAAGCATTATGGCAAAAGAATACAACTATCAATTTTTACAGTGCGTGAAAACAATAAACTTGTGGGTATAGCGCCATTCATGATGAAAGCGCGCCTTGGCATTCAGTTAATAGAACCAATCGGCGGTGATCACCATTATAATTTTGCATTGATTATGGATAACAATCGTGATGATGTTGCCGCGGCTATTGCAACAAAGATTGCTGATTCTTTTCAGGAAGGCCTTCTTCACATGCCCTACTTTGCGGCAGGCACTGTTTCCCTCGACATACTCATGGCAGCACTTAATGCCAAGAACTGGAAAGAGTCACGATGGACCAGAAACATTTCTCATTACGTTTCTGAAAGCAATGGATTCAATCATTATATTGAGCAGAAATCTAAAAAGTTACGTTCGAATCTCAGACGCAAACGATCACGGCTCGAAGAAAAAGGGTTGATTCATTTAAATCATATTTTCGGGAATTATTTAACGGAAAAGTCGGTTGAAAGAATTGCGCAAATACAAAAGCAAAGCTGGCTAGCCAGGCGGGGACAGGAATCTCTGGCTTCGGCATTCTACAAGGAAGTGATTCCTGCTTTAGCTAAGGATAATCATTCTGAAATACTTATTTACGAACAAAATGGCGAAGACATTGCATATCAAGTCAATTTTTATTCCGGAAATATTTGTTACGGTTTATTTACCGGATTCATTGAATCGAAAGCTTCATTATCTCCGGGACAGATACTCATGATTGATAATCTGCAAAAAGTGCTGGATCGCGGTTTCATCGTTTTTGATTTTTTATACGGAGAAGCTGAATATAAAAGACTTTGGACTAATCGAACAAAGTATATATGCCGCGCTACGTGCTATAAAGGTTTTAGAGGATGGCTTTTATCATGGTTTCCCCATCGTCTTCATGGCACTTTTGCAAAATATCAAAAACTGAAAATTATATTAAATAGGGTAAGGATGATAAAAAAAGGAATATCTCAGATATTTTAATTCTGATTTCATAAAAAGCTCAACACGATGGTTGATACTTACAAAACATAAAGAAAAACACATGAAGAAACCATCTCAACACGATATTAAAATCATAAGATCACGGAAAGAGATTGAAGAAATAAGAAGTTTTTGGGAGAAGGTTCAGTATCATCCAAACACTGATATTGATCATTATCTGACAGTTATTGATTCATTAGACAACGTGATCAGCCCATATATAATTCTTTTTAGTGTTGACGGACAACCCGAAACGCTGGCAGTTGGGCGAATAGAAAATAACGATATGGTTATTTCATTGGGTTATAAGACTTTTTACAAAGTGAAAGTAAAATGTCTTACAATCCTTTATGCCGGTCTTTTGGGAAACTGGTCAAACGAAATTAATATTGCTTTGGTTAGAGCATTGATGAAAGAGTTGCGGTATAAGGTTGCGGACATCGCATGGTTTAATCTTTTGCACGTGCAATCTGATTTATACAATATCTCGAAAAAAATACCGAATTATTTTTGTCGTGATCACGTTATTGAAAAAAACACACATTGGAAAATGACACTGCCCGACAGCTTTGATTCTTTTCTGAAAAAGATGACGGCAAAACACCGGTATTGGTTAAACAGATTACCGAGAGTTTTTCAAAAAGATTATCCGGGTAAGATTGAATATAAATATTTTAAGAATGGTGAATATTTTGAACAGCTAATTGCGGATATAGAGAGAATAGCCAGGAAAAGTTATCAGCGAGGTATTGGGGCTGGTTTCATTGATAATAGCATGATGCGCCAATGTTTGAGCGTTGCCGCGAAGAAAGGACATATGCGCGCATATTTATTGTATGTTGATGACGAGCCATGTGCGTTCTGGATAGGCACCCTTTACAAGAATATTTTCTATCTTGATTATACCAGTTATGATGCCACGTATAAACGTTATGAACCGGGAACCATTCTTTTTATGAGGATGCTTGAAGATATTATTACCGAGAGCAAAGCAACAGAAATTGATTTCGGCTTTGGTGATGCCTTCTATAAACAACGCTTTGGAAATCAGCAATGGATGGAGTCTTCAGTTTTTCTTTACGCGCCAACGATAAAGGGCGCAGCTCTAAATTTAATGAGAACGCTTAACGTCATCCCATACAGATATGCCATGCGCTTGGCTGAGCGCACAAACATTCTCCCTAAAGTTAAAAGATTATGGCGAAATAAACTTATTGATGACCAAAGCAATACGGATGCTGATACTTAAAAATTTAAAGTCGTTTATAAATAATTCACACTATTTATTAAAAGATCAGCAGAGTCTTCTCGGCCGCTGTGTCCGCAGTGGCGGCATTTTAGCTGCCGGCAGTCTATCGGAAAACTCTCTAAGATTTATACGCAATATAATTTTAGCCAGAATACTCGTGCCGGATGCATTTGGATTAATGGCAACCATTATGGCCATAGTCGCCGCTTCAGAAGCATTTGCCGAGGTTGGTTTGACGCAATCAATTATTCAAAATAAGAACGGCGCGGATAAAGAATTTCTAAATGTCATCTGGTGGTTTTCAGCTTTCAGAGGGATTGCTCTATATGTTATTGTGTTTTTTGCAGCACCCTTCATTGCCAATTTTCTTAATAAACCTGAAGCTGCCCTTATATTGCGCATTGCCCTTATTGCAATACCGTTAAGAGGACTGACAAGTCCTAATATTTTTTTACTTCAGAAAGACTTAAAATTCAGAAAATGGGTGATTTTAACGCAGAGTGCTATAATACTGGGCATTCTTATTGCTATAATGTCCTCATTCTATCTTCGCAATGTTTGGGCTTTGGTGCTGGGCTATATTGCCGAGGCTTTTTCAATTTTTTTATTTTCCTATATCTTCTATCCTCATATACCAAAGCTTCAAATCAACTTATCACACGCGAAAGATATCATGAGCTTTTCTCGTAAAATTTTCGGTCTTCCAATGTTGATGGTACTATATATGCAGATGGATAATTTCGTCATAGGCAAAGTGCTGTCCCTGAGCACATTAGGCCTATACGCCCTGGCAAGAGATTTGGCAGATATACCCAATAAGATATTTACAAGAATCATGCCTGTTTTTCTACCTGCTTTTTCGATCGTGCAGGATGATAAAGACATTTTGAAAACATCATTGCTCAAGCTAACTGAAATCATAGCCACCTTTGTTCTTCCTTTTCTTACATTCTATGTTGTATTTTCTAAACCGGTTTTAGCATTGGTATATTCATCCGTATATAGCAAGGTTGCAATTCCATTCAGCATCATGTGTGGATATGTCTTTCTATATATATTATCCAGTCTGATCATGAATGTCGTTTTCGCTACGGGCAACCCCGATAAATACAGAACACCATCATTGGTTAGAACCATTATTTTTCTGATTATATTATACCCCGCTGCAAAATATTTTGGATTGATTGGCGTCTCACTTTCAGCGTTGTTTTCCATGTGCTTGGCCTTTGTTATCCAAATTCACTATTTAAAGTCATTATTAAATATCAGCATAATAGAGTATGTCAGATGTGTTTTGAAGGGCATAAAGAGTTCTTTAATAGTATTTATACCCGGGTTTTTTTTCGTCTCATTTTTTTCGTTGCCAAAATTAAGCGCTGTGGCCGCAGGCGCTTTGTTTTGTATCATTGCCTGGTGCTTCGGTATCCTGACGTTTATCCACCATAAAGAGACTTGATATTATCATGGATAACAATCTGTATGATACAATCAGCCATTGATCATCCATTTAAATAATGTTAAAATGCTTATCATCCGGTGATTGTAAACATTTCCCGATAATTTCATAATATGAAAACAGATACCATTTATATAGAATCAAAATTGTTAGGCAAAATTCTTATTACTGTATACCGTATCAATAATAGATATCTTCGGAAAATCATACGCACATTCCTGCTTGGGAAAATAACAACTGAAATGTATTCAAAAACATTGCGTAAGATTTTTTCTAAATATCATGATGCAGAAGTGGGCATGTATACGTATGGTGCGTTTACTCCCCCTTCCGGCTTCAGTCTTGTTGTTGGCAGATATACATCGATTGCCAGCGGGCTCCAAATTATTCGCGGCAGTCATCCCATTGCACATCGGTCATCTCATCCTTTCTTCTACGATCCGGATTTTGGATATGTTGATAAATTACATATTACGAGAAGGAGAAAACTGATAATCGGCAATGATGTTTATATCGGCGCTGGTGTGATCATCCTGCCACCGGTAACAAGCATAGGAGATGGAGCTGTAATCGCTGCAGGCAGCATCGTAGTAAAAGACGTACCTCCTTTTGCCGTAATTGCCGGCAATCCCGCGAAAATTATTAAGTATCGCTTTTCTCAGCCGGTTATTGACCAAATAAGGCAGTCAGCATGGTGGGAAAAGGATATTAACGAGATCAAAGAAAATCGTTCTGAATTTGAAAGTTTTATAAAAAATATTGAGTAAAAAGGGCCATTATTTATCAGACATCATTTAAAATACAGCCATGCCTGATACTTTGTTTAAAGATGACAGCCATAAATAAAATATCAAAATATTCTTTCCAGGCCCGGGGACTCATCATTTAAACTCCTTTACCTGCTTTTTTTCGGTAGCATCGATTTATGAATCAACGTATCTTTTTTATCCTCTCCTTCGGAAACATTTTATTTGAAGCAATTCGCACAACAAGTGACAATAGCTTTTAATCTTTAATAAAGAATCATTAAGCATAAACATCGTTGCGCATAAATGTTTCCATGGATTTAATAATATTTTCATCAATACTGTGAGCATCGTTTGCATATAAATAAAAATAGTAAATTGAATAAATCAGATCAATGCGAGACCTTTTCAATAAAGGCGATTATAAATAATAGGGTTTGCTGCGGCTGCGGAACATGCACTGTCGTTTGCCCAAATTCTGCTATTACTTTAAACTTTGGTGAAAGATTCAATTACCCTGTGATTGATACATCCAAATGTACATTATGTCAGAGATGCCTGGAGGTTTGCCCCAGTCGCTTTTTATTAAATGGCACCAAGCCTGACGTTGACTATCAAGTTGCGTCAAGCAATTCGACTGCCTACCTCATTCATGCAAAAGATGAAATATTGAGACGCGATGCGGCATCCGGTGGTTTTATCAGCGGCTTATTCTTATATTTACTGGAGCATAAAAAAATTGACGGATGTATTGTAACGCGTTGTGAGGGTGATAACCCGTTAGTTGCGGAAACATTTATCGCAACCGATAAGCAATCCATAATTTCTGCTAGCGGTTCCAAATATGCGCCCGTATCTGCTTGTATTGCACTAAAAGATGTTCTTCAAAAACCGGGGAAATATGCATTTGTCGGCACACCATGCATGCTTGAAGGATTAGCAAAGTTGGAAAAATATTTGCCGGAGCTAAAAGAAATTATTGTATTAAAGATCGGTTTTGTATGCGCCGGCATGGCATCGCGATTAAGCACAAAGAACTATATAGAGCATCATGGTCACGTTGCTTTGAAAAAAGTACACAAAATCTGCTACAGAGGCGACGGATGGCCTGGAAGATTTCGTGTGTTTGACGATGAACACAAATTGCTAATGGATGAACCGCATATTGGCGGATCATCAATGCATATTGTAGGAATTGATCATTATCTTCGTTGCTATAATTGTTTGGATCACTGGTCGCATTATGGCGACATCATAGTTTCGGATCCATGGAAAGAAGAGATGATCCATACTGAAAAGCTTGGAAGGTCTGCAATCATGATAAAAAATGAAGTTGGTAAAAATGCGGTTATACCTGCTATCGAAGATGGCTTTTTTACAGCAGACAGTATATCAATTCAAGATATGATAGATTATAATAAACATTTGTTGATTTTGGATAATCACGAAACACATTCATGGATGGCATTGTATCAGTTATTATTTATGCGGCGCTTTAGATATTCATTACGTCTATTCAAACATGTCATGGAAAGAAATCTTCGCGGCATCATGACAACACTAAAAGCACGTTTAACAAAGAAATATTATTACTGACATAACTACTTTTTTACGTGGATTTATCAGGAGTATATATTTAAAAACCATCGCAAGTTGTGTACAGATCGCCGTGACCTACTGTTCCGTAAAGTGCGCATAGGGGCAAAGCTGTTTGCACGCCAGTTATTTTTATCCGCAGATGCCTTACAGGTCCGGAAATGGTGAAGATAGACGGGGTTCTTTAGCGGCAGTCGTCAAAAATAAGAATTGGCACGCTGTTTTCTGTTAACCTGCCATTGTCTGATCAGTTCAAAGATGAAGCCTGATAATATACCAGCCATATGAGCTTCTTTTGCCACGTTGATGCCGGTGGCGCTTCCTTGTAAAAACAACAAGTATAGCAGGAAAGTGAAAATCAATATGTAAGGGAGAATTCGACGGGGAGTATCCATGATCATCTTTAATGAAAGGGCCGCAATCGCAGCGCAAGATAACCCCGACAGTCCGCCGTATACCTGATGCATGCCCATCATAACGACAGAGGCTGATACAATGATTGCGGAAAAGATGGCTAGATAAATAGAACTGAAGCCGCCTGTATTTCGTTTATAGAGCAAATAAGCCATAAGGAATACAGGTGCATCGAGCGCATAATGTCTCCAGGTCAAGTGGGTCAAATGCCCCGTTATCAAACGCCAGACTTGTCCTGACATAACCAGTGACACATTCAGAGAGGTAAAATTTGTCAGAACAGTAGAAGCAGTTATCACCGCAGACAGTATAACAATTGCCAGGAATATCATTTGCGACGCCAGGCTAGGCCGCATATCGCCAGAGCCATCAGGATCGGAATGAAACCAAATGCACCACCACCGCCGCCGCCGCTGCTACCGCCGCCAGAATTAGTGGCAGAGCAGTTTACCGATACCGATTTTGCCGCGTTCATTGTGACGCTGCAAGCGCTTCCGGTACAATCTCCGCTGTATACAGGATTTTGATAACCCGAAGAACAGGTAGCAGATAAAGTCACCAGCGTTCCCGATGTGAAAGAAACAGAGCAGGCGGTATTGCCACTTACCCCTGAAGGTGAACTTGTTATTGTCGGACTGCCCGTTCCTGATGTTACTGATAACATATATGAAGTAGATACATATTCATAAGCTCCAATTCCCCACGGCACTGTCCAGGGGTTCCCTTGAATATCTGTCGTGAAAATGGAGGATAAATTCGCCCCCTGACCGATTGCCGGAGAACCGGATAACAAATTGAAGTTTCCCGAACCCGCTGTTCCTTGGGTCGGCAAAGTTACAAATAAATTATTACCCGCTGAATAAGAATCATTACAATAGGTCATTCCTGAACCGGATTCCTGAGTTAGACAGACAGAACAGGTATTGCAGCGTTTATTGACACTTGTCCTTTGATCATAAATAAGATCATTGCCGTTAAGTGACCAGAATTGATTATAGTTCATAGTAATTGTCCCAACTACCGATGAGTCCAGTAAAATACAGTTATCGCATTTTGCAAGAATATTGTTCTCTATGGTTGCCGTGGCTCCGTTGACATCTGAAATTTGAATAGCCGATTCACCAGTAGTAGAAAATCCGTAAATCGTATTGTTATAGATTTGCGCTCCTGTATGATAACCGTGACCGATCGCTACTGCACCCCATGCCCAAGGTGGCTCTTGTGTTCCCGAACCATTGGTACAGGTTGCGGTATCATCTTCAAAGAGATTATCATAAATCAAGGTTCCGTTATCGGAGTACTGACTTGTACTGCCGGTGATATAAATTACAGCGGTTACAGAATCATTGGCGGTTCCATTATTTGCACACCAATCACCGATAAACTTATTGTGGTGGATAACCACGTTCGTTAGTCCATAGGTATCTGTATTATTTCCACTCATCATGAAGCCATCACCGTGAAAAGTCGCATTGGTGTAAACTGCGCCGTTCGTATTCGGTCCATAATAGGTATTGTTATATATCTGAAGATTGTTGATTATTGCAGACGCAGTGGAACCTGTGCCACCGTCAATTTCACATCTTCCCATCGCCTCAAAGGTATTATCGTGAATCAAAATATTATTAATGGTAGTATTGCTCGCAGTATTTTGCATAGCTATTCCATCTAAAGAATAAGGTGCGAACAGGCAGTTTTTTATAGTTATGTTGCTTCCCGTGACTTGCAGCCCATAACTTACATTCTGATAATCACCAATATTGTAAAGCTCTATTCCATCGATTGTGAGACCGTATCCTTTTAAATTAGGAAAAAGATATACTCCCGACCGTGAGGCGGTGGAATTTCCCTGTCCGTCTATAATCGGGTATCCGCTTCCCCAGGGGGCGCCTCCGTTGCATGATACAGAAGCGTCCGACCCGCAGGGAGTAGTTGTTCCATTACAAACAACTGCCGGACTACCCGTAAATCCGCATTGCTGTCCACCCATAATCGTTATGGTAGCTGGTGGAGTAATTAAATTAGCCGAGGTTGATGTGAATGTCCAATGAGAACCGCCTTTAAGGACAACAACATCGCCGGAAGAAAGAGTTGCAGACCCTGTCCACCCAGACATTCCCGGCATGTATTTCCACGGCGTTGACGTTGTTGTGCCGTTGTTGGTATCAACACCTGTGTTAAAGTCGGAATAGTAGGTGGTCGCTCCTGCTTTTTGAGGAGATAAAGATATGAGCTGGCAGACTACAAATATTAAACCTATTTTATTTAATATTCTGCTTCTTTTCATGTTACTCTCCTTATTTTTTAAACAATAGCAGTGCGTGTCGTTGTATTAAATGCGATAACAGGCGAAATGATTGGAAAAATTACAAACTACCCTGTGCAAATGGAATGAATATTTCTATATGACTGCCTAATTGAACGGCTTTTGTTGCTTATAACAGCTAACTGTGAAATTGTCAAACAGGATTTAATTAATGGGAGCATTGATGCAGAATAAGGACTTCTTCCTGTGCCGTCAAGTCTGTGCCATCAAGCTCAGGAAGAAGTCCTATCTATTTATCTGCGTACTCTACTCATAGATTTGGCAAAAGCAGCTTTAGCAGATTTTGCTGCAGTCATGGTTACATTGCAATTCCCTGTACCTGAACATGCGCCTGACCAACCGGTAAAGACAGATCCGCTAGTTGCAGCAGCGGTCAGGGTAATTGATGTTCCTTGAGCATAATTTGCTGCACAAGTCGAGCCGCAATTGATAAGGCCATCACCGCCAGTCACAGTTCCTGCTCCCGTACCGGATTTTGTAACGGTTAGGTTGTATACCGTTGTAGCAAAAGTTGCTGTAACAGAAGTCGCTCCCGTCATCGTTATGGTGCAAGTCCCGGTACCGGAACATCCTCCTCCTAACCAACCGGTAAAAGTATATCCGCTTTTCGGCGATGCAGTTAATGTAACTGATGTCCCTGAATTATAACTTGCCGAACAGGTCGTGCCGCAATTAATAAGACCATTACTATCGGTGACAGTTCCTTCTCCCGTAGTAGCGTTTGTGACGGTTAAACTATATACAGGACTAAAAGTTGCTGTAACAGAAGTCGCTGCATTCATAGTTATGGTGCATGTCCCTGTCCCGGAACATCCTCCTCCAGACCAGCCGGAAAAGATAGATCCGCTAGCCGCTGAAGCAGTCAGGATAACGGATGTTCCTTGATCATAATTTACAGAACAGGTCGAGCCGCAATTGATAAGGTTATCACTACCAGTGACAGTTCCTGTTCCCGTACCGGATTTTGTAACGTTTAGGTTGTATACAATTCTGGCAAAAGTTGCTGTAACAGAAGTCGCTGCATTCATAGTTATGGTGCATGTCCCTGTCCCGGAACATTCTCCTCCTGACCAGCCGGTGAAAGTATATCCGCTCGCCGGCGATGCAGTTAATGTAACTGATGTCCCTGAATCATAATTTGCAGAACAGGTCGAGCCGCAATTGATACCTGACGGATTGCTTGTCACTGTACCATTAACTGACGTGACTAATAGAGTAGATTGAAGCGCTTTATACTGATAAGCTCCAATTCCCCATGGAACTGTCCACGTAGTTCCTGTAATATCTGTTGTGAAAATGGAAGATTCATTTGCTCCCTGACCGATTACTGGTGAATCAGCTAACAAATTGAAGTTTCCCGAACCTGCTATTCCCTGAGTCGGTAAAGTTACAAATAAATTATTACCCACGGAATAAGAATCATTACAATAGGTCATTCCAGATGTTGTCCCTTCCTGAGTTAGACAGGCAGAACTGGTATTGCAGCGGCTATTGACACTTGGCCTTTGGTCATAAATAAGATGCGTGCCATTGAGTGACCAGAATTGATTATAGTTCATAGTAACCGCTCCCACCGTTGAGTCCAGTAAAATGCAATTATCGCATTTTGCAAGAATATTATTCTCTATAGTCGCTGTGGCTCCATTGGTTTCCTCAATTTGGATTGCCGATTCAGCGATGGCCGGAGAGCCGTAAATCGTATTATTGAGAATTTGTACTCCTGTATGATATCCATGGCCTATCCCTATGGCTCCCCACGCCCAAGGGGTCTCGCTCGTTCCTGTACTGATGGCGCAGGATACAGTATCATCTTCAAAAAGATTGTCGTAAATCAATGTGCCAACTTCAGAATATTCGTTTGTACTGCCGTTTATATAAAGCGGAGACGTTACAGCTATATCACCAGCGACTGATGTTCCATTATTAAAGCACCAGTCACCAATAAACTTATTATGATGAATTACCATTTTAGTAAGTCCATAGGTATCTGAATTGCTGCCGCCAATCATAAAGCCATCACCGTGAAAACTTCCGGCATTGGTGTAAACGGCGCCTGCTGTATTCGGGCCATAGAAGATATTATTATATATCTGCATATTGTTTATGATAGAAGATGTGGTAGTACTAGAACCAGCCTCTATATTAGCTCTCCCCTGTGCCTTAAATACGTTATCATTAATGTAGATGTTGTTCATTGTGAAATTGCTTTGGGTGTTTAAGATCGCCAAACTGTCTAACGAATAGGTAAAAATCAGACTATTCTTAATCGTAAAATTACTTCCATTGGCAATTTGTATGCCATAGCTGATATTCTGATAATCACCAATATTGTAAAGTTCTATTCCATCGATTGTGAGACCATACCCGTTTGAATTAGGATAAAGATATACTCCCGACCGTGAGGCGGTGGAATTTCCCTGTCCGTCTATAATCGGGTATCCGCTTCCCCAGGGAGTGCCTCCGTTACATGATACAGAAGCGTTCGACCCGCAGGGAGTAGTTGTTCCATCACAAACAACTGCCGGACTACCCGTAAATCCGCATTGTTGTCCACCCATAATCGTTATGGTAGTTGGTGGAGTAATTAAATTAGCCGAGGTTGATGTGAATGTCCAATGAGAACCGCCTTTAAGGACAACAACATCGCCGGAAGAAAGGGTTGCAGACCCTGTCCACCCGGACATTCCCGGCATGTGTTTCCACGGCGTTGACGTTGACGTGCCGTTGTTACTGTCTGAACCTGTGGCAAAGTCAGAATAGTAGGTGGCAGCCATAACCACCTGCGAAGATAAAGATATAAACAGGCAAGTTACAAATATTATGCCTATTATATTTAAAATTTTGTTTTTTGTCACGATAGCACCTCCGTTTTTCGTAAACAACAGGCAAAATAATTCAAAAAAATGAAATTATTTCCCTTTTGTGTATTATTTTGTTGTTCAGATTTTATGGAGGGCTCTGAAGGTGCCCGGCAGTTCTGCCACCATATCTTCCTATGAAGACTTAGGTCAGTAACTTTGCGCCCCACCTTTTCAAGTGGTTTGCCCTTTTCAAGCATATTCCGAGAGGTATACTGCAATATTTATGCCTTAAAACAAAATAATAATTAGTCTATTATATTAAGACCTTGCACATAAATGGTGCTGTTGATATCTTTAAAATGTGGTCATTTTGCCCATTTTTAGGTTAAATTCACCAAACGACAGACAAATTAAAAAAAATATACTACCGCAAAAAAACAAAAACATTCTTTAGACTTGATGAAGTTACAGGAAAGGTTTAAAAGGGTTTGATCTCTTTACCGTATTTAACATAAGGAAAGACAATATGACGGAAAAAGAAGAAAAATTAGAGGTCTATCGATTATGGTGGGAGTATTTGAAAAGAAGTGAGCAATATAAAGAATTTTGTAAAAATTATAGTAATCTTGGAAAAGATCTTTATGGCCCTTCTCATGAAGTTTTTTTAAATTATTTGATATTTTTTGGAAACATATTTGAAAAATCATTTGATGATTGGCGTAATGAGTCGCTAAGAAAAAATGGAGGTTTACCTGGATCACGCCCTGTGCTTGATCTGAGAGATAAAGAGTCTTATTCCCGTATGTATTTTAAATCTCTTGTTAATTGGGATAATAACTCACAATCGCTTCCAAATGAAAAACAGATTTGGGAAATAATCAACTATGAAACTCAATATATTTTTTTGGCTGTTCCTGTCGTTGGTCGAGAAGACATGAAAATGATTGCTAAACAGATAAAGAGACTCAGGGACAAATACAAAAAGACAACCACCGTAAAAGAAGCGGACAAAGAAATAAGAAAATTTCGCATGACATCAACCAGGCTGATATCTAATGAACTCAAATATTATTTAAAAGTTTATGATTACCGTAGGAAAGGACTTTCAATGGCAGAAGTTATTAAAGAAATGGCTCCGGGCGAAAATTGCAAAGATATGGGTGTTCAAGATAAATTTTATCGCTTCCAGAGATATGCCACAAAAATAATAAAAAATGTTGAAAAAGGAACTTTTCCAGGCAAGTATTTATCATCCTCTGAATAAATCTACTTCAATTTAAAGGAAATAAAACAAACCCGAAACATTGTCCGGTGTGGCACTATCTTACTGCCTGAAGTCGTTTTGCTTCTTTTTTAACTTTTTGTTTATTTGCAGACTCATTCGCGGATATAGATAATGCCGGCAGGCAGACCGTAATGAATGATATGATCAGATATTATAAAATAATGGTTTTCATATTTCTCCTTGATTACATTCCATCTCTAATGGATTTTTGTAAATAATTTTCAATTAGATCTTAAAAATAACTATAAAAAATTTATAAAAAAATTTTTATATGTCAATTATAGATTAATCACAAATGTATGGTATGATCCTTTTGATCTGTATGACAATATTCTTTGACAGATAAAAATTAAAAATGTATTATTTACTTACTTATCCGACTAATTTACAGTGACGCATAATCTGAATTTTAAAATAATTACAAGGAGTTGGGAATGTTAAAAAAAATTGTTTTAACAGCAATAGTAATTGTTATACTATTAGTAATCATTTTTTTAACCGCTATAAAATCACCAATAGATCCCGTCGCCTATAATGCTCCAAAGAGACCGGAAATGACCGGCGTGCTGGAACCCAATGATCTTTTGCAAAAAGCGGATCTACTGGCCAAAGGAAAGGTCAACGGTCCCGTTGAAATAGCGATGGATGATCAGGGCCGTATTTATTTCGGAACCCCGGAGGGAACAATATCTCGGCTCCTTTCTAACGGCGTTATCGAGACTTTTACTAATACAGGAGGCCGTCCTCTGGGCATGAAGTTTGACCAAAAAGGCAATCTTATCGTAGCTGACGCCAACAAGGGCCTTCTTTCTGTTAGTCCCCAAGGCTCGATCACGATTCTGGCGACATCGGCCGATGGCGTGCCGTTCAGGTGCACCGACGGGCTCGACGTCGCAAAAAACGGAACTATTTATTTTACGGACGCTTCCGACAAATTCCCATTTAAAGATTATTTGTTTGATATGCTCGAGGCGCGTCCACACGGGAGATTCATGCGATATGATCCAGCCACCGGAACAGTGACAGTGCTGCTGCGCGGACTTAATTTTGCCAATGGTGTGGCGTTGTCCATAAACGAGGATTTTGTGCTGGTTAACGAAACCTATAAATACCGTATAAACAGATACTGGCTTACCGGGCCAAAAGCCGGAACGAGCGATATGTTCATCGAAAATCTTCCCGGATTCCCGGATAAAATAACGTCCAATGGAAAGGGGAAGTTCTGGCTTGCTTTTTTCACTGTCAGAAACGATATGCTCGATATGTTGCAAAAATATCCAATAATTAAATCAATTCTGTGCAGGCTGCCGGTATCGTGGTGGTCTAAATCCGAACGGTATGGATTTGTGGCAGCGCTCGATGAAAACGGGTTTATAACAGAAACATTGCAGGATCCGACAGGGAAACATATTTACGACGTAACATCAGCTAAGGAGAATGGGGGGTATTTGTATCTGGGTAGTCTTCACGCGGATGATATAGGAAAACTTAAGTTGGGTGACTGAACCGGCAAAATTTGAGTTGTTTAAAGCAGTAGTTAGTAAGACAATTTAAGGGGAATGTATCCTCTCGTTAAATAATAAGTTAGCTTCATAATTTCCATAGTAAAGTCGCGCCATCCACTCTCTTGAGACCACCAATGGTCAAGTTGATATGAATTAAAGCATGCATACGGGAAGATTTTAATTTTAAACGGAACGCATAGATATTGATATATGAGATAGCTCCGCCGGGTATGAAATCCTGATGATAGAAGGATAGCGCTTTTGATATTCTCTTTAGAAATGATCTCCATTGTCGCTTTGGCTGCTGTTAAAGTTATTGGTTGATCAATATGGGCCTCAATGATTCTGAAGTCTTTTTCTTTTAGCCCAAGGGCAAGCATTTTTTTCTTGACGAGATCAGGATAATCTTCATGGATAGCAAAAGGTCTGTCCGATGGAGCAATTCGATGCAAGACGACAAACAATCGCTTGACCTTCCCTGATGACAGCAAATTCATCCCGCTTATTACTATATCCCTATCAAGGAAGTCATTGCCTTCCAGAATGGCAGCATCAGCAGTATAATTACCCTGGGGAGCCATAAATTTACCTGCTCGAGTCAGGATTGCAACTCGGAACGAAAAAACAAAAATAATGATTAAAAATAGAGAGAGAAAAATTCCTCTCCAAATCCATTTGATCTTATTTTTCATATTTTATGATTCTCAAATTGCTAATTATCTGTTATTCTTGGTATTATTATATATTCGTATAATGAATATTTATTTTCAATGGAAACATTAATAAGGATTATTTTTATTGTTCACGTCATATCTTATATCACCCGTTAAGTGCAATATGAAAAGATGTTCAAATATCGTGGCTGCTCAATTATCCGTTTTTTGAGATTGACAAGTATCTTTTAACTATGTAAATTTAATAAATATCTATTAAAAACTAATCAGGAGAAAATTTATGAGACAAACTTTAACAGCTCAATCATTTTTTGCAGGAAAGAACAAAATTGCCGTTGTCGGATTGGGATATGTCGGTTTGCCTCTGGCAGCCCACTTATCTCGCCATTTCAAAGTCATTGGGTTTGATATTAGTGATACAACTGTGGCGGAATTGAAAAAAGGACACGATTATACAATGGAGTTGTCCGACGCTGAATTAAAAAAACTAAAAATACGGTTTACATCCAAGTCTGCCGATCTTTACGGATGCAAGTTTTTTATTGTAGCGGTTCCCACACCGGTGGACCACTATAACGTTCCTGATCTTTCCATCCTGGAGAATGCATCGGCAATTGTCGGCAAATATTTATCCGCCGGTTCCTGTGTGGTTTATGAATCCACTGTATATCCCGGGGTAACGGAAGATATTTGCATTCCGATTCTGGAACGGGTATCCGGGTTGAGTTTCGGTAAAGATTTTGAAATCGGCTATTCTCCGGAACGCATCAATCCCGGCGATAAAACACACACTGTCAGTAACACGGTTAAAATCATCTCCGCTTCCGATGCGGCCACCCTGGATTTAATTGAAGGAATATACAGTTCAGTCGTCAAGGTAGGATTGCATCGAGTATCGTCCATAAAAGTTGCTGAAGCGGCAAAAGTCATTGAAAACACGCAACGCGACATTAATATAGCATTAATGAATGAGTTGGCTGTTATTTTTAATAAAATGAATATTGATACTCTGGAAGTCCTGGAGGCTGCCGGAACAAAATGGAACTTTTTACCGTTCCGTCCAGGTCTTGTCGGTGGTCATTGTATCGGCGTTGACCCTTATTATCTAACTTATAAGGCAGAAAGTATCGGTTACCACCCCGAGGTAATCCTCTCCGGTCGGCGCATTAATGATAATATGGGCAAGTATATCGCGGAACGAACAATCAAAATGCTGATTGCCGCCGATATAAATGTAAAAAAGAGCCGCGTGGCCATTCTGGGATTTTCCTTCAAAGAAGACGTCCCGGATCTACGCAATACACGCGTTATTGATATTATCAATGAACTAAAAACATACGGCGTAAATGTTTTGGTTCATGATCCTCTGGCCGAACCCCGAGAAGCACATCGTCTCTATAACATTGGACTTATTCCGCTGAAATCTATAAAAGACGTTGATGCCGTCATTCTGGCAGTGGCACACAGCACTTATAAATCAATGGGTATTCAGCGTATTGTCGGATTGTGCCGTAAAGAACAACCTATTTTATTAGATGTAAAGGCGGTTTTTGCACCGGAATCAGCCATCTCCTGTGGAACTAATTACTGGCGCTTATAATATTGAAGATTTTCTTCATATATATCATGTCTATTCCATGTTTACTCTTTTCAACGGCGGGACAGAGTGAGCTCATAAGATAAAAGGGGCAAACCAATCATTGGTTAACCCCTTGATATTACTGGTCGGGGCGAGTGGATTTGAACCACCGGCCCTCTGAACCCCATTCAGATACGCTACCAGACTGCGCCACGCCCCGACATGTCTTAAAGTGTGCAGGTCATTATCATTACAGTAATACTGTGTCAAGAATAAATCTATTTATGTTTTTACGAAATATCACACCTTGTTTAAAAAAAGACTAGCAGTCATAATTTAATATATTGTTTAATTTCGGGAATAATTTTATTGACATCGAAGATTAATTTATGATAGTAAAATAACCAGGTTAGCATTGTTGAAGACGATATTTTTTTAAATATAATCAAGTACTTTATGCACCCCAAACCGCAGGCGTCAAGTTTCTTGTCTATTGAAGGAGTTCTTTTTGAAACTAAGAGAAGTTAAAGAAATACTGGAAGCCGATGTAATCGTCGGCAAGGAAAAACTGGATATTGAAGTCTCCACGGCATTCGGAGCTGATTTGATGAGCGATGTCTTGGCTTTTGCAAAAGCGGGAAGTCTTTTGTTAACCGGCTTAACGAATGCCCAGGTTGTCAAAACGGCTGCTACCCGGCACATTGCCGCTATTATCTTAGTGAGAGGAAAAGAACCCTCTACTGAAGCTATCGACATGGCAAAAGAACTTCAAATTCCGATTCTAGCTACAAAATATATATTATTTGAGACAGCCGGCATTCTTTATAGTAAAGGTATTGTTGGTTGCCTGAAAAAAGTCGAAAGTGACAGTTTTCACAACTGATATATGTCAGAACTTCTTTGATGTAATAAAGAGGACGTAAACAGAGGGTTGATTGGAAAATTACATTTTTTCTAACACCGCATAAACATCCGTCAGCAAGTTTAACTCAAGATTCACTAAAAGCGGACAACGTGGCCATTAATTTAATGAATGTATAATCCGGTTACAAAAATGATTTCGTTGACAATAAAGTTTGATATATGATAGTGGAAAATAAAATGTTTTCTATATTTTAAAAGAAATTGCCGGACTTTTTTTGTGTGAGGAATGGATATTGAAACTAAGAGACGTTAAAGAAATATTAAATGCCGACGTTATTGGTGGTGAGGAAAAACTAGACATTGAAGTCACAACAGCGTTTGGAGCAGACTTAATGAGCGATGTCCTATCCTTTGCGAAGGCGGGCTGTCTTTTGTTGACCGGCCTGACCAATACACAGGTAGTCAGAATCGCCAATGTACTCGATATGGCCGCGATAATTTTAGTTCGCGGGAAAAAACCGCCTGCAGAAACCATTTCCATGGCCAAGAGTCTTCAAATTCCGATTTTAACGACAAAATACATTTTATTCGAAACGGCGGGCCGTCTTTACGCAAAAGGCATAGTCGGCTGCGTGGAAAAAGTTGATACCGGCAGTGAACAAACCTGAAAATACTTTAAATAATTATAGTTTTGATATCGAGGGCGGTAATTTTAATACCGCCGGAACTGTTTCCATGCGCATTAAAGCTATACTTAAAGAAAAAGGACTGCCGGGCGATGTTGTTCGAAAGTCCGCTATTGTGTGTTATGAAGCCGAAATCAATATCGTTTCTTATGCCAGAAAGGGAATTATCAATCTTACAGTCACTCCGGAAAATGTCGAGATTGATGTAGCCGATGAAGGTCCCGGAATACCCAATATTGAACAGGCAATGGAGCCGGGTTATTCTACCGCCAGTCAGCAGATAAGAGAAATGGGGTTCGGCGCCGGCATGGGACTGCACAATATTAATTTCTACTCCGACAAATTCGATATTTCATCGGAAGTGAACAAGGGAACTTCTTTAAGAATGATTATTAGCGCGACTCCACTAACAAAGGATCTAGAATGAATATCGCAACCATTGCAAAAGAATTAAATTTAAAAGTCATATCTGCATCAGACAGAATTGAGAATAATAATGTTAAAGGAGGTTATACGGGAGATCTCTTAAGTGATGTAATGGCAAATTCTCACGAAGGAGATATCTGGATAACAAGACAGGTACACCAAAATATCGTTGCCATAGCCACCTTGAAGGAGCACGCGGCTGTTGTTCTGGTTAATTCCTGCGAACCGGCTAAGGACACCTTGGAAAAGGCCATTCAAGAGAATGTCCCTCTGTTGATTTCAGATTTGTCCGCATTCGAGTTGACCGGTAGAATTTATAATTTGTTGAAAACGGAAAAATAACAGAACGGTTTTATAACGGCCGCAGGCTTTTGGCCATGTCTGGTTAATTCCCCCAAAAGACGATGCTCAAAGTTTTTAATTGTGATCTTCACGTTCACACTTGTCTCTCGCCGTGCGCCGAATTGGATATGCATCCCAAAGCTCTGGTAGAAAGAGCCCTCGCCGCCGGTCTCGATATTCTTGCCATTTGCGATCACAACGCTTCCGAAAATGTCCCCTACGTCATCAATGCCGCCCGGGGGACAAAATTAAAGATATTTCCCGGAATGGAAATAACAACAAGTGAAGAAGTTCATTTTTTAGCTCTGTTCGATTCTTTGCCGGATTTAGCCGCGCTGCAGGAATTTGTTTATCAGCATCTTGCGGGAGAAAATGATGAAGACCGTTTCGGCGTTCAGGCCATTGTAAATGAAAATGGCGAGGTCGAGGGAATAAGCGACAAATTATTAATCGGAGCGACTGATATTCCATTAAATGATTTATTGAACCATGTGCATGAGCAAAACGGATTGGCCGTTGCCTCTCATATAGACCGGGAAAGCTTCAGCGTATTGAGCCAACTCGGCTTTATTGATGATAGCATTCATTTTGACGCGTTGGAGGTATCGTCCTTAACAAGTATAAAACAGGCACGGGTTCAATACAGGGATCTGCATCATTATTCATTTATAACTTCTTCCGATGCCCATTATTTAAAAGATATTGGATCGGCGCTGACAAAAATCATGCTTGAAGAACCAACTCTGGCAGACTTGAAAATGGCTTTCACCGGGCAAAACGGCCGTCGTATAGTGGAGTAGAAATGCTGGAGCTTGCCGCACATATTCTGGATATTGCTGAAAACTCCGTTCGCGCAGGCGCTAAAATAGTCGAAATCAGCATCAATGAAGATTCGGCAAAAAATCTCCTTTCCATAGAAATCAATGACGATGGCTGCGGAATGACCGGGGAAGAAATAAAAAGAGCCTTTGATCCTTTTTACACGACAAAAAAAGTGAGACGGTTCGGATTGGGAATTCCTCTTCTGACCAATGCCGCTCAAATGGCTGGCGGCAACCTTGAATTAAAATCGGAAAAAGGTAAGGGAACCAGGCTAAAGGCGACTTTTCAACTTGACCATCTGGACAGACAGCCTATGGGTGATATTTCGGCAACTATTATCAATCTTATTGCCGGAAATTCTTTTGTTGACTTTATTTACAAACATAGGCATAATGACCAGCGGTTTTCAGTGGACACTCGTGAAATCCGTAAGGAAATTGATGATTTACCGATAAATCATTTTGAAATATTAAAATACATTCGTGGCGTTATTGACGAAGGTTTAAGTGAAATTAAACCCGAGGCATAATAAACACGAACATAACGTAAGGAGGAATTTGATGAAGGCGGAAGATACTGAACTTTTGAAAGAATTTACATCAGGACAAGTTGATAAACTAAACAAGATTATCAGCAAACACAAAGGCAAACCGGGAAGTTTAATTCCCGTACTGGAAGAAGCGCAGGTGTGTCTGGAATACCTGCCCCTGTCAGCGCAGAAAAAGATTGCCAAAGAATTGAATTTGCCCCTGAGCCGGGTTTACGGTGTTGTCACGTTTTATTCGTTCTTTACCATGACACCTCGAGGCAAGCACACTGTTCGGGTTTGTCTGGGAACTGCCTGTTACGTGCGCGGCGGAAAAGCACTCACTGAAACACTGGAGAAGGAATTCGGCATTAAGGAAGGCGAGACCACTCCCGATCGAATGTTTACTCTGGAGAGCGTTCGTTGTTTAGGCGCCTGCGGTTTGGGGCCGGTAGTCGTTGTCAATGAAGACGTGCACGGCCGTGTTAAGCCGGGCAAGGTAAAAGAAATACTAGCTCAATATACATAATAAATTAAAGCCGGGAGGAAACGCCAATGGCGAAATTAACAATAGCTGATTTAAAAAAGATAAAGGACAAAGTGCACAAGGAAATGTCCCTGCGGGATGGCGAACGTCGCGTTAAAGTTACCGTCCACATGGGAACCTGCGGTATCGCTTCGGGAGCCAAAGAAGTTATGGATACATTGCTTCAGGAAATTGAAGCTGCCGGCGCAAATGATGTTGTTGTAACTACTTCCGGTTGCATGGGCTTATGCAGCCGCGAACCTCTTGTTACTGTTGAAGTTCTGAACAAGGAACCGATAAAATATGAATATATGAATTCCAACAAAATGAGACAGGTTTTCAAAAGACACATCATGGAGGGAGAAATTCAGACACCTTTTGTTCTGGCCAGAGGATCTGAAATAACCAGATAATTTTTTTCGCTCTAACATGCTTATTGTTGCACGGCATGATGATTTCTTAAGGAGGATATAGGCTAAATGAAAGTTTTTCGTTCGCATTTACTAATCTGTGGAGGCACCGGCTGTCAGGCTTCCGGCCAACCCGCAGTAAAAAAAGCTTTAGTGGAAGAGCTTGACAAAAGAGGATTGGCTGAAGAAATAAAGGTTGTGGAAACAGGATGTAATGGATTTTGCGCTCTGGGACCGATTATGGTTGTTTACCCGGAAGGCGTAATTTACGTAAGCCTGAAGCCGCAGGATATACCGGAACTGGTTGAAGAACATTTAATCAAGGGAAGAACTTTAGAGCGTCTCTTGTATCATGAGCCCTCGACGGATCAAATTATTCCCACCATGCAGGACATTCCCTTCTTCGCTCATCAGGAGTTGAGGGTATTAAAGAATCGCGGTCTGATTGACCCCGAAAAAATAGATGAATATATCGCGCGTGACGGTTATGCCGGCATGGCTAAAGCCCTGACTGAAATGAAACCGGAACAAATCATTCAGGAAATCCTGGATTCAGGATTAAGAGGGCGCGGCGGAGCGGGCTTCCCGACAGGCCTGAAATGGAAATTCGCCGCTCAGTCCAAAAGTGATGTTAAATATGTTTTATGCAATGCCGATGAAGGAGATCCCGGCGCGTTCATGGACAGAAGCGTGCTGGAAGCTGATCCGCACGCCGTTCTGGAAGGAATGGTTATCGCGGCCAAAGCCATCGGATCCAAGCAGGGTTACATTTATTGCCGCGCTGAGTATCCGCTGGCTATTCATCGTTTAAACATAGCGATAGATCAGGCGCATAAATCCGGTTTGCTGGGCAAGGATATTCTGGGCACGGGCTTTGATTTCGATCTGGAAATTTACCAGGGTGCGGGCGCGTTCGTCTGCGGCGAAGAAACAGCCCTGATGACCTCCATTGAAGGAAAAAGAGGCATGCCCCGGCCAAGACCGCCCTTCCCCGCCGTTGCCGGTCTGTGGCAGAAACCGAGCATTCTGAATAACGTGGAAACACTGGCTAACGTCGGCCAGATTCTGCTGCGCGGAGGAAAATGGTACGCATCCATCGGCACGGAAAAGAGCAAAGGCACAAAAGTATTCGCGCTGACCGGCGATGTGAACAACGTCGGCCTTGTGGAAGTTCCCATGGGAACCAAACTGGGCACCATCGTTTATGATATCGGCGGCGGTATTCCCAAAGGCAAGAAATTCAAGGCAGCACAGTTAGGCGGCCCCTCCGGCGGCTGTATTCCCATTCAGCATTTAAACGCTCCTGTTGATTATGAAAAAGTAGTTGAACTCGGCGCTATCATGGGCTCCGGCGGTTTGATCGTCATGAATGAAGACAAATGCGCCGTGGACATGGCCAGATTCTTCATGGATTTCTGCCAGGATGAATCCTGCGGCAAATGTACACCCTGCCGCGAAGGCACGAAACGCATGCTGGATATATTGACCAATATCACCCAGGGTAAAGGCAAGGAAGGCGACATTGAACTTCTGGAAGAAATGGCCGACGTCATCAAAAACGCGGCTCTTTGCGGATTGGGGCAAACAGCGCCAAATCCTATTTTAAGCACCATCCGTTACTTCCGTAAAGAATATGAACAGCACATCCGCGAGCACAAATGCGTGGCGGCTGTCTGTTCGGCCATGTTCAAATCACCGTGTCAGCACACCTGTCCGATCGAAATGGATATTCCTTCCTATATAGCGCTTATCCGGGCCGGACGGTTTGAAGACGCATACAAAATACTGCTGCAAACCAACCCCTTCCCCTCCGTTTGCGGAAGGGTCTGCGATCACAAATGCCAGAGCAAATGCCGCCGAGGCAACATGGACGAACCCATTGCCATTAAATTCCTGAAACGTTTCATCACGGATAACGCGCCTCGTCCGAAGATCGATTTTGTGCCTGTCACACGTAAAGAAAAGATCGCCGTTGTGGGCGGAGGCCCGGCCGGTCTTACCGCCGCGCGTGATCTGGCTTTACGCGGTTACAAAGTAACCGTTTTTGAAGAACTCAATAAAGCCGGCGGAATGCTGTATTGGGGCATTCCCTCCTATCGTCTGCCGCGCAACATTCTGGACAGAGAAATTGATGATATTCGCGCCCTGGGCGTGGAAATTCGTCTCAACACCCGCGTGGGCAAGGATATTACGTTTGCCAAGCTGGACAAAGATTTCGATTATATCTATCTGGCAACCGGCGCGCACAAGAGCCAGAAAATGGGCGTACCCGGTGAAGACATGAAGAATGTTTTCGGCGGCGTTGAATTCCTTCGCGACTTCAACAACAATGAAGACAAATGGCTCAAAGGCGAAAAGACCCTCGGCAAGAAAGTGGCCGTCATCGGCGGCGGCAATTCGGCTATTGACGCGGCCCGCGTGGCATTAAGACTCGGCTCGGACGTCACCATTCTGTATCGCCGTTTGCGACAGGATATGCCGGCAGCCGAAGAAGAAATCAAAGCGGCTGAAGAAGAGGGAATCAAGATTGATTACCTGGTTGCCCCGTTAAAAATTGACGGTGAAAAGGGAAAAGTATCTTCCATAACCTGCAATCGTATGAAACTGGGCGATTTTGACAACAGCGGACGCAAAAAACCTGTTGCCATAGAAGGTTCTGAATTTACTTTAAATGTCGATGCGGTCATTGCCGCTATCGGCCAGGTTCCCGATATGAGCTACATCGATAAAAAGATCGGCGTGGAAATCAATAAGTGGGATTGCTTCAATGTCGGCAAGGAATATAAGACCTGTACAACCAACCCCCGTTATTTCGCGGGCGGCGATGCTGTCACAGGACCCGACACGGTTATCGCGGCAATCGGCGACGGACATCAGGCTGCCGACGATATCGACGCGGCCATCCGCAAAGCCAATGGCGAACCCGCCTATGAGAAACCGGCCAAAGAGATCATTGATGTGCCTCTGGTTATTGATGAAGATACCGAGGAAGCGCCTCAAATGGCAATGCCGGAAATGGCTCACGGCACCCGTAAGATGAGCTTTGCAGAAGTGGAACTGGGCTTCAAATCTGAAGATGCTGTTAAAGAAGCCTGTCGTTGTTTGCGTTGCGACGCGTCTGTTTAATTTATTTTTTTAACGATAAGGAGAAATATTTCATGTCAACTGTTAATTTGACTATCGATAATCGTAAAGTGACGGCGGAGGCTGGTTCCACCATTCTGGAAGCCGCCCGCGGCGCCGGTATTAAAATTCCTACTCTTTGCGCGTGGACGGAAAGAAATCACACTCCCGGCGCCTGCCGCGTGTGCGTGACGGAAGTTGAAGGTCAGCGCAGTCTGATCGCTGCCTGCGTTTTTCCCGTAAATGAAGGAATGGTCGTCCACACCAACACGGAGAAAGTGCGCAAAGCCAGGAAAATGGTCGTGGAACTTCTGCTGGCTAATCATCCGCAGGAGTGCAATTTCTGCGTAAGAAACGGCAGCTGCGAATTGCAGAAAGTCGCCGAATTTGCGGGCATTAGAGAAGTCCGTTTTGATTATACCCAGTTCCCGAAAGAAGGGATGATTGACCGTTCCAGCCCTTCCATCGTGCGGGACAGCCGCAAATGTATTGAATGCCATCGCTGCGTTACCGTCTGCGATCAGGTTCAGACCGTCAGCGTTTTGACACCCGCTCATCGCGGCAGTGACGTCAAAGTCGTTCCCGCTTTTGATCTGCCGCTGATTGAATCCAACTGCGTTACCTGCGGGCAGTGCATTTTAGTGTGTCCGGTAGGCGCTTTGTATGAAAAAGATGACGTTGATTCGGTCTGGAAGGCTCTGCAGGATCCGACCAAACATGTTATCGTGCAGGAAGCTCCGGCTATCCGCGCGGCGCTTGGTGAAGAATTCGGCATGCCTCCGGGAAGCCTTGTCACAGGCAAAATGATAGCCGCTCTTCGCCGCCTTGGTTTTGATAAAGTTTTCGACACCAACTTTACGGCCGACCTCACCATCATCGAAGAAGGCAACGAATTGCTCAAAAGAGTTAAAGAAGGGGGAACCCTGCCGATGATTACTTCGTGCAGCCCCGGATGGATCAAGTTCTGCGAACATTTCTATCCCGATATGCTCGGTCATCTTTCCACCTGCAAATCGCCGCAGCAGATGTTCGGCGCTCTGGCCAAAACCTATTACGCGGAAACAGCGGGCATCGACCCGAAAGATATCGTTTCGGTTTCCATCATGCCCTGCACCGCTAAAAAGTTTGAAGCCCAGCGTCCGGAAATGAACAGCAGCGGCTATCAGGATGTTGATTACGTGCTCACCACCAGAGAATTAGGCCGTATGATTCGTGAAGGCGGCATTGACTTTATCAATCTGCCGGATGAAGATTACGACGCTCCGATGGGTGAATACACCGGCGCAGCCACCATTTTCGGCGCGACCGGCGGCGTTATGGAAGCCGCTCTGCGCACGGTTTACGCGGTTGTCACCGGCGAAAACCTGCCGAGTCTGGATATCACGCCTGTTCGCGGTCTGGAAGGCGTCAAAGAAGCCACAGTCAAGGTTGGTCCTCTGGGCGAAGTCAAATTTGCCGTTGCTCATGGTTTGGGAAACGCCCGCAAACTGATGGATCTGATTCGCGATAGTAAAGGCGGATACGCCTTTATTGAGGTCATGTGCTGTCCGGGCGGCTGTATCTCCGGCGGCGGCGAGCCCATTCCCACAAATAACGAAATCAGAGTGCTGCGCTCTTCCGCCCTTTACAAAGATGACGGAAAAGTTCAGAAAAACCGTCAATCACATGAAAATGAATCGGTTAAGAAACTGTATGCCAACTTCCTGAAGGAACCCCTGGGACACAAGTCACACAAGCTTCTGCACACCAAATACACAAAAAGAGGCACGGACGTGCCTCACGGAAAAGATGAATAAGAAGTTTGCTGTTAACTGAAAATCATGTATAAAGAGGTTTGTCCATTACGGACAAACCTCTTTATTGTTGATGCTTTCATGGTTGGAATAAGACGATGACCGATCAAAGAATAGAAAAAGATTTCTTAGGCGAGATGGAAGTCCCGCGCGATGCTTACTGGGGTATTCACACACAAAGAGCCATCCATAATTTCCGGATCAGCGGCATAAAAGTCAACGGCCGGTTGATTCGGGGACTGGCAATGGTCAAAAAAGCATGTTGTCTGGCAAATGCCGATAACGGCTATCTTTCGACGGATAAAGCAGACGCCATCACTGCCGCCTGCGAAGAAATTATTGCGGGAAAACTTGCCGATCAATTTCCGGTTGATGCTCTGCAAGGCGGCGCGGGAACATCAACCAACATGAATCTCAATGAAGTGATCGCCAACCGCGCCATTGAACTGCGAGGCGGCAACAGGGGCGATTACACAATTATTCATCCGCTGGAAGACGTAAATCTTCATCAGTCCACCAATGATGTCTACCCCACGGCCATTAAAGTTGCCGGAGTCATGGCTTTGCGGGAACTTGCGCAAAACATCGCCCGTCTGCAGGGCGCGTTTCAGGAAAAAGAAAAGGCCTTCGGCGAAATAGTTAAACTGGGACGAACAGAGTGGCAGGAAGCGGTCCCCATCACATTGGGCGCGGAGTTTTCGGCATTTGCAGAAGCTTTTTCACGCGACCGCTGGCGGACATTCAAATGCGAGGAACGTCTGCGCGTCGTAAACCTGGGCGGCACAGCCGTAGGCACAGGTCTTACCGCGCCGCGCAATTATATTTTTGCCGTTATTGAAAAACTAAGGGAAGTAACGAATTTAGGTCTTTCCCGTGGTGAAAATATTATGGGAGAAACGGCCAATGCTGACGTTTATGTTGAAGTTTCCGGCATCCTCAAGGCCCACGCCGTCAATCTGATTAAAATTGCGAATGATCTGCGCCTGATGAATCTTCTGGGAGAGATTCATCTGCCCCAACTTCAGGCAGGATCGTCCATCATGCCCGGCAAAGTAAATCCTGTTTTAGCCGAAGCTGCCATTCAAACCGGCATGAAGATTATCGCCAATGACGGCAGCATCACCGATTGCGCGGCCCATGGTACGCTTCAGATTAATGAATTTCTGCCGCTCTTGGCGCAGGCTCTTCTGGAATCGCTGGATTTGCTGATTAACATGGACACGCTTCTGGTAAATTATGTAAAAGACATCGCTGCCGATGAAAATAAATGCGGGCAATATTTTGATCACAGCCCTATGATTATCACAGCGCTTCTGCCCGCCATCGGTTATGAAAAGGCAACCCGACTGATCACCGAATTTTCCGCGGGCTCCGATAAAAATATGCGGCTCTTTTTAGAACGGAAACTGGGTAAAGAAATCGTGGATAAATATTTATCTCCTTATCAGCTGACAGCGCTGGGTTTCAAAAATAATGGATAATACGCCTAAAGGAAACAGACTGCATATCGCGCTAATGGGGCGCACAAACGTTGGTAAATCGAGTCTTCTTAATTTAATGCTGGGCCAGGATATCGCTATTACATCTCCTGTGGCCGGAACAACGACCGATGTTGTGGAAAAAGCCATGGAGTTACTGCCGGTCGGTCCTGTTCTATTTCTGGACACGGCAGGCCTTGATGATGTTTCGGAACTCTCCGGCGCGAGGCTCAAAAAAACAGCTAAAATTTTCGACCGCGCAGACGTTATCATTCTTGTCGTTGAACCGAACACCTGGACAAAATACGATGATACGGTTTTGGCCGAAGCTAAAAAACGCAAAATACCCGTTTTGATCGTCATCAATAAAATTGATTTGCATCAGCCTTCCCCGGACTGGTTAAAAATGCTGACCGAAAAAACAGGGCCGGTTCTGACGATTTCCTGTAGTGATGAATCGCAACGCCAAACTTATCTGGATAAGTTAAAGCAGCAACTCCTGGAAAAAGCGCCTGCTGACTTTGTCGGCACACCGTCGTTAATCGGCGACCTGATACCGCCGGGCGGCTATGCCGTTTTAGTCGTGCCGATAGATTTGGAAGCCCCGAAAGGAAGGCTTATTCTGCCGCAGGTGCAGACCATCCGCGACATTCTGGATAATGACGCGGTAGCCATTGTCGTCAAAGAAAGAGAACTTGCGGCAGCGCTTTCCAATCTGAAAAATCCGCCGGCCATTGTGGTAACCGATTCCCAGGCCATTCTTAAAGTCACCGCCGATGTTCCGCTAAACATTCCAGTCACTACTTTTTCCATATTATTCGCCCGGCAAAAATCGGATCTGGCCATCATGGCCGCGGGCGCCAAAGCCATTGAAAACTTGAAGCCCGGCGACAGGATTTTAATTGCCGAAGCCTGTTCGCATCACGCTCTTGAAGACGATATCGGCCGTGTGAAAATTCCCCGCTGGCTGCGGCAGTATGTCGGCGGAGATTTGCAAATCGATATATCTTCCGGTCGGGACTATCCTGATGATTTGAAAAATTATAAGCTGATTTTGCATTGCGGCGGCTGCATGATGAATCGCAGGGAAATGCTTAACCGTTTACGCAAAGCTAATGACGCGGGCGTCCCCGTCACCAATTACGGCGTAGCGATCTCTTTTTTGCAGGGTGTGATCAAAAGGAGCCTTGCGCCCTTCCCTTCGGCGCTTATGGCTTTTGAGAAAAAGATGAAAGAAAAATAATCCGCGGCATTGTGACACTTTTTATTCTATTTTGAAATAACCTCTATATTATTATCTTGACTTTAGTATTCTCTTAACTTTTTTGACCTGACTTCTGTTTAATATCAGTAAAAAGCAAAGTCATTTCAGATTGATACTTCATTTTACAACCATGTTATATTTTTATTAATTTTTTATTTACAGATAACGTTTTTTCTGATAATGAACGTCAGTCATAATTAAAGGGCTTTTATAACGAAGTTGTCATAAAAATAAGAGCAAATTGACTTAATGTTTTTAAGGGAAGTTCTTTATTCATTGTAATCGAATTGGCGTGTTTCACTAAAAGTGAACAGCCTAAAATATTGAAAGGGGGAAGTATGGCAAAAGGAAATAATTCCGATTATAAAAAGATGATTGACAAGCAGTACAAGGATCTTATGAAGCATTGTCAACTTCACATGGAACAGGTTGAAAAAAATCTTCCTGAACCAAAGGAAGATCTACACGAAGTATTAAAAGAACGAGGTTTCAGCCGAAGAGATTTCGTTAAATGGACGTCGGCGATGACTGCGGCTTTAATGCTGCCGCCAGTTTTCAGACCTATGGTCGCCAGGGCGGCGGAAAATTTCAGCCGTCTTCCTGTCGTCTGGCTGCATTTTGCCGAATGCACCGGTTGCTCTGAAGCATTCCTGCGTTCATCGTATCCGAATGTCGATGATATCCTGCTCGAAACCATATCGCTGGAATATCATGAGACACTGATGGCCGCCTCAGGTTATCAGGCGGAAAAGAATCTGGAAGATGCCGTAAAAACTTTTTCCGGCAAATTTATTTGCGTTATTGAAGGCGGTTTACCCCGCGGTCTTAACGGCAAGTATCTGACACTTGGTCCCAAAGGAAAAACAGGCATCCAGGTTGCAAAAGAGGTAGCCACCAAGGCGGCAGCCGTTGTTTGTATCGGATCCTGCTCAGCTTTTGGAAATATTCAGGCTGCCAAACCCAACCCCACAGACGCGGTCGGCATCAGCAAAGCAATCGGTGTCTCCACTGTGAACATAGCCGGTTGTCCTCCTAATTCAGTAAACTTCACCGGAACATTGCTGCATTTCCTGTTATTCGGCTCACTGCCCCCTGTGGATGGACTCGGAAGACCCCTCTGGGCTTACGGAAAACGCATTCACGATTTTTGTGAAAGAAGACCGCATTATGACGCCTCTGAATTTGTTGAAGAATGGGGCGACAAGGGCGCTCTCAAAGGCTGGTGCCTTTATAAAGTCGGCTGCAAGGGCCCTTACACTTACGCCAATTGCGCGAAAGTGCGCTTTAATGACGGCATTTCCTGGCCTATTATGGCTGGTCACGGCTGCATCGGCTGCACGGAACCCAGTTTCTGGGATACCATGGCGCCGCTGGAAAAACCGCTTGACGAAAAAACTTTGGGCGGCGGCGAAAGAACCGTTGACAACATTGGAATTGCATTGACCGGTGTAGCTGTAGCTGGAGTTGCCGTCCACGCGGTAGCCAGCGGAATCCGACATAAAGGAGATAAATAACCATGACTAAACGAATTATTGTCGATCCGATCACCAGGATTGAAGGACATTTAAGAATTGAAGTGGAGGTCGATAACAACAACGTTATCAAAGATGCCTGGAGCAGTATCACCCTCTGGCGCGGTATTGAAACGATATTGAAAGGCCGCGATCCCCGCGATGCCGGTTTGATGGTACAGCGTTTTTGCGGCGTTTGTACGTACGTACATTATGAAGCTAGCATTTTGGCCTGCGAAGATGCCTTCGGCGTTAAACCGCCACCCAACGCGAGAATCGCCCGCAATTTGATCAACTCATCTCTCTTTATAACCGACCATATCATGCATTTTTATCATCTGCATGGTTTGGACTGGGTGGACGTTGTCAGCGCTCTTTCTGCCAATCCGGCAAAGGCTGTGGAAATGGCTCACGGGTATTGCGCTAATCCTTACAACTGTTCGGCAACGCATTATAAAGCCGTTCAGGAGAGAATCACCAAGTTTGTCAAATCAGGACGTTTAGGGCCCTTTGCCAACGCTTACTGGGGGAATCCTTCCTACAAGCTACCCCCGGAAGCCAATTTGATTATTCTGTCCCATTATCTTGATGCTCTGGCCGTTTCCAAAGTCGGCGCGCAGATGATGGCTATTTTAGGCGGAAAGAATCCTCATCCGCAAAGTCTGGTTGTCGGCGGCATTACATCCGGCATGGATTTATTTGACGCCGAACGTCTGGGACAATTCTTATTCCGTTACAAAGAGATGAAGAACTTCCTTGAAACCGCATATATACCTGACGTGCTTCTGGCCGCGCATTATTACAAAGATGAAGGCCTGAAAGGCATTGGCGGAGGCGTGAAGAATTACCTCGCATACGGCGGCTTCCCGCTGGATGACAACTGGGATAAAATGCTCTTCCCCCGTGGTATTGTCAACGACAGAAACCTGGCAAAACCCATGAAGCTGGATGAGGCAAAAATCACGGAAGACGCGACACATTCCTGGTATAAGGCCAAAGAACCTCAGCATCCTTATGTAGGCACTACTGACCCCAATTATACCGGTTATGACAAAAACGGGAATCTTAAGGGCAATGAGAAATATACGTGGTGTAAAGCTCCCCGTTACGATAACAAACCTTACGAAGTAGGCCCGCTGGCCCGTCTGGTTGTCGGTTATGCCCAGGGAGATAAAGCCATCAAGGGACTTGTTGATTCCACTTTGAAAGCAACCGGACTGCCCGCTACCGTTTTGTTCTCCACGCTGGGCCGTACAGCCGCCCGCGCGCTGGAAACCAAGTTGATCGCGGACAACACGGAAGGATGGGTCAATGAATTAATCGCTAACATCAAGAAAGGTGACACCCGCACATGGACCCGTTGCGATGTTCCCCAAAAACCGGCGAGAGGCCGCGGCATGACGGACCCGCCGCGCGGCGCGCTGGGACACTGGATCAACATCGAAAAGGGTGTGATTTCCAACTATCAGGCTGTCGTTCCTTCAACATGGAACTGCTCGCCCCGCGACAAGTCGGGCGTTCGCGGTCCCTATGAGGAGTCATTAATCGGCACCAAACTGGCGAAAGTTGATCAGCCGCTGGAAATTATCAGAACGATTCATTCTTTCGATCCTTGTATGGCCTGCGCTGTGCATATTATTGATCCGAAGACAAAAGAGATTAAAAAATTCAAAGTGGCGTAAGCAATAAGGAGGTTACCGTGCAAAAATTCACTAGCGAAAAAGAGTGGTCTGTGGCTATGCGGCTTAATCACTGGTTCATGGCTCTCTCTATCTTTGTCCTGATTGTTACCGGTTTCTATATTGCTGATCCATTTACGGTATCCAAAGGAGAAACAGTGGGGAAATTTTTAATGGGTAATGTGCGTTTTACGCATATTCTCTTTGGAATATTTCTTGTTTTCCTGTTTGTCTGGAGAGTGTATCTGGCCTTTTTCTCGCGATTCCATGCGGATTGGAAAGACTTCTTCGCGTGGGCGGATATTAAGATGACCATTGATCAGATCAAGTTTTATCTGCTCATCGACAAAAAAGGGCCTGATTACAAAACGCTTTATGGACCCATGCAATCGATTGCGTATATGGGATTGATGTTCATGGTCTTTGTCATTGTGATCACGGGATTGATCCTGATGGGCGCCGGATACCATGCCGGACTCACCGCCATAGTTTATAAAATGTTAAGGCCGGTGGAGAGACTGATGGGCGGATTGGCCATTGTTCGTTATATTCACCATGTTTTCACCTGGTTTTTCATTCTGTTTATTGTGGTGCATATTTATATGGCTTTCTGGTACGATGCCATTCTTAAAAAAGGCACTGTATCATCAATGATCAGCGGAAACATTTTTAAGAAAATAAAAGAGTAACATCGTTTAAGGTTATAAGTATAAAATCACCGGAAAGGGGAGAAGAAATCGTTCTCCCCTTTTTTGGTTATTTGATGAATAAGGGAATATGACAAAAAACAATCACGTTACCATACTGGGCATCGGCAATACTTTATTGGCCGATGAGGGTTTCGGCGTTCATTTTGTAGACTGGTTTTCGAAGCGCTATCGCGCCACGGATGATGTGCGAATGATTGACGGAGGAACCCTGGGTTACGCCCTGCTGGATATCATTTGCAGCTGCGATAACCTGATCGTTTTGGATGTGTTGAAGACGCAGGATGAACCCGGGTCTATCTATCGTTTCAATAAAAATGAAATGGAACTCCATATGCCGCCGCCAACCTCAGCTCATGAAGTTACCTTTTCCGACGTTATGTTTAAAACGGAAATGATGGACGAATCGCCCGAAACGATATTTCTTTGTATCGTGCCTAAGGACTATGGAGATATGAATCTGGAGATGACTCCTTTCATTCGGGATAAATTTCCGGTGATGGAAAAGTTACTGCTGCGTGAACTGGAACTTTTGAATGTGAAACTGGAGAAGATTTAAAAATGCATGAGCTGTATCTGGCCGAATCCATTTTAAATATCGTTTCGGATTATGCCCGGCGCGACGGTTTTAAAAAAGTGAACAGTGTTTCGCTTTCCTACGGCCGTTTTTCCTGCATCGAACCCCAGGCGCTGCAATTTGCTTTTGAGGTGCAGGCAAAAGGAACCCCCGCGGAGGGCGCGACGCTGGAATTTAAAACATTGCCCGCAGTCATTCATTGCTTTTCCTGCCAAAAAGATTTAGAGATAAAAATACACACGGGGATATGCCCCGGCTGCGGCGGTCAGGAAGTCATGTTAACCGCCGGAACGGAAGAACTGCAAATATTAGAAATGGATGTAGATTAGGAACTTTTTATGTGCATTGGATTTCCGGGAAAAATAATTTCTATCGATAAAGATAACTACGCGGTGATCGATATCAGCGGCACGCGCCGGGAGGTTTGCCTCGATATTGTGGACGAACCGGCGGGCGTGGGCGATTATGTCATTAGCCACGCGGGCTATGCCATACACAAGATCGATGTGGAAACGGCCAAGGAAAAACTTAAATTTTTGCAAGAGCTCATCGACAATGAAATTTATTGACGAATATCGCGATCCCGCTCTGGTTTCGGGATTGCTGACCAGGATTGAAAACGCCGCCAGACAAACTTCCCGTCCCGTAACGATCATGGAAATTTGCGGGAGCCATACCTATGCTATCGGACGTTTCGGCATTCGCAAACTCCTGCCGGAAAATATCCGGCTTATTTCCGGCCCCGGCTGCCCGGTTTGTGTCACCTCGACGCGCGATGTCGATATCGCTCTTTATCTTGCGGGCATTAATAATGTCATTTTCGCTACTTTTGGCGATATGCTCAGGGTTCCAGGCACCGGAAGCGACAGTTTACAGAAAAAACGCGCGGCCGGCGCTGATGTCCGCGTCGTCTCTTCCGCCGATGAATGCATCGAACTTGCCGGGTCCAACCCCCGGAAAGAAATTATCATGATGGGCATCGGTTTTGAAACAACCGCTCCCACCATTGCCGCGACGGTTGCGAGCTGCCGCAAAAAAAGGATCAACAATTTTTCCGTTTTTTCCGTTCATAAGATCGTTCCACCGGCAATTCACGCCCTGATTGCCGATCCGCTTTTGAACGTTGACGCTTTTCTCTGTCCGGGGCATGTCAGCACCATGATTGGAAGCGCCGCTTATCAAATGATTCCCGATGCCGGACGAGCCGCTGTCATTACCGGATTCGAACCGGTGGATATTCTGGAAGGCATCTGGATGATTCTTACACAGGTCGAAAGCGGGAAAAAAGAAGTCGCCATCCAATACAGCCGCGGCGTCAGGCCCGAAGGAAACACGAAAGCCATGAACTTTCTGCAATCGATCTTCCAAACCGCCGATGCCGAGTGGCGCGGTCTGGGAACCATTCCGGCAAGCGGCCTTGTTTTCCATAAAGATTATGAAGCCTTTGACACTCTGGCTAAATTTTCCGTGCCGGAAATCCGCACCATTGAAATCAAGGGTTGCGGCTGCGGCGACATTTTACGAGGCATTAAAGCGCCTCAGGATTGTCCATTATTTAAAAATGTCTGTACCCCCATGAACCCAGTCGGCCCCTGCATGGTTTCTTCGGAAGGCACCTGCTCCACGCATTATAAATATTATTAACGGAGGTATAACCTGTGAAAGTAACAGTCGTAAAAAACGTGCTTGACGCCAATGATCGCATCGCTGCGGAAAACAGAGAGCTTTTTGACCGTCATAAGGTATATGTCATCAATCTCATGAGTTCGCCGGGCGCCGGAAAAACAACCCTGGTTGAAAAAACGATTGCGGCGCTTAAAGATAAATACAGAATCGGCGTTATCGAGGGCGATATTCAGGATACCTATGATGCCGACCGCATCGCTAAACTCGGTATCCCCGTTGTACAAATCAATACCGGCGGCGCCTGCCATATCGACGGCAATATGATCCGGGAAGCCCTGCCCACTTTCGATTTAAGTAAAACCGATTTGCTGATTATTGAAAACGTCGGAAATCTGGTGTGTCCCGCGGAGTTTAAAATTGGCGAAAACGTCAAAATCATGCTGCTCAGCACACCGGAAGGCGCGGATAAACCGGCAAAATATCCCCTGATGTTTCAGGAATCAGCGGCGCTTTTGATTAATAAAATGGACCTGATCCCCTACGTGGATTTTGATCTGGCCAAGGCCAGGCGTGACGCTCTGGCCCTGCACAAGGATTTAAAAATATTTGAAGTGTCCTGTAAGACCGCGGCCGGTCTCGAGAGCTGGATTGCGTGGCTTACCCAACGCATCGATGCATTCAAAAAATAAAAAAGTAAACATAAAAAGAGTCCGTTATCTTTTTTCCGGTATCGTACAGGGGGTCGGTTTCCGGCCCTTTGTCTACAGGCTGGCTGTGAGAAACCGTCTGACCGGTTTTGTGCAGAACAGCCCCGAAGGCGTGATAGCCGAGGTTGAAGGCGATCCGGAAACACTTGACGCTTTTTTAAAGAGCATCCGGCAGGAACTTCCTCCATTGGCCCACATTACCGGCATATCGTCTTCGGAAATCGAAATTCTGAATGATGATATTTTTCAAATTATTGCCAGCGGCAGAGAGGGGCACGCCGATGTGCACATCACACCCGATGCGGCAATCTGCGACGATTGTTTAAAAGAACTTTTCGATGCGGCCGACAGGCGTTTTAGCTATCCTTTTATTAACTGCACGAATTGCGGCCCCCGCTTGACCATCATCAACGCCGTTCCATATGACCGGGTCAATACATCCATGTCCTGTTTTTTGCAGTGTCCGCAATGTCTCGCTGAATATAAAAATCCGGCAGACCGACGGTTTCACGCCGAACCCAATGCCTGTCCCGTTTGCGGCCCGAAGATGACATTGCTTAACGCGAAAGGCATGGTCATTAAAACGGATGATCCTGTCAGAGCCGCAATTGATTTGCTGAAATCCGGCAAAATAGTCGCCATTAAGGGGTTGGGAGGATTTCATCTGAGTGTGGATGCCGGAAGTGACGAAGCAGTAAAAAAACTTCGTTCACGTAAATACCGGGAGGAAAAACCGCTCGCCATTATGGTGCGCGATATTGATCAGGCAAGACTCATCGCCGAAATCAATGAAGAAGAACGGACATTGCTTACCTCGCCTCAGCGGCCTATTGTTTTGCTGAAAAAAATTAAAAACACTCTTCTTTCGGATTTTGTCGCGCCATCCGTTCCCAATCTCGGTATCATGCTGCCCTACGCGCCACTGCATTATTTATTGCTGAAAGATAATTTTACGGCTCTGGTGATGACCAGCGCCAATCAGGTGGATGAACCGATCTGCACGGGCAATCGTGAAGCCGTTGCCCGCCTGCACGGTATTGCCGATTATTTCCTGGTGCATAACCGCGATATTCTGGTGCGCTGTGACGATTCAATTGCTTTTGTTGCCGCGGGGAAACCTCAACTTATGAGACGTTCACGCGGTTATGTTCCGCAGCCTCTTGCCCTGAGGGATTCAATGCCTTCCGTATTGGCGCTGGGACCTCAGCTAAAAACAACGCAATGTATCCTGAAAGGCAATTTTGCCTATCTGAGTCCCCATATCGGAGATTTGGAGACCCCGCAGGCACGGGACTTTTTTTCCGAAAGCCTGACGCTGATGAAAAGAATCACCGAATCGGACCCCCAAATTATCGCCTGCGATTATCATCCGGCATATTATTCCTCACAGGTGGCGCGTGAACTTCCGGCAGAAAAAGTAATTCGCGTTCAACACCACCATGCTCATATCGTCAGCTGCATGGCGGATAATCAAATACAGGGCGACGTGATCGGGCTCGCGATGGACGGTACCGGCTACGGCCTTGACGGCAATGCCTGGGGCGGAGAATTTCTGATTGCCGATGAAACCGTCTTCCAGCGTTTCGGACATCTGCAATATCTCGTTTTGCCCGGCGGTGAAAAGGCCATCCATGAACCCTGGCGTATAGCCGCAAGTCTGCTTAAAACCGCTTTTGGCCCATCCTGGCAAGAAATAGCCCTGCCTTTGAATCTGGTCCCCGATCAAAGGTATTTTGAAACGATGGACAAGATTATTGAAAGAAGAATCAATTCACCCCTGTCTTCAGGATTAGGCAGGTTATTTGATGGTGTTGCCGCACTCATTGGGTTGCGAGGCACAGTCAGCTTCGAAGGTCAGGCCGCAATGGAACTGGAAGAGCAGGCTACCCAATCATCCGGTTCGCCCTACCCTTTTGCCATCTTGCAAGATAGTGAAAAATCGAATATTGTCGATACCGCCGCCATGATCAGGGCTATTGTCGCCGATCTGGATGCAAAAAAAAGCAAAGCGTACATTGCAGCATCGTTTCATCAGACCCTATCCGATGTTTTTGTCGCCATGGCGAGCAAAATTAATAAGTCAATCGGTCTCAAACGCGTGGTTTTAAGCGGCGGTTGTTTTCAAAACAAGATATTGCTCAACGGCAGTATCGACAAACTCATGAGCGCCGGTTTTGAGGTTTATTGCCACAGGCAGGTTCCTGCAAATGACGGCGGTGTTTCCCTCGGGCAGGCAGTTGTTGCCGCCTCCCTGATAAAAAAAGGAATGGCTTAATATTTTATAAAGCAGAAAGGTTGTTTACATGAAATACGATAAAATACTTTTGGAACACGGCGGCGGCGGGCTCTTATCCAACGAACTCATTGCCGAATATTTTCTGCCGCATTTTAAAAATCCCTATCTGGAGAGGCTGGAAGACAGCGCCGTGCTGACCATAGGAAATCAGAAATTTTGCTTTACGACCGATTCGTATGTCGTGAGCCCCGTCTTTTTTCCCGGCGGTAACATCGGCTCGCTTGCCGTGCACGGCACCGTCAATGATCTTTCCGTCTGCGGCGGGAAACCGCTCTATCTGAGCTGCGGCTTCATACTGGAAGAAGGATTTCCCTTCGATTCACTGGAAACCATTATTCAAACCATGGCGATGGCCGCCGCCGAGGCTCATGTAAACATCGTTACCGGCGACACCAAAGTGGTGACCCGCGGCGCGGTGGATGGTATCTTCATCAATACGTCCGGCATCGGCCTTGTGGAGTATCCGGGATTGCTGACCGTAAAAAATATTCAGCCTGGCGACGCGATCATTTTAAACGGCACCATCGGTGATCACGGAGCGGCGATTGTGAAAACCAGAGAAAATCTTGGTCTGACCGCGGAAATCATTTCTGACTCAGCTCCGCTCAATGATTTAATCGCCGGGGCGTTGAAAGCCAGTCCCAACATCCACTGCATGCGCGACGCCACACGGGGAGGCCTTGGCGCGATTATGGCGGAAATCGCCAAAAGCGCGCAAGTGCGTATCGATATCAATGAAAGCAGCATCCCCGTGCAGGATAACGTCCGGGGCGTGTGCGAAATTCTTGGACTCGATCCGCTCTTTTTAGCCAACGAAGGCAAAATGATTTTGTTTTGTCCGGCATCAGACGCGGAGGCAGTGCTCGCGGCCATGCGCGGCCATAAATACGGCCGTAACGCCGCGATCATCGGCGGCGTGAGCAGCGCTTCACAGGGACGAGTCGTACTCAAAACGTCCATCGGCGGCGAACGCATTGTCGATCTACCCACGGGAGAACTGGTGCCAAGGATCTGCTAATTCAGTGTAAAGTCAGAGGATATTCGGTACAATGGAAACAGAATATTACGTTGATATACAAAAGACAAATATCAGGAATAACACGTTCTGTTAATAATAACTTTTTTTAAATCGTCGGAAATATGATTAAAGTAGGCGCAGTAACCTGCAACACGCACAAGGAGATAGGGATATTTTTCCGGATGGTCGTAAGCGTCGAGTAACATTTCTCTGTTAATAACGTTGGGCTGGAATTGCATGCCGCCTTTCTTGAAAAACGTGCTGAAAATGCCGGACAGGTTTTTGACTCCTCCCGCGCCCTGAAATAATGCGGAATCAATCGTGAAGGTAACCGTTGTGCCATTGGGGGCATATTTTTCAAAATCAACGCCGGCCACGGAATTCAGTGATGACAACAAATCGGACATCTGCATTCCATAATGAGGAGCGACGCTGTTGGCCAGAGGCACACCTTGGAGCCTTCCTGAAGGCAGTGAGGGTGTTTTCTTTCCGTACACATCGCTGACATTCAGGGCGTAATAACCCGCGGTGTAAATGCCGCCACGCGGACAGTTCGGTACCTGCTTCAGGGCGTTACAATAAATCTGCAATGTTTTATTGACCCAATTAACCGCTTCGCTTGATTCATCCTGGCCTAATTTCGGAACCGCAAGCAGCGCCACCTGAATCTGCCGATAATCATCTCCCTCGAAATCGTTGTCCATGGCGCTGATAATATCATCCATCGCATACATTTTTTTCTTATAGACGACCTCATTAATCGCGTGCAGTGAATCAGCGGCGTCCGTGATACCGACCGCCTGAATGCCGCTGCTGTTGAATTGGCAGCCGCCTTCATTCACATCTTTTCCGCTTCCAATACAACCCATGGAGAGCGAGGAGGCAAGCGGTGTCGTGAAGTTTTTACAGATTTCCTTTTCAATTTTCTGGTGATCAGCCAATATGGAGGATGCCAGATGATTCAATCGTTTCTGATAGCGTTCGAGCAGCTCATCCATGCTCGCGGGCGGGTTATAGACAGCCAGGCCTCTCTTCTTTTTAAACCTCATCCGCGCGCCGCTGTATTTTGATGCCACGAATCTGGAAAATTTATTGCCCCCGCTAAAATTATATTCGACTGCCTTGGTTATTAATTTTTCCAGTTGATCGGATGGGCCAAAGTTCCACAAATCATCTTCTTCGCCCTTCATGGCCTGCAGCAACGGAAGGACAACATTCATGTTGGCGCAGTCGGTATTCCCGAAATGATCCTCTGAAGCTTTAGGTTCGACGCATCCCACGATAGCGTAATCTCTCGCGCTCTGTTCAGTAATCGGATAATGCCGCTGCAGGGTTTTAATGTAAATGTCATCGTTGAACAATTCCGGCATGGGCGCTCCATTGATATACACTTCCGCGAGCCTGTCCATATATTTTACGGGACTGCCCTGATGAATTCTCGCCGTCATATTTACGGCAAGAGGCTGGAGTTCGCAGATATCCACCAGCATATACGTAAGATCATTGGTGGCGTCCCGGCCGTCTTTGCCAACACCGCCGAATGTCAGGGCCTGATCTGTGGACTGCGTTTCAAAAAGTCTTCCCATTCTCAGGTAAGTATCGCCGTCGTTTACCAAAACGGCCTCGTCCATTTTAAGAACAAACAAAGCCAGCAGTTCTTTCGCTTTTTCATAATCAATCAATCCGGCCTCTTTATCCCTTTTATAATATGGATACAATATCTGGTCGACACGCCCGAAGGATACCGCGTTTTCAAAGGACTCTGTACAAAGCGCGATTTGCAAAAACATCATGGACTGCAGCGCCTCATGATAGGTACGGGCCGGATATTTAGGGACGCGTCCGCATATCCGGGCCATATCATCTAACTCTTTGCGACGCGCCGGATCTGTCTCTTTTTTGCTTAAATCTGAGAGTTTATCGGCATATCTTTGAGCAAAAACATCCAATGCCCTGAGGGCAATCATCGCGCCCTCATAGAAATCCCGGTTATTTTCAGGCTTTTCTTTTTTCCTGGCTTCAAGTTCCGCTCTGATTCCGATGGTGCCAAGTTTAAGTATCCGTTCAAAGTTAACAACAAAATGAGCTATTGCAGCCATATTATTATTAAATCCCGTATTTATTTCAGAGCATCGTGATATATCCAGCATCAAATCTTTCAAAGAGGGTCTTACTTTTGTTAAAAGGCAGTGTTCCTGCCAGAAGGGAAATATGTTAAAATAAAAATTAAGCCTGTCCTTCCATGAACATTTGAAAGAAACCGGCGTCTGACGATGGATTTGATGGAGAATAGAAACGAAAAGAATGCCGTAGTGTTCTTCCCATACCTGGCCGCCTACCCTCTTTGACGTAAAATTACCGACAAGCAGTTCTTGTGGATAGATGATGACTTCCTTATTTTTCAATACATAATAAAGACGCTCCGCCCTGTGAATATGAGCCGGTTTATTGAATCCGTTCTGCCTGTAGAAATTTGTTTTCAGTTTGGAGGTTTCAAAACAGAGATGATAATCGCTTTCCCGGATATCATTTTGTATGTCATAAACGCGTTTTGTGAAGACAGCTTTATGGCGGAATGCATCCAGATCATAACATTGAGTTTTGATGCCAAAAGATTTGAATAATTCAACCGCGTTCTTAACTGAGGCAAGGCTCTGTTCCGGCGTGATATTCAATGATTCCCGCACCAACCCCAGACGCCTGGCCTTATCTTCGTACATGTTGTGGTATTTCAGTAACTCCATTGAATCATGATTGATAGACTTTAAAAATTCTGCAGTCGCTTTGATATTGCCTTCCGCATCATTATATCCCGGAACCATCACCATGCGGAATTTTACATTGGCTTTTGAATCAATTAGTTTTTTAATATTGCTGTGGATTAAAAGACTGTCTTGTTTTGTATATTTCTTGTGAAGATTATCGTCGCCGACAATCTTCAGATCAACCAGAAACAGGTCTATATACGGCGCTATTCTGCTTACATTTTCCCACGGCACATGAAGAGAAGTTTCAACGGCAACATGGATATTTTCTTTTAAGAGTAATTCCAATAATAGGATCAGACTGTGCGGGTCCTGCAATAGTGGATCGCCCCCGCTGAGCGTCACCCCGCCACCGGTTTTAAAGAAGTACTCCTTATCTCTCGATACAATTTCCATGATATCGGGAATCGAACAACCGCTCTTAAGTGCTGTGTCCATCTTAATTGACAGCGCTTCAGGATTCTGACACCATAAACATCTCAGCTTACACCCTTTAAAGAAAATCGTTGTACGAATACCGGGGCCGTCATGAACGCAGGTACGCTGTATTTTCAAAACATTCAGATTTTCAGAGCGTTCGATCGGATCGTCGTCAAGATGTCGGGCGGTCTGCATTCTTTGCTCCTTAATGTTATTATACTTATCTTACAGTCTTCAGTAATTTAATTAATTTAATGCCGCCTTGCATAAAAGGTCTTTGCGCACCTCGATATTGGTAGTACCACTCTGTTAATTATGCTTTAATAATCGTTGATAATCAACCATTTTCTGCGATGGCTTGCCAAATTCAAAGCAACGATTCATCTATCTTTCTGATATTGATTGATGAATGAAAAAAGGGGGCAATTTTACCAAAAAGTGTTTGCATGGATGCTCGCTATTTCATCCGATTTTATCTTTGTTATTATAACAGCATATAAGCTTTTCTCCCCTTTTCGCCGTGCCATAAAAATGCTTGACAGAAACTTAAAATATGTGCTACGTTTATAAAACATGTAGCACTATCTGTGCCACTAATACAATCGGAGTAACACCAAAAGCACTTCAAAATAATGTGGAAAATATTTTCGGTCGGACTTGTATATTTCTCGCTGCTGCTCATTGCCTGCCCATGCTTTGCCGCACACCCGCTGATCACCGATGATACGGGAACTCAAGGGAGGGGGAATTTTCAATTAGAACTGAACGGTCAATACGATTGGGACAATCAAGACTCCGAAGATGGATCTATCAAGTGTACGGGAGGGCAATCGGCGGCTACGCTAACCTACGGGATTGTGGAGAATGTTGATCTGATTCTGAGCCTGCCCTATCTATGGAGAAAAGCGGAAATCAATGAAATTACGGTATATGATGAAAACGGAATTGGTGACGCGGTTTTGGAAACGAAGTTGCGGATATTTGAAAAAAAGGGTTCAGTGTGGCATTTAAACCGGGAATAAGCTTCCCCACAGGCGATGACAAAAGGGGTCTGGGCGCGGGAGCACTCGGAGGCCATCTCTATTTAATCGCCTCACAGGAACTTGGACCATGGGCATTTCACGGCAATCTCGGTTATATAAGAAATGAAAACACGATTGATGAGCGCAAAGATATCTGGCATGCTTCGTTTGCCGCCACGTGAGAAGTTATTAAAAATTTGAAGCTTGCCGCTGATGTCGGCATTGATCGTAATCCCGATGAGGACGCAAACAACGATCCTGTTTTTGTTATTGGCGGAATCATTTATTCCATAAAAAAAACTTTGATGTTGATTTCGGCGTTAAGTGCGACTGGGACAAATCTGAAACGGATTTATCTGTGCTGGCCGGAATTACCTTACGATTTTAAAGATAAAGTTTCATCTGACTGATCATTTTTTCAAAGGAGAGAAAAAATGCATATACCTGATGGTTATTTGGGCCCTCCAACAAGTGGATTATTCTACGTCATTATGGTGCCGGTATGGGCGGCCGCTTCAAAGTTTGTTAAAAAGACCCTCAAAGCAAGCCAAGTTCCTCTGCTCGCGATTGGAGCGGCGTTTAGTTTTGTGATTATGATGTTTAATGTTCCGATACCCGGTGGTTCAACCGGCCATGCGGTCGGGGGCGTTTTGGTAGCGATCCTTTTAGGGCCATGGGCAGCCTGTATAGCCATTACGGTTGCATTGGTCGTCCAGGCCCTGCTGTTCGGTGATGGCGGCATTACGGCGATAGGTGCAAATTGTTTTAATATGGCCTTTGTCCTGCCCTTTGCGGGATACTATGTTTATAAAGCCATCAGTCATAATGCTCCTGTTGATTCAAACAGAAGGGTTTTGGCGGCAGGAATAGCCGGTTACATCGGGATTAATGTTGCCGCTCTTTTTGCCGGTGTTGAATTCGGAGTGCAGCCGCTATTACACCATACGGCAAACGGACAGGCATTATATTGTCCTTATGGACTTAATATCGCGATATCGGCCATGTCCGGAGAATATCTTTTAATATTCGGCTGGATTGAGGCTATTGTGACAGCTTTGGTCGTGAAGTATCTTCAGAAGCAGGCTCCCAATATGATTCAGGAAAAGGGGCGAGCATGAAAATAACTACAAAATTTTGGATGGGTATAGTTGTGTTAATCCTGCTTTCTCCACTGGGGTTAATCCTGCCGGCACATTTTAAGGCGGGCTCTGCCTGGGGCGAATGGAGCGCCGATGAGATACAGAAATTAACAGGATATGTCCCTCAAGGATTTGCGAAACTTGCCGGCTTATGGAACGCTCCCATGCCCGATTATGCCTTCAGGGGCTGGGAAGAAAAAGGGTTGTCATATCTATCTTTTGCTTATATATTATCAGCAATTCTGGGAATTTTTATTATTGTGGCCATAGCCTATTTAATCGGTAAATTACTGGCATCGAAAGGCGATTAACACGTGTCAAAAAACCATAACTTTATTGAGCGCTCTATCCTGGGCGCTCTCTCTTTTTTAAGAGATTCAATTTTTGCTGATGAGTGTGCCTCACAGAAAGGATTTCTTCAGTCTCTTGATCCAAGAATCAAGATGATAACATTTCTGTTATTTATCATACAAATACTCTTGACAAAGAGCATCATTATTTTATTGTGTCTTTACACCTTCTGCTTGTCATTATCCTTTTTATCAAATATCGGATTAGGATTTTTCTTAAAAAGAACGTGGATTTTCATACCCCTGTTTGCTCTTTTTATTGCCATTCCCGCCATGTTCAGCTTTTTTACGCCGGGGGAAGAATTAACGGCATTGAAAATAGGCGGACTTCATCTCATGATTACCCGCCAGGGATTATCCGGCGCTTTGTTATTCGTTACGCGCGTGACGACATCTGTATCGTTTGCCGTTTTGCTGAGCATTACGACAAAGCATTTCGAGTTATTAAGGGTCTTGCGAATTTTTAAGATACCCCCTGTATTCGTAATGACATTCGGCATGTGTTACCGGTATATTTTCCTGTTTGTAGAAATCATAGAAAATACTTATCTTGCCATAAAAAGTCGCGTCGGCACCAGTGTGCATCATAAAAAAGGACAAAGCGTTGTAGCCTGGAACATTGCCCATCTGTGGATGCGTTCTTATCAGCTTAATGAAGAAGTTTATAAAGCAATGCAATCCAGAGGCTATCAGGGAGAAGCCCTTGTGCTGGACGAGTTCAAAACAAAATTAAGAGACTGGTTATGGTTATGCCTCGTTTTAATCATATCGGTTTTCTTATTCTTGTTCAATTTACATGTAAAAGTTTGAAAGGACCCCATGAACGATCTAATTTTTGAATTAAAGGATATATACTACTCATATCTTGGAAAGTATCCCGCTTTATGCGGCATAGACATTAATATCAGGCGCGGAGAAAAAATCTCCGTTATCGGCGCCAATGGCTCCGGCAAATCAACGCTTCTGCACCTGCTGGACGGGCTTATATTCGCGGACAGGGGAACGTTTATGGCCTTTGGCGTTGAATTAAAAGAAAGTCTTTTTAATGATGAGGGCTTTTCCAGGGGTTTCAGAAAGAAGGTAGGATTGGTTTTTCAGAATCCTGACATCCAGTTATTTTGTCCAACGGTTAAAGAAGATATTGTTTTTGGACCATTACAGCTTGGGATTCAAAAAAACGAAGTTAATAAACGCCTCGAGAAACTTATAAATATTTTAGGTATAAAAGACCTGTTAAACAGATCGCCTCATCAATTAAGCATCGGTGAAAAACGAAAAGTCGCCATTGCCTCTACACTCATTATAGATCCGGATGTTATCATTCTTGATGAGCCCACAGCCGGTCTGGACCCTCTAACGACAAGACATATCATTGATTTGCTCCTCGAAGAGAATCTTTCAGGGAAAACAATAATTACCTCTACGCATGATCTGCATATTGTAAGCGAAATATCCGATATTGTTTATGTATTCAGTCAGGATAAAAAAATTGTCCATTTTGGTCAACCGGATATCATTTTGGAGGATACTGTATTGCTTCAGGATCATAATCTTGTGCATATACATAGTCATAAACACAAAGGCAAAACACACGTCCATCCTCATATTCATCTGGAACATCATTCTGAACACCATGTTGATGACTAGAAGTTTTAGATAATCAATAATTTTGAGTTCGGACAGATATATTTGAATGGCGCGGATTGAAGCGCAATTAAGCAAAAGAGTATTTGTCAAGAGCCCCGTATCAGGGTAAATCTTTACCCCGCGTCGCCATCATAAACCCCGCGTGCTTCACACTCTTGATGGACTTTAATTTCTGAAAAAGCTCTTCGATCTCTTTTGATTTTCCTTTGGTCACAATAATTTCAAAACAATTATGATGATCAAGGTGAATATGCTGCGTCGAAAGGATGCAATCATGATGGTCATGCTGAACATCAAGCACCTTCGTGACGAGTTCCCTGGTATGATGATCATAAACCAGCGTTATCGCGCCGGTAACCTCCACATTTTCCGTCCATTCTTTTTTGACCAATTCGTCGCGAATCATATCGCGAAGAGCTTCGGAGCGGTTCGTGTATTTCTTTTTCTTAATCAGGCGGTCGAACTTTATTAATAAATCTTCTTCCAGTGAAACACCGAAACGAACCAGATTGGACATAAAATGTTCTCCTTTGATGATTATGGCATGAATATAAAGAAAATATTATAACATCGTCAAGATTTTTTTATTATTTCAAATATTGAGTGTTGACAAAAGAAATAAAATAAAATAAGAAGACAAACAGTAAAGTTGGTGCCTGAGAGTGAGGAATTTCTGATCTCAAGGGGAGTTTGAAGTCTTTTAGTTATAATTTTAATTATAATGTTTAAGGTTTGATTCTTCCGGGATCAAACCTTTTTTGTTTTTGGAGAAGGAACATGGAGAAACGAATCGGAACGATTACGATCATTATTACAAACCGGGCCAGCCAGTCGGAAAATGTTAACAGAATCCTGAGCGAATTCGGCGATGCCATCATCGGCCGGATGGGCATTCCCTATTCTCCGGAAGATCTTCACATCATCGCGCTTATTGTTCACGCATCCACGGATGAAATCGGCGCCCTGACGGGCAAACTTGGAAAATTAGCAGGTGTTGAGGTTAAGTCTGCGCTAACAAAAGCATAAGGATTATTCAAATGATTAAAGATTTTATTGATGACACAAAAATTGAAAACCTGCTTATCAAAGCAAAAAATCCCGCGCCGCAAAGGGTCCGGGAAATAATAGACAAAGCGCTGGAACTCAAAGGTCTTTCTCCTGAAGATGTCGCCGTATTGCTTCAAACCGAAGACGACGAACTCATTGGCATGATCTGGCAGGCGGCGCATAAGATCAAGGAAGATATTTACGGCAACCGTCTTGTTTTGTTTGCTCCTCTTTACATCGCCAATCATTGCGCCAACAATTGCCTCTATTGCGGTTTCCGCCGCGATAATAAGGAACTCAACCGTGTGGCTTTGACGATGGAGCAAATCGCCAGGGAAGTGCAGGTTCTGGAGCGTGAGGGCCACAAGCGCCTGCTGATGCTTTGCGGCGAGCACCCTACCCGCTCTTCTCTGGAATATTTCATGGAGGCCATTGAAACGGCTTATTCCGTCAAAACCGAAAAAGGAGGCGAGATCCGGCGGATCAACGTGGAAATCGCCCCGCTGGAAGTAGCTGAATATAAAGAATTGAAAAAAACGGGGATCGGCACGGTTGTTTTGTTTCAGGAAACTTATCATCACGAGACCTATAAAACCATGCACCCAAGCGGCCCCAAGAAGGATTTTGCGAGGCGGCTAACCGCGATGCACCGCGCGCAGGAAGGCGGCATCGATGACGTCGGCATCGGCGCGCTTTTCGGACTTTATGACTACAAATATGAGGTTTTGGGATTGCTTTTGCATGCTCTGCAACTGGAAAAAGATTGCGGCGTCGGGCCGCATACGATGTCCATCCCCCGGCTGGAACCGGCCTTCAACGCGCCTATGGCCATTGCCCCGCCGCACCCGGTGAGCGACCATGACTTCAAAAAGCTTGTGGCCATTATACGAATGGCTGTCCCCTACACGGGCATGATTTTAAGCACAAGAGAAAATCCCGCATTGCGTTCTGAAGTTTTTGCGCTGGGTATTTCCCAGATCAGCGCCGGTTCGCGCACCAATCCCGGCGGATATCAGGAAGACACAAGCGAAGCCTTTCGCGCCGCGCAGTTTAACCTGGGCGACACGCGCACGCTTGATGAAGTTATTCTGGATATCACTGAACGCGGCCACATACCCAGTTTCTGCACGGCATGCTACAGGCTTGGCCGCACCGGCAAGGACTTTATGGATCTGGCCAAACCGGGACTGATTCAGAAATTCTGCCAGACCAATGCTGTCTTTTCTTTTAAAGAATATCTGCTTGATTACGCAAGCCCCCAAACCCGGGAGGCTGGTGAGGGGCTGATCCGGAAGATGCTTGCGGAGACCTTCAAAACCCAGCGTAAAAAGTCTGTTATGAACAAGCTCCAGAATATCGAAGGCGGAATAAGAGATGTCTATATCTAAACAAACGGAAAATCTGCTGATCAAAGCTGAAACCGGCGAAAATTTAACCCGCGGGGATATTGTTGCTCTTCTTAAACTCCCCGGCGATTACGCTCCGGATCTTTTCGCGGCTGCCGACAGAGTGAGACATGAACAGGTTGGCGACGAAATTTATCTGCGCGGCATCATTGAGTTTTCCAACTACTGCGACCGCAATTGTTTATACTGCGGCCTGCGCAGAGGAAACGCCAATCTAAGCCGCTATCGTATGACCGATGATGAAATACTGGCCACGGCAAAACAAATTAAAAAAGCCGGTGTTCCGACGGTGGTATTGCAATCGGGGGAAGATTCTTTTTATTCGCAGGATATCGTCTGCCGCCTTATAGAACGAATCAGAGAAGAAACGGATCTGATCATTACTTTATCAATCGGTGAGCGCGCTTTAAATGATTATCAAGTATTTCAGCAGGCAGGCGCCAATCGTTATCTGCTTAAACATGAAACGGCCTCGCGGGAACTATACAAATATCTGCGTCCCGGCTGCGATTGGGAAAACCGTCTGCAATGCCTGCGCCGCCTCAAGGAACTGGGCTTTGAGACCGGCACCGGAAATATGGTGGGATTACCGGGCCAGACCCCGGAAATTTTAGCCGATGACCTGCTGGTGATGAAACTATTGGATGCCGATATGCTGGGCATCGGCCCGTTTATCGCTCATCCCGACACGCCCCTTGACGGAATTGAAAACGACGATCTGGAACTCACCCTGCGTGCTTTAGCAACCGCTCGATTACTCACACGCGATACCAATATTCCGGCAACAACCGCTCTGGCCACACTGCATCCGCAGGGACGCCTTCTTGCGCTTAAGGCTGGAGCTAACGTGGTCATGCCGGATTTTACGCCGGACATTTACAAAACACGTTATGATATCTATCCGGGCAGAAAAGATGTAGGCTCCGCTCAGGATATTATCAGGCGTCTGGAAAAAGATTTTCAGAGCATCGGCAGGACATTGTTGTATTCTGTTGGTAATCGCCCGGCCCGGCACAATGACAGAATTATGCATTAATTTGGGGCACGTTAAGACTCAAAAACCATTTTCTTAACGACAAGCCCCTTGACTTTCCTTAATTTCTTTTCCATTTCAAGAACTTCGGCATTATCACCGAATGTGTCGAGAATAAGAAGACCAAGAGGTGAACACGATTTTTTCGAGACTTCATGAAGACCAAGCCTTGTTTTGATATTGCAGCCGTAGTCTGTCAGAATTTTCTGCACATCGGGAATTTTTTCCACGCGATTTGTCACTTGAATACCCAGAACGATTCTTTTGGTCATCTACAAATATCTCCCTTCGAAATAAAAAATGATTAATGTTTTATTTTAACATAAAATATTAATTCTCATCAATGATAATTTTTATTTGACTTAAAAATTAAAATTTAATATGAGAAAATGAAAAAAATTTAGGAGGTTCTTTTTATGTCTGACAATCTTGCGAATCCGGCACCCCTTGGTTTGATGGGTTTCGGAATGACAACCGTTCTTTTGAACATTCACAATGCCGGTCTTTTTCCAATTAGCGCTGTTATTATGGCAATGGGCATATTCTATGGAGGAATGGCCCAGATTATTGCAGGGTGTATGGAATTTAAAAAAGGCAATACTTTTGGCACTACAGCCTTTACATCTTATGGATTTTTCTGGTTGACGCTTGTATTCCTTATTTATTTCAATGGAAAATTCGGTTTACCCACAAACCCGGTCGGATTTATGGCCTGCTACCTCTTTATGTGGGGTCTGTTTACATTCTTCATGTGGATTGGCACATGGACAGCCAACCGCGGGCTTCAGGTGGTTTTTCTGTCGCTGACCATTTTATTCTGGATGCTTGCCGCGCGTGACGCGTATGGCTGGACGGGAACCTGGGCGGTAATAACCGGCTGGGAAGGTATCTTCTGCGGCGCTTCTGCTATTTACTGCGCTATGGCTCAAGTGCTCAATGAAAACCATAAAAGAGTTGTCTTACCGCTCGGACAGAAATAGCTCCTATACTGACTAGTCTGAATATACCACACCAGACGTGGGAATTAAGTGTTTGATAAAATGGAATGCGGCCCCCTGTTTCGCCTGACGCGATAAATCGGGGGGCCGCATATTTTTATCATTAATATTTCTCGACCCGGGATAACAACGCTCTCGATAATTTTAAGAGGGAAAGGATCGTTTTATAAAATCTAAGATTGAAACGTTTTCTTCAATTGCTTGAAAAGAGCAAGATCCGGCCTGTCAAAATAAACTCCATTATTTTCAGCGGCGTTTGAGCTTATTCCACGGAGGAAGATATAATAAACACCGCCGAAATTATTTTCGTAAGAATAATTTTTAATTTTTGTCTGCAAATATTTATCCAGGGCAACCACATAAATTAAATATTGAAGAACGTAGGAAGATTTGCTCATGTAAGATTTCAATAAGTCGGGGGAATAGTCGGCGAAACCTGCGCCTAAGTAATTTGATTTCCAGTCAAGCAGATAAAAACGATTTTCATATTCAAAAACCATATCGATAAAACCCTTAAGAAAGCCGCGCAAATCCGGGAAGTTCAAACTGCCGTATAAATCTCTGTTTTGCTGACCGCGTTTTGTAACTTTCGACATCTTCAGGACTCTGGTAATTTTTCGCATGGATAAATGTTTCAGCGGAAAATAAAATTCCATTTCTTTCAGATATTTTTCCGCAGGAATACGCGCCAGACTGAAATTGTCCATATTGCTTGCGTGAGATGATTCTCCCGGAGTCAAATTCAAACGCCCTATTTCCACTACCATGCGGGATATTGCCGGTTCCCATTTTTCATCATAATTGTATTTACGCAGTTTCTCCAATATGACTGATTTTGTTTCACTGGCATCAAACTCATCAAAACGGACACCTTCCAGTATCTCATGCAACAGGCTGCCCGCCGTCGTGCCGCGAGGAAAGGAAAACATATCTTCCCGATTCATTTCTCTATTGTTGACTATATTACCCTGGTATTCTTCTTCCGCGATAGGCAGCATATCTTCCGGTTGCACTTTTTTCGCGCTCGTCAAATAGGTAAAACTGGCAATTTTCCATGACGGGTCTATGTTTCCATTAAACCGCCTTTCAGTCAGGTCTACCGGGGCATTAGCCTGCCCGAATGAAAGAATTTCGGCAGTGTCATCTATCGATGATATATTTATGTCCTTAGGCGCGAGCATGGTTAAACATTTTACGCGCTCCAACATTGATTCATTGGTCAGATTTTTATCATCGGAATCATTAACAGCCGGAGAATAAAGCAAATAATAAAGGGCGGAGTTTTTTATATTTTTGATATTACCCCAAACAAAATAGCAGCGGTTTTTTGCCCGTGTCAGTGCGACATAAAGCAGCCGGCTTTCTTCCGCCAGAAACTCCTTCTGCCGCCCCATCAGGTAACTGCTATTTTCGGAATAATCCAGATCGCACGTAAGCTGCCTGTCATTTTGTTCATCGTGAAAACAAAACAATTCTGATTTCTTCGAACCTTCAGCCCCTTCCCAGACAAAAGGACAAAAGACAACAGGATATTCAAGTCCTTTGCTTTTATGGATGGTCACCAGCCTTACCGCGTTTCTATCATCATCCAGTCGTATCTGTTCCCGTTCGCCTATGATACCTTCACGGCTTTTCATTAAATCAAACCAGCGCAAAACTTCAGCCAGACTCAATTTTTCTTCCACCTGCACCAGATGAATTTCCTCCGCCAGATGAAGATAATTGGTCATTTTTCTTACCCCGTCCACATAAGCCATTATTCGCGGACGGATATGCTCGTGTTCTAAAAACAAATAAAACATGGTCAGAAAACCCCTCTGATTGCAATAATCATGATAGGTCCTGAACTTGCTGCGCCATTGCTCTAAAATACGGTCATCATTTATGCAGACATTAATCGCCGCGGCATCAAGACCCACTAAAGACGTTGCCAGCGCCCCCAGCAACAAGCCGTTGTTATCATGTTGAACCACTCCCAGCAAAAACCTCTTTAATTCCTCCGCCTCAGCGGTTTTAAAAACGCTTTCATTGCTATTCAGTGTTGAAGGAATACCGGCATTACTTAAAATTCTCTGAAAGTCCGCAGCCTGCGAATTTTTCCTGACCAAAATGGCGATGTCACTCTCTTTGAGCGGTTCATCTCCTATAAAAGCTTTTCCTTCACGACTCAATTTCAGCAGTCTGGCTACTTCCGCCGCAACGGCATGGATAATTTTCCTGCGGGCGTCTGATAGATTAACGGGAATGGCTTTTTTCAATCCCTCATCTGCGGGTAAAAACAATAACCTCATGGAAGCGCTGCTATCATCGTCAATACGGAGTTCTGTTGCATCTGCCGCAGGAGGCTTTGCCACTTTAACATATTCAATGTCATAATAAACAAACGGATTATTCGAAGACTCAAAGAGTGTATTGACAGCGTTGATAAGTCCCTCTTCCGAACGCCAGTTATTCATCATCGTGTATTTACGCGAGGCCTGTTTGACTGCCTTTAAATAAGCAAACACATCAGCGCCGCGAAAGCTGTAGATGGCCTGCTTGGGGTCACCGATATAAAATACCGGCGCGCCCGCATCTTTTTTATCTTTGATAAAAATTGATTCCAAAATGGCGAACTGAATCGGATCGGTATCCTGAAATTCATCAACCAGGACTGCCTTATATTTACCTCGGAGAACTTCAGCCAGTATCAGGCCGGCATCGCCGCAAAGCGCGTTTTTCGCCTGAAGCAGCAAATCGTCATAATAAAGAACGTTTTTCTCCCGCTTAATCTGCGGCAGTCTATTCTTGAGTTCTTCCAGAAAGTCTTTTTGTAAATACATCAGATGATTATCTAATGTTTTTTCTATGGCCGCCGACTGCCTGAATAAATTATCGCATATTAAGAAAACCGCGTGTTGAGGAGGTTTCCATCCTTTTTTTGTATCCTTATTAATTTTTTCGCCGGTGAGTTTCTCGAGAATGGATGGCAGAGGCAAAGAAGGCTCATCAAGATTTGCAATACAATCAGCTTCAAACGCGATTTTTTCAATCTGTTTTCCGTAGGAATTTTTATTTAAGGCTTCATTTCCGAGTAAAGCAACTATTTCTTCCTTTTGATTTTTCCATGTTTTTCGAAAATCGTTAAATATTTTCAAGAAACTCATATAAGCGACTTCCAGATCATTGACATTCGGCGGTTTCAAATCAGGGATGATCCGTAAATCCGGTTTTGCGGCGGCTTCCTTCATTACCTTTAATAATTTTTCCTTATTGAATCCATGATCAAGAGCGTATTTGACGATCAGGTGATGGTTTTCATAAAAGTTATTGCGCCAGTAATCGGCGACAAATTCTTCTTCAATGTGCTGCTGATTAGAGATTATTTCGGCGTCAAACATCATGCCGCTTTCAAAAGCGTTTTCTTTTAAAATGCGGTCGCAAAAACCGTGAATCGTGTGAATTGCCGTTTCATCATAATCAGCCAAAACCCGTGAAAGCTTTTGTAGAATGGATTTCCTTTGTTGCTCATCGGAATATGTTTCCAGTAAATTTTTAAACAATTCATCAGCCGCATCGCCCGTCTGAAATGCCTGCCTCGCCGAATTGAGCATTTTCCGGATGCGGCTTTTTAGCTCTGCTGTGGCCGCGTTCGTAAAAGTTATGACCAATATCTGCTGCGGCGTTAATTTATTTTCAATAATCAGGCGCAGATAAAGCCCCGCCAAAGCGTGCGTCTTGCCTGTTCCCGCGCTGGCTTCAATCAAGTTCACACCGTTTAACGGACATTGAGATAAATTAAATGGCAGCATCTAGCCCCTCTCCTCATATCCCAGCTTCTCCCTGTGTTCGAAAAGCACGTTAAAAATCCTTACTGCGTTTTTCATAAAGTCTGCATCCAATGGAATGCTCCGTCCAAAGCATATGATATTTTCTACCTTATCGGCCTCCCCCGCACGTCCGAAATTATCACCCAGCCAGTCATCTTTTGCTTTTTGTAAGGCTTGTTCATGAGTCTCTCCTTTATATAAAGCCTCGGCATAAGCAAAGGACGACTTTGGAAATAATTTAAGCGGCCGCGTTTGTCCCTCGATAAACAAATCCACCAGATCATTGAGTATGACCCCCGCGTTTTCCAGTTCTCTAAATTGAAATGCCGCGTCTTCACCGATAACAATTGCCGTACGCGGATAATCTTTGGCTTTTACATGATTTAATAGAAGATGATTAAGCCATGCTTTAAAATAGTCGTATGCCTTAATCCTTGCGGGACGGCATCCCAAAGAATACCGGGTATAAACATCATCAATTTCCCCGACAATATGATATTCACCAATGTCAATATCAATTTCCAGCGGGGCTATTTTTTTATCATCAAAGTAAGACGCGTATCTTCTGATAAAATCATTCGCCTCTTTTCTTTCTATTTGAAAATAGTAATCACCGGCAGCGCCTACAGGCATTAAACCCTGCGCCCGTTTAATCTGAAAAATATTTTCTGCGGCCGATTCATCTCCTGCAGCGATTAATTCCTGCTTAATCTGATAAGCCTGCAGATTATTCATGTCAAAAGGCTCATATTCATCATCTTTCCTATCCTCAGGAAGTTTAAGTAATAATTTTTTTTCCAGATAATATTTCACCGGGTTTTTATAAAATTTATCCAGGTCGCTGATGGTTATAATATTATCGGCTATTTCTGAATTTGCGGCAGCTTCCGTGCAGAATCGCGGCTCATCGCCTTGATTATTGTTTATCAGTGCCGCGGCATAACTTTCCCGTGAATAAGTAAACAATTTACGGTCCCGATGATAATAGTCTGTGTGAAAAGCATGCAGGTGATGCAAACGGGTTAAAGCGCCATCCGCCCGGACACCGCTATCCATGCAAAAGCCCTGATTTATATAGTCGGTGAGTTCACTGACTAAAACGGATGGCAGGAGGGTTGAATTATCCTGCACATCCTGTCCGACGTAACTGATAATGAGATTATTCCCTGCCGACAAAACAGCTTCCAGAAACAAATACCGGTCATCGTTACGGAGCGATTTATCGCCGGTTCTTTTTTTAGACGCCATCAGATCAAATCCCGTTTTTCTATCCTGCCTCGGATAGGCATCGTTGTTCATGCCGATAAGCGCGATCACCTTAAATGGAATGCTGCGCATGGGCAGGAGAGCGCAAAAGGTTACCGAGCCGGCCAGAAAGTGGGCTGAACCGGAATTTTTGTCTAAATTCATTTCCAGATAATGTTTAATGACATCCAGTTCCACGCCGGCATCGGCACGCATGTATTTTTGCTCATTGAGAAGCTTCAGAAGAACTTTATTCAGGGCAAAAATATCCTGCTGATAGTTTTCGCCTGCGGCAAAAAACTCATCGGCCATACTTTTCAGCATCATCGCCCAATCGCCAACGTTTCTTCTGGTATTCAATATTTTTTTAGTTCTCATCAGAGATTCAAAGAAATCGAGAAATCTGCCGAAAAGTTCGGTTTGTTGTCCTTCAATTTCATCATAAGGAAGAATGCCGTCGAATAATTCTTTGTTCTGTCCGGCCATCGCAATACCAAGTTTAATCCTGGCAAGCCCCGCGCTCCAGGTATTCTGATCAAATTCCGGCAGACCATACTCCTGACGATGAGCGCTATCCAAACCCCACTTGATATTTGTTTCTTCCACCCAGTGACGAATTAAATTGAGATCAAAACCACTGATGCCGAATTTCGCGCCGATAGCAGGATTTTCTAAAAGAGACAAAACCTCTGCCACGGCAAGACGGCTCTTTCCGATACCCAAAAGGGCAAAAAAATCTTTAAAGATAGCACTGCCGGAAGAAATGCCGCGATCGGCAACAGTGTAGGGAATTGCGGGTTTGCGCGATTCAAACACCGCTTCAATATAAGGTGTATACTCTTCGATAGACGGCGTCATAACCAGAATATCTTTAGGCAAAAGTCCGCTGTTTTCTTCAAACAGAGAAAGCAGCGTATCGTGCAGGGTTTCAGTTTCCCTGAGCGGACTATGGCACGAATGGATCTGGATAGAGTTGTCATCTTCGGCAATCCTTGTTTGCGGAAACCCGTTTTTTCCCCGACTACGCAAATAATAAATGTCGGATTGAATGGCGGTTAGGACATTTTCAGTTTCCGGTTCGACAAACAAATCTTCGCTTTGGGCCGGCAAACCGGCCGTGAGACGGAAAAAATCGCGTCCGGCCGTTCCCCATGAAGCCAGAAGAGCGTTGCCTTCATCCAGATGAAACAATTCTTCTTCAATATTTACGTTTGACGTTGGCGCTTGCCGGATCATCCGGCTTATTTCACGCTCTGATTTTATATCCGCCCAGAATTCCTGAGAAGGATTCAAATAAAATAAATTAACTTCCATGTGACGTGAAAGTTCGTTATATATTCTTAAATAATAAACCGGCAGATAAGAAATACCGAATACCGTTATTCGCATAGGCAACACAGAATCGGACAGCGGCGCGTTTTCAGCACGTTCCATAAACAGTTGCTGCAGTCTCGCCTTATGCATTTTACTCTGATTCGCGTTAATTTCCTGCCAGAGCTGCGCCTGCCATTTTTCTTCTCTATTGACCTTTCCTTCTTCCCAGGCCAAAATCATTTCCGGACGGAAAACCAGATACTGGTCATAAAGATTAGCAATCCGCCGCGATAACTGATAAAGTTTTATTTGATCCGGTTCCTTACCTAAATAATTACGGACGGCGGTAAAATCTTTTTTACACTGTAAAGACGGTAGAATTTCCATTATTTTCCAGGCAAGGACATCCTCTTCATAAAACAAATCGGGCTTATATCCCGGTATACACGCGCCAAACACCTCTTCAATAAAATGATGAGGAAAAGGGAAACGGCAATTGGCGCAGATGCCTAGGTTTTGCGCCAACTCCAAAGACAGCCATTTTTCCATGCCTTTACTTTGTACAATGATTGTTTCAGTCGCAAACGGCGAGTGCAAAGGCGAATTTAATATTTCCGCCAATCGCGCCGCAAGAACGTCCAATCTGTTGCTTATAAAAAGCTTCATTTTTCATTATCCGGTTTGTTTTAAAATGTTTAAAATGAATAGCATAATTTTAAAAATATGGTAACAAGGAGAAAAAATAATTTTTCTTTGTGCCGATGATGAAATATCGTATTAATTCAACCGCAGATTATCATAAACATGATTTAAATTCGCTGGGATGGGAACTTACTGTCTGTAATGCCCTGGAACCTGTCAACAGCCCCTGCCGCCATGCGCTTAAAGCGCACTGTTCTTTTGGCCAACACTTGTATAAATTTTTAAAGGAAACAATTCCTATTGATAACATCCGGACCATTCTCGAGATAGGCGGCGGTATGGGTTATTTAATGCGTGACATTCTTGCCTTAAACCCACGCCTGCGGGCAAAGATGATTGATATTTCACCTTATCTTCTGGCCCGGCAGAAAGCAACGCTACAATCTTTTGATGTTGATTTTGAACTTGCTGATGTTCTGGATGTTCCGTCAAAAGCTTTATCCGGTTTTGATTTGGTAATCATGAACGAAAATCTTGGCGACCTGCCGACCCTTGTAGCGAGGCAGGGGAAGAAAAATATTTCCGCCCCCGATTGTGCCTCTTTTCCGGATAAATTGGAATATTTCAATAATAAATACAATTTGCCGCTCGGATCCAATGAAAATGAACACATCAATATCGGCGCCATAGAAATCGTGGAGCGGTTCTGTTTGGAAGGAATCAAATATATTTATTTAAGCGAACATAGTTGCGAAGCGGTTGTTCCCGAACAAATTAAGCCTTATGTGTCTATTCAATCTTGCGGCATTCCGGAAATGATATCACTCAAAGGCCATAAAGAATTTACTATTAAATTTTCTTATCTGCAGAAAATTGCTGAAGGGTTAAATTATAAAACACGACGAGGCGCTTTTGCCGATTTTCTTCCTTTGAATTTTAACGATAAAGTGAAGACCGCGATCAGACTCATAACGCCGTTTAATGATGAGCAGGAAATTATCCGGCAGTTTGTTCACGATCTTTATAAGTATGAGTATTTAATTCTGATCAGGGACGATGGAAAATAAAAGCGAACGATTTCCTAATACTTGTTAACTTTTTCTAATCATTCTGTGCTCGAATCCGCAATTGACATAAACTGCTAAAAAGAGTAGATTGCGCCTCGTAACAAATTGCTTCAAATAAAACTTAAACAATATTAAATAGATAATAATGACAGTTGCGAGACTTCGACGTTAACTGTCAATGCTTATAATAAAAAAAATAAGAGGAATACATCATGTTTCAGGGTTTATTCAGACCAATGCATATTTTAGTGATTTTGGGGATCGTTTTGATCGTTTTCGGACCTGGCAAGCTTTCTGAAATAGGAAGTTCCCTGGGAAAGTCTATTCGTGGTTTTAAAGACGCCATGAAAGAGCCGGCGGATGCCATAAAAAATATTGCGGATGACGTAAAAAGCGATTTTAAAAATATAGATAATAAATAATAAGGTCTATAACGATAAAATGTACGGAACACTATTGGCTTTGACAGTGTCCGCTATGTAAATTCCTGATAACTTGTTCACAGAATTCAAATCATCGGGCAATGGAAAAAGGAAATACTCCTATGAAAATTCGCTATAGTTCATTGATATTCATTCTGGGGGCTTTACTTTTAATAGCCGGTTGTTCTGACAATAGAACCGTAAACCGCCTGAGCGCCAATAAATGGTTTGAAACAGGCCGGCAGGCCGGCAACGCTAATCGCTGGAACGAAGCAATAGAAGCATTTAATAAAGCCCTTGAACTTAACCCGAAATATGCTGCGGCCTATTATAACCGCGGATTTGCTTATGCCAGTCTTAATAACTACAAACAGGCAATTTCGGATTACAACACGGCCATTAATTTAAACCCAAGGCATGCGCTTGCCTATTATAACCGTGGAGCCGCTTATTATTATCTTGGCAGTTATAATCAGGCCATTGCGGATTACGACAAAGCTATTGAACTCAAGCTGACAGATGCAACGGTATATTATAACCGCGGATCTGCCTATTATTCCCTTGGTAAATATGATCTGGCCATCGCGGATTACGACAAGGCCATCGAACTCGATCCCAAATCACCCGCGGTGTATGTTAACAGGGGAGTTGCCTATGATAAACTCGGCAATATGCGGCAATCATTCGACGATTTCAAGGCAGCAGCAAGATTGGGCGATAAAAACGCGCAGGATTATTTAAAAAACAAAGGGGTTGTTTGGTAAATCATTTTTTCTTTTTGGGCAAACCCTCATTTTACAAGTATCCAACAACATATTCACATAAAAATTTTTCAATAAATATGATATTGCTTTTTTCTGAAAGGAATATCTTTAATCGCAACCGAGCGATCCTTGCGGGACTGCGCTACTAGCAAACAACTCCTCGTCGTTTTCTATTTGCCGTTCTTTATCAGCATGGTCGCCGGATCAAGGATCAAACTGTCCTGCGTAGAATCTGTCGATTTGCCCTTGAGGGATTTAATATATACTTCATCGCCTTTTGCCGCCAACTGAACAATAACATCGAACAAATCCGCAACATGCAGAAAAGAAAGAGGCAAGCCGTTGTCCTGCGGCGGTTCATGTCGATGCGTATGGACGGTAAACCAGACGCTCATGAAATACTTTCGCGCAAGTTCTTTTAATTGCACAAGCTGTCCGCGGCCCGCTTCATCAAACTTAAACCCGTCAATGATGACCATATGCGGCTTGAAAATATTCTGTTGCAGTAAATCGGTTAAACGCTCTTCCAGCTTCGGAGCGCTGAAGCCTTCCACCTTGAAAGTCATGATAAAACGATAAGGCTGAATCTTGTCCCAGTACTCACTGACTTCAGCAACACCTGAATTCGCGGCAATATTATGAAATAACTCCTGATACCATACATCCACCTTACTTACGGCATCGTTCAGACTTACATGCAAAATGGGCTGTTCACGCAGCATCGCGTTTAGGGCAACCTGAACAAGCAGCGCGGTCTTGCCTACTCCGGCATAAGCCAGGACAGCGCCAAAACCTCCATTGGATAAAATATCTTCGTTTTCATATCCAAGATTGACAAGCGGATTACGATAAATCATTTCTTTTTTTATCATGATGGTATCCTTATAAATAAATGAATAATATTATTTTCGCCCTTTTAAGCGATGAATTCTGTTGACTAGGCGGCTGATTTTTTATTTTCAGCCGCTTCCAGCGCGATCTTTTCCGCTATGGACTGCGGTACCTGACGGTAAATGGCAAATTCCATGGTGAACTGCGCTTTACCCTGTGTGGCTGAACGCAGGATCGTCGAAAATCCAAACATTTCCGCCAGAGGCACCTGCGCTTCAATCACGCACATGACATCTTCATCCTGGGAACCGATAATCATGCCGCGGCGCTGATTCAAAAGCCCCATGACCGGACCTTGAAACTCCACCGGAGTTTCCACTACGACCTTCATGATCGGTTCATGAACAACAGGTTTTGCCCGCAGATACGCATCTTTAAACGCGCCGCGCGCCGCCGCCTGAAAAGCCATGTCCGACGAATCCACGGCATGCGAAGCGCCGTCATTAATAACAACCTTAACGCCGGTAATCGGAAACTCCAGTTTCGGTCCCTTGGCCATACTTTGCTTAAATCCTTTTTCGCACGCGGGAATATATTGCGTGGGAATCGCGCCGCCGAATATTTTATTTTCAAAAATAAATTCGGCATCGCTGATGGGCTCAAGATAACCGGCAATGCGGCCGAACTGACCGGCGCCGCCGGTTTGTTTTTTGTGGGTATAATTAAACTCGGCGCGTTGCGTAATGGTTTCGCGGTAAGCGACACGGGGTTTTCCCGTCGTAACATCAGCGCCGTATTCCCGTCGCATTCTTTCGACATAAATGTCCAGATGCAACTCGCCCATGCCTTCGATAATCGTGTCGTTGGTTTCAGCATCAACAAAAGTTTTAAAAGTCGGATCTTCCTTGGAAAATCTGTTTAAAGCTTTGGCCATGGCCAATTGCGATTTGTTATCTTTGGGCACAATAGCCAGCGATATAACCGGCTTGGGCACATACATCGAAATCATGGTTAAATTTATTCCCGGAGAGGTGAAAGTATCACCGGATGAACACTCGATTCCAAATAACGCGCCGATGTATCCGGCCCTCAGGTATTCGACATCTTCCATTTGCTCGGCATGCATCCGCACGACGCGGCCAACTTTGACTTTTTTGCCGTTGCGGATATTGACAATCGTTGAACCCTTCGCCAGCGTTCCCTGATAAACGCGAATATAGGTTAACTGCCCGTACTGGCCGTCTTCCAATTTAAAGACCAGAGCGACAATCGGTTTTTCGGGATCATTCTCCAATGTAACTATTTCCTCGTTCTTGTCCATATCCATCGCCACATTTTCCACCTCGGATGGGCATGGCAGGAGATAATTCACGCCGTCGAGCAATGGCTGTATGGCTTTATTTTTATACGCTGAGCCCATGTATACAGGCGTTATTTTTCGCTCCAATGTGCCCTTGCGCAACGCCGCGTACATTAATTCGGAAGTTATTTCAGCTTCATTTAGAATTGCGTCCGTCAACTCATCGGAAAATAACGATGCCGCGTCGATCAATTCTTCTCTTTTCACTTTAGCTTCTTCCAGCAGATTTTGCGGAATTTCCGCTTCGCGGACAATTTCTCCGTTATCGCCGTCAAAATAGAGCGCCTTCATGCCGACCAGGTCAACAACGCCTTCGGTTTCATTTTCCAGACCAATGGGAATTTGCATGGCCACGGCATTGTGTCCCAGCTTTGTTCTTAACTGGCTGATAACACGGAAAGGATTGGCGCCGCTGCGATCGCACTTATTGATAAAGGCAATGCACGGAACTTTATATCTTTTCATTTGCCGGTCAACGGTAATGGACTGCGACTGAACGCCGCCCACGGAGCACAAAACGAGAATGGCTCCATCCAGCACGCGGAGCGATCTTTCCACCTCTATGGTAAAATCAACATGCCCCGGAGTGTCTATTATATTTATCTCATGGCCCCTCCATTCGCAATACGTGGCCGCCGAAGCGATGGTAATACCGCGTTCCTTTTCCAATTCCATGGAATCCATTGTGGCCCCGACGCCATCTTTACCCTTGACATCATGGATGGCATGAATTCTTTTCGTATAGTAAAGAATTCTCTCAGTAAGCGTGGTTTTCCCGGAATCTATATGTGCGCTTATACCGATGTTGCGAAGTTTCTGATCTTCTATTTTCATTACCTTTTCCCTTTTTAACTGTTTCTAATAAATAAAAAAAACCCCACTGGAAAGAGTCACTGCCAGATGGGATTCCACCATAAACGAGCTTTTGTGATTAATTTCTTAATACATGTTGCCCCGCAATATGTCAAGTTAATATTTTATGACAATGGCGCTTAAATATTTAAGCATTTTCAGGGAAGCTTGTATCCCGCCTGCAAATATGTTACCCTCGCCCACCTTATTGATTGTCTTACCAAGGAGTTTTTAATGCCTGACGAAATAATGCCCCGGCTCTATAAGATCATAATACCCCTTCCCAACAGTCCACTCAAAGACCTTAATTCGTACGTCATCAAATCCGACAACCGGAATCTGATTATCGACACAGGATTTAACCGCGGCGTGTGCTTTGAGGCCATGCAGGAAGGCTTGCGCGCTCTCGATATTGATTTATCCAAAACAGATTTCATGCTTACTCATATGCACTCCGACCACACCGGGCTTGTTTCCAGGCTGGCTGCAGATACAAGCACCGTTTATATCAGCAGAATCGATTCCAATGTATTCAATGAAAACATCGACTGGCAGGCCATGCTGGATTACGCGTTGCACAACGGTTTTCAACTCGAGGAACTTGAAAAAGCCATGGAAAGCCATCCCGGTTTAAAATACAGTCCGAAGAAAATCCCTGATTTTACCCTCCTCGATGATGGCAACATCATTCAAATCGGCGACTACAAGCTTAAATGCCTGCTGACACCCGGACATACCCAGGGGCATATCTGCCTTTATGAAGAAGAAAAACAAATACTTTTTTCCGGCGATCACGTCCTCTACGATATAACGCCGCATATCGAGTCGTGGTCATACGAGGTAAACTCCCTCAAAAACTATCTGGATAGTCTGGAAATGATCAGAAATCTGCCGGTAAAACTCGTTCTGCCCGGACACCGCAATTCCTTTATCGATCTTGCGGGTAGAATAGATGAGTTGAAAGTACATCATGAAATAAGAGTTAAAGAAGTACTTGATGTTTTGGGTGAAAACACAATGAGCGCCTACGATATTGCCGCAGGCATGACCTGGGATATAGCTTGCGAAAACTGGGAACAATTCCCCATAGCCCAAAAATGGTTTGCTGTCGGTGAAGCTATCGCGCATCTGCTTTATCTGGAGAGTGAAGGGCGAATCAAAAGAAACACCGGCAGCAAGATTGTAACCTTCTTGGCGCTGTAAATGGGAACCGGAAGCTGAAAAGTAAAAAGCAGGTCTTTTTACAGACCACTGCTTATCTGATGATTTGGCATTTATGCATTGCCGCTCGTTTTTTCTTTATTTTCTTTCCAGATACTTTCAGCGCCCCGCCAATAGATTCTCATTGCGTCCTTGACAAACTTAGTGATGGATTCTTCGGAATCAAGCATCGTGATAGCATTCTTGACCGGACTATTGGCAACAAGGGCTATCCCGTTCGCGAAAATCCATCCTTGAATGAGTACATCCATGGCTTGTTCAGGGGATAACTTCTTTAGGATATCGTGATCCTTGATGAGTTCCATATCCTTGCGAAAAAGTGTCTCGGCATTTACGATATTTACAGCGGTCAGCTTTTCATTGCGAAAACATTTGAAGAGATTCTTTTCCTCTTTGGAAAACATGACAAAACCGATTATCAGGTCAAAAATCCGGTCACCCGTCCAAACCTTAGATCGATATTCCTCAAGAACGGTCCAGGCCTTAGTTACGATTTCTTTCTCAATATCAGACATGGTAATACCGCTGTAATAGATGGGCATGGTGGAAGAATGGAGCTTCTCCGCAATAGTTCTCGTGGAAAGCTTTTCAAAGCCTTGTTCGCGAACGACCTCGAGGGCGGCATTGATTATATCTTCGGCGTTATGCTCTCTTTTTGGCGGCATGGGAATCTCTTTAATATTTGTGATCGTACTGCAAATCCCGCTTAAATCCCGTGTAAGCGGATCCAACATATTTTTCAATTATCCGTATCACGGTTTCAGGCAGTTTATACATCTTTGACTACTTTTGCAACAAACTTCCATAAAACATGTTTTATAATATGGTTTATAATTTCTCTTGACAATTTATAACATGCGTTATACTGGTTACCAAGTTATTTTTACGTGTTTCCGTGAATATTTTTACTTACTTTATCCGGAATTCTTGTTGCTATTACTATAGAATTCAAGCGGGGTGAAGAACGAGGAGCGGAGGCCTGAATAGCCCGACTCCGGAAGCGATGTCTCTTGATACTAAAAAAACAGGTTAATGTTATTTTTCACCAAAAAATTCAGGTTAAAGGAGAAAACGAATGAAAAAAGTCTTAATTGGTATCATCGTATTATTGATTGCTTTACCCACGATTTCAATGGCCAGTAGCACAAAAGCGGCAACGAAATACCCCATCGTACTTTCTCACGGCATGGGAGCAAATGCTGATGTTATGGGTATAACGAATTATTGGGGAAGTATCCCATCAACCTTGCAAAGCAATGGCGCAAGTGTCTACATCACAAGTGTAGATCCCATGCAGTCAAAAGCAATCAAGGGCGCTGAGTGGAAAGCTCAGGTTTTATCGATTCTGGCGGTTTCAGGAGCGGCAAAAATAAACCTTATCGGTCATTCAGATGGTGGTCTCTATACACGTTATGCTATTTCAAATCTTGGTATGGCGCCTTATGTCGCAAGTTATACCAGCATGAGCAGTCCGCATAGAGGCAGTCCTGTTGCCGATGTCATCATGGGATTTGCTGCTGATACAGGGCTGACAAGCGCAATAGCGGGTCTTCTTAATTATGTCTATTCATTTATGGGTGTCACAGGACAAGATTGTGCTACAAACGGAACAGAGGAAACAACAACCTGGATGATCAATACATTCAATCCGAATACACCAAATATGGCCGGTGTCTATTATCAGAGTTATGGAGCTGATTGCTTGACAGTTATAGGCGGTCAGGTTCTTTCACCATTATGGGCGGCTATGCTTGTTTTTGGTTCGGGTACTAATGATGGTTTAGTTCCTGTTTCATCGGCACAATGGGGTACTTACAGAGGAACGCTCACAGGCTGGTTTGGTGTAAATCATATGTCAGAAGTAGGTCTTCTGGAAATAGAACTGCTCGGCTATGACCCACCAACAGAATTCGTTAGTATCGTAGCTGACCTCAAATCGAAGGGATATTAATAGAAACATCAATAAGTAAAGATCAATAAAGAGCCGTATTGCCCCTGGTCAAAAGGCCGGGGCAATACGGCTTATATATATGAGAACAAGAAAATATTAAGGGTCAAACTATGAAAAAGAAAATAATAATAGCGGGATTAGTTATTACATCTTTGTGTATAATTGGATATATGCTCTACCCAAAACAACCCAAGACTGTTTCCGTTAATATTATCAGTATGAATCAAAAGATACCGATCCAGGACGTGAAGAAGTTCCTCAAAGGTTTTCCGGCTCAATCGGCTAATGAAAATCCCCGCGAATTATTTTCCAAAGATATTGTTAATGCATATACGGTAAGGTTTTTTAAATTTATCCAGACGCAGATGGAATTCACGAACAGGGAAGAGCATCTCAAAGCGGTAAAAGCATACCTGATTTCGGTTTTTGACCCGCAAAAGGCCCAGGAAATGTTCGCGCTTTATGAAAAGTTCTTTGATTATGAAATCAGCCTCAGAGAAAAGGTTAAATCATGGGGTAAACCTAAAAACGCCGATGAACTCCTCAGGTATCTTCAAACCGTTCAGGATTATCGCAGGCAGATTTTTGGCATTGAAATAGCGGACGCGATGTGGGGCGCTGAAGTCAAAGCAGATGAATATACGATCAGAAAAAACATCATAAAGGTGGATCAGAATCTTTATGGCGCTGAGAAGGAAAAAAGAATAACCGCTCTTAAAGAAGATATGTGGGGAGCGGATGCCGCCTTGATCGAAGATTCTCCGCAAAGTGATCCTGAAAAATTCGCGAGTTATCAGGAAAAACAGGCCATTTATCAAAGGGACCTTAATGAAATGCCGGATGCCGAACGCATGGAAAAGATAAAGGAGTTCCGAAAGGATTATTTTTCATCCGATCAAATCGCCAGACTGGAACAGGTGGATGAACAACTGGAGGCCGACAAAAAAAGGGAAGCCGATTACTATGCCCGGGAAAAAGAAATTATGAATAATCCTGAAATCGCCGACGCTAAAAAAGCGGAAGCTGTCCAAGAACTGCAGAATAGTGTTTTTGGAGAGGAAGCCGATGCATTTCGCAGAAGACTGAACATTCAAAATAGCGTGAAGTAATATAAAAAAAAGCACTCCTGAATGATTTCTCATACAAGAGTGCTCAATTTTTTTAGTTTTCAACAAAAACTAGACAGGTTTAACGTTTTCTGCTTCCTGGCCTTTTTTGCCTTGGACAACATCAAAACTAACAAGCTGGCCCTCATTTAACGTCTTGAAGCCGTTGGCCTGAATTGCGCTGAAATGTACAAAAACATCTCCGCCTTCTTCTTTCTCGATGAAGCCGAAACCCTTGCGTTCGTTGAACCACTTTACTTTACCTTGTGCCATAATGCGTATCCTCCTTTCTTAGAATTTCCAAAAGTCGAATCAGCACTATGATAGAACTATAAAAGCCACCAAGACTCTAAAGTACCTGGTGGCTAACCTGCGTGCTTCAAAATGTCTAAATTCAACTCTTTCCTTCGTATCTCTATTGCTAAATATCCGAAGTTAGAAATATTCTATGTCAATTGCCGGCAATAGTCAAGCTATATTTTTATCGATAATGATTTACGCGAACAATATTCAAAAAGGAATATTCCGCTTCCTTATAGAAAGCATGATGTTACGACGCTTCGGGTCCATGAAAAATCAAGCGCTTTTTACCATCATCACTAACAGCAGAACCTGATTATCACGTTATTTAACTCTCTGAACGGCTTGCTTTAGCTTACGCTGATAAATCCAGTTTTGAAAAATCGATTTCGGTTCTATACCGAAGTAATATGACATCCATAATACGCCTGATCGAAAACTGTCGGAAATCATCCGCAAACGGGATATTTTAAAAGGATATTGTTTGCGGATTCTCAGGGCATTTTCAAAGTTTTTCACCACAACGGTTCTGCCGTCCTCTCCCGGTACGACGATGCCTCCTTCGCGCAGAAGATTCAACCGTTTCGCCGATTCTTTGATATCGGGCCCACATACGAGCGCACATTGTCCGCAAGTGAGCACGTTCGGATCTTCAATAGAAATCCCGAGGTACTTTTTTATAAGACCGGCCTGCACTTTTCGCCGTTCAAGTTCGTCATGCGGAAGGTCTTCAAACCTTTTTACGATCTTCCATTCATCTATCCATTCCTCGGGATGCAGTTCAGAGCCAATGCTGTGAATTAGTTTATAACGCACTGTGGAATCACCCACCGACGCCCCTTTAATAAGCAATTTCTTTCTAATGTTCTCTTTTTCGCAGTCAGGCTCCTTTCCCACCCATGAACTTATCCAGTGCCGTCCCCAACTGGAAAATTTCTTATCCGGAGATAAACTATGAAGACCGAAGCATGAAGCATTGCACAAATCTATGCTCCTGCGCCTTCCCCGCGGATGAAGTTCGCCATTTAAGAGAACATACTCTTTCTTTTCCATCTCGAACATTTTTGCCGGGCACGCCTTGTCGCAGATAAGACATTTTTTGCAGTAATGATCAATAAAATAATCAGGCTCAAGCATGGGATCGCTTTTGAGAACCGCATCAGTCACCACTGTCGAGAGATAAATGGCCGCCCCATATTCTTTAGTCATGACATTGCCGGACATACCCTGCCCTCCTATGCCGCTGACAATAGCTCCGAAGCGATGAGAAAAACTCGGATGCGTGGAATATACATCCAAAGAACGGCGATAGGTGTTATTGGTTGGAACGGGGCGAGCCCTGTGGCCCAGTTTATTCAGATAATCCGCGAGCCGCCGTGCTATGTGGTGGATTTTCTGATTCAAGATCAGCTGATCGGTGTTATGAGTAACCGGCGTTTTTTTGGACAGGAAATCATAGATGGCACCCACATCCATGGGCATGGCAAAAGATATTATAGATTTTGCTCCGCGCATCGTATAGGCGGGATCAAGAGAAGGGGGGCCTTCGAGTCTTTCAGGACCGGCTATGCCGATTACCCCGACACCCTGACTTTTTAAAAAGTTCCTGATATCTTCCTCTAGAAGACCCATTATAATTTCCTGATGCCCATTTAAATTTTCGTGATCTCCATGATAAAAAAAACAGAGCGGAAAAATTATCATGTTCAAACCAAATCTTTGCTCAAATCTTTCCCGACAGTAGTACTCTTCAATTTTAATCCCGACAGAGCCGCCGCGGTAACACCCAGATCCGCGATGCGGATATGTCTTTCATGCGTACCCTTCTTCCCGCCGGGTATCGATATCGCGGCAACAATGGGAAGTGTATCCACCGATCCGTGGCCGCCATTATAAACACGCCAGGGAGGCGACCATTTCGGCGCCTTGATGCCGACATTGGGAATCTGTCCGTTATAAACAGGAATCTGCCAGCCGTTTTTCGCCAGGATGATTAGATCGGGCCATATGATTGTCTTTTCCTTATCAATCTCTACATAGTAGTTATGATAGAGTTCACCGGGCAAGCACACGTCTTTCACGCCGTTTTTCATATCCGATCTATCCAGAACCCACCATGGACATTCTTCCTTCCCTGTCTGGGGATTTTGCGCCCTGTGAGCCAATAATACTTTCTTCGCATCGGCAGCTTTTTCCTTATTTCCCCTCCAGTACATCACCCCGTAACTGCTAACGCTGAAGGAATACATCTCCTTCTTTCCCGGTTCGCCCTTTCCGATAATTCCCGCACTTTCCAGAATACCCTCGCAATCGGTGGATGAAAAATCTTCGGTATAAAGATGATTCACCGCCGAATGGTCGCTCAAGAGAATGATATTCGCGTTATCAAACATACCCTGCTTCTTCAATCCGTCTATTAGACGCCCGAATTGTATATCCACATCCCGGATAACATTCAGGCTTGCTTCTTTGAAAAGAAGCTTGTTTCTGCTGCTGACCAGTTGATATTCAGGCTTGTTTTCACAACCATGCGGCGGTTCATACGGCGGATTAATATTGATAAACTCCGATGGATCCCATGCGGACCCGATGGCATGCCCCGCGTCGTCGCACTGGGCAAGGAGAATATAGGCCATATCGGGCCGTTCGCGATTGAATATTTCCAAAGCCGAATCTACGATCCATCTGTCATGCGGAAAATGCTCGGGGAAATTTTCCATCTGCCAGGTCAGCTGACCGCCCTGACCCGTAAAGAGCCTCGTCATAACGCTGCTTGGACTCATGGATTTCCCGAAAAATCCGAGATGTCCCGATTCCGGCTCACAGGCCACATTCGTGTCTGTGTCAGGATGCGCGAAGCTTTCTTTTTGCGGAGGTTTTAAATAGGAGGGATGATCAGTGCCGGTTACCAGAATATCAATGCCGGATGATTTGTTACCGTTTTCACGGAACATCTCACCCACCCATTCCTTTCCCGTAATGAGCATGGTTTTGGATTCAGGCCACCGCCGCTTCCACGCCCTAAAAAGAGTATCCACCGGTCTGCCCTTATCATCTCGGGCATAAGACATGCTGGTGCGGGTGATTACGGCGTCTCCGTTCTCATCCCATCCGGTGGGCTGCGCCCAAACGCTGATAATACCGCTCTGTCCGGAAGATGTTCCTGCCAAAACGTTTAGATGATTCATGTCCGTTGCCGCGGGAAGAAATGACCGGGCATTTTTATACCACAATGATGTCTCCAGGAAGGCATTGATATTGGGCATCAGCCAGTTGCCCCTGCTGCCTCCCGGCAGTCCCCTGGCATCAAGCCCAAAGTATTTCGGGTGGAGGGCATCGATGGCGATGAAGATAAGTTTTCGGGCATTATTATTTCCGTTTACAGCAGCCGCGGCGCTTTTAAAAGGAAACAAACTCCAATTCATGACAGTTATACCGCCCAAGAAAGTGGTAACTTTTTTCAGAAATGATCGACGGCCCATCCGATTCTTTATGACATTATTATCTTCTCTCATAATATCCTCATAATCTTTAAATAGTCATTTTTTACGATGTCCTGTGAAACCGGCCATCAAACATGCTTATCGAGCCACGCGATTACGTCCTGAAAAACAATCTCACGATTAATCTCATTGAGCATCTCGTGCCGTCCATCTTCGTAGAATTTGAGAGTCAAATCGCTAATGCCCGCGTTTTTCAGCGATTGATATACCTGAGTAACGCCTTTTGTGTTCGCGCCAACGGGATCTTTCGCGCCGGAGAAGATATAAATGGGCAGGTTCTTCGGAATCTTTCCGATATTTTCCTTATTATTGATGAAGCCCAGGCCTCCCAGCATGTCACAGAAAAAACCTGCTGTAAAAACTGCTCCGCATAATGGATCACTAACGTACTTATCCACTTCGGCGTTATCTCTGGAGAGCCAGTCATAATCAGTGCGGTTGGGCTTGAACGCGTTATTGAAAGCGCCAAAGGACATCTTGTTCATGATTTCACTCTTCGCCTTTTTCCCGTGAAGCCGGGCATCCATTTTTGCGATAAACAGACCTATTTTCCCGATAGCGCCCGGATCGCCGCCTGTGCCTGAAAGAACAAGCCCTGTGAGCTCGCTTGCGTAAAGCATGGCGTAGTGGCGTGAGAGAAAAGAGCCCATGCTGTGGCCGAAGAGAAAAAACGGCTTGTTTGGATACTCCTTTTTTATGATGCCGGTCAGTGTGTGGATGTCTTCCACAACTTTTTCCCAGCCGTTTTCGTCGGCAAAATAACCCAGATCAGCAAGCGAACCGGCCGTTTTACCGTGTCCCCTGTGATCATTCGCGTATACGGCATATCCCGCTTTTGTCAGCGCCCCGGCAAAGCGCTCGTATCGGGCCGCATGCTCGGCCATTCCGTGAGCTATCTGAACAACTCCCTTTACAGTGGATAGGTCATCCGGCACCCATCTGTAAGTGAATATCTGAATCCCGTCCGACGCTTTAAAGGTAAAAGTATCGCTTTTCATCTTTATACCACCTCCCCAGTTGAGTTTAAGAAGTATAAGAAGAACGGATTTGTATGTCAAGGAAACATTGACCGTCAAAAAAGGTCTGTAATGCCGGTAACAAGTTAAGATTACAATCTATGTTGATGTTTTGAAGGATTATTCTTTGATTCTGCCTGTAATTTTTTGGCAGACGCTCCGGCTGTTGCCGGAATTTTAAAAGATAACACAAGATTGACCAGGTGTTTAATATTTTCTTCCCAGACGCTTCTTTCAATCGGCGGCAGATACTCCATGGAATAAAGTCATTTTAATCGAAATCCAGGCGGCCGTGTCTAATCCGCTTTGGACCATCAAATTGATAATGGCGAGGTCAAGCTCTGTTCATCGTATTTCAAAACAATCATTAACCTTTGTAAATATGGCTTCTGATGAAGGCCGCGAGTTCCCTGTTCGCCCTTCCCGCTTCGGGCAGGCTTACCACGGTGTGGAAAACGTGAAACATATCTTTCCATTCTTTGATCTCACAATCAACACCGGCGCTCGCAAGCGCCCGCGCCATGCGTCTTGAGTCGTCAAGGAGCATTTCGCTTGTTCCCACGTGAATCAGCACAGGAGGCAAACCGTTTAAATCCGCGTACAGGGGAGAAATCAACGGCAAGCGTAAATCCGCATCCCGCGCGTAAAGAGAAGCCATATAATACAACCCCGCTTCGGTTATTATGGGATCAATTGCAGCTTTTGTCAAAACGGTCTTGCCGGTCGCGGCGAGATCAACCCATGGCGATATGGCAAAGGCCGCAGCGGGCAGCGGATCACCTTTCTCTTTGAGTTCAAGCATGGTCGCGAATGTGAGACCTCCTCCGGCTGAATCCCCGCCGATGACGATGGACTTTGCGGATACACCCTGCTTTAATAGCCAGCGATACGCACAGACAGCGTCCTGAACAGCGGCTGGATGCGGATCTTCCGGTGCAAGACGGTAATCCACCGATAAAACTCTGATTTGAGATAATTCACTCAACGCGCCGGTAATCGGCACGTGAGTCCTCGCAGACCCCATCGTGTACCCCCCGCCATGAAGATAGAGAATTGTTGCTTTGTTGTTATTTCCAGAAGCATCCACCCACAACGCGTCAGGGCCTCCGGCGTTGATCTCTTCGATTTTGCAACCTGCCGGCGCCATGGAAAATGACATCATATCCGCCAGCCCCTTACGGCAAAGCTCGATAGGAAGTTCGCGAATATTCGGCACTTTCATTTTGGCCATAAAGGCCATCACATTTTTCGCATCCGGACTGATCATTATTGAATTCCTTCCTTCTTAATAGTATGAAGATTTTGACAAATGGAAATTATAATACGAGGCGTTACGTGTCAATTAAATATTGAAAACAAAAGATGGCGTCTGGGGATGATCGTAACGGCAATAAAATTATTCTTCCAAAGATTTAATAATTAAATATGCCGTAGCCGTATTGGTCGCCAATGGGATATTATGAACATCACATATGCGCATCAACATAAAAATATCGGGATCATGCGGATGATTTCCCAACGGGTCGCGCAGGAATATAACCGCCTGAATTTTTCCATCAACAACGTCGGCTGCGATCTGGGCATCGCCGCCGAGAGGGCCTGAGTGTTTCTTCTCAACGCTCAGACCTGCTTTTTCAATATGGGTGCCCGTAGTACCTGTAGCAACCAGATTAAATTTTTTCAGTATGTCAAAGTTGTCTTTTACGAAAGCAACCATTTCCGCTTTTTTTCCATCATGCGCTATTATAGCTACAGTCTTCATCGTAATTATTTTACCTCTATTTTAAGAATTCAGTCTTTAAATCAGGATTCCGGATAATCTTTGCCAAACAATCCTCAAACGAATACATTAACCTAAATACTTGTCTATTTTTTCCAGCAATTCCTCTATTTTGTACGGTTTAGACAAAAAATAATGCCCGCCGATAATGTTCTTTCGTTTTATCTCTTCATCTTTGGACAATAATGCCGTAACAAAGATTATGGGAATGTCCTGTGTCTGGAGGCTCTCCTGCAACATCTCCACCACTTCTCCCCCCCCAATATTCGGCATTTGAATATCAAGCAATATTAAATCGGGACTTTCTATTTTCGCCAGAATTATGCCCTCTTCCCCACTTTCAGCTGTCATAACGGAAAATCCGTTTTTAGTCAGGTCATGCTCGACTATTTTTAGAAATATTTTGTCGTCATCGACAACCAGAATTCTTTTTGCGTCAGCCACCGGACACCTCTCTTTTAACTTCCTCAAAAGCGGCCCTTAGTTTTCCGATATTGCTTTTTATAATAATAATGTCCTGTTTTTCTACCGATTCTATTTCTATCTCTTTTGCTATTGACTGAATTCCTGTAATGCGCAGGTTCCCGGCCGAACCGTGTATCAGATGAGCGCTTTTCCGGATTTCTTCATAATTTTTATGATCTGCGATTTCCTCCAGTGTTTTCAAGGCCGGCTCTGTCTGTTCGATAAACATCTCCAATAATTCATCATAAAGATCTTCCGGTATATCCAACTCCCTATGAACTTTTTCCCTGTCTATCAGCATGATGCCCCCATTTTATGCATGACAGTTTGCCCTCAACTCTCAGAGAATCATCGGCAGTTTACATGATAACCAAAGGATGACAGCCTCCGGATTTGCGGATTAATTATATATTAAGTCTGCACATTTAAACAGCTTTTATTTAAGTCTATCTTGAAGCTTAAGAATTGTTTTAAATGAAGTGTCCTTATTCCTATGACGCGGACGTTAAGAACTGCACAGCTTTTTCCAAACCGTCGAGAGTAAGTTCGAACATGGGAAAAACCTGACGGATTATTTCCGTTGTCCTGCTGTAACGCCATTCCTGAATAGACATTGGATTTAACCAGACACTGTGGCGGAAAGTTCCCGCCAGTAATTTCAGGCGTTCTAAACTAACGCCCGTTTGTTTGGCGTCTATGTAAATAGATCCATTGGGGTGAACCAATTCATATGGAGCCATATTGGCGTCCCCCACAATGATAAAACGGGTTTCCGGATCCCAGCGAATAAAATCGTCAACATCCTGCGGTTTGTAATATCTTTGCGGATCGGACCAGACGCGGCTGTATATGGTATTATGGAAAAAATAAATTTTTAAATCCTTGAATTGAGAACTGGCGTAATGAAAAAGAGTCTGGACAACATCAATATACGGGTCCATGGACCAGCCGCCGTTGTCAATCATGAGCACAACCTTCAGGCGGTCGGCCAGGCGGCGGTCGAAGATTATGTCGATTTCACCGGCATTGCGCATGGTTTCATAGATAGTCTTGTCAATGTTCACGATATCTTTCGGCCCGGTGGGCGCCATGCGGCGCAGCCTCTTGAGCGCTTCGCCCATTTGAGACTGTGTAAGGGGGCCTTCCTGAGAATAATCCCGAAAGCGCCGCTCCAGGGCGACTTTGATGGCCGAATGATTTCTCGACGCTCCGCCGACACGCATTCCGCCCGGATGAATACCCGAGTGTCCCGTGGGTGACGTCCCTCCCGTCCCGATCCATTTATTCCCGCCGTGGTGAGCTTCGGTTTGCTCCTTCAAACGATCAAGAAAATATTGAATCAGTTCTTCCGGCGTCATCTTTTTGAGTTTCTCTTGATCAATTCCCAGAGCTTCCGCCATTCCTTCGGGATTTTGCAGCCATTCCTCAAGCATGGCGCGGGCGATTGCCGTCAATTCCACGGCCGTGGGATCTTCCAGGGAAGCGTTTTCAAAATGGTGGGCAAATATCTGATCGTAAGTATCGAAAAAGCGTTCGCTCTTCACGAGAATCGTTCGGGCAACTGTGTAAAAATCATCGAGGGAATGAACAAGCCCCGCGTTCATCGCTTTTTGCAGGCGCAGAAAAGACGTCGGCGTGACAGGAATTCCGCGTTCTCTCAACGTATAAAAAAAATCAACAAACACGAATTAAACCTCAACCCCTCGATTTAACAACCTGCTGAACGGCCTGCTGAAGGTCGGCGCTTTTCTTGAACAGGATTCCCAGATACGGAACTCTGCCCTGAAGAAGCGTTTTCGGCCTGAAGTCAGGATCGCTCTTCAAAGCGCGAATCCAGTTGATCAATTCCCGCGTGGCCGGTTTTTTCTCAATCCCCCGCAGTTCGCGCAAACGGTAAAACGTGCTGATGCATACGCTCATCAATTCTTCATCCAGTTTGGGGAAATGCACTTCCACGATCATGCGCATCATATCGGGATCGGGAAAAGCGATATGGTGAAAATTGCAGCGTCCCAGAAACGGATCGGAGAGATCTTTCTTGGCATTGGAGGTAATGATAATCACGGGACGGTGTTTGGCCTTGACGGTTTTGTCGATTTCTATAATATCGAACTGCATTTGATCAAGGACATCCAGCATATCGTCCTGAAAATCCGTGTCGGCTTTGTCAATCTCATCAATGAGGAGAATTGTTCTTTTATCGGCCGTGAAAGCCTGACCGACCTTGCCCATTTTAATATAGGATTCGATATTGCTCACATCGCGCCTGGAATCGCCAAAACGGCTGTCATTGAGACGGGTCAGTGTGTCGTACTGATACAGCGCCTCGATAAGCTTCATGCTTGACTTGACGTTCAAAACAATCAGTGGCATTTGAAGACTCTCGGCGATGGCATGGGCCAGCATCGTCTTTCCCGTGCCGGGTTCGCCTTTGAGTAAAAGAGGCATTTCCAAAGTCATTGAAACATCTACGATTTTCGCCAGTTCATCATCTAAAACATATTTAGACGCGCCGCTGAACCGGGGATTATTTTTTTCTGAAGACATGATAAACTCCTATTGCCCTTGATTTTAAACGCAAAACGTCCGCAAAGGGCTGATTTGTAATCTTACAACCCTTCTTACTATACGATTACGTCTGAAAATGCCAGCCGTTTTTGATCGGTTTCTATCAGTGATTTTTCATTGAAAAAAGATAGGAACAACAATTTTAAAAGGAAATATTATTGCTAATAACAGTGTAATGTATTATGTTTTTGCTAGGGATATTTCCCCTTGTATTGAGAGCCATAGACCAGAGGGGTCCCGTGTTTGTGTAATTTGGGATTATCGCGGCGTCCGGCGGATTTCGTACAGTCTCTATCAGTTTGCGTAATATTTAATCGCATTAGTCAACAAATCTTCATTAAGGAGCAATATATGATCCCGAAAATTAAATTTCTTTGTTTGTTGGCGTTCGTCACAGTGTTTTTTTTCGTGTTACCAAAAGCCGATGCCTGTACCGGTCTGATGTTCTCCGTGGAATCCCTCCAGGGTGCTCCTGACGGTCTATACGCCTTTCAGGCGCGCACCATGGAGTTCGGGCCCGATGTCACCGGCTGGCAGCTCATCTCTGTGCCCAAGGGCTACATTTATAAAAGCTGCAAGTACGGCATCTGCGGAAGCGGCGTGTTCGGATTTAACTGGACGGCGAAATACCAGCATGTCGGCATGAGCCCGTCGCGCCCCGACATTCCCATTCTTGATGAAGTCGCGGACGGAATTAATGAAAAGGGACTGGCCTGCGGAGCCTTCTATCACATGGGGTACGAGGAATACAATACGAACCCGATAACCGGCAAGGCTATTGCCGATACGGATTTCGTCTCCTGGGTGCTCAGCAATTTCGCCACAGTAAAGGAAGTCAGGGATGCCCTGGAGCAGAACACTGTCGATGTCGCCCAATTCACTCTGACAATCAAGGGCAAGCCGATGTGCACGAGCAAAACATGTCCGCAGTTGCACTATGCCGTGATGGATGAAAGTGGCGCTGCCATCGTCATCGAGTTCAAAAAAGGAAAGGCGAAGATTTTTGAAAGCGCGGGCGTCATAACCAACGACCCGACTTACGACTGGCACACAACCAACGTGCAGAATTATATCGGTCTGCAGGCGCTCACCAGAAACAGCGCCGTTTTCAGCGGGAAGACGTACAACAAACTGGGAAACGGCACGGGGGCAATTGGCCTGCCGGGGGATTTCACGCCTCCGTCACGTTTTGTCCGCGCGATGTTTTTCCTGAGCACATCTATGCCGCGCACGGGCACCGGGCCGGATGACGCCATCGCGGACGCTTTCCGCATTCTCAATCAGTTCGATATCCCGGTGGGTTCGGTCATTGCGGATTCCCCGTCCGGAACGGGACAGCAGATTCAGGATTCGACCATGTGGACGAGCCTGTGCGACCTGAAGCGCAAACGGTATTATTTCCACTGCCAAAAAGACAGGACACTAAGAATGATTGAACTGGCCAAGCAGCCGAAGAACGCTCTTTCGATTCAGCAGCTGCCGCAGCAGGAGACGATTGTCAACGTGTCGGACGCTTTCATCCCCGTGACCAACAAGCCCTGATACTGACGGAAGACAAGCTGCCCTTGACTGATAAATTACATCATCCAGTGGAAGTGGGTAGTGACGGGCGCTTATCAAACCACGGCTTTGCTTTTTCCAACTGAGACGCAAGCCGAAACAGAGTGGCTTCATCGCCAAAGGGCGCTATAAACTGGACGCCGCAGGGCATGCCGTTTTTATCCCATTGGAGGGGCACGTTCATCGCGGGCTGGCCGGTAAAGTTGCCTATCTGGGTGAACGGTGTTTTGGCAAGGGTTTGTATGGCAATTTGATTTATCATTCCGGTTGCTTTAGCTAAAGAGCCAAGTTTCAGGATACTTAATATTTCCATGGCGGCCTTTTCGTATGATTTCGGCAGAAGCTCTCCTATTTTTGCCGCGGGGAATGCCACTGTCGGAGTAAGATATAAATCGTATTTTAAATGAAACTGTCCCATCACTCTGGCGGCGATATCCCATTCCCGCATGGCGCTCACAAAATCCGCCGCGCTGTAACAATGACCAAGTTCACCGAAAAACCATGTCGTTATTTCAAAATCTTTCCGTCCGACTTTTTTCTTCAGCACAGATTCCGACAATTCTATATCAGCCGCGGTTTCCGCAAAATACATAGTGAAATAAGAGTTAGCCAGTTTTATGCCGTCAAGTTCCGGCCTGGCCTCTTCCACTTTATGTCCCAACTCTTCCAGCAGTTTGACGGTTTCATAAACCGCCTGTTTGCAGTACTCATGCGTTTCTGTACCCAGTGGAGATTCAGTGTTAAAGGCGATTTTTAATGAGCCGGGTTCCCGATTTATTTCTTCGCTGTAAGGTATTTCCGGAGGTTTTAGAATATATGGCGCGCCCGGATCGGCTCCTTGAGTCGCGTCGAGCATCATGGCGCAGTCCCGAACTGAGCGCGTCAGCACATGCTCCACCGTCGCGCCCTGCCATAACTCGCCGAACATCGGCCCTGTCGGATTGCGTCCCCGTGAAGGTTTCAGGCCGAACAGGCCGCAATAACAAGCAGGAATACGGATGGAACCGCCTCCATCGCCGCCAGAGGCCAAAGGCACTATGCCGGCAGCCACCGCGGCTGCAGAGCCCCCGCTTGACCCTCCGGGAGTGTGCTCGATATTCCACGGATTGCGCGTCGGTCCGAACAATTCCGGTTCAGTTATGCCCATCAAACCGAATTCAGGAGTGTTGGTTTTCCCCAACGCGATCAGACCCGCTCTTTTGAAGCGTATCACAAGCTCGCTGTCATAATCGGGAACATAATCTTTGTACGCGCGGCAGCCCCATGTCAATTTGACTCCGGCGTAACAGCTGATTAAATCTTTCATGAGAAAAGGAACGCCGCTAAACGGACCGTCAGGTAGAGGGTTTTTGGCTGCGGCCCGCCCGATATCGAACATCGGAGTTACCACCGCGTTGATAACGGGGTTGATTTTCTCCACGCGGCTTATTGCTTCTTCGCAAAGTTCGGCAGGAGAAATTTTTTTCTCCCTTACAAGTTTTGCTAATCCCAGTCCGTCGTATTTCTCGTACTCAACAAAACCAGCCATGATTCAGGTCTCCCTTCCCGATAGTTTTTTGTGGTCTATGCTCGTCAAAAAAAGCTCGTTCTTCATCTTAAGTTTTTTATCTCTGCGGAAAGCAACATTGTAGGAGAATTTTAGGGCAAAATCGTTTTAAAATCCAATGGAATTTTCTCGCTAATAAGATGAACGGCCGAATCGAAAAGACTCGGCCGAGTTTGCGGAGATGAAAAGCCGAGAACAGACTGTTGCCCAAATAAAATCCATTTGAGCGGCCATTGAAAGCGTTTTGATATATAAATCTTGGCGAAGTGAAAGATCTGCAATGACAACTGTTTGAGCCGAAGGCGAGTTTTGTCATTGCCTGAAACGAGCCTTAGATTTATTCAAAACGTTTTCGGCGGCGAAAAGGACATTTGGGCAACACTCCGCCTTGACCAAAAGTCAGGCCGAGTCAAGAAGACTGGGCATGACTTGATGTTGAAAAAGTCTACAAAGTTATCCAACGTATGCGAATGGGTATCAGTCTTCCGGAGGATGTATTTTTATACCCATTTGCAGACTAAGGATAACGAGGCGGCTAGGCGGAGGCGACGAGGCGTATTTTATATACGTTGAGGAAGCCGACAACGAAGCCAACAAAGTTATCCAACGTATGCGGATGGGTATCAGTCTTCCGGAGGATGTATTTTTATACCCATTTGCAGACTAAGGATAACGAGGCGGCTAGGCGAAGGCGACGAGGCGTATTTATATACGTTGAGGAAGCCGACAACGAAGCCAACAAAGTTATCCAACGTATGCGGATGGGGATCAGTCTTCCGGAGGATATCCTGTTATATCTTTAATCTCCTTAAACAGAGGCCTTAGACGCCCGTACATTTTACGATAAACTCTTGTATAGAGCTCATCGTAGAGCTTTTGATGATCCTGAATCGGCTCGAACACCCTGCCGGTTCTGGTCATTGCCTTCACCGCGGACGGGAAATCGGAATAAAGTTTGAGCCCGATGGCCGCGTCAATTGCCGCGCCGAGAGCGGATGTCTCAAAGGTGTGCGGGCGCTGGGCCGCCATGCCGAAAATATCGGCTGTAATCTGCATGGCCGCGTCGCTTTGCGAACCGCCTCCGGAAACCTTCAGGCTGGTCACCGGCACTTTTGTCTTACGCTGCGTCAGTTCTCCCCCTTCCCTTAATCCATAGACCAGTCCCTCAAGGATGGCGCGATACAGATAGGCCCTATTATGCACATCGCCGAAACCGATAATGGATCCCTTCGCGTAGGAATCAACATCCCTGCCCGGAGTCCAATAAGGCTGGAGCATTAATCCCATGGAACCGGCCGGCACATTCTGAATCAACGAATCAAAAAGCGTTTCCGGCGCCTGATCCTTTTGCTTGGCAATCGTACATTCCTGCAGGCCGAACTCTTCCTTGAACCAGCTTACCATCCAGAAACCGCGGAATATCGAGATTTCAGTATAATAAGTGTCCGGAACGCACGCGGGATACGGCGGTATCATCGGACGCAGTTCGACATACTTTGGAGTGGCCACGTCAAACGTCGCGATCGTCCCGAAGCTAAGGCATCCCGTCTCCGGCGTAAGACAACCGGAACCCAGTATTTCGCAGCCCTTGTCCGACCCCGCCGCGAATACCGGCAGCCCTTCCGGAATGCCCGTTTCTGAAGACGCCTTTTTTGTAATCTGCCCCATCATTTCCGACGGCTTCACGAGATTCGGCAGTTTTTCCCGCTCGATCTTAAACAGCAGCCATTTAAAATCGTATTTCCCCGCCCATTGATAGGTCTTATTATTAAACGGCAGATAGCCGATGTTGTTGCCCACGGTATCCACAAACTCTCCGGTGAGCCGGTGCGTGAAGAACCCGGATACGGTTAAATATTTATGTGTTTTTTTCCATATATCGGGCTGCTGCTGGCATATCCAGTTCGCCTCGCAATCCTTTATTACACCTTCGAGGGTATCCAGCAGATTGACCGCTTTGAGCGCGGGCCGCAGAGCGTTGGACAGTATTTTCCGCGAGTCCGCCTTTCGCTGGTCCAGCCAGGTAATCGCCGGCCGGAGCGCCTTACCGTTTTCGTCCACATTGATCATGGTGGCCCGTTGCGTCGTAAGAGTGACCCCTGCTATATTTTTTTTAAGAGTTTCCTGATCGCGCAGCAGTTGACCCGTTGTTTTACAGAGCACCTCCCAGTAATAATCCGGCTGCTGCTCCGCCCAGCCGGGATGCTCGGAGAAGTAAGGCTGGATTGGCGTTTTAACGATATGAAGTATGTTTCCGTTTAAATCAATAAGGGCCGCCCTGATGGACTGCGTGCCCGCGTCTATGGACAGGATTAATTCTTTCGATTGATCATTTAATTTTGGCATATGCACCTCGCTATGTTTTATAAAAAACTCTAAGTTTAAATAAGCGGAACAATATTGGCCTGTGAACCTTTGATCTTTGCCGTAACAAACAGAGCGGCGGTATGCGCAAAATCAACCCCCGATAACTGTACCGGATGAATCCGCATATTTTTGCAAAGGCCATAGGTTGTCAGCGCCAGGTTATTGCATCCCGGGCTCATGGTCACATTGCGCTTACCCAGCCTGATCTGGAGCGCCACACCATAATCCTGTATGGCGCAGCTGCCGGCGATATGCACCCGGCCTTTGATCCGATCGACCGCGTCTTTATCGATGCCCTTTCCCATCAGAATTGTAAAACCGCCCTTGCCGTTATGATCGCGGTAGAGCATCTCGACTACTGTTTCGGTATTACGGCGGCACCCCTCTTTGCAGCAGCGCTCCTTCCCTCTAAGAAAAGTTATATCCGCGGGATAATCATCAAGCAATTCGCAGGTGAGCTGTTTCTTGCGGGATTCAAACAGGTCCCTGTTGATGATATCGATTTTGGTGATGTCGCCCTGACCGATGCCGGTGGCGCTTGAGCGTTCCAGATGCAAAACGTCCTGCAGGGAAAAGCCCATAAGGGCCGCCCCCACGACATCCGTAGCCAGCGGATCGGGACCGCCGATGAGCAGATCCATGGGCACCACGCACTTGGAAGCATTATAGGTCGATGGATAATGACCGTGTGTGGTGGCAATAAGGCCATCAATTAAAGCAAAGTCCGGCCTGAGCACACGATAGATGTCCGCGAACTTCTGGTGAAGGCGATAGTTGTGGTCCGCAATGCGGCTTGACTGATGCACGAGACCGAACTGATTTTTGATGGAAAGGGTCACTTGTGACATAGAGTGGGTTTTGAGCTTGGGCAGTGACAGGTAAAAATTTTCGGCGCGTTTTTCAATGAGCCGTTCGAAGACAAAACGGGAGATATCGATGAATTCTTCGATGCCTTCTAAAAAGATCGGGACCGGCCCGGTTTCATCAAGATACACAGGATGGGCGCCCGTTTCCCTGCAGACTTTCAGATAGCCTATGGCATGGAACACCAGACGCGTGAAGTTTGCCTGTGTGCAGTTTTCAATGACATAGATCGTGCGCGCTCCACAGGAACGGAAGTAAAGGATGGTTTCGCGCAAAACTTCCGGGTCGGTATAAACATACGGTTCGAGACCCACCGCGTTGACCTTGATATAAACGTCCCGGCTGGAGCGAAGCATACTGCCGCCGCCCCCGAAATGCTCGAAGACCGCGCTTACCGCTTTCGCGATGCCCGGCTTTGTGTCCGCCAGAATGACCCGAGCCCTTATTTTATCCGTTTCCCCCTCTTTTTGCATGCCTTCCTCCTTATCACGATATTGAAGAATTTGTGGTGCAATTCGGGTTTATTTCCGGTTACCGGTAATCAATCCAGGCCCATTTGACCGCCGGGATTCATGATATTGCGCGGATCGAAATGCTTCTTCAGCGCGCGCAGAACAGCCATCTGTTCTTTCCCCAGATGTGTTTCCATCCAGGGACCGATCATGCGGCCGACACCGTGGTGGTGGCTCAGCGAGCCGCCGTAATTCTGAATATTGTCTATGATGCCCCGTTTGAATTTTTGGAATTCATCGAGATCATTCATATGCGCGATGAAAATAAAATAGAGATTTGTTCCCTGCGGGTAAAAGTGCGAGGCGTGCGTCATGCACATCGTGTCCGGCCGGCTTTTGACATAGGCGCGGACGCCCTCGTGCACACGGTGGAGATTATCCCAGGTTACAGCGGCCTCCAGTGTATCGATCAGAATGTTGTAGTCGCCCAGATCCTCGCGCATGTACGGTTCGGTGTAACGGGTGTGTTCCCATTTACGCGAGGCATAACTGCCCAGCGACATGGCGCCGTGCTTACGGGCGATAGCTTTAATCTTCCGCGTGACCAGACAGGTGTAGTCTCTGTCGCCTTCGACATTGCCCAGAGACAAACAACGCTGCATGGGCTTAAATCCCCGCAGCGCAAGAAATTTATCTACAAATCCCGGCATGCCATAGAGTTTCAATCCCCTGTCGGTTTCTTCCGGATCGGAGATACGATAGATGGCAGGTTTACCGAATTCGGATTGCATGATTTCGCGGCTGGCATTCACCGCGGCTTCCCATGTGGGATACATGAAACTGAAACGGGCGCGGTTCTCAGGCATATAGCGGAAAATTTTCATGGTAACTTCAACCAGAATGCCGAAACAGCCTTCCGAACCTTTCATGATATCGTTTACTTTGGGTCCGGTTGCCGTGGCCGGATAATCCAGTGTTTTAAATGTTCCGACAGGGGTCACGTATTCCTGGCTAAACACAATATCGCAAGCATCGCCGTAATAAGTTGAAGCCTGTCCGGAACCCAGTGTTACAATCCAGCCACCCACCGTGGAATATTCAAAAGACTGCGGAAAGTGTCCGCAGCTATAGCGATGCTTTGTATGGAAAATATCCGGAGCATGGTTGAGGGCGTTTTCATAGGCCGGCCCGAACATACCCGGCTGCACGCGCGCGGTTTGATTGAGTTCATTAATTTCCAAAAGCTTGTTCATGTGAGTGCTGACCACCAGGGATACGCCGCCCTTAGCCGGAAGACAGCCGAAGTTCACGGAGGAACCTCCGCTGAAGACCGTGACGGGGATTTGCTCTTTATCACAGTAGGCCACTATTTTCTGAACATCATGCTTGTCGCGGGGATGCACCACCACATCCGCCACGTCGTGGATAATCCCTTCGCGGAGTTCCAGCATTTCTTCCGTGGTCTTTCCGGAAGCGTATTTGACACGGCTATAATCGTCCAGCGCGACATTTTCCTTGCCGACAATAGCCTGCAGGGCTTCGATTTGAGAGGATTTAAGCGCCGCGGGACGATTCAGCACAACGGGTTCATGTCCCTCTTTACCTTTGCGGGCGAAGTCAGCGTCGTTTAGATGGAAATCCTGCTTCATCATCGCGTACCAGGCGGCGCTGGGATGTTTAAAATGCTGAGGATCGCCGTATTTAAAGATAGACCTGTATGTTCCTGAAACCGGAGCCTTTTCCGTCCAATCCGGTTGGAATTTTTTGGATGCCATCAGCATGTCCTCCTGTTTGATTGACACTTTGTTTGTAAATGTATGGTCCCTGTGTCACGACACACCGTCTCTTAAGACGGCAAAAAACCAAGGCCTATCCCGGGTAGTCATCCCGGAGATTGCCGCGAACACTTGCCCAAACGCCATGACCGTTTTCTCTTTTTCTACCTACTGGGGCAGTTTAAGCAGATTCATCGTGTCTGAAATTTCCTGCTCAACTCTATTTTCGTTCCAATGCAATTCCATAGCGGCAATAGTCGCCACTTTACGCAACACACCCTCGCCGGGATTGCCCAAAGTACCGATGCCGGTCCGGCGCATAACGATATCGGATAAAGTCCGCGCCATTTCCTGACGTATGGCATACACCACCTCGGCCAGTATCTCGCCGTCGTCGTTGAGTGTCTCGGCCAAAGCCTTATCCTCACGGGCCAACTTGAGGATATTGGCGTATTCTGCGCCGTAGTTGTGGCTCAGATAATTTATGGTCGTCGCGCTGAAATCTTTATTTTTTTGTTCGACGTCGGTAAAAAAGGTACATAAATCCTTTATTTCGCATCCCGAAAGATAATGTTCTTTTGTAATGCTCTTCCCCAGAGAATGTCCCATTTTTTCCGCCACAATCTTAAGGCAGTTCTCAGCCAGATTACGGCTGGTCGTATATTTACCGCCTTCGCAAGTGATCAGACCATCGAGTCCGTCTTTTTGATTATCATAAATCTCATATTTGCGCGAAGATGTATAAGTCTCCCCCGTATCCTGCTCCACCAGGGGGCGCAGACCTCCGAATGTATGCTTGACATCGGCATAAGAAAGCTTGCCGTCACCGAAGGAAGAATTGACATCGTCAATGAGTTCCATAATGCTGGTCTTGGTCACTTTATAATCATCGGGATTGCCCGTAAAGGGTTTATCCGTGGTGCCGATCAGGGTGTGATTGCGCCAGGGAATTAGAAAAAAGTGACGCCCGTCCGGAGTCATGGAACCAACCGTATAATTGCCGGAAAGCAGTTTTTTGGAAGTGATAATATGAATCCCCTCAGACCTGCGCAATGTCGCGCTGATATTACCGCTTGGGTTGGCAAGTCCCAAAACGATATCCGCCCATGGTCCGCCGCAGTTGACCGTTACAGTGGCGGATACTTCATGCGTTTTATTTTCCAGAAGATCTTTTACAATAACGCCGGTTACTTTATTATCGCCCATCAAAAAACCTTCCACCTTTGAATAATTGGCAACTTTGGCGCCATAGGCTACGGCGGACTTGATAAAGGCCAGCGTCAGCCGCTCCGGAAATATGCTGTTGCAGTCATAGAAAACAGATGCTCCGGTGAGTTCTTTAGTACGCACATGAGGTTCGCTTTGCATGACCTCCTGTCCGGAAATGGTTCTGTGCATTGGGATTTTTTTACATCTGTCCCAGGTAAAATTCTTGTCATAGGATAATAAATCGTACATCATCATGCCGATTTTTACCACCCATTTATTGTTCTTGAACGGTGTTTTGTAATGTACCATCATTATTGGCGCGGGATAGACGAAATTGGGAGCTATATTCTCCAGGACCCGGCGTTCACGCAGCGATTCGCGGACTAGACCCAATTCGCCGTTGACCAAATATCGCAGACCTCCGTGTATCATCTTGGAGGTGACGGCCGATGTTGCCCAGGAAAAATCCTTCTTCTCCAGCAGCGCCACCTTCAATCCTCTTGTGGCAGCCTCATAGGCGACCGAAGCGCCGGTAATGCCTCCGCCTATTACGAGAACATCAAAATGTTCGCTTATATGATTCTCTATAAATCGCTCCATATTCATTACTCCTTTTGTCTTGCGTTATCCAGACGGGCCTTCACGGCATCTTCGGCGTAAATAAGCACATCGTGCATGATCCTGCGGGCATCCCGGGGCTTTTTTGCCTTGATGGCTTCATAGATTTCCTTATGAAAGACGCGGGAACGTTCGACATTGCGTTCGTCATCAAAATAAAGATACCCGTAGTCGTGGAAAATCTGATTAAAATAATTGAGACCTATTATGCAAACCAGATTATGAGTGGCGCGCGCGATAATCTGGTGTACCCTGATATCCCGATCCAGCATGCTCAGGTCTTTTTGGGAGATAACCTCTTTTAATTCCTTAAGGTCAATGGTGGTGCGCCTCTGCGCGGCAACATAAGCCACCTGAGGCACGATATAGCGGCGTGCCTCCAGAAGATTGGACATCACATCCTTATGTTCGTCCATATCGAGAGCGGCTTTGATAAGATCCAGATTGCCGCTTTCCAGATAATTTTTAGCGTACAATCCGTCACCATGACGAATTTCAACCAGATCGAGGGTTTCGAGTTTGCTCAATGCCTCGCGCACTGTGGCGCGGTTGACATTTAAGGTCTGGGCCATTTCCCGTTCGGGAGGAAGTTTGCTTCCCGGAGGAATTGTGCCATTCATGATCTGCCTCTGGATGATGGTTACAATTTCCTCGTGAAGTCGTGAACGTGTAATTGGCCGGGCAAAAACCTTTTTGGCTGTCATTATATTTCTCCCTTTTTGCTTCCACCCTAATTGGTTGGGTGGTTCAACCAATACACTATTATCGGATAAATGTCAAGAGTTAATATCTCTTGAAAATCCAGACTGCCTTTGCCATTCTCATTTTATAGACTGCTTCTCACAAGTTCATTCGAGTCTTTTGAGCTCGATTGTTCATCTTGAAAACATATCCATTATTTACAGCCGATTGAAGCCCCCGATGGCAAAGTGCGGAGAGTTTTAATTCTTAATGAAAGTCCTGATTCTATAAACACCTGTTTTTCCAAAATCTCTCGAAAATGTTTTCTTGCTTACGCATTCAAAATGATCTGGCCCGGATTGTTATTATTCTCACTTTTGATAAATGCGTAAACATTATTATCAGAAGTGAGAATAATTATTTTGAGACCCTTTTACCTATCTCTTTGTAAAATATAGATAAATATTTAAAAAATGTTGGCATGATATTTGAAATTTAGAATCTTAAAAGAATCTTTAAAAAAGGCTGACTAAAACATGGCATACGAAATATTTTCCATAGCGCTTTTAAATAAGGAAACGGGTGAAATCGGTCTAATGCCGTCCCTGGAATTATTATCCAAACCCAGGCATATTCAGATTACCGAGTTGGAAAGTTGTCTGAGGATGTATGAGGAAGAATTGAAAGATATCAACAATCCGGAACAAAGAAAAATCACTTTTGCAGGCGGAAAAGGCAGCGATATGAATATCAGATCGGGGGTGGTTGAACTTACTATCGTTGTGATCCGTAAATACATAAGAAATTTAATCGTAAATATGCAGATGCACGAATTTGAATGCAAGCTTCAACTTTGATCATTGGCAACCATTAATATTCAGGAGGTAAACCGGATAAATTTGATGACCTGACTTTGCTGACTGCAATCCATCCTCACCTCTGGCATTCCCGTCGCAAATGATTCTTCAGCAACTCCACGGTAACCTCTAGGTTACAAAGACGGGATTCCAGTCACATTTCTGCGATTGCCCGGTGAAAGATGACCGTCGCCGGGCAATCCAGCCTCCCTTCCATCATTTCTGATTTGTCATGGGGACGCCCCTGTAACAGGGGCCCGCCTTTAACCTGGCCGGAGGCAGAAATCCCACACCCATCCAGACATAAGGACTTACCTCTGCGCAAAGGCATCACCACCGCGGAAAGATTCCCGATTATTCCACCATTTATATGAGATGAATCCTAATACAAGGGCAACCAGCATACTTTGGGGTTTTTCTTTCTTTCCTCCATACGCAATTGACCTGCCGCAAACTCCCGCCTTTCCGCATCGTCTTGCAAATCAAGCTGCGGGATTGTTTTAGGCTTCATCGTTGTATGATCTATAGCTACCAATGTAAAATAGGCGGTCAGACAGCATTGCCGTGTACTCTGTATGATATCTTCCGCGTCAACACTTACCGCGATCTCCATGGAACGGCTGGATACACAGGTAATATGAGCATGACAAATGACCAAATTGCCCAGGAATACAGGGGCGTGGAAAGTTACGTCGTCAACGCCGGCGGTGACGACAATGGAACGCGAATGTTTAACGGCACAGACGCCTGCCGCGCTATCCATTAATTTCAGCAATTCACCACCGTGAGCGTTACCGATGAAGTTTGTCTGCGCGGGCAAAATAAGTTCACTCAGAATAACGGCAGAATCTGCAATTTTTTTGGGCGCTATTTCCGTCATAATCACCTCCATCTATATTCGCTTGCTTATCACACAACCATCCGAAAGGACTGTTCGCTTACAAATTCAACCCATCGATTGCAAATCAATAAACGTATTTTAATTCAATGGCATTAAAACCGTTTATTGAATACTGGGCGATAAGGCATCTGCTCCTGTGGGCAACTATTCTTCCTGTTTTCTTTTTATGTACGCCAGCGTTCGTTCAGCGGCATATTTGACTTCTTTAGAATATGACCCGATGCCTAAAATAGATTTTGATTGGACAATTGCCGTAAGAACCTTTATCGCTTCAGGCGAGCCGATAGCTCCGAGAGCTTTGCATATTTTTTCCGGCACGGATATTTGATCACTCTTAGCCATTGTTGAACTACTTTTGAGCATATTATGCAGATCGGTCACCGCCGGTTTGTATTTTATTTTACCAAGCACTTCAATAATATCAACCCGCAATTCCTGATCAACCAAAAAGAGCATAGACAGGAGCAAGGAGCCCCGCATACTTCCACCCGTCTGAACAATGCTCTTAAAAGCCTCTTTGCGTACGCGCTTTTCTGTATGCAACAGTAGAGGTTTGAGTACATCAACACTGGTTTCATTGCCAATACGGCCCAGCACGTAGGCCACATTACGCAAGTAATACCATGGCGTAGTCATACTAATACTTGATTTGACGGCAGGTATCACCTCCGGCCCCATTTCTTCAATAATATGAATAAGGCTTATACGCGCTTTGCTGTCGCTGTCTTTCTTCAGGCCATCGAGTAATTTGTCGATTATAATACTGCCGAATCCGACCAATATCTGAGTGGCATCATTTTTTTTATGATGCTCGTCAGTATTGATTTCTTTAAACAAGAGGTTAAAGTTATTCGTTGAGGCCAGATTTCGGAGAATTTTCAAAGAGATCTCCTTGATCTCATCATCTTTTTGCAGCAAACCGTTATTAATTTTACTGAAAATATTTATAATCGAAGCTGCTTCGGCAAAATATCCATTGCTGATGAATTCCTGAACAAGAGCTTCCAGACGCCGGCATAATTCTTTGTATTCGGGGGTAGAATCATTTTCCGTCTCTAACCACTGGGCCGACTGTACTGATAATTTTGTGAGCATGTTCATTTTTTCTTCAGAAGGCATGGACTCAATGGCTCCGTCCATCGCGTTCATACGGGTGAATACCTTTTCCATACTGGCAACACCTTCAGGAATTTTATCCTCCGCGTTATCAGTGACGGCGACGATTTCTTGATTCTTCTCATCGGAAGGAACAGTTTCAATAGCTCCATCCATAGCGTTTATACTTGTGAATTCTTTTTCCGTGCTGGCAACATCCTCAGGAATTTTATCCTCCGCATTATCAGAAGCGGTAACGATTTCTTGATCCTTCTCATCGGAAGGAACAGTTTCAATAGCTCCATGCATAGCGTTTATACTTGTGAATTCTTTTTCCGTGCCGGCAACAACCTCAGGTATTTTATCTTCCGCGTTATCAGGGACAGTGACGATTTCTTGATCCTTCTCCAAGTTTAAAGATATTTTACTATCAGATGAGATCTGTTCCTCTTTATCTTCCGCCATAAGATTGGGCAGATATGTTTCATCCTGCGCCGGTTTTCTTTTTTGCTTAAGAAGGTTTATGATAATATGCAGTTCTTCCTTTTCCGGATCTTCGTTAAAAGAAAAACTCTTGAAGTCTAAACCGGAAATAATATCCTGCAAAAATGAAACTTTAATGGTTTTGTCATCTTGTTGATCAGAAATATTTTCGTCTGAAAGAGTTTTCTTTTCTAAATCCGCGAAAGCTAAAGGCGCGTCCTGCCGTAATGTATCCGCCAGATGAAGATAAAGCGTTTCAATGAAATTTATAATCGCCGGATTGGCGGAGGAATATTGTTGATCATTTTTTATAGCCGACTTTATATGAACAAGCGCGTTAATCGCATTGAGCTGTAAATCTACGTTTGCCATTATTTCCTCCCGATGAAAGTACGCTTTCTTTTTTCAGGCAACTCTAAATTATTTAATGATTGATATAGTTAAATTAATTCTGTTGGTGCAATAGTTTAATTGTAATTATAACATCTTGAGGTATGGAACGCAACAGGGCAATTTTTTTATCGGAGAAACCCGGCCGGTATTGTTTTTTTGTGCTTAATTGCCAATTTATCCGTTGCTTTCTTTTTTAATAATTGACAGTCAATATTGTCCGCTTTATAATTTTTCAATGAAAAGTATGTTATTATTAAAATCACAAGGAGTAAGTTATGAAAGGTCTGTTTGAGAAAATTAAAGAGGATCTAAAAAAGGGAATCGAGGAAGGATTTTTTGCCTTAAAAGAAGGTGCGGCTATCGTGTCTGAGAAAATAAATGAAGTCAAAGCAGAAGGTAAACGTCAGTATAAGATCTTTGATTTAAAATCAAAGATACATGATCAAATGGCTGAATTGGGCGGCAGGGTTTATAATATCCACAGTGACAATAAATCTTTAGATGAAGACAATAAGATCAAAGCATTATCTCTAAAGATCAAAAAACTCGAATGGCAGTTACACAAGATTGAAGGAGACAATACATTAAAAGCCGTTTCACCAAAAAAAACAAAAGCAAAAGTAAAAACGAAAACGAAAACGAAAACAAAAAAAAGTTCACAGCTTTCATTTAAAAGACAGCCGCCAAAAAATGAATACTCTTCCATATGAGGTGTAGTCTTTTGTGTGTTGCCCGAAGAATATTTAGTTTCGGATTGCCGGATCAAGAAATCGTTGCGATATTTACTTCCGTTAATTAGGTGACACCGCAATCTGCGGAGGATAGATCAAGCGACATGAATAAAAGGCTGATATCTTCCCTCTATAAAAGTTCCATTAAATTTATGGCATCGTCGGATATGAAGGTTTAATCTCAAAACCCGCTTTTGCAGTGGACGGAAACTTTCGCACTTTATATTCACACCGCGATTTTCATTACCTTTTGTTACAAAATACGGTCACGTTCATTACAGATTATAATTTTTATAATATAATCATTCATTTACAATAACAATTTATTGTTGACATTATCATCATGTTATGATTAAAAAATTCACAGAATGAATGTTCATTCTGTGAATAAATTATGCATAAATCAAACAAACGTGACGACATAATTGGGGCGGCTCTGGAGCTTATCGCGGAACATGGGTTTCACGCAGCTCCAATGTCCGTTATCGCGAAAAAAGCAGGCGTGGGTTCTGGAACTATATACATTTATTTCAAGAGCAAGGACGACCTCATTGACGAAATCAACCTGATGCTGGAAAAAAATATCTTAACGGTTGTAGAAAAAAATTACCCCTTGGACAAAAATATCAAGGACAGATTTTTTCATCTTTGCAAGACTGTTATCACGTATTTTATAGCTCATCCCGTCCATTTCCGTTTTGTCGAGCAATACTTCTATTCACCTTACGGTGAAGCACGCCAAAGAGAAAGGATATCGGGAGAAAACGCAGAATTCGAAATATTCCGAAAACTCATTGAACAGGGAATTAAAGAAAAGGTCTTAAAGGATTTACCTGTTTTTATGCATTTTGCTTTATCTTTCGGTCCCATAGTTGTTCTGGTTCGAAACCATGTTTTCGGCCTGGTCGAACTTGAAGATTTACAGATCAATCAGGCAATCGATGCATTCTGGGATGCTATTAAAAGGCAGAACCCGGATTAATTCTATTTGGAATATTATTCAGGGAGGCGGTAAGTGATGGGCGAAACAGTCAATAATAAATCCGGCAGAAAAAAGATGGCCATCGGCGCCGTTATTACCGCCGTGGTCTGTGCCGCGGTATGGTTTATTTACTCCTGGTATATGGGGACTTACATTAGCACTGACGATGCCTGTATCACGGGACGTATTTATACAGTTGCCCCTAAGGTAGGCGGTACGGTTGCTTCCGTATATGTGAATGACAATCAGTATGTAAAAACCGGAGATCTACTGCTGGAAATTAAAACGGAAGATTATGATGTCCGGGTGAGGCAGGCCTACACGACTCTGGAGGCGGAAAAGTCCATGCAGCGTGAGGCGGAAAACACAATTGAAGTGACGGAAAAACAGAATTCAGAGGCAAAGTTCAAGGTCGCTTCCGCGAGGGCCGCCATGGACGTTGAATCGGCTAATTTACAAAAGGCCGAAACTGATTTCAGGCGTGCAGAAAGATTGCTGAAGGCGCAGGCCGTTTCGCAGGAGTATTTCGATCAGGCAAAGACTTACTATGATATGGCCCGTGCAAGAACAAAAACCGCTGAAGAAGGTTTGAATCAGGCTCTCGCGAACATTGAGGTGCAAAACGCCTCTCTGAAGAGAGCAAAATCGTCTCTGACTACCAAGTCTTCCATGGTCAATCAGAAAGAGGCCATGCTGCAGGAGGCAAAATTGAACATGAGTTACACAAAAATTTATTCTCCCGCGGATGGTTATGTTACCAAAAAGTCTGTCGAGACGGGCGAGCAACTCAGACCCGGACAGCCTGTTATGGCAATTGTTCCCCTGAATGATGTATGGATCATCGCCAATTACAAGGAAACGCAACTAACCAGGGTAAAACCGGGCCAGAAAGTCCGCATTAAAGTGGACACGTATCCGGGGTGCGCATTTGACGGCCGGGTGGACAGCATTATGTCCGGCACGGGTTCTGTCCTTTCCATGTTCCCGCCGGAGAACGCGACGGGAAGTTTCGTTAAAGTGGTTCAGCGCATTCCCGTAAAGATCATTTTAAATAATAAGACCGATCCCAGGCATCTGCTGCGGGCGGGAATGTCCGTCGTACCAACAATTATCATCGAATAATCCGGTATCATGAAAGAAACCGCCGTAAATAAATGGCTGATCGTCCTGACGGTCATGCTTCCCACTTTTATTGAGATCATGGATTCATCGGTCGTCAATGTCACGCTTGATCATATCCGGGGAACCATGTCGGCGGGAATCGATGAATCCGCATGGGCTATCACTTCATATATCACAGCCAATGCCATCGTTATGCCGATGACCGACTGGCTGAGCCGCTTTTTTGGCCGTAAGCGGTATCTGATGTTTTCAGTCGCGCTGTTTACCGCGAGCTCGGTAATGTGCGGACTTTCCTGGAGCCTGAACTCATTAATATTCTTTCGCGTCCTACAGGGGGTAGGCGGAGGGGCGCTGGTGCCGCTGTCGCAGGCAATCTTGTTTGAAACATTTCCGGAAGAGGAGCGGGGCAAGGCCATGGGTGTCTTCGGTGTGGGGGCTACGGTTGCGCCATCGGTGGGGCTTCCATTGGGCGGCTGGATCGCCGATAACTGGATATGGCGCTGGATATTTTACATCAATCTGCCCATAGGCATTATTTCTGTCTTCATGATCTTTTTGAATATCAAAGATCCGCATTACATGAAAATTGAAAGACCGAAAATAGACTTCAGGGGAATTTCCCTGCTGGTAATGGGCCTGGCGGCCCTGCAGATTGTTCTGGACAGAGGACAGCGCGAAGACTGGTTCTCTTCCAACTTTATACTCATTTTGAGCATTGTCATGGTTGTGTCGCTGATACTACTTGTTTTTACGGAGCTTTATACCGGGAATCCCATTATTGACTTGAAAGTCTTCAAGAACATTTCCTTCAGTTCGGGTACTATAGTAACATTTGTCGCTTTTTTTTCGATGATGTCGGTTTTTGTTCTGACCCCGGTATTTGTCCAGAATCTGTTAGGGTATACTGCTACGCTCGCGGGTCTGGCCATGATGCCGCAAGGCTTATGCATGATCGTGTCCCTCGGTGTAACCGGAGCGCTGAGCTCAAAAATCAACCCAAAGATTCTTCTGGTTGCGGGACTTATTATCATCGCCTATTCGGCAAGCATTATGGCACGATTCAACATGACAACCGATTTTAAGACCGTCGTATTCGCCTTGTGCATACTGGGAATAAGCATGGGATTAATTTTTGTACCATTATCCATACTCAGCTTTACAGGCATCAGCAACGAAAAGATGGGAAATGCAACCGCGCTTTGGAATCTTTTAAGAAATATAGGGGGAAGTATTGGAATTGCCCTTATCATGACGTTTCTTTCCCGCGGGGCGCAGATTCATCAGCAGTATCTCGTGGATCACATGACACTCCTCGATAAAGGCTATAACCAGACACTTGCGCGATTGACTCCCCTCTTTGATACGAGGGGTTACGCGGGAGGAGCGGAAGGAACCATTTATGGACAGCTCGTCTCGCAGGCCACGATGCTGTCATTTGTTGACGTGTTTTATTTATTAATGTTCATGATGCTCGCGGTCATCCCTCTTGTCATCTTTATGAAAACGGGAAATGGACAGAAGCCGTCCATCCATTGATCACTTCACAAGATGACAGCATGCCGCCCTGCCCTTTTTCTCCATGTGGCATTATCAAATCGCCGGCCTCGCCCAAAAAACATTTTTTCTCTGAAATAGAAAATTTTCCCCTTTGTGACAGAGTTTTTGTCATGCGTGTCTCCAATGGAAATAAACTCCTTTTTCCCGAACCCGCGTTGTAAAAAAATAATTGACATATATATGGAACTTTCCTATATTTCTTTACATGGAATGAGGTCTTATGAATTTTTTTTCCTCCAAAATAAAAGTTTTTCCGTGAGGAACTTATCATAAGAGAAATTGCCGTACGCACAAAAATTGCAGGATTTAATTTTTTTCATCAATGAAGGAGACAAAAATGAAGAAAGGCAAGCAATGGCAGAAACCTGAAGCCGGTGTTATGAAACAAAATAATATAAAAAAAGCCGCCGGATCATTACGAAACGTGGAAGTGCGTTATAGCCTGGGCATTGGACCTGTTCCTGTTCCTCCTTCTACGCCGGAACTTGTATAGAAATTATAACGCACCGGTTTTATTATAGCTCAATTTTTTGTTTATCTATAGAGACCTGACCGCAGTGATGCGGCATATCCCGGATAAAATATCTTTGTCCGGTCTTCAAGGATAGATTTTTGATATTTATCAGAAATCAGCACGAATTTTTTTAAGGAGATTTTATGAAGACGCAAATCACGCTGGATGCTGTTTACAAGGTGTCCGGTGATGTCGTCGTGCGTGAACTAGAAAGTGAAATTATCATTTTTCCGATTGCTTACGGCTTTGATGATTCGGAGAACGAACCCTGTATTCTCAACAGCACAGGGCAGATTATCTGGCAAAAGTTAAACGGACGATCGAGCCTGAAGGATATTGTGAAGGATTTGGCCGCCGAATTTAAGGCTCCGGCAAAAGTTATTGAAAAAGACGTGATCGAATTTGCGGAAAAGCTTCTGACAAGGAAGATGCTGATTGACGTCTCCGGAATTTAATTTTTTACAGGACATCGCATGATCAATAAAAAAATTGATAATCAGTATGCCCGGCTGCATACCGGCTGGGCTTATTCTTCGATGAAATGGCTTAAGGATCATGAAGCGATAGAGGCAAGGCAAAAGAGAGATGAGCTTCTGCAATCCATATCCGGCAGGGCAAGCAGTAATTTCATGGGAAATAAACCGGGCACCGGAGGCTTGTCTCCCGGATGTATGACTTGCGGAAAAGGAAACTGGTCATGCCTTTTTATCGGTTCCTTTTGCATGGCGGACTGTTTCTTTTGTCCCCAGGAACATAAAAAAAAGAGGGAACGCCCCCCGAATGAATCAGGGCTTATTTTTGATGATCCGGAAGACTACGTTGATTATCTGGAGAAATTTAAATTTAAAGGCGTCAGCTTTTCAGGAGGGGAACCTCTATTAAAATATGAAAAAATATTAACGTATATCAGAAAAATCAGGGAAAGACTCGGGAAAGGAATCTATATCTGGCTCTACACGAATGGCTGCCTGATTGATGAAAATAAATTAAATGCCTTGAAGATGGCCGGCCTTAATGAGATGCGATTTAATATCGCGGCCCAAAAATATGATCTAGGGGCTGTAGCAATGGCCGCGGGTGTCATGGATACGGTTACGATTGAAATTCCCGCCGTTCCGGAAGATTATGAAATTCTCAAAAAATGCCTGCCCCGTATGAAAGCGATAGGCGTGGCGCATTTAAATTTACATCAATTATTCGCCAGTCAGAATTGTTATAAACAATTTATTAATCGCCGGTACACTTTTTTACACCAGCCCGACATCCCTGTTCTGGAATCGGAAATGACGGCTTTGCGGCTTATTAAATATACCCTGGACAATAACATCGGATTAGCCATTAACTATTGTTGCGCGATTTATAAAAATAGATTTCAGAAAAAAGCGTACAGAAAGAGATTCCAGTCTTTTATCAGAGAACCCTACGAAGGGTTGACGGAATCGGGTTTTATCAGAAGACTGTCTGTTCAGGATACACCTGCCAATATAAAGAAACTTGTTAAAAAATTACTGGAAAATAAATGTGATGAAAGATCATGGCTATTTAATAAAATAAATAACAAACTGTTCTTTCATCACTCGCTTTGGCGGCGTATCGACTTTAATAAGAGCAGCCTGATTGTAGAATATTTCGCGCCGCAGCTGTCAACTGTCCGTGACAGGGAAGAACAGAGCAGAAAAGAGATCGCGTTAAATTCCCACAGGACTATTTTTGTCGAAAAAATATTTGTGCATGAAATGAAAACGGAAAATCCGGCGGCCATAAACAGTTTTCAGGAGTTGTTCATTGAAAAAAAGAATAACAGTGATGTCTTTAAGAGATTTTACAGGGATTATGAATTAAAGACAAAAGAAGACGTAGCTTACATGATGACAGAAAAAGAGCGGCTTGATGATTTAAAGACATTTGAATTTACCGGCAGCGGGCTGTACGATATTTACTAATGGCCGGACGACACGCAAAATGACACCAACATGTTAAGCATGAAGTTATTACGCCGATTGGGAAGATTGTTTTTAACCCGATACATTTCCGATGAGAAATGTCTTTTATTGATCTACCGGATAAAAATGGGCCGGCGTCTTAATTTGCGGAATCCCGTAGCCTTCACCGAAAAAATTCAGTGGCTTAAATTAAATTGGCGTAATGACACCATCACAAAATGCGCGGATAAATATGAAGCCAGAAAATTTGTGGAAGGGCGGATCGGACCTGAATTACTGAAAGAGTTATACGGTGTTTATGAAAAACCCGAGGATATCGACATCCATGAGCTTCCGAACACGTTCGTATTGAAAGTCAATCACGGCTGCAGGCAAAACATATTCTGCAAAGATAAATCGGAACTTGACTGGAATTACGCCAAATGTCTTTTAAAAAAATATCTTAAAGAAAATCTTTACTACACGAATGGCAGAGAATGGTCATATAAAGACATTATTCCCCGCATCATCTGCGAAGAGAATCTGACTGCGGATGGCAAAATCCTGTATGAGTATGGCTTCTATTGCTATGACGGTGTTCCACGACTGGTGGAGATAAATGAATATGAAGGCGAATCACATCGAGTGAATATGTTCGACGTCAACCTGAATCTTCTGGAAAATAGATATGGTGCTCCTCCTTTACCCGAACCGTATACAAGTCCCCCGCAGTTTGACAGAATGCTTGAATATTGCGCTGTACTTTCCAAAGGATTTCCTTTTGTCCGGGTAGACCTGATTTGCGTAAATAACAAAATCTATTTTGGAGAAATGACTTTCTATCCCCTGGCGGGACTATGTAAAATAAACCCCGAATCATTCGATTATTTTCTCGGTTCCTTTTTGCAGCTTCCCGTTTTAGCGCCGTAAAATTAAACAAGTCTTCAACTCACCATCCGTTATCCATCGTCAAATGGACCTGAAAATTGCCTGTATTCCATATTTTTTATTTTCAAATTTTATGCTAGATTATAAAAAGGAAAGGCTAAAATATTTTAGTGCCAGAAACACTCCTGAACAAAGTATAACAAAGATACCAGGCCGACGTTTAAATCAATGGATCTTTAAAAGGGGAATAAGATGAAAACTACGGAACTTGGAGTCAAGGAATTGAGAGCCAGCGAAAAAAGGGTGAAACTCACCAATCAGGAAATTATTAAATTCGCTTATATCACAAAAGAAATCATCGGGTATGCCTGGGAAGAAAAGCTATCGAATGCTCAGGCGAATTGTTATGTTGAATGCTTTTATAAAATCCAGGAACTCATAGAAATAGTCGATAAAAAATACCGGGACAGGCATCATGAGCTTTGCGAATTTTTTCGTGAAGGAAGAAGGCTGACAACCGACGATGACCGGCTGCGCTGGGAACTTCTCGAATGTGGAAAAGATTAAACGGAAATGGGGAATCGCCATCTTTCGTCCGTTGAATGTTTAACTAAAATTTTTCACATGTTTACTTTTTGATATAAATGAACTGGAGTAATGTATTTATAATCTTTTGTTGTGATCGGTGAGATGAATATGAGCAAATTAGTCAAAAACAATAAAGAATTTGATGAAATGTTGCGGGAGAATAATGAAGTATTGGTTCTCTTCTATGCCTCATGGTGTCCCTTCTCGCAAAGGTTTTTGCCGGTATTTGAAAAAATGGCCAATGACAAGACTTATAAATGCTGCCGCGTGCTGGCTGACGAGATGGACGGATGCGAAGATAAATATTCCATAGATGTTTTCCCGACGGTAATTTATTTTGAAAACGGAAAAGTCGTAAAACGATTGGACGGATTGCACGGATACGGGATAGAGGAAAAGCAGTTTGTGAAAATGGCGGATTCGTGCGGGATCATAAAAGATAAAAAGTAAAATGATTTAAAGATTAAATGAATTGCCAATAATAGACCACCTGTTACATAAAGGACTCCCGTTAAAAGACAAGACGGCATAAGCGGTTCTCGCCTAACCCCTCGCAATAAGTAACTTTTCGCGGGGGATTCTTTTTTATCAGTCGGAAAAGAAGATTAATTCAGAAAGATTTATTCGTAACTAGTAATATATAGAGAAAGCAAATAGATTTGAATACAATATTATAAAGTCAACTAATCTCTTGCTATTGCCTGACAATGTTATTAATGACCGCCTCCACTGCCATGCGGTCCTCCACCATCGGGAACACCGGGACCTTTTTGATCCAGGCTGTTGGGGTAATCAACTTTGTGTTCATGATGTTCTTTGTCCATGTCATCATTGTTCCCCCAAAAAAAACACCCTCCAATGTACATAAGCAGCATAATCAAAGCCGTTAACAATAAAATTGTTCTTCTCATAGCGTCCTCCTTTGATAAGAACTTTATGTAACATTACCTGATCTCATGCAAATTCCCAACATATTAATGTATACGCATAATCATAGGTAAAATCTATTGATAAATGTGTGTCATCTTTTACGTTTTAAACTGCCTTGTGTGTTTGCCTCCCCTGTTTAGTCGCGTCTTTTGGACTTGTTCACCCTCTTGTTTTATAGCCAGGATTTTCTTGACATACAAGCCTTGCTGCCATAAAATTACTTTCAGCCATATTAAGTTCTTATTATAATTTTGCCTGTGAAGATTAATCTGGCTGAAAATTCTTTACGATTGGAAATAGACCAGGGGGGAGTTTTCTATGAGCGATTTCGACAATAGAAATTATATCAGGTATCCTGCCGAACAAGACGAACTCGTCACTATTTATTATCTTGATGAAAGTAATAAGAAGACAGGACAGCGCGTGGGTCTGGGCCAAAATGAAAGTTTCAAGGGGTTCTGTGTCGTTTTTGTGGGCGAAATAAATTTTAAGAAAGGGCAGGAAGTGTTTTGCGAATCCGCCACTCTTCCAAAAATGAAAGCCAAAGTAGCCTGGATCAAAAAACTGGAAGATCAGATCATCAAGGCAGGATTTTCCATCATCGAATAAATTGCCTTATCCGGGAATTTCGGCAAATTGGGCAGTAACCGCGATTTTGCCGGTTTGGCGATCATGAAAATATATATTGTAATCTTTTATTGAAATCTTCCCTTTATTATGTATTGTTGTTTTCCTTATTCTTCCGCACCGCGAGATATTTCAACTGGAAAGAATAAGTGATATATGTATAATATGCTTTATACTAAACAACATGGTTTTGACGTGACATGTGGCAAAAATGTCGAAGACCGGTCATTTAGCTGGCGTTTCTTTCATATAATTAATTTAAAAGGATGATTTTTAGATGAAGCGATTATTACTCTTTGTTTTTGTATCCATTTTTACATTTAGCGTCGCCATTGCTGCGGCTCAGAATTCCCCCGCGGCGAAACCAGAGGCTTCGCCGGAGGCATCTCATACCGTAAAAATTAAAAAATCTGCTAAAAAAACTAAAGTGGTAAAAGTCAAAAAACATAAAAAACATCACAATATACATAAGACGGAAAAAAAAGAACCCGTTTTGGCGCAGGCGAATACTCCGGCATCTGCCAGGAATGACGATAATACGCCTGACGCGGGGAATCAATGTTCTGAAGCCACAGTCATTGCAGCGGTGAAGGAATCTTCCGCTTTAAAAAGCTGGCAGAATATTTTTGACTCTTACAGGAAATTTCTCCAATGCGATGACGGCGCAATTGCTGAAGGTTATTCTGATTCCATAACTATTTTACTGGCAAACAACTGGGAAGCACTGAAAGATTTAAAGACGCTTACTGAAACAGATAAAGAGTTTTTGAAATTCGTATTGAAACACATTGACACAACTGTAAACCCTGACGATGTTAAAAAAATTTCTAATAATGCCAGTCAAAATTGTGCCGCGAATTTTAGCGAATTGTGTTCATTAATAAAAGAACGGGCGGATGAAACCCTGAAAGAATTAAATAACTGATTTTTGTTTTACAATCTTCAATCCGTTATTTTCGATCTTATTGATTCCGGGATACCAGCATAGAAAAAGAGGCGCTTCCATGAGTTGGTTTGAGAGAAACCCTAAAAAAACGAACGTATTTATTTTAATGGTCGCGCTTATTCTTATGACGGTTGCCGCCGAATTGATACTGCGTTTTTTCTTCGGTCTGGGAAATCCTGTTCTATATGATTCCAACCCGTTATACGGTTTTCGGCTCATCCCGAATCAGGAGGTCGTTAGATTTCATGGCGCTAAAATTAAAGTTAATAATTTCGGCCTGAGAACAAACGCGGATTGGGATAACAATAGGGGAGACAAGGTTCTTTTTCTGGGTGATTCAATCACCTACGGGGGGTCTTATATTTCAAACGATGAACTTTTTTCAGCGCTTTGTGTTAAACAATTACCGGACATCAAAGCGGGTAGTGCCGGTGTAAACGCGTGGGGTGTCGAAAATATTTACGGTTTGGTTGTTGAGTCAGGATTTCTGCCCGCAAAGTTTTATGTCACAACGGTATGTGAGGAAGATTTTTATCGTGGTTTGACACGACTGCAAGGCATGCCTTTTTGGTGTGTGCGCCCTAAACTGGCCATCATAGAGCTTTTTCATTATTTTTGTTATCGGGAATTAAACAAGCAATATCTCAAGTGGCAAATGTTTCGCAATCCGCTTCCCGCGGATGAGAGAGTTGCTGACAAGGCCGTAAGTAAGCTCAAAGAAATGGACAGTTTCTTAAAAGCAAAAGGTTTTATTCATTTGATATACATCACGCCGAGCCGGAATCAAGTCTCAGGTAAAGAGCCGAAAGACGAATTGCTTCAAAAACTTTTCAAAAAATATAATCTGCCGGTAGTATATTTATTGGATAGAATAAAGCCCATGAAAATCGAATCTCAAGAGATTCGTTCTCTCTTTCATGATGAGATTCATCTAAGCAAAAAAGGTCACGCGCTTTGGGGAAATCTGATGAGTGACGATTTAAAAGAAGTCGTTAAATCCGTAAACCGGTAACTCCCATGGCTTGCGGCAAAGAGCTTCGATTTTCTATCCACCATAAATCCTTTAAACTAAAGAACGATTTATTATTCCAAAAAGCGGCAGTAAAAAATGACTGCGGCGTTTTTATATTGACAATGGTGTCGAAATCTATAGAATAACGCCCGAAAAAGTAATCTTCTGTGAAGCAATTAAGAGGTAACATCCTGAAAAAATAAAAGTGATTGCTATACGTTGGAAGAAAATTACATCTAATAACAAGATGAACTAACTCAAGTTTATTATGATCATTTTAATCCTTGATCAGCGCCGTATCCTGCGCTGATCAAGGCAAACAACAAATTTGTTTTTTGAAAGGCGAAAAAGATGAAAAAGAAAAAAACACAATGTCCCGGCAAGTTAAGATATCTTGCCGGTAAAAGGATTCTTCCCCAACCCATTTCATCAAAAACGGATATCGTGCAATTAATTGACAATATGGATGCCTACAACGGCGGCAGATTAAGAGCCGCCTGTCATTTGCTGAAAGACAAATATTCCGCAAATGATGTCACTGTGGGCATGAGTCTGGCGGGGGCTCTAACCCCGGCAGGTCTGGGGCCTTCAGCTGTCATCCCTTTGATGAATCACGGTTTTGTGGATTGGATAACAGCAACCGGCGCGAATATGTATCACGATCTGCATTTTGCCTTCAATCTGCCGATGCACCGGGGCTCCCATCTGGTCGATGATGTTGATTTACGGGATAAGGGCGTGACCAGAATCTATGATATCCTGTTTGATTATGAAGATGTTCTGATGGAAACGGATCGCCGGTTTAGAAAAATACTTTTAAGACCGGAATTTCAGAAAGAGATGGGAACCCGTGAATTTTATTACCACCTGGGTAAGGTCATGCATGAATATGAGCAGAAGAACAAACTGGGTGAAGTAAGTATACTCGCGGCCGCCTACAGAAACGGGATTCCCGTTTTCACATCTTCTCCCGGTGATTCCACCATCGGCATGAATATCGCCGGGATGGAACTTTTAGCTCAAAGCGCCGGATTGCTGGATAAATTCAAACTGAAAATCAATCCAAGCATTGACGTCAATGATTCCACCGCCATCATCCTGAATGCCAAGCGATATGAAAAGGGGAAGACCGGCGTTATCCTAATTGGCGGCGGCAGTCCGAAAAACTTCATGCTCCAGACCGAACCGCAGATTCAGGAAGTTCTCATGATCCCGGAGGTCGGACAGGATTATGACATCAATATTACCGATGCCAGGCCGGATACGGGAGGATTATCGGGGGCTCCGCCCAGCGAAGCCGCAAGCTGGGGCAAGATTGATCCGACAAAGCTTGATGAAACCGTCACGGCCTATCTCGATGTAACGGTGGCCCTGCCGTTGATGGTCGCCTATGTCAGGCATACGACCAAACCTAAAAAACAAAAAAGACTCTATCACCGGGGGGCGGAACTGCAGAAAAAACTGGTTGCCTCCTATCTTCAAAACAACAAAGAGGTGGATCAGCTGAAAAGCCTGATGAATAAACTTCGGGGATAGAAATAAAAGATGAGAATGAAAAAACAGATTAACGAACTTATTAAACAGCATGGAACTCCTCTGTTTGTCCTGGATCATAAAAAGCTGAGGCGAAATTACCGAACCTTCAAGAAAAATCTGCCAAGGGTTCAATGCTATTACGCGGTCAAGGCCAACACCCATCCGGAAATTATCAAGACGCTCTTTCTGGAAGGATCCAGTTTTGACGTCGCTTCCTACAATGAATTCATGCAGATTTATGAATATATCAAGCATTTCGAAGAAAAAGATAAGGAGTTTTTTATCTGGGATAAAATTATCTTTTCCAATACCATTAAAGACAAAATAACCCTGAGCAAGATAAAAAGATACCGGCCCCTGGTCACCTTCGACAACAGCGATGAATTGAAGAAAATCAAGGCCTGCTGTAGTACAGCCGGTTTGATTCTAAGATTGAAGGTGCCGGATTCAGGTTCGCAGGTTGAGATGAGTTCGAAATTTGGTGCGGAGCCGGGAGACGCCGAGAATCTTTTGCGTCAGGCACGCGATGCCGGTCTTGTGGTTGAAGGATTGAGTTTTCATGTGGGAAGCCAGTGCACCTATTTTGACAATTATACGGCAGCGCTTGCCATCACATCTGAAATATTCAATAACGCCAACGCAAAAGGATATGACTTGAAGATCATAGACATCGGCGGAGGTTTTCCCGTACCCTATGATTCTCAGGTTCCCGAATTTGAAGAGCTGGCCAGCCTCATTGATTCCGAATGTCAACGACTCTTTCCCCTGGATGTCGAGATTATAGCGGAACCCGGAAGATTCATCGCGGCAACCGCGGCAACGCTGATCACCGAAATCATCGGTAAATCCAGAAGAGACGGGAAGATTTTCTATTACATCAATGACGGCGTTTATCATACCTTCTCCGGTGTGATCTTTGATCACTGGATTCCCAATTTCACCGCGTTCAAAAATGGAGAAAAAGAAGTTTGTGCTGTTGTCGGACAAACCTGCGACAGTTTTGACAAGATATCCCAATCCGTTTCGCTTCCGGGAAATCTGGAAATCGGAGATTATCTGCTCACTGAAAACATCGGCGCGTACAGCATTGCCTCTTCAACAAAATTTAACGGTTTCGACGGCGCCAAAATAATACACACAAATCTAAACCGTTGAATTCAGCAGCGAACGCATTCCCGTAGTGTGCTACGGGATAAGTGAGCGAATATATAATTATAATTTTCCCTAAGAATCGAAGATGCTCCGCGGCTTGCCGCGGAGAACTTCAATCCGGACAGATCACAAGAAAAAAAGATGAAAAGCAAAATGAAATTTGTCATTCCGGACAAGCATCGGATGAGGCATATCATTTCAAACGGTTTATCATGCTGGCCACGTATCCCGCTCCGAAGCCGTTGTCAATATTAACAACGCATACACCGCTTGCGCAGCTGTTGAGCATGGTCAAAAGAGCCGAGATGCCGCCGAAGCTGGCGCCGTATCCCACACTGGTCGGCACGGCAATAACCGGTTTATCCACAAGGCCGCCGATGATGCTGGGCAGAGCCCCTTCCATTCCGGCGACAACAATAATCACCCGCGCCCCTCTGATCTTATCCATATTGGAGAACAGACGATGAATGCCCGCCACACCGACGTCTACTATGCCTTCGACACGATTACCGAAAAATTCCGCCGTGACGGATGCCTCCTGAGCCACCGGAATATCCGATGTTCCGGCTGTGACGACGGCGATGTAACTGTCCGGCACATCCATCTCCTTTTTTTTGATGGTGATAATTTTTGCCGTTGAATGATAAACGGCATCGGGACAGACCTCACGGACCGCGCAAAATACATTCTCGTCTGCCCGCGTCGCGAGGATATTGGAATTCCTCTCCGACATGGCCCGAACCACCGTTTTTATCTGATCAATGGTTTTACCGGGACAGTAAATCACCTCCGGATAACCCACGCGCATCTCCCGATGGGTGTCAAGCTTGACGCATCCTAAATCAGCGTAATAATAATCGTTGAGTTGGGCGATGCCTTCCTCTATGGTGATCTGCCCGTCCCTAACTTTTTCCAGAAATTTATGTAATTGATCAGTGTTCATATTACGCACCTTTAAGTGTTTTTTCCGCTAGTTCAAGATTCATGCTGACCATCCGGTAGCCCTTTCTCTCCAAGCATCGCTTGCGGCCGAAAGCGGGAAAGAACTATCCACTCCATCCGATAAGGAAACTATGCCGGATTGCAGTAAGGCCGGATAATCAAGCAGCTTTTTGTACTTTTCATTGGAATCCATCAGTCGTCCTTATTCAGGCTGTCGTAAATATCCTTTATGCTGACCCCTCTTTCCCCGGCCAGTCTCCGGCAGTCTTCGTACTCCGGCTTGGATTTGATTTTCTTTCCTTTAAAATAGGCGTTCTTTACGGTAACCTCACCGTATTTTGTTAACTGTTTTGAAAAATCCCTGCGCAGCATTTTTTTTCTGACCTTCGCAATCCGCAAGCCAAAAGTTGTCGTTTGCCGCCAGAGGATTTCCTCGATGTCTTTAATCTGCGCCTCGCCGCAGAGGATACTTATCTTTACAGCCGGCCGCGATTTCTTCATGATAATGGGGATAAGATAAGCATCGTATGCTCCTTTTTCGAACAGGGCATCAAGGACCCCGCTGTAGAGTTCCGGATTCATATCGTCGATATTGCATTCCACCAGACAGGCTTCCTGTTGTTCAATGTCTTTGTCAATGGCGGGATCATCCATATCACCAAGATAAACCCTCAGGATATTCGGCACCTCTGTATCCCTCTGCCCGATGCCGTAGCCGATTTTTCCGGCGATAATTTTTATGTTTTCCGTAAAGGTGTCCGCCATGGCCGCGAGAATGGCCGCCCCAGTCGGCGTTGCCGTTTCAAAGGGAACCAGTCCCGATTTTACCGGGATGCCTTTCAGGATCTCTGCCGTTGCCGGCGCGGGAACGGGCAGGGTTCCGTGGGCACATTTCACAAAGCCGCCACCCACTTGCACAGGGGATGATATAATCCTGTCTGCCTTAAAATAATCAAAACAAATAGCCGCGCCAACGATATCTACAATGGAATCGACAGCCCCAACCTCGTGGAAGCGGACGTCTTCTATGGCATGGTTGTGAACGTGCGCCTCCGCCCGGGCAAGCTTCTCAAATATTTTTAGACTTATCGTTTTAACATTTTCAGACACAGAGCTCTTTTGAATCAAACCGGAAATGTCATGAAAGGTCCGATGTTGGTGTGAGGGAATATCCTGCGGGATTGCGACTTTGATCCGCGTACCCGCGATTCCCTTACGTTTGTCCGGCTGCATGATTATCTCATAGGAACCGATGTCAATTTTCTTGAGTTCGCCTGTAAGATAGTCGAGGGGTACTCCAAGGTCAACCATGGCGCCCAGATTCATGTCTCCGCTGATACCGGAAAAACAATCATAATATAATATTTTCATTTTCTTGCCCTTTCCCAGATGGCAATATCTTAACGAATTGGTCTATTTGGGAATATGTATCATATTTAAAGTCAGATTTCTGCCTTTTTTTATTTTTCCGCGGCAGGGATTCTTGTTGACTGGCAGGCACTCTTTTCATATAATCTAACACATAGTGTTAAATGGCTTTCATTGGGGTTACCGGTATTTATCGGATATTAACAAATCAATAGATAGGCCGCTTTTTATTTTATGATATCATCTTTCGGACAACAGCCGGTACTGCTTTATCAACTTTAGAATTATAATCGGGACTATCTGTTTTAACTATCCTTTTATGCTTATATAAAAATAAAGGAGTTCAGCCATGAAGAGAAGAGATTTTTTGAAGTCCGGCGTGATGGTGACAGCATCAACTTTGATAGGAACGAGCGCTTTTGGCCAAATCCTGGAAAAAACAATAACGGAGCCCTTCGCCTTCCCCGCGCCTGTTTTCAGAGTGCTTGGCCGGACAGGCCTGAAAATTTCAATTGTAAGCTTTGGGGCGATGTTAACGCCGGAGCCGGAAGTCATGGAAATCGCATTTGATCATGGTGTCAACTATGTCGACACGGCACGCAAATACATGAGCGGTAGGAATGAGGAAATCGTAGGCAAGGCCCTAAAAGGCAGGCGCAATAGCGTGTATGTCGCAACGAAGATCCATCCCGATTCCATGACAAAAGAAGCTATTTTCAAGGATGTGGAAACAAGCCTGAAATCCCTCGAAACGGATTATATCGATGTTGTCCAACTCCACAACCTGACCGATGATGTCAGGATTTTTTCTCCTGAGATCAGGGAAGCGCTTGTAAAATTGAAACAGCAGGGTAAGGTTCGTTTTTTCGGGGTAACCACACATACAAATCAGGTGCAGGTACTCAACGCTTTGATGGGAGATAAAGATAAATTTTTTGATACGGCTCTGGTGGCTTACAATTTCAAAAGCGGTAACGATTTGAAGGAAGCGATCGCGAAAGCCGCTCTGAACAAAATCGGCATCATCGCGATGAAAACTCAGGCCGGCGGTTATCAAACGGATCAGATGGGCCCCATCAGTCCTCACCGGGCAGCCCTCAAATGGGTGCTTCAGGATACGAATGTCACAGCAGCAATTCCCGGCATGCGAAATCTGGCTGAACTAAGAGAAGACACAGGGGTGATGGGTCTGAACTTAAGTTACTACGATGAACTTATCCTGAAACGTTATAGCGAAGCGGTAAAACCCTATTACTGCCACTTTTGCGGAAAATGCGAACCCTCCTGCCCCAAGGGTGTGGAGATTAGTACCGTCAACCGGTGCGTTATGTACGGGGAAGCATACAGAAACATGGAACTTGCCCGGTCTACTTACCGTGAAGTTCCTGCTACTGTCTCGGCTTCGACATGCCTTAACTGTCAGACTTGCACGGCAAAGTGTGTCAACGGCCTTGATATTCCGGCAAAGATGGCGCAAGCAAGACAATTACTGGCATAGAGGAAGTATGCGCGATCATTCTATTATCAGGCCGTCTTTAACAGGCTATTGCTTTTGGCAACGCCTGCGCCTCCCGGAACGATCAGGCGCGAGCGCGGCAATGCTGGCATTTGTCTTTTTTGTGTTGATCATAACGATGTCTGATCCGGCCCTGGCTTCCCAATCCTCGCTCAAAGATGTTTTTTCCGGACAAGGATTTTCCGAAGAATGGGCCATCGGAGGTACGATCGAACAATACGACAGGGATACTCTTTTTAATCATATCGATGGAGAAGCCGAACTCTACCTGCCCTATGGGTTTGACGCCGGGGTTTCTGCCGAATATGTCAATAAGAAGAACCGGGATTTATCCATCGTTGCCGATGTCTACCAAATGGCTTCGGTGCTTGATGCTTTTGGAATTTACGCAAACTACCGTAAGACAAGCAACGTATGGGTCGACATCGGCGCAGAGGGATTTGTGTCGCCATCCCAGTTGATGTTTTATCAGGACCGGTATTTTATAAGGCTTCAAGTCTCCGGAGAAACAAGTCTTCCTAAAGAGACATTACTGGCATGCGCAAGAGCGCTCTCCAGGAATCTTCCGGCAGGCGCGGGCCCGCCCAGAGAATTGGATATCCTAAAGATTCCGGCGATTGTGCCGAAGAGCGAACGGTATTTTGCTCAAAGCCTGCTTGGATATGCTTTCTTTCGCAAGGGCATGATAGCCGACGCCGTTGCGCGGGATGAAAAAATGCAGATATTCGCGATACACGAGGACACACAAGCCGAGGCCCGCCGGACTTTTGATCAATATTGCGCTTATCTGAAGTCTGAAACGAAGAGCATTAACGTGACCGGAAAAGGCGATCAAAGACTGCTGGTTGCGATCGATCCTCTATACGGCGGCGTGCTGGCGCGGCAGTCGGGACGCTACATCATCGGCGCGGTCAGGGTTAAAAATGATTCTCTGGCCAGAGAATTTATCGAACAGATTCGCGTACGAATCGGTTCTGATGCGGGCATATGACATAAGCGTCATTTTTTTGAAATAAACATTTATTAAAAATTATTTGCGGGGTGCTATGAATCGCAGGGATTTTCTAAAAAAAACTGTCATTGCCGGAGCGGCTCTTGCTATACCGGGAACTTCAGGCTTATTTATCAAAACACTGGAAGCCGCGGAGAAATCAGACCTCGTTGAGGCTCACGGACTTTCACCTGCCGCTATAACAAAAGCCGCCATTGATGGACTGGGTGGAATTAAATCTTTTATCTCCAGGGGAGATATTGTTGTCGTTAAACCGAATATCGGATGGGACAGGTTACCGGCATACGCGGCAACAACCAATCCGGAAGTCGTGTCGGCAGTGATCACTCTGTGTTATGAGGCAGGCGCAAAACAGGTTAAGGTTTTTGACCACAGCGTTGTCGATCCGCGGCGCTGCTATAAACAAAGCGGTATTTATGACGCGGCAACTGCCGCGGGCGGAGTGGTCAGCTATATAGATGATAGAAAATTCTGTGAAGTAAAATTAGCAGGTGTTGCCTTGAAATCATGGCCCCTTTATACCGAAGCTATCGAAGCGGACAAGTTTATTAATATTCCCATTGCCAAGACACATGGTCTTTCCACTTTGACTCTGGGCATGAAGAACCTGATGGGAATCATGGGCAGTTCACGAGGCAGGATACATCAGAGCATTAACGGCAGTCTGGTGGATCTGGCCATGGCCGTCAGGCCCTCGCTGACCATTATTGATGCTGTGCGGATACTGACAGCAAACGGACCGCAGGGAGGCGATCTCGCCGATGTGCGGCAACTCAATACCGTCATCGCGGGAAGGGATCAGGTGGCCGTCGACGCTTTAGGCGCCACACTCTTCGGTTTGAAAGGAGCAAACTTAGGCTATGTCGTGGCGGGACACAAAGCCGGACTTGGAAATATGGATCTTACGAGATTAAAAATCAAAAAAATAAATGTATGATGATTTTTTATGAGGCTCTGAATCTCCCATCCTGTACAGCCGCTGCAGAAATATGATGGAAAAGACCTGCATCAGCTTATAGAGGTTTTATATGATCAGAAAAATCCGTATAGCAACACAGGGAATTTTTTTACTGACATTTTTGTGGCTCTTTCTGCAGACTGAATCAAAGGGAGCTGATGAACTCGGCTATCCCGTTAAAATATTTTTAGATGCCGACCCGCTGATTTTCATTACCACAATCCTTTCCAGTCATACGTGGTATAATGCATTTTTCCTGGCTATTGCAGTGATTGCCGCCACGATTCTTCTGGGCCGGGTTTTCTGCGGCTGGGTATGCCCCCTGGGAACACTCAATAACATGGTCGGCGCGCTGCAAAAACGGCAAGCATCCAGAGCGCCTTTAAACTGGCACTGGCTTAAATATTGCCTTTTGATTTTTCTGATAACCGCTTCGCTTTTTTCATTACAAATTACAGGCGTATTCGACCCTATTTCACTTCTGATTCGTTCACTGTCGTTGTCAGTTTATCCGGCGGCAAGCTATGCGGCGCGGGCAACGTTTGACATGTTCTATAATTTAAACATCCCTGTTCTTACCGGCATTTCCGAGTTTATCTATACGCTTTTTAAAAAAATCTGGCTTCCCTTCCAGCAGCCATTTTTTCTTCAGAGCGTTTTTCTGGGATTATTGTTCTTCTTCATTCTGGGTTTGAATCTCGTGGAGAAACGCTTCTGGTGTAAATATCTATGCCCTCTGGGAGCTCTTCTTGGCTTGCTCTCCCGCTTTGCCGCGCTGGATCGGTCGGTCAGCGAAGGCTGTAATTCCTGCGGAGCCTGTACGTTTGATTGTCAGGGAAGTGCCGCGCCTGATAAAAAAGAAAACTGGCATAAATCGGAATGCCTTGCCTGCATGAACTGCGACGATCTCTGCCCTCAGAATGCCGTCCGGTTTGGATTTTTTAAAAAGACACACCCGGATGGTTCCCCTGTTGCGTCTGTTGACCTAGGCAAAAGAAGGGTCATTGGAATGATTTTGTCCGGCCTTGCCGCCGTCCCATTAATGAGAATTTCAGCGATCAACAAACAGGCGGGCGCATCCGATCCAAAACTAATCCGGCCGCCGGGTTCTCTTGATGAAAAACAATTTCTGGCCTGCTGCGTAAAGTGCGGCGAATGCATGAAGGTTTGTATTACCAATGGTCTCCAACCTGCATTTCTGGAGGCCGGATTTGAGGGAATCTGGTCACCCGTTCTTGTACCGCGTATCGGCTACTGTGAATATCGCTGCACTCTCTGCGGTCAGGTCTGTCCGACGGGCGCGATCAAAAAACTGGAACTTCAGGTAAAGGAGAAAATAAGGATTGGCACGGCTATGATTGATAAAGGGAGATGTCTGCCCTATGCCCATTCTACGCCGTGTCTTGTTTGTCAGGAGGTATGTCCTACCCCGAAGAAAGCCATCTGGCTGGAAAAAGCAAAAGTGGTCAACAGAAACGGGAACGAATTGACCTTAAATCAACCACACGTTGATCTGGAACTATGCATCGGCTGCGGGTTGTGCGAGGCAAAGTGCCCCATTCTCGGACAACCGGCGATATATGTAACCAGTATCGGGGAGACGCGATCCAAAGATAATCAATTACTATTGTGATATATTTTATATCGGCATGATGACTAAAAAACGCCCGCTTAAAGACGGACGTTTTTTTAGTACGCGATTTTTTTATACAAATCTACATCTCGCGCGCGATCTCATAGGCATCCCAAATGGCGTACATAATGTTGTGCACGTTTCTCGAATCGCCGATATTATAAACGGGCACTTTAAGCGCATCTTTGACAGATAGGTACAGACTGTCATTTGGCTTATAGCCGGCTGCAATCATCACCGTATCAGCCGCAAGCGTGATGTCGCCCTCCGGTGTTATAACGGCAACATCATTTTTGCGTACCGCTTTAATTTTGCTGCTTACGAAAATCCTGACTTTATGGAAAGCCAGTTCATCTTTCAGCATATCGTAGTTCATAAAAGGCATGGCATGCGGCCCGCCGCAAATTTCACTCATCATTTCCACGATAGTTACATCACGGCCCTTCTGAGCCAGCCAAAGACCTGTTTCACATCCGACCAGTCCGCCGCCGATGATGACAACCTTCTGCCCTACCCGCTTTTTGCCGAGCAGCGCGTCGCTTGCGGTAATGATCTCTTTGTCTTTTCCAAAATCGATGATGATGGGTTTGGAACCGGTCGCGATCACGACGACATCCGCTCCTTTTTTCACGATGGCCGCCTTATCCATCCCGGCGTTTAATTTGACTTTCACACCCAGAAGTTTCAACTGCCGCACATACCATGCCAGGAGTTTGCGGTCGTTAATTTTGAACGATGGAATTCCTCCCGCAATAAGGTGTCCTCCCAGTTTATCGGATTTTTCGCACAGCGTCACTTTATAGCCGCGCTCCGCCGTTACACGCGCCACTTCCATTCCCGCAAGGCCGCCTCCGACGATGAGGATGTTTTTCATGGTCACGGCAGGCAATATGCCGTAGATCTTCTCGCGTCCGCATGCCGGGTTGACTGCGCAGCATACAGGTCCTTCTCCGATGTGACCCATACAGCCGTCATGGCAGGAAAGGCAGGGACGGACTTCGTCCAGACGGCCTTGCCTTATTTTCTCCGGATAAAATGGATCGCATAAAAGCGGCCGTCCGTAGCTTACAATATCGCAGGAATCGCCGATAGCCTCGCAGGCCATAACCGGATCATCCATCCTGCCGGCCAGTATGATAGGAACCTGAACATGCTTTTTCAATATCCTGCCGAATTCGCGGTACATGCCGCCCTCGCCGAAATACATCGGCGGATGATTCCAGTACCAGGCATCATAGGTTCCCGCGTCCACATTCAAAGCATCATACCCGGCGGCAACCAGAAGTTTTGCGGCCTCAATCCCCTCCCCGATATCTTTTCCGACCTCTGTAAAAGTCTCGCCCGGCAGCGCTCCCTGCCGTAAGCCCTTCATAAAACTCTTTAAGCTATAGCGCAGGGATACAGGGAAATCGGCCCCGCAGACACCCTTTATGGCTTTTACGATTTCCGTGGATATGCGCAGGCGATTCTCGAGACTGCCGCCGAATGCGTCCGTCCTTTTATTATAAAACGCAATCGCAAACTGGTCTAAAAGATAACCTTCGTGCACCGCGTGAATCTCCACACCATCAAAACCGGCCCTTTGGGCTATGGCCGCGGACATGGCCATTTTCTTAATCACGTTTTGGATCTCATCTATCGTCATCGCCCTGTGTATGATGGAAGGATCCCATCTGTTTTCCTGTTCGGACGGCGCGATATGCTTGCTCGTGAAACCCGGAATCGCTGCCCGGCCCAAACCAGCCGTCAACTGCACGATAATCTTAGCCCCATAGGCATGTACGCGTTCCGTCATTTGCGTGCCCGCGTAAATAAAAGCGAATGGGTTTATTGTAGGACAGGGGACCACCGGTTTAGCCATATCCTCTATGCTTGTATCTATACTGCAAATGCCCGTGATGATAAGACCTGTGCCCCCTTTGGCCCGCTCCACATAATAATCCTGCCCTCTCTGGGTAAAGGCCCCTTCAGAGTCGGCATATCCTATCGGGCCCATGGGCGCCATGGAGATCTTGTTCTTTAACTGGAGTTTTCCTATGTTCGTGGGTTCAAAAAGTTTTGCGTACTTATTTGCCATAATGATACTCCTTTCAAATTATTTTAAAGAAATTATTATTAAAAAAATTTTTAAACGGGCGTCCTCTTCAGGTTCATGGAACAGGGTACTACTCCCGGCAATTTCTTCTTATGACGATATACGCTTATCATTCATTTATGTGCAAAAAAGAAAAAATCATGGAATTACGGTTATACAGTTGATTAAACGGTTTACTAAAGACTTAAAAACATTTTCAGGGGACCATCTGTCAGATTATATTGAATGGATTTCAATTGAAAAGTATCCGGAAAATATCAATATTATTATGTCCCCAATATTTTTTATTTTAAATCCTTAATAAGCGCGTGTCAATAAATTAATTATTTTATTACATTAAAAATATTTGACATATAAATGCAACTTCTCTATATTTCCGCATAAGAAAGCAATATTTTGCAAATATGGGGGATTAAAAGATTATGAAAAAAAGTTGTTTGTTCAGGATGGCCGTTTTCTCTATTATTATTGCCGGTTTGTTTTTCGTTGCCGGTTGCAGCAGCAGCGACAACAACTCTACAGCTAATGTTGTTGTCCAATTGACAACGGATGGTACGACCGCTTATCCGGTTGACCAGATGACTGTTTCCATTCAGCAATCCGGCGGACCGGTATTAACCGGCGTTACCGATACCAACGGCGTGGCCACCATCACCGTGACCGGACCCGGTGATTATGATGTTATTTCAGTTGCCGGTGTCGATGCTACAAGTCTTGCTCAGGGAAGCACAGCGGGCAGGGAATTTGTAAAGAGCAATCCTCTGACAAACCCATATCCATATCTCACCTATTCCATAAGCGGCGTCACGGTAACTGTGTATGCTCCGGGCAATGATTACAACGTCAATATCACTGTACCGCCGATTAATAAAGTCACAGTCCTTGAAGTAGCGGCCAATGTAACATCCGACTCCAGTGGGATCATTAACGTCGCGGGCGTCACGTCTGCTTTTGCCGGCCGCTTAATGATATCCAATCTCGTCTTCAACAGCAACGGCGGTCCTCCTGAGGCTTCCATAGGAATCCAGAGCAGCGATCCCAATTACAACGAGCTGGTATTATATCAGGGTACCGCAAACTCATTGACGGACGGCAGCTTTTACGGCGGCCCCGGTTTCACGGATACTTCATTCAGTTCAATCTCTTATCTGCTGGCCGGTCCCGTTTATTTTGAGGCGCCGGGCACAGACAGCGGGGATTGGGCGCTGGGCTATAACTTGAGCCTGACTTCAGCCGATATTGTAACCAGGACTGACCTTGGCGGCAAGGGAGCAACCCTTAATTTCCCCAGTTTCTATGGAGGACCGGATAACGTAATATTTCGAATCAGGCAAACAATGGGTCATAATGGCCCTTATGCCTATGGTTGCGACTACCGCATCTTCCAATTTAATCAGTATTGATCCGTATGCGATACAAATAGAAGAAAGGCCGGGTTCAAAAGACCCGGCCTTTCTTCTCCTTCTTCAGAAAATTAAATCGTAAAAATATTTGACACGTAAGAACAGAGTGCTTATTTTATGTCCGTGTACAGATAAATTATTATCAAAGCTATCTTTTTCCTGATATTTCTGCTTTAGAATTTACATTTTTGGGGCAGATGATGAAAAGAAAATATTATTTAAAATTACCGATTTGAAGCATCCAGAGGGGCCTATGCCCTTTTGGAGGCTTTTTAGCCGCCAGTTAATCCATACCCGATCTGTGACTGACCCAAAAGCCCGAATCAGAAACCGATTTCTCAATTTGTCCGTCAACGGACAGGACGTTTTGCTTTCAGATACATTAAAAGACTAATTTTTTGCCAAAATGTGGTGAGACAAATTATTTTTTTTATTTGATTCACAGTGAAAGGCGAAAAGGAGGAATCACAAAATGTTGAGCCATCGTGATTTGATTGCAGAAATATTGAAGCCTGCCGGAATTGCTATCAATGGAAGCAATCCATGGGACATCCAGGTTACAGACGACAGGACTTTTTCACAGGCACTAAAAAGCAAGAACCTGGGTCTGGGAGAAGCATACATGGAGGGCTGGTGGAGCTGTCACCAACTCGATGAATTCATCTACAGGATATTGAAAATCAGACTCGATGACAAAATCAAGGAAGGATATAGGTTTCTGATTAATTCCTTGTTCGCCATGATTTTCAACAGGCAGTCTCAAAGACGTTCATCTATGGTTGCAAAACAACACTATAATCTTGACAATAACCTTTTTATGTCCTTTCTGGACCCATATAATCAGTATAGTTGCGCCTATTTCAACGGCACAAAAGACCTCGATGAAGCCCAAATTAAAAAAATGGATTTAATCTGCAAAAAGATTGATCTTCGCCAGAATGATCACGTCCTGGACATCGGCAGTGGCTGGGGAGGGTTTGCCAGTTACATGGCTCAACATTACGGCTGCAATGTAACCGCCATCAATATATCATCTGAACAGATTCGCCATGCCAGAGATTTATGCAGGAATTTACCGGTAAAAATCCTTTCTTGTGATTACCGCGATCTCCATGGCTCATTTGATAAAATAATTTCCGTGGGGATGTTTGAACACGTAGGACAGAAAAACTACAAAATCTTCATGAAGTCTGTCCATCGCTGTCTTCGAGACAACGGAATATTCCTGCTGCATACGATCGGCGGCAATGAATCCAACTTCAAAAGCGATCCATGGATTAACAAATATATCTTTCCCAACGGAATGATACCGAGCATAGCCCAGATAAGCAAAGCATTAGAAGGACTGTTCGTTATGGAGGACTTGCACAACCTGGGGCCTCATTATGAAAAAACTTTACTCGCCTGGCATAAAAATTTCCAAAAATCCTGGGAAAAATTAAAGGACAAATACGATGAAAAGTTTAAAAGAATGTGGGAATACTATCTGCTTTCCTGCGCCGGATCTTTTCGCGCCCGGAACCTTCAACTCTGGCAGATCGTCCTTACCCGATACGGAACATCCCAGCCTTACTGCAGGTATTAGAGAATCTTTTGAGGGGAGCCATCCTTACCATGTCCGCCTCTGTTAGAGGTTTAACATATCCACAATTGCAGGAAGAACCTCAAGATGGTCTCTTCAGAATGATTACCGTATCGGCTTTTCAAAAAAATGTTTTCAAAACCAGCTTGTTGAAATTGTCCAATATATCCTTCCAATCATATTCCCGGCCGTCAAAAACAATGGAGAAGAGAGAAATACCTTCGAAAAACGCAATCATCGCGATGCTCAGACGTTTCGCGACTTTTTTATCTTTTACAACCTTCGCGAATTCGTCCGTGACGGTCTGCTCCCAGATTTTGTACATTTGCTTAAGCTTCTGACGCACTTTTTTATTATAGAGGGAGATTTCCCATATTTCGATGAATATGATTGAAATATTTCTATCGAGAGTGACTCTTTTGTTTATGAATTTCAAGGATTCCTCAATAAAGACTTTTTGATCGGGATATTTTTTACTGGCGGTAACAATCCATTTGGTAAAAATGGTTAAATATTTTTCAATAATAAAATCAATATAATTAAGCAGAATATCTTCTTTACTTTTAAAGTAATAATGCAAAACGCCGTGGTTGACTTTGGCTTTTTTCGCGATGTCCTTGATGGATGTTTGAGAAAACGACGTGGTAATGAGACAATCGTTAAGAGCTTCCAGTATTTGTAATCTTCTTTGTTCTTTAACGCTTACGCGTGGCATATTTTTTCTCTCTTTTCATAAATTCGATATTTACATTTTTTGAGTCTTTCCCATTTCTGACGGCATGACATCCCGCGGGAACAAGCCGCGATTTTATTTTTCAATATAAACCCAAAACACGAAAAATGTAAATAAGTCATTTTTGATTGCCGTGGTCATGATGCGACATTCGTACGGCAGGCAGGAGATTAGGAATATTTCCACAGCCGTTCATAAATAATAGTTGACAATTATAAAACGCGTGTTACAATTTAGTCAATTGACTAATAAGCATACTATATGGCTGTGCATCATTGCGGGAATCAGGCGCTTCGCGGGTTTTTATTTTTGGGTGAAATCAATAAATTCGATAACGGGCGGCGACCATTCCTGCAAACATCCGCCAATTGGAACGGGCATGGTTTTGGGAGGAAATATTATGAAAATTGCTGTCCCAAAAGAGATTAAAACGATGGAAGGCCGCGTTGCCATAACACCGCAGGGATTAAAGACGCTGGTGGATTGCGGGCATACTGTCTATATTGAAAAAAACGCGGGAATCATATCGGGCATTCAGGATGATGAATACATTGCGACGGGTGCGATTATTCTCGATTCAGCCGCGGCTGTATGGGATGCCGGTGAAATGATATATAAGGTCAAGGAACCTCTGGAGCAGGAATTCGGTTTTCTGAAAGAAGGCCAGATACTCTTCACGTTTCTGCATCTGGCTGCCAACAAAACACTGACCGACATGATTCTGCAAAAGAAAATCATCGGAATCGCATACGAAACGGTTCAAGCCAGCGACGGCAGCCTTCCGCTTCTGGCGCCCATGAGCGCGGTTGCCGGCCGTCTGGCGATCCAGATGGGATGCGCCTGCCTGGAAGTTAAAAACGGGGGAAAGGGAATTCTCCTGTCCGGCGTGCCCGGTGTCGCGCCCGCTAATGTGACGATTGTCGGCGGAGGAATCTCCGGCCTGAACGCGGCGCATCTGGCCTCAGGCATGGGTGCCCGTGTAACGATTATCGACATCAACTTTACCCGGCTCTGTTATATTGAGGACATATTCCATTCCCGGGTTGTCACGCTCATCTCCAATTCGGGAAATATCGAAGAGAGCTGCATCAATGCCGACCTGGTTATCGGGTCGGTGCTGATACCGGGAGCGCGGGCGCCGAAACTCATCAAACGGGACGTTCTCAGGAAGATGAAAAAGGGATCAGCCTTTGTGGACCTCGCCGTAGATCAGGGCGGATGCGCTGAAACCAGCAGGCCCACGACGCACCTTGATCCGATTTACATCGAAGAAGGCATCGTCCATTACTGCGTTGCCAATATGCCGGGAGCTGTTCCGAGAACGTCGACGTACGCGTTGGCAAACGCGACGCTTCCCTACGCGGTTGCTATCGCCAACAAGGGTTATCAAAAAGCCATCGCGGACGATCCCGCGCTCGCCAGAGGCGTAAATGTCCACAGGGGAAGCCTCACGTGTCCCCGGGTCGCCGAAGCTTTCGGCATGGCGTGTGCTGAAATTTAAATTGCGACATTCAACCGCATGGTGTTTATTAATCCACGTGGAAATTCATTATATTCAGAGGAATTAATTATCGGTTAGATAAAAAATATAAAAATCATTCTGGAGGTGCCGTGATGGGAAATGATTCTGCAAAAATTAAAGCGGAAGCCCTTTCCGATTTCTCGAAATTCATCGGTCCGATGAAAGTGCGGACCATGAAGGCCGCGGGGCTTGACATCATCGAACACAAGCGCGAAGGGGTCAACGTCTGGGACATAACAGGGCAGAGGTACATCGACTGCCAAACGGGTTCCGGAATCATGAACGTGGGACGGCGCAATCCGGAAATTGTTGAAGCCCTGAAAAAGGCCCTTGATACCTACGATATCGGCGTTTTTCTCCTCTGTTCGAAGCCAAAGGCCGATCTCGCGAAAAAACTTGCCGAAATCGCTCCCGGCGACCTGAATTGCACCATCTTCGGTGTCGGCGGGGGCGAAGCCAATGACGCGGCCATCAAGATCGCCCGCGGCTACACCATGAAAAAGGAAATCATCTACACACAAAGAGCCTACCACGGCCATACCGGCTTCGCTCTTTCCGCCATCGGGCGCGACGCCTATAAGGAACCCTTCGAGCCGCTCATGCCGGGATTCATCATGGTGCCTTTTGGAGACATAGAGGCCATAAAGAAAGCCATTACTGCGGATACCGCCGCGATAATTCTTGAACCGATCCAGGGTGAAGGCGGCATCAATATCCCGCCCGACGATTATCTCCCGCAGGTACGGAAATTATGCGATGATCACGAAATCCTGCTCATCCTCGATGAGATACAGACCGGTTTCGCGCGAACGGGAAAGATGTTCGCTTCCGAGCACTGGGGCGTTGTTCCGGATATTATGACTGTAGCCAAATCGTTAGGCGGCGGCATCTACCCCATTTCGGCAACCATTTTCAAAGAAGAAATACAGGACTTTTTCATACCTCATCCGTTCATACACCTTTCCACCTTTGGCGGTTCCGATCTGGGCTGCATCGTGGGCATGGCGGTCATCGACTATATACAAAAAAACGACCTTGCCGGTCACGCCGAAAAAATGGGTCTGAGATTCCGGGCAGGCTTAAACGCTCTTCTGAAAGACTATCCATCCTTACTGCTCGAAGTGCGCCAGAGAGGGCTTATGATCGGGATGCAGTATACTAACGAGTCCATCGGACCGCGGATGACGAAAAAACTTGCCGATAGAGGTGTTATCGCCATATATACCGGAAACGACCCGAGTATCTGCCGGTTGATGCCTCCTCTGGTCATTACTCCCGAGGAAGTTGATTTTGTCCTCAATGCCCTGGCGGAATCAATGAAAGAACTCTCCGGAGAGGCGGGACTCGGTAAAAACGACTAATAATATATCCCAGGAGGAACGACATGGCTACAAGTCAGGAAATTCTTGAAGCGTTGGCCGACTATCAAGGCCAGTGCAACGAAAACAAAAGATTGCGCAAGATGCAGCGGGACTGGTCGAGACTTATTCATTTCGTGGCGGAAGATACGGGGGACACATTCACCATGAATGTCGTGAAAGGCGAAATCGTTTCCTTTGAGGCCGGCGCGAACGGGACGCCGGATATTATTGTCACCACCACGAGTGAAAATCTGTGTGACATGTTCTGGGGCGACCTCAATCCCTCCCAGAAGTACCTGTCCGGCGAGATCAAGGTAAAGGCAACCCAGGAAGACGTCATCAGGCTCGATGCCATCACCATGATCATCTGGCCCGACGTATAGCCAGACGTATAAACGGATTTATCACAGCATGTAAAACCGGATTTATAATCTGCCGGCGGGATCAAGTCACAAGCAACACGAAAAAGTTATCACGGACGCATAATCTGCCGTTGCCGGTCTGTCCGCGTCATAAAAGACTGATCATTTACGGAATATCACGAAGGAGGCTCCATGACTACTCTTAAAAAAGTTTTAAAACTCAGGACAGTCATATCTACATCCGTCGGAATGGCTCTTGCCACATCGTGCTACATTGCCGGCCTGCAGGTGGCCATCATTGTCGAAGGCGAACTCGCCTGGATATCCATCCTGATTGCGGGACTGTTCTGTCTGCTTTCGGCCATGTGCTTCTCCGAGCTCACAAGCCTGTACCCGTCGGCCGCGGGCATTAAACTTTTTATCCAGAACGCGTTTAATGAACGCATCGCCATTATTATCGGCATGTTTTATGTCGTGCTCGGCATTTCCATGGTCGGCGCGGAAAGTTATATCCTTTCGAGCGTCATGATCAGCGCCCATACATTCGTAAACCCTATGACAGACCGTATTTTCTGGTCGTTCATCTTCATCCTGTTCGTATCATTCATCAACTATCGAGGCGTAAAGATTACGGGCCTTGCCGAAGATATCATGACGTTCAGCAAGATCTTCCTGCTCGTGTTCGTTTCCGTCTATGCCATCTCCAAATTCGGAATTGATTTCACCCCTGCCCTTGCCAGCCCGAAATTTACATTCACGAATATCATCCAGGCGGCCGGTGTGGGTGTATTCCTTTTCGTGGGTTTTGAGTGGGTCACACCGCTTGCCGAGGAGACAGAGGATTACCGGCTCATCGGCAAGGGCATGCTTATTACCGTCGGAATCCTTTCTGTCGTCTATTCGCTGTTTACCGTTGCCCTGTGGATCGGACTCACCCCGCAACAGCGCCTGAGCGGAACGGCAATTCCGCATATCCTCCTGGGCAGAAATCTCTTCGGCCTGCCTGGCGTAGCGCTCCTGATGTTCATGAGCGTGTTGGCTTCGGTCACGTCATTCAACGCCGGTCTTTTGAATACCTCGCGCTTTACTTACGCCATGGCCCGGGATAATGTTCTGCCCAAGGTGTTCAGCAAGCTCCATCCGGACTACGCGACTCCCTGGGTGGCAATTCTGATGCTCATGATATTCGCGATGTCAATAAGTATCGCCATTTTCATCACGGGCAATTATCTTTTCATCATTTTGATGGCGGCGGCGCTTGAGTGTTTTATCTATGTTGTCGCGGGCGTGTGCGTCATCAGGCTCAGGAAAAAATTCCCGGATAAAGACAGAGCATATAAAATTCCTTTGGGCTACACCATACCGGTTATTGTCATCATAGTCTTTACAGGCCTTATGCTTGCCATATTCGCCGATGTCAGTCGTGACTACAGCGGGAAAGAACTTTTTCACAATTACTGGCTGGCCGTCGTTATGGGCATATCTTTCCTCTGCATGACGCTCTATACACTGCTTGTGGTCCCCATCTTCAAAAAGAAGGCTGAAGAAAAAGCAAAAACGATCGTCAGGAGAAGACCGGGAAAAGCCTGATAGTGCATGGTTTTTAATACCGGGATAATTATACGCAAAGTTAGAAATGGCAAAATCACGCATGAATTAAAGGAAGGGCTCCTCCTTCTCTTTCATTCATGCACTTTCACTTTTACTTTTCCCTCCATCCGATTCGTTTAAAAGATATTTGACAGGCGGTTTATGGGCTGAATCCGGCAAGAAACTCTCCGGTAATTTGTGTGGACATATGGTATTTCAAGCGGTAAAATGCAAACAGTTGGTTATTAAAATTGAAGGTGGTGACATGATGAAACAATTGAAATCATTTTCCATTATTTTGTGTTTTTTTATGATCTTTTCTTTTTTAACCTTCTCGTTTCCCGGCGTTTCCATCGCGGACGAAAAAGAAGACAAACGCATAGGCGAATGCATCGATAGCTGCATCAGCAACGAGAAAGTTTGTTATAACATGACCGCGGATCCAAGACGATGCGAGGCCATATACGACGAATGCGTTGCCGCGTGCAAATCGAATGGAAATACTTCCAAGCAGGGAACATAGCGAAAATCTTTACCGCGAATTTTGGCCTCGACCTGATCTGGGACATGTGATATGTTTCTTGATGAATGGTCAACCGGAGAAACAATTCAATCATTTTAAGTAATGTCAATACAGGAGAAAACCGTGATGAAAAAAATTTTGTTGAGTGTCATGATGTGCGCCATGATTATCGTTTGCGCTTCCGCCTTCGCGGGCACAGCGGTTGTGGGAAAAAATGTTGAAAAAAAATTAAAGGCCGCTTTCCCCGATCTGCACTATGATTCTATAGCGCCTTCACCGGTAAAAGGAATCTATGAAGTCGTATGGGGAACTAATCTTTACTACTTTGCGCCTCAGGAAGGCATACTCATCAATGGACAAATGTACGATAAAACGAAGCACAATCTAACCGCCGATCGGCAGCAGGCGATCATGGAAAAATTTAATGAAGGTGCAGCCGAAAAGGCTAAAAGCCTGCCCCTGGATAAAGCCGTTAAGATTGGCCATGGAAAACATATTGTCATAGAGTTCACCGATCCTGATTGCCCATACTGCCGCCAGGCCGCCAAGTTCTTCGAATCGCGGAACGATATCACGAAATATACTTTCTTCACGCCTCTGCCGATGCATCCCGATGCTCCCAACAAGGTGCGGTATATCCTGTGTCAAAAAGATCCATCCAAGGCGCTGGTTGAAGTGATGCAAGGTAAAATTGACGGCCAGAAATACGAGACCTGTAAAAATCCCGAAGTTGATGATCAAATCAAACTTGATCAAGCTATGAGCCAAAAGATGGGTGTCTCAAGCACTCCTTATTTCATTATTGACGGCAAGGTGGTTTCCGGCGCCGATATCCCGAAAATTGAAAGTCTGCTGGGCGATAAAGGCGATAAAACCGGCGAAAAGAAATAGAGAATAATCAAATCCGTTTTAAAAAGTCCGCCTCCTTGTTTTTAACAAGACAGGCGGGCTTTGCATTTTGCGGTCTTTGCATCTGAAAATGTCTCTGCAAATTACCCAGCTCTTTTTCCTCAAATAAATAAGTTTCATTCTTGTAAACGGTGTCCGTCCTACGCACGCCATTAATCGTCAACACCAAAATCCGTATTTTTAGCTAAGATTTCCTTGACATATAATGCTTAATTTCTTTATAGTTTTTAAAGCAAACCGGCACAAAAAATAAAGCACGTTACCAATGACATGCCTTGAGGATAAATTATGCAATTTAAGTCTCTCGTAAAGTTTTATATCGTGTCATTACTGATATCCTTTATTATTTTCTTCCTCGTTTCATATTCACAGGACAACCATGAAAGTTGGAATGAAAATTATTCCCGTGAATATTTAAACGCCATGTCTGACGCGGACTTCAAGAAATTTGTTGACAGTCACCGCAAAATATCAGGGATTGGATATATTGAAGTCAAGGGAAAAAAGCTGGAAAGACAAATTCAAAATCCTTCAGACACAAAAACGTTGCTTAATGTAAAGGCGGCCGAAAAACTAATATTAGTTATGGCGGCAATCGGTGTTCTCCTTGTTGGTTATTATCTTATCAGCTCTCTGATCAATTTTTTCAGGACAAATGACAATACAAAAGATCTACCGGGAATAAACAGACCGGATGACCGGCAATTAAAAGATAATCAGAACACTGAAAAAAGATATTTGAATCTTTTGGGGTTGAAGGGAAAAGTTTCAGAAGAAAATATCAAAAACAGATACCGTCAATTAATGTCTGAGTATCATCCCGATAAGGTTCAACACCTCGGACGCGAGTTCCAGCAAATGGCCGAGTTTAAAACAAAAGAAATTCAGGAAGCTTACGATTACCTTAAACAGAATTACATCGGGGATTAAAATTGCAATATCCGAACATTAAGCATCTCTATAAGTACTGCGTTTACAATGAGAATTCCCTTTTCATTCTCAAAAACAGAAAAATATGGCTCTCGGACCCGGCAGAATTCAATGATCCTTTTGACTGCGGATATAAGTTCAAGGATGAAATTGATCGCGTTGAATTTGAAGGATACGGCAACCGATATAATCCTGAAAAGATGGCCGAGTTGAAAACTATTACGGCAGATGGCGCAAATGAAGCCATCTATAATAAAATTTATACGAAGCTTTTGAACGATCTTGAGGAAGATTTAAAAAATACAGGCGTATTTTGTTTAAGCCACCATAAAGACAATATTTTGATGTGGTCGCAATATTCAGATAAGCATAGAGGATTTTGTATTGAATTTGAAAGAAGCCCCGACAACAATCTGGGCAAATATGCCTATCCGGTTAAATACGTGCCTTTCAAATACAAAAAGGTAACGGCATTCAGCAGCAAGGCTTTTGAAATGAAATTTTTAACCAAAGCCTATGACTGGAAACATGAAGGAGAGTGGAGATTCATTGAAGAGGCCGGCAAGAATACAACGATTGATCTTCCCGGAAATATCACGGCAATCATATTCGGCCTTAGAATGCCTAATCAACAGCGGGAAGCCATAAAAGATATTTTATCCGGCTTACCCCATATAAAGTATTACAGGGCAGAAGAATTGCCCGATCAATATAAAATCAGAATTATGGAAGAATAGACTGATAATAATATGGGAGACGTCTTCTTTATTATTGGCAATCCTCATTTAAAACCATTGACATCCGGACAGGATTTTTCTATTATTCGCCCTAAAGAATGCAACATCTTATCAAAGTTCACCAATATTTTTTTGAAGAAAATTGAATTACCTAAAACAAGGAGGATTCTTTGAAAAAAACAGTATCCGTATTTTTGGGCATCTTTATCATGGCGCTTTGCTGCAACGGTTGCGTGGTCGCGCAAAGCAAGTACCTGGAAAAAGTCAACGAAGCGGACGCTCTGTCCAAGCAGCTGACCGCGGCAACCGACGAAAACGCTTCTCTCAAGAAGCAAATAGCCAAATTAACCGGTGACCGGGACGATTTGAATAAAGTTTTACAATCCAGAACGGATAATTTATCCAAAGATATTACTGACAGCCGCCAGAAGATCGCCGACCTGGAAGCTGAAAACACAAAGCTCAAGGCAAATCTGGCCGATTTAAAACAAAAATCTCAGGAAGCGGAAAAAGAAAGCAATACGTATAGAGACCTCGTTCAGGAAATGAAAGGAGAAATCTCGCAGGGACAAATTACAATTACGGAACTCAAGGGAAAACTCACGATGGATGTTGTCGATAAAATCCTTTTTGACTCCGGTGAATCCAAGGTGAAAAAAGAAGGCCTGGACGTCCTCAATAGAGTCGTAGGTATCCTGAAAAATGTTAATGATAAAAATATCCGCATTGAAGGACACACAGATAATGTTCAGATTGCCGGCAAACTGGCCAAAATATATCCGACGAACTGGGAACTGTCCGCCGCGCGGGCCATCAACGTCGCAAAATATTTGCAGCAACAGGGCATCGATCCGAAAATTCTTTCATCCACAGCGTTTGGCGAATACCAACCGCTGGCCGATAACGATACACCCGAAGGGAGAGCAAAGAACCGCCGTATCGCTATCATCCTGCTGCCGAAGGATTAACAAAAGCCGTGGTTGTCTCCATGCTCCGTGAATATTGTTAAATAATCACCGGCAGTCGCCCTTGCCTTTAGCAACGTCCAATGTTTTGCAATTTCCCAGTGCGCAGGCTTTTTGCGCGTCATAACAACCAACTTCTTTCCTGCCCTGCATAATATTCATAATTGCCCTGTTGCCATATGCATCAGCATAATCCTTTTTCAGGCTGATGGCCTTATTGAAATCCTCAATTGCGCTCTGATACCGGCCGAGTATCGCGTAATCCATGCCCCTGTTGTTGAAAGCATCGGCATAATCCGGTTTCAGCCGGATGGCTTTATTAAAATCATCAATAGCTTGCTCAAACTGGCCGAAAATATTGTAAATATACCCTCTATCGTAATAGCCAAAAGCATCATTCGGTTGCAGGCGGATGGCTTCGCTAAAGTTCTCGATAGCATGTTGGCGCTGGCCGAGCATTACGTAAGCATTTCCCCTGTTGTTGTAGGCAAGAATATAATCAGGTTTCAGGCGGATGGCCTCGTTATAATGATCAATGGCCTCCTGATATTTTCCTTTTTCAGCCAGAACAAACCCAAAGTTATTATGAGCCACAGCATTATCTTTTGTCACCTGCAAAGCATGATTCCAAAGCTTTTCGCTGTTTTCCCAGTAGCCGCATTGCTGCCAGGTCAAAATTGCCATGATGGATAGAGCGGCAATTGATATAGGTGATAGAATCTTTTTGCGCATGCCTTCATGTTCAAATAAAAACGAAACGCCCCAGGCCAGCATAACGGAAATTCCGATAGACGGCAAATAATGATAGCGGTCTGCCATCGCATACGGCGCTGATGCCGAAATCTGAATTATTCCAATAACCGGCATAATGGTTATTGCATACCACAGCCATCCAATAAAAAGATACGGTAAGCGTTTCACCATAATAATGACAATAGCACTTATAGCAATAATCAAAAGACTGGCCCCTAAAATCTGCCAGACCGGAAGTTGACCGGGAAAAGGATATAAGATAGTCATATCATGCGGCAAAAATGTTTTCTCCAGGTAAGTCACAAAAGCAACAGGTGCGTTGGCAAGCCGGTCGCCCAGGGAAATACCTTTTAACGAGGTTTTGGGTTGGTTCGGATTATAAAGTGTGATGATAGCGATGACTGCCGACAAAACAAAAAAAGGAATTTTCTCCCATAGCTGCCATAATGGAATTATTCCCGCAATTCTGGTTTCCTGTAACTTCCGGTCAGTGGATGAAGATACTTTATTCTTCAGTGTTTCTTTTTCGGATTTTGTTTTCTCTTTCCCTTTATCTGCGGAAACGGGCATATCGTCTGTCAAGTTAGTTGCGGTTTTATGCGACACAAGACGGTTAAGCGGCCAGTAATCAAGAAGAATCATAATGATGGGCAAAGTGACAACCATGGGCTTGCTCATAAGAGCCAAAGCAAAAGAAAAAAGTACAGGCAAATATCTTTTTAAGACCGGTTTCTCCGTGTAATTGACATAAAGGCATAAAGTAAACATCCAGAAACACGCGCTCAAGACATCTTTGCGTTCGGCAATCCACGCAACTGATTCCACATGCAGGGGATGCAAAGCGAAAAAAGCTGCAACAAAAGCGCTCTTCCAGATGGCACCGGTCATGTGTTCAAAAAGCCAAAAGAGCAATAATGTGCTGAGAATATGCAAAATAAGATTGGTCAGATGATAGCCGCTGGCATTCAGGTCGTAAAGCTGATAATCGAACATGAAGGAAAGCCATATCATAGGGTTCCATAAGTCACCATAACGTGTGCTGAATGCCCAACGAAATCCATCTAGCGTGATTCCGGACTGGATTTGACTATCCCCCGTGATATAAGCCATATCATCAAAGACAAAGCCGTATTGACTCACCTGCCAGAAAACTGCAATTGTAACAACCGTCAAAACAATATAAACAATCAGGGCCTGTTTTTTGGAACTCATATTTGTATTATTTAACATAGATCACGTAAGGTCAAGGGTTCAAGTCTTTGCTTAGCTCATTTTAAAAATTTCCCGACTGTCTCAACTCTTTGACGTAGATTTTTGTTTCTGATCATCTCCCACTTTTGCAAGAGATCATGAGCCGAGCAAAGACTTGACCCCTTTTCTTAATTTGATATTTTTATGGCGTTTTAAGACTAACTGTACTCTTTCATTAATGAATTCTAAACGCATTGTCAATGCCAGTTTTTATTTTTCCCTCTTTTTAAATTTCAGGACAGTCTGAGTATTCCGGTCCAAACCGGCCACTGAATCCGATTGAAATCGGCCACCCAATCCGGAGCAAATCGGCCGGCTATTCCGGAGCAAACCAGGCCACCCATTTGAGGAGTTAAGCGACGCTGGATAATTAAACTTAAAGCCATTAAAGCACCTGTAAAAATATCAGGAGGCTTATGATGGCCAACAGGAGATTATCCATGCGCAAAATAAGAGAAGTATTGAGATTAAAGTATGAGAAGGGTTTTTCCGGCCGTCAGATAGCCCGGAGCTGTGACATTGCCCGCAGCACAGTTGATGACTATCTGTGTCGTGCCCGGATAAAAGGACTAAGTTGGCCACTACCCGAAGACCTTGATGACACGGCTGTAGAACATTTATTGTTTCCGCCGATTAATTGTGTTCCCCCTGAGAAACGGCAAATGCCTTCTTTTGAGTATATCCATCATGAGTTGAAGAAGAAAGGCGTTACCCTTCAGCTATTATGGTATGAGTATAAGCAGGCAAATCCGGAAGGATACCAGCACAGCCAGTTTTGCTATTTGTATAATCAATGGGCGGGTAAACTGGATATTTGCCTTCGGCAGACATACCGTGCCGGCGAGAAGCTATTTGTTGATTATGCCGGTCAGACCATACCTTTTCAGGATCAGTTCTCGGGCAAGACCAGAGAAGCTCAACTCTTTGTGGCCACTTTGGGCGCCAGTAATTATACCTACGCTTACGCGAGCTATTCGCAGGATCTGCCTTCATGGATAAAAGCACATGTAAATGCCTTTGATTTTTTTGGCGGTGTTCCGGAGATCATTATTCCAGATAATTTAAAATCTGGAGTCACCAAACCCTGTTACTATGAACCGGATATTAATCCAACCTATCTGGATATGGCCAAGCACTATGGAACGGCCATCATTCCGGCAAGGATTGGCAAACCCAAGGACAAAGCCAAAGTGGAATCGGCAGTTGGATTTGCCGAGCGATGGATAATAGCCGCCCTGAGAAACCATACCTTCTTTAGTCTGCCGGAACTGAACAAGGCCATTGCCGAAAAACTGGCCGAGTTAAATAGTCGCCGTTTCCAGAAGATGGAAGGTTCCCGCCGAAGCCTCTTTGAAGCAATTGATAAACCAGCGCTGAAACAACTTCCGCTGTCCCCCTATGAGTATGCTTTATGGAAGAAACACAGAGTCAATGTTGATTATCATATTACCGTTGATAACCATCATTACAGCGTTCCGTATCAACTGGTCAAAGAGCAGGTTGATGTTCGCCTGACGGCAACTACGGTGGAGATATTTTTTAAAAACAAGCGAGTTGCCAGCCACCTGCGGAGTTATATTAAATGGCAGCATACAACATTAGAAGAACATATGCCCAAAGCTCATCAGAAGTATCTGGAATGGTCTCCATCCCGTATCATTAATTGGGCCGGTCAAAATGGTACTAAAACCGCAGCTCTGGTTGCCAAGATTCTCGAGAGCAGAAAACATCCCGAACAGGGCTTCCGTTCTTGTCTGGGCATTATGAGATTGGCCAAACATTATTCGCCACAACGTTTGGAAGCAGCTTGTGACCGGGCGCTTATCCTGAAAGCTTATTCCTTTAAAAACGTAAAATCTATTTTGCAAAATGGACTCGACAGACAACCTTGGCCTCAGGACGTAAATACAATTAAACCGGTTCAACATTATAACATCAGGGGAAAAGATTATTATCTGCAAAAGGAGGAAGGACATGCTTAATCAACAAACCATGGAAAAACTGTACACACTGAAGCTTTTCGGTATGGCCGATGCACTTAAAGAACAACTACAGCAACCGGATATCAATAGGCTTCCCTTTGAAGAACGCTTTGGACTCATTGTTGATCGCCACTGGACATGGAAAGAAGACTGCCGTCTGCAAAGATATTTAAAGGAGGCCAAACTTAAAATAAATGCCTGCATCGAGGATATCGATTACAAAACTCCCCGCGGAATAGATCAGTCCGTAATAATGAGTCTCATTTCCTGTGACTGGATCAGGCATCACCAAAATATTATTATTACCGGACCTACGGGTGTTGGAAAAACCTTTCTTGCCTGTGCTTTGGCTAATAAAGCCTCGCGGGAAGGATATCGATCATTTTACGTTCGCAGTCCCAAACTCTATTATGAACTGGCTGTTTCCAGAGGCGACGGCAGTTACGGAAAAATCATGAACAAACTGGCCAAAGCCAATGTTCTGGTTATTGATGATCTGGGGCTTGCTCCTATGGGCGATGCAGAAAGAAGAGACTTATTGGAAATCATCGAAGATCGTCATGGCAATGCCTCTACCATTATCACCAGTCAATTACCCATAGATAACTGGCACGAACAGATTGGCGATCCGACCATTGCCGATGCCATCCTTGACCGTCTCATTCACAATGCTCATAAAATCCATTTGAAAGGAAAGTCGATGAGAAAAAAAGAATTAAAAGAAAAAATAAATAACTTGAAATAAGAAAACATGTTGTGAGAAGATGACCACCAAAACCAGCGTCGCTTCGCTCCGATTAACTGGCCTTCTTTCCACCGGAATCGATGGCCGATTTCACCGGAATAAAAAAGTATTTCCTTTTTTGGGACTTACTCTTTAATTTCTGAGTGACGAAGATACCTCCAAAAGACAATGTAAAAAGTGTCAACGATATTAGAATGTTCAAAATCAGAGCAAAGAGCATAAAGCTAATAAACAAAGTATATGTTTTCGAAAGACCTTTTACAAACTCAATGGAGAAATCGCCCATGAAGGAAGTGCACAAATTAAAGATCAATAAGATTACTATTAATACTATTAAGCCATCGGCAGAATTTCTGATATCAGGAAGGCTCAAGGTTATATTATTGCCGATCACAAAGGCTAAATAAATAAAGATATAAAATTCCCATCTGGAAAATAGTTGGAAATTAAACATACTTTGAATAACCGACAAAACCATGTTTATTATATTATGTGCAACGAAAACAACACCAGACCAAGAGGATAACGTGTCTGTCGTTAATTCTATATCGCGGATTGAGTTAAAAGCTGAAGCATCTAAAATATATCGTGACATCAAGTAGATTACGATCGTGCCAAACCAAATTGGCCCGGTCCCAATGAAAAAATTACCGACGCGCTGATATAGGCTGCCAGGATCAAAGGCGTGTTCGACATATCCTAATGTACCATCATGACTGCCTGGTCTAAAAAGGTTCATTCTCATAATACGATGTCCGAATACTACGCAGAAAAAAGCATGTCCAAGTTCGTGTACAATAATACCTGGTGCACAAAACCAATCTAAAAAAGAATTTTTAATAAGCCTTTGTTGCATTATTCGTACAAGAAGGGCAAAATAGTTCATTATAAATGCTAATAATAAAGCCGGTCCTAAAAGTATTATTAGCTGTTCAAATGTAATAATAATTGCATTCCAAATATAACTTATCAATCTCTAGTGTAATGACTCCTTGTCTTGTAAGATTGAATAATTAAATGTCTGATACATCATTGCCGCACATCATGTCGATAATTCTCATATTACGATATGATAAAAAGTAAACATAGATTGATTGAAATCACAAAATAAATCTACACTATATTTAGCATTATCTGATCTAGGTAAAAATTTATTTATATTATATTAAAATGTTTACCGGCTTCTTCTAATGATGGTGACTCGCTATAAAACCCATAAATAAGATCAATAAAATTGCATATATAATATACTTAAGAGCCTGTCCCGCGCCGATTCTTTCACCGCAATTGAAGCATGTTTTGTTTTTGTAAAGATTTTCTGCTCCACATTTCATACATTTTTTTGTTCTCATTAGCTACACCTTCCTTTTCCTTTAAATTCGATAAAAATGTAAAATTATTTAAGACACATAAATTCTAATGGATATTTATTTTATAGCATAGTGCAATATCTAATTCAATAAAATTATTGCTACCTGTATTTGTTGATAATTGCAGGTTGTAATAGCATGTCTTCATGAAAAGAAAAAACATTGTGGGTAACAACATTCGAATCGTACGGACTGAGAAGGGAATAACTCAGGAGGCTCTAGCCCTGGAAAGCGGTCTCTCTCAGGGATATATCAATCAACTGGAAAACGGGAAAAGGCTCTATACCCAGAAATCTCTGGAAATGATTGCTGAAGCCCTTTCTACTCCGGTGATCAACTTTTTCCAGGAAGAAGATGTCAAACCTGAAAACCCAAAGAAGCGGAAAAGAGATATTGACGACAAGAAGTATACCAAAAAAGAACTCCTGTCACTGTTGAACAGTATGCCGGATCATATCATTGAACATTACGTCACGCTTCTTAAGCTGGAAAAGCAGATCATTAAGAAAGACCGGGGCTGATCTATAACATACTTCTTTTTTGTTTTATCTTATTTGTCTTGATGCTTCGATATGCATGCCTTTATTCTGTTACTGGCAGGAAATCAGAAAAAACCTGAAGATTCTTATATCCCTATTGTTTCTCAGTGAAATCGTTTGACAAATGTTATTAGGTGATCCAATGGATTAGTCATTTTTAAGCCCCTCTACAAAATTTTTGATTTAAACTTAATAGCCGGATATTAAACAATAACCAACATATTTCTGTTCATTGTTAAGGACTTATACGGATCTATACTATATCCATTATCGGTCAGCATATACATAAGTGAGTTCTAGCAATCTTCGATAAATAATGTGACTTCTATTTGGAAAAACAGATAAATTTCATTTTCAAAATATTAATTTTATGCTAGGTTTAGCCACATTCACTCATTAATCATTCAGGCAAATATTTATCATATTTGTTTATTGATATCAGGACTCATGCAATAATCAGGCTGTATACTTAAAGGTATGGGTAATTTCATGAGGTTCATATTATCTTCGATATTTATCTTTGCACTGGTGGTAAGCGGCTGCGCACCCGTTGAAATGGAAAAAGTTGTGGTCCAGCGTGCTGACCAATACAGGTTCACATTGCAACAACAAGGCCTTAGAGTTTCTGTGGATCCATACACGGAAGATGTCAGACTCCGGGAAAGTTTCGGTTGCGACCTGCTTTCAAGGGGAATTCTTCCTGTTTTAGTAGTTTTTGAGAATCTGTCATCGGAAGACGGCTATATCATAGTGAGCGATAAATCCGGATTGGTGCTTGTGGATGCAACGATCGGTGGGGAAAAAGCTTCTGAAGATCAGATGAAAAAAGAACTTAAAGCTGCGGGAACAATGATTGATGTTTCGACTAACATAATGGGACCATCAGTGGCAATGCCCCAGGTAGCCGCAGCCGTATCAAACATAACGACTGGCTCAACCAGCCTCATGACCGCGGCGCCAATGCTTAGTATAGTTGGCTTGGTTGCAACTATTCCCATTGCGGTTGCGGCGGAAAATAAGTATCGTGATGAAATAGCCATAAAGAAGAATTTGGAACAAAAGCAACTGCGCCCCAAAACATTATATCAGGGCAGTTCACACAGCGGATTCCTTTATTTTAATCTTGGAACGGCTGAATCTCTCAATAAAGTTAAAGGTATTTGTTTGCGTATAAAAAATATAAGAACAAGTGAGATTTCATCATTCACCATAAATATGGACAAAATTTAGCCTATGCGAACAACACTGGAAAAAAGATTGAAATTTACAGCATTGCTTTGTGTTTATCTCACCATCGTTCTTTGCTGTATTTCCTGTGTAAAGGATTATAAAGGTTACTACCGCTATGACAATGTGACCTACGATCAGCCTGAACTTGCCCTTGCTGCCCAAAAAGCCAAGCTCGATAGTATCACTGGTGAGATAACTCCAACAGCTCATCCGGTTGGAGGATCTGCTGTCTTTATTGTTCCTTCTGTTTCTTATGCTGCGAAGAATTTAGTAATTTGGAAAGGAACGAATAACAACCCGGATTTAAAAGAGAAATTAATTAAATTCAGAGCTGACTTAATTATTAACTATTGTCGAGCCAAAGGAGAAGAAATACAAAAGCGGCGAATATTTGACCGCTTTGTTCTCACTGAAAGTGATAATCCGGAAAATGCCATTTTTAGTGAAGATGTCGCAATCATAACAATGGCGAAAAATGGTAATGCGGCATTCTTTGTAAAAAAAGCACGGGCTAATTCTTCAACTCAAATTGAGATAGATGAGGATATTCCGGCCGTACTACCGGCCGTGCTCAGGGAAATATGGTGGCTTGACAAGATCGAAAAAATATCGCGTCAAAATTAATTAAACAGTTAAAATTAATGAAAAGGGAAGCATCATTTAATTTTGGTTTCAGCCGGATGGGAGGGGATATATGAAAACAAAAATTACGGGATATTTTATTCTAATACTTTTAATCATTTTTTCTATGACCGGATGTGCTCCTCACATGGTCGCGGTAAAAAAGACGGCAGCAAATTCCCAGGATATTATTATACCGGCTAATGGAGTACCAGATATTATTATACCAAAGGACTTCGATATTCCTTCATCAGGAGTGAAAGATAAAATTCCACTTAAGGCCGGATTGTATATACCTCCTAAATTTAAAAATCTCATATATCGGCAACCGGTTCTTAAAGGTCAAATAACGGACATAACCTTAAATGAAAGTAAAATATCCATTGGTGAAGCTTTTAGCAGCGGTAGCGAACGTATGCTGAATAATATATTCTCTGAGGTCAGGCCGGTCAATGATTTACAAATATTGGAACAGCTAACTGGCCTGGATGTAATCATTACGCCGGAATTAATTAAGTGTCACAACATCGCAAAAGTTAACGCACCATCTTTAAGTTGGCCAAAAGCTTTTCTTTTTCAATTAGAGGTCAAATGGAATATTGTTAGTCCCGACGGGAAAGTTATTTATCTAAATACCATATCCAATGAAACAACTTATATGATTAATTTTACCGACTCGGCAGAAGAACATAAAATAAAAATCAGGGAAAGCTTAACGTCAGCTTTGAAAGACCAGTTTCAGAAAGCGCAAACAGACTTGTATACGAATGGCTGGTGGAAAAAACAATGGTGGAAAAATTGAGAAGAGAGGAAAAGATTTATTACCTTTCTTTTCCAGATATGGGGCCACATGGAAATATTGTGTCACATATGAATAGCTGTTAGAGAGTGTGATAAAATGGAAAAAATATTTTATATAACTAAACTTTTCTTACTCTAATCATCCAAGCAGATCATGATGGCAAAACGTAAAAAAATGAACTTGGGAGGATTTTCATGGAAGAGACTTGTCGGGATTTCTGCGGCTAAATCAAGAATCTCCAGAACCATAGGCATTCCACTGACAAAAAGCGGAAGGCAAAGAAAAATAGGCAGGATAGTTACTGGAGGCGGTTGCCTGGTTCCTGCCGTCATCATCATTATTTCTATAATTTTATTATCGGTAGCTATTGCTTACATATTGTAGGGGTAATTTAAAAAATTAATTTCATTCAACAATTTTCATTCATGATATTATTTAATGGAAAACATTGCTAGTGACTCCTTTTGAAAAATGGACATAAACAATCCCCAGGGATCTGAAAAAGTTGGTCTCCTGAGTTATCAAAAATACTCATGGAGACCTTTTTTGTTATTAAGATTAGCCTCGTTGAAGTGATACTCATTATTTTAGGGAAATTTCTTTAAAAACGGAAAGGAAATAGACATGAAAAGACTTTTATATATCGTGGCATCAATAATGATTTTTTTGTTTATAAACAACACAGCATTGTCACAAGCTTCATCTACTGGCGGACTCGCTACTCTAATTCCCGAAAAAAACAACAGGAATTTCGTTGTCCCTTTGAATGAGCCAATTAACAAACAATCAAAAAGGCTGTGGAAAGATCTTTCTTATACTGAAGCTGATGTTAACACTAAGACACTCAAAGGACTCCTGTGGATGATCAAATACATGAATACTGACAACCACTTGAAAGGCAATGAAAATAATTATCTCACAATGCTCGGCACCATGTATTGCTCGTCGAATGATCCTTGCTTAAAAAGAATAGCCAGGGAAGAAGCAAAGATAATTGTAAACGGACTAATTAAAGCGGACTATTTCAATAATGTGCAAGATGCCGATGAATTAATCGAATACCTAACATTATTAAACCATCTCGACATAAAAGATAAGAAAATTGAAGCAAGGGTTTTTTTAAAACTGGGGGAAGAAAAAGAAAAGATCATTAATAAAGTCCAAAAATTAAAAAGCATAAAGGTTGATGGCGACCAATTATATGACGTTATGCTTATGATGTACTATATTACCAATTTGAAGAAGAACTTTCCCCACAATGAAGTCCTTAAAGGCATGCCGGATCTGAACGATTTTTTTGAAATCTTGGCCAGGTATAAATATCACATGGAGGATATTAAAAATCCCGATTATTCAAAGCTGACCTCTGATGACATCGACGATATTGCGGATGATCTTTATAACATTACCCATGTCATATTTGTCGTTTGCGATTACAATTATTATAAGGTTCCGAAAAGATATTTTCAAAGAGAATTGGATTATATCCATAAATATTCCGGTCTGATTTGCTCGAAGTATCACAATGACCCCGATCTGCTTACGGAAGTGGTATATGTCTTAAGCGCCATGGGTTATCCAAAGAACTATAAAGCAATTAAAGATGGCTGGACAAAAATGCTTTGTTCACAAAAACAAGATGGAAGCTGGGAAGCCTTCGGTACTGATGAAGATGAGACGGCTATTGATAAGAATTATGATATATTTCATGCGACATGGGTTGCGGTTGATATGATAACCGAACCGGCTGTGATGGGAACAGCGCCATTTTATAAGTCCTTGAAGCCATCCTTGAAGAAGTATGCCAGTTATTATCGCGAAAAAATGAAAGAAGCAAAATTAAATAAGCTCGTCAAAAAATAATTGACATAAAATGTTAGAAAATACGATCGGACTCAGCGTCTGCGTATTTTTAGGTTGTACCCAAGCAATACCATCCAATAACTTCTTTGGCTAATGTGAGAGATAATTAAAAATGTCAAATGGAATTTATTTATAATCCTACATCATCATCTGAAATGAATACTTGTTCATAATTCTTTTGAAGTGCTTTCGCGACTTTTAATTTCGAGTTTCTTCTCGTTGGCAAGCCCTTTTCCATTTTTGTGATGGTTTGTGGAGCCAGACCTGCCAATCTGGCCATCTTTGAGATACTTTAATGGAATGGCTTCACGCAACTGTCTAATCTTATTTTTTTTCATTCCTCCGCCTTCTCGGAATAGCCACTCCCGGTATTTTATTTATAATGTTACTATCAAATGGAAATTCAAAAAATCAATAAATAAGATCCTATAGTTTGCAAACATTCTCGGCAGCAGGACCCTTAGCGCCTTTGCCAACATCGAAACTGACACGATCACCCTCTGTCAGCGATTTATAACCTTCTCCCTGTATTGAGGAGTGGTGTACGAATAGGTCACCGCCACCATCCTGCTCGATAAAACCAAATCCCTTTTTGTCATTAAACCATTTAACTTTTCCTTCTGGCATCTCTAATCCTCCTTTGTGTAGTGTAGATTCTGTTACTGTAAAATAAAGTCCGTCATTTTTTCATTCTAAAATTTCCAGTACTGCCCGTTTATGCCCTTTGGCTGACGCGGCGCTCAAAATGGTTCTGATGGCTTGGGCCGTTCTGCCATGCTTCCCAATAACTTTTCCTAAATCTTCTTTTGCTACGCGCAGCTCAATGACAGTCGTTTGTTCGCCGATGACATCAGTTACTTCCACTTCGTCGGGATTATCAACTAAAGATTGAGTGATCTAGTTAATCAATTCCTTCATTCTCAGCACCTCCATTGGATTTTGTTAACACTGCTTGTAACTTATTATTTACCATCAACCATTTTCTTTAATTCTTTTCCCACCTTGAAAAACGGCGTTTTCTTCGGTTTCACCTCTATATGTTCTCCAGTTTTAGGATTTCTACCTTTATAAGCTATATATTCCCGAACGCTGAAAACACCAAATCCACGGATCTCAATTCTGCCGCCTTTTTTAAATTCATTTATAAATCCTTTAAACATCAAATCAACAATCTCCGCCGCCCGTTTTTCCGTCAGATTTTTCCTGTCTGCAAGGGCTGATATTAAATCCGATTTCTTCATGACTAACCACTTATATAAAATGATTTATGCTAATTATTTGCCCGGATGATCAAACCGATCTCTTATGCACACCACCAACGTTTCCAAATCGCTTTCCGGCAGATTCAATAAAAAGTCCAAGTCAACATCTGTCTTCAGTAATTTTTTGATAATTTCCAGCAATTCCGTTTTTCCCATCTATAATGATTTCTCCTCTTCACTTGCGAAAATAATTGATAAGCCACAGAATAAGAGTCAGTACAATTGATATTATTATACTGCTTGCTATCGGCAGATATATTCGCCAATTTTTACCGCCAAACACCAAATCACCGGGTAGTTTAAATAAACCAACTCGCCCTAATATCATTATCATTAATCCTGCCAGTGCTATAAAAGCTCCAGTCAGAATTAACAATTTGCCTATTTGTTGAGGATTAAATTCCATAACCTAACTTTCTTTATCTTTTTCAGTATGGATAGACACAAGTATATATATTTATTCATATAAGAGCAATCAATTTATTATGAAGTGATAATAAAAAATGCCGAATATGCTCAATCAAATGAACACATCCGGCATGATCTTTTGCCGCTTCTATTACTGGTAAATCACTTTTTCAATATATCGAAGTTTTCTTCTTTCTTCATAAATTCAGCTCCTACTTGCTTACGATATTCATCATCTGAATTTGACCTTTTCGCATAATTATACGCTGACATGGCGGCGGCAACGTTGCAGATCCAGCCCAGAGTGCCGCCTGAATCAATCCATAATCCTAGCGTGAGAATGATCCAGAATAGTCCTCTCCAGAACGTGCCGTTGTAAAACTGGCCTACGCCGGGAATAAGTAAACTTAACACGGCGGCTATGCCAGGCTTATTTGTTTTTGATTTATTCATATTTCTTTCTCCTTTTAGTTTTTTAAGAAAATATCTTCCATAAAAAATGCCGGATATGCTCAATCAAATGAATATATCCGGCACTGTCTTTATTTACTAATCCAACTTTTTTGCTCTTTTATTTGAAGCTGTTCCAGCATAATATGCATAGAAATTGCCTCATTGCGTTTTTCTACCAGCTTAATAATCTGGGATCTTTCATAATTTGAAATCCAATGATCAACACCAGTAATGCCAGCAAGATATGTAAAGGCAATCGGCATTTCAAACAACACCAGATATAGAGCGTATATAATTTTTCTCATGATTATTCTCCTTTCATTTTATGTCCTTAATTATTTCTATATTCAGCGGTAGAATTTCAGAAGGGCTTAAGGAAAATGGTTGATGATGATGCATTATATAAGCGACAAGAAATCAACTGTTGTAGAAAGATTCTACATCAACTCCAGATCGTTCCATTCCCAGAAATGAAAACCCTTTATTGTTTTCCCATGGGATTATTTTTCTAACTATATATTTAGGGATTAATTATAAACATCGTTTGCCGTTGAAAATATTGTTCCACAGTCGTTGTACGTGCGGACGACTTAAATCTTTGACGTTGCCCTAATTGTTTTATCCAATTTTGTCTTCGCTTCTGCAGCGGACAGAGTCAGTTGAGTTTAGCTGATTGCTGCTGTTTGGCACTTGCTGACGGATTATTTATTCGCAGCCCATTTTTGAAGAAAGACAGAATTGGTTATGATGGTCAAGGGGATTTTGCCGCGGTTTGCGAGCTGACACAGGAACTGACTTGGTACTCGTGAAAATATTTCATTGAAATATTTCATGACTTGTCAGTACTGCCCCTGGCCATCATTTTTTACCGCAACTCAAGCTCAAGAAAAGTCCTTATTTAATTCCTTCCAAACATTTCTCGCCGGTTCATAAATCGTTTCTTCATTTTTATTTTCCCCATATAGAAATTAAGAAAATGAGCTTTCTTTGATCTTTTTTTATTCACTGATTGATTTATTCAAAATGATTTTGTATTAATTATTCGGCAATATAATATTTCGGCAAGGCAACGTGAACGATCTTACAAAAAATGAAATTCTGGAAAAGCTGCTGAAGTTAATGCAGACGGACAGGGACATGAATTTTCTGTTGTCACTGGATGAGAATGACCTGACGACGCTGCTGGTTGTTCTCAGGGAACGTATTGAAAACAAGAAGTAGCATTGCATATTAATTAAGGGAGAACTATGCCTGACTATAGGGTCAAAATTAGCGAGACGCAAGATGAGGAGAGGGAATATCATCATTATTTAGTAACTGCCAAAGATGAAGAAGAAGCAAAAATGTTCACCATGAGGTTTATGAAGCGCTTCATTGACGATGATAATGATCCGGATATAATAGAAAATGGATATACTTTCTACAATAAAGAAGTGATTGTTCGACTTGAGTCAATAAAAGAGACAACGAAGGAGAAGTTCAAAGAATTTCTACTGAAGATTCATACTATAAATATGACCTGAACCAAATGTGAATACTTCATGATGCAGAACCAATTTTAGTTTGTTGGCATTATCAGTCAAAGGCAAATCAGATCACTTTGATTTTATCTAGGCAACCTTAACCTGACCATTCATGAGCATGGAAGCAGCCTGTCGCGGAGTTCTGCTAACTTCTGACAATTGGTTAATCTCTCGTTGTCTTTCTATTACAAACAAAATGACTTCATCTGGCCATATTTACTCAATCAAAAAGAGGTTTGACCAGAAAAATCAAACCCCTTTTAATTAAGATTTTATGTTTTCCTCAAGATCAGAAAGTTATTCTTCTTTTCAGGAAAAACTTGTAAATTAATATTACATTGATGAGATTAAGACTATCAATTTTTATTTATGGAGATAATTTCTTTTTCCACCCATAGCGGCGACATTTCCTTAGCCTCGTCATAGGGAATTCCCCCGTTAATTATCATTGCCTTGAAATCGTCGAACATGTAAATTCCCAGAAATAGATGAACAAACAAGAATAATGTTAAAATCAAAGCAAAGAAAGTATGCAGTGAACCAAGAAGAGCCACGGAACCTCTGGGCATAAGGTGGGGGAAACCCCATAGTGCCCATCCACTGAGAATCAGAACAGTCCCTCCGATTAAGACACAGGCGCCGAAAAGCTTTTGCCCCGAATTATATTTTCCCATTGGCGGAACAGGGATTTTCTTTCCTAAAAGAATTTTCTGCGGATAGCCACCCAGTACCATGAACCACTTGATATCATTTATAGAGATGGTGAAGGTTCTCTTAACGAATAAAACCACACGTTCAAAAGCCATCAGAAAGAAAGCGACGGCATCCAGTGTCAGAAAAACACCGGCGACGACATGGATATGCATTGTCAGATTCATCGCGCTTTCACTTAAAGGTTTAAAATACAAAATGACCCCGGTGGCAGCCAGGGGTAAAAAACTGAGAATCAACAGGTAATGAAATATTCTTACACTCAAGGGATGTTTTAAGATCATTTTTTCAGTATGCATAAGCCAGCCTCCTCCTAGGAAATAAGCTTCGTTCGATTAATATATTTTGTGTGCAGTAATTCTTCAGACAGGTGTCCGAGCGGTTCACCTCCGAATTCCTTATAATAACGCGCAACGGATTTATTGGCATGGCTGACACGAATGGCGCATTTCTCATCATCCAGATACAAGCCCTTTGTCCGCGCCTTAATATAATTATTGTTCGATGACGTTATTTCATACATCCATACGGCAGGCAGGGCAAGAAAAGCAACTATAATGCCACCGATAGAGATAAATTCTCTGCGGGTGACATGCAGGGGGTTTTCCGTATATTGATAACTTTGTTTTTCCATTTACTTAGCTCCTTTTATTTTTTGTGAAACTCCAATTCCGAAAGCAAATAATCTAAATGTCCCTATAAATTTAACTGAATTGGCAAGTTGAACCATCCCGCAAAGCGGAGGGCGGTCTGCCCATGACTATGTCCAAGCGAACCATGGCTTAATTGCGCCTAGCCATGAAGATCCGCTTTTGTTAATAGGTTGTCCGCCACCGTTAATGCATCCGCCCGGACAATTCATTACTTCAATGAAATGATAGGGTGATCTGCCCGCGAGCACCTCGTCAATAACCGGTTTGATGTTTTCGGATATATTGTGCACTACAGCAAGGTTTATGGTCACTTCCTTATTGTATTTGATATCTTTGATTGTAACGGACGCGCTTTTGACGCCTTTTAGACCACGCACTTTTTTAAATTCAAGCGGTTTGAGTTCACTGCCAGTAATCACGGCGTAAGCTGTGCGAACAGCCGCTTCCATCACACCTCCCGTATTACCGAAAATCGTGCCTGCACCCGTGTAGTCGGCCAGCAATGATCCGCCATCACTTTCTTTTTCTTTAGCCAGATCAATCTTAAGTTTTTTAAATAAACGGGAAAGATCGCGGGTGGTCAAAACGGTATCAACATCCGGATAGACCGCAGCGGAAGTCGATTTATTATTTTTGTTGTTGTATTCATAGGCGCTGTTGAATTCCGGGCGTGATGCTTCCAGTTTTTTTGCCGTGCACGGCATGATGCCGACAGTATAAATCTTTTCGGCAGGCTTACCCCAGACTTTTGTCCCGTAGGTTTTGGCTACCGCACCGGCCATCTGCTGGGGCGACTTGGCTGAAGAAAGATTGGGAATCAATGTCGGATATTTTGTTTCTACAAACCTGACCCAGGCGGGGCAGCAGGATGTAAATTGAGGCAGCGGTCCTATATTCTCGCCTGTCTCACCGAATACAGCGTGGCGTGCACGGACAATAAATTCCGTACCTTCTTCCATAATAGTCAAATCGGCGGTAAAGTTGTTATCCAGAATTTCAAAACCGGCTTTCTTCATTGAGCCGTAAAGTTTTCCGGTAACCAGACTACCTACGGTTAAACCGAAATCTTCGCCGATAGCCACACGCACAGCAGGCGCAATAATACCGACCACCGTGATATTGGAATCTTTGAGTTTGCTGATTACTTTGTCTACAGTATCCGATGTCTCGTAAGGCGCGCCAAATGGACAGTTAATTAGACATTGACCGCAACTCAAACAAATATCAACATTAATGCTGTGTGTCGAACCGAACATGCCTTGAATAGCACCGGTCGGACAGTGGCGCTTACAGGCGTCGCATCCCTTGCAAACGGACGCTTTGATGGCGATAACGCCGGGGATTTCCCCTGTTTGATATGTTTTCGCAACTGAATTCATTTTCATAATCCTTTCGTTTATTAACTAAGCTCATTGATCAAAATGAGCATTTAGTGCATGTTCATTACAGGAAATGATAAAATCTTTGTCTGTTTTTGCCTCTTCTCTTTTTTCATTTTTCAATAAATCTTCTATTGCATAGTTAATCAATTTATTCCGGCTTAGCCCTGCTTCTGGTTGCCAGATCGTATAGTGACAGCAATAATTCCGCCGGTATGAGAATACTTATATTTGAACTGCTTAAATTATATACTTTTCTTGTTTTAATCATAATTAGTGCCTCTTAAATGTGTTTCACTTGGAACAAGTGAATATCATCTGTGTGACACAATTATTAATTACGTGCCACATTATCATTGTTGTGTCAAGTAAAATTATGTAATTCGCTCCACACTGAAGAATAAAGAAAGTAACTCGATAAATTTTATCTTATAACCCTCCATAGAAATATTCCTTGACTTCCATCGTGCTATAAATTATGTATTCGTGGCATTATAATATTACGTTTCTTATTTACATAACACTATTGGCCATGCATCACAGAATGAAGCGATTACATTTTGAAGCTATTGGCAGGGAAAACGAAATAGGTGCATCAGTTATCGAGGATCTTGCACCATGAGTTTTCATGATAATACCAGTTGGCTTTGATTTAAACGCAATTGACGCGTCTTGTAGTGACGTTCTATTTATCAATGCGAAGGGGAGCGGCAAATCCACCCTCGCGCTGATTTTTAGGGATTTGCGGCCCAGGGGGGCTCTTTTGCCAACTTCCCCCAGAATGCGACGGAGGAAGCCCTTCTGGGCGGCATAGACTTGGACGATATGCTCAAGAATGAACGAAATATGATATGCGCCTGATTTTTTGCGAATTACCATCTGCGGATTATCTTAAAATATTCGTGCTACAAAAGCTGATGGAGGAAATATTATGACCAGTCTGGTTCGCTTTAGCATATCGTTGGATAATGATCTTTTAAAAAAATTTGACCATCATATAAAACATCACAAATGCACAAATCGCTCTGAAGCTTTCCGAGATTTAATCCGGGAAGAATTGATAAAGTCTGAAGCTGTCCGAGATTTAATCCGGCAAGAATTGGTCAAAAAGGAATGCACGGAAAACAAGGAAATAACTGGCGCGATCACTTTGGTTTATGATCATCATACAAGGGAATTGGTTAACAAAGTTTTAGACATTCAGCACGATCATCATAACTGCATTCTCTCCACGCAGCATATTCATCTCGACCATCATAATTGTTTTGAAATTATTGTGATCAAAGGGAAATTGACGGAAATAGAGACGCTCTTTATGAAGTTAAAATCACTTAAGAGCGTAAAACATACAGGTTTTTTGATGGCTACCAAAGGAAGTGATTTGCCTTAAGAAGACTTCTGCTAATGATATTGCCAAATAATCAGGTAAAGAAAATTGTCTGACCACATATGGGAAAACGAAACATTAATGATACTGCCTAAAAATTGACTCTTAACTGTCTATGATTTAAAAATGCATCCAACACAAAATGTTTATATTTAAAGGAGCATCATTTAATGAAAAAAAAAGATTTACTGAAGAAGAAAATTGAACATATTGATATTAAAAAGATTAATAGCACGGACATAGTCAATGCTATGAGCAAAATGTCTTTTACCGCGCGTGATTTGGCAAAAGCAGCCGATCTTTACAATCGTATGCTTAAGGAAAAATACTGCGCGATTATCCTGACTCTGGCCGGTTCCACTTCTGCTGCAGGGTGCATGCAGGTTTACGTTGACCTGATAAAAAAAAACATGATCGACGTCATAGTGGCCACCGGAGCTTCAATTGTCGACATGGATTATTTTGAAGCTCTGGGGTTCAGGCATTATCAGGGAACGCCTTTCGTTGACGATAAATTATTGCGCAAACTTTATATAGACAGAATTTACGATACCTACATTGACGAGGAACAGCTTCAATTCTGCGACCGTTCGATTAAAAAAATAGCAGACTCACTTAAGCCACGCCCATATTCTTCACGGGAGTTCATCGGAGAAATGGGTAAATATTTACAGAAACACGCCAGTAAAAAACTTTCCCTTGTTCAGACCGCTTACGAAAATGATGTCCCCATTTTTTGCCCTGCTTTTTCGGACAGTTCGGCAGGATTCGGCCTTGTGCTCCATCAACATGAACGGCCCGAAAATCATGTTTCCATTGACTCTGTAAAAGATTTTCATGAATTAACCATGGTTAAAATCAAAGCCGGAACCACCGGTTTGTTAATGATCGGCGGAGGCGTCCCGAAGAATTTTGCCCAGGATACTGTTGTCTGTGCCGAAATGCTGGGCCAAGATGTGCCCATGCACAAGTACGCCGTCCAGATAACAGTGGCCGATGTGCGTGACGGCGCCTGTTCCAGCTCGACTCTCAAAGAAGCCAATTCGTGGGGCAAAGTGGATTCATCGTTTGAACAAATGGTCTATGCTGAAGCTACCATAGCACTGCCGCTTCTGGCCAGTTATGCGTATAATCAAGGAAGCTGGAAAAAACGCAAGAAATGGCGTCTCTCAAAAATGTTTCCAACAAGAAAATAAAACTTTTGAACAAGCAGGACTGATCCCGAAAGAACTGGTAAAAAAGGAATGGACGGAAAACAAAGATGTCGGTAAGGCTATTTTCATTTTCTTTTGGAACAGAATAATGTCATGTATGTTTCGATCGAAAATAATCAAAATATTGAGGTCAAATTGAAATGACTACTATTTGGAGTAATAAAAGACTGAGAGAGTTTGTGCAAGAAACGCTTGGCTGTATGTGTCCAGAAAAGGTGTTTGAGAAGATTAATATAAGCAGTCGTTTGGTAGAAGGTTATTCAAATGAAATAACCAGAATTGTTGTTGGGAATACATTACTGATATATGTCATCCGCCCAGAGTCGGACAACAATTTATTTGACAGTGTTGAATTGATTGGTCTGGTTGGAAAAAATGACAGAGACCTAAATAACTACAATCGCTTCCGTCTTGTGGTATCAATTGTCGAAGACTTTGCACACAACGATACTATCTCAGAACGGTTTTCAAGTATTTTTGCCACGGACGAGAAAATGCATATTCACTTTGTTCGTAAAGAACTGTTAGAAGGACTTTAATTACAAAATAAATACATGCGCACATACAGAAACAAACGTCACTTGTTGAATAAAAAACGGATGAATAAAAAAAGTAACTCGATATTTGTTTGTTAGTTGCAGCTTCTCAGTCGTCGTTAATGAAATGAGCCAGATATATTATTGGTTTCGGCTTCTTTGTTATCTTTTTTATGTCGTTAAATATTCCTTGACAATATCGTAATATTATTTATAGATTCATGTTATTGCAGGCTTGCGTTATTACGATTATTATTAACATGGCACCGAACAGAGCAATGAATAACCAGTAATGTATTGAATATAATTGAATATTTGTTAAAGATAGAACGAGACATTCATGAACAATGCAAACTTTCCTTCCTATTATTCATCTGTTATGAATGAAAGGTATATTGGAATATTTATCTCATTGACGATTCATATGGGGTTCTTACTCCTTTTTCTGGCGGTGCCGGCAGCGAAAATAATTCCGCATCTGCAAACAATTCAGATTAGTTTCGATAATGAACCTGGATTATCAATAGAGAGTCAAAAGTTGAGTGCGGCTAAACCAGTTGAACCTAAAAAAATAGTCGCTAAAGATAATTTTCAGGCAATGGCGGTACAACCGGCACACAAAGAGGCACCGCAAAAAGCCACTGTTATAATGAACAGCCCAGTAATCATTGCCGAGAAAACAGTGCAGGACAATAAGCCTGTCGCGATACAAAGTCAAAACGCGGCAGTCATTCCTGCAAAAAGCATCGAAAATCAAGGCGTTTCTCAAGCAAACGTGCTTGGCACCCCAAAAGGAAATGTTCAACAAGGCATTGTTGAATTCAAATTCGGCGATGCCGGATCACCAGCCTTTATCCATCAGGAAATACCTGTTTATCCGTTATTGGCCAGAAGACTGGGAAAAGAAGGAAAAGTGATGCTCAAATTATTAATAGATGCGAATGGGAAGCTGCATAACATTGAGGTAGTTGAACCTGCAGGGTTTGGCTTCACGGAAGCGGCAATAGAAGCAGTCAAAAAATCAACCTATGCGCCGGGTTATCGCAATGGCGAGAAAGTATCGACCAGAGCCCTCCTGCCTGTGCGCTTTCAACTACAATAAGGAAAATCTGGAAATGGCTCAACTCGAAAACATTATAAATTATGGAATTATTGGACTTTTGATTCTAATGAGCATCATTGCCGTTGCCATTGCTGTTGAAAGATTCCTCACCTATCAAAAGATTCAAATCAAAGATTATTCGGATAAAAAAGAATTGGAGTTGGAATTAACCAAAAAGCTTCACCTGATTGCAACCATAGGCAGCAATGCCCCTTATATCGGGCTGCTTGGTACGGTATTGGGCATTATGCTTACCTTTTATACCATGGGGCGTGAAGGATTAATGGATACAAGCAAGATCATGATCGGGCTGGCGCTGGCCTTAAAAGCAACAGCCATCGGCCTGATTGTAGCCATACCATCCATTGTCTTTTATAATCTGCTGCTGCGTAAAGCAAAGGTCATCCTCATGCGTTGGGAAATAAGCAATGGAAGAAAATGAATTCAATTACATAAACGTTATTCCTCTTGTGGATGTGATGCTGGTTCTTCTAACTATTGTGCTCACGACATCCACTTTTATCGCGACGGGTGCCATTTCCGTGTCCCTGCCTCAAGCGGCACCGGCACAAGCCCAGGCAACACAAAATCAGATCATCTCCATTGATCCTCAGGGTATAATTTATTTTTCAGCCAGGGTAGTGTCTCTGGAGGAACTAGGTAAGTTGATTAAAGATATTGACCGGGAAACCCCGATGATTATCCGGGCAGATCGCTCGGTCAGGCTTCAGGTATTTGTGGATGTACTGGATCTTTTGAACAGCGGCGGGTTTAAAAAAGTGGCTATACAAACACAACGAAAGGATTAGTTAAGGGAACATAAAAAAATAGAGAGGCAGGGTATTACCTTTGGCGAGTATCCCCTGCCTCAAAAGAAGAGTGACAATACAACTCACATCACCCATCCACTGTAGTTTATATCATAAAGGAGGTGTGATGTAAACAACAGGAGGAAGACGAATGCGGAAAAGGTATTTAATTGTATTATTTTTCATTGTATTTTCTTTGACATCTTTTGCGGAAGAAAAAGGCACAATCAACACGGAAGATAAGAATGTAATAAAAGTCGAAGAAAAAAGCGCCACCGATGCTAAAGAAAAGATTGTGACAAAAACGGAGGAAAAAAGTCCGGCTAAAACTGAAGAGAAGGATGTGACAAACTTGAAAGAAATTGTCGTCACCGCAACAAGGACGGAAAAAGACGTGGAGGCGGCGCCGGGAAAAGTGAAGGTAGTGACGGAAAAGGAAATGGAGACAAGGAGTATTAAAACAGTTGACGAAGCTTTAGATACACTTCCTGGTGTGTATAACAAGCGGCAGTCCCTTTCGGATACTCAAGCATCGATTATAC
>DATKPG010000032.1:0-30853 GCA_035524255.1 Smithella sp. | reverse complement strand
TGTTCAATGAAGCCCCGCCGTGCTTGGAACAATTCGTCACTTCCCTGACGTGGCGGGAATTGGTGCTGACAAATACCTTGGTGAACTCCGGAATCAACGCGCCGGCGATTGTTCCGCAACTGATGATGGCAGCAAGAGCCCACCATAAGTCAGCATACTTGGGATCAAGACCGGAGCCCAGCAGATAATAACTGGCGGCAAAAGTGACTGCTATTGAAACAATGGATGTAATCCAAACCAGATTGGTTAAAGGATGTTCAAAGTTAAATGCTTTTGTTCCGCCGAAAACTGCCTTGCTGATAACATCATTGACAAAATAAGAAACAAGAGAGGTCAGGATCATGAGGATTCTCATAGCAAAAATCCAGACAATCAACTTGCCGCCCATTTCGGGATTTCCAGCCAATGCCAAAGCCAAAAAGGCAATTAAGGCAACGCCGGTAACACCGTAAGTTTCAAAACCGTCCGCCGTGGGGCCGACGCTGTCGCCAGCATTGTCACCGGTACAGTCGGCGATAACACCGGGATTTTTGGGATCATCTTCCGGAAGATGGAAAACGATTTTCATCAAGTCGGATCCGATATCCGCGATCTTCGTGAAGATACCGCCGCAGATACGAAGAGCGGAAGCGCCCAGAGATTCACCGATGGCAAAACCGATGAAGCAGGGGCCGGCCAGCTCTTTGGGAATGTAGGCCAGAATCATGATCATGAAGAACAGTTCGATGCTGACCAGCAGAAGTCCAACGCTCATGCCTGAACGCAGACAAATGTTAACGATGTTCAAAGGTTTGCCGCTAAGTGACGCGAAAGCGGCGCGGGAATTGGCCACGGTGTTGATACGGATACCAAACCAGGCGACAGAATAAGAACCCAGAATACCTAAAATCGAGCAGACAAGAATAATTGCTATGTCCGAAACAGTTTTCCCCTCAAGGGCGCCAAAGTAGTAACCTATACAAATAGCTATAAGAATCCACAACGCGATGAGGAATTTGCCCTGTTGGAACAAATAGGTTTTGCAGGTTTCCCAAATGGTCTGGGAAACATCCAGCATCGCCTTATGCGCGGGCAGATTTTTGGTCTGCACATACTGCATGACACCAAAAATCATCCCGACTGCACAGATGATCAATCCGAAATTAAGAATGGTCAACCCGGCAAGGGAACCACCCAGAAAACTGACTTGCGTCAAATCAGGCAATTTAATGTCCGCCTCACCGGCAAATGCCGCGCCAGCCATGAGCAGAAACATCAAAAAGCTCAGTAAAAATGTCCAGATACTTCTTTTGTTTTGTAACATTATCCATCCTCCTTTTTAAAATTCTTAATTATTTTTTGTATGGTATTTAGCCATAGCTTGTTGCATACCCGATGCAATAATATCTTCAGCGGCCAGGGCCGCAGTTTCAATAATTTCCTGAAGCAAAGGAGACTCTTCCTTTCCAAACTTCTCCAAAACATAATCTTCAACGCGGGACTTATCTGAAGGCTTGCCAATACCTATTCTTATTCGCATAAAATCAGCGGATCCAAGGCATGTCGTAATGGATTTCAGACCTTTATGTCCGGCGTCTCCGCCGCCGGTTTTAAGGCGTACTGAACCAAAAGGCAAATCAATATCATCGTGTATTACGATCAGATTATTTATATCCACTTTAAAGTAAGCAAATAATTTTCTTACCGCGTTACCACTTAAATTCATGTATGTCTGAGGCATCGCGAAAATCACATTTTGGCCCGCGATTTTACCTCTATTCCAAAGAGCGTCAAAACTTTTTTGCTTTAAGTCCACTTCCCACCGGGCGGCGATTTTTGTAAGAACCATAAACCCGATGTTATGTCTCGTATATTGATAGCGGCTTCCCGGATTTCCCAATCCAATGATCAGATACATGATTTGCTCCTTCTCATCAACGCGCCGGAAAAATATTTTTGTCAATCTCGAGAGAAGCAACTGCCATCACCCAGTTATTGAAGCCTTCTATGAAATTATTTCCCCTTTTCTGCCGGAGCAGCCGTTGCACCGGGTTTTGCCGTAGCATCCGCTTCCGTTGCCGCGCCTTCCTCAGCAGCAGCTTCTTCTTTTACAGGTTCTTCAACTTTAGCAACTTTAATTACGGCAACCGCGGCGACCGAAGTATCCGGCCTGTCTAAAATTGTAATTCCCTCGGCGACTTTCAAATCTCTGATTCTTATAGAATCACCGATTTGGAGACTGGTTACGTCCACATCAATATGATCAGGAAGATTTAAAGGCAGACAGGAAATTTTTATTTCACGTCTTAAATGCTGCAATTCGCCACCGAATTCCACACCAATGGCCTTACCGACAAAATTCAGGGGCACATCCATGGTGAGCTTACGCTTGACATCTACTTCATAAAAATCAGCATGATAAAGCATGCCCGTTAAGGGCTGGAGCTGCAGCTCTTTGATTAGCGAAAGCTTTTCCATCTTTTTGTCACCGCCATCATCAATAATCAATTTAATAAAGGCATGGTCTTTTTTATCTTTGCGCAGTTTGGCCAGCGCATCACTTTTTACTTCCAGCATAATATTTTCGGCTAAGCGGCCATAAAAAATCGCCGGAACGAATCCCTTTTGCCTCAAACGGCGAGATGGTCCTTTCTTTTGTTCTTTACGGACTTGAGCCGTTAAATCTGTTACCTCCATTTGTTCCTCCTATATAAATAATGAACTTACGGAATCATCGTAATAAATTCGGCGCACAGCTTCGCTTAAGATTCCGGATACTGACAAGACCTTTATCTTTTCACATTTCTTTGCCCGATCGTTAAGCGGTATGGTATCGGTCACAAGAACTTCTTTAATTTCGGAATTTTCAATACGGTCCAGCGCCGGCCCCGATAACACGGGATGCGTGCAGCAGACGGCAACTTCCAACGCGCCGGCTGCTTTCATGGCCAAGGCTGCCTGCACGACAGTGCCAGCCGTATCAACCATGTCATCCAGAAGAATAACTTTCTTGCCTTCCACGTTGCCGATGATATTCATTACTTCAGCTTCGTTTGGCCCTTCCCTTCTTTTATCAATAATAGCCAGAGTCGCTCCCAGCCTTTTTCCGAAGGCTCTGGCGCGCTCCACACCGCCGGTATCCGGCGATACGACCACGGTATTGTCCTGATAATTTTTTTTCATGTAATCAATTAAAACCGGTGTGGCAAAGAGATTATCCACAGGGATGTTGAAGAAACCCTGAATCTGACCGGCATGCAAATCCATGGATAGAACACGCTGGGCGCCGGCGGTGGTAATAAGATCAGCCACCAATTTTGCCGAAATAGGCGCGCGGGGAGCAACTTTCCGATCCTGTCTGGCGTATCCGTAATAAGGAACAACTGCCGTTATGCGGTATGCCGAAGCCCTTTTCATGGCATCAATCATAATGAGCAATTCCATCAACGTCACATTCACGGGCGGACAAGTAGACTGTATGATGAAGACATCCATTCCCCGGACATTTTCATTAATTTCGACACGTGTTTCTCCGTCACTGAACGTGGTGACATTGGCCTTTCCCATCGAAACGCCCAGTTTATCACATATTTTTTTAGCCAGTGCGGTATTGGCATTACCGGAAAAAACCCTAATTCTTTCTAGCATTTAAATAATTCTCCACATTCTTTTCTGGCTGGGGCGGGAGGATTCGAACCTCCGAGTGCAGGAACCAAAATCCTGTGTCTTACCGCTTGACGACGCCCCAATAAACTTATTTAATGAAGGGTATTATTCTCAATCTTAGCAGTAGGAATGCACAATAATTACAAAGATTTGGCAAGAAAGACCAAGTATTTATCGGAAGCTTCTTTCCGTATAACTTCCAGGTTTTTTTCCGCCTCTTTCTTGTTCCTAAATATACCAAAGACTGTTGGCCCGCTACCCGACATCAATGCGCCAAGCGCACCTTGCCTGAGCAACATTTTCTTCAGATTGGCCAATTCCGGGTGAATTTTCAACGAAACTGACTCCAAGTCATTATGCAAACTATGAACTATGTCGCCCAGTACCAAAAACCGCGGAATGCTATAATTATTTTTCTCCCTTGTCAATCTTAAATTGAGGTTTTCATAAACCATTTTTGTCGAAAGTTCAAAGTTGGGTTTAATTAAGATTAAATTTAACGGAGGTAAATTTCGTAAGTGTTTGAGTTTATCGCCTATTCCTGAAGCCAGGGCCGTATTTCCAAAAATAAAAAAGGGGACATCCGCCCCTATTTTTGTTCCCAGATTCATAAGTTCACTTTTTTTTAATTTCAGACAGCATATTTTATTCAAAGCCATTAACGTTGCCGCCGCGTCGGAACTTCCTCCTCCCAGACCGGCGGTCATTGGTATTTTTTTAATAAGATTGATTTCCATTCCATAGGGATAATTGCAGTAAGAAAAAATGGCCCTGGCGGCGCGCACCACCAGATTATCATCATTCGTCGGCAGATCAGTCCCGGGACAATGAAGAACAATGCCCTTCGGGCGGGGACAAAAAATCAGCTCATCATAAAGCGCGATTTTTTGCATAAGGGAAAAAATGTCGTGGTAGCCGTCGGCACGCTTCCGCAAGACACGCAAGAAAAGGTTTATTTTAGCCGGCGCCATCCAGTGCATTTTAAGCATTTTCTTTAACGTAACGCATTTTCAGTTCGTAGAGAACTCCTTGAATTAAATTATTCTCATTTTGGTCGAGGTTTCCCTTGGTCTTTTCATTGAGCATATCAAGGATATCGATTGTCTGCTTCGCCGCGGGTAAATTTTTTTGTGTTTCTCCGCCTTCAGTCTCCGGAAAATCTCCGAAATGAAAAAGAGCGGATGTGCTCAAAGACAAGACAAAATTAGTAAAATTTACAGGAGGATAATCGCTTGCGCGATCAGGCGCCGGCCTTTGCTTTTCCGGCTTTTCTTTTTTTTCTTCGGAGGCGGCGCTTTTAGGTTCCTCCTGCGGCTGGTCCTCTGCCGCATCTGAGAAAAGACGCTTATCTTTAACAACAAATCCAGGGTCTTTTTTCTTTTCTTCCATTTATGTTTTCCTCCCCTTGCTGTGTTATAATATAATCTGTAAGTATAAAATTTACTATGATGGTGCTATTGAAAAACGCTCATCTGCTGTGTTGCGCTGCAAACCGCACCGCTCAACGTATATCTATATACGCCTCGCGGTTCGATTTTTTGCGCGCCTCGCATCTGAACATTTTTGAACAGCCCCCAATATGGGGTATTTCAACAACCCCATATTGACTATTTACGTTTTTTTAGTCATACTTATTTCGCCTTTTTTGGACAGATCAATTAAAATTTTATCCCCTTCAGCAAAAACACCCTCCAGAATTTCCATGGCCAGCGGATCCAGGATAAGCTTCTGCAGGGAGCGCTTGAGCGGCCGTGCTCCGTAAACAGGGCTGTAACCCTGTTCGGCTATATATTTTTTCGCCTTATCTGTCAATTCGATGCTGAGTTTTCTCTCACCCAGCCGTTTATCAATCAGACTCATCTGAATATCAACGATCTTATAGATATCTTCAAGCGCAAGCGCCGAGAACATAATGATGTCGTCTATCCTGTTTAAAAATTCCGGTTTGAATGTCGAGCGCAGCACCTCCATCGAACGGTTCTTTTTCTCCTCATCATCAAGCGACGGATCCTGAATCCACTGACTGCCCACATTGGACGTCATGATAATCACGGTATTCTTGAAATCCACGGTCCGGCCATGTCCGTCGGTCAGCCGTCCGTCATCCAGGATCTGCAATAAAATATTGAATACATCGGGATGAGCTTTTTCAATTTCATCAAAAAGCAAGACACTGTAGGGCTTGCGCCTGACGGATTCGGTAAGATAACCGCCTTCGTCATAGCCGACATAGCCGGGCGGAGCGCCGATCAGACGCGCCACCGCGTGTTTCTCCATGTATTCCGACATATCAATGCGGATCATGGCCTGCTCACTGTCGAACATGAATTCCGCCAGAGCTCTGGCCAGTTCAGTCTTCCCCACACCCGTCGGCCCCAGGAAAATAAACGATCCGATGGGACGATTCGGGTCCTGCAGGCCGGAGCGCGCCCTTCTGAGCGCGGCGGAGACCGCCCCGATGCCTTCATCCTGACCGATAACACGCATTTTAAGCCGCTCTTCCATGTGAATCAGCTTCTGCACGTCACTCTCCATCATTCGGGAAAGCGGTATGCCCGTCCAGTTGGAAACAACTTCGGCCACGTCTTCCGCGTCCACTTCTTCCTTGAGCATTTGTTTGTTCTTCTGAATTTCCAGAAGTTTGGCCTGATCTTCCTGCAGCTTTTTATCCAGGGCCACAATCTTTCCGTAGCGAATCTCCGCGACTTTGGCAAGATTTCCCTCGCGTTGGGCGCTTGCCTCTTCCGTTTTTAAGGCATCCACCTGACTTTTAATGTTTTGAATTTTTTTGATGATGTCTTTTTCTGCGGACCAGTGCACCTTCATCTGATCCATGCCGGATTTCAACTCAGCCAGTTCCTTTTCAATTTTGTCGCGCCTTTCCTTGGCCGTTTTATCCGTTTCTTTTTTCAACGACTGCCGCTCTATTTCCAGTTGAATGATTTTCCGGTCAATCGCATCAATTTCCGAAGGCATGCTGTCGAGTTCTATTCTTAAACGGGATGCCGCCTCGTCAACAAGATCCACGGCTTTATCCGGCAGGAAACGGTCGGCGATGTAACGGTGCGAAAGCGTCGCCGCGGCAATGATGGCCGAATCTTTGATGCGAACCCCGTGATGAACTTCGTAACGCTCTTTTAACCCGCGCAGGATGGCAATCGTATCTTCCACCGTCGGTTCTTTGACCAAAACGGGCTGGAAACGCCGCTCCAGCGCCGCGTCTTTTTCTATGTATTTACGATATTCGTTGAGCGTTGTCGCGCCCACGCAGCGCAATTCGCCGCGCGCCAGGGCAGGCTTGAGCATGTTGGAAGCATCCATCGATCCTTCGGCCGCGCCCGCTCCGACCACCGTATGAATTTCATCGATGAAGAGAATAATCTCGCCTGAGGAACTGATGACTTCTTTTAAAACAGCCTTCAGACGCTCTTCAAATTCACCGCGGTATTTCGCGCCCGCGATCAAAGCGCCGACATCCAGACCGATCACGCGTTTGTTTTTGAGATTTTCCGGCACGTCACCGTTGACGATGCGCTGGGCCAGACCTTCCACAATGGCCGTTTTGCCAACGCCGGGTTCGCCGATAAGCACCGGATTGTTCTTGGTACGTCTGGAGAGCACCTGCATGATGCGGCGTATTTCTTCGTCCCGACCGATGACAGGATCAAAGGAACCCTTCTTCGCCAGTTCATTAAAATCTCTGGCATAGCGCTCAAGGGCCTGATACTTGCCTTCCGGATTCGGATCGGTCACACGCTGATTTCCGCGGATATCCACCAGCACCTTAAAAATATTTTCCCGGGTGACACCCGCCTGGCGCAGGATTTTACCCCCATGACCTTCTTTTTCCTCCGCCATGGCAATCAACACATGCTCGGCGCTGATATATTCGTCTTTGAGCTGCGCCGCTTCGGTCATGGCCTTGTCGAATATTTTATTGAGGCGCGAGGACATATACGCCTCACCCGCGCCCGTTCCTTGAACGCTTGGCTGTTTTTTTAGATAATGGGTGAGTTCCTGCTCGATCTTCTGCGCTGATGCGTTCAATTTATTGAGGATGGCACCCGCTATTCCGTCTTCCTGCCTCAAAAAACAAATAAGAAGATGTTCCGGTTCGATAGACTGATGACCCAGTGAACCGCAAAGCGACTGCGCTTCCTGAATCGCTTCCTGAACTTTCAACGTAAATTTATCAAAACGCATATTCTATTTCCTTTATTCCACCGGTTTTTCAATCGTCACAAACAGTTTACCGTTTTTAAAAACAGTCACATTTCCCGAAGATTCGGAAACAACGATGGCGACAGCTTTCGTTACGCTCGTAATGCCGGCAGCGGCAATATGGCGGCTTCCCAGACCGGGAGGAAAGTCACGGCTGCCCAGCGCGGCGCTGAGATGTCTTCCCGCGGTGACCAGCACACCGTTTTCCCTAATGACAAAGGCGCCGTCGATGGCGGAGAACTCTTTAATGGTTTCTTCCAGTTCCGGATTCAGGATGTTGAGCTGATCTTCCGAATATCCTAAAAAAGGGTTGATGATCATTTGCCGGGAAAGCTGCATGACTTTCTCATCATCGCCCAGAACAAATATCGTTCCGATTTTTTTGTTTTCCCGCCCTTGAGCGGCCAGTTCACAGGCAATGTTCAGGGCCGCGTTAAAAACTTCCGGCCGGACATTTTCAATGACATCATTGATGAAATCAGAGGTTAAAATTTCAAATTCTTTTCCCACATCAATCACGATAATACTGTCGGCGTAACCGAACCTGGGCACACCGCTTAAGCATACGACCTTGTCCCCTCTTTTAAATGTGCCCAGAACGATTCCTTGAGCAATGGCAATTTTAATCATTCCCATCCGGGTTAAATTGACATTGGGAATGTATAGTACCTGGGCATCTTTTTTCATCTCGTCTGAGATATTTTCGTTCTCGCGGCAAACAACGATGAAGCTGATGTCTTTTTTCATTTCATCCGGCACGGCGGTCATATCGTTCATGACGTCGATACAGACAAGCAGCGCGTCGGCTTTCATTTCATGCGCGATTTTTACGGCATGTTCAATCATCGTTTTATTTATTGATTTCATTTAATTGCCTTGAGATTGATTTTATTGTACTTTAAACATCAAAACAATCCATGTCAAGGATTGGTAATAATAAATTATCTTGACCGGCAAATTATAGTTGGATAAAATTTATCAAATATAAATCAGTGGGGAGGCCAGATCTTTGGAACTGCCTGTAATAACCGGTACGCTAAATTTATATATAGCTGAAATTAATCGCTTTTCCCTTTTAACCGCGGAAGAGGAATTCAAACTCGCCGTGCGTTTGAAAAAATATAACGATGTGGCGGCCGCGGAAAAGCTGATTGTCAGCAATCTGCGTTTTGTCGTCAAGATTGCCCATGAATACCGCAACTATGGATTTAAACTGTCTGATTTAATTCAGGAAGGCAATATCGGCCTTATTCACGCTGTGAAAAAATTCGATCCTTACAAAGGTTACAGATTAATTTCTTACGCGGTTTGGTGGATCAGAGCCTATATTCAAAATTACCTCATGAAGTCCTGGAGTATTGTCAAAATCGGCACGACTCAGGCTCAGCGAAAACTTTTTTTCAAATTAAATCAGACCAGAAAAGAACTGGAGACTATGTCAAAGAAAAATCCGGAATTCAGCGAAATCGCCACCTCTCTGGGGGTTAAGAATTCCGAGGTGGAAGAAATGGATTTGCGCATGGGTTCGCGGGATGTTTCTTTAAATGAAATTATCAATGACGAGGGCAGCAACTCGCACATAGATTATCTGGCTTACGAAGGTGACGATCAGGAGGTATCTTTAATTAAAAATGAAGAAAAGAGTCTCATCCAGCGTGATATCGCCGGAGCGCTGGCTAATCTCAACGAGAGGGAAAGTTACATTATTCTTAACCGTGTCATGGCCGACGACCCTCAAACGCTTCAGGAGATAGGAAGCAAATATAATATTTCACGTGAACGAGCCCGCCAAATTGAAAAACAAGCCCTGAAAAAAATGCAACTGGCCCTGCCGTATCTCAAATCAGACAAATAACAAGACTTATAGGTCAGGCAAGATGGCAAACAACACCGTCATAGATTTCTAAATATTCAGTATTATTTAATCTATTGACCTTCTTTCACAAAACTGGTAAAATTAAAATGTAATTATTCAGATGTGTTTTTCCGAGAATTTAGTGATGTTCAATTAACGTTTTCCTTTTATTTCATTATTAAAGAAACTTTTTCACAAAAACTGAATATTTCAACAGCCCTTCAACCGTCGTCAATATGGAGCTTAAAAATTGGAAGCGAGCAGGGTCATTTTGAATTATATAAACCGCCTGAAGACGCAACTTCCGGACGTGAATTTACGGAAAAAATTAACAGCCGATAAACTGTTGCGGTCGGAATTATTCAGTTCCAAACAGATGCGGCAGCATAGCCGGACCATAGCGGGCGCCCACAAGTTGAGCGCCGGCCGCACATCGAATCAGCTGCTAAAAAGATTAACGGATAATGAAGGCGTCCTGTTTCAGGTCCGGAACATACTGATGATCGCCATTAAGGACAATCTCAGTATCACGCCGGCGGAAGAATGGTTTCTGGATAATTTCTACCTGATCGAAGAACAGATTCGCATAGCCAGAAAGCATTTGCCCAAAGTATACATCAGAGAACTGCCTCACCTTGCCAACGGCACATCTGCCAATCTCCCGCGGGTATATGATATCGCGTTGGAAATGATATCCCATGGCGACGGGCGTGTGGATTCAAAAACCATCAGCTTATTTGTGTCCTCTTACCAGACGGTGAATGTGCTTAAAATGGGCGAATTATGGGCCATCCCCATCATGCTGCGTCTGGCGTTGATAGAAAATATCAGACGTATAGCCGTCCGCATATCCAACGACAGAATCAACCGCAATCTTGCCGATTACTGGGCGAATAAAATGACGGTTACCGCTCAAAAGGATCCCAAAAACCTGTTTCTGGAAATCGCGGATATGGTAAGATCGGACCCACCGATCGTGGGATCTTTTGTCGCGGAAATCTCACGTCAATTGCAGGGACAGGGTACGGCACTGGCATTGCCTCTTACCTGGATCGAACAACGTCTGGCCGAATACGGCCAGACCATTAAGACATTTGTAAATCTGGAAAGTCAACAACAGGCCTCCGATCAGGTTTCCATGAGCAACAGCATCACCAGCCTGCGCTTTCTGGGGACCATGAACTGGCGTGAATTCGTCGAGACGATGAGCGAGGCCGATCAAATTCTGCGTGAGGATCCCGGCGATATTTACGTCAAAATGGATTTTTCCACGCGTGACCGTTATCGACACGTGATAGAAAAGATCGCCAGAAAAAGTAATTTATCCGAAAGCGAAGTGGCGCGCCTGGCGATTGGTCTTGCAAAAAAAGCGAGCGCCCCGAATGGCGTTTATAACCGGGCGGCGCATGTAGGTTATTATCTTATCGGCGAGGGATTATCCGAACTGGAGGATTTGGCCCGGGTGCGGCAATCGCTCATTGAAATGATACAACAGTTCTGTCACAGAATCCCTTTACTGCTGTACACGGGCTCCATCATCCTGTCGACAATCCTATTTACCCTTGTTTTGCTAACGAGGGCGCGTGCCGATGGACTGCATGGCTTATCATTGGCCGTCATCGGACTTCTCTTTTTTCTGTGCGCGAGCCATCTGGCCATCGTACTGGTCAACTGGCTGTCAACAATGCTTGTGGCGCCGCATCCCCTGCCCCGGATGGATTTCTCCCGGAGTATTCCGCCTGAATGCCGAACTTTAGTTGCCGTTCCGACCATGCTCATCAGTCCGCAAAACGTCACAAACCTGATCGAGTCGCTGGAAGTCAGATTTCTGGCCAATCAGGACGACAATCTGCGTTTTGCCCTATTGACTGATTTTCGGGACGCGGGGGCGCAAACGATGTCGGATGATGAACAACTGCTGAATCTGGCTCATAAAGGAATTGACGCCTTAAATGAAAAATACAGGAGTCCAAAAGGCGACTTTTTTTTCCTGTTTCATCGCCCGCGCCTCTTCAACCCGGAAGAAAATATATGGATGGGTTATGAGCGAAAACGGGGGAAACTGGCGGACTTGAACGCGTATCTCCGCGGCAGGGCGAAAGACTCTTCCGGGAGAAATCTCTTTTCGCTGATTGCCGGCGATACGGCCGTATTAAGAAATGTTAAATATGTCATCACGCTCGATACGGACACAAAACTGCCGCGTGACGCGGCATGGCAATTTATAGGAACGATGGCGCATCCACTGAATCGCGCGCAATATGATGAAAAAAAGATGCGTGTCAGCCAGGGATACGGCATCCTGCAGCCGCGGGTTTCGGTCAGTCTCCCCAATATAAACCTCTCGCTTTATTCGGCCATGTATGGAACCAACTCGGGCATTGATCCCTATACGAAAACCGTTTCCGATGTTTATCAGGATATATTCGGTGAAGGTTCTTTTATCGGCAAAGGCATTTATGATATTGACATATTTGAGGCTGCCCTGAATGGATATCTTCCCGAAAATAAGATCCTCAGCCATGATCTTATCGAAGGATGTTACGCCCGGTCGGGATTGATAAGCGATGTACAGTTATACGAAGAATCTCCGACAGGCTACAGGGCCGACGTAAGCCGAAGGCATCGCTGGATTCGCGGAGACTGGCAGATCGCGCGGTGGATTATGTCGACGGTCCCGGCTTACGATGGAAGCACGAGGGTGAATCCTCTGTCAAAGCTTTCCCAGTGGAAGATATTCGACAATCTGCGCAGAAGCATGATATCACCGGCTTTGACGCTTATGCTTTTGCTGGGATGGACTTTATTGTCTTCGGCCTGGTTCTGGACGCTGGCGGTACTCGGAATCATTTTTTCTCCCGCTTTAATCATGTCCGGCGTTGATTTGTTAAAGAAGCAACCCGATGTGATCTGGACACATCATCTAACCTCTGTCACGCGTAAAGCGGGCAATAATCTTACGCAAGTGTTATTTGCGCTCATCTGCCTGCCACATGAAGCCTTTTTCCACACGGACGCCATTGTCCGCACGATCTGGCGGATGCTGGTTTCGCATAAACGGCTTCTCGAATGGAATCCGTCGGAAAACACGAATAACCATCAACGCGAAGAGATTGCCGTTTACTTTCAAACCATGTGGTTCGCGCCTTTTTTTGCCGTTACCGCTTCGATGGCCATTCTTTTTTCCCGTCCGTTAAATATTATATTTGCCGGTCCCCTTCTCTTTATCTGGTTGATCTCCCCGGCAATCACCCATTGGATCAGCAAACCCATACGCCGTCGTGATGCGCGGCTGACCGCTGATCAAACTATTTTTCTGAGAAAAATTTCCCGAAAAACCTGGGCATTTTTCGAAACATTTGTCGGACCTGAAGATAACTGGCTGCCGCCGGATAATTATCAGGAAGAACCCGTTGACGTGCTTGCCCATCGCACTTCACCGACGAATATCGGACTGTCGCTCCTGGCCAATCTGTCCGCCCTTGATTTCGGATATATCACAACGAGACAGTTCATCGAACGCACGGCAAATACGCTTCACACGATGAAAATCATGGATCGTCACAGGGGTCATTTCTACAACTGGTACGATACGCAATCGCTGGAGCCGCTTTTCCCTCTCTACATATCGTCGGTGGACAGTGGAAATCTCACGGGCTATCTGCTGATATTAAAGTCAGGATTATTTTCTCTTTGCGACCGGAAAATCATAGGACCGCAAATATTTTCGGGGATCAGAGACACTCTGGAAATTTTTGCCGACCTGGCGGGGAAATCCGCTCCGGTTCAATTGATCCGGCTTCAAAATGAACTGGCGTCGGCTATTTCCTCCAAACCGGCCACCCTCATGGAGGTTAAATTATATCTCGAACGGCTCTCAGCGGCGGCGGCAGATATGGATGCCCAGGTTAAGGCTATCAACAGCGATCCCGGAGGTTTATTAAGTCTCTGGTCAAATACACTCACCAATCAATGCATGGCGGCCCTTGATGAACTGCTGTTTTTCGCTTCATGGATATTTGACCAGCGATTTTCCGAAATTGTTAAAAAAATATCAAAATTTAACGACGTGATGACTTTGAAGGATTTAACCCGTCTTGAAGACGAATTGCCATCTGCCATCGAAGAGAGGACGAAGACCGGTCTGACGGCCGATGAACTTGCGCACTTTGAAGATCTTAAAGATATCATATCGGAAACCGGCCGGCGCGCCGCGACGATCATGATGGATATAGAATCGCTGGCAAAGGATTGCGGCGATTTCACCCGGATAGAATACGATTTTTTGTTTGATAAAGCGTGTAATCTGCTCACGATCGGATACAATGTCAGTAATTGGCGGCGTGACACCAGTTTCTATGATTTGCTGGCGGCGGAAGCGAGATTCAGCAGTTTCGTGGGAATCGCTCAGGGGAAATTACCGCAGGAGAGCTGGTTCGCTCTGGGAAGACTGCTTACCACCACCGGAGGGAAGCCGGTTTTGGTATCGTGGAGCGGTTCGATGTTCGAATATCTGATGCCTCTTTTAGTCATGCCGACCTATGAAAATTCTCTGCTCGACCAGACTTATAAGGCGGCCGTGGCCATGCATATCGAATATGGGAAAAAGCATTCGGTTCCATGGGGCATATCGGAATCGGGCTACAACGCCTTTGACAGCCACCTCAATTATCAGTACCGCGCCTTCGGTGTGCCGGGACTCGGTCTCAAACGGGGATTGGCGGAGGATATGGTTGTGGCGCCCTATGCCTCGGCTCTGGCGCTGATGGTGGCGCCGGAAGAAGCGTGCCTGAATCTGGAAAGACTCGCGCAGGCGGGTTTTGAAGGCAGATTCGGTTTCCATGAAGCGATTGATTACACGCCATCTCGTGTGACGCGGGGCCAGTCCAATGCCGTGGTTCATTCCTTCATGGCGCATCATCAGGGAATGACGTTGCTTGCGCTGGCCTATTTGCTGCTTGATAAACCGATGCAGAAACTATTCGAGTCGGAACCTTTATTCCAGTCGGCGATGTTACTGCTCCAGGAAAAGGTTCCCCAGGCCATCACTCTGTACGCATCCCCTCCCGAACTTGTCAGTTCACGCAAGGAACTCGTCGGCATGGAAAGTCCGGTGCGCGTTTTCAACACGCCCGACACAACCATTCCGGAGGTACAGCTGCTTTCGAACGGCAAATATCATCTCATGCTGACCAATGCCGGCGGCGGTTACAGCCGCTGGAAGGATATCGCCCTAACCCGTTTTCGGGAGGACAGCACGTGCGACAACTCCGGGATTTTTTGTTATCTTCGCGATGTAAAGAGCGGGGAGGTCTGGTCGACAACATATCAGCCCACTTGCGTGCCTCCTCTGCGCTACGAAGCTATCTTCTCGGACGGCCGGGTGGAGTTTCGCCGCCGGGACCATGATTTTGACGTCCATACGGAAATCGTTGTCTCGCCGGAAGATGATATCGAACTTCGCCGGACGACCATCACAAATCATTCGCGTTCGCGGAGAACCATCGACATCGTAAGTTACGCGGAGGTTGTCATCGCTAACCCCGCCGCGGACAAAATTCATCCGGCGTTTTCCAATCTTTTTGTTCAGACCGAAATCATCGAACAGCGCCGGGCAATCTTATGCACGCGCCGGCCCCGTTCCGAAGGTGAAAAGACTTACTGGATGTTTCACCTGATGGCCGTGCACGGAACGGATATCGAACAGGTTTCCTATGAAACCGACCGGTCGCGTTTTATCGGCAGGGGAAATACTATCAACAAACCGCAGGCCATGGGTTCTCCCACCGATCTTTTTGGAACGCTTACCGACAGCCAGGGTTCGGTGCTTGATCCGATTGTCTCCATCATGTCCAGAATAACGCTCGATCCGGAACAATCCGCCACGATTGACATGGTTTTCGGAATCCATGAAACCAAGGAAGCCGCCTTAATCCTGGTTGATAAATATCAGGATAGACGGATTGCGGATCGTGTTTTCGATATGGCATGGACACAGAGTCAGGTTCTGTTGCGGCAGATTAATACCACGGAGGCCGACGCGCAGCTTTACTGCCACATTGCCAGCTCCCTCATCTACCCAAATGACTCCATGCGCGCCGATGCCGCAATCATTAACGAAAACCGCCGGGGACAATCAGGTCTTTGGGGCTACGCCATATCCGGCGATTTGCCGATTATCCTGCTTAGGATTGCCGAACAATCCCATATGGAACTGGTGCGTCAGCTTATCCATGCTCATGTATACTGGCGGTTAAAAGGATTAGCCGTGGACCTTGTCATCTGGAATGAAGATTATGCCGGATACAGGCAGATTCTGCACGATCAGATTATGGGACTCATCGCCTCAGGCATCGTCGTAGACTTGAAAGATCAGCCCGGCGGAATTTTTGTCAGGTCTACTGACCAGATATCGGAAGAAGACCGGATTCTGATTCAAACGGTTGCTCACGTTATTATCTCCGGCAGCAGCGGGAAACTGGCAAACCAGGCCAAACAGCGTGTCGGCTTAAAAATAGCCGTGCCACGCCTGATACCAAGCCGCACCCATCGCCCGGCGCTCACACCGAGCGCCGCCCCGCCGCGTCATGATCTTTTATTCTTCAATGGCCTTGGCGGATTTACCCCCGATGGGCGTGAGTATATTATTTCCACTTCCCGGATCCAGATAACGCCCGCGCCATGGGCTAATGTGCTGGCAAATCGCACGTTCGGCACCGTCATTTCAGAAAGCGGCATGGCTTATACCTGGGCGGAGAATGCCCATGAGTTTCGTCTTACACCCTGGCACAATGATCCGGTAAGCGACAAGAGCGGAGAAGCCTTTTATATCCGCGATGATGAACGCGGCCATTTCTGGTCGCCCATGCCGCTGCCCAGGCGAGGGGCAACCCCTTATATAACAAGGCACGGTTTTGGTTACAGCGCCTTCGAGCACGCGGAACGCGGCATCTATTCAGAAGTACTGGTTTATGTGGCTCTGGACTCGGCGGTAAAATTCACCGTCCTGAAAATAAAAAACAATACGGGACAATCGCGCCGTCTTTCCGTTACGGGATACGTTGAATGGGTTTTAGGCGACCTCAGAGAGAAAAATGCCATGCATATCATTACAGATGTTGATCATCAAAGCGGCGCTATCTTTGCGCGTAACCCGTACAATACGGAATTTCCCGACCGGGTTGCTTTCTTTAACACCGACGCTTTAACGCGGACCGTGAGCGGCAATCGAACGGAATTTCTGGGACGCAATGGAGGACTGCAAGATCCGGCCGTCATGAAACGTCTGCATCTTTCCGGTAAAGTCGGCGCGGGCCTCGATCCCTGCGCCGCGATCCAGGTTCCTTTTGAACTGGTTGATGGAGAAGAAAAAGAAATTGTCTTCACCCTGGGATTGGGACGGGATATAAGTGAAGCCAAAAAACTCGCGCAATTCTTCAGCGATTCGACGGCAGCCGATGACGCTCTCAACACGGTGCGGCAATACTGGGATCACACCCTTAATGCCGTGCAGATAAAAACACCCGATCCATCTCTTAACGTGCTGGCCAATGGCTGGCTTTTATACCAGACGCTGGCTTGCCGGATCTGGGCGCGAACCGGATATTATCAATCGGGCGGCGCTTTCGGCTCCCGCGATCAGTTGCAGGATGTCATGGCGCTTATGCATACCGAGCCGAACTTTGCTCGCGAACAACTGCTTCTTTGCGCGTCCCGTCAGTTTGATTCGGGAGATGTCCAACACTGGTGGCATCCTCCTCTGGGCCGCGGTGTGCGCACACAATGTTCAGACGATTATCTCTGGTTGCCCCTCACCACCTGCTACTACATATCAGGAACCGGTGAGAGCGGCATATTGAATGAATCCATACCTTTCATTCACGGCCGTCCGGTAAGCATGGAAGAGGATTCCTATTACGATTTGCCCGCCCGCTCACCCGAAACGGCCAGTTTGTATGAGCACTGCGTGAGAGCGATCAGGAGAGGTCTGCGTTTTGGCGAGCATGGACTACCGCTTATGGGCTCAGGAGACTGGAACGACAGCATGAACATGGTCGGTATAAAAGGTAAGGGTGAAAGTGTCTGGCTCGGATTTTTCCTTTATGAGGTCCTTACGCAATTCGCGAAACTCGCCGCCATGCGCGGGGATGCGCCGTTTGGCGAACTGTGCCTTAGGGAAGCATCACGATTACGTGTGAATATCGAACAGCACGGATGGGACGGTTTGTGGTACCGGCGCGCTTACTTCGATAACGGAGCATCCCTGGGCTCAGCGAAGAATCAGGAATGCCGTATTGATTCGATCGTCCAGAGCTGGGCCGTTTTATCCAAGGCGGGGAATGGCCGTCATTCGCGTCTTGCGATGGATGCGCTAAGCCAGCATCTTATTCGCAGAGATATTGGAATTGTCCAGCTTTTGGACCCGCCATTTGACAAGTCCGGTTTGAATCCCGGTTACATCAAGGGATACGTCCCGGGCGTTAGAGAAAACGGCGGACAATACACTCATGGAGCCATCTGGGCGGCGATGGCATTCGCGGCGCTCGGCGACAATCGGCGCGCATGGGAAATCATGACCATGATAAACCCGATAAACCATGCGAGTTCTCCTGATACGATGGCCATTTATAAAGTCGAGCCGTACGTTGTCGCGGCCGATATTTACGCGGTGGTGCCGCACGCGGGCCGCGGCGGATGGACATGGTACACAGGATCGGCCGGCTGGATGTACCGGCTCATTATGGAATCCCTGCTGGGACTCAGGCGGGAGGGGAATAAACTGATTTTCAAGCCGTGTGTGCCGGCGGATTGGGAAGGATACAGCCTTCAATACCGGTATGGGAAAACAACATATCGCATTGCCGTCCGGCGCGCATCCGGCAAAGAAATCGATATGAAGGAAACCATAGTCGAAGCAAATCAAACAGAAAAAATGAATCCCCTTGCTGATGACGGCATGGAACATGATTTTGAAGAAATCGAAATGAAAGTTATCATGGATGGAGTGGAACAAAAAGAACCGGCAATTCTCCTTGTTGATGACCGCGTGGAACATAAGGTTGATATCATCATTTGACGCCCTTTTTGCCCCCCTTCGACACACTTATCGCGAGGCAGGCACAAACCGGCAGCCCTGCTTACAAATATTAATTTTTGATCGAATCGATAAGGCTCGGTCAAACGGGTGGAATTATTCGGTTGATTCGATGGAAGCGATCGCATCCAGAAAAATATCCATTTCCTCGTCCGTTCCGATCGTTACACGAATAAAGTTATCTATCTTTGGTTTATTGAAATACCGGACTAAAATGCCTTTTTCTCTCAGACGCGAAAACAGAACGCCTCCGGAACATTTTGGGAAGCTTACAAAAACGAAATTTGCCTGGGAAGGAATAACCTTCATACCCATTTGGGCAAGCCTTTCGGCCACCTGCTTACGGGTTTTGATAATTTTGGATCTTGTTTCCTGAAAATAAGCTTCATCTTCAATGGCTGCTTGAGCTCCTGCCAAAGCCAAACGATCAACCGTATACGAGTTGATGGAATCTTTGATCCGGATTAGTCCTTCAATCAGCCCCTCATGGCCCAAAGCGTACCCTACCCGCAAGCCGGCCAGTGAGTGCGATTTGGACAGCGTCTTGATCACCAGCAAATTTGGGAATTCAGGAATCAGCCCTACCGTTGTTTGCCCGCCGAAATCTACATAGGCCTCATCAATGATGACCACACTGTTTTCGTTTCGGCGCAGAATCGCTTCTATCGTTTCTGTGGATATACCTCTACCGCTCGGCGCGTTGGGATTGGCAATAATAATACCGCCATTGTGCTGATAATATCCTTCCTCCGAAATATTAAACTCCGCATCCACGCTAACCAGCTTGTATTTGATATTAAAAATATCGGCGTAAACGGGATAAAAACTGTAGGTCACTTCGGCAAAAAGCACCGGATTGCCTGACGGTTCAAAAAATGCAGGGAAGGAAAAAGCCAACACCTCATCAGAACCGTTGCCGGCAAAAACCTGTTCTTTCCTGAGATGGTAATGTTTTGCTATTGCATCCCGAAGTTCATCGCAGCCTGGATCGGGATAAAGCCGCAGGGTTTCGTTTGCCGCCAGCTTAATGGCTTCTATCACTTTCGGAGAAGGAGGATAAGGATTTTCATTGGTATTCAATTTAATAAATTTGCGGTCTTTCGGCTGTTCCCCGGGCGTGTAGGGTTTGATATTTTTTACGATCTTGCTTAAGTATCTGTTCATAAACATTCATCCATGGTATTAAAAATTAGAAATATTTAAGAGATGTTACCGTTTTTATGACGCCTCGTAATGTAGCATAAATTTATTATTTTGAAAAATAAAGACTACAGAAAGACATCCATATGGCGCTATGAGTTCTGAATATTCGATCGGAATGAAAAGACACAACCTGGCTAAAAAGGGAAAATCTTACAAATTGATAAAAATATCTGTCAAAAGATACGATGCTTGAAAAAACGGGAATCCGAAAGACATGATTGATATAATAAACAATATCATTAATAAATTTAAGGATAAAATAAAAAATATTTTTATAAAAATTGCATTATGGACCCCGCTTAATTCATGCCGTTTTCTCTTTATTTGGATTTTGCTTACCTTTTGGTATATTTACAGGTATAGAGCAAAAATCAGGAACATAGCCAAATATAAAAAAACAATAAACCATTCTCAGCAAGACATCATATTCATATTAAACTGTTTTATAAGTGAGAGTTATAGCAGGATATTTCCTCATCTTCTGGCCGAAAATCCCGGCAAATATATGAAATATGTTTGTATCGAAGGGAAAGAATATGTCAGGCGTCTCATAGATAATGATACGGGGGTTATCCTAATATCCGGGCACTTCGGACCAAAGTTTAGAAGCATTCTGTTTAAAGAGGTGTTTGGAATTGAAGTTTCGACATTCGGGAACGCGGAGTATAAGAATAAAGTCTGTATCGATCCCGCGAAATTATATAAGATAAATTCCTCTTTTCCACATTATACCACAGGTGAAGAAAAACAATTTCAGGAAGGATTGCTCAAAAGGGAATGGATAAATTTTTTAAATGACGTGCCCGTAAAAAAAAGGGATTCCAATAACCAGACTTTATTCGGCAAAAACATATATCTTTCAGAGCTTCCATTTAAGATAGCGCTAAAATACAACGTTCCAATACTATTTGTCGGCGCGATAAGAAACAAACTTCAATATACCGTATCGATCCTGCCGATAGATGAATTTAACACACCCAAAGAAGGATTGCGAAAGTACATCGCGCTTGTGGCAAAATTGCTTCGCAATGATCCATACGCGTCCATTTATATCGCCGATAATCATTTCAAAAATATCTGCTGATTTTGTTTCCTGCTACAGCGTGTATCTTGCAGATTATGAGGCAAAATCCTTACAATAGAAAGGAAGACAGAATACGGGATATTTCAGGCGGCAAGGCAATGCGTTAGCCTTCCGGGGTCTCCACACGGGACAGATTCTGAAAACTTGTATATTTATCCACGAAAGCAAGTTTAACCGTGCCGGTGGGGCCGTTTCTTTGTTTGGCGATGATAATTTCCGCGATTCCTTTTTCTGTATTTTCTTCCGATTTGTTATACACTTCATCACGATAAATAAATGCAATAACGTCCGCGTCCTGCTCTATAGCGCCCGATTCACGCAAATCAGCCATTTGCGGGCGGCGGTTGGTGCGGTCTTCCACTTTCCGGTTGAGCTGCGAGAGAGCGACAACGGGCACCCGGAGCTCTTTGGCCAAAGCCTTCAGGGAGCGGCTGATTTCCGATATTTCCTGCTCACGCGAATCGCGGAAATTTCCGGAACGCATCAGCTGAATGTAGTCGACGACAATCAATCCCAGTCCCAAATCGGCTTTGAGCCTGCGCGACTTGGCTTTCATTTCCAAGACAGTGATTGCCGCGGTATCATCGATATAGAGCGGCGCGTCGGAAAGACGGCCGGCGGCGGTTGTCAGTTTCGGCCAATCGGTTTCTCCCAGAAAACCTTTTCTCAGACGCTGCGAATCCACCCTGCCTTCGGACGAAAGCAGACGAAACGCGAGCTGTTCCTTGGACATTTCCAGAGAAAAAATAGCGGCGGGGATCTGACCCTCCATGGCCGCGTGCAGGGCGATGTTCAGGGCAAAAGCCGTCTTGCCCATACTGGGACGGCCGGCAATAATGATCAGTTCGGATTTCTGCAGGCCTGAAGTTAAATCATCAATTTTTTCAAAACCCGTCGGCACACCGGTAATCAGTTCTTTGCGGGCATAGAGATCTTCAATGGACCGGAAGCTGTCTTTGACAATCTCGCGGATAGGGAAAAAGGCCGGACGCACTTTATTCTCGGAAATTTCAAAAATGCTGTGTTCGGCTTTATCCAGTATATTATCGACATCGGAACCCGTTTCATAGCAGCTGCCTATGATATCGGTAGCCGAAGTAATGAGTCCGCGGAGAATCGCTTTTTCCTTTACAATCCTGGCATAATTGGCTGCGTTTGCGGCGGAGGGAACATTATCCACCAGGGAAGCGACATATAACTGTCCACCGACCGAATCCAGCATATTTTTGCCTTTAAGGGCGTTGCTTAAAGTAATAAGGTCAACCGGCTCGTTTCTTTCGGAAAGCTCGATAATGACGCTGAAAATCTTTCGGTGAGCTTCACTGTAAAAATCACCGGGAGATAGAATTTCGAGGACGCTGTTGATCGCACTATTTTCCAGCAGGATACTGCCAAGTATCGACTGTTCAGCTTCGATGTTCTGCGGCGGAAGCTTATGTATTAACGGATCCACGCTCATGTTTATTCGCCGACAACCTTTAAATTGATTTCCGTTTCCACATCATGCGTCAATTTAATTTTTATTTTAAAATCGCCCAGCGATTTTATATGTTCACCATGTTCATGCACAATCATTTTTCTATTAACGTCATAGCCTTTTTCTTTCAGCGCCGTTTCAATATCCTTAACCGACACGGAACCGAAAAGTTTATCCTGATCGCCGACTTTACGGGACATCGTAATCGTCACTTTGGACAAGACATCCGCCAGTTCCTGAGCGGATTTATGTTCTTTTTCCGCCTTGCGCAGAATATTTCTTTTTTCATGTTCAAAAACTTTGATGTTTTTCTCGTCGGCTTCAGCAGCCAACCCTCTGGGAATCAAAAAATTGCGGGCGTACCCGTCATTTACTTTAACCAAACTCCCGGCCTTGCCCAAAGAAGGCACGTTCTGCTTCAGAATTACTTTCATGAATATCCTCCGTTGTAAAAAATAGTGATGAAAAAATTAATCTGTTGTTTGATCTTTTTGAAAAAACTTCCTGAAATCGATCCAGATATCAATTAACCCGGCTGATGCTATTATAGGTATCATAAGAAAATACTGAACTGCAATTAAAAAATAGAAAAGATATCGAAAAAAAAGGGGGACGTTTTTACTCTGAAAAAAGAAGCTAACAATAGCAAGACCTTGCAATAAATATACAAAACATACCACCAGAAACAGGTTTAGGCCGAAAAATTTCATGTTCTCGTATGGCACGAACCAAAGCGCGCCGGAGGTAATAAAAATCCAGACTATAAAATCAGGCGCCTTCCATCGCGCAAGCGCTGTATACTTAGGAAGGATTATTCCGGCCCTGGCTAAATAATTTTTTCCCAGAAGAAGATTCATCCAAATAACCGATGCTGCCGAAACAACAACAAACGATGGGAATATTAAAGTGATGACGCTGACCATATCTTTTTCACTATCTTTAATTATTTTAATGCTTTCGGTGCTCAGCGGCAACTGGGTTTGAAATTTCACACTCTCTGCCATAACATCGCCGATAAATTTTTTCGCAACCAGCCAGGCAGACATGGAGGAGATATAACCTTCGTAAATAAAAAAGAAACAAATTACGGCAACTATAAAAACGGATGGATAAATGATCGTTTTTTCAACGGATTGGTTTTGCGCTGCGCATTTAGCTATAAATAATCCGGCTATCCCCATGGTAAAAACGGCAACAAAGGGTACATTCATACCCAAAAAAATTGCCGGAAACAAAAACAACGAAAAAGAAATTAAAAACGCGGCGGCGGTTTTATGGGCGCCGACAACGATTCCGTTAACAAATAAAACCATCGGAAAAAGAAGCATGAAAAACGGACCGATGACTGGAACAAAAAAAGCCGCAAAAATAAAAATGGATATCACCAGCAGGAGTTTCAGAAAATGGTTGTTGGGAAAAGATATGCCGAATTCTTTCAAAGACGATAACCTGCTCAAAGCCTGATACCTTCGTACAAATACATTTAACTGACTGCCATCTAATAAAAAATGGTAACGCCCTGTAAATGGACGTTACCGTATCGATGATTAACTAAAAAGCTGATTTTGAACCAATGCAAATGGACTAAAAAACTGTAAATTAACCGGCTTTGAATCCATGGAAAAAATTGGAAAAGCCGGTTTATAAAACTTACTTTATTTCCCGTCAGCGGTAATAAAAGGCATAATCGCGATCATCCGGGCGCGTTTTATGGCTATGGCCAATTCCCTCTGATGAGAAGCGCAATTGCCGGTTATCCTTCGCGGCATAATCTTGCCGCGTTCGGTCACAAAATTATTAAGGATTGCGCTGTTTTTATAATCAATCTTTATATTGGAATCCGTGCAAAAACGGCAAAATTTCTTTCTATGAAAAAACTTTTTCTGGGGATACCGATTTGGCCTTTCTCCGTTTTGTGCTTCCATTGTTTATTCCCCTTTCGTTGAGATTTCTTCTTTGTTGTAAATTTTCCTGGGCGCGGGCTTTGCTTCGCCTGATGCGGCCGGACTGATCGTCTTTCCATCAGAGGCGGCGGCTTCCATTTCCACGCGTGCCTGAGTGCGTTTTGCCTCCGCCTCCGCGGCTTCCTTTTCAATACCTTCGCGGGTGGACGCTCCCTCTTTTTTCACGGTCATGAATTTAAGGACGCGGTCGTCAATCTTATAAGTTCTTTCAATTTCCGCGACGATAGCGCCATTGCCGGCAAAATCGATAAGAAAATAATACCCGTCTTTTTGTTTTTTGATTTCATAAGCAAGATGTCTTTTGCCCCATTTGTCTATCTTGGCAATAACACCTTTGCGGTCGGTAATGATGGTCTGGCTGCGGTCAATTAACGCGGTAATGTCGTCATCATTTAAATTAGCCAAAACGATGGCTACAACTTCGTATCTTTGCAAAATGTTCTCCTTTCGGCTCTAAAGCCCGCGATGTGCACGGGCAAGGAGTCTTAAAATTAGTAGACGTGGCTTCTATCTCAATCTCGAACAGAAATCAAGGACTTTTATTACGGACTCAATCATATAAAAATCCGGTAAAATGATGCCAAAAAACAGACCCATCATCAGTCGTAACTATTTCTAATTAAACAGTTTTTTACAAATTGTGCTCTAAATCAGGCCCTTGATGCCGTCTCAATTCATAAAAAAATCGGGCAAAGACTTTTGCATAAAGCTAAACGGTGGACAAAGGGCAGGATCAGCGCGGCTTTGACAAGTGGCAGCCGGGTATTCTTTTTTTCCCTCTTTTAATAAAATTCGCGGTAAAGCGGACGATACGTCTGTAGAGCGGAAGAGACGTACATATTTTTCCGAGAGACTCACGGGCGGCCGCCTCTCCCATTTTGATCAGATCAGCGGCCCTGCTGAAGTCCATCCAGTGAAGATCTCCAACTTCAGGGCGGATAATCACGTCCGCTTCCTTGAGCTCAGAAGCCTCAAGCGCATTGGCTGTAATTTCTCCCGCCCGGTATAAAACATCTTTCGCCGTTTCAATGTCGACGGATGCCTGCGGCTCACGATCGACGATTACGGCAATGACAACGTCAGCTCCGGCCTCACGCGTCGCGTGAATGGGCACGATGCTTGTAATGCCGCCATCAGCCAGAAGCCAGTCTCCATGACGCACCGGAGCTACCGCTCCCGGAACCGAGCAGCTAGCCAGCACAGCCTGGCGAAGTGATCCTTCGGAAAATACAATCTTATTACCGGTTATCAGATCGGTGGATACGGCGCGGAAAGGAATTTTTGTTTCACGAATGTCAATTTCCGGAAGAAAATAATTAATCAATGATTGAAAATCATTGACGGGAAGTATGGCCGGCCTGAAAAAGGCCTGAGCAAACCAGTAACGGTTCATGATATATGTTTTCGCTCTGTTAAAGAAACTTTTGTTCTCCCGCGAAAACGACATACCGATTGATTTTATGGTCGAAGTGTTAAATTCGGGACTCCGCAGATAGGCTTCAATTTTATCCTGAATTTCCCTGGGGGATTGACCGCTGGCATAAGCGCCGCCTATCAACGCGCCGGCGCTTGTTCCCACAATCAGATCAATATCAATGCCTTCCTCCTCCAGAACATTGAGAACGCCAATATGGGAAAAGCCGCGAACACCGCCGCCGCCCAGGGCAAGACCAACTTTTTCCCCTGTCCATTTCACCATATGCCCATCTCAGAGTTTGGCATCCAAACGCAGTTTTTCCAGCATTCTGCCCGCGTGCGGAGCAAGGCTATGAAAAGCCTTTAATTGATCGCAGGCGTAATCCGCGCACGCGGCACAGGTGCTCACTTTTTTATCCATGCCGCAGGCCCTGATGCCGCAAACGCGGCAATGGCCGATGAGCCTGCCGTCTGTCCTCTGACATCCATCGCAATTGGCATCCTGGGGCTTCATGTTGATGCCGTACTGTTTTGACCAGAGTTTTGCCACGGCTTCCCTGGCCTGATCATCATCGGCCTGCGTTGCAAGATAGACCGGACATTTTGAACAAATGATTCCGCAATACGCTATCGTGGTTTCCATCCGTATTTTCTCCCCGCGTTTTTTATCACAGATAAAGGACACAAAGCTGCCATCGGATAAATCACTTATGGCCGAATAAGGGTAAAACTATCCCATGATGCCCTCTTCGGCGAAACTATAAAAAGTATCATTGCCGATAATGATGTGATCCAGTACCTTTATTTCCATGAGTTTGCCAGCCTGGCTAAGCTCCTTTGTGAATTTCCTGTCTTCTGAACTGGGAGAGATGTTGGTGCTGGGATGATTGTGAACACAGATAATCGCTGCCGTGAATTTTTGCAGCGCCGCGTGAATGATCTCCCGTACAATCGGCATGGCATGGTTGACCGTGCCCATGGCCGCATCGCTGATCTCAATAATTCCATGGTTGCTGTTGAGATGAATCACTTTAAAAACTTCCGTCTTGAGATCGCGCATTTGCGGCATTATGATATCAACGATATCCAGAGCGGACATAATCTTTTGCCTGCTCTGAAGAATTTCAACTTCACGAAAGCGCCGCCCGATTTCGAGAGCGGCGTGAATTTGCGCGATTTTGGCCGGGCCCAATCCCTTAAATTCTTTCCATTCACGCGCGTCCGTGTGGTTCATATTGCGGAAGGTGCCGAACTTATCCATAATCCGGCGCGCCAGATCAATGGCGCTTGCGCCCTTTGCGCCTGTGCGCAAAAGGATTGCCAGAAGTTCCGAATTGCTTAACGCCTGCGCGCCTTTTTTAAGAAGCTTTTCCCTGGGACGGTCATCAGTGGGCCACGATTTTATTCCGCATTTATTGTTTATATCGGTCACCTTTACTTTATTCCCTTCAAACACTCATTCGCCCAAACGCCGCCCTTGATACCGTCCTTGCGTCATCCTTTCTTTTTAATTGTTTTAGCCGCATGAATTGCTTTCTTTGCATTTATCAAAGTAACCGAATTACTTTTTTTTAGGGGTGATGCGATTGTTTTTTTCTTCTTGATGGGCTCCAGAGCCATCCCCACCACATCCATCATGTCCTTAAGTAATTTAAACGAAATACTTTTTCGCACATTCGCGGGAATATCATCAATATCCTTGCGGTTCCCTTCAGGCAGCAGGATGGTTCTGATTCCCGCCCGGTAAGCCGCCAGGACTTTTTCCTTGATGCCGCCAACCGGCAGTACAGCGCCGCGTAGCGTTATTTCTCCGGTCATGGCCAGATGCTTTTTAACCTTACGGTCGGTCAAAAGCGATGTGAGCGCCGTCAACATCGTGACCCCTGCCGACGGACCATCCTTTGGGATCGCGCCCGCCGGCACATGGATGTGAATATCCAATTCATCAAAGAATTCCGGATTCACGCCAAGATCTTTGGCATTGGCGCGGATAAAACTCAGCGCCGCCGCCGCCGACTCTTTCATGACATCGCCCAGCTGTCCGGTGAGCGTGAGCCCTTTTTTACCTTTCATGGCTGTGGCTTCAATAAAAAGCATGTCGCCGCCAACCGGCGTCCAGGCCAGGCCAATGGCAATGCCGGGTCTGACAATCCGCGCGTCAATATCGGTTGAAACGCGCTCCGTTCCCAGATACCGGGGGATATCTTTTTCCGTCAGCTTTTTGGATTTTATGACATTCTCGGCAATTTGAGCCGCCACGCCGCGGCAGGCGTTGGCAATTTCCCGCTCCAGATTGCGCACACCCGCTTCGCGCGTGTAACCGGTTATAATCTTATTGAGCGCTTTGGCGGTTAATTTAAACTGCGTGTCAGTCAGGCCGTTTTCCGTCAATTGCCGCGGAATTAAATACCGCTCGGCAATTTTAGCTTTTTCCTCCTGTGTGTAACCGGTCAACTCAATCACTTCCAGTCTGTCAAGCAGCGCGGGAGGAATCGAGTCGATGATATTGGCCGTCGTGATAAACATGACATGAGACAGATCAAACGGCACATCCAGATAATGATCGACAAATGAATTATTCTGCTGCGGATCCAAAACCTCCAGAAGGGCGGATGAGGGGTCGCCGCGGAAATCGCTGCCCACTTTATCTATTTCATCGAGCATGAACACGGGATTGTTCGATTCCGCGCGCCGCAGACTCTGAATAATCCTTCCGGGCAAAGCGCCGATATAGGTTCGGCGGTGACCGCGGATTTCGGCTTCATCGCGCACGCCGCCCAGCGATATGCGCACAAATTTGCGTCCAAGGGCACGGGCTATGGAATGTCCCAGCGACGTTTTCCCGGTGCCCGGAGGTCCCATAAGGCAGAGAATCGGTCCCTTGGAATCCGGCTTGAGTTTACGCACGGATAGATATTCGATAATGCGTTTCTTGGGTTTGATCAGGCCATAATGATCTTCATCAAGAATCTGGCGCGCTTTGGCGATATCCATATTATCCGCTGTGGAGTCATTCCACGGCAGCGTTGTCATCCAGTCCAGATACGTTGAAGCAACCGTGTATTCCGCCGAAGACGGACTCATCATGGACAGGCGCTGCAGTTCTCTTAATGCTTCTTTTTTGGCTTCTTCGGGCAGGTTTTTCTCCGCTATTTTTTTGCGGTATTCTTCCGTTTCCACCACATTTTCGTCTGTTTCGCCAAGCTCCTGCTTGATGGCTTTCATCTGTTGGCGCAGATAATAATCGCGCTGGCTTTTATCAATGTCATCCTTCACCTTGCTCTCTATTTTATTGCCCAGCTCCAGAACATCCATCTGGTGATTGACCAGGCGGGACAGTTCTCTTAAGCGCTCTTTCACATCGGCAATGTCCAGCACTTTTTGTTTTTCTTCCAATGGCGCGTTGATAATTGAAGCGATCAAATCAGCCAAAGTGCCCGCTTCGGAGATGGATTTAGCCATGGGGCCGAACTCCGGAGGCAAAAAGGGCGAGAGTTTCAATATGCGGTCAAACAGGGACAGCAGGTTGGACATCAACGCTTCCGTTTCCAGGTCCTTGACGTCACTGTCCTCAATCAATTTAATGCGCGCCTGCTGATAGGGTTTGCCTTCGATAATCTCTTCTATCGAAAAACGGCTCACGCCCTGCAGGAGCATCTGCGTGTGGTTTTCCGCGGTTTTAGCCATCTTCATAATCACGGCACAGGTGCCCACCTTATGCAGATCATCCAGGGTATACTGTTTAGGTTTTTCCGGTTCTTTTTTAGACATAATGAGACCAACCAGGCGGTCTCCGGTCATTGCTTCATCCACCAGCAATGAGGCGTTGCCTGTGACCTCAAGCGGAATAACGGTTTTGGGAAATACGATGACATTATGTAACGGAAGAATGGGAATCACTTCCGGGATATTATAAGTATTTTTATTTTCTGAGACGTTTTGTTCCGTCATGCTCACCTCCGGGTATAGTCGTTAGGGAAAGAATCTGCCGCAATTCGCTACTTTTTTGAACCGATGGACACGCGATGCGATTTGCTGGCCGGCAGCTTGTTTATCCTTACCATCAAAATGCCGTCGGCGTAAGAAGCCACCGCCGACTTTGCATCCACCGGCGCGGGCAGAACAACGTTTCTCTCGAAATGTCCATGAAGAATTTCCGCCTGACAATAGCGCGCGTTATGTAAAAGATGAATCGCTTTACGGACACCGGCGATTCTGATTTGTTTTCTGTCCACCTCGATATGCAAATCCTCCTTGTTGAGTCCCGCCATATCAGCCAGCACGATAACTTCATCGACCGATTCGTAAACATCAACATTGGGACGCCAGATGCATTCATAATTCTTGAAGGCCGGCCGCACCAGGTGAAAAATTTCATCCGCAACTTTCTGAAACTCATCCTCGAAATTACTGCTGAAATTAATTTTTATGTAAGTCATCTTCTTTGCCTCTTGAATCGGTTCTTATATTTATATGATTATAATAATTCTATGACCACTTGTAAATACCTCTTTAAAAAATATTTACAGGATGAACAGTTTTTAGCGGTTATTCCATCAGCCTGATATTGTGTTATAATTTAATAAAAATCCCTTTTGACTCACACCCGTTCATGAAACGGATTTACTCAACAAAACGCTGCCCCTGAAATTTTGAGGACATTTGCGGATATCTTTTGAAAATATCCGCGCCCAGGCGTTTTCACATGACCTCTTTGAGCCACGCGGCGGCAGGCGGGACAACCTCATCCACGTTATTGGTCATCACCAGGTGCCGGGTGTTTTTAAAGAACAGGTATTTCTTTTTGCACGTCAGCCGGTTGAAAATATTCTCAACGTAGGCCCGGGGGAATATGGAATCATATTCTGCGTGAATCAGCATAACAGGCACCGTA
>DATKPG010000031.1:0-332534 GCA_035524255.1 Smithella sp. | reverse complement strand
ATTTATTTGATGATAAAAAGGACTGGCCTAACAAAATTGCAGCACTAGCTTCTCAGAAACTGCAAGAGGAGAAAATTGCTCAAAAACTAAAACAAGACCACCGTACAATTAGTCATTCTTGGCTCATGTCTGAAATAACTTCACCTAGCAAGTGGGTGATCTCGAAAGATGGGTTGGGCTTAGGATTTTTTGAATTTTATATGGAAGGTTTTTCCATTTTTATAACAATTGACTGAAAGACTCTCGAACCTTACCTTAATAAAAATGGTCGTTCTCTAATCTACGACTGAAGATATTATTATGAAGAACAGACTGTTAAAGATTTATTGATAATGCTGTTGGATAAATCGCGTGTAGCATGAATTATTTGAGGAAGAATTTATGGTCACTCAAAAATGTTGGGGAAAACTATTTCTTATCATAATCATTTTAGGATTTCTTTCCATACAAGCCAATGCCGCGAGCTTTGATTGCAAAAAGGCTGCCAGTTGGGTGGAGAAAACTGTCTGCTCCAATCCCGAACTCTCCAAACTCGATGAACAGATGGCTAAAGCTTATCATGATGCCCTGGCCAGCCTGTCACCCGAAGGACAAAAGGAGACAAAGCAATACCAGAAGAAATGGCTGAAAGACAGACAACCGTATTGTGAAGCCAAGTTGAAACTGAAAAACAATCTTGATGATAACATTCAAAAATGTCTGAAAGAACTATATTTAGGCAGAAACGAACAGTTATTCTTCACTTTTAAAAAATTCCCCTACCGCGTATTTAGAAATGTTTATCTTCGTCATTGGGGAATTCTGAATTTTAAAGAAATTGACGCACCGGATGAAATGGAAGACAAAAAACTTAGCTATCTGCAAATTGAAAATCCGTGTGATGAAAATGAGAAATTATGGAACAAGGTTATTCTGAAAAAAGCACATGATGATTTTAAAATTGACTACGATAATGTGGAATATACTGTTAATTTTAGTAACAAACATTTAATTTCTCTTCAAATATTATCCTACGCGCATGGCGGTTCACATGGACTGAGGGGATTTGAATCTTTATCCTGGTTGTTGAATGACAAAAGGAAATTAAAAGCATCAGACTTATTTGACAATAAAACTAATTGGCGCAAAAAACTTACAACATTAGTATTTAATGATCTAAAAGAAAATGATGAAAACTTTGATAAACTTATGATTAAACCGTCTAAAATTATGAATGTTGTAACCTCTGCCGACAATTGGGTTATTGCGGAAGAAGGACTGGGTATTCAATTTGGTGAATATCTCTCGGGTATAGGACCTTACACCGCAGGCGCACCATTAATAACGATAGACTGGAGAACCCTTGATCCTTACCTTAGCAAGAATGGGAAGTTACTAATCTCGGACTAATATTACCATTTAGAGTATCGCGTTGCTTTAGCTGCGCATGTTTTTGCGGGTATAAAGGCCCGAACTACGAAATCCTCAAAGTTAATTATTGATAGCTTCCTGCTATAAACACTATTCACACCTGCAAACTGGCACCACGGCGCTCATTTGGGTGGCTTAGCTTATAATTGACATCTAACAACATTTTCTCTATACTCTGCAAACAAAAAACAAATTGTTATCAAAAATAAACGTATAAGGAGGAAGTCATGTTTAAAAAGATTCTTGGTATTTTACTGGCAATAGCAGTTCTCGCAACATCAGCATATGCAATGGAAGTCGGCGGTGTCAAATTACCTGATACACTGAGTGCCGGCGGTAAGAACTTGGTATTGAATGGCGCCGGAATTAGGACGAAATTCTTTATTAAGGTATATGTAGCAGGTCTGTACCTGGCACAAAAAGGTAGCAATGCCCAGGCCATTGTTAATGGCGACGAGGTAATGGCAGTCAGACTCCAGGTCATTTCCGGGATGGTCGATAGCAAGAAAATGGAAAAAGCGACCATGGAAGGTTTCGAGAGTGCGACGAACGGCAATATAGAGCCCATCAAGGCAAAGATAGACCAGTTCATGGGACTCACATTCAAAGAAAAAACCGCGGTTAATGATTATTACGATTTCATCAACATACCAGGCAAAGGTGTCGAGGTTTACAAGAATGGGACTCTTAAGGGTACCATTGAAGGCCTGGCCTTCAAAAAAGCCCTCTACGGTATCTGGCTCGGAGACAAACCTGTCCAGGCGGATCTCAAGGACCAAATGCTCGGCAAAATGTAAACTGATTTCAAGAGTACTTTACGGGCTTGAGGGGTGTACCCTTCAAGCCCGTTATTTTTTCTTTTATTCCATTATGTGACCATATTTTTGCCGGTGTTACCATCGTAAGAGTAGTATAAAGGAATCATGTAGTGCGTTGCTTTAGCCGCGCGTGTTTTGCGGGCCTAAAGGCCCGAACTACGAAAGCAATGCAAAAGATAGATTGCCACAGCGCACGAGGTGCGCTTCGCAATGACAGTGGCATCAAAGTTAATTACTGCATGGTATCTTTTCCATTTTAATTCTTTTTGTTTTCATTAGTTAAATCTATAAATTTGATTTATATTTGTTTGACAAAACCACTGTGTTTGTTATAGAAACCTCTGTGCGGATTATTGGTCATTAATTATAAAAATATAAAGTAATTTCAGGTGTATACGATGAAAGATATCAATATCGGTTTAATTGGCTTTGGCACTATCGGAACCGGAGTGGTAAAACTGCTGCAGCAAAACGAAGAATTGATTGCTAAAAAGCTCGGTGCCCGGATTGTTTTGAAAAAAATCGCCGATATTAATATTACCGCTTCGCGCGGAATTAAAATCAGCAAAAATCTGCTGACGACCGATGCCCGGAAGATCATCAACGATAAAGATATTCCTATTGTTATTGAGCTGATGGGCGGATATGAACCGGCCCGTACTTTTGTTATGGAGGCTATCCATAACGGCAAGCATGTGGTTACCGCCAATAAGGCGCTTCTGGCGACATACGGCAATGAAATATTCGCGTCGGCGCAGAAAAAAGCCGTCGATATAGGTTTTGAAGCCAGTGTCGGCGGAACAATTCCAGTCATAAAGACTTTAAAAGAAAGCCTTGTTGCCAATAAGATTAACTCCGTCATGGGCATTATGAACGGAACATGCAATTTCATTCTGACCAAAATGACTGACGAAGGCAAAGCCTTCGATGTTGTGTTAAAAGAAGCGCAGAGGCTTGGTTTTGCGGAAGCCGATCCTACTTTTGATATCGAAGGAATTGATACGGCCCATAAAATGGCAATTATTCTGTCGCTGGCTTACGGTAAAAAAGTCAACCTCAAGGATATTTATCTTGAAGGCATTACTAAAATCAGCAGTGATGATATCGGATTTGCCCGGGAATTGGGCTTCAGGATTAAATTGCTGGCAATAGCGATGCTTAAAAACGGCGAGGTGGAAGCGAGGATTCATCCGACGATGATTCCTTCCGGCCATCTTCTGGCTAATGTCAATCAGAATTATAACGCTTTTCATATCATGGGCGATGCTTCGGGCCCCGTTTTTCTTTTCGGGCAGGGAGCGGGAATGATGCCCACGGCAAGCGCGGTTTTCAGCGATATCATAGATATTGCCCGCGATGTTTTAATAGATGTCAGAAGCAGAGTTCCCCTGCGGTCAAGAAGTGAAACGGATATGAAACAGATAAAGCTAATACCTATGGACAATGTCGAGACAAAATATTATTTCCGTTTTTCCGCTCTTGACCGCCCCGGTGTTCTTTCCAAAATATCCGGCATTCTCGGAGAGAATAACATCAGCATTGCCACCTGTATTCAGAAGGCAAGTAAAGAGGAAGGGGCTGTGCCTATTGTCATGACAACCTATAAGGCGCGGGAAAGAAATGTTCAAAAGGCGCTCAAGAAAATAAATAAATTGAAGATGGTTCAGGACGAAACCATTCTCATTAGAATCGAGGACGACTTAAATTAAAATCACTCAAAGCGAAGATTCGCAAAACGTTAATATGAAGTACGTAATATTGCTCGGCGACGGAATGGCCGATTATCCAACCGAGAAACTCGGCGGAAAGACTCCGCTGGAGTGCGCTTTTACTCCTTTTATCGATCAGATTGCCGCGGAAGGCACTCTGGGGCTTGTGGATACTGTTCCCGAGGGGTTAATTCCGGGCAGCGATGTCGCCACTTTAAGCGTGCTGGGTTATGATCCCCGCGAAACTTATACAGGCCGCGGACCGCTCGAGGCGGCCAGCATGGGAATACCCCTGGGTCCAAACGACATGGTATACCGCTGTAATCTGGTGGCTATAGGTGATAAGGATACTTCCGGCGCGTTCATGGATGATTTTACCGCCGGCCATATTTCCTCTGAAGAAGCCCGGGAAATTATTCTGGATATCAATAAAGAACTTGGCGTGCCGCCGTATCAATTTTTCCCCGGTGTCGGATACCGCCATTTATTTGTCTGGCGCGACGCTCCTTCGGCTCCCGAAACAACCGCGCCGCATGACATCACAGGGAAACTTATTGCCGATTATCTTCCACATGGAGATTCCGCCGAAGAAATTAATTCCATGATGCGGCGTGCCGGTGAAATTTTGGCAAACCATCCCGTCAACGCCAAAAGAAAGGAAGCAGGCAAAAAACAGGCTAACGCCATCTGGCTGTGGGGGCAGGGGAAGAAACCGCAGATTGTCCCGCTTACCCAGAAATATTCCATACAGGGCGGAATGATTTCCGCAGTTGATTTGCTCAAAGGCATTGGAATGATTTCCGGATTGAAAGTGTTTCCCGTCGAAGGAGCCACCGGTTACATCGATACGAATTATGAAGGAAAAGCCAGCATGGCTTTGGATGTTTTAAATTTTATGGATTTTGTTTTTGTCCATCTGGAAGCCCCTGATGAAATGGGACATGAAGGGAACGCCGATGGTAAAATTCGCGCCATCGAACTTTTTGATGAAAAAATAGTTGGACCGATTTTAAACAAAATCGCGTCTTTCGGCGATTACCGGATTATTGTTTTGAGCGATCATCCCACGCCGGTGGATTTGAAAACCCATGCCGGTACTCCCAGTCCCTTCGCGGTGCTGTCATCTCTAAAGGGGGAAAACAGGGCGGCAGGGCTTCCCTTTAATGAAAAAAACGCGAAAGACAGCTCGATTTTAATTTCTCCGGGACATCTGCTGATGGAAAAATTTATCAGAAACTGGAGGAGCGTTGCCGGTTCATAATTTAACAAAAGTCAGAGTGCTTTTTGCAGATACCGACGCAATGGGGGTCGTTTACCATACAAATTACATAAAATGGTTTGAATTGGGCCGCAATGAGTTTATGCGTCAGCTCGGCATTCCTTATACGGAAGTGGCAAAGCTGGGGCTTAACCTGCCGCTGACAGAGGTGAATTGTAATTATCACAAATTTGCGACATACGATCAGGTTCTGACCATCGAAACAAAATTTGATTATATCAAGAGAGCCAGTATACGGTTTAATTCCAAAATATGGGATGAAAACAGAGAAAATCTTATCGCGGAAGGATATACCATTCACGCCTGCACAAATAATGAAGGCAAAATACGGAGAATACCTCAACTGCTTCTTGAGTTGATCAATAAATATAATATCAGTAAAGGGGAATAATATGGCGGCAAAATTATCAAAAAAAGAATTAAAGCAACCGGATGCTTTTCAGTCCAGCATAGAAATCATACAGGATTATATAGCCGAAAACGAAAAACGCTTCTATGCCATTGTGGCGGCAATTGTTGTAGCCACGTTTATCGCTTTTGGTATTTTTATGTACTGGAGTCATTATCAGGCCTCCGCCAGTGAAATGTACGCCAAAGCCGAGAGAAATTTAGCGCAGAATATCGTGACGCCTGATGACGCCATGAGAAATATTAAAATTTACCAGGAATTGATTGATAAATACCCCCACAGCTGGAGCGCGCGGATGGCGCATTATCATTTGGGAAATCTTTATTATAATTTGGGCGACTACGATAAAGCCATTGCCGATTATAATAAATTTGTCTCTTCCAGAATATCCGCCCATGCCGGAATAAAATTTCTGGCCCTGACATCACTTGGATATTGCTATGAGGCAAAGAAAGATTACAAATCGGCGCTCGAATATTATGAAAAAGCGCAAAAAAGCGACAATACCGGTTTTGAATCAATCGGTTATCGCAATATCGGCCGCGTGTATGAACTGCAAAATGACAGAAAAAACGCGCTGGAAAATTATAAAAAAGCCCTGGATAAGGCCACTGATCCGGCCATGGTTTCTTTTATCAAGTATAAAATATCTTCTCTTAGTTAAAGCAAGTCTGGAGGTTTAAGTTTTTGAAAGTTTTAATGTCAGGAAATGAAGCGATTGCCCGCGGCGCCTATGAAGCGGGTGTAAGATTTGCGGCCGCTTATCCGGGCACGCCCAGCACGGAAATTATGGAAGAATTTTCCAAATATGAAGGTGTTTACGCGGAATGGTCACCCAACGAAAAAGTAGCCGTCGAAGTGGCCATTGGTGCGGCCATAGGCGGAGAGCGGGCGCTGGCGGTTATGAAGCACGTCGGCGTTAATGTTGCCGCCGATCCCATATTTACGGTAAGTTATACGGGTATTACCGGGGCGCTCGTTATTGTCAGCGCGGATGACCCCTCGCTGCACAGTTCTCAAAACGAACAGGACAACCGCAATTACGCCCGCTTTGCCAAAATTCCCATGCTGGAACCGGCTGATGCCGGGGAAGCCAAGGAATACATCAAGCTCGCTTTTGAATTAAGCGAGAAGTTCGATACGCCGGTTTTTTTCCGTTCTACGACCCGCGTGTCTCATTCCAAATCGGTTGTGGACCTGAAGGATCCGGAAAAATACAAAGACAACACCCGTATTGTTTATGATGCCGAAAAATATGTCATGGTGCCCATCAATGCCCGCGTAAGGCGACTGGAAGTGGAAAAACGCCAAAAGGCGCTCAAAGAATTTGTAGAAACTTTCCCCGAAAATAAAATAGAGATGGGTAATCCGGAAATCGGCATTATTACCGCCGGAATGCCTTATAACTACGCCAAAGAAGTCTTTCCCGATTATTCTTACCTGAAACTGGGAATAGTTTATCCCCTGCCGGAGAAACTCATCCGCGAATTTGCCTCCAAAGTTAAAAAAATATATGTCATCGAGGAATTGGATCCTTTTCTGGAAGAACAGATCAAAGCCATGGGTATTTCGGTTGTTGGCAAGGAAATTTTTCCCTATACCAATGAATTCGATCCCGGAATTATTAAAAACGCTATTGAACAAAACACTGAAGGAACGGTTTCACCCTATAAAGAAAGTCTCGCGTCGCGTCCGCCGAATCTCTGTCCCGGCTGTCCGCACCGCGGCTTATTTTACGCCTTAAAAAAACAAAAGGTTTATGTCCATGGCGATATCGGCTGTTATACCCTGTCTTACATGAAACCGCTGGAAGGTCTGCATTCCTGCATCTGCATGGGCGCGAGCATCGGCATGGCGCACGGCATGAGCAAAGCCCTGAAGGAAAAAGGGAAGGGCAAGGTTGTCGGAGTAATCGGCGATTCCACTTTCCTGCATTCAGGCATCACGCCGCTTTTGAATATGGCTTACAACAACAGCGACGCTTTAATCGTCATTCTCGATAACAGCACAACAGCTATGACCGGAATGCAGGAGCACCCGGGAACAGGCTATACGCTGATGAAAAAAGAGGCAAAAAGAGTTAATCTGATAGATTTAGTTTCTGCTCTAGGAATTGAAAATATAAAGGTTATTGACCCGATTGATCTGAAGGCGACAAGAGCGGCCATCAAAGAAGAACTGGCCAAAGACGGTCCTTCGGTTATTATCGCTCAAAGACCCTGCGCCTTGTTTAAACGGTCAAATATCAAACCGAAACCTGCGCTTAAAGTTGATCCGGACAAGTGCGAAGGCTGTAAAACGTGCCTTAGCTTAAATTGTCCGCCGATTTCCTGGAAGAAGGGCGTGACCAAAGAAGGATCAAAGCGCAAAGGTATTTCTGTAATTGACGCCACCCTTTGCACCGGGTGCGGTTTATGTGAACAAGTTTGTAAATTCGGCGCTATAAGTTAGCTTAAAGGAATATATTCAAATGTATGATAATGAAGTAAAAAGCATATTATTTGCCGGTGTCGGCGGGCAGGGTATTTTGCGGGCGAGCGATATCATTTGCGAGGTCATCATGGAGGCCGGTTTGGATGTCAAAAAAAGCGAAGTCCACGGCATGGCCCAGCGGGGCGGTTGTGTGACCAGTCATGTCCGTTACGGGGAAAAAGTCTATTCGCCGCTGGCCGAATCCGGAAGCATCCAGACCCTTGTTTCTTTTGAAAAAATGGAAGCCCTGCGCTATTTGAATTTGTTGAGAAAAGACGCGGAAATTATTGTAAACACGGAAGAAATTTATCCTCCCGCGGTCAATCTGGGTGACGCGTCTTATCCTGATGACGTCATATCATTTCTAAAAGATCATTACGGAAGGGTTATAAGCTTCAATGCTGCCGAGCTTGCGCAAAAAGCGGGTAACACTAAAACGGCCAATGTGGTTTTGCTTGGCGCCATATCCAACCTCATGGATATTGATCAATCCATCTGGGAGAACGTCATTAAGAAATCTTTCCCGGAAAAATTGATAAAAATGAATTTAGACGCTTTCCAAATGGGAATTAATGCTTAAATTATCTCCGACTAATGGAGATAATTGGCCTTTTTTAAAAATTCCAGAGGCAAGGCGCGCGAGTCTTGACGAATGAGGCCTACTGTTCGTAGGTCGCAATGAGGAAAGATGAAGCGCAACACAGCATATGGGATTTTTAATAGGCCTGAAAGGTTAATATGGCAGAAGATTACTATCAGGTATTATGCGTAGAAAAAAAAGCAACGGCTGATGAAATAAAAAAAGCATATCGAAAGCTTGCCTTAAAATGGCATCCGGACAAAAATCCAAACAACAAGGGCGCGGAAGAAAAATTCAAGAAAATAAGCGAAGCTTACGCCGTTTTGAGCGATACCGAAAAACGCCAGCAATATGATCAGTTCGGCTCGGCGGATCAATACCGCCAGCAGTATACTCAGGAAGATATTTTCCGTAACTTTGATCTGGATGAAATATTACGCGGTTTTGGCTTTGGCGGCGCGAGAGGCGGCGGGGGCAGGACAACATTCCGCACAACCAGAAGGGGAGGCGGCAGCGGCCGCGATGATTATGAAGATCCATTTGCCGGCTTATTCGGTGGCGGGATGGGCGGCGGCAGGCAGCAATATCAGGAAATGCCGCAAAAAGGCCAGGATGCGGAATATAATTTATCCATTTCTTTAGAAGAATCCGTATTCGGCGCGGACAAGAAGATTTCGTTCCAACTGGAAAACCGCATTGAAGATATCAGTGTAAAGATACCCGCGGGAATCAGCAGCGGTAAAAAGCTCAGATTGCCCGGCAAAGGATTATCCGGCTACAACGGAGGACCCAGCGGCGACTTATACCTAAACATTAATGTATTACCTCATCCTATTTATGCCCGAGACGGCAATGACCTATACATTGAAAAAACCATTAAATTCACGCAGGCAGCCATGGGAAGTTCAATTGATGTCTCAACTCTGGACGGCACGGTCAAGAGATTAAAGATCAGTCCCGGCACCCAGAACAATACCAAGATAAGAATGAAGGGTTATGGAGTGCCCGGCCTTAGAGGAGCTCCCAAAGGGGATCTGTACGTAAAAATTAATGTTGATGTTCCCCGGAAACTATCCGACCGCCAGATGAAACTCATTCAGCAACTCGCCGACGACGGACTGTAATATTTTTTACTGACAATGCCGGGTTTTGAAGTCTCTGCTATCATGTAAAATGGAAAGGAAGCAAGCCTTTACGTTATTGACATTGTCCTTTTCCGGTTCCTCGTTCAACAGAATCGATTCGGACAATTATTCCGTTATAAATGGATACTGAATAAAGAAAGTCATTTTCTCCGCAATTATAAAATTCCTTTGTAACATATTCTGTTTTTCCTTTAATCTTTTCAGTTCCTGAACCATATCGGACAGGATCTCCGCATTTTGTCTGAGCGCTGGCGGATGAGTCTCCTGCGTTTACAATTTCATTGCCGCAGCGAAAGGCAAGAGCGTTTCCTGTAACCAAGACTAAAATACAATATATTGCTGATAAAAAGAAAAAATATTTCATAAATTGCACCCGGATGATGTTGTTATATATGTATATAAAATTTTTTAACAAAAATAATTTTAAGCGTTTAGTGCTTTAAATAAAAGGCCAATGAAAACATTAATATACAAATTATTGATATTTTGTCAACGTCCTATAAGATATGTTATGTCAACATGACAATAGTTTCAAATCATGTATTCTCATGCAGGCCGTTAATTATTCGCCTGAAACAATAACTTTGTATGTTCCGTAAATCCCCAGAATATTTTTGACATCCCAATCAACATTGTTCACCTTGGTGATGCCGCCGTTCTTCTTGGCAGTTTCTACGCTGCAATCGCCGACGGCAACCAGAGTTAAAATGCTTATGCATTGTGCTTCTCCCGTTTTAGATGAAGCGTTGCTGTTACTGGTTACCATCATCGGAAATTTTGCGCCTGTATATAAGCCGCCTACCGGTATCATAGTAGCGCAACTCATTAACATGCAAACTGCACCAAGGCCAGCAATGAACAAAAATCTTTTCATATAGGTATTCCTTCCTGATTTTTTATGGACATAAACAACGCTATAACAGCGACAAATGAATGATAATGTAAGATAATATAACTAAATTATGGAAAAATAAAGAAAAAGTAAATTATAGAAGACAATATTTTAAAAATGTTAAACAAGCTTTCCCTATTATTGTGTCTTATTCACATCGCTAAAGGTCAAAATACTTATTATAACCGGGCAGCTCCCCTGCTCCCGCCGCCGGATTTCATATCACTCCGATCCCGCGGCCGCTCTTCTGCAGCCTTCAGCTTTGCGCTTAAATTTTTGTTAATTTCAATAATAGAGTTATGCAAGCTTTCATAATCTCCCGTGAAGAAAATATTTTTCATCAGGTTTTTAAAATCCATTGGTCTTTGATTGTTAAGATGAGCCATCAATACCGCTTCGTCCAGAAGCATCGTTAAAACACCGCGGCTCTCAATTTCTTTCATAAACTTGCCGCTTTCCAACAAAAGTTCGCTATGATCTTTGCCGTATACTTTAAAAGGCAGTTTTTCCCATAAGTAATGCGGAAGATACTGTTTTATATTATAGGTCATACCGATATTTTTGTATTCTTCAAAATTATTAATTTCAAAACCGTATTTTTTTGGGTTTTCGGCCCATTTCCCAAGAGGCAGCACGCCCGGATGATGTATTGTAACCGATGTTTTTTGCGGATCAGAAAAAAGCTCAAGGATATAATTCAATGATTTATTTGTTGATTCAGCATTTTCAGATGGCGCGGGATATATGAAACTGGCAATCATAAATATGCCGGCATCGATCAGATCTTTAATAATTGGTTTAGCCTTTTCGGGATTAAACTTCTTTTCAAAATCATCTTTTAATATTCTTTCATCCGCGGATTCAATACCTACATATAACGCGGAAAGACCGGCGGATTTTAAAATCGGGATATTTTGATCATTCATATCCTGAAGTGTTGAAAAGGCTGTATAAATGATTTCCACTTTTTCTTTGATTAACAGCGCTGACAGATCGGTAAGTATATTTGCCGGTGTATATGACCCGCTGAATCTGAAAGCTTTTGAATTATATTTTTGTTTAATAAATTTTATCTCATTAAAAACCCTGTCGACGGATTTATTTCTTATTTTGTGACCGCTAATAGACGAATGTACGCAGAAGGCACAGTTATTCGGACATCCGCGGCTCGCGTCCAGAGAGAAAATCTTTATTTTATCGTTTGAATCGCAGGCGGGATAGACATCCGCATCATATACGGGATACGCGATATTATCCAATTCTTCTATTCTCTTGAGCGGATTGGTAATAATTTTATCGTTTTCAAAGTAGATAATATTGGGGATGTCTTTTAAATCAGCCTGGTTGATCGAGTGATCGGCAAGGAGGCTGATTATCTCCTCACCCTCTCCGTAACATAACGCGTCAAATACATGTGTCTTGCCGTATATAGTCTCTTTATACATTTGAGACTGCGGGCCGCCGCCGTATATCTTTATCCCCGGATGATTTCTTTTTATGAGTTCGGCTATCATGATGCTGTCGGAAAATCCGTCTCCCATCCAGAGTTTAAAACCGATGAAATTTACTTTTTTCCGGATGATATGCTCCTCAATCTCCTTGTAAATTTTATGGACTTCTTTCTCCCTGTGCGCCTCAATTCCGGCGCTGATCGCTTTTAATTCATCAATAAGTTTATGGTCCTTCGAATTTTTTAAAAGAGGAAGCAGCTTGGTGAGATCGTCTTTTATATCCTGAGGCATAAGTCTCTTGACGATATCGGCGGTACAATAATCAAGGATCAATACTTTATGTCCATTTTTAATAAGCGCCCCCGCAAGGTTGGCAAGGCCGTTATCGGGCATCATTGAAGACGGTGTATACGGGTAACCGGAATAGGTAATTAAAATTCCACTCGCGCAAGCCATGACCGTTTATCTCCTTATTATGGTATATAATTATTTATGAGGCAGATGAAAAATATCGTAAGACCTGTTTGAAGGAATCATTTTTGAAATGCCACATAATGTAATCCAGTTTTTTTGTTAGTCCGGCGTCCTCCAATTCACGTTTATTTGCATCATCTGCAAAACACAACGCCGTATTCTTTTTTAATGAATGATAAAAATATATTATCTCGTTAATTAATACCCTGTTTATTATGTTTATATTTTCATGAGCCGGGTCAACCGTAAAGATCTGAAAGACGTCCAGCAGCCCCCCGACATTAATGCCTGTTGAGCCGTATTCCAACAGGGCAAAGGAAATGATTCTTTCTTTATCTTTAGCCATTAATATTTTACGTCCTCTGAATAAACCGATATTGCTGTATGCCGCGCTTGTTCCATGGAGATTCAATCCTTCAGGGCTTATGCTTTCGGTAATCAGCGAGAGTTCCGGTAATGTTTTAGTCAGATAATCCATTATAAAGAGGCGATCCTCCCCGGATGATAAATATTCTACTTCGACATTAAGGCTGCCGGATCTAAAATATTTATATTTGTCAATATCGATCTCATATAAATCCTGAAAGGTATACAGAATAGATTCCTTCAGGGTGCAGAATTCACGGAATTTAAAAAACTTTTTAATGGCCCATTCATTTTCTTTTCTGAAATATGCTTTTACATTATCCGCATCGAGGTGTTCTATCGTCTGTATGGTGATTGAATCAAGAATATACTGACCGATCTTAACGTCCGGGTGCCTCAAACCCGCAACTTGATGAAGCATCCATGTATTATCATAAGCTTTTGCCGCCGCTACTGTTCCATATAATTCATTGTTATCCATAAACAGGAGCATCCTGCCGACTTTTGATTTCTCATCATACAGTTTGACCCATGTGTCTTCTATGTTTGTTTTAATTTTATTTACATAGTCCGCCTTTTCCGGTATCATGTAGCCTGATTTGAAAAACAGATCCCATATCTTATCAATATACTTTACATGAAACGGGACAATGTACGGATAGTTGTGCCTGAAAATATAGGTTTTCAACTCATTCTTCTTTTCCGGTTCGATGCCGGTGATCTCAAAACTGCATTTCAGGGTATTAGTTCCATTCGACAATTTCTCATCCACGTGTTTCAAACTTGCCTCAAATGAAATATCCAGAGCATCGTCGATATTGATACGCATTTTTACCGGATCCTTTTCAATCGCCCTTGCGGCATCGCGATTCGGCAGGTTTAAAGAGATGCCCCGATATGCGATATCATTTACAGGGAATGTGTATTCTTTATTCTTTCCGGAAATAATTATCGCGTTAATGTTTTGGTTTTCAAATTTTATTCTCGATTTTGGATGCGATCTTCGCCATAACTGCATTATGCTTCCGGGCAGTGCGATAGATATAATATCGGGCTCAAGATTCAGGATGGTTGTTTTAAACGTGTAAAATATCAATTGGTCAAAAAAGAATAATATGATTTCTTTATAACCGGAGAAATTGAGATCCTCAGTAAGATGGGACCTGTTAAGGCAAATACGGGCATATACTGATGTATCGATGGATCTTATCGTAAACGGAAACGCATCCGAACTTGAATTGGATTTTATAAAAACCGGCGCCTGCTTTTCAAATATCCTGTTTAATAACTTCGAAATCGTCTCTGCATCCGCGATGACTTTGTGGTTGCTTACATCCAGATTCAGGATGTCGGGCAGGATGTGACCGTCGGAACCGCCATCAACAATAGAATTACCTGCGGTTCGGGTTAAATTATTCCTATCCGTATCGCTTCGATTTAAAAAATCAGTTCGATTAAATAACTTCTCCATACGTTTTTTCAGACGAACCACTGCGCGAAAAGAGATATAATCGTTACAAATGAATCCCGATGCCTAAATTAACGCCAACTTCAAATTGAACTTATGAAAAAGTATTGAGATGTCTGAAATCCAACGCAATTAAGTCTAATGCGAATTAAGAATTTCACTTTGTGAAGATCCCCCGAAAACCATGCCGGCCGCCTGGCTGGTTTACGGCTTTCGAGAGTTATTCGCCTTGGCGAACAGAGATAGTTCAAGTCACGCAAAGATTAACTTTGTCTGTGCTTTAACCGATCTGAAAACCTGTACTGCTTTTTTCTTTTACGTTGCGTCCATCCGCCGGGGGGTACGCAAAGCAAGTGAATCAAGTTTGAAAATGAAATAAAATCGCTTCATTAATAAACCGTTTCATGGATGAACTGATCTCCTATCTGGAGCAACAGTCACATAATCCGATGAACCGGGTATTTCTCACGTCCATGTGCCTTTGAAAACGCAGTGGGAAGCGCCCAGAGCTCCGCACTGCTCCTCAAATATCCGCACATTCTTTGCGCCGCTTAACTCAAGGACCCCCGCGAAATAGCCTCGCAGACCATGGCAGAATGCCGGATTATTGTGACTCCCGTGATAAAAATCCTTAAGATAAATAGTGGTTGAGTTGGGTGTCACTTCCTGAATGACTAAATTGCCGCTATTATGGGTTTGCCGCCAGAAGTTAGAGGCTGATTTCAGCGAAAATTCCGGGCTTCCGTTACGGACAAACAGCGCGTAAAGCTTTGGAACGCAGTTGAGTGCGTTATAGTGCCCTATAGTAAAGGACAGTGCATGGTCGCCATTGCCGAAGACTTTATCGATTGAACAACTAAGTTCCGAGTATACTCTTTCCGGAAGCCAGGCGCCGTCATAAATAGCATTTTCGAACAGCCTCTGATCTTCCGGGAGTAGCTGTTTGATGGCTTTATCAGGCGCATCAGGTCCGTACTTCTCCTTAACATATTTTAGAATCGAATTGAAATTTGAACCTTTAATGCATTGTGCGTCCGTCATACCGCCTCCTTATGATGCCGGCTCAGTCAGATAACCCGCTTCAGACAACCGTAGGTTGGTTTTAAAAGTCATTACTTGTTACATATGTGAACATTATAATCTTATTTTCTTAGTCTGTCAATTATTTTATGAAAAAATATTTAAAATAATATCATAAATGGAATATCATTAGGAATATTACATATATGGAATGAATTGGAACAGCAAAAGCATGGTCAACTCTTATGTGATTTGAGGAACTTGCTGAAGATTTATGTGTCGGACGGATCGTTTTCTGCCCGGATGGAATAAATCCTTCCGTCACCTGACTTAAGACGCCTCCTTGCAAGTGTGAAAATCAATTCTTGATTTAGACGAAAATATTTGAAATTTAAGCTTTTTCCGTTCATTGCCGGCGGCTTCTTTGACCTTTTTTGCAGACGGGGAGACACTAATTTTTTAAAACGACAAACAAAGCGACAACAGCAACAAATGAGAGAATCAAAGGATTTTGCACGATGTTTACATCTGTTAATTGCTCAGGACTTAAGCACGATTGTGCCTGATATCCCAGATAGGCTATTATACCTAAATTAATGATCACTCCCAGTATTTTCAGCATGCGATTCTCCTTTTTAGCGGATAAGCCGGTAAGGTTTAAGTTGTGTTAATAATTCATTAAATTGGTATTTATTATAAGATCAAATTGTGTCTATGGCGGTTATTGACTACTTCGTTGGGCAACTGCTATATCATTATTGAATTGCTTGAAGGCCTTTGAGGTTTGAAAGTCATGATTTATTCTGTCATCAATACTGTGATGAGACCAATTAGCGCCGCTGTTCGCATCCTGCAGGGCTCTCTTCGCGTCCTCAATAACAGTATTTAGCTTTTGTTGTCTGCCCTCTTCCGATTCCGATAAATAGTCCTTTGATTTTTTCAAATCTTCCAGCATGGCGGTCCTGATGATTGCGATGGCCCTTATTTCTATTTTACGTAATAATTGCGTTTGCTTATCCAATGGCACCAAGAACGGCAGGACAACCCTGAAAGGTCTGACTTCTGTCCCCTTTAAATGTTTGTTGAGAAACATTGACGCAAGTATTGCGCTTGCTTGAAATGAAGTTTTTCTATCGCGGCAATCCGGTAAAGAAAAATCATTATAAGATAAACATACTGTCACAGTATATGACTCTGCTGTAGGTAATAAGGTTTCATTTTCGGACAGGGGGTTAAAGTTGGGTAAGTGAATAAGTTTGGATGTCTCGCTCTGTTCAATGATCTGGAAGAGATTGTCGGTTGTACTCGGTTGCTGCTCAAGCTGTTGAGTAGAGGACGTTGATGAATTTGTTGATGTCGAAGTTACGGATGTTGAAGAAAATGAACCGATATTCTGGGTGCCGGTAGTGGTACTGCTGGAAACAGTTGTGGCTGCCGGCGCTCCAATACTATTGGTAGGTGATGCAGGAGCCTGATTTCCGCCGGTGGTTGGAGGAGGAGAGATAGAAGTTGATGTATAATTAATCGATACACCTGCACCGTACACGACTGCCTGGCCGCCTTGAACTAACAAGAAACAGGCGGCCAGTATTATTATATGCGCCATTCGCAATCGAATCATAAAACTAATCTTCCGGGTTTCGTTCTGTCTACTCGACTACTCTTTGTTAATATAAAAGCATAATTCATGAAAAATGTCAATAATTTTAAAATTTTAAACGAAATGCACCTCCCCTATTGCTCCCATATCGCTGCCGCGGATGATGATGATTCCGCGCACGCCGGGAATTTTTATTCCGTAATCCAGGGCTGTTTTGATGTCATTCTTCCTTTTTACCCGATTGCCGATAGCGGATGCGGCGGCATCGGCCAGTATGGCGGATTGGGAAATTACGCACACAGCATCGGCATTGCCAAAGCTCAAAGACGGCCCGACTGTGGCTGATGAGGTGCAAATACCCAGCGGGGTTTCCTCCGGTTTTACAATGAAGTTTACTTTATAACTCAAAGCTGATTCTCCGGCATAAACAGAAACCGTTAATTCATTATTCGATTTTAAAAAAATGTCGCCGCCGTTTTCAATGATGATGTTATTCGTTTGAGGGAGAAGATCGTATCCCACAAATTCGGACACTGCTCCGGCAACCGAAGCCATCGGCCCTACCCCGCAGCTTTTCGCATATCTTAGCATATGCCGGATAATTGGCGGAGCGAAATCATCTTCGGGAAGGGGCAGCAGTGACGTGCGGAAATCAGGATTGTCCCTGATGTATGTCTCTAAAGAATTGCGATGCCTGTTTAATGATTTTAAAGCCTCAACTTTCAGGTCGGTATCGGAGCTGATCAACAAATCGCTCTCGGCTACTCTGACATTATATGCACAGAGATTGCCCTTATGAATTAATGCCCGATATGTTCTTTCTTCATGTTTCATATTATACCAACGCTATATTTTGCCGATCGAAAACATTTTACCCGCGCCGGTTTTTCTCTTTATCCGCGATTCTTTTTATCAAATAACCTGTATCGCTTTTTGGCTAAATCCATCGCTTTGGCGATGGCCTCATCCCGCCTTTTCTTAGGGACGTTGAATGCCCTCAGTGCGGAATCGATAATAAAAGGAGTATCCTCTTTGAATTTATTGAGCCCCGTATGGACGCGTTCGGCGACAAACATTAACCGCATTCCGCGAAGGGCCAGGGAAATCCGGTAGTAATCCTGTTTGGTAAAATCTTTATTGTATTCGTGAAAATAGAGCTTGTTGCGCGCCATATCGATGGGCATTGCCATCTGCGTCATTCGCAACGAACAGTAAGATTCGAGATAGAGCTCCGCGATTTTGTCGGATTTTTCAACCATCTTGAATTCCAGCGCGAAGTATACGGCGTACTTAAGAACATAATCTTTCTCATTGGCTGTCAGGCGCTCAACGAGCGCTACTAATTCAAAATCCGTTATTTCAGAGCCACGGAGAAAGATGTCTTCCTTGTCGCGGAAAAAATGGTAAAGTGTCCCGGTATTAATCCCCGCTTTTTCAATAATCTGCCTGATCGTCGTTTTCTGGTATCCCTGTTCAACAAAGAGCTGGCGCGCGATCTCGATGATTTTATTTTTAATATGATTACTTTTTTCTGTTCGCGTCATTGTCCTGCACCTTTCACCCGCGTGAGATTTATTCAAAATGAAATTTTTCCATCTGGGATATTTTATACCACCAAATTATTTATTTGAAAAGGGTTTTTAATCGTTACTTGAACATGTTCTAATAACGCTTGACAAATTGGCGTTTATGGGCTTATATAATACTTGAATGTGTTCAAATATCATGCCGCGGTGTTACCGCATGACGAATGATATGCGGAGAGGTTATTTTAATACCATAAAAAGCATTTGATAAATTAAGGAGCATTTATGAATAAGCGAGATGTGGTTTTCATTGACGGCGTAAGGACGGCTTTTGGAACATTGGGACGCACACTGCGTAACTTTACGATGGAACAGCTTGGCGGCATTGCCATAAAAGGCTTGATTGAGAAAACAAAAATTCTGGAGAAAGGCGCTCACGTCGATTCTGTCTTCGCGGGATCGGCCATAGGCGGAACCTCCGCCCTGAATCCCGCGCGCTGGGCATCGCTGGCCGGCGGGCTTCCCATGAGCACAGCGGCCTCCTATGTGGAAATGCAGTGCGGCTCGGCGATCGATTCGATCAACCACGCGGCCTGGAGAATTATTGCCGGTCAGGCCGATATTATGATAGCCGGCGGGATGGAATCATACAGTCAGGCATGCGCGAAATTTCCCATGTCCACCGAACCCTTTAAAATGCTCCCCCCGATGCCCGTCGCGTATTCACTGTCCCCCACGCTGGACCCGGCCACCATGAACATGGGACTGACCGCCGAAGCCCTGCAGAAGATATACAATATTTCCCGCGAAGCCCAGGATGAGTTCGGCCTGCGGAGTCAGACACTGGCCAAAAGGGCCATTGATGCCGGTTTTTTTGTCGATGAAATCGTAACGGTCATGGTTCCCCAGGGCAAGAAAAATCCGCCTCTGGAATTCAAGCTGGATGAACATCCGCGCATGACTTCAATGGATGCCCTATCCAAACTTCCACCGGCGTTTATCAAAGACGGAACGGTCACAGCGGGTAATGCGTCCGGCCGCAATGACGGAGCGGCATTTGTTCTGATGATGACCCGGGAGAAAGCTGAGCATTTGGGCTGCAAACCCATGGCTAAATGGATCAGCGGCGGCGATTTCGGCGTTGATCCGAAAATTATGGGTATCGGGCCTGCTTATGCCGTTCCCCAGGCCATGAAGCGCGCCGACCTGAAACTTTCTCAAATGGATGTTCTGGAATGCAATGAAGCCTTTGCGGTGCAGAACCTCGCGGTTATCGCGGAACTCGAAAAACAGACGGGCGAGAAAGTCGATATGAATAAATGGAATCCCAACGGCGGCGCGATTGCTTTCGGGCATCCGAACGGCGCTTCGGGCGCGCGCATTTGCCTGTTTACCATGAAAGAACTCATCCGCAGAGGCGGCAGGTACGGCTGCTTCAGCTCCTGCTGCGGCGGTGGTCTGGGCGTGGCAACCATCATCGAAAATTTGCAGCGTTAGTGAGTTGGCTTTACCGGTATCATTAATTTAAAACAGGGAATAAGGTGAGTCTATGGCAGAAAAATTTATCAGCGATCGAAATTTGAATTTTTTACTTTACGAGATGTTCGATGTTGAACGTTTAATCAAATATCCCCAGTTCGCCGATCATAACAGGGAAGTTTTTGACATGGTGATGAAGACTGCCATGAAAATGGGGAAAGACCTTTTTAAGCCCGTCCTGACGGAAATGGACCGGAATCAGCCTGAGTATGCCGGAGGCGCTGTTAAAGTCCATCCGCAGGTCCGCGCGATATTGAAGGAGTGCGGCGAAGGCGGCTGGATAGGAGCATCGTTCCCCTGTGAATGGGGCGGCCAGCAGCTTCCCATGATTATCGGCGTGATGGTGCCGACAGCCATTTGGGCCGCGGCCAACTATTCCGGTTCTGTCTATTCCGGCCTGACGACAGGCGCCGCCGGATTAATCGGGTCATTCTGTGATGAGGCAACCCGCGACATGTATCTGCCCAAAATGATGTCGGGCGAGTGGCAGGGAACCATGGCCCTTACTGAGCCTCAGGCGGGCAGTTCTCTGACGGATATAACGCTTACCGGAACCCCGACGGATCATGGCTATTACAAAATGAAAGGCCAGAAGATATTCATCTCCGCCGGCGACCATGATTCTGTGGATAACGTCATTCACCTGGCCATCGGCCGGATCAAGGACGCGCCGGCCGGGATCAAAGGCATTTCGCTGTTTATTATCCCGAAGAAAAGAATCGAGCTAAGCGGCGAGCTTACGCCCAATGACGTCAACTGCGCGGGAATTTACCACAAGCTGGGTTACCGGGGCGCTCCCATCACGCAACTGGCCTTTGGAGAAAACGAAGACTGCCGCGGCTGGCTTGTGGGCGAGCCCAATAAAGGTCTCGCGTACATGTTCCAGATGATGAATGGCGCCCGGATTGATGTGGGATTGGGCGCGGCCGGTATTGCTTCCGCAGCTTATTATGCCTCTCTTGAATATGCCCGTGAACGCCCGCAGGGAAGAAAGATCACATCCAAAGATCCCCTGGCTCCCCAGGTTCCGATTATCGAACATGCCGATGTGAAAAGAATGCTTCTCTTCCAAAAAGCCATTGTCGAAGGATCGCTGTCACTGCTGATGCAGTGCGGCCTCTATGAAGACCTCTGCCATGTGGCCGAAGGTGAAGAGCGTGAGAATTATCATTTGCTGCTGGAACTTCTGACGCCGGTGGCGAAAACCTATCCTGCGGAAATGGGTATTTTGTCCTGCAGCATGGGCATTCAAATTCTGGGAGGCTACGGCTTCTGCGACGAATTTCCGCTGGAACAGTTTTACCGTGATGTCCGGATCCATACACTCCATGAAGGAACAACAGGCATTCAGGGGATGGACATCCTGGGGCGAAAATTGACCATGAAACAGGGCAAGGCCGGCAAGTTATATTTTGAACAGGTACAAAAAGCCATTATGATTGCCCAAAAAGAAGAGGCCTTGAAGCCTTATGCTGAGATGCTTACGGCGGCGCTGGGCTTGCTGGAAAAAGTCACGGGGCATCTTATGGGCATTGCGATGGAAGGAAAAATGGAACTATTTCTGGCTGACGCGGCTGTATATCTGGAGTTCTTCAGCATTATCGCCATTGCCTGGCAGTGGCTGCTTCAGTCAACCGTCGCTCATAAAGCTCTGGCGGGAAATCCGCCTTCGGGAGATGTCAACTTTTATCAGGGGAAACTCCATACGTGCGCTTATTTCTTTAATTATGAACTTCCCAAGATTGAAGGTCTGGCAAAACGTCTGCAAAACAGCGATGGCCTTACCATTGCCATGAAGAATGAATATTTCGATGAATAATGAAAATCAATGAGTATTAAACTTTAATGATGAAAACGTTTTTTCAGGATTAGAATGGATAAATCAACAATATTTTAGGTATACAAAATTGCTCTTTCCCCTCCGTCGCGGTTGGGGATGTTCTTAAAAAGTATCCTCAGCCGCGATAGTCTATTTCTTCATATCCGGGGACGCCATGGCATGGCGTCCCCGGAATCTTTTAGAGTCAGGCGTCCAGCAATATTTTACGAGTAAATTGTAGCGCCCTTCCCCAGGATGCTATCGGCCTCTTTTTGTAACTTGTCATTGATGTCCAAACGAAATTCATCGCCCAGGTAAACGACGGATTCACTTTTTCCATTAAGAATATGCATATAACCCTCGTATTTACCCGGGAATTTCTTCAACGAAGAAATCAGCGATGAAATGGTCTCCGGTGAGACCTTGCTGGCATCCACCATGAAGCGAACCTGCTTGTAAGGATGCTCCAGAGAGACCATCAATGAAGTTACTTCCTGAGCGATGATTTTCGGCGTCTCTTCTCCGGAGCCGATATCAAGGGTTCCTTTAACAACGATGGGTTCTTCTTCATGCAAGATGGAGTAGTATTTTTTATAGACATCCCCGAAAAATATGATGTTTATCGAACCCTGTAAATCTTCCAGGGTGAGATAACACATGATATCCTTTCTTCTGGTTGTTTTTTCGCTGATGCCGCTTACAACGCCGGCAACCGTTACGGTATCTTTATCCCGCTTTTCGTTTAAATTGCCGGAATCGGCGCTGGTCACAAATTTCAAACGATCGGCAAAACGCAGCAGCGGATGGCCGGTGATATAAAATCCCAAAGTTTCCTTTTCAATGGAAAGCAGTTTTTTATGGTCCCATTCCGGCACGTCGTCCGGTATCTGATACGAAGATGTTCCCTTTTCAGAGGAATCGCCGGCATTAAATTGATCGAAAAAACTGGATTGATTGCTCAGCTTTTCTTTTTGATTGCGCTGCGCCTCGTCCATGGCCTGTTCGTAATGCTGCATAAGCCCGGCGCGTTTGTAACCCAACGAATCAAAAGCGCCGCATTTTATCAGGCTCTCGATGACTCTTTTGTTGACCTTTCGCAAATCGACGCGGCCCAGAAAATCGATAAAGGAAATGAAATTCCCGTCTCTTCTCACGGATATGATCGAATCAACGGCAGCCAGACCGACATTTTTAATCGCCGCCAGTCCAAAGCGGATATTTTCTCCGGATACGGTGAAGTCTCTCTGTGATTCATTTAGATCCGGCGGCAAAATGTTAATGCCCATTTCTTTACAGGCGCTCATATACTTGATGATTTTATCGCGGTTGTCCTTGTCACTGGTCAGCAAAGCGGCCATAAATTCCGCCGGATAATGCGCTTTGAGATAGGCTGTCTGGTAGGCAATAACGGCGTAGGCCGTGCTGTGGGACTTATTAAAACCATATTCGGCAAAGGTCTCCATCTGCTCCCAGATCACTTTAGCCTTGTTTTCATTAATTTTGTGTTTCTGTGAGCCTTCGAGGAATTTCGGTTTTTCCTTCTCCATTTCCGCGGCTTTCTTTTTACTCATCACCTTGCGCAGGGTATCGGCTTCGGACATAGAGTAGCCGCCGATAATACTTGCAATCTGCATAACCTGTTCCTGATAAAGAATAATGCCGTACGTTTCTTTCAGGATCGCCTCCAGTTGGGGCAATTCGTAGGTTATTTTTGTCTTTCCCTGCTTGCGCGCGGTAAATTCCGGAAGCATTTTCATGGGACCGGGCCGGTAAAGGGCGATCAAGGCAATGATATCTTCGAGATGATCCGGCTTGAGATTAATCGAAAGATCTCTCATGCCGGAACTTTCCAGTTGAAAAACCCCGTCTGTTTCGCCCCGCCCCAGAAGATCGTATGTTTTTTTGTCATCGAGAGGCAGATTATCGATGTCGATTTCAATGCCTTTTGATTCCTTGATAAATTTCAGAGCATTTTTTATGACCGTTAATGTTTTAAGACCGAGGAAGTCAAATTTAGTTAATCCGACCGTCTGGATGTCATTCATGGAATACTGGGAAACAACATCGTCTTTGGGAAGACAAAGGGGAACCCGCTCCACCAGAGGCACGTCGGATATGACGACTCCCGCGGCATGCGTTGAGGCGTGACGGTTAATTCCCTCTAATGTTCGGGATAAAGACAGAAGTTTGGCTACAAGCGGATTATTTTTTTCTTCCTGAGCCAGCCGGGGTTCTGCCTTGATGGCTTCATTTAGGGTAATGTTAAGCGTGTTCGGAACCAGTTTCGCGATTTTATCCACATCGCCGTAAGGGATATCCAAAGCGCGCCCGACGTCGCGAATAACGCCCTTTGCCTGCATTTTTCCGAACGTGATAATCTGAGATACTTTGTCCTGTCCGTATTTCTCCGTGACGTATTTAATAACGTCTTCCCTGCCCTCCGGACAAAAATCGATGTCAATATCCGGCATGGTGATACGGCTGGGATTTAAAAACCGTTCGAAGAATAAATTATAACGGATGGGATCAATATTGGTGATTCTTATCGCGTAGGCCACAAGACTTCCGGGCGCGGAACCGCGTCCCGGTCCCACAGGAATATCATTATGTTTTGCGTGCTTTACGAAATCGGAAACAATCAGAAAATAACCCGCGAATCCCATCTTTTTGATGATTTCCAACTCTTCAGTCAGGCGCTGTTCGTACTTTTCCCTGATCTCGGCTTCATTTCCCTGCTGATCTTTTAAGATCACGGGAAAGATTTTTTCCAGCCCTTCCTTGGCTTTTCTCTCCAGATAAACGTTTAAGGATTCTTCGGGATTTTTAACTTCGAAATCCGGCAGGAAAAATTTTCCCGTCTCCAGAGAAAAATTACATTTTTCAGCAATGCTCACCGTGTTGGACAGGGCTTCCGGCGTTAAGGAAAAAAGCTGGTGCATTTCCTCCGGCGACCGGAAATAAAACTGGTCCGTGCTCAAACGCATTCTGTCCGCGTCTTTGATCGTTTTGCCGGTCTGGATGCACAATAACACATCATGCGCCTCGGAGTGATCGCGTTCCAGATAATGGCAGTCGTTGGTCGCCACCAGGGGGATGGATAACTCTTTGCCGATTTCGACTAATCCGGCATTGGCGATTTTTTGTTCGGGGATGCCGTTTTCCATGATCTCCAGATAAAAATGTTCTTCGCCGAACATATCCCGGTAATTCATGGCGGCTTTTTTTGCTTCTTCCATGTTGCCCTGCATAATCCAACCGGCAATTTCGCCATGCAGACAGGCGCTTGAAGCAATAAGTCCCTCATGACACTCTTTGAGCAGCTCTTTATCCACGCGGGGCTTATAATAAAATCCTTTTAAATAGCTCGTGGTCGTAAGCTTCATCAGATTTTTGTAACCCTGAACGTTTTTGACCCAAACAATTAAGTGTCTGTACGATTCACCGGCAACCCGATCCGTGAGTTTATGGGGAGCCACATATAATTCGCATCCAATGATGGGTTTGATCCCGTTTTTATAAGCCTGCTGATAAAAATCAATGGCTCCAAACATGTTCCCGTGATCGGTAATGGCGACTGCCGGCATCTTATATTCGCGGGCTTTTTTGAAAAGGTCTTCAAGGCGAATCATCCCGTCCAGAAGGCTGTATTGGGTATGAACGTGAAGATGGACAAAGTCAGAGTGCTTCATAGTTACACTTCATTGGAAGACATAAAAATAAATTTAAAATCGAAGGTGAAAAATATTTAATCGAGCCAGTAGTTGGGCGCTTCTTTGGTAATAATTACATCATGAACATGGCTCTCTCTTAAACCTGCCTGAGTGATTCGGACAAAGCGCGATTTCTGCATCAGTTCCTGAATGTTTTTCGCGCCGACATAGCCCATGCCGGCTTTCAGACCGCCGATTAACTGGGTGATGCTCGCGGAAAGAGAACCGCGGAAAGGAACACGGCCCTCAATGCCTTCCGGCACGGTTTTGGCCGCTCCTTCTATATCATCCTGATAGTAACGGTCGCGGCTGCCCATTTTCATGGCTTCGAGCGAGCCCATGCCGCGATAAACCTTGTAGCTTCGCCCCTGGAATAAAATAGTTTCGCCGGGGCTTTCTTCGGTGCCCGCGAACAAACCACCGATCATAATACTATTGGCGCCCGCGCCGATCGCCTTAACAATATCTCCCGAATATTTTATGCCGCCGTCAGCCATTACGGGTATGCCTTTTTTGGAAGCGATTTTATACGCGTCTCTGATGGCCGACATTTGAGCCACGCCGACTCCGGCAATGACGCGTGTAGTACAAATGGAACCCGGACCGACGCCGACTTTGACGGCATCAACGCCGGCATCGATGAGAGCCTTGGCGCCTTCGGATGTCGCCACGTTTCCGGCGATCAGCTCGCATTTGGGGAAATTTGATTTTGTGGCTTTAATGGCTTTGAGGACGCCCGTGGAATGGCCATGAGATGTATCAATGGAAATGACATCAACACCAGCCGCGAGCAATGCGTCAACTCTTGCCTCCCTGTCGATAATGCCCACGGCCGCCCCGACCCTTAGCCTTCCCATAGAATCCTTGCAGGCGTTCGGATACCGGCGTATTTTTTCAATATCTTTAATGGTAATCAGGCCTTTTAATCTGTACTCATCATCAACAACAAGCAATTTTTCAATCCTATGTTTGTGAAGAAGTTTTTTGGATTCTTCCAGAGAAATATTCGCGGATACGGTAACAAGATCTTTTTTCGTCATGACATTGGAAACGAGTTGATCCATGTTTTCTTCAAACCGCAGATCGCGATTGGTGAGAATGCCGACAAGTTTTCCTTTCTTGACAACCGGCACGCCGGAAATGGAATATTGATTCATCAGTTTCAAAGCGTCGCTGACCCTGCGGTCAGGTTCAATGGTGATCGGATCAACAATCATGCCGCTTTCCGATTTCTTCACTTTGTCCACTTCAATGGCCTGCTGTTCTATGCTCATGTTGCGGTGAATGATGCCGATGCCGCCTTCCTGAGCCATGCATATCGCGGTGCGGGATTCCGTGACTGTGTCCATGGCGGCGGAAACAATGGGAATATTCAAGGAGATATTCTTTGTTAATAACGTGACTGTGTTCACGTCCCGGGGCAGTATATTGGAAGCCGCGGGCACTAAAAGAAGGTCATCAAAAGTTAAAGATTCTTTTATGATGTCATCTAGCATTTTCTCCTCCGTTGTAATTATAAATCCTGATTACTCTTGATAATATATTTTTCGCCATTTAAATGAATAAAGAAACTGGCGCTATTTTCCGTCTGTTCGATAAATTCAGCAAGCTGGTAATAACTATTGCGTGAAAACCGGGCAGCAAATCTTCCTTCTTTAACACGGCAATACAGAACATTATCCGCGCCCGTATATAAAGAGTTTGCATCCAGCCGCTCGCAGCAATCATCGTTTAAAAGAATTTCAATCTGTTCCCGGCCATCGCAGGGCGAATTTGTTTTATAAACGGCGGCAATAACAAAAGGGGTATCTTCAACATCAAGATAACAGCTCTCATCGCCCAGTTCAATTAAATATCTGCCGCATTCATCCATCCTGAGGCATTGAAAAAAAACGCTCAATATTTCTTTGCGGAACATATGAGCGCCGTTATAGTACCAGATGCCGTCTTTGTCTATTTTAATTTCATAATTTTGCATTTATTTTAAAAACTTTTCCTGCTGTCCAGCAATATCGTTACCGGGCCGTTATTGACAAGTTCGATTTTCATCATTTCCTGAAATTTCCCCGTGGCCAGACGGTTCACTTTCTGGCCGGCCCTCTTAATAAAGTATTCGTATAATTCATTCGCCCTGACCGGTTCTTCAGCCCCGGCAAATGATGGTCGTCTTCCCTTTACGCAGTCGGCTAATAATGTGAATTGAGAAACAACCATCATGGCTCCGTCAATATCCAGCAAAGACCGGTTCATTTTTTCCTGCTCATCTTCAAAAATACGCAGGTTGATCGTCTTTTCCAGGATATAATCAGCATCCGCTTCGGTGTCTTGTTTTTCCACCCCCAATAATACAAGAATTCCTTCGTTTATCGAGGATAATTCCTGATGATTAATGTTGACGCTGGCACGGTCGACTCTCTGGATAACTGCACGCATTGGTGATCCCATCAAATTATTCGGGTACGTTAGCAACAAAATGCTTTGCGTTCAAGTTATTTCTGTGAAAAATCAGGCCAAATTGTTTTGATTGTTGAGATTCAATTTTTCTTGACAGGCATTGTTTTTGCTGTTAAGTACACCTGTTTTATGTTCAGGGCGTTTGCGGGTTTTTTTCTCATGGTTATATATCCCGCAACGTTGTGAAAGTAAAATAGTTATTATATTAGGGGGTTGTTTAAATGAATTGTCTGACAGTTAAAGCGGGATTCGACTGCGCTTTCATGAGCAAAAAAGGATGCGGTTTCTTTGGCGGCAGTTGCAAGCAAATAATTGACAAATGTGACGGCTGCGGAAAAATAATAGATTATGAAGCAGCTAAATACTGCAAGGTTTACCCTGATCCGGCCGGTAAATGGCTCAGCGGTAAATGCCCGACCGCGACGCATATTAAACTGGAAATAAAAGAAACACAAAAAATAAATCCGCTAAAAGCTTCCAAGAGAGCAAGCAAAAAAGCTTAAACGGCGAGATACAATATTTCCCGGATAAAAAAGGTAAAACAGAAAAAAGCCAGCGATTTAATCGCTGGCTTTTTCAGCTGATAATTTCTCTTATTTGCTGTAATTCTTCTTTGATACGGATTAGCCACTTTTGCTTATCGTAATCGTTGTCTCTGGATTCGCCGTTATTCCGCGTTTTATGTAGCTGTTTTTTCGCGCCGTCAATCGTGAAACGCTGCGCGTAGAGCAAATTTTTGATGGTCAGTAGTTCCTGCACATCTTTTCTTCTGTATAAGCGCTGCGCGGTTTTTGTCCGCACCGGACTCACCGTTTTAAATTCGGTTTCCCAATACCTGATTACGTAAGGTTCGACCTGGAGTATTTTACTGACTTCTCCAATGCGAAAGTATGCCTTTTCGGGAATTATGGTTTCCATACAGTTGTTCAACCCTTACGGCTAAATTTGTAAGTATAACCTGAAAATAATAATTAACGCCGCAAATATTATGTTATAAAAATAAACAGGAAATCTGTTTATTAAATATTTTAAGAAATATGCGCAGATAGACGTTATACTATTAGTTTAGAGCTTTACGCAATACCTGGGAGGATTTGAAAGTCAATACTCTCCGCGCGGTAATGGATATTTCCTGCCCGGTCTGTGGATTGCGGCCGCGGCGCGCTCTTTTTTCCTTTACCATGAAATTGCCGAATCCCGAAATCTTCACCCTTTCGCCTTTTGCCAGATTATCCTTGATAATGTCAAACAGAGATTCTACGATATCCGCCGAATCCTTCTTGGAAAAACCGAGTTTTTCGCAAACATTTTGAATAATATCAATCTTCGTCATGTTCCTACCTCCATTTTAACTTTGTCTATCTGTTATGATCTTATTTTTGCGCCCGTCAAAGCAACGGTCTTCTGTACAATTCTATCATGGACAGTATTTGCTTCTAAATCAGTCAATGTTTTATCCGGAGCGCGATAAGAAAAACGCAACCCCAGGCTTTTTGTTCCTTCTGAAAATTCTTTACCACTGTATACATCAAAAATACTTACATTTTCAAGCAAATCTTCTTTTTGTTCCCAAACAATATTCAGCATTTTATCGGCTTCCATCGTATGTGGAATAACAAAAGCGGCATCACGCGTTACCGCCGGAAATTTTGATATCTCCTGATAATATATTTTTTTGCCCGCACAGGCGGCGACAAGAATATCCAGATTAATTTCAAATACATAAGCGGCGTTCTTTAAAGTAATCTTTTCCAGGACATCAGGATGAACCTCTCCCAAAAAACCGATTTGTCGATCATCTAAAAGTATCCGGCATGACTTACCCGGATGCAGGAACGATTCAACGTCTGTCGAGATATACCTGCAATTATTTATTTTTAAATCAACAAAAATATTTTCCAGAGAACCTTTCAGGGCATAAAAGTCAACGGTTTTTCCGGAGTTCCAGAAATCATCGGTTATTTTTCCTGTTAATAATCCCGCGACCATATTTTTTTCTTCAGGCAGCGGTTCCACTTTTTTGCGGTTAAGAAAAATCCGTCCGATCTCAAATATCTTTAAATCAAAAGAACCGTTATTCGCGTTTCTTTTTGCCGTTTCGAGCAGACCATGAATTAAAGTCGCGCGCATGGCGGATAGATCTTCGCCAAGCGGATTCTTTATCCGCACAGGATTGCGTCGTTCATCATTTTCCGAAAGACACAGGATGTCTGCCACGAGAGGGTTTCCAAAACTGTAATTGACAATCTCGGTATATCCGCTGCCTATCAGCAATTGCCGTATTCTTTCTTCCAAATCCAGACGGGGGATGACGTCCATTTCCGTCACATTAACCGCAGGCAACGTAACAGGCACGCGATCATAACCATAAAGCCTGATCACTTCTTCAATCAGATCGATTTCACGCGTGATATCAACCCGGCATGTGGGCGGTGTAACAAGATACCTTCCCCTGCCCTCCTGTTTTACAACCATGCCGATACCGCGCAGAATTCCGGTTACATCCTTTGCTTTGATTTCTATGCCTATGACCTGGCGGATCCGGTCCAGACGAAGAGGAATATTTTGCGCGGAGGAAACTTTACGGGGATATTCATCAATATGGTTTTTACAAACATAACCGCCGGAAAGTTCGGCAATCAGTTGAGCGGCGCGATTCAGGGCGTTGACAACCCCTTCGGGATCAATGCCTCTTTCAAAACGAAAAGCCGCATCGGTCGGCATGGCTAATCTTCTCGCGGAGCGGCGGATGGAGGAAGGATTAAAATAAGCGCTTTCCAGAAGAACAACCTGCGTATCTTCTTTAACCTCGGAGTTCAGGCCGCCCATGATGCCGCCGATGGCCACGGGTTTAACGCCGTCGCATATCAATAACGTGTCCGCGGGAAGGATATGTTTTTTTTCATCGAGAGAAATAAATTCTTCATTTTCCCTGGATTTCCGGACAACAATTCTTCCTTCTTCGAGGAATCTGAAATCAAAAGCGTGCAGAGGCTGTCCCATCTCCAGCATGACGAAATTCGTGACATCAACAATATTATTGATGGCTCGCAATCCGGCTGCTTCCAGCCTTGCTTTTATCCAGACGGGAGATGGTCCGATTTTCACATTTTTGATGATTCTGGCCGTGTAACGGGGACAAAGATCGGAATCAATTATTTTAACGGATGTCAGGGAATGAATATCTTCACCGGATTCTTTTATCCTGACGGCCGGCCGTTTCATTTTCAATCCGGTGATGGCGGCCACTTCCCGCGCTATTCCTATCATGCTGAGACAATCGGAACGATTAGGTGTGACGTTTACGTCAAGAACGGTATCTTCAATATTTAAGGCTGTTTCCAGCGGCGAGCCAAGCGGTAAATCCGCGGGCAGATGCATGATTCCCGATTCATCGTCGCCGATTTCCAGTTCGGCTTCGGAACATAACATTCCGTCTGATTTTTCACCGCGTAAAACAGATGATTTGATGGTGTATCCGCCCGGGATTAAAGCGCCGACTTTTGCCAGAGGTACAATGTTCCCGGAGGCAATATTTTTCGCGCCGCAGACAACGGGATAGGTTTGAGTTCCGTCGCTGACATCACATAAAGACAGACGATCGGCGGAAGGATGGGGTTTCACGGATAAAATTTTAGCGACAACAACACCAGCAAACTGCGGACGGATAGTTTTTATCTCGTCCACCTCCAGGCCCGCCATCGTCAGACGGTGCGCGAGCTCATCCGCGGTTAATTCTATATCAACATAATCTTTAAGCCATTTAAGACTAACCAGCATAAAGAAAAAAATCTCCTAAAATTGTTTGAGAAATCTGCTGTCGTTTTCAAAAAATAACCGGATGTCGGAAATGCCGTATTTCAACATGGCAATTCGTTCCAAACCCAGACCAAAAGCGAAACCGGAGAATTCTTCAAAATCATAATTCACATTTTTGAATACGGCGGGATCAACCATGCCCGAACCCAGTATTTCCAGCCAGCCGCTCTGTCCGCAGACACGGCATCCGCGCCCGCCGCACATGACGCAGCGGATATCAACTTCAGCGGATGGTTCCGTAAAGGGAAAAAAACTGGGACGAAAACGCAATGTCGTTCCGCCTCCGAATATCTTTTTAAGAAAAGCGGTTAAAATTCCTTTAAGGTCGCCGAAGCTGACGCCTCTATCCACCAGCAGTCCTTCAATTTGATGAAACATCGGAGTGTGCGACACGTCGGAATCGCGCCGGTACACTTTTCCGGGCGATAAAATCCGCAGCGGCGGACTTATTTTTTCCATAACCCTCACCTGCACCGGTGAGGTATGGGTGCGTAAAACAACATTGTCTTCGATGTAAAAAGTATCCTGCATATCTCTTGCAGGATGATCCTTGGGAATATTGAGAGCCTCAAAGTTGTAATAATCGAGTTCTATTTCCGGCCCTTCCACCACGGAAAAACCAAAGGAAGCAAAGATAGAACAAATTTCCCTGCGCACCTGAATGACGGGATGAATCCGGCCGCATTTAACGGCGACACCCGGCAGGGTGACATCTATCTTTTCTTTCAACAGGACGTCTTCTTTGTTTTTGGCGGCCTGCCGATTAAGCGCCTCATCAATTTTGCCGTTAAGCAGATTCTTCAGCTCGTTGCAAAGTTTTCCGAATAAAGGCTTTTCGGCCTCGGACACTTTAGCAATATTTCTCAAAAGACCGGTTAAAAGCCCCTTCCGGCCGAGATATTTTATCCTTATCTCGGAAAATTGGTCTTCGGTGGTTGCCGTTTCCAATTCGGCAAGGGCGTCTTTTTCAAGCTGTTGAAGCTCACTAATCATGCCGCTTGCTTGCCTTTAGCCGTTGCAACAACCTGGGCGAAACCCTGAGGATCATTGACAGCGATTTCAGCTAGTATTTTACGATCGAGTTCGATACCCGCTTTCTTCAAACCGTCTATTAACCGGCTGTAAGATATGTTGTTGATGCTGGCAGCGGCGCTAATACGCGCGATCCATAATTGGCGAAATTCTCTTTTTCTCGCGCGACGGTCGCGAAAAGCGTATTTCATTGCCTTATTTACCGCCTCGGTAGCTGTCCTGAGCAGGCGGCTGCGGGCGCCAAAGAAACCTTTGGCCATTTTCAATATCTTTCTTCTTTTTTTGCGAGCGTTAACGCTCCTTTTTATCCTGGACATTTTCTTTCTTCTCCTAAATTATAACAGGTAAATAACGGTTCCCGTTTCTTATAGATAAGGAATCAGTCTCTTGATTTCCCTATAGTTTGCCGAATCAACCAGTGTCGATTTTCTTAAAGTTCTTTTCCGCTTCGTTGTTTTTTTAGTAAGGATATGACTGGCAAAAGCCTTACTTCGCTTTACTTTACCCTTGGCTGTCAGTGAAAAGCGTTTTGCCGCTCCTCTATGAGTTTTTAATTTTGGCATTCGGTCACCTCTCCATGCTTATTTCTGTGCTTATTGTTTTTTTGGTGAAAAAATCATCACCATATTCCGTCCTTCGAGCCGGGGCTCCTGATCAATGACGCATTCATTGGCCAGTTCGGCTTTTATAGCCTCCATCAGCTTCCTGCCGATATCGGTGAAAGCAATTTCCCGTCCCCTAAACATCATGGACACTTTTACTTTATCGTGATTGCTCAAAAACTTTTTAATGTGTTTTATCTTAACCTGCACATCATGGTCTTCAGTTTTCGGCTTTAATTTAATTTCTTTAACCTGAATGACAGTTTGGCTTTTTTTAGCGTCATGCAGTTTTTTATTCTGTTTGTAACGGTATTTGCCATAATCCATTATTTTACAGACAGGCGTGTCGGTGGATGAAGATACTTCTACCAGATCGAGTCCGGCCTCTTCTGCCCTGGCCAGAGCCTCCTGTAATGTAATTACACCAAGTTGCTTCCCATCGTCGGTAATGACCCGGACGGAAGCAGACTTTATTTCTTTATTAATTCTCAGATCCTTTACTATATGTCACCTCCTGAAAATAATATGTTAAATTACAGATCCTATTGTTTTCTTGCGCAGAGATCCTGCAGTAAAACAATAAATTCATCAACGGGAATCGATCCCATATTCTGACCTTCGCGCGTACGCGGGGCAACCGAGCGCGCTTCCACTTCTTTATCTCCAATCACCAGCATATACGGGATTTTCTGCATTTGTGCCTGACGAATCTTATACCCTAATTTTTCATTTTCGAAATATCTCTCTGAACGAATGCCGGATTCAATCAACTTGTTATGGACCTCTTCGGCATAGGGTATATGCTTATCCGTGACGGTTAACAAAACGCATTGCACGGGGGATAACCACAGGGGAAACGCTCCCGCGTAATGTTCAATCAGGACACCCATGAAGCGTTCAACCGCGCCCAGGATAACCCTGTGCAGCATGACGGGCCGGTGTTTTTCCCCATCAGCGCCGATATAGCTTAAATCAAACCGCTCCGGCAATGTAAAATCACACTGGATGGTCGCGCACTGCCATTTTCTCTTCAAAGCGTCTTTTAATTTAAAATCAATCTTCGGCCCGTAGAAAGCTCCGTCACCGGCATTTATTTCATAGCTTATTTTATTATCCTTCAGAGCGCCTTCCAGAGCTTCGGTCGCCAGATTCCAGTCGTCATCCGAACCAATGGAATTTTCCGGTCTCGTGCTTAACTCCACCTCATATTCAAAGCCGAAAATTCCCATGGCGTAATTGACAAAATCCGCGATAGCCCGGATTTCTGAATTCAACTGCTGTGGCGTGCAAAGGATATGCGCGTCATCCTGCGTAAATTGCCTTGCTCTCAATAAACCATGCAAAACGCCTGTTTTTTCGTGACGATGAACCGTGCCCAATTCAAAATAGCGCAGAGGCAGATCGCGATAACTTCTTATTTTCGATTTATAAATCAGCATATGTGAAAGACAATTCATCGGCTTGATGCCGTAAACCTGTTCATCCACTTCGGTAAAATACATGTTTTCGCGATAATGATCAAAATGACCGGATTTCTTCCACAGATCGACTTTGAGAATCTGGGGTCCCATCACCATATCATAACCGCGCTTTAAGTGTTCCTTCTTTTCCCATTCTTCAATCAGGTAACGCAGCATCATTCCTTTGGGATGAAAGATAATCAGACCGGGGCCGGCCTCTTCGTTGACCTGAAAAAGATCGAGTTCCCTGCCCAGACGGCGATGATCCCTTTTCTTGGCCTCTTCCAGCAAATTCAAATAATCGGCGAGTTCGTTTTCATTGGCAAAACCGGTGCCGTAAATACGCTGCAACATTTTGTTGTTTTCGTCGCCGCGCCAATAGGCGCCCGCGACACTCAAAAGTTTAAAGGCTTTAATGACACCTGTTGAAGGGATATGGGGCCCGCGGCATAAATCAACATAATCGCCCTGCCTGTAAATACTGACTTCTTTAACATCGGCGGGCAGATCATTGATTAATTCAACTTTATAATTTTCCCCTCTTTCTTCAAATAATTTTACCGCATCCGCGCGGGAAAGTTCTTCGCGGATAAAAGGATAATCAGCGGCGACGATCTTCTTCATGCCGTTTTCAATTTTAGTAAAATCGTCGAGAGTAAAAGGCTCTTTATATTCAAAGTCATAGTAAAACCCATCGTCAATAGAAGGACCGATGCTTACTTTGGCGCCGGGGAAAGCCTCCTGAACAGCCTGAGCCATTACGTGAGATATACTGTGACGCAGGATAGACAAGCCTTCACGGGAAGATATTTCTATTAAATCAAGCTTTGAATCTTTCATGACCGGATAGCTTAAATCCACAGGCACGTTATTAATTTTAACGGCCATGGTATAAGCCAGAGTTTCTTTTTTCCAGGTATTGAGCGCCAAGGCGGCGGTAACCCCGGCATTAAAAGAAATCTCTTTATGGTCGGGAAAAGTAATTTTAATATCCATAACTCTACTCTAATAAAAAATGCTTTAATTCATTTATAAAGGGCATCACTGTTTTGCTGATGCCCTTAAATTCTTTTAACTTAAGACACGCTTTTGTATATTATAAAAATGGTAGGCAAGCAGGGATTTGAACCCTGGACATCCACCGCGTCAGGATGGCGCTCTCCCCCTGAGCTACTTGCCTACAAATAACCAAGATTTTTAACGTTGCGTAACTAGCAGTAAAATACTGCGGTGTCAAGCTAAATATCTTATTTATTAGCCTATTTTTAGACGGTTCGATTGATAAAATTTATTCCTTTCAAAATATACCATAATCCGGAAATAATGGTAAATGACGCTGTTAACCAGGAAAGAATAATAACCAGATCGTGACTTATTATACTATAATTGAAGTTTTTTAAAAACAGGGTAAAAAAGACAGTTCCGATTTGCAGGGCTGTTGTGATTTTACTGACAAACACAGGATGAATTTCATAAGTAATTGACATCATTGATAATATAACGATTCCAAGAAGGATTATACAGTCTCTGCTGATAACTATAACTGTAAGCCAGCCGGGAATTAAGCCGAAAATTGACAATGAAATAAAACTTGTGGATAAAAGTATTTTATCGGCCAGAGGATCAAGAAAAGCCCCCAATTTGGTTTGTTCATTGAGCAGGCGGGCAAGTGTGCCGTCCAGGGCATCGGTTACTCCGGCAGCCGTAAAGGCAATCAAAGCTTTGACGTATTCATCCTGAATTATAAATATTACAAAGACAGGAACAAGAATAATTCTTAACAAAGATAAAAAATTCGGTAAGTTCATATTTTTTTCTTTTTGATTTAGTATCTTGAGTGTTCATCGCCCAATCTACTAAAAAATAATATCTAACCTCGCAGATTGGGGCCATCCGGCAGAGTTTTTAATATATTACTGACAACCTCATCGATCACGATTTCTAAATTATCATGTGATGCTTTTTCCAATCCCTTGGTAAAATCAAAATTCCTTTCAGTGGATTCGGATTGGGCATGCCATAGAACTTCTCCGGTTTGAGCGCTGCGTAACTCGCAGCGGGCGGATATGGTGATGGGAGTATATAATATTTTCGACTTGCTATCTTCCGTCAAGGTGCAGTATAGCGCGGCATCCGCGCCTTCCAGGTCATTTAATTTCTGAGGAGCTGTGGCAGTCGCGTTTTTATTATCGCCATCGATTTTTAAAGAATCCATTTTTTTATCGATCGTTTCCAAAGATAACTTGGGATAGCCTTTAAAAAAAAGTTCATCCAACAGCCTTTTGCGAAATAACCGGGATGTATTGCCATCGGGGTTTTTATTTTCAACAGGCATCACCGCAATGATTTTCGCGTTAATTTTGTCATGATCATCGCCCCCTATCTGCGGAGAGTGGCCAAAGCATCCGCAAATCATAAAAAACATGAATATCCATAAAAGATTTAATCTGTAAAACTTCATGACTTCTCCTCTTTTTGCCTGCAATTGATTTCCATGCTATTTTTATCAGCTTCCCGGCGAGCTTGGGGAACATCGTTTCTCTTTACGACAGCTTGCCCTCGACCGGTATTCGTATTTTAAATGACAGAGTCATTTTCCGCGTAAACAGAAAATGATAAAAATATTAAAATAAAAAATGATAAAGAGATATATCCGCGCATATACTGATTTGTCATCGTTTATTCAGAGGAGCTCTTTTTCTTTAGTTTTTCGATTTCTTCCTTAATGACTCTTTCAGCGACTTGCGGAACGATTTCGCGGGCAATACTTTCAACGATTTGGGACGCCCGTTTCATAATTTCTTCGTACACATTATCGGCAGCGTTAGTATTTTCGATCACATCGACAAGCGTGAATATTTCCTTTTTATGATCAGCATTATTTTCGTAACCACGGCCGTCAACCACAATAACTTCCTGATGATTTCCGTTATTTTGTTCTACGTACTCATCCGTCAGACTATGAATATTTACATTTTCGGTTTTTGTGGAATCCGAATCCATTTTTATCTCCCTGAAATCAGCTTAATAAGACAAACTAAATTTAACATGATTTGATTTTATTTAGCTATCATAGTGGATAGAACAGTTCAAGAAATATATTAACTTGTGTTTATGCGAAATTTTATTTTTGCGCAAATTTGGAACCTGTGACGCGAATAAATTTTTATGGTTGACATCTTCATGGTATTTCAGGTTAAATAGCAAAAATTTTAATAATACCACTATGAACGACAAACTCAGATGATGAAACGTATATTAATTACCGGAGGCGCGGGATTTTTAGGGTCCCATCTCTGCCAACGTTTACTGCAAGAAGGTAACGAAATCATTTGCCTGGATAATTTTTTTACCGGTGATAAAAAGAATATTGCCCATCTTACCGGTTTGCCGAATTTTGAATTAATTCGTCACGACATTATTAATCCCATCTACCTCGAAGTAAATGAAATATACAATCTGGCCTGTCCGGCCTCTCCGGTGCATTATCAGTTCAACCCGATTAAAACCATCAAAACAAATGTCATGGGCGTGATCAACGTTCTGGGTATCGCGAAAAGGACAAAGGCCAAAGTGCTCCAGGCTTCCACATCGGAAATCTACGGCGATCCTGAAGTCCATCCGCAACATGAGTCCTACTGGGGGAAGGTTAATCCCATAGGCATTCGCAGCTGTTACGACGAAGGGAAACGGGCTGCCGAGTGCCTGATGATGGACTACCGGCGGCAAAATTCCGTCAATACAAAAATAGTCAGAATTTTTAATACCTACGGTCCGCGCATGGCAATTCATGACGGCCGCGTGGTAAGCAATTTTATTGTTCAGGCCCTGCAGGACAAAAATATTACGATTTATGGAGACGGCTCCCACAGCAGATCTTTTTGTTACGTAGATGATTTGGTGGAAGGATTAATCCTGATGATGAATTCTCCCGATGAATTTTACGGTCCGGTTAATATCGGCAATCCCGGAGAATTTACGATACTGCAACTGGCGCAGCTCATTATTAAATTAACAGAAAGTAAATCCGGAATTGATTTTCAACCCCTGCCCGCGGACGACCCTGCTCAGCGCAAGCCGGATATAACTCTTGCCAAAGAGAAAATCGGCTGGAATCCTAAAACAGAACTGCAAGAAGGCCTGATACGTACCATTAAATATTTCCGCGATGTTTTGAAAACATTCTAAAGAGCCCAAAGGAGATACAAAGCCAAATGAAATATAGAAAAAAAATTCTTTGCATTGGGGCCGGTTACGTCGGCGGCCCTTCTATGGCGATGATTGCTTATAAATGTCCCGATTATCGAATTACGGTGGTGGATACCAATCCCGATCGCATTGACGCCTGGAATTCCGCGGAACTTCCCGTTTACGAGCCGGGACTGGATAACATCGTAAAAAAAACCCGCGGTAAAAATTTATTCTTTACAAAAGACATCGAAAACCAGATCAAAGACAATGATATAATTTTTGTCAGCGTTAATACGCCAACGAAGACTTATGGCGCCGGCGCCGATATGGCCGCTGATTTACAGTACTGGGAAAAAACGGCGCGGCAGATTCTAAAGTATTCCCGGTCCTCAAAAATAGTCATCGAAAAAAGCACGCTGCCCGTGAAAACCGCTCTGGCTATGGAAAAAATTCTATCTTCAGGAAAAGGCAGAATTAAATTTGAAGTTCTTTCCAACCCGGAATTCATGGCGGAAGGCACGGCGATGAGCGATCTGGAAAGCCCCGACCGCGTTTTGATCGGCTCCCATGAAACCAAAAGCGGACTCAAAGCCCGCGCGGAATTAATAGAAATCTACGCGCGGTGGATTCCGTTGAAGAAAATAATCACCTCCAATATCTGGAGCAGTGAATTATCCAAGTTAGTGGCCAATGCTTTTCTGGCTCAGCGGGTATCATCGATTAATTCGGTTTCCGCATTATGCGAAAAAACCGACGCCGATATTTCAGAAGTATCCAGAGCCGTGGGTATGGACCGTCGAATCGGCGATAAGTTTCTTAATGCCGGTATCGGATTTGGAGGGTCCTGCTTTAAAAAGGATATTTTAAATCTTGTTTATCTTTGCAATTATTACGGCCTGCCGGAGGTTGCCGCCTATTGGGAAAGCGTCGTAAAAATAAATGAATATCAGCAGGAGCGCTTCATCGCCAACATTCTCAAAGCCATGTTTAACACGCTGGCCGGGAAAAAAATCTGTGTTTTAGGCTTCGCGTTTAAAGCGGATACAGGCGATACACGTGAAAGTCCGGCTATCAATATTGTCCGCAAACTGCTCGCGGAACAGGCCCAAATCGTTATTTCCGATCCGCGGGCGTTGAAAAACGCCGCTATTGATCTTGAGGATATCAAAGAAAATATAAAATATCTCGAGGATCCTTACCGGGCCGCAGCCGGTTGCCACGCTCTGCTCATCCTTACCGATTGGGATTTATACCGGAGGCTGGATTTCAAAAAAATATATCAATCCATGGTCAAACCGGCCTTTCTTTTCGACGGCCGCAATATTTTAGATCATCACAAATGTTTTACCATAGGCTTTAATGTTTATCCGATAGGGAAGCCGGCTCTAAGCCACCTTTAAGACCTATCCACCTATCCTAAAGGAATTTCCGCAATCCTTGCGAAAAGTCCCGGTAATGTAAGGTTCTATTTATAATGCGCACCATAAATGGTTTGCGCTCCAGGTCAAAGCGCTATCTTTGAGTCAGAATTGGTTCTCAATAAAGTCGAAGGCGTTTTTAATGAGTTTAATCTCATGACCTGAACCGGTCATTGTTACAGCCACTACATCAAAGCGGGCTTGCTCATCTGTTTTGTTTTTTTTCTGTAAGTACCACAATGCCAGCTGGGACATTTTTCTTTGCTTATTGATTCCCACCGCCTGTTCCGGATAGCCCAATTCCGCTGACTTTCTTGTCTTGACTTCCACAAAAACAATTTCATCCCTCTCACGCGCGATAATGTCTATTTCCCCCAGTAAGCAGCAAAAATTTGTTTCAAGGATACGATAACCGTTTGTTTTAAGAAAGGCAGCCGCGATTTTCTCGCCTTGTTTACCCGTATTAATATTTGACATATCTTTCATATTAATCGGCAAATTGAAGAGTGGCTTGTTTTAAATTTTTTACATGAAATGTTTTGCGATGAATTTTACAAATACCGAATTGTTTGATGGCTTCGCAGTGTTCTTTCGTTCCATAACCCTTATTTTGCCGGAAATTGTACTGGGGAAACTGGCGATGATAGATTTCCATGATCCGGTCGCGGGTTACTTTGGCCATGATGGATGCCGCGGCGATGGAAATGCTTGCGCAATCTCCTTTTACCACGGGTTTTTGCGGAGTGATGACAGGAATGCGGTGCAGTCCGTCTATTAAAAGAAAATCGGGAGATGTTGGAAGTTCCAGAACGGCTTCCCGCATGGCCTGAAGAGTCGCCTGCAGAATGTTCAGATGATCTATTGTCTCCGTATCAACAATTCCCATGCCCACGGCTACAGCATCTTTTTTGATGATCTCGAAGAGTATTTCCCTCTTAGCGGCTGTGAGCTGTTTGGAATCGTTGATATCGCCATTCACATAATCAGGCGGTAAAATGACGGCCGCGGCCACAACAGGACCTGCCAGCGGTCCCCTGCCGACTTCATCAACGCCGGCAATAAACTGGTAACCTTCCCGATAGGCAATTTTTTCAAAAGTGTTCATTGAAAAAATAAAAGGGTTGCTCCCTTCCCTTTCTGCAAGCCGGCGCAATGAATTCAATAAAGTTTATTTTAATATAATAAAAATATTTATTACTATTTTCCCGCTTCCTTAATCCTTGCCTTTTTGCCTCTCAGGTTTCTCAAATAATAGAGACGCGACCTGCGCACCTTGCCATGGCTTACGACTTCAATCTGATCGATAATCGGCGAATGCAGGGGAAATGTTCTTTCCACACCCACACCGTAGGAAATTTTTCTCACGGTAAAATTTGCTCCGCTGTTGCCGCGTCTTTTACGAATGACAATTCCTTCAAAAGCCTGAATTCTCTGTTTTTGGCCCTCGATGATGCGCACATGTACCTTTACAGTATCACCGGACTTAAAACCGGGAATATCGCCTCTCATATATTCTTTTTCCAGCATTTCTATAACATTCATCTATATTTCCTCCTGCATTATTGCATTATATCATTATCATTTAAACGCTCATAATTCTATCTAAAACAATTGCCACCGCCGACCGTACGGCAAGGTGATTATAATTATCACGGCCTTTTATCGGCTCAAGTTTGTAATCCGCCATACTTATTACTTCATCGGCCACTCCCGATCCTGTTCCGAAGATAAGAAGATATGGCAAATTGTTGTCTTTCAGCATCTCCTTGAGTTTTGCAAATTCTAAAAGATCGCCAGAAATTTGAGCGCCGGTCACTACCGTTTTTGGCGCCAATCCCGTCTCCCCCGCAATATCATCCAAAACAGACTGCAGGCTTTCTTTTATTCTGACCAATTCAAAAGCGGCCTGCCGGAATTTGTTGTAATTTGCGCCGTAGCCTTCCCGCCAGTGACCGGTAATTTCCCTGGCCAGATTCTGTTGTTCCGGTATAGGATTGACGATGTAAAATGCCTTTGCCGCGTATGTTTTTGCCAGCCTGGCAATATCGTGAATATCCATATTCACGATGGATGTCGTCACAATCCTGCCTTCTTTATTATAAACCGGATAATGTAAAAGAACTATGTAAAGCATCAACGCTTTTCCGTTTAACACATGATTGTTTTAAATAAATCGGGAAAACAGGCTCCAATAAAAAATTTTGCTTTCCCTACATTATAAACTTCTCAAAATCAAGACTTTATATTTCGTCTTGCTTAATTTCATCAAGAATTTTTTTATCCTCCGGCGAAAGTTCGCGCAATTTCAGTAAATCCGGCCTGCGTTTGTACGTCCTTTTAAGCGATTCTTTTTTACGCCACCGTTCAATCCGGGCGTGGTTTCCAGAGAGTAAAACGTCCGGCACCGTCCAGCCTCTATACTGAGCCGGCCTTGTATATTGCGGATATTCCAGAAGATTTTCAGAAAAAGAATCATCGCCCGTAGATTGCGGGTTACCCAAAACATCGGGAATAAACCGGGAGATGGCATCAACTAAAACCAGCGCGGCAAGCTCGCCGCCGGTTAAAATATAATCTCCGATGGAAATTTCTCTGTCAACCAGATGTTCTCTTATCCTTTCATCCACACCTTCATAATGGCCGCAGATAATTATGATATTTTTTCTCGTGGCCAGTTGGGCCGCGATTTTCTGATTTAAGACTTCTCCCTGTGGCGTCATTAAGACGACGATGGAATCATCTTCAGGTTTCCTGACGGCCTTCAAAGCCTTTTCCACCGGTTCTACCTTCATGACCATTCCACAGCCACCGCCGTAAGGAGCGTCATCAGCCATCTTATGCTTATCATCCGCCCAGTCGCGTATGTCGTGCAGGCAAATACTTAAAAGACCTTTTTCCTGAGCTTTCTTTAACAGGCTGAAATCAAGAGGAGACTCAAACATTTCGGGGAACAGGGAAAGGATTTCAAAATTAATCACTTTTACAACCCTTCCAGCAATTTTACGGTCATAACCCGGCGATGGATGTCTATCTTCCGAATCACCTCAGCGATAGCGGGAAGAAGTATTTCTCTTTTTTCTCCCCGGCAGACATAAACATCATTGCTTCCTGTTGGGAAAACCGATTCTATGATGCCGATATATTCGCCTTCTTCGCTGTAAACATTAAGTCCGATGATATCGTGCCAGTAATATTCACCTTCCGGCAGTTTTTCCATCATATCTTTTGGCAAAAATACTTTACAGCCAACCAATTCCTTTGCCGATTCGACATTTTGTATTTCTTTGAGTTCGATAAACAAAACGTTGCCGGACGCATCAATATTTTTCAGGGCAAAAGGATCCTTTTGCCCTGAAGATTTTTCAATGTAAACAAACTTAAGTTTTGAAAAACTATCTTTTATGGTCTCCACATAACATAATACTTTTAAACAACCATGGAGACCGCGCGTTTTTACAATCTCCCCAAATTCAAAGAGATCCATTTTTACCTATTCAATAATTTCTAAAACTGACCGTTTATGAGCCTTGGCGGAAGCGGCGCTTAAAATCATGCGGATAGCCTTGGCAGTTCTACCCTGTTTTCCGATTACCTTACCCAAATCTTCTTTTGCCACACGCAATTCGATTACCGAAGTTTGTTCGCCGATGATTTCAGTGACTTCAACCTTGTCCGGGAAATCTACTAAAGCCTGAGAGATAAACTTAACCAATTCTTTCATAGTAATAACCTCCGCTGATTTTGATTAAACCGTTTAAGAAATCATTTCGTCAATAATAGATCACATGTTTAAAAGATTTATGGACATATTAAAATTAAAGCCGTAATTTTCTTAAAGCTTTGCAATCGTCTTATTTGATCTTAGCCTCAATACCTTTTGTTTTCAATAAATTAGATACCGTTAGAGTTGCTTTGGCGCCTTTGGCCAACCAGTCGCGAACACGTTTTTCCTTCACGGTAACTTCCGCGGGATTTTTCTTGGGATCATAATTGCCTAAGATTTCCAGAAATCTTCCATCTCGCGGGAAATCAGTATCAGCGGCCACAATACGATAAAAAGGTTTGCCTTTAGCGCCCATACGAGTCAGTCTAATTTTAACAGCCATCGATTTTTATTACTACCTCCTTAAAATAATGATTTTGCACAGTTCTTTTTTATCACAGTTTTTTCTATTTTAAAAGGGGAAATTCCGCATCAATGATTTAATGCCTTCCTTCTTGTTAAATCTTTTCATCAATTTCTTGATTTCCATATAATTTTTCAACAAAAGATTTACATCCTGAACAGATGTTCCGCTGCCCAAGGCAATTCTTTTACGCCGTCTTCCATCAATGATCAAGTGATTATAACGCTCCTCTTTTGTCATGGAATCAATGATAGCGGTAACCTTAACCAGTTCTTTATCATCAGGCTGCATATCCTTGAGCCCCTTCATTTTCCCCATGCCCGGAATCATGCCTAAGATATCTTTCATGGATCCCATTTTTTTGATCTGATTGAGTTGATTGCGGAAGTCGTCGAGAGAAAAATTATTTTTTTGAATGCTTTTTTGAAGCTCCAGGGCCGCTTTTTGATCAATATTAGCCTGCGCTTTTTCCACCAGTGTGAGAATATCGCCCATGCCTAAAATACGCGACGCCATTCTTTGGGGATGAAACACCTCCAGATTATCCACTTTTTCGCCCACGCCGACAAACTTAATGGGCTTTCCGATAACCGACTTGAGAGACAGCGCGTTGCCTCCGCGCGCGTCGCCGTCCATTTTAGTCATAATGACGCCGTCAATGCCGATCAGCTCATTAAATTTGACGCCGACATTCACGGCGTCCTGTCCCGTCATAGCGTCAGCGACATAAATAATTTCCGCCGGATTGACCTTGTCTTTAATATGCTTGAGTTCTTCCATCAGGAGGTTATCGATATGCAACCGTCCCGCAGTATCGATAATAAGCACGTCATAACCGTTTTTTCTTGCCTGTTCCACTGCCTGAACACAAATTTCCACAGGGTCTTTTAAGCCATTAGCTTCAAAGACACCGGCTTTTATCTGTTTTCCCAGCAATGCCAGCTGCTCCATCGCCGCAGGCCGGTAAACATCAGCGGACACAAGGCAAATCTTTTTTTGTTCTTTGGATAATAAAAGGGCCAGCTTTGCGGCGGTTGTTGTTTTGCCGCATCCCTGCAAACCGACCAGCATAATGACGGCGGGAACGCGGGCTCCGAATTTGATATTGGCGCTGGCCCCGCCCATAAGATCAACTAACCGGTCGTGGACGATCTTTACGATTTGCTGGCCCGGCGTAATGCTTTCGAGGACTTCTTTTCCTATCGCCCTTATCCTGACGTCTTCGATAAAATCTTTGGCGACTTTAAAATTAACGTCGGCTTCTAAAAGCGCCATACGGATTTCTTTGAGTGAGGCATTTACATTTTCTTCATTTAATATTCCGCGTCCCTTTAACTTTTTAAAAATATTTTCCAGTTTTTCAGACAGATTTTCGAACATAATAAAACTACCCGTTATATTTTTTAATTATTCTTTGCCGCATTATCAACGCTTTTAACAATGCAATTCGTTCCCGTTTTGGAAGAAATTTTTTGCGCGGCCTCCTGTGCCTTAACTTTATTTTCAAAACCGGAAGCCATTACGCGAAACATGATCCCTTTGCCTTTAATGTCCGTTTTTATAATTTCCGATTTAAACCCCAATGAGGATATTTTTTTGCTTATTTGATTTGCTTTCGCTTTTTCCTTCAAAGCAGCCGCCTGAATAACGAATTGATGATGGCTTGAAGCAACATCCGCGGCAGCTTCTTTTGGTTTGGCATCCGGTGTTGCCTTCACTTTCTCATTTGCTGTTTGCGCCGGTTTTTGAGCTTCAATATTAAAATTTCCCTTTGCGGCTTCTTCTTCATTATTTAGCTGCGTGGCCGGAGGCGGTTTTTCCGGCACAGAATCCGCCTTCGCGATGCCTTTTTTCGTGGTCAGCGCGTCATAAAAAGTCAGATCAATATTTTCTCCCGCGGACGTCTGGCGCGGCACGTTTTTATGATCCGCCGCGCTTTGGCCAACACTGATTCTGGCCGGACGCCAGACTAATGCTAATGCTCTCTGGGGAAGATCCGCTATTTTATCAGGATATGTGTCAATATTTTTTCCAACATCAACGCCGAACAAAAAAGCGACGCATAAAAATGCCGCCATTCCGGCAACAATGATAATTAATCCGGCCTTCCCTATTTTCAATTCAAAGTTCTTAATATTTCCTGTAGCCATTTGTTTTTTTACTTTAAAAATATTTTAATACAAAAAACGGCCATGTACGCGGATTTGGCGGATCATATTATTTACATCTTACTTACATTTTTTCCGGCGCGCTCACGCCTAAAATATTCAAAGCATTTTGTAAAACAATTTTGATGGACCCCGCCAGAAATAACCTTGCCGCGGTTAACCGCGGATCTTCTGAAATCACTTTATTTTTATTATAATAGCTGTGAAACACTCCGGCTAATTCATTCAGATAAAAGGTAACGCGATGCGGCTCCAGAGATCTGGCGGCGCTGGAAATCGTTTCCGGATAACGCACCAGTAATTTAATTAAATTCTTTTCTTCCGGCAAAGAAAGGCAGGAAGGATCAATATCCGCGTATACCGGCAGGGCAATATCGCGTTCCTGCGCCATTTTTAATATGCTGCAAATCCGGGCATGGGCGTACTGAACATAATAAACCGGATTTTCACTGGATTGTTTTTTAACAAGTTCCAGATCGAAATCTAGATGACTGTCGGAACGGCGCATCAGAAAATTATAACGGGCCGCGTCCCTGCCCACCTCATCAAGAACTTCCCTGAGCGTCACAAATTCACCCGAGCGCGTGGACATGGCCGCGGGCACTCCGCCCCGAAGCAAATTAACCAACTGCACCAGAATTATTTTTAAAGCGTCTTTATCATGGCCGAGAGCTTGTATTCCCGCCCACATGCGAGGCATATAACCGTGATGATCCGCACCCCAGATATCGATAATCATCTCAAATCCGCGGGCAAATTTGTTCTGATGATAGGCGATATCGGCGGCGAAATAAGTCGGTTCGCCGTTTTTGCGGATGACCACCCTGTCTTTTTCATCGCCAAAATCAGTGGTTTTAAACCACAGGGTTTCACCATCGGAATAAATAAATCCCTGCTTTTGCAATTGATCCAGAAGACGGGTCACGCCATCGTCTTTATAGAGTTCCTTTTCGCTGAAATATTCATCAAAAATTACGCCAAAATCCTTTAAATCGACTTTAATTTCTTCCAGAATTTTCTGTCCGGCAATCGAGTTAAACGTGCTGATCGTTTCTTCTTCGTTTGATTCAAGATATTTATCCCCTTCCCTGTTCATGATTTCGCGGGAAATGTCGATGATGTAATCGCCGCGGTAACAGGTTTCGGGAAACTCAATTTTTTCGCCCAGGAGCTCCCGGTAACGCAGCCATACGGATTTGCCTAAATTATTCATCTGATTTCCGGCATCGTTGATATAATATTCTCTGGAAATCCGGTAACCGTCCGCCGTCAGTAAGTTGGCGATGACATCGCCGACGACAGCGCCGCGCGCGTGACCGATATGCAACGGCCCCGTGGGATTGGCGCTTACAAATTCCACCTGAACTTTTTTGCCGCAGCCGAAATCAGAGCGGCCGTAATTATCTTTTTGTTCGTCTATGTTTTTCAGATAATTATGCCAGACGCTGTCTTTAATAAAAAAATTAATAAAGCCCGGCCCGGCTATTTGTGTCTTTTCAATAATATTTTCGGGATCGGATAGATTTTCCTGAATGGCTTGCGCGATCTTCCGCGGATTTTGTTTGGCCTGCGCGGCCAGAATCAGGGCGGCATTGGCGGCATAGTCTCCATGCTGAGGATTAGCGGGGGCTTCCACCTCGATATAAGGCAGATGGAGCGCCGGCAACAAGCCTTTTTGGGTACAGTCATGGATGGCTGTTTCTATGATCAGCGCAATTTTGTTTTTCATCTGAAAATTGTCCTCAAAGGGCGAATTTCACGGTTTCGCCATTTTATCAAATATTTGTGTCCATCATTATAAAAAAATGACAAGCAGTTTTAAATATCATTTGCTGCTTGTCACTGCAAGTTAAACCGTTAGATTATATAATTTCGCTTGCCGGTCCTTTGTAAACAGCCTCTTTAATATCGCCGTCTTTTGCCGTCTTTAATGCGCAAATTGCTGGAATAGACAGGGGCAATGCCAAAGCATTAATCGACAAGTTCACGCGCCGTCAACGAAACTGAACCTTTTTTAACAATTAAATCTCCATGAGCAGCATATCACGCAGGATTTCTTTTCCAAAACCCCATGTCAGAACTTTTTCAAAACAAATCAAAAGAAAAATCGCCCTGTTGAACTTTTTGCCAACAGAGCGAAATTCTTTATAAAGATATTAACTTTATGTCAAGCAGTTTTCTGACTCATTCCTCCTTTTAATGCTGTTCCAAACGTTTATCTTTCCAGTAGATAACATTGGTCATACTGGCGTTGCTCTGTGTCGTTCCAAGTTGCTGGGATAAAGAACCCGTCCCGGCTCCGCCGCTGGCTGTGGCATAAATATCCGCCGCCGTAAATCCCGGGCGGTAAGACACCAGGATTGAAGAACCAATGCCCTGGCCGACATATTTAGTCCGGGTGCCGCTTGTATCCACCGCGCCGGCTCCGGACAGATAGCCGAGTTCATAAAGAAACGCGTCTCCCGAGTAGCCGCAGGCAAGGACCGTTCCCTGATAAGGGACATAGGTCATAAAATAAACAAGTCCGCCTGTTACATCAGGATCGGAGATCATTTTTTCTCCCACGGGATTGGTAATTGTGGAGCCGTCGGAGCGTGTAAGCGTATTCGTCGAGAGATTGATATACCATCCATGCTTTGTGGGATTTGAAGAAGAAAGATAAGTCGCATTCGTGATATCGAGCAAATTAGACGATGTGTAAGTAGGATAGGCTGTCCCGTTGGCGTCGTCGAGGGCGAGATTGTCTTCCTCAACGGCATAAAGACGGTTCTTGGTAGAACTCGTATCGGTCGGTTTTGAAGTGGGATCGGTATCTTCCCCCGTACCGAAATAGAGCCACCAGTTGTGGTTGTTGTCTATGGAGTACGCCGGTTTCGTAAATATTTGTTTATGGGTATTGGCGGCAGGTGTCAGGCCGGAACCCCTTTCAACATCCGACGATTGAAACAAAAGGCTTCCCTTCCAACTGGAGGTGCCGCAGGCCGTTGAATAATTTGTTTGCCCGCAGGAAGTATTATCAGCGGTGCAAACCCCGCTGGCGCAGGAAGTATTCATGGTGCAGAGCCGGAAACGCCAGATATTGCCTCCGAGATCGCCTATGTAAACCGTATCGATGAATCCGTCGCTATCTTCGTCAATTGCCACCGGCGATCCCGCCAAATCGAACACCATGTTGGGATTCGTAGTTGATGTGGCTGAGGCTCCGTAAGTAAAACTCCAGAGTATATTGCCATTGTTCAGATCAACCACATTAAACGCTTTTCCGGAGCTTCCCGTAGCCACGGTATTACAGGCTGTGGTTGTTGAAAGATCAGCCGACTTGCAGGATGTCCCGTCGTAACCGCCGCCGATGAATCCCACCCATCTTTCATTGCCCGCGATTTTAACACGGCCGGTTTGCATCTTGCTCCAGGCCTGGCCCAGGAATGGAGCCTGCGCCGTAGTCGGAGTCAAGTGCCACATATAAGTAGGCTGGGTGGCTGACGAGTTCGTGACATTCAAAGCATAAAGGCCGCAGTAATAAGGATAATTGGTTGGATCATAGGTCGCGCTGAATCCCGTTGACGTCCCCGTATAGGCGGCCCAGCAGTTTGATGAAGAACTCCAGAGATAACTGCCTGATCCCTGCCCTTCTTCAAGTATCACTATGGATTTCCAGTCGGACGCGGATTTGGACGTGCCGCTGCTTGCCGATGAAGGCAGCCAGACATCAGCCTCATTGAGAGGCCCATCCACAAAGAAATCATGGGAATTGAGCGCGCTGCGGCTGGAGTGATCGTTATGGGCTATTGGAGATATCTTTTGCAGGAGATTCGGCGGAATGAAACTCCATACCTCTTCTCCGCCCGCGGTTGGATCCGTACCGTTTCCTGTGGTAAAGGCATGCAATTGGCCGTCATTGGCTCCGGCCAGAATAATCTGATTGCCGGCGGCCGACGATCGCTGATTGCTCGCGTAGAATGAAGCGTGAGATGTGCCTGAGCATTCCCTAGGATCATAAAAATACTGGGACGGCGTTTTGACGACCACGGGATTTGTGTGATAAAGATCGCCTAATTTCCATTGCTCCAGATTATTCGTGGAATCACCGCGGAAAAATCCGACAACGGCGCCGCATGTGCACCCGGTTACGCAGTCGGCAGACGCCGCGCAAGTCGATGTGGACGTACCTGTGGCCAGATCGGCGTCTGTCATATTGGAAGTGGTAAAACCGGTCATGGTTCCGTTCTTTAACGTCCACATATTCCTGCTGGCTGAGGACGTGTTCATCAAATTTGATCCCGCGTCCCAGTCCGGGGGAAACACCAACGCGCCCGTGGTGGTGTTCAAAGCATATTTTTTCAAATGTCCCGGCCAGAATGGTTCTTTATTATTTCCCGCGCTGTTCTGGGGATCGAAGGAGGCTTCATAAATGAAATTTTCCTGCTGGGTGCGCGCGGCGGCCACCGATGCCTCGGTTGAAAAGGAGTATTCCGCCTGCTGGATCGCTGTGATGGCGGCCTGCAGAGCGGATACCAGATCCGTGGGATTGCTGGCCAAAAAAGCATAACCGCTGAGATTATATGAACCCGGATCGGTGCCGGTGGTGCAGAAACTCGAGCTCGCTGTAACCGCTGACGTGCTGCCCGATTGCGTGGCGTTCGGGTCCCTTGTCCCTCCGTAATAGGCGGTCCAGTTCAGCGTGTTTTGGTCGGTTTGCGGCATGCCGGAGCCGAAACCCACCACAAAAACATCAAATCCGAGAGCTTTTGCCGCGCTCGCGTAATACACGGGAGCTCTTCTTTGCGGGGCATTAGTATCAGAACCATTACCGCTGCATGAAAATGTATCCGCTCCATCGGTGACCAAAATGATGGATTTTTGCCGGCACGTCGCTGATGTATCCAGTGTCTTTTGGTAAGATAGATAGGTTGTACCCTGCGCGAGGGCATTTCCGAGAGGCGTGCCGCCACTTACAGTCTCGCCGACAACACATTCATGTGATCCTGTGCACGCGGTAACTGTTGACGCGCAGGATGTGTTGTTGCAGTAAATGTTGGCATAGGGTGTCGGTGTGACATTATCGGATGTCGTTAGCGGCCAGGCAAGCTGAATGCATGAAGTTGAACTTCCGGCGGGATAAGAATAAAGAGACCCGCTGGAAGAATTCTGGCAGTTATAATAAGTCATAAAACCGAGCCTCACACTCAGACTGGTCACATCTGTTGCGTCAACTGTGCCGCTATTGTTGTTATCCATGAGCTGGAAAATGGAGCGTTTGGCGATTTGAATTTTGGAGCAATTCGTGGTGTGGCCTGTTCCCGAAGATGTATAAAATGGTCCCGCGCAGGCAGTGTCGCCCCAGACGATGGCGTTGCTTTCGGTTGAACCATTATAAGAAGTGCATGATGTATTGCAGGCCTGACATACCGTTGTATATCCGGTGGTTGTTGACTTGTAGAAAGGACCGACTGAGCAATCGCTGGATGTATCGGTATACATGGTTGATGAGGCTGTGCATGTTGTGGTCGTCCCGCAAGGTGTTATTATTCCGGTAGCGGACGCTCTGTAGAAAGGACCCGCCGCGCAAGTGCTAGAGGTATATCCGGTGGTAGGGGGCGTGCAGGTTATGTACTTATTACATGTTGTGTATCCGCTGGATGAAGATTTATAGAAAGGGCCTGTTGTACAGTTACTGCTCGCGGAATAAATGGGGTTGCCGGATATGCCTGATGAACTGACTGCGCATGATTTTGTATGACCGGTGCCGCTTGCCGGATAAAAAGAGGCGCCCGTAGTTGTGCAGGAACTTGAGCCGGTATAAACCGATGTGTATGTAAAGGCATCCGACGGCTGTGATAAATAAAAGGGACCATTATAGCTGCTGCAGGTACTGCCGGTTACAACATACATGTTGTTCGTCGGCATAAGGCCCGGAGACTGACTATAATAAGGACCACTGCCTGTGCAGTTGCCGAGAATATCATAGACGGTTGAAGGAACCGGGCTTGGTTGAGCGGTGACATAATAAGGACCGCTGATGTTGCAGCTGCTGCCGCAAACATACATTGTCGGATTCGTGCCCAGAGGCAGATCCTGCATACTACCGGATCTGTCGAGGATGATCAGCGCATCCGGGATGGTCGTTGTTGTCCACAGCGATGAATCGTCGGCCAGGGATACTACTGAATATGCCGCCATAAATATTGCGGCAATTATTATTACGATCATTTTTTTTGGCATAATCATTACCTCCTAATTCATCGGTACTTGACCGAATTAAATACCAAAATTCCCTATTACTAATTTAACGGCACAGGACCAAATCCGACCCCGACATCTACTTTTTCAAATGAACCATATGATGTGTTCTGGCCTGCCACAGTGATATTATAAAAGATATAATACCATTCTCCACAACCGGCACACGGAACAGGCGGCCTATTAGGGTCCTGTGTCGGCATACATACGACATATTGCGTATTAGAATCCACGGTGCTTGCTGACTGCCATGAGGTAATATTCGCGGCGGTAAAATTCGCGGGGCAACTGTAGTAACCATTGGCCGTTGTCCATGTTGAGGGATCCATGGAAAAATTCTCCGAAAGCCTGTAAACCCCGCTTTCCACGGCGGAAAACGCCTTTTTCGCTCCGACTGATGACGAACTCGAAATCAGATCGCCCGCGGACATGTTTATAACAAGCATGCTGACAGCCAGAAGGATTAAACTGGCGATCAGCGCCGCCAGCAGGGCAAAGCCTTTTTCATTTTGCAGAGTCATTTCTTTCATCAAATACATTAATCCTCAGTTAGTAATTGGGACCCGGACGATGGTTTCTGGGCACAACGCTCGTCGTGTAAACAATTTGTCTCTGGCCGCCCGTTCCGATATCCTGGTTAGACGTCTGGGTGACCAGTGTAATTTCAATCTTTCTGATATCACCGATATTGGTTACCGGCGCCGCAAGTAAGGTGTTTTGGCCGTCATAGTACCGGAAAACAGGAATTCCCGCCGCGTTATTAACGACCAGGACCGTCTGAGTTGTAGAGTTTGCGGTTGTCGCCCCTAAAAACGGCAGCGCGGGAGCCGTGGAGCAAGCGGCCGCGGTTCTTGATTGCCTGGTAATGTAGTTGTTCGTTGAATCATAATTGTATCTTATAATCTCGTTGGGGCCATCGATGGCTCCGTTTCCATCTGTATTTGTGCCTGCGGCATCGGTGATATCCATCTCAATGGTTATCGAGTTCGCGGCCGCTTCCTGAATCCCCTTATAAATCTGATTGCTTGCCACACTGACACAATCCGTCGAACTAACCCAGATATTATTTTTTAACAGAGGGTTATAAGATGCCATCTGTATTTCCATGGCCATTAAATCCAGCGCGCCGCGGGAATCCTGCTGGGCGGCAACCTTGCTTTCGATCTTGGACGATGACGTCTGCACGGAGTTAATGGCTGCATAGATTGCCATCAATACCAGGCTTCCTATCATAAGGGCGAGCAGGGTCTCAATTAATGTAAATCCGTTTTCTTTATTCATGCGCTAACACCCAAACTTGTTCATTTGCTGACGGGTAACGACCATGGTTTCGGAAATACCTCTCGAGTTGAGAGGCGGCCACGTTACTGTTACGGTAACGAGGAATCCGCTGGTGGTACCGTCCTGAGCTACGGTTGTCGTGACCGTATACGGAATATCCCCTGTTATAGCGGTAGCCTGGTCGCTGGAGTTAACAGTAGCCGTGGTTGTTCCCAGCGTGACCGTATTACAGGGATTCAGGATGAAGTTTTCCTGATCTTCCAATGTTTTGTATAATATTCCCGATGCCCGCCCCACATAATCGGCTTTTGCCATTGTTTTCCATCCTGTGGGTTGGAGGGCCAGCATGGAAATAATGCCTATAGTGGTTATTAAAAAGGCGACAAGCACCTCTGCCATACTCATCCCTTTTTTATTGCATAGCAAACGTAACATAGGTTTTTCCTTCAACGTTGTAGGTCACTGTTGCCTGCGATCCCCTGCTGTTTTGAAGCACAAACCAGCACGTGTACGTCGTTGTCGCGTCACAGTTGGTAGTGGCGGTAGGGCTTGGACTCAAAAGCCCTCTTGTAAGAAACGTTAACGTAGTTGTTGTTCCTCCTCCGGGGAGAGATTGAATTATAATACCCTGCCCGGCATATATTGTTGAAAGTGATTTGGTCTCCGCCGGACGGGTTACAGTCGCGCTCAATGGATAACTACTCAATGTATAACTATTAGCTGTTTTATTAAAAGATATTGTAACAGCCGTATTCATTTGGGTGACTGCCACTCCCTTCATGGTGTTTATATCTGTCGCCAATTGCCTTGCCGCTGTCCGCAGGCTGTCGTTATTAACATAACGGCTATAAGAATAAGACATTAGCGTTGCCATGATTCCAAAAATCAGCAACACAAGCATCATTTCTATAAGGCTCCAGCCTCTTGAATCTTTAATGCTCATCACATGCCTCAAAAACTACTTCCCCATAGTTTATTACGCAACTTATATGCCATAAATAATGTTATACCCGAAAAATAAAATCCTGAAATCCTTTTCCTTAATATCATTTTAATTCCAATATATTACGCCATCAAATCATTCTTGTCAATCAGGTCGATCATTTCATTTTCCCGGTCAAAATCTCCGAGATTGGTGAATTAAGCGGCATGGCCTGTTTTTTTTCACCTTCAAGTTATTTAATATCGCGATAAAAGCACGCGTATAAAAGCGTCTCCCCAAAAAATGTTAGCAACTGCCGCCGCCGATAAAAAGGGACCGAAAGGAACCGCGTATTTCATATCCTGTTTTTTTATAAGCATCGCGGCAATGCCGATGACGGCCCCGGTTAATGAACTTGCTAAAAAAATAAAGATCAATGATTTCCAGCCAAAAAATCCGCCGATCATGGCCAGAAGTTTAATATCACCGCCTCCCATTCCTTCGCGTTTCGAGATCAATTCATAAACAAAGGCAATGGTCAAAAGAACTCCGCCGCCGATTAATAAACCCCACAGGGCTTCAGGCCAGGGAACCCCAACTATAAAAATTGCCGCCAGGAAAAATAAAGGGATCCCCGGCAATGTTATAATATCGGGTATGATCTGATGATCCAAATCAATGAATGTTATGACAATCAGGACGGCGGTAAAAATGAAAAATGTGAAAAAATTCAATGTCAGGCCGAATTTTAAAAAAAGCAGAAGCGCAAGCAAAGCCGTAATCAATTCCACCAGTGGATAACGCCAGGAAATTGTTTCACCGCAATCCCGGCATTTGCCGCGCAGAAAAATATAACTTATCAAAGGAATATTGTCATAGAAACGAAGGGGGTGCAGACAATGGGGGCATCGCGAAGCGGGTTTTACGATCGACGTTTCAGCGGGCAGACGGAATATGCAGACATTCAGAAAACTGCCGATCGCGGCGCCGAAAATAAACGCAAAACAGTTCAGAAGCATGATAAATGTATCCAATTTATCTTTTTAAATTGCTATATACGGTTTTACGGCAGGTTTGCTGGACGCTTAGATGTAGCTGTAGCCCGGCGGTCCTGCCACCTTATCCCCCGACACGAAGACTTAGGTCAGTAACTTTGCGTCCCGCCTTTTCAGACGGTTTGCCCTTTTCAAGCTTTTGCGTATTATAATCAGGCACATCACTAAAAGTCAAGAGATATTATCAATCATATGAATGCTGGATTTATCCGTCTTTTCTTTCCCAGTCATAATTTATATGGCTGCCATGAGCGGGCAGACGAAACTCATCGGGTTCTTTATAATTATAGACTTCCGTAGGTGTATTAATAACGATGGCTTCTTCCTCGGAAATACACTTAAATCCGTGATAAACATATACCGGAATATGAACTAAAACGGGATGATGGACGCCGGCGAATATCTCATTAATTTCGCCGTAAGTTTTTGATTTTTTACGGCTGTCATAAAGAACTATTTTCATCATTCCTCTGACGACGGCCATGTTATCGGCCTGTTTTTTGTGATAATGCCAGCCCTTGACGACTCCCGGATACGCCGTGGTCATGTAGACCTGGCCGAATTTTTTAAAAAAACTGTCATCGGCCCGCATGATTTCCATTAATCTGCCTCTTTCATCAGGAATGACTTTCAGTTCTTTTACGATTACGCCGTCGATCATATCTTGTTCGCTCCTGTTTTGGCTACCATGTTTCCGGAAGACTGCAGGGATTCAAAAGTTCCGGCATCCGACCACCATCCGGTAAGCACATCCCATTGCATCTTTCCTTCTCTGATGTAAAAATTATTTACGTCGGTAATTTCCAGTTCGCCGCGCTCTGAAGGCTTTAATGAACGGATAAATTCGAACACTCTGTGGTCATACATGTAAATGCCGATTACAGCGTAATTCGATGCGGGATTGACCGGTTTTTCTTCCACGCGGATAATTTTTTCTCCCTCAAAAACAGGCACTCCGAATCTTTGGGGATCCGTCACTTCCTTTAACAAAATGCGCGCGCCTTCTTTTTGTGCGCGGAACTTATCCGCCGCCGCCCTGATGTTCCCCTCGATGATGTTATCACCCAGCACCACGACAATTTTATCGTTATCGGCAAAAAATTCAGCGAGGCTCAATGCCGCGGCGATCCCGCCTTCGCCCTGCTGATAAGTGTAATTAATATGTTTCAGGCCGAATTCATTTCCGTTCTCCAAAAGACGCAGAAAATCCCCGGCATTGTTTCCGCCGGTTACGATGAGAAGATCGTCAATGCCGGCATTCACTAAAGTTCTGATGGGATAATAAATCATCGGTTCGTTATAGACAGGAAGCAAATGTTTGTTGGTCACTTTTGTCAGGGGGTATAACCGGCTGCCCAATCCGCCGGCGAGGATAACTCCTTTCATAATAACTCCTTAAACAGCATTTATTTTAATACGATTAATGTTTTCCCATACCATATATTGCGGCTCCCCGACAATAAATTTCTTTGCATTTTGAAAGCAATGAGGTAATTACTTATTCATGAATGATGAGCATTTCATGAAACTGGCGCTCTCCCTCGCCCGAAAAGGACGCGGTTTTGTCAGTCCCAATCCTATGGTGGGCGCCGTCATTGTTAAAAACGGCCGGATTATCAGCTGCGGTTATCATCGGCGTTTCGGCGGAGATCACGCCGAGATTGACGCCATAAAAAATGCCGGAGGAAAAGTCGCGGGCTCTACGCTGTACGTTACTCTGGAACCCTGTTGCCATGAGGGGAAAACGCCTCCGTGCATAGACAGTATTGTTGAAAATAAATTTGCCCGTGTTGTTATCGGCACCATAGATTCCAATCCTCTGGTTTCCTGTCAGGGCATCAATTATCTCCAGAACCGCGGTATAGAGATTAAGACAGGCGTTCTGGAAAATGAATGCCGCAGGCTCAATGAAATATTTTTTCATTACATGGAAACCGGAAGGCCTTTTGTCACGGTAAAATACGCCCAGACACTGGATGGCCGCATAGCAACGGCAACGGGAGATTCCCAATGGATAAGCTCGGATGCTTCCCTTAAATACGCTCACCGGCTCAGAGCCGAACATGACGCCATTTTAGTCGGCCGGAGAACCGTCAGCAGGGATGATCCTAAGCTTTCGGTGCGTCTGGCGCGGGGCCGCAATCCGCTGCGTGTTATCGTTGATTCGGGATTAACAATTCCCCTCCGGGCTAAAGTTCTCCGGGACATCTCTTTGTCTCGGACACTTATCGCGACATTAAAAACCGCCGCCGATCCTCAATTCAAGCGCCTTGCGGCATCAGGCGCTGAAGTTATCACCGTAGGGGCGGACAAAAACGGGAAAGTCGATTTGAAAAAACTATTGAAGATGCTGGCCGCAAGAAAAATATCCTCGATCCTGATTGAAGGCGGCGCTGAGGTCATCACGTCCGTTTTAAAAAATAATTTAGCCGACCGTCTGGTTACCATTATCGCGCCAAAGATCATAGGCCGCGGAATCGAAGCGGTAGGCGATCTCAACATCAGAAAATTAGCATCGGCAAAAAAAATATCGATCGAAAAGATTTTAAGGCGCGGAGACGATATTATCCTGGATGGCCGTTTAACTTAAATTGTTCATTAAATTTTGCGCGGCCCTGATTCCGTCAAGCGCTGAACTGATAATGCCCCCGGCATATCCGGCGCCCTCGCCGCAGGGATAAAGACCGAGGATGCTTTTACTCTGCCCGTCGTTTCCGCGGCAGATGCGCACAGGCGATGAAGTTCTCGTTTCCACCCCGATTAAATGAGCGTCCTCCGTGATAAACCCGGGCATTTTTTTATCGAATTCCCTGATGCCGCGCTTAAGCGATTGAGTGATGAATTCGGGCAGCAGTTCCTGAAGCGCCGCGGGATTTACGCCGGGAAGAAAACTTGTCCGCCCTACGATGCCGCCTGCCCTACCCTGAAGAAAATCCATCACCTTCTGCGCAGGAGCCTTATAATTGCTTCCTCCCGCGAGATATGCTTTTTCCTCCCAAATCTGACGAAATTTGAGACCATCGAGAGGCTGGTTGCCGGAAGTAAAATCATCCACGCGCGCATTGACGACTATGGCGCTGTTGGCAAATTCACCGGAGCGTCTGGCGTTGCTCATACCGTTGGTTATGACATAACCGCTAAAAGCGCCGCAGCCGATGACAGAACCGCCCGGACACATACAAAAAGTATATACGGAACGGTTTAGATCGGGAATCGAGGCTTTTATAAAATATTCCGCGGGCGGCAGTTGCGGATGAGGATGCCACTTGCCGTATTGGATGGAATTAATCAATGCCTGCGGGTGCTCAACGCGCAGTCCCATGGCAAAGGGCTTGGCCTCCATTTGAACGCCGCGCTCCAGAAGTTTCGCGTACGTATCATCGGCGCTCTGCCCGATAGCCAGAATCACATGGCCGGTTTTAACTTCTTCCCGATTGTTAACGATGACCGCTGTCACGTTTCCCCGCCGGATTATAAGATCCGTCACCTGCGCTTCAAATTCAATCCTGCAGCCCATATCCATAAGGCTTTTTCTCAAATTCACGATGACGCGGCGCAGTTGGTCGGTGCCAATATGCGGTTTGGCGTCCGTAAGAATCTCCGGCGGCGCTCCCATTTTTACAAGAACATTTTTAACCCATAAAGCAAACGGACTATTTGTCCGGTTCGTCAGTTTACCGTCGGAAAATGTCCCGGCGCCCCCTTCCCCGAAAAAAACATTGCTTTGAAAACACAGAATTCCTTTCTTCCAGAATTCCTCGACATCTTTTGTCCTTTTTTCCACGGGTGTGCCCCGATCCAAAACATGCGCGGGAATGCCCCGTTTAGCGAGAATATAAGCGGCAAAAAGACCGGCAGGACCGCTGCCGACAACAACTACGGGAAGCTTCGGTGAGGAAGCAGGCGGCATTACAGGAATCTCCGGCCGGTCATTGACTTCCGTCAATTGAATTCCTTCGCTTGACTCCGCTGGTAACTTTATGCCTGAAGGAATGCTGATATTGAGCACATAAACAAAATGAGGAGGTCTATGACGGCGGGCATCGATTGCCCTTTTGACAATTTCAATCGCGGAAATATCAGAAGCGGTTATGCCCAGAATCGCCGCGGCTTTTGCCGCCAGCAATTCCTCGGTTTCATCCAGGGCCAATTTGATTCCGCTTAAGCGTAAGACTCTCATTATTTCTCCGTTGCAAAATACCGGCAGATATTATTTTTTCCCGTCACATCTTATAAAATATTTAACGGCGTTGTTTAACCTCAATATCCGGGGGCTGTTCAAAAATGATTAGATGCAAGGCGCGCAAAAAACAAATCGCGAAGCGTATTTAGGAATACGTTGAGCGGTTTGGTTTGCAGCGCAGCACAGCAGATGATCGTTTTTCAGCAGCCCCCTAAAAAGAATTTAACCGCTTTTTTACCCGAGATAGAATCATGGAGCAAGCAAAAAGAAATGAAACAAAATCAACAATTTTTAAAAAAACCGGTGTCATGTTATTTTAATAATGTTTTTAAAAAACTTGACTTTCTTATAATTATAGGCATGATAGCGGCCGCTGAAAATAATCGGCGTGTAAACGGTTTCATCACATTAGAAGCGGGGATTGATTTTGAAGGGACATATCAAGATTAAAAAAGAAATTTGTAAAGAATGCCTGTTGTGCATTCATTTTTGCCCCAAAGGTCACATTGTACCGTCCAAAGAATACAATATCCAGGGTTACCGTCCCGTATGCACAAATGATGAAATTGAATGCAACGGCTGCGCGATCTGCGCCACAATGTGTCCGGATTTAGCTATTGAAGTTTACCGCGAATAGTACACAAAAAGAGCTGCCAGAGTACTAAAGAAACCCTGATTTTTTCTCCTCTGTATCCCCATTAATGGATGAACCTGCCTTTAAATGTCACTATGCTGAAAGGGGGCACTGTCGCCGTAAAACTGTGCGTCTCCAACATTAGCGGCACTACATTGGCTGTCAGATTATGCTCTTCAGATGTACAATAAGAATCCACTGATTTACCTATACTCCAGTTGCCGAAATTATAAGTGACTTTTATGGCGGCACCGCCCGGATTAACGGAGACTATGACATATCCGTCACCTTTGGGGCTTATAAACCCTGTTGTATTCGCATCCTTCAAAGGAGCGCCGTCGAAAGAACCTTCAATCTTCATGACCCTCCAGAACGGTTTGACAAACTGACTGTAATTGGCCATCGCCCAGAAACGTTTCGGGATTATCAGCTTCCCTTCTTCTCCGGGCTTGTCTGCCGGCGCCAGCAGCCCCATCGTTCCGGGAAATTTATACGTGAAAATAGAAAAGCAGTATATCCACGCGGAGGCCCGCCCGAAATATATATCTCGGTGCATATAATCCGCCACGCGCAGAGCCGCCTTCATAGTGGTATCATCCTGCTCCGGCGGTATCATCAGCGACATTTCACTCATCCAGACGGGAAGTTTATATTTTTCAGAAGCCAAGGCAAAAAGCGCCCTCGCCTGATCGTATTTTTGTCCATAAGAATGGCTGGCCATGATGTCCACGAGGGGCAGCGCATTCGGATCCAGCAAAGCGGGTTCCAGATGATTCCACGCGCCTGACCAGGCCGTGCCTTCGGAAAGCATAAGTTTTGTTTTTAATCCGCGCGCGTGGATTGCGGGCTTCAATATTTTGATAAAGGTCTTCAGTTCATCGCCAGACCATATGCATGACGGCCATTTAGCGGCAATCCCCGGTTCATTCTGCAGGCTCAATACATCGATTTCCACGCCCAGTACTCTATGGTAGTAATCAAGAAAATCAGCCAGATACTCCGCGTAATCCTGATTATGCGAAGGATCCAGAGACCCTCCCCAGTTCGGATTCGGGTTATTATTTTTATCCTTCAAATAGGACGGGATGGATCTTTTCCATTGAACGGGGGGACTGAAAGGAACGACATAGATAATGGGCTTTGTCATGCCCAATACAGGCCCGATCGCGTTCCACATTTTTTGTGTGTTTACGTCGCTGCTCCAGTCGTATTTGAAGTTCTTCGCGTAAAGAGGCGATGTTTTGGAAATTTCCTGCGCGGTACTGGGAACCACCAGGCGTATTATATTGAGTTCGGTTCCTTTACTATTGGGACCGTAAAGCAAATCATACGCGAGCTTTCGATCCTGGGATTTGGCAATTTCGTTAATGTATGCGTCCGAGTTGAAACCGGCGCCAAACCCTGTCATAGCCTGCATGGTTATCTCCGGATGAAATATCAGCAATGCCTGCGGTTGATCCGCCCTCGCAGAACCTAATAAACTTAAAACAGTCAGAAAAACTGTGAATATTATTTTTATAAAAAATTGATTATATCTTTTCATTGCGAAACCCCTTAACGGTGATGTGAAATTGCTTAAAATAATTTTGTCAATTTACCGGCAAAAAAGCCTCTGCGCGATCTTTCCCCCGTTATTTTATTTCTTTGAGCAACACCTTGCTATGCATCTCTGAGGTCAGCACTTCGATGCGCTGACTCAACTGTTTTGTCAGTTCGGTCAGTTCCGTGTTCTTCTCAATCAGCTCCGTTAATTTTTGCATCTGTTGCCTGGCAAGTTCCATACGCTGCTCATTGGCCTGGGCCAGGGCTTCCCGGTGCTGCGCGTCGGCTTCGGTGTGAACTTTGTCGCGATCCGCCTGCCGTGTTTGCGCAAGCAGGATAAGAGGCGCCGCGTATGCCGCCTGAAGACTGAAAGCCAGATTAAGAAGAATGAAAGGATAAACATCAAATTTGGTGAAACCCCAGACGTTGGCTCCAATCCAGACCGCAACAATAACCGTCTGTACCACCAAAAAAGCAGGCGTCCCGAAGAAACGCGCAAAACCCTCTGCTTTCAGCGCGAACCAGTCATCCCCGAAAACTGAAGCAAGATGAACATGCGGAAGGTGAAAACGGAAATAATGATTATCCGAATAATTTACCGATGCCGTGCAGGAATCGGATTTTGCGCCATTGGTCTTCATATGAACTCCTTCAATGTATAATTTTGATCTGCCGGATACTTAATACACTAATTTCTTTTTCTCAATTATTTTAATAATAATTTCCTTAAGCGAATGTTGTAATGTTGTTGTTCACGATTGCACTCTTGCGGCATGTCCATGCCGCTTCGTGCCATAACGGAATTGAATATTACTGAAACTATAGCGCTCGGACCACAAAATCCGGGAAATGAATATTTTTGAGCCGCTTTCACCAGTCATGGAATTTAAGCAGGTGAAAGCGGCCCTAAAAAAAGACAGGTTTCAATTTTATTATCTTTTGCCCTTTTGGGGCTATCTCACGGTATATCCATGCGCGTCAAGACATGCCGCCATGGCACGCTGATAATCAGCGCGTTTTTGGATTGACGGTGTGCCGGCAACCATGGTTGGATCGTAGTTCGTCTGTCCGACAGCCCAATGGTGACATTGATAACGGTCTTCCTCCTGCTGTTTATCGGTCTGTCCATTACGGGGATAGATGAACAACTTTCCTTCCGGCGGCTCTGATATCACTGACGATGGATTATTGCTCATCGCGTCTTGCGACGGAGGTGCCGCGCTTACCGCATCCTGCGGCGGATCAACGATCATATAACCACCCTCGGTTGGCGCGTAATAAATGCCATTGGCATAGTAGTAAGGAAGATCGCCTACCCAGATCGTTTCGTAGTATAGCGGCAGGAAGGGTATTACTGAAAACCATGGCCATCCGTAATAATACCCCCATCCTCTCCATCCCCTGTAATAATAGGGGTAATGACCCCATCGTCCATAAGAATAATACGAATGATATGGTCTTACTCCGTGAGAATGGAATGCACCACCGAATGAATGCGAACCGCCATGAGAAAATGACGAACCGCCCTGCATTCTTGCGCATGCCTCTGTAGAGTATCCAAGGGACATGATTCCGAAAAATGCGCCAAGCATAATTATAAGGGCGAGATACTTCATTGTATTTTTAAGTTTTTTCATATTTATGTCCTTAAAAATAAATGTTTTTAAAATCCCTGTTGCACCGTATGTTTTTAATATAATCCATTCCGGCCTGATGTCAAATCATCTTTTGGGATATACCGGGACTTCAAAATTTGACCCATCTTATGCCGTCAAAAATTGATAAGATTATTGATATACAATGCCGGTTGTTTTACATCCCGGTTTTAAAAAATATCTTGAAATTAGCATGAATAAAGGATAGAAGCCCCATCATATTTTGATGGGCGAACCTGTTAAAATAGTTAAAAATTATTAAAATGATGATGCTTAAAAACCAAAATTTTCGCAAGTCATTGAATTTTATAGGAAATGAGATAAAACCGTGAATAAAGTATTAATGTCGGGAAATAATATCATTGGTGAAGCGGCCATCAGGGCCGGATGCCGTTTTTATGCCGGTTATCCGATAACGCCGCAGAACGAACTGACTGAATATATGGCCGAACATATTCGCAATGTCGAAGGCGGAGTATTCATTCAGTCGGAGAGTGAAATCGCCGCCATTAATATGATAGCCGGATCAAGCGCCGCGGGCGTCCGGGTCATGACTTCATCGTCGAGTCCGGGCATCTCATTGAAGCAGGAAGGCATTTCTTCCATGGCCGCCTGTGAACTTCCGGGTATCATTGTCAACATTATGCGCGGCGGTCCGGGGTTGGGCAATATCAGGCCTGCTCAGGGAGATTATTTTCAGGCAACGCGCGGTGGAGGCCACGGAGACTACCGTACAATTGTTTTGGCTCCCGCAAGCGGCCAGGAACTGGCAGATTTAACGATGGACGCTTTTGATCTTGCCGATAAGTACCGCACGCCGGTCATGATTCTTGCTGACGGCATGATGGGGCAAATGATGGAACCGGTGATATTTAAGAAACCGAAACCCCGTCAATATCCCGAAAAATTCATGCTGCGCGGCGCGGGCACGGGCAAGAGCAAATTCATTCGCGGTCTTCTTCTGGATCCCATTGACAGTGAGGCGCACAACTGGAAATTGGCCCGCAAATACGAAGTCATCAAAAAAAATGAAACGCTTTTTGAAGAACATCGGACCGGGGACGCAGACATCGTTATTGTTGCCTATGGAACGGCTGCCCGTATCGCCAAGGGCGCCATTAAAAGATTAAGAGAACACGGCATGAAAATAGGTCTTTTCCGTCCGATCACGCTTTGGCCGTTCCCTGAATTGAAATTAAGGGCCTTGTCGGCCACCGTTAAAAATTTTCTGGTTTTTGAAATGAGCACCGGCCAGATGCTTGAAGATGTCCGCCTTGCCCTGCAGGGTTATGCCGATATTGATTTCCACGGCCGTCCCGGCGGCGCAGTGCCGACGCCCGCGGAGCTGGCCAATGTCATCGCCAAAATTTACGATAAAAAAGACTGATGAAGTTTCGATCATCATTTAAGGATCAAAAAATACATGGCAAAGATAGTTTTTAAACATCCCGAGAGCTTAAAAGAAAATATTTACCATTATTGCCCAGGCTGCGGCCACAGCATCGCGCACCGGCTTGTCGCTGAAGTGATTGACGAGATGGGCATCAGAGGCATTACCATTGGCGTGCCTCCCGCGGGCTGCGCCGTTCTGGCCTATAATTACTTTGACGTGGATATGATCGAAGCGCCGCACGGACGAGGCCCGGCCATGGCATCGGCGATCAAGCGATCGCTACCCGACCGTGTTGTTTTTTCCTATCAGGGAGACGGCGATCTGGCCGCTATAGGGATCGCCGAGAGTTTTCATGCCGCCAACCGCGGCGAAAATATTACCGTCATCTTCATCAATAATGCCGTCTACGGCATGACCGGCGGGCAGATGGCTCCGACTACCATGTTAAATCAAAGAACAACCACAAGCCCCGGCGGCCGCAAAAAGGAACTGGACGGTTACCCAGTGAAAGTCTGTGAAATATTTTCTCAGTTGCGCGGCTCGACTTATGTGGAGCGATGTTCATTAAGCTCTCCCGCCGGCGTCAACAAAACAAAAAAAGCCATCCGGAAAGCTTTTCAATGCCAGATTGACGGACTGGGTTTTTCGCTCATTGAGATTCTCTCCCTGTGTCCCACCAACTGGAAAATGTCGGCTGTCGATTCGTGCAAATGGATTGATGAAGTCTTGAGTAAAGAATTTCCTCCGGGAGTTTTTAAAGATGAAATTGCCGCCCTGAAGAAAACCACGGAGGGCGAATCATGATCGTTAAAACAATTTTTTCCGGATTCGGCGGACAGGGTGTTTTAATGATGGGCATCAGCCTGGCCAACAGCGCGATGAACAAAGGCTATCATGTCACTTATCTTCCCGCTTACGGCGCGGAGATGAGAGGGGGCACGGCCAACTGCACCGTCGCGGTGGGCGATGAGGAAATTGCCTCTCCCGTGGCCTCGGAGCCGGACTATCTGGTCGTGATGAACTCCCCTTCCCTTTTCTCGTTTCAAAACAAGGTGAGTTCCGGAGGAACCATTTTTATCAATTCATCCATTACCGACGCGCGTCCCAACCGCAAGGATGTCAAGACGATCTGCGTTCCCTGCGCCGATATAGCGCTGGAGCTTGGCAACAGCCGCGTCGCCAATATCGTCATGATGGGCGCCTTCATTAAAAAATCGGGCGTCGTACCTGCCGATCTTTATCTCAAATGTCTGGAAACGATTATGGGCAGCAGAAGAAAAGCTCTTACTGAAATTAATCGCAAGGCCTTTACCGCCGGATTTGATTATATCAAGGATTAACAAGGATACTCTATGGCAGTCAAACAAATTTCCGTTTTATTAGGCAACATACCCGGCTCGTTCGCGAAACTCGTTCATATTCTTGACACTGAAGATATCAGCACCATAGCCGTATCCGCCGCCAGCATCGAACACGACAGCCGTGTGCGGCTTGTCGTCAATGATCCCGACCGCGCCGCGGCGCTCTTAAGCAGTTTCAATATAAATTTTGAAGTGACGCCGGTGCTTGCGGCCGAAGTCCCTCTTCACACGGGCGGCATCAACGCGATTTTGAAACCTTTGGCCAACGCGGAGATTAATATTCTTTATCTCTATACGACGATCAACCGCATCGGAAAAGAAACCATTGTAATTATCGGCGTCGATAAACTGGAAGAAGCCAGAGAAATTCTCATGGAAAACTGGATTCACTTAATCGGCGACGAAATTTATTCCATCCCTTAAACTTCTTTTAATGAAACATGCCCGTTTCCATTGACAAAGAAAAAGTCCTTGCCGCCAGAATGCTTGCATTGGGCGTAACGGAGGACGAGTTTGAGGAATCCTTCATCCGTTCATCAGGCCCCGGAGGACAGAAAGTCAATAAAAGTTCTTCCTGTGTTTATCTGGTTCACACACCCACCGGTCTTTCCGTAAAATGCCAGAGAGAACGGTCGCAATCCTTAAACCGCTTTCTGGCGCGCAGACTTTTGCTGGATAAGATTGAACGGCAGCAAAAAGGTTTCATAGCCGAAGAAAAAGAAAAGCTCGAAAAGATCCGCCGTCAAAAGAGAAAACGCAGCCGGCGCGCGAAAGAAAAAATTCTTCTGGCCAAACATCAGCGCTCGGAAACAAAAGCCCTGCGCGGCAAAGTGGCTGTTGACGAATAACGCGGCCAAAACTCGCACAACGGCATACTTTCCTTCAAGGGTAAATTCTTAATTTGTTGACAAATAAGACAGTATTTCCTATACTTCCCTGCATAAAAGGGGGTTGTTATCAATAAAATACTATCGATCATAATTCCAGCATTTAACGAAGGCAAAACCATTCACATAATCTTGGACAAAGTGAAAGCGGTGCAATTGCTGGCTGGTGTTGACAAGGAAGTAATTGTCATTAATGATTTTTCTTCCGACAATACGGAAGAAGAGGTATTGCAATATAAACAAAATAACCCTGAACTTGATATTGAATATTATAAACATCCCGTCAATAAAGGCAAGGGTGCTGCGATACGCACAGGGATTGATCAAGCCAAGGGGGACTTTATTATTATTCAAGATGCCGACCTTGAATATGACCCGCGGGAATATAATGTAATGTTACAGCCGGTATTAGACGGCTTTGCCGATGTGGTTTACGGCAGCCGATTTATGGGCGGAAATCCACACCGTATTTTATTTTTCTGGCACAGTATCGGTAATCGTTTTCTTACACTCATTTCCAACATGTTTTCTAATTTAAACTTAACAGACGTTGAAACTTGCTACAAATTATTCAGAGTTGAAATCATTAAACTCATTAAACTTCAGGAAAACCGCTTTGGTTTTGAACCTGAAATAACCGCAAAAATTGCCAGAATAAAAAATATACGAGTTTATGAAGTGGGTATTTCATATTACGGACGCACTTATGAAGAAGGAAAAAAGATTGGCTGGATGGATGGTTTCAGCGCACTTTGGTGCATCCTGAAATACAATATTTTTTTACGATAGTCCGAAATGGACGGGACAAGATAAAACGTGCATCCGTAATAAACACAAATTACGCCTGATTAATTTTACGATATAAAATAGTAAAGAAATTGGTTATCTTTGTTGAAGGATTATTGGGGTGTTGTCTTGAAAAAAAAATACACCTATCTCATCGTCATATTTTTAATAGTTGCTTCCTGCGCTTCCTTCAGCCGGATAGCATCCAATGATTTTATCAATTATGACGACCCGGAATGTATTACCGAAAATAATCATATTCAATCGGGATTTAATCCGGAAAGCATCAAATGGGCGTTTACCAGTTTTGATTTCTTTTACTGGCAGCCTATCACCTGGCTTTCTCATATGCTGGACTGGAGTCTCTTCGGAGCAAACGCATCCGGACATCATTTTGTCAGCCTGCTTTTGCATATCGGCGCTGTTATCTTCCTGTTCCTTTTTTTGAATAAAGCAACAAACTATATCTGGCCTTCAGCTTTTGCTGCCGCATTTTTCGCGCTTCACCCCTTGAGGGTGGAATCAATAGCCTGGGCCGCCGAACGAAAAGATGTCTTAAGCATGTTCTTCGGAATGGCTTGTATCTTCACTTACGCCTTCTATGTTGAACGACCCAAACTATCCAAATATATTCTGTGCCTGATATTGTTCGTTCTGGCTCTGATGTCCAAGCCTATGATGGTCACCCTGCCTTTTTTGCTGATGCTTCTGGATTACTGGCCGCTTGGACGGTGGCAAAAAGCGATGAATGAACAACAGGCCGGGAACAAATTTAATTCAGTCAGAAATCTTATTTCGGAAAAGATTCCTTTTATTTTAGCAAGCATCGCCTCAAGCATCATCACTTTCTACGGACAAAATAAAATAGGAGCGGTTGCTCCCGCTGAAGGGCTTCCCTTCCTCAAACGCGGTTTCAACGCGATTATTTCTTATGGGGCTTATTTAGAAAAAACATTCTGGCCGGTTGATTTAGCCGTGTTTTATCCCTATGAAATATTCCTTCCTTTATGGAAAATTATAGTATTCGCACTCATCCTTATGCTAATTACTATTATGGTTATTTATTCCATGAAGAAACTGCCTTTTTTATTCGTGGGCTGGTTCTGGTATCTGGGAAGCATGATACCTTTAATCGGTCTGATACAGGCTGGCTCGCAGGCGATGGCGGATCGTCATACTTATCTGCCCTCTATCGGTATTGCCGTTATGTTTGCATGGAGCATTCCTTTTCTGTTTAAACGCGAGGATATTCGAAAAAAGATTTTATTGCCGGCAGCAATAGCCGTTCTTGCTATTCTTGCAGTTTTAACCTGGAAGCAATGCAGTTATTGGAAAAACAGTATCACGCTTTGGAACCATGCTTTGAATGTGACAAAGAATAACTATATAGCGCATAACAATTTAGGTATCGCTCTGTTTGACGAAGGAAAAATGAAAGAGGCTATAGATCAGTATAACAAGGTTCTTATGATGCCGTATCATATCTTAACCTCTGATAATGATCATCTTAATTCTTTTTACGGTGGCATTTACAGCAATAGAGGAAAAGCTTATGCTGAACTCGGCCTGTATCAATATGCATTTGAAGACTACAATAAATCCATAAGCCTTAACCCTAAAAATGCCAGTTTATACAATAGCAGAGGGTTTACTTATGCTAAGCTCAATCAATTCCAACGTGCTATAGAAGATTTTAGCGAAGCAATCCGTCTGAGACCGGATTTTGCTTATTACTATAATGACAGGGGAAATTCATACAACAAACTCGGTCAGTACCAAAGCGCTCTGGATGACTATACAAAGGCAATCCGCCTCAAACCGGATTATGCAGATGCTTATAATAACAGAGGAACAATTTATGGCATGAGCAGGCAATATCAACGCGCTATCGATGACTTTAATAAGGTCATATCTATTAAACGAGATTATGCCGATGCTTATAATAATCGGGGCATAACTTATTTTAAGCAAGGCGACAACCAACACGGATGCGATGATATACGCAAAGCCTGTGAATTGGGGAAATGCAAAATATTAGAAGCGGCTAAAAATAGCGGGCATTGCCTTTGATATTTTAACACGATTGTTTTTTAATCCGTATTTCTCAGAAGGATAATATTTAGATATCACTCGTTTGGTACATGGTTTTCCAAAGGCTATTTTTACTTTTCAGCTTTTTAATCAGGATAACTTTTTAGTAATATTTTCAATGGTCGCGTCCAAAACGGCCTGTTGCCCAAATATCCCTTTTCGCAGCCGAAAGCATTTTGGATAAATCCAAGGCTCGCTTCAGGCAATGACAAAACTCGCCTTCGGCTCAAACAGTTGTCATTACTGATCTTGCGCTTCGCTTGGATTTATTTTTTCCAAAACACTTTCAATGGCCGCTCAAATGGATTTGATTTGGACAACAGGCCGCTAGACGCGATCAAATCTGCATCATAATGAGTGGTGTAATGAGAGACGCTTATAATCTTTTATTATAAGACTGTCTTATTGGTTTGGGTTTGGAATTGATTCCGGGGAATTTTTAAAAATAGAAAAAAAGGGAGAAGAAGTCCATTATTATTTGCTTCTTCTCCCTTTGATAAAATAGCTAATTGCTTTTTACAAAGCTTACGCCTTTGCTCCTATTAACCAAGCAGTTTGATTAAAGGATTGGCATAAAGCATAATCAACGAAATAACCAACGCGTAAATAGCGACGGATTCCGTCATGGCCATACCGACCATCATGGTTAACATAACTTTACCCTGTGCTTCGGGGTTTCTGCCAACTGCGTTACTTGCGCCGCTTGTTGCCTGTCCAAGACCAAGGCCAGCGCCAATCGCGCCAAATCCCATCGCGAAGCCAGCGCCGAGCAATCCGCAACCAATAACAATAGCTTTAGTGTAATCTACGCCTGCCGCAACAGCCGGAGCCGCTTCCGCAGCCGCGAAAACAAAGGGAGCAGAGACAATAACCAACACGAACGCCAGCACTGAATAAATCAAACTCTTTTTCATTTAAATTCTCCTTAAAATATTATTGTAAAATTTAAATTACCGGTCGCCGATAGTTTATTTTTAATACCTCCTTTCTTCAAAATTTAGCAATCCGGCAACTTGTACATCTTTTTAAACGAACACCCGAACGGTTGTCAAGAAATATTTTATAAATTTAACCAATAACTTGATTTTATTTTTCATGCGGGATAAAATTTATGTAATGAAAAGTTTAACATCAAAGCAAAAAAAAGTTGCCCGTGTCATTCAAAAAGATATGGCCGTGGTGAAGTTTCCATTTGAGGAAGCAGGCAATCTCTGCGGATTGACAGGCGCGGAAGTTCTGGACACGATCAGGCAACTCAAGGGAAAAGGTTATGTCCGTAAATTGGGAGCCATCCTTCGCCATCAAAAGGCCGGTTATAAAAAGAACGCGCTGGTGGCATGGGCCGCTCCCGCGGAACATGTACAAAATGCGGGAAAGATATTCGCGTCTTTCCCTTTTATCTCCCACTGCTACGAGCGGAAACCCGCTTTTAAAAAGAGGTACAACGTTTTTACCATGATTCATTCCCATGACGAAAATATCGCTTCATTGATCACTGAAGCGGCCACGGCCGCGGGAATCAATGATTACCTGATTCTGGAAAGCGTCAAAGAATATAAAAAAACATCTCCGGAGTATTTTAAATGAATAAAACCAGTCTGGATTGTTTTAACAAAGCTAGCCTTGTGATTCCCGGAGGCGTCAATTCTCCTGTCCGCGCGTGGAAGGCCGTCGGCGGCAAACCGGTCTTTGTGAGCCGCGCCAAAGGCAGTAAAATTTACGATGTTTCCGGGCGGGAATATATTGATTATGTGCTTTCGTGGGGACCCATGATTCTGGGGCACGCTCACTCAAAAGTCACCGCCGCCATTTGCGGCACGGCGAAATATGGAACAAGTTTCGGAGCGCCGACTGAAGCCGAAACGCAAATCGCGAAATTAATTTCATCGGCCATTCCTTCCATGCAACGCGTGCGATTCACCTCCTCCGGCACCGAAGCGGCCATGACGGCCATACGCCTGGCGCGGGGTTTTACAGGCAGGGATTTGATCGCGAAATTCGACGGCTGTTATCACGGGCATTCGGATTCACTTCTGATTAAAGCCGGATCAGGCGTCGCGACTTTGGGTATTCCGGGCTCTCCGGGAGTTCCTGCCGAACTCGCGAGGCTGACAATGAGCCTGCCGTACAACGATACTGACGCGCTACAAAAAGCGATTGATACTTACGGTTCGCGGCTTGCGGCCATTATCGTTGAACCTGTTGCGGGTAATATGGGGGTTGTCCCGCCCCAAGCGGGATTTCTGGAAAAGCTAAGAGAGCTCACGGCAAAAAACGGCATTGTTTTAATTTTTGATGAAGTCATCACCGGATTTCGTTTTACCTTCGGCGGCTTCCAGAATTTAATCGGAATAAAACCCGATTTAACAGTCTTGGGTAAAATTATAGGCGGAGGAATGCCTGTTGGAGCCGTCGGCGGGAAAAAAGAAATTATGGAAAAACTCGCACCTGTTGGAGACATCTATCAGGCGGGGACGCTCTCCGGAAATCCGCTGGCGATGAGCGCGGGTCTATCCTCGCTCAACATCATCAAATCAAAAGCCGGTTCATTCAATTTGCTGGACGATAAAACAAAACGTCTTTGCAAGGGGATGAAAAGTCTATTTTCAGCCAAAGGGATTCCTATTTGCGTCAACCGCATAGGTTCGATGTTCACGATTTTTTTTCAGGAAGGCCCCGTTTACGATTTAAACACGGCTCAAAAATCGGACACAGCTTTATTTGCCCGCTTTTTCCACGGCATGTTGAAAAACGGCGTGTGGCTGGCACCTTCACAATTCGAGGCCGTTTTTGTTTCCTTCGCCCATAGCAAAGCCGATATCTCTTTCACGCTGGATCGCGCGGCGAAGGCGCTAAAAAATCTATAACCTCCCCGATTGACAAGCGCCGATCATTACGGTAATGTGGACCCCGATTTGCAATACCAATACACATAATAAAATTTTTGGGAGATGAAATGAAAAAAGCTTTCATTACGGGAATCACCGGTCAGGACGGTTCCTATCTGGCCGAGCTTCTTTTGAGCAAAGGTTATGAGGTTCATGGTTTGATACGCCGTTCCAGCACTTTCAACACGGATCGCATTGATCATTTGTATCGCGACGTTCATGAAAAAGACACGAAATTGTTTTTGCATTACGGCGATTTAAGCGTCTCCGGGCAGCTTATGGATATGCTGCACTCCCTTTGCCCTGATGAGATTTATCACTTAGGCGCGCAAAGTCATGTCCGAGTAAGTTTCGATATGCCCGAATACACCGGCGATGTCACGGGATTGGGGACGCTGAGGATTCTGGAGGCCATCCGTAAAACAGGAATCAAAACTAAATTCTATCAGGCATCGTCGAGCGAAATGTTCGGCGCCGCGCCGCCGCCGCAGAGCGAAAACACGTTGTTCCAGCCCCGCAGCCCTTATGCCGCCGCGAAAGTTTACGCCTATTACATTGTCCGCAACTACCGCGACGCCTACGGTATTTTCGCTACCAACGGAATTCTTTTTAATCATGAATCGCCGAGGCGTGGAGAAACTTTTGTCACCCGGAAAATCACCCGCGCCGCCACACAAATTAAACTGGGATTGAAAGACAAACTGTATCTCGGCAATCTGGAATCAAAAAGAGACTGGGGATTTGCCGGGGATTTCGTGGAAGCCATGTGGCTGATGCTTCAGCAGGACAATCCTGACGATTATGCGATCGCCACCGGCGAAACCCACTCGGTGCGCGAGTTCGCGGAAAAAGTATTCAGCAAGCTCGATCTTGATTATCATAAATATGTTTCCATCGATCCCCGTTATTTCCGCCCGACGGAAGTTGACGTTCTGCTTGGCGACGCGTCCCGGGCAAAAAAAATTCTGAACTGGAAGCCCAAAGTTACCTTTGACAAGCTGATTGACATGATGATTGAGGCCGATATGCATCTGGCCCAAAAAGAAAAAACGCTTGTGGACGCGGGATTCTCCTGCATCAACAGTGAACGCCTTACTTAAACCTGCTTAAATTGACGATGAGGATTTTGCGGTGCTGAAAAATAAAAGGATAACCATTACAGGCGGCAAAGGGTTTCTGGGAGGCCATCTGATTAAAAAACTGATCGGTCATGGCTGTGAGCATATTATCATTGCCGATCGTCCCGAATATGATTTAACCGATATTGCCGATATTCGCAGGATGTATGAAGACAACAGACCGGAAATTGTCATTCATCTTGCCGCCAAAGTCGGCGGTATTGGCTTTAATCAGGAAAAGCCGGCTGAACTGTTTTACGATAATCTGATCATGGGCGCGCAATTGATGCATGAAGCGTATCTGCGGAATATTGAAAAGTTCGTCGCTCTGGGCACGATCTGCGCGTATCCCAAATTCACGCCAGTCCCTTTTAAGGAAAACGACATCTGGAATGGCTACCCTGAAGAAACCAATGCCCCTTACGGGTTGGCTAAAAAAATGATGCTGGTTCAGTCGCAGGCCTACCGGCAGCAATACGGCTTTAATTCCATTTTTCTGCTGCCGGTAAATCTTTACGGACCCGGCGATAATTTTGATCCCCGTTCGTCCCATGTGATTCCCGCCTTAATCAAAAAATGTTTTGACGCCATGGACAACCACTCCGACAGCCTCGAAGTCTGGGGCACCGGATCGGCCACCCGGGAATTTTTTTATGTGGAAGACGCGGCCGAAGCCATTTATCTGGCAACGGCATCCTACAACAAAAGCGAGCCTGTCAATATCGGCGCGGGCTTTGAAATATCCATTAAAGACTTAATAAAACTCATCGCGGAACTAACCGGATTTACGGGAAAAATCGTCTGGAATACCTCGATGCCGGACGGTCAGCCGAAACGCCTGCTGGATACGTCCAAAGCATTGAAAGAATTTGGATTTACGGCCAGTACGGATATGAAAACGGGTCTTGTAAAAACAATTGACTGGTATCGGGAAAATCGTCATTTGTTAAAAAAATGAACGTCAGTCATGTTTTGCTTGACTTTGTTCATCATTTAATGTTAAGGAGCCATCCAGAAAATGGATCAGGAAACCAGAAAGTACGCCATGCAAATGGCTTTTGCCAGCAGCGTGGGCATTGCCATGATTCTGGCAGTTTTCGGGTGCCTTTTGATAGGAGTTTATTTAGATAAAAAATTCGACTCCGGCCATGTTTTCAGTGTTATTTTTTTAATGATAGGTATCGCGGCAGGATTTCGTAATTTATATAAATTAGTTAAAGAAAATTTTACGGATGAAGAAAAGATCATAAAGAGTTTAAAAAGTGAACCTCATCGCCAAAGACCCCCTACAAAGAAGAATTGAATTAGCCAACTGGATTATACTTACCATTCTTTTTATTCCCGCAGTCATATTTGCTCCTTTTAAATTTGCCCTCGGTGTCCTTCTGGGCGGTTTTATCAGCATTATAAATTTCTACTGGATGGATCGAAGCCTGCGCAATGCTTTCGCTGTTAATACCGGAAACATAAAAGGAAAACTTGTTGGAAAATATTTCCTGCGCCTGACCGCAACGGGCGTTGTTCTATATTTTCTAATCGCCTATAATACGGTGAATATTATCGGTCTGCTGATCGGACTTTCGCTGGTTATCATAAATATAATTATAAATATATTTACCAATACGACAAAAAATAACTTTCTCAAGGAGGTTAAGTAGAATAGAATATGGAGACACTTCTTTTTTTAGAAAATCGTTATGTTCCCGAGCAGTGCATGTACGCGTTGGTTGTCGTCGTTCTTTTGTCCGTGCTCTCGATGTTAGCCACGAGACGCCTGGCTGTCTATCCCGGCAAAGTCCAGAACGTCATGGAAGTCATTATCGGCGGATTTGATTCTTTGCTAAATGAAACCATGGGTCATGAAGGCAGAAAATTTTTCCCCCTGATCGCGACCCTGGGATTATTCATTCTTACATCAAATCTTATTGGTCTTATACCCGGTTTTGAATCTCCTACCGCGAACATTAATACGAACGCGGCCATGGCCATTATCGTTTTTCTGTCAACGCATGTTGTCGGAGTCATGAATCACGGATTCAAATACTTCAAACAGTTTATGGGACCTGTCGGCTGGCTGACCCCGCTGATGCTGCCCATTGAAGTTATCAGCCATATATCAAGGCCGCTTTCTTTGACATTCCGGTTATTCGGCAATATCAAAGGCGAAGATATCGTTTTGCTGGTTGTCCTTTTTCTGGTTCCTTACCTTGTTCCCATCCCCGTTTTCATTCTGATGATTTTTACATCTCTGGTACAGACGCTTGTTTTCATGCTTCTGGCCATGATGTATATCGCGGGCGCCATGGAAGAAGGCCATTAATATAAAAAACACGCTTTAAAAAATAACTTTTTTAAAGCGTGTTTTTAAAAACATTACAACGGGAAATCTTATCAGGTAACAATGAGGTTTCCCGTTGTTTTTTAATATCAATCTTAAACATTCTAAAGTGTTTCTTTATATTTTCTGTTGCGTTAAAAAAGGATTTTATACCATTTCTAAATCAAAGATGATATTGAGGCGGCAACGATAGGAATGGTACTCTTATGAATAAAAATGTGACAGGAATTATCCTAGCCGGCGGTAAAAATTCCCGCATGGGCGTCAATAAAGCCTTTCTGGAAATTGACGGGGTCCGTCTGATTGAAAAAACGCTGAATATTTATCGTCAGATCTTCAACGAGATTATTATCGTTACAAACGATCCACTTGCCTATATTGAATTTGCCGACGCTTCTGTCGTTACGGATATATACAAGGGCAAGGGCCCCCTGGGAGGAATCTACACGGGTCTGTTTTACGCGAAAAATCCCTACGCTTTTATCAGTGCCTGCGACATGCCATTTTTAAACAAAGACTTTATACTTTACATGATTGATCAGAAGGGCCGGTATGATATTGTTGTTCCCGAGCATCCCGAAGGATTCCAGACGCTGCACGCGCTTTATTCAGGCAGATGTCTTTTATACATTAAAAGGATGATCGAGGCGGAAAATCTCAAAATCAGTGACTTATACAAAGAAGTGCGGACGCTTGGCATTACGGAAGAAAAAATTAAACCCTTCGAGAAAGACAAACACCTTTTTCTTAACCTTAACACGCCCGAAGACTTAAAAGCTCACCGCCGGTAATTTATTTTAAATAAATTTAATCACGCGCGGATACCGGTTGAACCCATTTTTCATTTTCTCCGCTATAATACCATTTATCCGGAAAGCCGCGTCGGCGGATAAATACAGGATTGTCCGCCCAGCGCAGGAGTTCCTTATAAGCGTCATGAATTTTTCTGAAAGACGCGGCCTGCCCGCCCAGATCGGGATGGTGAATTTTCACCTGCCGCCGGTAAGCATTCTTCACGATTTTATTCAACTCGTGGGAGTGAAGATCGGCTTTACTGATTTCCAGGCAATTCAAAGATTCCATTTTCAGGGTGGGAATCCTTATTAATCTGGGACGCTGTGATCCGTCGGAAATAGCGTGGCGCGACGCCAGCTTCAAAACATGCTGAGAGGCAAGATAATTTTTATTGGTTCGTCTGGATTCCGCCCACCAGGCCTCTCCCAGATGATTGGTCATGATACCGAAATCGGCGGCCGGACTGCTGCCCGCCCTGCGCCTGCTTTCGTAACGGAATACTTCTTTCATCCCGTGAGGCACGATATCCAGAACAATCTTCGTGTCCGTAAAGTAAAAGGTCGCGTAACGGGTATTCAAAGCCTGCAGCAGGCCGCTCTTCATGTTGAGTTTCTGCCTCAGATGCTGGCGGCATTTTATGGAGCAGTAGCGGCGGTTTTTTATATTTTTTGTCGTGCCGCAGGAAAGACAGCGGTTTTTATTTTCAGCGGATATTTTACTTTTTATTAACATTTTATTTGATTTAATTTATTTTTCCCTCTTCTTGCCTGCGACGGTCAGTGGCAAGATAGCTAAAACATTATTATGACACTTCCATAGATTATACAATGCAAAATATTATTGACAGGCAAAAAGTTCCCGTGTATGAGACTGACCAAAATTGTCTATGCTATTATCACAATTGAGCATAAATGGGCAAATATGGGTTGATCGCGGGGAAAATGAAATTAACTATAAAAGATTTAACTGAATTGCTGGATGTGTCGGAAAAGACAATAAGACGGTGGATTAAGCAGGGAACTATTCCGGCTTACCGGATTCAGGGACAATACCGTTTTAATAAATCAGAAATTCTGGAATGGTCAACATCGCGAAAAATCAATATCAACGCGAATATATTTACTGAACCGGAGGGGGTTCCGGTTATTGGTCTGGCCGATGCTTTGACAGCGGGAGGCATTTTCTACCGTGTTACCGGAACGACTAAGGAAACAGCTCTAAAAGCGGTTGTGGAAAACATCCGGCTTCAGGATGAGGCGGACCGTTCGTTACTCCTGCAGTTTCTTCTGGCGAGGGAAGCTGTCTGTTCCACGGGAGTGGGCGACGGAATTGCCATTCCTCACGTGCGTAACCCCGTGGTGTTAAACGTTCATGAGCCTATTGTAACGCTTTGTTTTTTGGAAAGGGCTATAGAATTTTTTTCCCTGGACGGACAGCCGGTATTTTGTCTTTTTACAATTATCGCGCCTACAGTAAGATCTCACCTTTATTTACTATCGAGGCTTGCTTTCGCCCTGCGCACTCCCGCGTTTAAAGACGCTATTAAAAATCAAAGTTCACGTGATGAAATTATAGAACTGGCAAGACAGGTTGAATCCACTTTCCCCAGTGAAACACGCGGGGGAGTTTAAATGTCGTTCATTCTTATTGGTTTGTCAGTCATTATTGCCGGCGGATTACTGGCATTAATCTTCTGCAGAAATTCTCAATTAAGTACGTTGTTTGGTGTCGGTGCGACACTTGTCGGCTGTCTGATGGCAATAATTCCGGTCTTAAAGTCTATATTTTACGGGAATGCCGAAACGATTCATCTCGTCTGGGATATGCCTTACGGATCATTCTTTCTCAAGCTTGATCCTCTATCCGCTTTTTTTATTCTGCCGATTTTTGTTCTGTCCATGATGGCGGCAGTTTATGGCAAAGAATACCTCATGGCCTACAGGGACGAAAAATGGCTGGGTATTTCATGGTTCTTTTTCAATCTGCTTGTGGTGAGTATGGCTATGGTCTGCCTTGCTAATAATACGATATTGTTTCTTATCGCATGGGAAATTATGGCGCTTTCCTCTTTTTTTCTGGTTGCTTTTGAATATGAAAAAAATGACGTGCGCAAGGCATCATGGATTTACATGGTCGCGTCCTATCTGGGAACGGCATGTTTGCTGCCCATGTTTCTGATCCTGGGGGCGGGAAGCCATTCTCTTGATTTTGATGTTTTTTCTAAAAGTCTTTCACCTTCAATGGCCGGTATCTGTTTTATTCTCGCCCTTGTCGGGTTCGGCACAAAGGCAGGTATAATGCCGTTTCACGTCTGGCTGCCGATAGCCCATCCCGCGGCTCCCAGCCCCGTGTCGGCGCTTATGTCCGGCGTTATGATCAAGACGGGCATTTACGGTCTGGTTCGGATACTTTCTTTTTTAGGCGCTCCGCCCCTGTGGTGGGGATGGCTGCTGGTCGCCATAGGTATCGTGTCCGGCGTGTTTGGAGTCCTCTATGCGTTGGCACAACATGATCTCAAACGCCTTTTAGCCTATCACAGCGTTGAAAACATAGGAATAATCGTCACAGGTTTAGGTGTTGGAGTTATTGGCTGGAGCGCGAACATGCCGGTGGTTGCCGCATTGGGATTTGCCGGTGGGCTTTTGCACGTTGTCAATCACGCTTTATTTAAAGGTCTGCTGTTTTTGGGGGCCGGATCGGTTTTTCACAATACCCATACGCTGAAAATCGATCATCTCGGAGGGTTGGTCAAAAAGATGCCCTTCACGGCGCTGTCTTTTTTAATAGGAGCCATAGCTATTTCCGGTCTGCCGCCGCTCAATGGGTTTATAAGCGAGTTTGTCATCTACATGGCCTCTTTTCAGGGAGCGATAGAAATGAGTCCGAACGCCGCTATTTTTCTCATCAGCGCGATTGCAGGCCTTGCCCTCATCGGAGGTCTTGCCGCTGCCTGCTTTACAAAAGCATTCGGCATTGTTTTTCTCGGAGAACCCCGGGGCAGCGCCGCGCGAAATGCGCGTGAATCAGGTTTCTGGATGATTATCCCCATGATGATTCTTTCCATCGTATGCATCGTTATCGGTCTTACGGGTCCTTTTGTCATCCGGATGATGTCGCCGGTTACCGGCGTCATCCTGGGCAGCATTCATTCCGGGGAAATCCAGACAGCGTCAAATTGGCTTGGCTATATTACCATGGGGTCTCTCGTTTTTATCGTCATTCTTGCCGCCATTGCCGGATTAAGACATCTTCTACTTTCCGGACGTCCGGTTGAAAACGTCCTGACATGGGACTGCGGTTATGCCGCGCCGACAGCTCAAATGCAATACACGGCATCATCTTTTGCTCAACCGGTTCTCGAACTCTTTAAGTTTTTTTTAAGAACAAAAAATAATATTACGATTTCCGATGCCTATTTCCCTTCAGCTTCTAAATTTGAGTCCCACACGCCGGACATTGGCTCGGACGGAATCTATAAACCCATTATCAGGACGACTACAAATTTCTTCAGGCAATTGAAGATCGTGCAGGAGGGCCGCATTCATCTCTATGTCCTTTATCTGGTAGTCACTCTGCTGATTTTACTTTTCTGGAATATGAGGTAAGGCGCGTGGAAATCGCTTCAATCATTAACATTGGTTTGGGTCTCATTCTTGCTCCATTGCTGCAGGGCGTTATCAATAAAACGAAAGCCTCATTTGCCGGCAGAACAGGACCGCCGCTTATGCAGGCTTATTTCGATATTATCAAGCAACTGAAAAAAAGCGCCGTTTACAGCAAAACTACTTCCTGGATTTTTAAAGCCGGTCCGGTCGTCTCGCTTGCGGCCGTTTTACTGGCGCTTGCCATTGTGCCCATGGGCGGCCAGGCGGCGCCGCTCGCTTTTCCCGGAGATCTGTTGCTGCTGGCGTACATTTTAGGACTTATGCGGTTTTTTACCGTTATCGCGGCTCTGGATACCGGCTCCAGCTTTGAAGGCATGGGCGCCAGCCGTGAAGTGCTTTATTCAGCGCTGGCCGAACCCGCGCTGCTTATTGGACTTGGAGCCATTGCCCGGGAAACAAAGACAATATCCCTGTCTCAAATCATGCCCAGGGCTCATTTTTTCTCGCCCGAAATTGTTCTTGTCGTCGCGGCTTTGCTCATCGTATTTCTTTGTGAGAATGCCCGTATCCCGTTCGATGATCCCAATACGCATCTTGAACTGACAATGATCCATGAAGTTATGGTGCTTGATCACAGCGGCCCGGACTTTGCTTTCATTTTGTACAGTTCATCTTTAAAACTCTGGGTGCTGGGTCTGCTTATTATCGGCATCATATTTCCGTCTCCCGCCGGTTCTTTCTGGCTTTTGTACAGCATGATATCCGTTTTCGGATTACTTTTGCTTGCGGTTGTTGTCGGGATTATCGAATCAACGATGGCCAGACTGCGTCTGGCGCGTATTCCGCAATTAATCATTGCGGCAGGCTCATTATCGGCTTTTGCCTTTATTCTGGTTATGAGGTAATCAATGGACTCAACCATCGAGATAATTATGATTCTGCTTGTCCTCTCCGACATGGCGCTTCTGGGGCTAAGCCGACTGCGTGCGTGCATTAGCATCGTTTCCTTTCAGGGCATGCTTATGGGCTTACTGGTTTTGATCGCGCATTCGTCCTCGATGACACCTCGCCTGATCATAATTGCCGCGGTCAGTTTTATGATTAAAGGCTTTGTCTTTCCTTATCTTCTGCGACGCGGCATCAGGGAAGCCGGAACCCAGCACGAGAGCGAACCCTTTGTCGGATATATTATGTCAATTATATCCGGAGTGGTCATGCTGGGCATTTCTTTGTGGCTGGGAGAAAAACTCCCGCTGCTTGCCGCGCTTAGCGGTTCTTCTCTTGTTATTCCGGCAGCGCTCACGACTCTATTCACCGGCCTGTTTCTTATCGTCGCGCGCCGCAATGCTCTGAATCAATGCCTCGGCTATATCATTCTTGAGAACGGCATTTACACAGTAGGCGTTGTCTCTGTGGTGGAAATACCTTTTCTTGTTGAGCTGGGAATAATGCTGGATGTCTTTGTGGCTGTCTTTGTAATGGGGATCGCCATTTATAATATCAACAGAGAGTTCGATCATCTTGATTCTGATCGTCTAAACAACTTAAAAGGATAAAACGGTAATGAATCATGAAATGACACTGGGGCTACTGATTTTAATTCCTGCTTTTGCGGGATTTGCCTGCCTGTTGATGCCTTCACTCCGAACGGCGCTTGGCTTGATGTGCGCCGGTGTTTTCGGAACGGCAATCATCGGCCTTTTTGCCATAACCTCCGTGCTCTTTGAACATCATATTTTATATGCCGCGGGACAGTGGCTTTTCATGGATGCCTTATCTGCGTATAATTATTTCGTCATGCTGCTCATTTTTTGTCTTAGTTCAATCTATTCGTGCGTGTATTTCAGAGCCGAAATGGAACATCATAACTTAACAATAAATCAAATCAGATTGTTTACCTGCTTGTGGTGTGAAGCTCTTACCGCGATGACCATTGTCCTCTTGTCCAACAATTTGGGCATCATGTGGGTTGGCATCGAAGCCACGACGCTGATCACCGCTTTTTTGATTTGCGTTCATGTGTCGCGTGAATCTCTGGAGGCCATGTGGAAATATATCCTGATTTGTTCAGTCGGTGTTGCTTTCGCCTTCATGGGAACACTGCTTGCCGCCGCTTCGGCCAAGGGGGTCGCGTTTGGCAATCATAATGCCCTGCTTTGGACAACACTGAGAACCAATGCCGCAGCGCTTAATCCGACATTAATTAAAGCGGCATTTATATTTCTTTTAGTAGGATACGGAACAAAAGCGGGCCTGGCTCCGATGCATACCTGGCTTCCTGACGCGCACAGTCAGGCGCCCGCGCCCGTTTCCGCCATATTTTCCGGATTTATGCTCAATGCCGCCCTGTACTGCGTCATGCGCTATGTGCCGATTGTTGAAACAGCTACGGGGAATTCGTCCTGGGGACTGAACCTGATTGCGGGATTCGGGATTATTTCGATTATGACGGCCGCCGTTTTCATCCTCTTTCAAACCGACCTGAAGCGCCTGCTCGCCTATCACAGTATCGAGCATCTGGGCATTATCGCCCTCGGATTGGGACTCGGCGGTTTGGGAACATTCGCCGCGCTCTTCCACACGTTGAATCATTCTCTGTGTAAAACGCTTTCCTTTTTCGCCGCCGGCCGGCTGGGTCAGGCCATAGGCGGAAGCCATGATATGGAGAAAATGAACGGCTCCATGCGTATATCGCCCGTTTGGGGAATAGGCATCTTCTGCAGTATACTGGCGCTCATCGGCATTGCGCCGTTTGCTCTGTTTATAAGCGAATTTCAACTTCTCAAGGCGGCTATTGACAAAGGGGCAACTGTATCGCTTGTTTTGTTTCTTCTGGGAGCGGGCATTGTATTTATCGGCGCGTTGGGGCATGCCATTCCGCTTGCCTGGGGACGTCCGCATTCCACGGCGCCTGTGTCGCGCGCAAGTTTCGTGGAATTTATCCTTGTCTTTGCTCCGCTGTCTATCCTTCTTCTGCTGGGGATATGGATGCCGCAACCTCTTCAAAGCGCCTTGAATGCCTCTGCTGATGTCATTCGCAACACGGTCAGTGCATCAGCCTCTTTACAGGGGGGCCTTCCATGAATTTGACGTCATTCAGGCAATTGCGTAATTGTCAGACTATCCCTGTAGACGACGCACCTTTGGTTATGCCAACCGCTTTCAGAAATGCCGTGATCACATCAGTGAATGAGGGGGCAAGGATCTGCGCTCTTTTCGGTGTACCGGAAGATAATATTGTTCCGCAGGTTTTTTCACAAACTATGATTCGCCTGTTTGCCATTCTTGCTCATGATACCAAAGGGATATTGTCCGTTATTTCAACAAACGTTCATGATTCCTACCCCGCTTTAACGCCGGACTGCCCGCAGGCGCACTGGTTTGAACGTGAAATTTTTGAGCAATGGGGAATAAAGCCGGAAGGTCATCCATGGCTAAAGCCTATTCGCTTCCATAAAAATTATAATAAAAATGAAGATCAAAACAGGTCCGGCGATACAGTGATCGGCGTAACAGATTATTTTCGTCTGGAAGGTTCTGAAATCCATGAGGTTGCCGTAGGTCCCGTGCATGCCGGAATCATTGAACCGGGACATTTTCGATTCGAATGTCACGGCGAAAATGTCTATCATTTGGAGATATCACTCGGATATCAACACCGCGGCATAGAACAGGCCTTAATCGGCGGACCGGCAAAACGGACGTTGCCGTATATGGAAACTCTGGCCGGCGATACAACAATCGGTCATGCCACGGCATACGCAAATCTTATGGAAACACTGACGGGCACCCCTATTCCTCCCCGCGCTTCCGCCATCCGCGGTATAGCGATGGAATTGGAACGTCTCGCCAATCATACAGGAGATCTTGGTGCGCTGGCCAGCGATGTGGGATTCCTGCCGACGGCTTCCTACTGCGGCCGTATTCGCGGCGATTTCCTGAATATGACCGCGTTAATTTGCGGCAGCAGGTTCGGTCGCGGACTTATTATGCCTGGCGGCGTTGCTTTTAATCTGGATGATCATTTGGGGAATCAGCTCAAAGATCGTCTCAAAAACGGTCTTCATGATCTGACTGGGGCGGTTAATCTTCTCTGGGACACGCCTTCGGTGCTGGCTCGTTTCGAAAACACGGGGATCATTTCAGCTAAAGCGGTTGTGGATCTCGGATTGGTCGGCCCTGCCGCGAGGGCGTGCGACATTGTGCGCGATGTCCGTTATGATTTCCCTTTTGGCATTTTCCGCTTTTCACAAATACCTGTCTCCACGTGGAATACCGGCGATGTTTTCGCGCGGGCCTATGTGCGTTGGCTGGAAATTCAGCGATCCATAGCTTTCATCCAAAGACAGTTGGAGATATGGCCGGAAGGAAATATCGTTGCTGAAATAAAAAAACCCGCAGCCAACAGCATGGCAATTTCAATGGTGGAAGGATGGCGCGGAGAAATATGCCACGTTGCACTAACCGATAATCTGGGGCATTTCAGACATTATAAAATAATGGATCCGTCATTTCATAATTGGTTCGGACTGGCTATGGCGATGAGAAACCAGCAAATTTCCGATTTCCCCATTTGTAATAAAAGTTTTAATCTTTCTTATTGCGGACACGACCTGTGAGATAAAATTATGATGAATGTATTGGCAACCGCTTTAAAACAAAAAAAATGGACAATTGATTATCCCAAAGGCGAACCGGTTCTTCCCGAGCGTTTTCGCGGCCTGCCGGTCCTTGATCCGGCAAAATGTAATTCCAACTGTCATGCCTGCATTGAAGCCTGTCCCACCGGCGCCTTGAAAGAAGGATTAATAATCGATTTGGGCCGCTGCCTGTTCTGCAATCAATGCGTTCGCGCCTGCCCTGATGGCGCTATAAGCTTTTCCAGGGAATTCCGAATGGCCGCCGGAACCAGAGAAGCGCTTATTTATAAAAATAATTCCCCAAAACTTTCCGCCTCTCTGGATAAAGAATCAAAACGTCTGTTTAGCAGGTCGTTAAAACTTAGACAGGTAAGCGCGGGAGGGTGCGGCGCTTGCGAAGCGGATACCAATGTTTTGGGCACCATTGTTTATGATCTGGGTCGATTTGGCGTGCAATTTGTCGCATCACCCCGCCATGCCGACGGCCTTTTGATCACCGGGCCCGTCTCCCAAAACATGCAACTGGCATTGGAAAAAACCTACAAAGCTCTGCCCGCTCCCAAATTAGTTATTGCCACGGGAGCCTGCTCCATTTCGGGCGGTCCCTATATCGATCATCCTGAAGTTTTAAATGGCGCTGATCCGATCTTGCCGGTTGATCTGTATATCCCGGGATGTCCGCCGCACCCGCTGACGATCCTTCATGGAATCCTGAGTCTTCTTGGAAGACTTTAATTGCCGGGTGATTCAGAATATTGTACTCTTCATCAGGATGATTTCATTTTTAGCTTTTCACGCTGCAGGAGCTCCTGCCAGATTTCATCCACTTTTTTTTCCGTATGGGCAATGGGTCCTTTATTATCTATGACAATGTCCGCGAGTGAGATTTTTTCACTAATCGGCATCTGGCTGTTCAATCTCTTTTGAGCCTCATCCCTGCTCCACGCGTTTCGCTTCATCAAACGGCTAATCTGATCTTCCGGAGAAACTAAAACCAGCATCGTCAGATCAAAAAAATGCTGCATTTTCCCTTCGAACAGAAGCGGAACATCGGAAAGAACAATGGCATGTTTTTCCTTTTTTTCGATCTTTTCAAGACGCGCTTCCCACTCCCGATAAATTAAAGGATGAACAATTTTACCGAGCCTGGCAAGTTTCTTTTTATCGGCAAAAACAATGTTGCCCAGTTTAACGCGATCTATTTTTTTGTCAGGCTTGAGAATGTCCCTTCCGAAATAATCGACAATTTTTTCCCACGCGGGTCCATGCGGTTCCTGCGCTTCGTGAGTGAGCTTGTCAAAATCAATCAGGTGCGCTCCCTTATGCACAAACATCTTTGCCACGGTTGATTTTCCGCAGGCAATACCGCCCGTCAATCCAACATTCAGCATAATTTATTCAAATTCATTTTTTATTGAGATCATAGATTATACGCAGACCGTCCAGGGTCAGCATCTCTTCAATTTTTTCAATCGTCTTGGTTTCCGGCGCTATAATATTCGCCAGGCCTCCCGTGGCAATTACCAGCGGATTGGTTTTTACTTCCGCTTTCATTCTGTCAACAATACCGTCTACAAGCCCCGCGTAACCGAACATGATCCCCGCCTGTATGGCGCTGACCGTATCTTTCGTGATGACCGTTTTGGGTTTGCTGAATTCGACCCGGGGCAATTTCGAAGCCCTTTCAAAAAGAGCCTCACTGGAAATCACAATTCCCGGAGAGATACAGCCGCCCATATATTCGCCCTTCGGAGAAATATAATCAAACGTAGTCGCGGTGCCGAAATCAACAATGATACATTCTTTGTGATATTTTTCATAAGCCGCGACGGCGTTGACGATTCTGTCCGCTCCAACTTCTTTGGGATTATCATAGAAAATGGGCATTCCCGTCTTGATGCCGGGACCTACAATGAGCGGTTTGATATTAAAATACTTGATGCAGAGAGGCTCGAGAATGTTGAGCATCGGCGGCACGACACACGAAATAATAATAGCTGACACGGATTTCATTTCTTTGACTTTCATGGGGGTGGACAGATATAAATTATAAATGAGCACGCCGTATTCATCAATGGTATGATCAATTTCTGTTCGTATGCGCCAATCATGCAGTAAACGTTTTCCGTCAAAAAGTCCCAGAACCGTATTGGTATTGCCAACATCAATTACTATAAGCATAACTTCTCCTTTAAATGTGTTTCCCGTTTTCCTCTATTTTTTATCCGCGTCATTCCCTGGCCTGTTTTAAAATCATCGCGTCTCCCGCCAAGACCTTAATTTCTTTGTTTCCTTCCGCAATAAGAATCAGGGACCCGTTATCGTCAAGCCCCGTTGCCTCCCCTTCTATCGTTTCATTCTTAAATATGACCTGAACCGTTTGGCCGATCATGGCCGATCGTTTCAGCCATTTTTCTCTGATCGGGGCGAACCCTTTTTGCATCAGCTTTTTATAACATTTTTCCAGATTTTCATACAGGCTAATTATCAATTCCAGCCGGGATATTTCATGTCCTGTTTCAATGGCCAAAGATGTGGCAATTTCCTGAATATCCCGTGGAAATTGTTCACGGCTCATATTAACATTAATGCCGATTCCCAGCACCGCAAAATCAATGGCGTCTCCCGATGTTTCCATCTGTGTCAAAATGCCGCAGACCTTTTTCCCGCCAATCAGAACGTCATTGGGCCATTTGAGTTTAAACTTTCCCGGAGAGTAAATATCCAGAACCTCGGCCACGGCGACACCGGCCGTAAGCGGAATCCACGAGGTTTTGGGTAATTCCATTTGCGGCCGCAATATTACAGAAGTGTAAATGTTGCAATTTGCCGGCGAATGCCATAGACGCCGCATGCGTCCTTTTCCCTTGTTCTGGGCATTGGCAATAACCACAGTCCCTTGAGGCGCTCCGGCAATTCCCAAAGAACAGGCCTCATCATTTGTCGATCCTGTTTCAGGATAATAATAAAGCTTGTGACCGAAGAACTTTCCGGCAAGGCTTTTCTGTAATATTTCTGAATTCCAATCCATAAGGGTAATGGCAAAAGAACGTTTTCTTACAATATCGTTTGGGTAAAAAGATTTACAGCGATTGTAATATTTTTAATGAAATGTCGGCGGCGCGGACAGAATGCGTAAGTTCTCCCACGGAAATATAATCCACTCCGATTGCGGCAATCGCCTCCACATTCTTCAGGCTTATATTTCCGGATGCCTCAATCAGCGCGCGTCCGGCCACAAAATCCACCGCTTTCTTCATGGCCGGAACATTCATATTATCGAGCATGATGATCTCCACGCCGCAGCGGAGAGCTTCCCTTACTTCCGCCATATTTTTAGTTTCCACTTCAATTTTCATGGGGCGTCTCACATACTTTCTTTGCGCCCGTACCGCGGCGGTGATGCCGCCCGCGGCTTCAATATGATTATCCTTAATGAGCACGCCGTCATACAAACCAATGCGGTGATTCGTGCCGCCGCCGATACGCACGGCCATTTTATCCAGAATCCGCAGGTTTGGCGCGGTCTTGCGCGTGTCGAGAATTACCGCTTTGCATCCGCGCACGGCTTCCACGTATTTTGACGTAAGCGTGGCAATGCCGGACATGCGCTGAAACAGATTCAGGGAAACGCGCTCCGCCTGTAATATGTTGGACAAACTGCCCGTTACCTCGGCAATCAGATCGCCTTTTTTCGCCCGGCATCCATCGTTGATTAATTTTTTAATTTTGATGTTTTTATCAAGACACCGAAACGTCCGGGCAAAGATATCTATCCCGGCTATGACAAAATCATCTTTGGCAATAGCCAGCGCCCTTCCTTTCTTTCCGGGGCTGACTGTGGCCCGCGTAGTAATATCGCCCGTGCCGATATCTTCATGAAGAGCGTCTTTGATGATTTTTATGATGGGTTGAGAAACCATTTATTTCCCTGCCTTAAGAGGCGTCTCACGTTAACACAAATTTATTAAACGGAAAATCCCTTTAATTTTTTAAGCGCGCCCTCCAGCGTGGTAAATTTTTTCTGAAAGTCTTTTAACTTTTCTTCTTCCTTCTGAATAATTTCCGACGCCGCTTTGGCGCGAAAATCCCGGTTGGAAAGTTTTTTCGAGCATTGATCTAAATCTTTGGATACTTTGCCCAGTTCTTTTTCCAGCCTTGCCTTCTCCGCGGAAATATCAACGGCGCCGGCGAGCGGAACAAATATTTTTGTGGCGCCGATTACGGCGGTTGCCACGCCTTTGGGCTCGACCATATTAATTTCGACCTTGAGCGATTCAAGATTGGCCAGATTCAGGATATAACTTTGATCCTTCTCAATGGATTTTTTATTTTGTTCATCCGCCGCTGAAATAAAAACCTTCAGCTTTTGCGACGGCGCGATCCGCATCTCCCCTCGGATATTCCGGATGGAGGTAATGATCTCCATGATCATCTCCATCTCTTTTTCCGCCGCCGTATCTTCCCACAGGGCGTTGACAACGGGAAACCTGCTGACCATGATCGAATTTTCGTCACTGCCTTTCAGAATCTGCCAGAGTTCTTCCGTTAAAAAAGGCATGAAAGGATGCAGGAGCTGCAGCATTGTCTGGAAAACTTCATGCAATGTCCGCTGGGCGGTCTTTCTTTGCTCCGGATTTTCTTTGCCGTAAAAAACCGGTTTGCTCAATTCCAGATACCAGTCACATAATTCATGCCAGATAAAACGGTAAACAGCGGCGGAGGCGTCATTGAAACGGTATTCATCCAAAGCCTTAATGACTTCCGCGATGGCCTCATTCAATTTTACCTTGATCCACTTATCGGGCAGAGAATCGGGAGCGCAAAGAGGCTCGGATTCATCGAAGTCATCCAGATGACCAAGCGTCAGTTTTGAGGCGTTCCAGATTTTATTGACAAAAAATTTATAGCCTTCAATCCGTTCCGGCGAAAGGCGCACGTCGCGCCCCTGCGCTGTATAGGCGGCCAGCGTAAAGCGAAAAGCGTCAGTGCCGTATTGATCGATCATCAAAATGGGATCAATGCTGTTGCCCTTGGACTTGCTCATTTTTTCCCCTTTTTCATCCCGCACAAGCGCGTGCAGATAAACATCTTTAAAGGGGACGTCTTTCATCACGTAAATGCCCATCATCATCATGCGGGCTACCCAGAAGAAAAGAATATCGAAACCGGTGATTAATAATGAAGTCGGATAGAACGTTTTAAGAGCCTTTGTCTTTTGGGGCCAGCCCAGGGTGGAAAAAGGCCAGAGCGCGGAACTAAACCAGGTATCCAGGACATCTTCATCCTGACGCAGCTTCGCGCCGCCGCATTCGGGACATTTATCAGGATCAGCCGTGGCAACAATAATTTTACCGCAGCCGTCGCAATACCAGACGGGTATGCGATGCCCCCACCACAACTGTCTGGAGATGCACCAGTCGCGAATATTATTCATCCAGTCAAAGTAAGTTGCTTCCCATGACTTCGGGACAATCTTTATTTTGCCCTTTACCACGGCCGCTATCGCCTGTTTAGCCAGAGGTTTGATTTTGACAAACCACTGTTTGGATACCATGGGCTCAATATCCGTTTTGCAGCGGTAACACTGACCGACATTATGCGCGTAAGGCTCGGTGCCGACCAAAAAGCCCTGCCGATCCAGATCGGCAATAACATTTTTACGGGCCTCATAGCGATCCTGCCCTTTATAAGCCCCTCCGTTGTCGTTGATGATTCCATTGCCGTCGATGATCGTAATAATTTCCAGGTTATGGCGCTGGGCCATGGCAAAGTCATTGGGATCGGAACCGGGGGTGATTTTGACAGCGCCGGAGCCGAAATCCATCGTGACATATTCATCGGCAATGATGGGAATCTTTTTATTCATTAAGGGCAAAATAACGTATTTGCCGATTTTGTCCGCATATCTTTTATCGTTGGGATTAACGGCCACGGCTGTATCGCCCAGCATCGTCTCGGGTCTTGTTGTGGCAACCACAATTTCTCCGCTTTCGTCGGCAAACTTATAACGGATGTTCCACAAAAAGCTTTGATCCTGTTTGAATTCCACTTCCAGATCGGAAATAGCCGTGTGACAGCGGGGACACCAGTTGACAATGTAGTCGCCCTGATAAATCAGGCCTTCATTGTAGAGACGGACAAAAACCTCCCGCACAGCGTGGGATAAGCCTTTATCCATCGTGAAACGCTCTCTTTCCCAATCGCAGGAACAGCCAAGCCGCTTTAACTGATTGATAATGACGCCGCCGTATTTTTCCTTCCATTCCCACACGCGGGCGATAAATTTTTCGCGTCCCAGATCATGGCGTGAGATTCCTTCCTTCATCAACTGCTGTTCAACCACGTTTTGTGTGGCAATGCCCGCGTGATCCATACCCGGCATCCACAGGGTGTTATAACCCTGCATCCTTTTAAAGCGGGTAATAATATCCTGCAGGGTATTGTTCAGGGCATGGCCCATGTGTAACATTCCCGTTACATTGGGAGGAGGAATAACAATGGAAAACGCCGGAGCATCACTTGTGTCCTGTGCGTGAAAATATTTATTTTTTATCCAGTAATCATATAATCTTTTTTCGGCTTCTGCCGGTTCAAATGATTTGCTCAACTCTTTGCGTGCCATTTAATTCTACTCCCTGATTTATTGATGTCTTCCGAACTTTATTATTTCACAAACAAAAAGGGCTTGCGCCCTATTCATAATTATTTTTATATTTTAATTACTTAATCAATTATTTTCAACTTTTCCTTGAACTTACGAATAATCATCAAAGCTTCCACGCCGGATAAGGGTTTAAGCGGAGCGAACTCTCCCGTCTTGGTATTCCTGGCTTCCATAATTCCCCGTGAGGTCACGGCCATAACAGCATCGTAACAAGGCATGTCCGAGGGCACATCGGGAAACAATGACTTGGCATTAACATGCTTTGCGGCTGAACCATTTTCCCCGGTCAGTTTCAGCATTACATCTTCCAGCATGATGGCGTATTCACCGCGGGAGATGACTTCGCCGGGATTGAAATTGCCGTTCGGATCATTTTCCAGACCCCGCACGCCGGCCTCCAGTATCCCCTCAATGTACGTTTTATATGGCTGGTCTGCTATATCTTTTGCCAAAACTTTGACAGGTGCGGGCTGGGGCGATAAAGAAGTTCCCGCAAGAACATTTTGTGTTTCTTTAGCATCTGTCAAGACATTCCCGTTTCCCTTGACTTCCGTGGAATCTTTTTTTGTGTCCTTTTCTTCGGCCGGAACCCTCTCGTTTTCCTTCACTTCCGCGGAACCTTTTGCGGTCTCTTTTAAAGGCAAATCCGCGGCTTTTGGCGCCGCTTTATTGTAAATATTTTTTATTTTCAATTCTTCCATAAATAATGCGGCCGTATCCGCCCGGGTTAATTTTTCCGTGAGGGCGACTCTCTTTCCCGTTTCTGTTGAAGGCATCGCCAGTTGAACTTTCTGCAGAAACTTCAGTTGCGCGTCGGCATCAGCCACATGATCGGTTTTCAGCTGAATAACCTTGGTGAACATCTGAGAGGCCAGATTGAATTCCAGCGCGTCTTTATAGGCCAACCCCATGAAATAATATGCAGATGCATGTTTGGCATCAATCGCAACCGCTTCATCGAATTGTTTTTTAGCAAGCGCGGGCCATTGAGGGTCCGATTTGCTTATGGTGTAGTATTGAATCCTGGCGACGTTAACAAAAAGCTTTTCTTCATCCGAGTTAGCGTATTTGGAACCAAGCGTCAGATCATCCAGCGCCGTGTTGAATTTGTTCGTAAAAATATCAACCATGGCCATGCCGGTATATGCCCTGGAATAATTATTGTTCAGTTGAATGGCCATTTTGAATTCGCGCTGGGCGTCGGCATACTTTTCCTGATCGAGCAGTTTTAAACCGGTGAAGGTGTGACGTTCGGGGGTATCCAGTTGATTTACAGCCACTCTAGTTTTAGGCGCGCACGAAAGCGCGGAGCATACGGCTATACAAATCATAAATGGAAAAATTAATGTTCTGACTTTATCACGTTTCATAATAATTATTTCTTCCTGAACCACCGCTATAATTATCTTTAGAATGGTCCTAAGTCAAGCAATATTGCATGTTCTAAGAAAGGCCGCGTGACTAAAAATAACGATTCTTTTTGGGCGGCAAGCCAGGGGAGATTCTTCGATGCTTAAGGCGCGGCAATACAAATTGAAACGCCTGGCTAACTTCATCCCTAATGTTTATTTGAAAATTGAGGGATTACTGTTGGATTGCATGATTTTTAACGTCTTTGCACTATCTTCTCAGGTAATCCGATAGTCATTTCCGCGAAACAATCTCAGGCAGGCATCGGACACAGTCTTGTCATAAAGAGTTCCCCTGTTTTTCTCGATTTCTTCAAGAGCCGCGTCCAGACCCAGTGACGCTCGAAAGGGACGCTGTGTGCACATGGCATCCACCACATCGGCGACAGCCAGAATGCGGGCTTCCAGCAGAATTTTGTTCCCTTTGAGTTTTCTGGGATAACCGGAACCATCCATTCTTTCGTGGTGCTGATAAATGATTTCCGCCAACGGCCAGGGCAATTCCACATCTTTAAACATTTCGAACCCGGCCCGGGCGTGTTCTTTTACCCGTGAATATTCTTTGCCTGTGAGCTTCGAAGGCTTGGTTAATATCTCCACCGGTATGGATAAATTGCCGATATCATGGATGGTGCTGGCTATGTTTATTCCTTCAATAATGTCTTCAGGCAGCCCCATCTCCTGGGCGATGGCACAGGCCACATTCGCGGATCGCTGCTGATGGCCTGCAGTATAGGGATCCCTCATCTCCAGAGCCGCAACCAGAATATTAACGGTAACGCCGAAAGATTTTCTCAGCCTTTCATATTTATCCGCCAATTGACGGCCCATCTCTTCATTTATTTTCAGTCTTTTTTCCGCTTTTTTTTGTATTTCAGCGCTCGTCGATGAATTTATTTTTTTCATAACGCAAGCCCTCTTTTTTTGACCCGTATGTTTTCAAAAGAGCAAAAAGCAATGGTGTTAATATAGTTTTTCTATTTCATTTGAATAGACATCCAGAGCCTTGTTGCGCTTGAGTTTCATCGTCTGGGTAACCAATCCGTTTTCCATGGTGAAATCTTCGCTGACAAATATAAATCGCTGAGGGATCTCATACCCTCCATATGTTTTTTTCAAATGCCGTTTAATCTCTTCGGTTAAGAAATCCTGAATATTTTTATTTTTTACGACTTCCGCAGGAGCGCCCTGCGCCCATTTGGCGATGCGGTCATCTTTTTTCATCGTTTCAAAATCCGGCACAATGACCGCGATGTTGTATTCCCTGCCTTCGCCCCAGACAAAGGCATTGACAATATTGTGTACCAGCTTGATATCGGTTTCTATGGATTCGGGGTGAACGTATTTGCCGTTGGAAAGTTTATATTCGTCTTTAAATCTGCCCGTTATATAGAGAAATCCGTCGGCGCTCAGGCGGCCCTGGTCACCGGTGCGTATTCCGGGGAATCCCCTCCAATTATCTTTCATCATAATCTCCGCGGTCTGCTGAGGCTTATTGTGATATCCCATCATCACATTGGCGCCGTAGGCTATAATTTCTCCGTCATCGCTTTGATCGTCCGTCCGAGACTTGTCGATCACGACGTGCATATTCTCCACGCATTTGCCGACGGAACCGTACCGGTTTCCGAGAAGTGGAGAGTTCATGGTAATCGCGGGCGAAGTTTCGGTTAACCCGTAGGCGTCATAAGTGGGTATGCCGAGATCGGCAAAGAACATGGCTATTTCAGGATTCATGACGGCGCTAGCCGTAAGAACTCCTGAAAGCCTGCCGCCGAATCTTTCCCTGATTTTTGAAAACACGATTTTATCCAGTATTTTGAATTTCAGGGATTTATTCGCCTTCCCCCTGCATTTTGCCGCTTCTTTGCATGTCATATCGAAGAGCATTTTTTTCATTCCGCCCTCTTCATGCATTTTCGCCTGAATTCCATCGTAGATTTTATTGAAAACTTTTGGAACGGCGATGAGATAAGTGGGTCTTACCTTGATAAAATCCTCGCCCAGAGTGTTGACGGATTCCATAAGCGCCACGGCTCCGCCAAACTGCATGAAATTGTGCAGCTCCCCGCTCAACCCGTAACTGTGCGCCCAGGGAAGTATGGCCAGAGAAACGGAATTTTCATTAAGATCGGGAAATATGTGATACCCGCCCTGAGAGCAGGACGTCAGATTGCCGTGGGAAAGAAGCACACCCTTGGGTTCCCCGGTCGTTCCCGACGTATAGATTAAATCCGCCGGCTCCGACCAGTGAGGCTTGTAGGATTTCACCGGATTTTTGCTTCCGGTTTCTTCAAGCGATTTAAGGCTGTTTTTGCCATCTCCAAAGATGATGAAGATTTCCTTTAAAGTTTCTATTTCATTTTTAAAATGCTTGATCTGTTCGAAGATTTGTTCGTCCTTGACAAAAAGATATTTTATCCCGCTGTCTTTGATGATGTAGTGCCAGGTATTTTGTAATTCTTTTTCATACATGGGCACGAAGATCGCGCCAAGTCCGTGTGACGCGTTTTCCAACACGTACCATTCGACAGAGTTGCCGATGATAACTCCCACGGCATCGCCCTTATTGATGCCCAGCAGGTTAATACCGCTTCGGGCATTATTTATTCTTTGAGCAAGCTGGTTGTAGGTTATCCATTCGTACTGTTTCGTTTGAAGATTTTTTGTTCCGATGGCGTTTCGGTCACCCCACTTAGCCGCCGTGTCTTCGAACAAATCCACAAGATTCCGCGGATGTTTATAATATTTATCCAGCTCTTTTATTTGTTTCTCGGTGTAAGCTATCATACTCCCCCCTTTTTAATTATTTTCCGCATCCGCCCGGTAATACATGCTGATTATAACATATATCCGGAAAATTTCATCAAAAAGACTTAATTTCTTCTTCAGATACTTGTTTGCGCAGCAGATTCTTATTGACCTTCTGCATTTCTGTTAGAGGAATTGCATCAACGATTCGAACCATCTTCGGTACGGCATATTTGGCCACCCGGGAGGTCAAATAATTAATAATAATCTCTTTAGTAATGGAGGACTCATATCCTTTCTTCGGCTCGATAAATACGCAAACCCTTTCACTTCCCTGTCTTTCGGGATCGGGAATTCCTATGGTTGCGACTCTCGCGACACCGGGATAATCATGCAGGATATCATCAATTTCTCTGGAATATACCTTAAACCCTGAAACAATGATCATATCCTTGGTACGATCAACGATATAGAAATAGCCGTTTTCATCCACCCTTACAACATCGCCTGATCGGACATAACCTTCATCATCCAGACCACTTCCCGCCTCAGGCCAGTACCCCAGCATTCTCTGCGCGCCGCGCAAACACATCTCACCTGTCCGACCTCTAAGCACTTCATCCCATGGAAGGGATGCTCCTGTGTCCACATCCACGATTTTTATTTCCGTATCAGGCAGGGGGATGCCTATCGTTCCCCTTTTTTCCAGTCCTGTCTTTGAGGCTTTCTTCGCGCTTGACCTGGATAAAAAACCCATGCTCCTGCCCATTAGATATCCGACATTTTTACTGCCGATGGCGCGCAACAGGGCGCGTATGACAACGGCCAGACCGGGCAATTGAAGAAATTTGTTGTTCATGTTGACAACAGTCCGGCCGCCAAAAATACGGAGTATAAATGATGGATTCAGATGCGTGACGGGCGACATTTCGGAAAGGCCGTATCCTTCCATGATGCCGCCTCCCCCGCCCTTTTTTTCAAATTCTTCCTGCACGGACCTCGAAAGCGGAGCGGAACCGGAGATACCCAGGATATTAACATCCTTTAATTCCTGTTGCGACAATTTAAGAAACTGGGTTGGAACGCCTATTTGAATAAACGGATGATATTCTTTGATCATGCTGACCATGCCCGGCGTATCCCTGGCGTCCGGTATCAGGATCTGATTAAAACCCTCGTAGGTCATGCAATGCATGGTGCTGTGTCCGTACGAATGGAAAAAAGGCAATCCCATTAATACGGTAAGAACGCCCTTGACCAGCAGGTGCGCGGGCCCGAATGAATTCGCGTTTTGTATGACGTTGGCATACACATTGCGGTGTGTCAACATGCACCCCTTGGGAAGACCTGTTGTGCCGCCCGTGAAAAGAATGAGTTCCAGATCTTTCTCGACATCGATGGTGATATCGGGAGGATCAGGAGAGTTCTTCGAAATCAGTTCCGCCCACCATGAGGCATTTTGAATTTTAAGCGGTTCATAGCTTTGCGTTTTATGAAGTGAATAATCGGCCAGTTTTGATACGATAACATTTTTTATCGAAATGTTTTGCAGGATATTTTCAACGACGTTTAAATATTCATCAAGACAGATCAGGGCTTCTGGAGATCCTTCCCGGAATTTATGCCGGAGGTGTTGAGCAGGCTCCAGAGGACTGCAGGGAATATGCACAAGACCCGCTCTTGAAATAGCATAATCCGCGATAACAAACTGGATCGATGTCGGCAAAAGCGTAGCGACCCTGGCGCCTTTTTGAAGTCCCATATGATAAAAAGCCGTGGCCAGGCGATCGACATGATCCTTAACATCCGGGTACTTCATCATATAATTCATCTGAATGAGACCCTGATTTTTATACAGCCTAGCGCTCCGGTATAGAATATCGTATGCAGGGGAATCGGGATAGGGTTTAAATGTTTGGGGTATTCCCAGGATGTTGTATTCTTTCAGCCACGGTAAATTTTCTATGGTCATACAATAACGTACCCCGTCAAGGGTTTGGGGGTTCTAAAATTCTATTCCGGTTAATTCATTTAATATTAATTCCGCTGTAAAAATGCCGGCGGCTATTCCAGGACTGTTTTTTGTCGCGGATACGTTAAAAAGATTCTGGGGGCAATCTTTCTCATCAATCGCCCCTTTAAGAAGCTCTTTTACCGTCAATCTTCGTCCGTAGGCATTTCCCAATTCTCCATCCGTATCGGTTTTGATATCCACGGAAGATACGATTTCAGCAAAAAGCATTTTGGATTTAATTCCGGGGAAAACATTCATTTCAAGAATGTCCACGATATCGCAGGCAAGTTTTTTCTTGAAAATTCCTACGGCCTTTGGTCCTTCTTCATAAATCGTCTTTTCCTGCTGATAATTTCCAGGACAAAAGACAACCAGGGCGTCGTTATTAGTGTCCCCCACTCTGCCGTATCCGTTTGCCGACGGCGATCCGATAAATAGCATTTTCGGCGGCGCGGTAACATCCGGATTTTTATAATCCACCTCATTGCCGTCCTGCCACCAGTAGTTGCGTCCTTTCATGTCGGCAATGGATTGCAAGCCCCCTTTAATGCCCAGGCAGCATGTCGGAATACTATGCGACGGCGTATAGTCAAAATATTCCGTCGGCTTTCCTAAAAGCGAATAAGTTAACCGTGGAGAGATATCGCTGAACACAAAATCGCATTCATAAGAGGAACCGTCTTCGCATATCGCCCCAATCACGAGGTTGTCCCGCGTCTCCAGACGAACAACTTTTTTCCCGGTTTCCACGGAACCGCCGGCTTTTTTTATCACGGACGACAGCGAATCAAAAAAATACGCGAATCCTTTTTCAGGATACCACGCGCCCATATGATAATTTCCCGTTCCGACAATATACGCGATCGCGGACATTTCCGATTCGTTTTCCGCGAATATTCCGCCGTGACCGTAAAGGATGCGCCGAAGCAGGTTCGTGACATGAAATTCATCAAAAAACTCCCGGACAGACATGGTTAAACAGCGCCCGATCTTGACTTTCATGCTCATCGGTATTTTGCTGGTTGCCAGGAATTTTGTCGCCAGTAAAAATCTTCCTTCCGTGAAAGAATGCTCTTTAAAAAAAGATTTATACGTATCATAGATGGAGATCATTTCATTAAAAAGCGCGTCCAGTGAATCACCCTCCTCCGGAAACAGGGCTTTTAGATCTCTGTGAAAGTTTCCCAATCCCAGGGGTACTTTAAAATTCGCAAGACAACAGTTGCCCTTTTCATTTTTGCCGCCGATGAAAAACCTCTCAAAACCGTCGGATTCCATGGGGATAAAGGGATTTGCCGCTTTGATATCGAGAAACTTCATAAAACGATCCCCAAGATAGCCCTCTCCGAATTCCCAGACATATTGCGGTCCCATGGAATAGGTCATCCCGCCGAAGGTAAGGCATCTGCCGTGACCGCCTATGAGTTCTTTATTCATTTCCAGAACATTGACCTTATGGCCGGCTTTGGCAAAAAGCGCCCCCGAGGCCATCCCGCCGATTCCGCTTCCGATAACGACAATTCTCCTTGGCGTGTTGTCCCAAACCGGCTGATCCTTTATTTTAAAAAAAGGGAGCGATAACTGATCCCTGATCTCTTTGATGCCCGCTTCCGACCGCTTCTTTGAGATTTCTATAATTTCATTAAAGTTCATGGATGTTCCTTTATCACAAAACAAGGAAAACAAACTATAACAAACGCATGTTTCCTCTTAAAATCTTTGTTTATAATTACTTTAAATAAAAAATAAGGTTGGATAATCTATATATAAAATATAAGACGTATTTTAAATAATACCATTTTCTTTTAAGAATATTTCCACATTTTTTATGATTTCATCCGGGGAATTACAATCAAACCGGTTAATTTCCTTGTCGGCGGCAAACCATGTCATCTGGCGCTTCGCGTAATGCCAGGTATCACGCTTGATTAAATCTATGGAGCTTTCCCAACTATATTCATGACGCAGAAATCCTATCATCTGTTTATAGCCCAGAGACTGCATCGGTTTTAGATTTTCAGGGTAGCCCCGGTCTAAAATGCTTTTAACTTCATTAAGCAAACCATCCGCGATCATTTTATCCGTTCGCTGTATAATTCTCTTTTTTAATTCTTTGCGATCCAGCTCAAGGCCGATTTTGTAAGTCTTGTAAGGAGAATCGGCAAACAAATGCTTTTTTTGCTTTACTAAAATGGATTCCCCTGTTTGATCCAGAACTTCCAGCGCCCGAATGACCCTCACCGAATCATTTTGATTTATCCGGCTGGCAGCATCGGCATCTCTTTTGAGCAGCAGATCATAGATATATTTTTTTCCGTGAATATCCCGCAGGCGGCGGTAATAATTTCTGATGTTTTCATCCACGTCCGGGGTATCGATGATTCCGTGAAGAAGCGCCCGGAGATAAAGTCCTGTTCCTCCGGCAATAAAGACGGGCGTCCCCTTCCCCGCCAGATCGGAAATGATCCCTCGCGCTCTTTGGGCAAAAACCGACGCGTTAAATTCTTCGTCAGGATCAACAACATCTATCAGGTGATGCCTGACCCCCCTTCTTTGTTCCATGGAAGGTTTTGCCGTGCCGATATCCAGATAGCGGTATACCTGCAGGGAATCGGCGCTGATAATTTCGCCGCCGAATTTAAGTGAAAGATTTACGGCCAACTGCGTTTTGCCCGTGGCAGTGGGTGAACTGATGATGACCAGCGGCAACTTTCCCATTGCTATTTTATTACTTCCTTTTGAACATTCTTTCGATTTCGCTTAAGGAAATACTGATCGTCACCGGACGACCATGGGGACAGGTAAGATGATAAGGTGTTTCTTCCAATTGACTGCAAAGGGCTTCGACCTCATCTTCAGAAAGAACGTGATTGGCTTTGATGGCCGCGCGGCAGGCCAGCGAGGCCAGTATTTTTTCTTTCTTTTCCTCTAAAGAAGGCATCTGATTCTGTTCTTTTAACTGATCGGCAATATCAGAAATCAATTCGCTGATTTTAATTTCCGATAAGGTGGCCGGAATCGCCTTAACGACAATCGCGTCCTTGCCGAAAATTTCAATTTCCAGGCCGATTTCACGCAGGAAATCAATGCATTCGGAAAACAAAGAGATTTGCGCGGGCGTTAAGCTTATAATTTCCAGGATAAGAAGGGATTGGCTGACAACCTGCTTTGGCGTCGCTTTTTTTAATTTTTCCAGAAGGATCCGTTCGTGGGCCGCGTGCTGATCAAGCAGGATCAGTCCCTCATCGCCTGCAAAAACAAGATACGTATTGGCAAACTGTCCCAGATACGATAGCTCGGAGAAATTTATTTTTTCATTGACCGGAGTCTGATCGCCTGGATATGAGGTTTCTGGCTGTTCCGCGACAGGTGCGCGCGCCAGCAGATCATCGCTCAGGGCCTGTTGTAAATTTTGTCTGGAGAATAAACCGAAAGGCCTGGGCGCGGTTTTATCCCGTACAGGAATCACATCTGAAGAAGAATCCTTCTTGCTTTTCCGCCGTAATAACAAATCCACTTTTTTAGGCGCAACTGTCGGCGCCAGACGATAAACGAAACTGCTTTTTGCCGTTTCGGCGCCGGCTAAATGCTCGGCGATTGATCTGGATACCAGTTGATAAATACCGTTTGAATCCTTAAAACGAACCTCCATTTTGGCGGGATGAACATTCACATCAACATCTTCAGGCGGCAGATCAAGAAACAACACGGCCGCGGGGTAGCGTCTTGGCTCAATAACCTGCCTGTAAGCCGATAATACGGCATGCGTAATACTGTTATCGCGGACAAAGCGTTTATTGACAAACAAATATATGCTTTTGGAATTTGATTTTGAGAAATCCGGGCGTGAAATAAATCCCATTAAACTTACGTTGTCTTTTTGCGCGTTTACAGAAATGGCATGCGCGGAAAAATCATTGCCCATAATCATGGAGATCCGCCCGGATACATCGGGAGCTTCCGGCGCGGTGAAAGATTCCCTGCCATTGACCAAAACTTTAAAGCGAATCTCCGGGTGAGCCAGCGCAAGCCTTGTTATCGCGTCCAGGCATAACCCCTGCTCCGTCGCCTCTGTTTTTAAAAATTTTCTGCGGGCGGGAACTTTGGCAAATATTTTTGTGACCGATATCTGCGTGCCCGCAGGAGCTCCGGCAGGTGATATTTCCTTGATTGAGCCTGCCTCCAGAATCGCTTTTGTTCCTTCCAGATCATCCTTGCGCCGCGTTAATAACTCAACCCGCGAAATTGACGCGATGCTCGGCATGGCTTCGCCCCGGAAGCCGAAAGAGGCGACTGAATAAATATCGTCAAAATGATTAATTTTACTGGTGGCATGCCTTTCAAATACCAGCGCCACATCTTCGTGCTCTATTCCCGAACCGTTATCAACGACTTTTATGGACTGGCAGCCGCCCTTTTCCAACTCCACCCTGATGTCGGTAGCCCCGGCATCAATTGCGTTTTCCACCAGTTCCTTGACGATTGAAGCCGGCCTCTCCACGACTTCACCGGCAGCGATTTTATTGGCTATTTCTTCAGATAAAATGACTATTCGTTTTGACAATTCCGTAACTCCTTGAACCTGAATTTCATATTACATTATGGCAAAATACGCAACTATGATTCCGTATGCATAATTTCAACTGATACCATCATATCCGTCATTCCCGAACCATCCTTGCTTTGACAATTTTACTGCGGACTGTTATGGTTAATATAATAATCGATTTGGCAGCCGTATAAAATTTTCATTTACGGATTGATCACTTATCGCGGATAATTTTAAAATACTTTTAATTTTGAGATGATTTAGATGAATAATATATTGATTACCGGCGCCGCGGGTTTCATCGGATCAGGAGTCAGCCGCAAACTTCTGGAGCAAGGCAAAAAAGTTATCGGCATTGATAACATTAACGATTATTATGACAGACGTCTCAAAAATCTCCGGCTGAAGGCGTTGAAGAAGTGCCCGAACTTTACGTTCTGCAAAGTAAATATTAATAACAAAAAAGATCTATCGGAAGTTTTTCACAAACACAAAATACACGCTATTATCAATCTGGCCGCGCACTCAGGGGTGCGTAACAGTATGGCGCACCCGGATGTGTATCTGACAACGAACGCGCACGGTCTTCTAAATCTTCTGGAATTGATGAGAAAACATGATGTTAAAAAAATGGTTCAGGCATCTTCATCCTCGCTTTATGCCGGAGGGGAAATGCCGTTTACGGAAAACCTGCCGGTGAACACTCCCATCTCACCGTACGCGGTTTCAAAAAAAGCGGCGGAACTTATTGCCCATGCCTATCACCACCTTTTCGGCCTTGATATCACCATACTGCGCTATTTTACGGTCTATGGCCCCGCCGGACGGCCAGACATGAGCTGTTTTAGGTTCATTAAATGGATTGACGAAGGACGTGAATTGATACTCTATGGGAACGGTGAACAAAGTCGTGATTTTACTTATATCGACGACATCGTCGACGGTACCATCAAGGCTTTAAAACCGGCCGGATATGAAATCATCAATCTCGGAAGCAATCATCCCCGCAATTTGCTTGAAATGATTTCGATGATAGAAAAATGTTTAAATAGAAAGGCCAGAATCAAGAAGTTGCCCGCCCAAAATAGCGATGTAACGGCAACATGGGCAGACATTGGCAAGGCAAAGAGTCTTCTTTGCTGGGCGCCGAAGGTATCACTTGAGGAAGGCATGGAAAGAACAATCCGATGGCACATCGAAAACAGGCCATTCATACGCAGGATTGAAATTGATCTTACTCTGTAGACTGTGAACATATTGTTTCCGGTTTATCCGTTATGACGCCGCGCCGGCATTTTAATGAACCGGCGGCCCAATAATATAAGGAAGGTAATTTGGCTCAAGAAAATAAAAAGAGGGTTGTTTACACTTGTTTAACAGGCAATTATGATAACTTAATCCCGTTGTCCTATGTTGATCATGACTGGGATTATATTTGCTTTACCGATAATCCAGCCCTGCTAAAACAACAGAAATCAGGAATATGGAATATTCGCCCGCTCGTTTTTAACAACTTAAATGACAGTAAAAATAACCGGTGGCATAAAATACATGCCCTGGACATTTTATCCGAGCATTATGAAAGTATTTATATAGATGCCAATGTAAATATTTTAACTTCATATCTTTTTGATATGCTGAAGTATAACAAAAAAGATATATTGATTCCGCTGCATCACGCCAGAGACTGTATATTTTCTGAATGTGAAGTTGTCATTTCAAACGATAAAGATTCTGAAAAAGTGTGCAGGGATCAAATTGATTATATAAGATCCAAAGGGTTTCCTGTTCATTATGGATTGAATGAGAATAATATTATATATAGAAAACACCAAAATCGAAAAACCCGAAAGCTTATGACAGAGTGGTGGCAATTAATTGAAAAATATTCCACACGGGATCAATTGTCGTTATCATATGTCTTATGGAATAATGGAATAAAGATTAAAGAGATATCTTTCCCTAACATAAGAAATGATAAGGTTAACTTTCGTATTGAGGCTCATACACGAAAGTGGAAAGGGAAACTCTTTTATAAAGAAATTCTCCCCAGCGGGAGAAAAAGACTCTTTGTCCTCGGGAAAAAGATTTGTTCATATTAATCCACCTTCGAAGAAAACTAATCTATTATTCAAATTGAATGATCCGGCAAAGCTTAATATTTGAACCTTTTCGCGTCATCATTTCCCTGCAACGCGTTTGAGGCACATTGCAGCCAAATCAATATATTGCTGCGCGATAACATCCGGTGAATAGCGGCTCCAAATTGCAGGTTGAGCTGTCTGAAGATATCTTTCACGGGCGGCCGGAGAACGTAAACGCTCAATGACTGCAGAAAGTTCTGTTTCATCGGAAAATACAGCGTATTCGATGCCGGCCTCCTGCGCTGTACGCAGGTATTCCGGCGTTCGCGAAACCACAGCCGGAACACCCCAGGTAATAGCCGAGATCATTTTGTTATTTCCTTTCGCCATATCATGAATGTTTCCATCGTGCATAAGACAGGCCAAATCACAGTCCTGCAACACCGGTACGAAATTATGAAGCGACCAGGGGATAAAATTTACAAAAGGATGTTTTCCGGAAAATTTCTTTATGTGACGTGCGTCCACGATCGCAAATACTTCAGAATCATGTATTTGATGCAAAACTTTCAGGTATTTTTCAAGTAAAACAAAATTATTACTGTTCCCGAACCATACTATGCGCAATTTTTTTCTTGCGCGTTGCGGCAATTTCACGGGATTTTCCGGAAAATAATCTACAGTGTTCGATATCACAATGCCCTTTTCGCCCATCTTGTATTCCTGCGCAAGAATTTCCCTTTGCATGACACTGCATGTCGTTACGACTTTTGCGATACGCAGCATTTCTTGAAAGTTATGTTTAGAAACCCAATACCAAAGCGCATAACCCGAATCGTCAACATCGTAAATGATTACGCACCCTCTGGCTCTTGCTATATGCGCCTGTAAAAGATTTCGGAAGGTCACCTTTTTTTGAAATAATAATACATTGGCTTTCAGAGAGAAACCCAATGTAGTTTGAATGCTGCGTTTTGCCAGAGCCTTCTGGAATGTATATATTCTGATTCGCGAACTGGCCGTTTCCAAACCGCCGGCTGGAAAAAGTGAAAAATGCAAGTGCCGATTATTCATTAAGCGCTCCTTTAAAGAGGATATTAATTATCCGAAACCATGATAACAGATGAAGGATGCGCATCGAAAGCAATAAACTCTTGGGTGAGCTTATAGTTTCTTATCACGGCAATATTCCAGATAATCCTTAAGCGCCAGTTGCCAGGGCTGCATGGCCTTTCCTGTAGTTTGAACAAACTTCTGCATACTTAAAATGCTGTAGGCCGGCCGTACCGCCGGTCTTTGAAGCTGATCGGATTTTATCGCGAGAACTTCAATATCGTCAATGCCTGCTTCCTGCAAAATCTTTATGGCAAACTGATGCCAGCTGCAACTGCCCCTGTTGGTCACATGAAAGATTCCCTGGGCATTCTTATCGATCAGCAAATCGACCGCCCCTGCCAGATCTTTTGTATAAGTGGGCGAACCGACCTGATCATCCACCACGGATAACGTCGACGGCCCGTCCTTTTCCGCTTTTGCTTTTTCCATGGTATCCCGGATAAAGTTTTTTGCCCTTGCCTTTTCCAGAATAGCCCCGACAAAGTTTTTGCCTTTTGGGCCAAATAACCAGGACGTGCGGATAAGAATATAATTATCAGACAGAGATTGCAGATAACGCTCACCCGTTAATTTGGATTCTCCGTAGGCGTTAATTGGATTGCATGGATCATCTTCTTTGTAGGGATTACGGGACGTGCCGTCAAAAACATAATCCGTGCTGAAATGGATGATACGGATGTTTTTATCTCGGCAGGCATCGGCAATATTTTTTACCGCCTCCGCGTTAACGGCAAAGCATTCTTCCCTTGCTGCTTCGCATCCGTCAACATTGGTGAAAGCCGCCGCGTTGATTACGATATCAGGCCGGGTATCTTTAATCGCCTTTTGGCATTCCGATGCGGACACAATATTAATTTCCTCTTTATCCATTCCTATCACTTCATGCTCATGGGAAAGTTTTAACAAGAGATCGCTCCCCAGCATTCCTTTATGTCCCAGTAACAATATTTTCATGTTCAGTATTTAACCTCCTTAAGAAACAAACCGCAGGCAGGAGCGGTAACCCCCGCTATTTTTCTGTTTCTGGATTCAATAATTAGCTTCATTTCCTCAGGTTTTCGTTTACCCCTTCCAACGTCAACCAGCGTTCCGATAATGTTGCGCACCATATATTTTAAAAATCCCCGCGATTCCACTGTAATTTCTATAAGACTATCGTCGCAGGTTTTGATCTTAATATCCATAATTGTCCGCACACGATCTTTCACCTGAGTACCGGTCGCGCAAAAACAGGAAAAATCATGAGTGCCGATTAAATATTTAGCCGCTTTTCTCATCTTCGTAAGATTTAGAGGAAAACGAATGTGCCAGAAATAGTTTCGTCCAAGAGCTGTCCTCAGGGGCTGGTTGCATATCTTATAGAAATAAACTTTGCTGACAACATCATGCTGGGCGTGAAATTCACCCGAAACCTCTTCCATTTTCTTGACGACAATGTCCGGCGGCAATACGCTGTTGAGGCCTCTATACAGATTGTTGAGGGGCAGAAGGCTGCCGCTCTTAAAATGGGCAACCTGATTCAAGGCGTGCACCCCCGCATCCGTCCTGCCGGAACCGATAACGGCAACTTTTTCTCCGGTAATAAGCCCGATGGCGTCCTCCAGCACCTGCTGAATACTCAACCCGTTTTCCTGCCTCTGCCAGCCGCAATAAGCCGTGCCGTCATACTCCACAATCATTTTAAAATTGCGTGTAGACTTTGGACAGCTTTTTTCAGTACCGTCTTTCATGACTGGATTTTTAGCCTTCATAATAACTCTTTTTTTAAAGTCCGGCCGGGTCTTTTGAATTCGGCCCATTGTCCTTATTAAACACTTAGTTGAAGCGACTCGATGAATTCAGGATCTTCCTTTTCCATAATTCCGATAATATATTTGTACATTCTTCTTTTCGTTTCCCTGAAAATCGGGCGTTTCTTTGTAAAAGATTTCGCGAACGCCATGACCTCGGTCATCAGGACCTCCTCATTTTCACAGGCCTTGCGGATGGCATGATTGGCTTCAAGCTCCGCGGCACCGGCGTGTTTACCGGTCAAGATGAGCTCTTCAACCTCATAATAGGGTATGGCTTTTTTGGTGATCGCCAGCATACTCGGCATGTGCGGGATATCGATATCAATCTCCGGGAAGCAGAAAAACCCGCGATCAGCCTTCATATATCTGAAATCGCAGGCACAGGCCAGAACCGCGCCGTCCCCGAACACATGACCGTTAATGGCGGCGATGACCGGCATGGGGAATAGCAGTATCTTTTTCGAGAGTTCATTGAGCAGATACATAAACTCCTTCATTCTATGGGTCTGGCTGGGCTCCATGGCTTTTATTGCCCATTCCAGATCGATGCCCAGCGACCAGTTCTTCTTATCGCTTGAAGTTATAACCACACTGAATATCGACTCATCCTTCTCAATCTCATCAAACGTATTGAGCATGGACTTGGCAAAATCAGGATTATGCCTGTTCTCCCCGTTGTTCATGGTCAGTAAAGCGACCGTTCCGTCTTTTTTCCACTCAACAATAGCCATAATGTGTCTCCTGCGAATTATTATTTATGATGTTATCTGTCACATCTGGATTACTTTTTGAATACCTTGATAAACGGGCCGTCTTCGCGCCAGGCGTAGCATGTGTTGACAAGATATTTCGCCATCATCCTCGCGTGTTCTTTATCGATGCCCGACGGCTTTTGCGCCTCATATGCCGCGAATCCCTGAATCGCAGCCGGAGCCATTGCCTGCATGAGTTCCACCAGATGGGTGCAGCCCTTGACGCCGCTGGCTATTTTTTTTACTTTGGACGTAAACCCCCGGGTAATGATCAATCCCTTAATGGGGGCCAGGCAATCCCTGGTTTCGTTGCATACTTCCCGGGGAACAGATATCAGATCCACATCAACATCTTCAATCACAAGATTGGAACAATTAACCAGCAGCCGCACCCCCATGTGATGAATGACGCCGGGCGGGAACTTTTCGCCGGTGATCAGATGCGATTCCTGAAAACGATCATCTTTGAGGAAACCTTCGATAACGATTCTTTGCCCGTCAAAATCGTATGTGGAGACTTCAATCGTCCGCGTATGTAATTTCTTCCCCTTTGATTTCCATACAGTTTGCATTATTTTTGTGTCTCCTGAAATTTTTTATGACGTCAAATCCGGGTGTCCCTTTTGAACTCGCCCGTCGATTCCAATATCATTCCCCATAAATTTGGTCGAGCCTTTTTCGGACTTCGATTTAGTCTTCTTTATCATAAACGGGATCGAATGAATTTCAACCAGGCAAGAGGTTTTGGGCCAAGAAGACCAATTAACAGGATCGTCCAATACCTTGGAGATAAAAAATTACTTTTCAAGGAAGCACAGGAATACCGCACGCCTTTTAACCTGTTGCCGCTTAGAAAATATAACGTTGCCAGATTTGAAATCATGCTCTTGTAAATTCTCGGCGCGTGCTGCCTAAGCGCGCCTGCGTGATTCTTCAGCATGCTCTCCCAGCTTGCCGCCTGATCCCCGGCGAACTGTATCGAACGATTTATGTCCGGGCGGGTCAGCTGGTTTTCCGCGTCATGATGATACACGCGTAATACATCAGGAAACGACCAGGAATTAAATTGTTTCATGAAGTCCAGGTGAAACGGCGTCTCTAACGTTCGATCATCATAGTATCTGACTTTTTCAAACGCGGCGCGTTTTATAATCTGAAATGTTTCCGATAACCGACCGTCGCTCGCCTCCATGTACTGCATATATTTTATATAGTCCCAAAATTCGTTTTTCAGGGGCGGATCGGGAGAAATTTCTCCAGTATCCATTTGCACCATAAACTCCATGCGTGATATATTACCATCCACCTCATTGCTGCGTTTCGCAATTACAGACAGCGCTCCGGGGAGCACTTCGTCGTCGCTGTCCAAACAAATGACCCAGTCGCCTTTGGCCTCAGCCACGCCGGTATTTCTCGCGGGACCAACGCCGCGATTTAATTCATGGCGGATAAGTTTGATTCGGGGATCCGTGTATTTTTTTACCACATCCACGGATTTGTCCGTTGAATCGTCATCAACCACAATAATCTCATAATTTTCAAAGTCCTGATTCAGGAAGCTGTTAATCGTTCGCGCGATAAGACGCTCACGGTTATACATGGGAATGACTATACTGAAGTATGGCAGCATATAACCTCTTATAGAAAGTCAGGCTCTTTAAAAAAATGCCTGATAACCGCACCGCTTGCAAATCGGCAGGGTAAACGTGCCATGGCAGACCTGCCCGCGGATTTTTTTAAATTTCGACGATTCCCAGATTTCCTGAAGCGAATTTGCGGTCAGACTTCCCATCACATACTCACCCCGCCCGTCATGACAACACAGCAGGACATTTCCATTGGATTTTACGACACAAGTAAAGATAAAATAGCAACGGGAATGTTTGTTTATTGCTCCCAGTTTTATGGCAAGCTCCTCATTTCCCCTGTTCCAGAGGGCAAAATTCCGGTAACCATCCCGGAAATCCATTAGTTGCACAACCGGATATTCGGAAGCAATTTCCGCAAGCTCAAGAATTTTTATCTCCGAAGAGGGCTCGTGGATGCTCACCATCATTCTATCCATGCCCGCGGCGATAAGTTGTAACACCGTTTTTTTTGTCAGCAGATCACCGTTGGAGTAGATGACGATCGGGCATCCGGGTAAATTAATTTTAATGTATTTAATAAATTCGCAAAGCCGCTTATCCAACAGCGGCTCATTATATCCGTGAAGGGAGACTCTTCCTTTAAATCCCCAGGTTTTCAGGCCGGCAATGATACTCCTGAAAAGTTCTTCTGCCATGGCCTCACCTTGATTTTGCCGTGAGCAGTACCAGCAGGCTCTGGTACAGCGCCAGTCCGTTTCAATTTCGATGGCCACCGGCAGATCGCGGCCGCCATATAACCTCCGGCACGTAAAAAAAGTCAGCAGCGTGTACGCGTGGTTATATACTCGGGTTCTATATTCCCCCGGCAGAAATTTAAAGACCGCCCGTTTCATCAACGCAAGTATTTTCATGTCTACAACCTGCCGCAATATAAGCTCAACAACTCAATCAAAAGGCGCGAAGATTTCGCAAATCCTGCTCACAAACATCTCTTATACACTTTTTCATAATTGCGGGCCATTTCCGCTATGGACCAATTCAGGGTTTTTTGTCTTGCCCCTGCGGCGCGTGTCTTTGAGTCCTCTACGCCATCAAGTATTTTTATGATTGCGTCTGCCGTCTGAGCGACATTGTCCAGTTCAACAAATAGAGCGCATTTTTCATCCATCATGTCCCGATGGGAAGGAATATCCGAGATGATGAGCGGACATCCGCACGCCATGGCTTCCATGACCGCATTGGGACATCCTTCATAGGCGCTTGGCGATACAAGCGCCGCGGATTTTTTCATCACGGCCCAAATTGTAGTGGCCGCCAAATGACCCGTAAAAAGGATGTCATCATTAAGCCCTAGCTCATGTGTGAGCCTCTCCAGTTCGGAGCGCAGGGGGCCTTCACCGCATAATACGCCAAACACTTTTTTCTTCTTTTTCACACGGGCCAGCGCTTCCAGAAATAACTTCGGCCGTTTTTGTTTTTCCTCCAACCGGCCGACATAAAGTACAATGGGCGCTTCCTGTTTCATTATATCCGGCGGCACGGCCGCTTCTGTTTTGTCAATTTTATCAACCGGCAATCCGTTTGAAATGATGAAACGCCTCTGATCAGGCATGATCGTTTTCCAATATTCGTCGCCGCCCCGGGAGTTTGATATGATCACGCACGCCCGGGAACCAACCCTCGCGCGCAAATAATTTTTCCACCTTTGTACGGGAACAAGGCCCGAAGACGGCTCACGGATTATCAGGGGTACTCCGCAAAGTTTTGCTGCCATTCCCCCCAGAATATCCATTTGCATAACCCATGTCTGGATAATGTCCGGTTTAATATGCCTGATAAACCTGATCAATTGCCATAGCAAATAAGGGTCGTGATTGGAGAGCGATTTGAGCCGGCGCAAGGAAACGCCCGGGAGCTGGGGTTGGTCCGGGCCTTCATGGGAATAAGCGATATCAACATCATGCCCCATGCGGACAAGTTCGGGCGCCAGATAGCTAAGCTGCCGCTCTGCCCCGCCTTCGCTCAAGCTGTTTATGAGATGAAGGATACGCATATGTTTTTATGCCATATCATAATTTATACAAATTAATTAGATTAGATTTCATCAACAGGATTATTAATGAGAATCGGAAAACATCATAATATCCAGAAAGACATTTAGGAAAGCGGCATTATCGAATCTCATCTAAAGCATTCTGGATGCCGATTTTCATAAAAGAGGCGATCTTGCTTTCAACCGCAAGCGCCTGCACCTTGTTTTTGAGAATCTGATTGCGTATTTCCTCTCCTGTTCCGTATCGCCTGATCAAATCATCCACTCTTTCGTCAATGGTAACGATTGTGTCGTGCATCACCCGCTTGTCGGCATAATAGACAATTTGGGCTTCCTCCAGCCTTCCCTCAAGATTCAGATTCCGGAGAATGACATGCTGCTCCACAATCGCGGCTACACGCCAAAATCCCAGTTCCCTCAAAAGGTCTCCACCTGATTCGGCATGCCGCTCTTTTGTTTCAAGCGATCTTGTCTTTGTAATATCATGCAATAAAGCGGCGGCAACCACAAGATCCCTTTCCAGGGATACGCCGTCTTTAAGATGATCCATAATCGCTATGGAAACACGCATAACCTGCATGGAATGCATAACGATGTTCGGCAACATGGCATATTTTGCCATCAGTTCTTCGCACTCTCCCCGGGTTGGGATTTTATCTTTGATATTTTCCGTCATCATGGCAGCTTATTTTTTAGACATCAAATTCGGTCGGACTTTTTTTGACCTATCCGTCCACTCTTTTAATATACTTATTTCATCCAAAGGCCAAGTCTTTTCCAGCCTGTTGACCAAATAAATCCGTTTGAGCGGCCATTGAAAGCGTTTTGGAAAAATAAATCCGGGCGAAGCGCAAGACAAGCGATTGCAAGTGTTTGAGCCGAAGGCGAGTTTTGCAATCGCCTGAAGCAAGCCGTGGATTTATCCAAAATGCTTTCGGCAGCGAAAAGGGATATTTGGACAACATGCCGTTTTCGACCCGGTCAATCAGGTATTGTTTAACAGGCGAAATAAAGGCAGGGTAACTTAACCCTGCCTTTATTCATTCCATGGATTATATTTCAGTGAATCAGCCAACCCGCAATTTATTTTAACTTATTTTTTATTGCTTTGCCTCCAGATCTTTCGTTTTTCGGCTTCTTTAATCAGATTGTCCCTGAAATCAGGATGAGAAATGGAAATAAGTTTTTCCGCGCGGTACCACGTCGGACAGGTTTTCAGTGAAACAGCGCCATACTCCGTGACGATGAAATTGACCATCTGGCGGGTGACGGTGGTGATGCTCCCCATATCGAAGTTCGGAACAATCCGGGATTCCATTGTGCCGTCTTTCTTTTTGTGCGTCGAGGGCAGACAGATGAAGCTCCTGCCGCCTTTTGACCAGAATGCGCCCAATACAAAATCCGACATTCCGCCATTGCCGGAGATCTGCTTGAATCCGGAGCTTTCCGCGTTGACCTGCCCGTAGAGGTCAACCTGCAGGGCCTGATTGATGGAAATCAGATTGTCGATCTGCGCCAGCCTGGTCGGGTGGTTGACATACCCCACACTGCAAGAGGCTAGCGCCGGGTTATGGTCAATCCAATCGTAGAGAGGTTTTCCGCCGAGGGCGAAAGTGTAATTGATTTTTCCCTGATCGAATTTTTTCTTCATTCCCGTCATGACCCCTGCCGTCCACATATCGTGGTAGGCGTCCACCAGCATTTCCGTCCAGCCGCCCAGATTCTTTAAGCCGGACTGACTGATCATTTTACCGAGAACATTCGGCATTCCTCCGATGCCCAGCTGAATACAGTCTCCGTCTTTAATGTTATTGAGGACATGTTCCGCAATTTTTTTGTCGGTTTCCGTCGGTGTCACGACAGGCAGTTCGGCCAGCGGCGTATTATTGCCCTCGACCACCGCCTGAACCTGCGAAATATGGATTCTCTCCATGCTGCCTCCGTAGGCATAAGGGATATTATTATTCACTTCGAGAATGATATTTTTTGAACGGATGGCCTGCAAATAGCAACAGGAGTTGTGCAGGCCCCAGTTGAAATACCCGTCTTTATCCATGGGGCCTACCTGAACCATGAAATGATCCCGCAGCGGTGTGCCGATTTTAACCGGATCATGCCTGGCGTTTATGACATACAGATCAGATTCGCCGTATAACGTCGGCTGGTAAAAAACGTTGTCGCACTGGTCCTGCATGATCCGCGTGAGTAAACTAAAATGCTGGTCGTTGAATGTAAAGACCTCGCCGTGCGGGTCCTTCATGATGACTTCCGGAACCGGCGGGACGCTGACCGCGGCCATGATTTTAATATCGCTTAGCTCATCCTTACGCGCCGCCAGCGCTTTATCCAATTCAACCGGTTTACCATTAAACATGGCCCAGTCGATCCAGTCACCCGGTTTTACTTTTTTTACGGCTTCTTCGGCCGTTACCAGTTTTTCCCTGTACATTTTAAGAAAATCGCCCATTGATACTTCCTCCATTGCTTACTGATTTTATCGTTATTCCCGATACGGGGAAAACATTTTTTGTCATCATTTCATTTTGAAAGATTTACATTTTTAGGAAACCGCCGTTTAATTCATAACGCATTCATCGTAAAACAAAACTGGAACACGTTCCAATTAATAACATCAAGCCGGGGCAATGTCAATCATTAATTGGAACATGTTCTAATTAATGATTGATCTGAATGTCCAAATGATGTAATAGAATAAAAAGATAATATAATGGGTTATTATTTCGCGGCGCGTAAGGATGGATTTTGTGAAGTTACGAGAGAAAAAAAGCCGGAAAGTCAAGCAAAAGATTGTGACGGTTGCCCGTAATCTTGTCCTTAAACAGGGATATCAAAAAACCACCGTCCGGCAGATTATTGAAGCGGCCGGCGTCAGCACCAGCACGCTTTACCATTTTTTTCAGGATAAAGAGGATATATTCCTGGCCGTTGTATTTGATATTTATATTAAAAGCATACAATTGATTCATACAACGACTCATGAAGATGATGCCATATTTTTATACGCGCTAAACAGGGTCGTGGAATTAAAAGCGGCGGCTAAACACCGCGTTTTAGCGCAGATATTTTTTGACGTATACAGTTCGCGGCGAATTCGGCAGAAGGTGTTACAGGCGGATAACGAACGATGCAAGCTCATTTTCAAACCTTATACAAAAAAATACAGTGACGATGATTTTTATGTCAGAAGCTCAACCCTCTGGGGAATGCGTTTGAGCTTTATCACGGAGTGTGTCCACCTCGGAGCGGAAAATTTTGAAAAAAGATGGCCGTTTCTTGTTGAAACAGACCTCCAATTCTTCAACGTACCGAAGGCCGATATCAAAAAAAAGATCGAAAAGATCGCGGTCGTCATCAACGAAAAATCCTTCACCATATTCGGGCTTCTCACCATATAATTCGCCCATGCCCTGCAAATAGCATTATTTTATCTGTCGATGATGTGCCGTTTATCGATTGAAATATCGCGTCCTACCCGAGATGGACAAAAATACCGGCTTTTCGAATTTGCCTGTATTTTCGGAAAATATTTGCTTATAATATCCGAAATTATCATTTCGCGCCCGGTGCGAATTAAACGGAGCAAATGTAAATGCCGATCCACATCATTCCGGTCAATAAATTAAGCGCCAGAGCCTTAAGGGGGGTTATAGAAGAATTTATCTCCAGATCCGGAACGGATTACGGAGCGGTTGAGGCTTCCATGGAAACAAAATTTAGACAGGCAAAATATAAACTTGATAACGGATTGGCGGTTCTTGTTTTTGATGACGAAACGGAAACCACCAATATATTTCTGGCTGATGATCCTATATTAAAGAAACTTGACATACCGCCCGGGTCATGATGTCATAATGGCCATCCGGGTAATCAAAACAATTTTTTAGCGAAAACTCCGCTGTCTTATATGCCTCCGTAGAACCTTCCAAAAGCCCGGGCCAGCATCAAAGCCATAAGCAACGCGCCCAAGCCCGCCGAAGTGACATGCCCGGTTCTGCGCAGATCAAATGTTCCGACACGGCATACAAGCAAGTAACCTGCGGCCATATTAAAAGAACCCCACAGTACGTTCACCATGGCCGAAGACAGCCCCTCACCCGGAGGAGAAGCAAATGGGCTTTGAAACGGATGCCCCGTAACACCGCTTACAAAATGCGGAATAGCGTTGACGAGGAAGGCGCCGCCGAAAAAATAAGAGAGGTAATGATTCCAGCGCATTTTTATTATTTCTCCTTTTTATTAGTTGCTTTGATAAAATTTTTGTCTGATCGCAGACAAAAAATAATATTATTTTGCTTTGCAAGTCAATACAATATTGATGATCATTTTCAGATTGGATAATTTTGAAGATCGGTTAAAGTATTCTCAAGTTCAAAACAGAGATGAGGGACTGCGAAAATACCCGATTAAAAAAATAACGGTGAGGGATTAACATGCCTTATCATGGGTAGTACTTTTTAACTCATTAGGAATTGACAGGATTTTATAATTCAAATCGAAACACTTTCCGATTTTAGAGTATATTGATTTATTTTCCAGTTGACGTATTCCTCTATTTTGCTGATCGCTTCGTTGGGCGTATTAACAAATTCCACGCCCGCCTCGTACGCTTCATCATCATAAAGTATTGTTATCCATTTTACTTTTCCCATGGTCTCTAAATTTTGATGCAGTTCTTCTAAATTAAAGCCTATTCTGAGGAGTGTGTTAACCGGCAAGAAAATGTTTGCCCTGACTTTGGCACCATACGCGGAGATATCCACGCTTAAGTTATAAATGATTTTTTCTTTGGGAATATCTTTAGCGCCCGAAACTATAGTGATCACGACTTCGAACTCTTTTTTAAGCCGCTTTGCCCTTCTTCTTTCGTCCATAACGGTTTATTCCATTTTAAAAATTCAGTGGAACATTATCCGATTATCCTGAAGAGCCATTTAAGCATTTGAACTCTTCCCTTATAGGGTGGATAACGTAACATCATATCAAATAAATTGGATCGCTTTAATATGCTTTTGCTGTGCGAAAAAGTATCGAAACTGAATTTTCCGTGATAAGCCCCCATGCCGCTGTCTCCTATACCGCCGAACGGCAGAGTCTGGCTCCCGAAATGAGACATCGTATCATTGATACAACCGCCTCCCGAAATGATTCCCTCTAATGCTCTCTTTTGCAACGCCTTATTATTTGAGAAGTAATATAAGGCCAACGGACGGGGAAGACTGTTTACGATGGCAATCGCGTCGTCAAGCTCTTCATAATAGGTCATAACCGGTAGAATCGGTCCGAAAATTTCTTCCTTCATGAGTTCATCCCGCAGGGTGACGTTATTAATCAATGTAGGCGCAATATAGAGGGTCTTACGGTCCGTCTGGCCGCCGAAGATAATCTTGCCGTTGCTTAATAATTTCTCCAGTCTCTGGAAATGTTTATCATTTATGATTCTCGCGTAATCGGGACTTTGAGAAGGATTTTCGCCGTAAAATGCAAGGAGGGTTTTCTTCATTTCCGCTATAAAATCATCTTTAATTGCTTTATGAAGGAGGCAGTAGTCCGGCGCGATGCACGTTTGTCCGGCATTGAAAAATTTCCCCCAGGCAATCCGCTTTACGGCATATTGAAGATTTATATCTTTATCCACAATGCAGGGACTTTTGCCTCCCAGTTCGAGGGTCACCGGCGTGAGATTCCGGGATGCCGCTTCCATAATAACCCTGCCCACGGCCGTTCCGCCGGTAAAGAAAATATAATCGAATTTTTCCCTTAGAAGATTGCGGGTTGTATCGATACCCCCTTCTGCGGCCTTTATATAATCAGATCCAAACTGTGTCTCAATAAGCCGCTTGACAACCGAAGATGTTGCCGGGGCCAGTTCGGACGGCTTGATGACGGCACAATTTCCGGCAGCAATAGCACCGATAAGGGGAGTCATTAATAATTCGAAGGGGTAATTCCATGGGCCGATGATCAGAACCACCCCATAGGGTTCCTGATAAACTTTACTTGAAGCATAAAAATGAAGAATAGGAGTGGATACTCTTTTCGGATGAACCCATGACTTAAGATGATTTACAGCGTACTCAATCTCCGCATACAGAATGCCGATTTCGCTGGCGTACGATTCAAAGGGCGGCTTTTTCATATCATCGTTCAGGGCGCTGATAATCTCATTTTCATAATATCGGATTGCCGCTTTAAGTTTTTTCAACTGCTCTATTCTGAACGGGGCGGATCTCGTTGCACCGGAGGAGAAGTTCTTCCGTAAATTACAAACAATTTCGGTTATATCTTCTGACATCTCGGAATCATTAATTTTATCAATATTAAGCATAACTTAAAGACCTTTTTGGTTTATTCACATTTGCCGCGGAGGCTTTGGGTCGTTTGTCCGGATAGATTATTTCCTGCGCAACTGCCTCACGGCTTTCGATTTCCCGGCACAAATATATCCTCCGCCCTGCTCTCACCTCTTTGCCTAAAGTTGAAGTCCGGCAAAATTTCAGGTCTCCAGTTTTGCGTCCATGGTTATGACGGCTTTAAGCAATTTTGAAACCGGGCATCCTTCTTTGGCTTTTTGGGCTGCCGTTTTAAAAGCTTCAACCGATGCGCCCGGTATTTTTGCCCTGACGTCCAGGTGTACGGTTGTAATGGCAAATTCCCCATCCTTCTTTTCAATAGCTACCGTTGCCGTCGTATCGATGGTTTCAGCGGTAAGTTTCGCGGCCTCCAACTGACCGGAGAAAGCCATGGAAAAACAGCCGGCATGAGCCGCCGCAATAAGCTCTTCCGGATTGGTGCCGGCGCCGTTTTCAAAGCGTGATGAGAACGAATACTGGGTATTGGATAAAACACCGCTTTCCGTGCTGACCGTTCCGTGGCCGCTGATTATCCCGCCTCTCCACTGGGCGGATCCTTTCCGTTTCATGTCTGATCTCCTTTCTCGTTAAATTTCGTTTTTATTCCTGTAACGTCTTTCCGAATACAAACGCGCAGTCACGCCCCTTTGACGTTTTACTTCCGCTACTCGACTTTTTCGAAAGAGCGATGGGGGTAGAGACAATAAGGGCATTTTTCCGGAGCTTCTTCCGAATAATCAACATTTCCGCATTTTTTACAGACCCAGGCATTGCCGGCGGGCTTGTCTTTCGCTGAATTTTTCATCCCTGTCTTGCCGCTTACGGATTCACAGGCTTTGCCGGTTTTGCCCTTCCCGGACATAGATGCATTCGTTTTCATATTTAGCCTCCTTTTTTAATCTAGCATTTTTTATGATTCTCTCGGCCATACTTTTTTAAAAGCGCTGCCGGGATAGAAACAATACGGGCACTCATCCGGCGGTTGATCGCCGTAATGAATATATCCGCATGTCCGGCAACGCCAGGCGGTTTTCCCGGACATTTCCTTTTCAAAATCATGGCCGCCCGTTTCACTCCTGAGCATAGGCAGGTCTTCGATAGGCGGCATCACCGGCTGATAAACGCCGAGGGCGTAACCAGCTACGACAATGCGTTGCACTTCACTCGTCCCTTCATAAATCATGAGCAGCCGCACATCGCGCAGCAGCTTTTCAAACGGATACATTTTCGTGTATCCGTATCCGCCGGCTATCTGAAGGGCATCGTTACAAACCTCGTTTGCCGCTTCGGTGCAGTAAAATTTGCCGATGGACGCGCTAAGTGTCGGGTCTATGCCGTTGTCCGTTTCCCAGGCGGATTTCAAGACCAGAAGACGGGCTGTTTCCACTTTCTGATACATCTCGGCGATCTTGAATTGTATCGCCTCATACGACTGAAGACGGTGGCCGAATGTTCGCCTTGTCTTCGAATAATGAATTGCGTAATCCAGCGCGGAGCGCGCCACGCCGACCGCAAAAGCGCCGATAATGGGCCTTGAGCGGGCAAATGTTTTCATGGCCAGCACAAAACCTTCTCCCGGCTTTGCGATGACATTTTCCGCGGGCACTCGCACGTTCTTCAGATGAATTCCTGCTGTATTGGATGCCCGTTGCCCCATTTTAGGAATATGGCGTCCCGTTGAAACCCCCTTCCAGTCTTTTTCCACAAGGAAGGCGCATATTCCCTGGTGCTGAAGGTTACTGTCAACTGTCGCGAAAATCGTCATATAATCGGCAATGCCGCCGTTTGTTATCCAGTATTTGATGCCGTTCAATATATACGAATCACCTTCCTTATGGGCATGGCATGAGATGCCCGCGACATCGGAACCCATGGAAGGTTCGGAAGTGGCAAAGCATATCAATTTCTTTTCCCGGGATATTTTGGGTAAATATTTTTCTTTGAGCGCTTCGTTATCGCAAATCAGAAGCGGCGTGTAACCGAGCGAACTCACATATATGGAAGTCGCCATGCCGCTGCATGCCGCGGCGACTTCTTCCGTGACGATAGCGCCATCGACAATGCCGTGACCCAATCCGCCGTATTTCTTCGGCATGTCCCCAGTGATAAATCCGAGCTCGAAGGCTTTATGGATGAGCTGCATGGGAATTTCATTGGCCTCATCATAAAACCAGGCAAGCGGGAGTATTTCTTTCAAGGCGAATTCGCGCGCTTTCTTTTGCAGGGAAAGCTGTTCCGGTGATAGTGAAAAATTCAGCACGTGCGTATCCTCCTGCCTATGGTTTTACAAAATAAGAAATGTTCTTTTTTATCAATATGGAAACAAGTTCATTAAGACCATATTGATAAATTGTAAGGAAAATAGCAGGTAATGCCTGCGGCCGTTTAAAACAAATATTTATTACAACCGGTCATTACAATGGATCGTTTGCTGCGCCCGCTAATCTTCCACTATGATCTTTCCGTTCATGTCCTCATGTCCTTCACCGCAAAAGATATCGCAGAAGAAAGAAAAAGTGCCGCGATTAACCGGAGTGAATTTAACCCTTGTAACCTTGCCCGGATTAATGTCGGCACGAATACTGAGTCCCGGACAATTAAATCCGTGCAGCCGGTCAAGCGAAGTCAGTTCCAGAACTACCGGCACTCCTTTTTTTAATTTGATGACATTCGGACTGTACTCGAATTTTTTCGCCGTAATCTTGATGACATTTTCCTGCTCGACGGCAAACAATTGTGATGTGTGATAAGTCAGCACAAATAACATGGAAAATATGATGATCAGTGAAATATATTTAAATATTTTCATGTCTGCATCTCCATGACAGGGTATTCCGTCAGTTTCACGCTTGCCGTTTTAATTCCCATCTCTATGGAGCGATAGCCTAATCCCTTATAGGGCGATGCGGGGTCCCACTCTACCGGCGCTTTTTTAGGCACCGATCCCGGAGCGGGCAGCGGATACATCAACCCTTTTGCCGCGTGATGCGCTATATGTCCGGTCATGTGATAATTTTCCTGATGAATGTGACCATAAAAGACGGTGACATTTTTGAAAGGCATCAAAAGGTCTATCGCTTTGGAACCGTCGCGCGTAAACCAATCCCATTGCGGGTATAGATCAAACAACGGACGATGCGTAAAAACGATGACGCGCGAATCATGCTTTATTTTTTTAAGCTGCGCGCCCAGCCATTTTAGCTGCTCATCCCCAATTGATGAAGCCGGATCGGAAACATTATCCAGAACAATGAAATTTAAATCTTTATGCCGGAACGTATAATGTGTTTCGCCAAACGCCTCTTTGTATGCCTGCGCGTTGTCGAGACCGGCATCGTGTTCGCCCGGCATGAATTTGATATCTTTTATCTTAAGCTCTTTGACAATATCTTTAAATTCGGACAGCAATTTCCTCCTTCGCTGAGGATCTTCCGTTGTATGGGTCAGATCGCCGGTGAACATGATGAAGTCCGGATGCAATTGCGTGTTATTGATTGCTTTGATTGCTTTTTTCAGCGTACCGGCATAATCCGGATTGTTCTTCGGGTTGTTAAAACCCCAATGCGTGTCCGAGAGCTGAAGAAACATAAAATCGTTTTTCATTTTATCCCCGGCGCCAAAGACGAGGCTTTCCTGACCCGACACGAGCACGGCCGTACACACGCCGGCAAGCTTAATGAAATCTCTTCTGTCAATATTCATAGCCTTATCCTTTCACTTAAAATTAACTGATTTTTTGATGTTGAATTTAAACAAATGGTTTTGTGAACTGCAATAATAGTAAAATGGTAGAGAGCTTGTAGGTATAAACTACATAACCGCCTGCCGGGGTTTTAGCCGGGAATAAAATGCAGGCGGTTTCGCTTCTAAAATAATTACCTGGTTATTCACGTTACAAAGGCGCGGCACAAAAGTTATTGTAAAATGCCCCGAAGCCGCGGAAATTTTGGAGGGTTGGGGGTGTTATTGATTGGTGTTGCCAAAATTAACCGGCAATCGAGATTGAGGTATTTTGAATTATAATTTTAATCCGGCTTTGATCTTATCCAGCATATTCTTTTCGGACTCATCGCAAACACCGTCCACCTGGCACAACCTGCGGGCGATGCCAAGCGCTTCCATGCGATCGTCCTCGTCTTTGATCAGAACAGAGAGGGCCTCAAGGGCTTTATCTTCATTCGCCTGAAGAAGGGCCGTCTGTTCGTGCATGATTTTTTTGAAGGTCGATGGACGTAATTTGCTCAGCACTTTGTGTGTTTTGGCGATCTTATCGGCGATTTCAAAATGCGGCCGCTTGATGTCTCCGCTCGCGTTAGCCACAGCCATGTATATGCGGATCAGTCCCGCGGCGTGACCTCCTTCTTCCATGGCCCGAAGCCGTTCATCGTAATCGGCTCTTTCATGTTCCGGAACATTTACGACCGGTTCTTCTTTTCGTGTCGGAAAGAAAAGCTGCATCCAGTCGCTGCCGTAAATCATTTGAAACAACAGTTCCTGGTTGAGATCACGGTAATCGCGATACACGTCAAGCGCGTGGTCGAGGAACGCGGCAAAATCTTTTTCCATGGCTAAAAAGGGGTTATCAGGCGTCGCGGGCCTGCGATTCTGGCGCGCGACAGACGCGATATCCGGAATCAAACGCATCATGGGATTGATATCGGCAAATAAATACCGTTGCATGCGCAGCGGATGCAGATAGCGAATGATTACGGCGGATAGCTCTGTGGTCCATAATTTCACCCAGGGACGCATCATCAGCCGATACATGTTGTCGTTGGCCTCCGATACCTTGGCAACGACGCTGAAATCCGATTCGTACGCGTTGCCGAATCCGTAAGCGGCAATATCGTCAAACGTGCGCGGTTCAAATTGTGTGGAAAATATTCCGTTCTTGATATCCCCTTCAATCACCATTTCATAGAGACCGGGCGGCAGAAAATCAATCATGTCAAAGTTGCCGATAATTTGTTTATGTTCTTTTTGGGCGACGGAACCGGCGACGAAAATGCCCAGATGGCCGATTTCCTGGTGAACGATGTAGATAATGACCTGTCCGTGACGTTTGATGTCTTCCACGGAATCATAAACACGGGGAATCCAGTTGAGGGCCTGCTGAGCCGGCGCGATGTTGTCGCCCAGTGACGCGAAGACGATAATCGGACTTTTAATACTCTTAAGGCTGAGTTTCTGGCCTTCACGCAACTCCAACTCGCCGCGCTCCAATTTATTGCCGACAAAGAGATTGCGGACAATATAGTGAATCTCATCAGTGCTCATATTAAAGAATCCGCCCCACCATTTTTCGAAGGTGAGATAGCGTTCCTCCTCGGTGTCCACCTGTGAGTATACATTATACTGCTTTGTCCAGTATGTATTGGCCGGATTCAAAAGCTCCATGTTCAGAACCAGGTTCGCGCCGTCAAACACGCCGTTACCCAGATCGCTTAAAAAAGAATTGATCCACACCCCTCCCAGAAGTCCTCCCCTGTAGCGCATGGGATTAACACCCGCGACGCCGCTCCAGTAAGACAGGGGGGCGCCGTTGAAAACCAGCGGTCCCGCGATGTCAGGATTTTCGGCGCAAGCCAGAGCGGCTGCCCATCCCGCCTGGCAGTTGCCGATGATGGCCGGCGCGTCGGCATGGGGATTTAATTCGATAACATGCTTAATGAATATCTCCATGGCTTCAATAACATCGGGCAGCGTTTGGCCGGGGATGGGATTCGTGTAAAACAGAATAAAATAAACCGGATGGCCGTAATCCAGAGCCATGCCGATTTCCGAGACGCGTTTCGACCCTCCGATACCCGGGCCATGACCCGCGCGCGGATCAATGATTATAATGGGCCTCTTGGGTTTGGTCCTGTCCTCTCTGATTTTTTGATGGCGATGATCCGTATCCGATAATAAATCTTTGCTGCGGCGTTCTGAAATTTTGACCAGCGCGTAATTGCAGGGATGCTTAAAATTTTTGGCATTTAATATAAGTTCATAATTAAATACCAGCACGGGCGGTTGGCCATCCGTGATATGTTTGATGTAGTTGTCGCCTCTTTTGCGGAGAATATCCGTAAAAATGATTGACCGCTGAACGGAATCCACGATGTATTCGCTCAGATATTTTTGCCAATCAGACCATTGATGAACATGACTGGTATCTGGTTGTTTTTCCATAAATATTCTGAAGGTGCTTTACCCAGGCCTTTAAATAATGATTGGCAGCATTATCAAAGACCAAATAATTGACCCATCATCCCCCATTTTCAAATCCGTCACTTCCATGATGCAACCGACAGGCTCATCAAAGCCCCTGGCGCCGGGACTTATTTCTTCCGTTTTTCGGCAGCAGAAAAAAAGTCTTTCATGTGCCTGACGTTGTCATCCGCGTATTTCTTAAATTCGTCATAGCCTTTTTTATACATATCGCCCAAGTCTTCCGCGGCTTTCTTGAAATCCGGAAGCATCCAGTTTGACTGGTTTAAGAACATATTGAACATCTTTTCGTTTTGGTCCTTAAACATGTCCTTTGGATCGGAGTCTAAAAATGCTTCTATTTTAGCGTGTCCTTCATCCATGGCCTTCTTGAAATCGTCGCGACCCTTTTTGTATACCTCAAACCACTGATTCATGACCTTTTTGCCTTCATCTCCCATACCGGGGGTCTTATCGATGAAAGTCTTCAATAGTTTTTCCGCCTGATCATGAAACATGACCATTGCCGAAAAACTGTTATCAAGGGCTGCTTTGTGTAAATTCATAATCTGTTTCATGATTTCCTTGTTTTCCATGTTGCCTCCTTTTTGATGTCATTAGAATTTTAATATTCTACCTTAAAAAAAGTCATACGATTCATTTTTTATTTCCCTTATGAATAAAATTTAATCCATTAAATAACAATGTCAAGAGAACGATAGATAATTGATAGGTAAAAACTATCATTTTTTATGCCATCAGTGACCGCGGGATTACTGATCATTTAAAAAACATTTGGCTTTTTATCACCCGCTAAATCTTTAATATCTACAACATTATTGATCACATCGGAGGCCGCGGATTTTTTTTGTTCAGGGCAACCGGTTTTTTAAGCGTAGGTTCCTGATAAAATTCTTCGACCAGCGTCAGATATTCGGCGAGCAATTTACGGCTGACCACAAAAATGTGTCCAATGTTTTTCTCAATGGTCCGATTCAGACTTTCGCTTGTGAACCCGGTATTGCCTTTATTCACCTGTCCCCATGTCTCACCGGCCACGCAGGATCCCGCGGGAGCAATCGGATCTCTTGAACCCTTATAATCAAATATTCTGACGCCCGCTTTATTTAATACGGACATATTGACCGGCTTGCCGTCGAATTTGGGATTTCCGGAGGGAAGACAATATTTTCCCTCGTAAATCTGATTGCCTATGAATATATTTTGAATCCACTGAATATGAGCGTTTACGGGGAATTTTGTTCCATGGGTCAGCCAGTAAAGAAACGGCGTCGCTTCTATAATGGATTCTTTTGATTCCGCGCGTCCGTAAAAACCAAGGACTACCGTATACTGCACGCCGGGCTGGATTTCGTTCATGCCCGCTTCAATGACCTGCGGTGGAATATTAACCTCGCCGAAAAGTTCCTTCATCAGGTAGGAATCATAATCGCGGCGGATGAGAGAGCGAATCGGAAGATGACCGCTGTCTTTATCGTCAAACTTCACCGGTGAAGCCATCAGGGCTATCTTTTTTATATCCATCGGCAGACCTGCCGCCAGTCGTTCTTCGGCGCGCCTGGCCAGATAAGGCAGCATGAGGGTACCCCCCATGCAATAGGCCATGACATAAATTTCGTCCTGAGGGTGTCGCGCTTTGACGATGTCCAGATATAAATCGTGAATTGTTTTACCGTAGAAATCAAGTCCGAGGTCGGTTTCCTCCCAACCCGGTTCACCGTGATCCACCATGTAAATAATGTAACCTTTTTTCAATAAAGCTTCTATGACGGATTTTCCGCAGGTCAGATCGAAAAGTTCGGGCTTGTTTATAAGCGGAGTTGCCATATATATAATCTTGCCGTTGTGTTTAACGTCTTCGGGAAGCGGATAATGCCGTAATCTCACTTTGTGATTTAATGACCCTTCCACGTATTCATAATGGGAACATCCGATAATGCCATGAGTCTCTCTTTCCGAAAATTCCTTGATGTCAAAAGCGTTGCTGTCATAAAGATTTTCCAGACGGACGCGGTTTTCGGCAAGATATTGGTCAAAAGAAGTCGTCAAATTCCCGTCGGGATTTTTTTTTGCGAAGGGTAAATAACCATTGGAGAAAGGTTGTTCCGTGATCAAAACGACCAGACACTTTAAAAGCTCTTTCATGGCTTTGAGACGCGTCAACCCGATATTATTGTATTCAAATTCCAGCAGGGAAAACTCATCCATATAGTTTTTTAACAATTCGTTGCCTTTTTGGGTAGTGCAAACCATCAGGGCTTTCTCCCGGTCGAATTTTCCATCCTTTATAAAAACCCCGGTCAACGTATAAAGAAGCCGGGAATAGTTTTTGTATATCCAGCCGTTGAGATCGGCAATGGCGTCAGGATTTCTCGATGCTCCAACGGCCAGGCGCGCGCTGGCTTTTACCTGCCTGAGCATCGAGTCAAGTATCGCGCTTTGCCACAGAGCAGGAATGATAAAGGGCCCGTATATCCACATGTCCTTGCCTATGGAATCAAGGAATTTTTTATATTCAAACAGGCTTCTGATCTGCCGGCCGATTAACTTGCTTTTCCAGGGTAGCGCCGTTTGAAGGTTTTCCGTATTATCAGCGGGGGAAAAACTAAAGACATTCATTAATTCGTCCGGTGTTATTTTTGCGACATCTTTATCTGGCATAATTTATCCCTCCGTATCTAACACCATATTTTCGCGCGTCTAATCTCGTTATACAAAATAATCATTTGCATTTTATCAGATAATATTGACAAATACGATTATCATTATTAAAATTAATAACGGTTCTTTAAGAGTCAAGAGGCACTATTTAAAATAGTATTTTGTGACGTGAGGTGAAAATGGCTGACGAAGACAAACAATCTCCTTTTAAAGAATCTTATATTTTTCCATGGTTTCGGGCCATGGACATGTGGCTTGATCTCATTAAAGCAACGCCAGCCGGCGCCGATACTGATTTGGGCGCGCAAAAAGCCTCACCAAACCGGTTCACCGGGCAGATGGATACCAATATAAATCTGCTCAGATCTCTTTCCCGGATGATACGCGAGCCGGAATCCGCGTCCGCCATGGCCAATTCTTTCATCGCTCTGCCGGAAATTTTTCTTAAAATGGCCAATTCAGGTTTTGAAGCGGCCCTTCAAATACAAAATCATCTGATAGAAAAAGCAGGCAAGATCGGAAAAAGCACCCAAGCGTATAAATTCGACAATCTGGATCAGGAAGTATTTGAAGCGCTGAACAATGTTTACGAAAAAGAATTGAGGCAGTACTTTAAAATTCCTCCGTTGGGGCCCGCCCGTTTTTATCAGGAACGATTCAATGAAATGCTGGATAAATATAATCTCTTTGAAAATATGCTGGCTGAATTTCTATCCGTTCTTTATTTGCCGATGGAAAAATCTTTCAGGGTTTTTCAGGAGAAACTGGAGCAGTTGGCCGAAGAAGGTAATTTCCCCAGGGAAACAAAAGAAAGTTACGCGATATGGATAAAGATACTGGAAGGCCATTATATTAATCTCTTCAAATCCAGTGAATATACTGACGTTCTGCATCGTATGCTTGGCCAGTTGGAGGATTTCATCGCGATCAGAAACAAAACAATGGAAGATTTCCTGCAACTGTTTCCTATTGTAACGGATCAGGACGTTGACGATTTATACAAGGAGTTTCACCTGCTTAAAAAGAGGGTAAAAGAACTCGAAAAACAACTTGGTATTTCGCCGAATACTTTAACGGCCGTTAAATAACAGGTCTTTGACCAAAATATTTCGGAGTAAAGATTTTTTTATGAATTCATCAAAAATTCCTTTAGATCTTATACTGGAGCGAATGGCCGAAGACGCGGAAAAAGCGCAACAGCGCGTTTCCAAGGCATCCGAAATTTTGCAGGGTCAACTCAGCTTTGAACTCGGCCAGACGCCCTATGAAATCGTGTATGAAGAAGACCGGGTCAGGGTCAAGCACTATTCCCGCAATGAAAACGCTGAAGACAAGCCGAAAGTTCCGCTGCTGGTCGTTTACGCGCTGATCAACCGTGAAACCATGCTGGATTTACAACCGGACAGAAGCGTTGTCAAAACGTTCCTGGAAGGAGGCATCGATTTGTATATGGTGGACTGGGGATATCCCAAGCGCAAAGACCGCTTTTTGACGATTGACGATCACGTCAACGGCTACATGAATAACATTGTGGATTTCATCCGTAAAAAACATAATATACCCCAAATAAACCTGATGGGCATCTGCATGGGCGGAACATTCTGCGTCATGTACAGCGCGCTTCATCCCGAAAAAATAAAAAATCTTATCACCACGGTTACGCCTTCCAGCTTTAACACCGACCGCGGGCTTTTGCATATATGGATGAAGGATCTCGATGTGGACCGGATGGTCCGGACATTCGGCAACATTCCAGGCGATCTGATGAATCTGGGATTTCTTCTGCTCAATCCCGCGCGCTTGATGATAGACAAATATGTCGGGTTTATGGAGAACATGGATAAAAAGGAATTTGTGGAAAACTTCGTGCGGATGGAGAGATGGATTTTTGACAGTCCCGATGTTCCCGGAGAAACTTTTCGTCAGTTTGTCGAAGACTGCTACAAGAATAATTTGTTGATTCAAAGCAAAATGTTTCTCAACGGCCAGCGCGTCGATTTAAAGAAACTGACCATGCCGCTTCTGAATTTTTACGGCGAGTATGACCACCTTGTGCCGCCCACGGCTTGCAATCAATTATCCAAAGCGGTTGGCAGCAGGGATGTTGAGGATGTCAACCTGGAGACCGGACATATCGGCATTTATGTGAGTTCAAAATTCCAGAAATTATTCGCGCCCAAAATTGTCCAATGGCTGAAAGACCGCGACAAACAGGATGTTGCCGCTTCGAAGACGCACTCGGCGCGGCCCGCTGCAAGAAAAAAGTCATCTAAAACGGAAAAGAAAGTCAGAGCCGGTAAAAATAATCAAGCGGGAACTGCACAGGCAATATAAATGTTAAAGCGTTATAAAAAAGGGAGAGAAGAATATGTCAACGCAAGATGAATATTTTAGAAGCTTAAGCAAATTGATTCGGGAGCTGGCAGCGGCGGATAATCAGGACAGGATGCTCAATCTGATTGTCTCAGCGGCGGTGGAAACATTAGAAGCAAAGGCGGCGGTTATTTTCCTGAATGAAGAGGATTCGCAGGATTCCATACGCAATGTCGCGGTGGCTCAGATTGGACTTTCCGAAAAATACATTCACGCGGGAACGGCTCACGCCGTTAAGATCAGTCCGCAACTGCTTAAAGACGGTTACATGTATTTCAAAGACGCCACAACGGATAAGCGGCTGATGAATCATAAAGCGAAAAAAGCGGAAGGCATCGGTTCCATACTCTCAGTGCCCGTCATGGATAAGGGCCAAATGCTGGGTATCCTGAGCCTCTACACCAAAAATATTCGAAAATTCACCAAAGATGAAATTGATTTTCTGTTTATTCTTGCCGAACAGGGCGGCGCCGCAATTGAAAACGCCAACCTGATCCGTAGACTGCGCAACCACTCACAAATATTTCTGAAACTGGCCGCGAGCATATCATCAAGCCTCGATGTCAAAACTATTTTGCAGACCATGACTCAGGATCTGGTAAAAGACCTGAATATCAAAGCGGCCTCGGTAAGACTGCTGGACGAAAACACACGCACCGTGCAGATGGTCGCGAGTTTCGGTTTGAGCGATAAATATCTCAATAAAGGGCCGATTATGGCGGATAAAAATATCGGGAAAGCCTTAAGGGGAGATACGATCGCCATTAAAAACGTGTTTGAGGACGATGGAATCCAATATAAGAAAGAAAAAATAGATGAAGGCATCGTGTCCATGCTTTACGTTCCGATAAAATCAAAGGACAATGTCATTGGCGTGCTCAACGTCTACAGCAGCCGGCCAAAAGAATTCACCGAAGATGAAATCCTTCTGGTGACCGCTCTGGCCTATCAGGGCGGACTGGCCATCAGCAACGCCTGCGTGTATTTGACGATGCAGGACGATATAAAGGATTTGAAGGAAAATATCTATAAGAGCTGGTTTTAAATTCAACGCTTCAATATTTTATTTGATTTGCCGGTGTCATTAACGCCTGTAGGGAGGATGCATCGCCATGATTACAGGGAAAAGCATTGATCAGCTTAAAGTGGGAGATACGGCGGAATTCGCCAAAACAGTGACGGAAACGGATATCTATTTATACGCGGGCATAACCGGCGACTTTAATCCGGCGCATGTCAATGAGGCGTACGCGAAAAACACTTTTTTTAAAACCCGCATCGCGCACGGGATGCTCACGGCGGGATTCATCTCCGCCATTATCGCCAATCAATTGCCCGGTCCGGGGACCATCTACTTAAAACAGGATTTGAGTTTTCTCGCGCCGGTCCATATTGGCGACACCATTACCGGAAGGGTTGAGATTGTGGAGTTGATGCCGGAAAAAAATCGCGTCCGTCTAAAAACCACCTGCAGCAATCAGGACGGCGTGACGGTTATTTCAGGTGAAGGGTTTGTCAGCCCGCCAAAAGCGCCAAAAACTTAACCATAATTATTTCATGACGAAGGGAAGTTTTGAATATTCCCCAAACCCGCCGCCGCCGGATTCGTCATGACATTGAAAATAACAAAGCCACCGCGGTAAATTGCGGTGGCTTTGTTAAAAAGAGATAAAATTACTTCGTCGTAAAGAAACTTTCCACTTTTTTGAAATTCTCATCCGCGTTTGCCTTGAATTCATCGCGGCTTTTTTTGCACATGTTGATCCAGTTACTGATGACCTTCTTGCCTTCCTCCGGGAAGTAAGCCGTTTGTTCCATCATACCGTTTACCATCTTTTCGGTCTGATCCTGAACCACCGACATCGCGTTAAATGAGTTATCAAAAGCTGTCTTGTTAAAATCAACCATTTGCTTGGCAATTTGTTTCGGATCCATAATTTCCTCCAAGTTAAATTTATTTTTATTTCCCCGTTTTATTTTTGACCTCATGGGCGTTTACGCGTTACCTATTTTTTAGTTTTTGATTTGGACGCTTCAGCGTCTTTTATCAAAAACCCTTCCAGCTTTGAATAATTCTCATCGGCAGCCTCTTTAAAATCAGCCGTTACCTTCTTGTAAATGTTTGTCCATTCATTAACGAAGGCCTTTGTCTGTTCAGGAAGCCATGGGGACTGTTGAAGAATATTATCCAAAGCCTTGATGGTCTGGTCCTGCAACATTAAAACAGAATGGAAACTGGTTTCGAATGCCGCCTTATGGTAATCAATCAACTGTTTGACCGTTTTATTGTTTTCCATAATAATCCTCCCTTTTTTTATTTCTGATCATAATATAAACAACCATTTTCGTTTGTCAATAGAAAATTATTGCATTGCAACATTTTTTTATAATTAGTATTCTAATGGATAATATTAATTTTTACTTTATATTACTTATATTTATGAATGTTATATTGTCCATTGTATCATATTAGTAAATATTTTATGTTGCAATATAATGAATAATTTGGTAAGAGTGAGTCAAGGAGAATCATCATGGAAGACAACACTCTTTTGCTTAAAAAATACACGAATCGCCGGTTATATGAAACGGAAAAAAGCATTTATGTCACGCTGGATTATGTTACCGATATCATCCGTCATGGCCGGAAGATTAAGGTAACGGACGCCAAAACCGGCGAAGATGTAACCTCCGCGATTCTCACACAAATTGTTCTGGAAGAAGCACGCAAAAAGAAATATCTCCTTCCCGCCCCTCTGCTTTACCTCATTATTCAGTATGGCGAAAATATACTAACCGGTTTTTTTGAAAAGTATCTTGAACAAACCATTAAAAATTACCTTTTATTCCACGATATGGCTGACGATCAATTCAAGAAGTGGCTAGAGTACGGCGAAAATTACTCCAAAATGGATCCGCAGACACTAGCCGGTCTTTCTCCGTTCAAACCTATTTTTGATTTATTTGATGCAGCTAAAAATAAACAACCCAAAGACAAAAAATCATAAAAGTCTTCCGCTATCCGCGCTGTATTTTTGCCATCATCAAATGCTCTTCCCACGGCACCCGGGCTTTAATGAATCGCTTCAGCAAGGTAATTTTGTATGTTCATCTGTTTGATCTGATCGATCTGCGCTTCGATTTCATCGATATGACTTTCTTCATCCTTAAGGATAGATTCCAGAAGTTCGCGCGTGCCAAAATCACCGGCTTCTCCGGCAAACATGATATCTTCATTATAAAATTTCACGGCGTCATATTCGGCCGCCCAGTCATTTTTAAACTGTTTTTCCACATCGGCGCCGATGCTGATTTTATTCAACTTGCTCACGATCGGCATGCCTTCCAGAAACAGGATGCGGGCGATCAGTTTTTCCGCGTGCTTCATTTCCACAATAGCTCTTTTCTGAATCATGTCATGAAGCTTTTTGTATCCCCAGTTTTCACACATTTCGGCATGCACCATGTACTGATCGATTGCCGTGAGTTCATCCGCCAAACGGGCATTAAGTCTCTCAATAATTTTTTCATTCCCTTTCATACATTCCTCCTCGATATTTTAATTTCCGGTTTTTAGAATTTTGTTTTTCACTTATAAGGCTGATTTTTTAGACCCTGATTCAACAGCAACCGACATAAGCTTTTAGAACAAATATCTTGTTGACTTGTTTGTTACAATAAGGACAAAATGGTAGGATAATGACAGGTAAAATATACCACTTTTTAAAGAAGGATAATAATGTCTGGCTGAATTATAATTTACACCGGAAATATTTTTCAAACAGCTATTATAACTGACCCTTTTTTATTTTTAGTTCGATCATCGAAACAGCCTGTTCAAAGCTTCGGGGATCCCAGCGCGGATGGTCATCTTTGTCAATGAGCCTGGCGCGCACACCTTCGCGAAAATCGTGTTGAGCCATTAGAAAACGGGCAACCGACAAATCCGATTCGTAAACCTCGGCCAAATCCCTGTGTTCATCACGCCGCAGACATCGAAGAGTTGCGGCTACCGCGAGCGGGGAGCGCTCCGAAATTCTTTCGAATACTCCCTCGCATAAATCATTTTGAGTGCTGCAGGCTTTCAAATCATTGAGCATATCGAGCACGGATGTCTTGCCTTCAAAATAAGTCCTGACCCAGCGATCCATGTCTTCATTTTGAGGAATATTATGTTGTATAAGAGAGCTTAAGATCGTCTTGAGCATCGGGGATGCGTCCCTTCGGTCAGGGGGCAAATCGGGCGAATATTTGATGAGGTCATCCATTGCTTTAACAAAGAGATTGCCGGGAATTAGGCAATCGGCCAGGCCAACGCGCACGCACTCCTCTCCGATAAGTTCATATCCGGTAAGGCCGAGGAATTCAGGATAACCCTTGCCGCATTTTTTAAACAGCCAGCCCGTTGAACCGACATCCGGAAAAAAACCAATTCTGGTTTCCGGCATGGCCATGCGGGTGGCTTCGTCCGCCACAACGATATCCGCTCCGGCAGACAAACCCAGGCCCCCGCCCATGGTGATGCCGTGAGCGAAAACCACAACCGGTTTTCGCGAATTAAAAATGGCTAGATCAAGATCGTTTTCCACTTTTAAAAAACTCATGATAGGTTCGATATCGTTTTGCACAACGCTTTTGGCCATTATTTTTATGTCCCCGCCCGCGCAAAAACCTCTCACACCGCTTCCGCTGAAAATGATGAGCTTAATATCTTTGTCCGCTCCCGCTTTTTCGATTTCTCTGGCAATGATCCGCAGCATTTCCAGTGTCAGGCTGTTAATGGCTTGGGGCCGGTTGAGTTTAATATGAAGCGCCGCTTTTTCACGGTTTATGAGCACGGAGGGAAAACTGGAGTTGTTTTTGTTATTCATTGATCTTCCTGTTGCTTCATTATTTATAAGTTTAACGTTTCCGGATTTTAAAGCACCATCCCGGGCAAAATCCCGGTTACGGCACCGTTAACGACGACGTTTTATGGCCCCAAAAGTTGCAGGATGCCGTGACTTCTAAAATGTCTCCTTTGACGGCCTGTACCTTGTAGGTATAGGTAAAAACCGAATCTGTCGGTTGAGCGGTATATTCATTCTTGCTTAATAGCGCCCCGTTTTTTTTAATTTCAACCAATTTGATATAATGCATGCTCTTGGCTAATGTGAAATGATTGATGGTGACGGATAATGTTTGGGTCATCGCATCATAGGCCAGATCCACTGATTTTGGCGGGGTCGCGTAAGACGGTTTTACGGCAAAACAAAATACGCAAATCAGAATAATAACGGCGGGCAAAAGTCTTGACTTTAATGCATTGCTTTTCATAATTTTCCTCCTGTTAAACGATTATTTAAATTTTACGATTGTAAATATAAGGCGTACCCAGCAATACATCCCACAGCGGCGTTGTGACCCCGAAATTATACCGGGGATGTTGGTGATGGATGAGATGACGGGCGGACCAATGCCTGACTAAACGCGTTTTGAAGCGAACGTGATGAATGGCAAAATGGCTCAGCCCATAGATCACATAACCGAAAGTCATCGTACCGGTAAGCACAAACGCGCGATTGGCCGGTATCAGCAGGACAAAAATCCCCGTCAGCGTCAACAGAATTATGGCGGGCAGGAAGAACGGCAGGGAATCGTAGCCTGCCGGATTTAAATGATGCAACCTATGACCCCGGGCCATGACCTGTATTCGTCCGTGAAACAGCCAGCGGTGAATAAAGTATTCGAAAAAACTAAAGAAGAACAATCCGGATATCACAAACAGAAAAACAACGGGCATATTGAGATCATTACGGCGCAGACCCATAAAGATCAAGGCGATGCCCAGAGGGATATCAACGGCAAATTCACCCCAGTAATTAGCGCGGGTTTTGGACATATTCAAGACGAAATTCAACACAGTATTGAACATAAGCCGGATCTTTGTCTGATCACGTATTTTTAAACGAACTTGTTATGGCTCAGACGGCATAAACCGTTTTATTCTGGCTATATTTTTGAAGGCATGGAAAGCAGAAACGAACGGAGATTGGCCTTCTTATTTTTAATGCCGAGCTTCATCCGGACATTTTTTCTGTGAAAATCCACCGCGGTCTCGGAGATATTCAGCAATTCCGTCATTTCTTTCGTCGTTTTACCTTCCTTAACCAGACTGGCAACCTGTATTTCACGCGGTGTCAGATCGGAATGTTCCGCGGTGAGATTCCGTAAAAAAGGCGATATGATATCATTGAGATTATTTTCAATAATTTCGAGGTGATTTAACTGGCCTTCATTCAATTTAAGGACCTTTAACTTTTCAATGTAGGGCAGGACAAGTTTTTTAACGTTGGTAATGACCTTCTGTTCCATGGCGGTCTGATCTTCCTCCCTGTGTTTGAGCAAAACCTTGAGAGCCGTGTTTGCCTCCTCCAGATTCACGGTTTTTTGCCGCAACTCATTTTCATTGCTCTTTAATTCCATCTCCATTTTTTTCCGTTCGCTGATATCCAGATAAGAGACGGCGTAATATGTTGTAGACGGTATCGCCGCGATGTTGATAATCACATCGATAATTCGGGCGTCGCGGTTCTTAAAGCAAATCTCCGCGTTATGGAATGCGTCGCGTAAACGCCGTTTACATTCTTTTTTCAGGTCAACGATCTTTTTTTGATCGTCTAAACCTACGAAATCCATCCAGTTCTTTTCATTCTCAATATCTTTTTTAACGTATCCGGTCAGTTTTTCAAACTCGCGGTTCGCCAGAATAATCGTGCCTTCATCATCGATAATAATCATGGCCGTGCCGGTGTTGTCAAAAATAGTTCTGTACTTGTTTTCCGATTCTTTCAAAGCGATCTCAGCCTTCTTTCGCTGCCGGTGCTCTTCTCGTTCATCCAGGGCACGTCTGACGGAAGGCGCCAATTTTGTTAACCTGCTTTTTAACACGTAATCGGTCGCTCCCTTTTTCAGAAGTTCAATGGCCAGTTCTTCTCCCAGCGCGCCGGAGACAAATATAAAGGGAACTTCGGGACATTTCTCGGCGGCGATTTTTAATGCCGCCTTGCCGTCAAATCCCGGCAGGTTATAATCGGACAAAATGATACCCGGTTTAAACTCCTCCAGCGCTGCGTTAAAAGACGATCGCGAGGCAACTCTTTTAATGACAAACTTAAGGCCCGCCTGCCTCATTTCGTCCTCCATTAAATCCGCGTCCGCGGCCACGTCTTCAAGAATTAATATGCGTAATGCTTCTTCCATCACGGCCTCCTTCATTAACCATGAATATTCTGGCAATATCTTCAGATGTTGCCTGCATGAGGGGCATTGGTATTAATGACAGCCCAGTAATTAACAATTTGTTTAATATAGTCGTAAAACACATCCGCGTCCAAAGGTTTTACCAGATAACTGTTGGCGCCCAATTCGTAACTCTCCATGCGATCTCTCGTCTCATTGGATGATGTAAAAATAACAACCGGAACGCATTTTGTTTTCTTATCCGACTTCAATAATTTCAGCACTTCCAGTCCGTTAATTTTGGGAAGCTTGAGATCCAGCAAAATAAACATGGGCAGCCAGTGCGTTTGGGATTGAGCTTTATTTTCCGGATCAAAAAAATATTTCATTGCTTCAGCGCCGTCCCTGAATACCACGGTGGAAATGTTCTTTCCGGTGTTGTCGAGAGCGTCTTTAATCATTTCTATATCGTGGAAATTATCTTCGACAATAACCGCATGCGGATAGTTCATAATGCCTGATTACTCCTCTCTTTGCAGACTAAAATAAAACGTGGCGCCGTCATCCACCTTACCTTCAGCCCATACACGACCGCCGTGCCGCTGTATGATCCGCTGCACGATGGCGAGGCCGACTCCCGTTCCTTCATAATCATCGGCGCTGTGCAAACGCTGAAATACACCAAACAGCTTATCATAATAAGACATATCGAAGCCGACGCCGTTGTCTTTGATATAGTAAATATTTTCATTGCCGCCCGTATATCCGCCGGCCTCAATATACGCTTTATTTTTGAATTTGGTATATTTTACCGCATTTGACAGAAGATTGGAATATACCTGCTTGATCAATGTCCTGTCGCCCCTGCTCTCCGGAATATCTTTGATGATGAGAGCGTAATTACCTCCGGGATTGATGATCTGTAATTCCTTCCATACATCATTGATCAAACCTTCCATATCCAGTCTGGACATATTAATTTCCATCCGTCCCAGGCGGGAAAAGGAAAGCAGATCGTCGATGAGCTTGCCCATCACGTGCGTGTTGCTTCTGATGAGTTCAAACCTCCGTTTCGTTTCACTGCTCAGCGTATCCGCGTGATCTCTGAGAATCATTCTGGAATAACCGTCAATAGCCCGAAGAGGAGCTCGAAGATCATGGGAAACGGAGTAACTGAAACTTTCCAGTTCTTTGTTCGTCATTTCAAGTAATCGCGTCCGCAGTATAATGAGGTTTTCCACTTCCTTGCGTTCCCTGATTTCCATCTCCAGAGCCTCATTTGCTTTTTGCAGTTCAATGGTTCGGTACTTTACCCTTTCCTCCAGATCATCATGAGCCGCTTTAAGCTCCCGTTGCACGCGTTTTAGTTCCGTAACATCGCGGGCCGCCGCAAATACTCCCTGCACCGCTCCGGAATTATCTTTATAGACGGCCGCGTTGTACAAGACTTCCGTGATCTGTCCTGCGACGTTCCTTATCGCCAGAGGATAATCCCTCACGATCCCGTCCATAAACGCCAGTTTATACCCTTCTTCGGCTTTTTTGGGTTCTGTAAATAAGCTTGAAAAATCACTGCCGATCAATTCGTCCCTCGATAACCCCGTAACGGATTCAGTTGACTTGTTGACATCCATGATTTTCCCCCCGGTATTAATGGTGACCAGGGGATCCAGACTCGCTTCGATAAGGCTTCGCGCGTACAGGGATCTTTCTCTTTCTTCCAATTCAAGTTTCCTGCGGGATAAATTTGCCTGCTGGTGGCGACGGATGTAGGCAAAAATCAACCCCAGTGTCGCGATGATAATCACAACGAAGAATAAAGTGACCCAAAAACGCGTCACGACAGGCGCGAATACTTCGTCCTCATCAATCTTGGAAACAAGAAACCACGGGGAGCCGGGCACAGGCTGTATCGCCGCGAGAACTTTTTTATGACGATAGTCCGTACCCTCAACAACCCCTCTTTGTCCCAAAACGGCCATGACCGCAGGCATTTCCGATTCATTGATGGAACGCTTTATCTCCATCGGCATATTTTTTAAATGGCGCAACACATTAAGATACACGACATCATCGCCTTCACGATGCACCAATAAAGTTTCTCCCGATGAACTGGGAACAGGCCAGGATTTGATCATCGGGTACAGGTGCAGATGAGGATCAATAATCATCATCACGCATCCAATAACCGTTTTGTTATTGCTTTTTGAAATGATCACGGGTATGGCAATGGAAAGATGAACCTCACCGGCTTCTTTATCCTTATGGAAATCGCCAAATATGATTTCCTTTTTTTGCGTGGCTTCATCAATGAGAGCGGAATGATTTTGACTGAAGGCTTTATCATATTTATGGAGAGACAAGACAACCTTCCTGTTTCTATCCAGAAGCAGCAGATTTTTATACCGGTAAGCTTTTTCAATAGCTGTAAGCAGTGATAAAATATTTTCTTTGGCCGTAACCGAATAAGGATCATCAAGGTATTGGGAGACATTGGACGCGAAAGCCCGGTTAAAATAAATGACACTCGCGTCACCCGTTCTTTCTTTTTGCCAATTGTTTATTTCACTGACTTTAAGGTCTGCAATCGCGGTCAACTGATGTTTCGCGGAATTTTTAATGTATTCCTTTTGACTTTGAAATGAGAGAAAGCCCAGGATTACAACCAAAATTGAAGCGGCAATAAGAATAATCAAAGAAATGAAGAAAGATTTACCAGTTTTTTCAGATACAGAATCTGTCATTTTAAGGCACTTTTCCTTGTAATATCAGTCCGCATGAATCATTAAAACGTGATAAAATATTTTTCAATTTTCTAATTTCTGATTAATAGCAGGGGGCACTTCGCCCGTCTGATAACCTTTTCAACAACACTGCCCATCAAATTTTTTATGATTCCCGTTTTTCCGTGAGAAACCATCACGATCAGATCAATTATTTTCTCTTCCTGTTCCTTAAGTATCTCTTCATAGGGAATGCCGCGCTTTACATCATATATAATTTCCACACCGGATGTGTCATTGTTAAACTTCCGCGCTTCCTGCCGCAATTTATCCTGCACGCTCTTTGAGCTTTCCTGATATATTCTTTGGAGAACGTCTTCATTGATGCAATAATCAACAGCACATTGTTGAAATCCGTCATCAATGACATGAAGAAGATAAATCCCGGACTTGTATTGTTTGGCGATATCAATTGCCACATTAAACGCGTTATTCGAATAAACTGAAAAATCCGTCGGAACTAATATTTTTTTCGGCGCGAACATAATCCTCTTTTTAACTTTAGAAATTGAAGCAAAAAAATGCTTATATGCTATTTACCATATAGAAAAACAGCCAACTTACAATGACGGTTATTCAATAGGTTAGTAGTAGGGAAAACCTATGGTTTTTGCCGTTGTCATCCCTAACAGCAAAAACATCATATGTTTTTCAAGCGCCCCGCACTGATATGGGGATTAACGGATAATAGTAGGCTGTACCTGCTACTATCCTTCCATTTTATCAATATTGTCATAAATTCCTTTTTTAAATATTTTAGGCTCAAAATCATAGTACCCATTTAAAAAGGAGACATTATGAACCGGGAAATAACAGATCAGGAATGGCAACAGCTGGAATCACGCATTAACAAATTCACCGGCAGGTTTCTGCGAGATAATTGTTCCGAAGACCAACACGATCAGCATCGTTCAATTCCTTCGGGGCCGCCAAACGATTATCATGACGAGGAAATCGTAGATGCCGCCTGATAACGTCTCATGAATGTTGCCGTAAATTAAAAATAACCAAAGAAATTCAGGGAGGAAAATTATGGACCAGAAACAATTTACCAAGCAGGTGATGGATTTATACAAGATCGCTTTTAACAATATTTTCTTTGCCATGAACACGATGCAGGATCAAGCCGAGAAATTATTTTCCGGCTTTCTGGACAAAGCTCCGTGGATTCCGCAGGAAGGGAAAAAGGCCATGAGTGACTGGATGAGTTTTTACAAAAAGAACTGCGACGATTTTAAAAACATGATCAATGAAAATTTTAAAAAAGCGGAAGATTATTTTACCGTTTCCCAATCCAAATAAAATTCATCTGCAGCTATTGAGCCTCCGGTGAGAAAAAAACGAATCCTCCCGAATCCTAAAACGGCTGATAAGCAGCCCTTGCAATTTATTCAGGGCAGAACCATCAGGCCGTGTCAAATATCAAATCAAGTGAAGGCGGTAGGCATTACCTACTATTATCCTCTCATTTAATCAGCGTTGTAATTGTGTTCCGCGCGTGCCAAATAACTTGCACGTAAAAAGACTCACGAAGAAAATGAACATTTTCAAAAGGAATAAAATCATGCATCAGGAAAAAACGGATCAGGAATGGCAAAAGCCGGAATCCCGGATAGATAAATTCGCGGATAAGTTTCTACGGCATAATTTCCTCAGTATTGAACACAAGCCGCTTTATTTACCTCTTGTGGCGCTGCCGCAGGAGAATGAGAACGATGAAAAGGAAGAATTATTTTTATAAACGCGACCGCAATGACCCGGTGTAAAGAACAATTTCGATGAAAGGAGAACCATCGTGAAGATCTTCGTCGTTTTTTATTCGATGTACGGCCATATATATAAAATGGCGGAAGCCGTCGTTCAGGGCGCCAAAGAAGTCAAAGGCGCCGAAGTTCAGCTCTTTAGAGTGCCCGAAACATTATCCGATGATATTTTAAAGAAAATGGACGCGTTGGATATTCAAAAGAAGTTCGCGAATATCAAAATATGCGCGGCTGATGATCTGGCTGAAGCCGACGCGATCATTTTCGGCGCTCCGACCCGTTTCGGCAATATGTGCGGACAGATGCGTCAATTTTTGGATTCCACAGGCGGCCTTTGGGCACAAAACAGCCTGGTCGGCAAGGTGGGCAGCGTTTTTACCGGTTCCGCCACCCAGCACGGCGGTCAGGAATCAACGATCCTCAGTTTCCATACGACACTGCTTCATCTGGGAATGATTATCGTGGGCCTGCCGTACGCTTTTGACGGACAAATGCGCATTGATGAAATCACAGGCTGTTCCCCCTACGGCGCCTCGACTATTGCCGGCGGCAAGGGCGAGAGGATGCCCAGTGAAAATGAATTGAATGCCGCGAAATACCAGGGCAGGCATGTCGCGCAAATAACCGCAAAGCTGGTTCGTTAAGTAAAGAACAATGAAATAAAAAAATAAATATTTTAATCAGGAGGAGATAAATATCATGCAGGAAAAAAGCAAATTTTACAAAATGCCGGCGTCTTCATACGGATTTAAAGATCTGGCCCCCTTTCTGTCCGAAGAACAACTGATGATTCACGTGGAAAAACATCATCGGTCCTATGTCAACAATGGCAACGCCATACTCGAAAAACTGGACAAAGCCCATAGGGGCGAGGCCGATCTGGATATGAAATCCACGCTCAAGGAACTTTCCTTCAACATCGGCGGACATATTCTGCATTGTTTGTTCTGGGGCAATCTGCTGCCCGCGGCAAAATATGAAGAGCCCGGGGGAGCGCTTAACAAAATGCTTATTGCCGAATTCGGCAGCATGGAGCGGTTCAAAAAAGAATTTACCCAAGCCGCCCAGAGCGTCGAAGGGTCCGGCTGGGCGGCGCTCGTGTTTTGCCATCATACCGAGAGACTGCTTCTCATGCAAATCGAGAAGCATAATGTGAACGTTTATCCGATGCACAATATTTTGATGATTCTGGATGTTTTCGAGCATGCTTATTATCTGGATTATAAAAATGACCGGGCAAAATATATCGAGGCGTTCTGGAAGCATGTCAATTGGAAGGAAGTTGCGGCAAGACTGGAAAAAATATTGAAATAAAATGAAGGGGTGCCAGGCCGGGGGTGTGATAGTTTCCGGCAAGGTCCTCTTCATTTATGGCAAGATTATCCTCCTTGTTCCTCCTTGTTTTTCCCCGACCGGTGCGCGGTCGAGTCGTTCTGACTCGGCCGCCACTGCCTGAGGTTTTTACCGGCTGATCAAAAGAATGATTTTGTTCTACGTTCTTTCCGTAGGCAATGAGAAATAAAATGTCGCACCGCGATCCGGCAGGCTTTCCGCCCATACGCGTCCGCCGTGCTTGTGGATGATACGCTGTACGATGGAGAGCCCGATGCCTGTTCCATCATACTCGGAGGCGTCATGGAGTCTCTGGAAGACGCCAAACAGATTCTTATAATACTCCATATCGAAACCGACTCCGTTATCTTCTATATGATAGACAATTTCGTTCTCCTCCTGCATCGCGCCGATTCTAACGAGAGCGGTTTCACGGGATTTGGCAAACTTTACCGCATTGGACATAAGATTGGAAAGAACCTGCTTGAGTAAAGTCTGATCGCCCTGAATCTGCGGCAGATCGCCGGCTTCTAATTCCATTTTTCTTTCCGGATTTTGGGACTTCATTTCATCCCAAACCTGCCCGACGAGCTTTTGCATATCCACAACAGATAAGGAAACGGGCTGGCGGCCCAAACGCGAAAAAGCAAGAAGATCGTCAATCAATTGCCCCATTTTCTGTGAATTTTCTCTCAACGCGGCAAGCCGCTGCTTTGTCTCATTATCCAGTTTGTCCTGCACATCGCGCAGCAGCATTTTCGAGTAGCCGTCGATCGCACGCAGAGGCGCCCTCAAGTCGTGAGAGACAGAATAACTGAAACTTTCCAGCTCCTTGTTGATTTCCTCAAGCTGAGCGGTTCTCTCCTGTAATGCCACCGATTGCTCCGCCAGTTGCTTATCTGCCCGTTTCCGCTCGGTAATGTCTTCATAGGATGAGATAAAATGTTTCCGGCCGTCTATGTCGGCATAATGGAGGTTTATGGAGAAAATTCTCTCATTGCCTTCTTTTGTGAACAAAGTCATTTCCTCGTTCCTTACATAACCATTCCTGTCCAACTTCTCCAGAACACGCATCCTCGCTTCCGGATCGCGAATAATGTTGAGCATACCCGCTGATTTGCCGATGGCTTCCTCCCGGGAATATCCGAACATTCTAACCCATTCATCATTGACATTGATTAAAGCTCCGTCCGGCGGAAGTGAAAGCGCGATGGCAAACGCGGCTTTTTCAAACAGCAGAAAAAAGCGTTTTTCACTTTCCCGCAGCGCCTGTTCGGTTTCTCTGCGTTCGGCGATCTCATTTTTGAGATGAACATTGGCCGTCTCCAGCTGGCCGGTGCGTTCTTTAACGATTTCTTCAAGCTGATGACGATATTTTTCCAATTCCGCGGCCGTTTTCTTGTTGTCAGTAATATCAAGTCCCATCTCCAGTATAAAATCGGAGCCATCAACATCCTTGAAGGGAAAATCGAAAATATAGTAATCGCGTCCATCCGGACCCGTCCACTCCCATTCATGGCGCTGCCTGGTTTTCAAGACGGAGTAGGTTTCGCATATCTCGCAGGGCTCTGTTCGCGAAAACAGATATTCATAGCATCGCCTGCCTTCCGATTTGCCGAAGCGTTCTTCAAAGAAGCGATTGGCAAAAGGCACATGGTAATCTGTCGTCAAAAGTATGACGTAAGCAGGCAGGATATCCAGAACGTCCATGAAGCGCTGCCGTTCGGTATTTAACTCGGCTGTTCTTTCAACGACGCGCTGCTCCAATTCGGTATTCATCCGGCGGAGCGCACTCTCAGCGTTGACCCATTCTATAATATCGGCCGCGTGACGGGCGAGCAAATCCAGACGCCTGAGCGCTTTTTCATCAGGCCTGTGCGGTATTTTATAATGGGTTGAGAACATGCCCAGAGGTTTTCCCGACCGGCTGACAAGAGGCGTTGACTGAACCCCGTGAATACCGGCTTTGAGCTGAATCTGCAGCGCGTCCGTACCCGCGAAAATCGGACTTTTTTCAACGTCCTCAACCATTACCCGCTCTCCTTTTTCCAGAGCCGTGCCGCACACGCCCGATCCTTCGGAAACATTGCTCCAGTAATCAAGCCACCACTTTGGGAATCCCCTGTAAGCGGCGATCTTCAGAGTGGAGCTTTTTGGGTCAAGAAGCTGGATATTGCCGAAATCGGCCCCGGAGATGGCGATTGCCGCGTCAACAATCTCGGTGAGAACCGCTTCCGAATTTCCCTCGTGAATGTATAGCGTGCCGATTTTCTGCAACCAGGACATGGTGGCGAGCTCCGCCTCTAAATCGGCAGTTCTTTGCTTAACTCTTTTTTCCAGTTCTCTGTGGGCCCTCTTAAGATCTTCCTCCGCTGATCTTCTCGCCCTCAGCTCTTCTATCTCAGCCATGGCCCTGTTTACTGCCGGCCCAAGCCTCTGCAGGCGCGATTTCATCACATAATCTCTGGCGCCCGATGTGAGGATATCTATCGCCTTGTCTTCACTAATCGCGCCGGTTACAAGGATAAAAGGAGTATCGGGACATTTAGCTTTTGCCGCGGCAAGCGCCTGCACGGCGGTAAATCCGGGCAGGTCGTAGTCGGAAAGTATTATATCGGGAGAAAATTTCTGGAGGTCGCGCAGATATTCTTTTTCGGTTGCCACTACTCTAGATACGAAATCGATGCCGGCCTCCTGTAATTCAAAATTTTCGAGTTCGGCGTCGGCGGAATTGTCTTCCAGGATCAGTATGTGAAGAGGTTTAGCCATAATTAACTTAAAAAATTTATTAGATTGTTCGAATCGTAATAAACTTAAAATCTTTTATTGTCTATTATGAATGAACAATTTTGCGCCTTGAAATATATCTTGTCAAGAATAAAATAAAAGCTATTTAATATTAAATAGATGTGTCTAACGAATCATTGTAACCGGGTATCTATTACAACTTAATCGCTGATTTGACATGATAGTTTATAATCAGGACAATGGTAGCTGAAAACTACCATTCTAAATGGTTCGGCGCCAAATACAACCAAGGCCGTACCGGCTTCAATCAGGATTTATTAAGCCGGTGCGCTACCGCCTGATTATTTATTTCATATATACTATTGACTGTCTGTCTTAATTTTTCGTAGGATTTCATGAAGTCATTAAATGCCGGTTCTCTGTCTGATCCGTAATTTATCTGCCGGCAGAACTTTAAATATATCGCGCATTCCTTCCTTAGTTTATCCACGTATTCCTGCTCATGCGTATCGGTTATATTATTGCTTACCGCAATCATATTGTTCTCAAATAAATCCTTACCCGATTCAAAAAGTTCCATGTCATCCACAGATATTCGTTCCTGATGGTTTGTGTTAAACATCTTGCTGATTATGGAATTTTTCATGTCGTCAAGACCGGATAGCATATTTTTAGCATACACCATGGAATTGTAATTATCTGTCAGGACATTGCCGGATTCCAGTCGCAATTTTCGCATGTAATGATAGCAAAAGCCGGCAAGAGTAAAAATAAATGTGAATAAATATACTAACCCGAGGAAAAGTTTTGTCTTAAGAATCATATTTTTCTCCTTAATCATCCATGTGTAAAGTGTTTGATACCGGATCGCCTTTTCATTCATGAGTGTTCCCATTATAAATGTGTTACTATTCCAATAATTTTTTGAAATCTTCATTTAAGCGCTTAGTCTCTTTTTAAACTGTTCCGTAAGCGCCGGCACAATCTTGAATAAATCTCCCACTATCCCAAAATGAGCAATATCGAAGATGGGCGCGTCGGGATTTTTATTGATGGCGACGATAACCTTCGATGTTTTCATTCCGGCCTGATGCTGAACGGCGCCGGAAATGCCGCAGGCAATGTACATATCCGGACGAACCGTTCGTCCGGTTTGTCCGACCTGATGGTCATACGATATCCACCCCGCGTCCACGGCGGAGCGCGATGCTCCTATTGTGCCGCCCAGAACGTCGGCCAGTTTTTTAAGCGGCTCAAATCCTTCCGGTCCGCCGACGCCCCTCCCTCCGGATACGATGACGCGCGCGTTAGCCAAATTGACCTTGTCCGTCTCCTGAATAAAGCCTGTTACACGCGTTGATATCTGCTCTTCAGTCATACTGGGCCCAATAGATATAATCTCGCCTCTGCGTTCCATATCGACTAACGGCTTTTCAAATACCCGGTGGCGCACGGTGGCCATTTGGGGGCGGTGGTCGGGACAAATGATCATCGCCATTATGTTTCCGCCGAAAGCCGGACGTGTTTGAACAAGCAATCCTTTTTCCGGATCAATATCCAGCCCCGTGCAGTCCGCCGTCAATCCGGCGTAAAGATCGGTCGCCACGGATCCGGCCAGATCCCGTCCGCGGGAACTCGCGCCGAACAGAAATATTTCCGGTTTATGCCTGCGGGCAAGATCAATGATGATCGCGGCATAAGGCGCGTTGCGGTATACATCAAGACTGGGATCGTCCGCCAATAATACCCGGTCCGCTCCGAAAGAAATCGCGTCCTTCGCGATATGACCGACATCATGACCCAGTACGCATGCCGTGAGGGCCATCCGGCGCGCATCGGCAAGTACACGTCCCTGTCCCAGAATTTCCGCGGAATTGTCCGTAATCTGTTTGTTGAATATTTCTATCCAAACCCAAACCCCGCTGTATTGACCGGTATCCTCAGTCTTAACCGCAGGCCTTTGGGGAAGACTGAGCGCCATTGTGGGACAGGCATCGATACATGCCCCGCAATCTGTGCATTTGTCATTGACCACAACTTTGTCGCCATCCAATGACAGCGCTCCGAAAGGACATACATCAACGCAATTTCCGCAGCCTACGCATTTATCATTGTCAACTTCCAAAAGAGGCATGTATTTCCCCTATAAAATTTTCTCGGCCATAATCCTGTCCACTAATTGAATGGCCGCTTCATTGATATTATCGGCCTTAATTAACTCCAGGATCCCTTCCCTTTTTGGCGGACTGAATATTTTAATCACCTTTGTAGGGCTTCCGTTTATGCCCAGTCTGTTCACATCCACTCCGGTTAAATCAGCCGCGGACATCACTTTTATTTTTATTCGGGAAGCCTTGCGAATATTGGCGACAGTTGCCAGACGCGGCTGGTTGATATCTTTTACAACGGTAATCAAAGCGGGCAGACCGGCTTCCACGATTTCACGGCCTTCTTCAAGAAGCCGCTCCACCGTAATGGTTTTTCCTGAAGGATCAATTTCTTTTATTTTGCTGATATAGGTTAACTGATTGATGCCCAGCTGGCGCGCCAGTCCCGGACCGACCTGTCCCGTGTCTCCGTCGATCGCCTGCCTTCCGCAGATGATGATATCAAACTCTCCCATCATTTTAACGGCCAGACTCAGCGTATAGGCGGTGGCCCAACTGTCGGCGCCGGCAAAAGCGCGGTCCGTCAGCAGTACGGCATCGTCCGCGCCCATGCCAAGCGCGTCTTTGAGCGCCGATGCCACTTGCGGCGGCCCCATGGAAATGACAGTCACACGGCCTCCGTGCGCTTCTTTCAGGCGCAATCCTTCTTCTATCGCGTACATATCAAACGGATTGACGATGCTGGGAATATTTTCACGGACAAGCGTATTGTCTTCGGGATCGATTTGAACGTCCGTTATCCCCGGCACTTGTTTTATGCAGACGATGATGTTCATTGTAAAACCTAATCTAAAATATTTTAAATAGGCTGATGCCTTATCGTTACCGCCGGTATCGGCAGTGTTTAAAAATTATAATATTTTTGCGGCAGATCACAATGATAAGTAAACCGGAGTATAATATGAGGCCGTGCCTATCCATGATCATAAACATAAATTATGGATTATTATGAAACCCAAACACATGTTGCACCGGCACGCCATTTTTTATGATACTTCATTTTACATACAGATCATCCAATCCGGTTAATGGCAGAAAAAAACCTTAACCGGCTGGATGATGTTTTAATTCTTAGTTCATGAAGTTTCAGCTACTGAATTTTAACCTTAATTTCTTTGCTTTTGGCCCTGTCGGTTTTCGGCATTCTTATTTCGAGGATGCCGTCCTTAAAGGTTGATTTAACTTTGTCGGCATCCACTTCCGCGGGCAGAACAAACGTCCGGCAAAAAGATCCGTAGGTCCTCTCCCATTTAAGATAATCCTTCTTCTTGATTTCCGACTCCTGTCTTCTCTCTCCGGATATATTGATGTGTCCGTCCGTCAGGGTGATTTCGACGTCTTCTTTATTGACCCCGGGAAGATCGGCCTTCATCACCAGATCCCCCTTGTCTTCGTAGATGTCCACATTGGGAACAATATCATACGCGTCGGGGGACAGTGCGGAAAAACACGGCCTGAACGACTGAAGCGGCGTTAAGAAAGAATCATCATACCATTTATTCACTTCCTCAGGAGTGAAATAACGGCCGGAAACAGGCGTCAACTCTGCTGCTTTTTTTTGTGCCATGATACACCTCCAAATAATTTGCTTTATTTTCTTCGGGCATTATTTTACCCAAGATTGATTTTTCCGTATTTTACGAACCATGCCGTAAAAGACAATAATAGTTTGATGTGAGAATAGTGACAGGTAAAACTAACAGGCCTTTACTTAATTCAAACCCTCTGACATGCCGGGGGATATCTCCTCGCGCAATTTTATCAGCGCGCATCAGCGTTAAAATTTTATCTTATTTTTCAGAGAAAAAAGTTTCCGCCAATGCGATCTCTCCTCATCGATAATTTTCTGCAATATCTTGTCTTCTTTGGGACTTAATTTGCTCTCCGTCTTTATCTCCAGATAAAAGAGAATGGATTCCTTTTCCAGTTCAATGCCGATGTCCAGCGCGTCATTTTCGTTTGCCGCAGTCAACGACAAAACGCCTTTCTCTGCTTTATCCAGGAAACGGGAAGCAACGCCTTCTATGAACAAACCGTATTCGCCGGGATAATTATAACGGGGAGGATATTCCGCGATTTTCTGAAGCAACTGCCTGAACAGCCCCGCGTGTTTTTCCTCTTCCGCCGCGAGATATGAAAATACGGCATTGGCCTCGGGAGAACGTACAAATGATGTCAACTTATTGTAAAATTCGCCCCCCTTCCTTTCAATACGCACCGCCACCTCAAGAACATCGGCAAAATTTTTAACTTTGAGCATCATGAACACCTTCTTTTAATTTATTCAGACAGTTTTAACCTTGTCCGTTTCTTCTCCGAGATACCGTTCAAACAGATCCCTGTTCCAGTAAAGCTGAGTGCCGGCTGCCTGCAGGGAGGCAAGCAACAGGGCTTCCGATATTTCCTCTTTAGTCGCTCCCTCGGAAAACGCGCCCTTGATGTGATGTTCCGTACAATAGTTGCATCTGAACACCGATGAAACGGCCAGTCTTATCAGTTCTTTCGTTTTGCTGTCCAAAACGGTATTATTGCGGGCCGTGTTTGAATAATGAATATAGGCCGCCCCCAAAGGCGACTTGTTTAAATACCATGGTGATTTGCTCATACAATTCTTCCTTTCTTTGATTAACGGTTCGCGGGTGTGGCCTTTTTATGTCCAAATAATTTGCAAAGCTTAAATAAAAGCCGGGCCCAAATCCGGACAATTATCTTATTTCAGGCATATTTTTCCAGTTGTACCGCCTGCCTCTCCACGCCCAGACGGCCAAGCTCCGTAAGGGCAGCTTCCATCATCGGGTTCGGACCGCACAGGTAAAAGGCATCGTCATTCGCTATCCAGAACTTTTTAATAATATCGTAGCTTAAGCGGCCATTTTCATAGAATATGCCCGGATACTCGCTTCTGATGTATTTCTTCACATTGTCTTCCCGGCTCAGGCAGTAAACTACCCGAAGAGATAATTCTTTGGTCATAGCGGCAATCTCATCTGAACAAAAGACATCTTCGATGCTTCTATTCACCCAAAAAAGAGTGACTCTGTTGCCTGCCTTGAGATATCTGAAGTGCCTGAGCACGCTCAGAAAAGGCGCGACACCGACGCCCCCGGCCATAAGTATGATAGCGTGTCTGGTATCAATATCTTTACAAAAGACGCCAAAGGGTCCTCTGCACCTAACCAATGTTCCCGGTTTAAGATCAGGAATGACCGAGGTGAATTTTCCGACATTCTTGATCGTGAAACGCAGGCTGGATTCTTCGGGCGCGCCGGAAAGGGAGAACGAATGCGGCAGGCTCCATCCTTCGGGCCCCATCATCATAATGGAGGCGAACTGTCCCGCAACCCGATGACGGAACTTCTCATCCGATGCTTCCAGAAACAGCGTATTGATGTCGCGGTTCTCAGGAGTTACCTTGATGACCTTACAGATATTTGGCTGATCCTGATGAGAACCTTCTTTTACACTCATTTGTAAATTCATATCGCAAACCGCCTCCGGGATTTATTAAAATAATCATCTCGCAACCGCCGTCCCTGATTAAAATGATCGTGATTGCAAGATGATTATCTTTAAAAACATTTATGGGTGTTACTGAATCTTGACCTTTACTTCTTTGCTCTTTGCCTTTTCGCTTTTCGGCATCCTTATTTCAAGAACGCCGTCTTTAAAGGTTGTTTTAATCTTACTGGTATCCACTTCCGCGGGCAGAATAAATGACCGTGAGAAAGAACCGTAGGACCGTTCCCATTTATAATAATCTTTTTTCTTGACCTCGTCTTCATGCTTTCTCTCGCCCGAAATCCTGATGCTTCCGTCGGTAAGGGTCACTTCAACGTCATCCTTTTTGATGCCGGGAAGATCCGCCTTCATCACCAGTTCGCCTTTATCCTCAAAGATGTCCACATTGGGCATGATATCTTCCATTTCCGTAGTCATGGAAAAGAACGGTCTCATGGACCCAAAAGGCATCAAATAAGATTCATCAAACCACGGTGACAGATCCCATCGGGGAAAAGCATGGCGGGTCACGGGCAATAACTGGGCTCCTTTTTCTTGTGCCATAACGCACCTCCTGATTTTATTTTGAGATAATTTAAACCAAGCACGGGGGAAGACAATGAGAATAAAATGGAAGCAGATTGGTAGGTATTAATTATCGCCGGACAGGGCGAACATGCATGGTAATACAGCCTGCCGGTTGGCGGCCCAATGGGAGGAAATACCTGACAATCTTCTATCTATTTACTCTTATTGTGTATTGCGGATGGAATCGTTAAATATCTTCAAATTGATTTACAGAAATTATTTCCGGAATCCAGAACGAGGGATCAATACTTTGCAGATGGAGGCAATACCTGTTTTGTTTAAGGAGGTAGAATATGGCACTGTCGGGAAAGTACGGAACAATGGACATTCCCCGGATTGCAGCGGAGGAACCCATCTTCATTCTGAGGGCGCAGGACGCTCTCGCCGAAACGGTCGTACAGATTTATCAGCTGCTCGCCGCGTCGCACATGCTGCCAATCGCCGCGGACATGGATAAGCTTGTCCGTTCGTTCAAATCATGGCCCGGGACAAGAAAAATGCCTGACTAACGGCATTGCCAAAAGTAATGTTCCGCATTTTTGCCGAACCGGTTTCATTAATCCGGTCCGGTTGCCAAAAGGATATGTACCCTATGCGTGTTTTTATCAATGTCCGTTCATTTAACCATTGGGCGGAGATCGTCATTATAGTCTGTCTTCTTTTAACCGGAATTTCCGGTTGTATGGTCGGACCCGATTTCCAATCTCCGGACGCGCCCGCGGTTAAATCCTATACGTCAGAGCCTCTCCCGAACAGCACCGCGGAATCCTCAGGCCCCGCCGGAGCCAGTCAGCGTTTCATCGCCGGAGGCGATATCCCCGGCCTTTGGTGGCAACTTTTTCATTCCGAGGAATTAAATGCTCTGATTCAACAGGCCTTTAACGACAATCCTTCCCTGGCTCTCGCGAAGGCGCGCCTGAGACAGGCGCAGGAAAACCGTAATGCCCGGTTTGGATATCTATTGCCTGCCGCGGACGTTGCGGCCGGAGTATCGCGTCAAAAAATCTCCGGCGATGCCACCGGTCAGGGAGACATCGATATCCCTGCCTTCAACCTGATTAACGCTTCAGTCACCGTTTCTTATACCCTGGATGTCTTCGGCGGTTTCAGAAGACAACTGGAAGCCGCGCAGGCGCAAATCGACTATGAACGCTTCCAGTTAAAAGGCGCATACCAGATTCTTTCCGCCAATATCGTAACAACCGCCGTTCAAGAAGCATCCCTGAGACTTCAGATCCAGACAACTCATGAGCTCGTCGCGCTCGAAGAGGAACAACTGGATATCATCCGGAAACGTTTTAACCTTGGCGGCGTTTCTCAATCCGATATTCTTACGCAACGCGCCCTGCTCGCCCAGACACGCTCAACGCTTCCGCCGCTGGAAAAAGATCTTTCCCTGACTCGCCACCAACTGGCTATCCTCACGGGCAAGCTACCAGGCGAAGTCACACTTGCGCAAATAAATCTCGATACCATGCGGCTGCCGGAGGAACTTCCCGTCAGCCTGCCATCCCAACTAGTGCGGCAGCGCCCCGATGTCGGGGCTGCCGATGCCCTGCTGCACGCGGCCTGCGCGCAAGTCGGCGTGGCTACGGCCAATTTATATCCGGCAATCACGCTTTCCGCTTCTTACGGCACGGCTTCATCAACTGTCTCGGACCTCTTCAGCGGTTCGACAACCGTCTGGAACTTAAGCGCCGGATTATTACAGCCCGTTTTCCACGGGGGAACCCTTACGGCCGAGAGACGGGCGGCAATCGCCTTTTACGATCAGGCCATGGCCGCTTACCGCGACACGATCCTTAACGCCTTTTCCAATGTCGCCGATGTCCTGCGATCTCTGGAGGCTGACGCCCGCGCGCTTCAGACGCAGGCGGAGGCAACCCAGGCGGCGCGCGAGAGCCTTGATCTGACGCGCAAACAATTCGAGGCGGGGGCTGTAAGCTATTTGAATCTTCTTGTCGCCCAGCAGCAATACGGCGAAGCCCGGATTCTGCTGACACGCGCGCGGGCCGCGCGATTCGCCGATACGGCGGCTCTGTACCCCGCCCTCGGAGGAGGATGGTGGAATGAAGACCAAACCCCAAAACGGAAAAACGAAAAGGAGAATTAAACCGTATGAACATGGCGAATAAAAAAAAGACATTGATGGTTACGGTTATCATGCTTCTGGGCGTTGGCATTATCTTCGGAGGAATATACGGATACAAGGCTTTTGTCGCCCGGCAGATGATGATGGCCATGAAGAACCGGGGCGCGCCTCCGGTTACGGTTACGGCGATAAAAGCGTCTTACGATACGTGGCAGCCGGAGATTCAGGCCGTGGGCAACCTACGCGCCGTGCGCGGCGTTGATGTGACCAGTGAAATTTCAGGGCTTGTCCGCGACATTTTTTTTCGCCCCGGACAAACGATTAAAGAAGGTTATTCGCTCGTCCAGCTCAACGCCGACTCGGATATCGGCCAATTGCACGCGCTTCAGGCCCAGGCGGATCTTGCCGAAATCACTTACAATCGCGACAAGAAGCAATTTGAAGCCAATGCCGTAAGCCGGGCGACCCTTGACGGGGATGCCGCGGACCTGAAGAACAAGCGTGCCCTGGTGGCCCAGCAGAAGGCCATCGTCGATAAGAAAACCATCAGGGCGCCGTTTACGGGACGGCTGGGCGTAAGCGCGATCAATCTCGGCCAGTATATTAATCCCGGCGATAAAATCGTAACGCTTCAGGACCTGAATTCCATTTATGTCGACTTTTATGTGCCTCAGCAGAACATTAATCTTATCTCAACGGGACAAACTGTCACCGCCACTACGGACACCTACCCGAACCGGATTTTTCACGGAAAAATTTCCACCATCGACCCGAGGGTCGATCCGCAAACGCGCAACATTCAGATTGAAGCAACTTTTGCCAATCCGCGCGGAGAGCTTCTTCCCGGTATGTACGCCTCGGTGTTCGTTCAAACGGGGAAGAAGCAGAAATATCTGACACTGCCACGCACGGCTGTTTCTTTTAATCCGTATGGTGAAACGGTTTACATTGTCGAAGAGCCGGCCGGAGAGCGCGCCGCGGGCGAACCGCGGGCTGTGCGGCAGACGTTTGTCACTCTGGGACCGTCGCGGGGTGACCAGATAGCTGTTTTTAAGGGAATCAAAGAAGGAGAGACCGTGGTTACCAGCGGCCAGTTCAAACTAAAACCGGGCAGCAAGGTCATCATTGACAACAGGGTTCAACCCAAGAATGACGCCGCGCCGCAGCCGGTTGACGAATAAAAAGGAATTCTTAATATGCATTTTACGGACATTTTCATCCGCCGCCCGGTCCTTGCAGTTGTCTTGAGTCTTTTTATCCTGGTTCTGGGACTGCGCTCGATTGAACTCCTTGCCATCAGGCAATTTCCTTATACGCAAAATGCCGTTATAACCGTCGCGACGATATATACCGGATCGGATCCCTCGGTGGTGTCGGGCTTTATCACAACGCCGCTGGAGAATTCCATCGCCCAGGCCAACGGCATTGACTATATGACATCATCAAGCACGCAAAACCAAAGCGTCATTCAGGCCAATCTCCGCCTCAACTACGATTCCAGCAAAGCCATGACGGAAGTCAACGCGCAGGTAAACGCTGTTTTAAACCAGCTGCCCAAGGACTCCCAGCTTCCGGTAGTCAGTCTGGCCGTCGGCGAACCCATCGATTCCATGTACATAGGTTTTTACAGCGATGAGATGACCAGCAACAAAATCACAGATTATTTAATCCGGGTTGTCCAGCCGAAATTGCAGGCCGTGGAAGGCGTGCAGGTCGCCGAGATTCTCGGACAGCGCCGTTTTGCCATGAGGGCGTGGCTGGATCCGGTTAAAATGGCGGCCCTTGACGTAACAGCTACGGATGTGAGCAATGCCCTGGCCAATAATGACTATATCTCCGCGGTCGGCCGGACCCAGGGGCAAATGGTGACGGTTAATCTTGTTGCCGACACGACCATTCACACGGTCGAGGAGTTCAGCAATCTCGTTTTGAAGACGCAGGGAAACGCGATCGTCCGTCTGGGCGACGTGGCCAAGGTAACGCTGGGTTCGGAAGATTATGACACACAAGTCTCATTCGACGGTTCACGGGCGACATACATCGGCATCAAAGTCGCACCCACAGCAAATCTTCTGGCCGTGATCGACGGCGTCCGAAAGGCATTTCCCTCCATCGCGGAACAACTGCCCCAGGGGCTCAACGGCCGCATTGTTTATGACGCGACCAAATATGTTAACAGCTCCATTAGGGAAGTTATCATCACGATTTTCGAATCCCTGCTGATCGTAACCATTGTTACATTCCTTTTTCTTGCCACCCTGCGTTCCGTGATCATCCCCACCGTCGCCATTCCGCTTTCTTTGATCGGATCGTTTTTTATTATGCTGATTCTCGGCTATACCATCAACCTGCTGACGCTTCTGGCGCTGGTTTTGGCCATCGGTCTGGTTGTGGATGACGCCATCATCATCGTGGAAAACGCGCACCGCCATATCGAGGACGGCCTGCCGCCCTTTGAAGCCGCCATCCGGGGCACCCGCGAACTGGCGGGGCCTATTGTAGCCATCACGGCGGTTCTTATTTCCGTGTATATTCCCATTGCCTTCATGGGAGGACTCACGGGAGCCCTCTTTACCGAGTTCGCCTTCACGCTGGCCGCGACGGTAACCGTATCCGCCGTCATCGCGCTTACGCTGTCTCCCATGATGTGCTCGCGTTTTCTGAGGCCTCCAGGGGAAAAGCCCGGCCGATTCGCGAGGCTTGTGAACTGGATTTTCGAATCCCTGCGTAATCTCTATGGACGGATGCTCTCCGGAGCGCTCGATTATCTGCCCGTCACCGTCATTCTGGCTTTGATTATTCTGACCAGCAATTATTTTCTGTATATGGGCTCTAAAAACGAACTGGCCCCCCAGGAAGATCAGGGGATTATCATTTCCCTGATTACGACGGCCCCGGACGCGACGCTGGAACAAACGCAGTTGAATTCAAGAGAGGTGTTTAAAATCTGTGAGTCCTATCCCGAAACCGATCATGTCTTTCAATTTGACGGAGTGAGCGGTCTTAACACAAGCATTGCCGGCATGGTGACAAAACCGTGGGATGAACGCAAACGAACTACGATGGAACTCAATCCGCTGGTACAGCGGCAGATGAATACAATCGCCGGCGCCACCATTGTCTCTTTTCTGAGACCCCCGCTGCCCGGCAGCGGGCGGGGTCTTCCCGTTCAGTTTGTCATCGGGACAACCGAATCTTTCGATAAGCTCAACCAAGTTTCTTTCGCCATGCTTGACCGGGCGGTAAAGAGCGGCCTTTTTGGTTATGTGGACACGGATCTTAAAGTAGACCGGCCCCAGACGGTGCTCGACATCGACCGCGACAGGGCCGCAACCCTTGGCCTGACCATGCGCGATATCGGCAGCGCGCTCGGCTTCATGCTGGGAGGTGGATACGTCAACTACTTTGATCTTGCGGGACGCTCCTACAAAGTCATCCCTCAGGTGGAACAGCGCAACCGCCTTACCACCGATCAACTGAAAAATTATTATATCAAAACCGCGGGCGGCAACTCGATTCCCATGTCCACCATTCTCAGGCTGAAGAGGCAGGTCGTTCCCGAATCGCTCAATCACTTCCAGCAGCTCAACGCCGCAACTCTGTCCGCCGTTCCGCTTCCGAATGTGACACTGGGACAGGCGCTCGACGGTCTTCGAGCCATTGCCCGCGACGTTCTTCCCAGCGGATACAGTATAGATTACGGCGGGGAGTCCCGTCAATTCATGCAGGAGTCAAGCGCCCTCATTATAACTTTTTTCTTTTCCCTGATTATTATTTTTCTGGCCCTGGCCGCCCTGTTTGAAAGTTTCCGGGACCCCCTGATCATTCTCATCAGCGTTCCCATGTCGATCTGCGGCGCCATGATTTTTATCAGCCTGGGCATCGGGCACGCGAGCCTTAATATTTATACGGAGGTGGGACTCGTCACCCTCATGGGAATCATCAGCAAGCATGGGATTCTCATTGTAAGATTCGCGAACGACTTGCAGCGCGAAGGTCAAAGCAAGCGTGACGCCGTTGAGATGGCGGCGTGCGTGCGCCTGCGCCCCATTTTGATGACGACGGCGGCCATGGTGCTGGGCGTGCTTCCGCTGGTTATGGCAACGGGGGCCGGAGCCGAAGGACGCTTTCATATGGGTTTGGTCATTATGTCAGGCATTTCCATAGGAACGATCTTCACGCTGTTTATGGTTCCGGCGATGTATCTGCTTTTGGCCGCCAAAAAGGAGCGTGTTGACGATTCCGCCGAGGAACTGGAAAACCGGGACATGGAGAAAAGTAAATAAAAAAAATTGCGAGGAAAAGATGATGCGGGAAGCCATGCTGTGGGAAAAGACCGATGACAAAAAAGTTCATTGCTTTTTATGCGCGCACGAATGCAAAATCGCCCAGAATAAATTCGGCATCTGCGGCGTTCGTCAAAATTTGCGCGGGACACTGATGACGATGGTCTACTCGGAAATCATCGCCGCCAACGTTGATCCTATCGAAAAAAAGCCGCTGTATCATTTCCTGCCGGGTACGTTTAGTTATTCCATCGCGACCATCGGCTGCAATTTCAGATGCGGTTTCTGCCAGAACTGGCAAATTTCTCAATCTACGGTGGAGAACGGCCTGACCTCTTCACGGCGTTACATGGAGCCTAAGCAGGTTGTCGAAAAAGCGAAAGAAGCCGGGTGCCGAAGTATTTCCTATACCTATACGGAGCCGACCATTTTCTTTGAGTATGCCTACGATACCGCGAAACTGGCAAAAGAAGCCGGTCTTTACAACGTGTTTGTTACAAACGGTTATATGACCGAGAGGGCGCTGGATACCATCCATCCATATCTGGACGCGGCCAACGTTGACCTCAAGAGTTTCAGCGACGATTTCTATAAAAAAACCTGCAAAGCCCGCCTGCAGCCGGTGCTGGATACCATCTCGGCCATGAAAGCCTCGGGCATCTGGGTGGAAGTGACAACGCTCATCATTCCAGGAGAGAACGATTCCGACGATGAGTTGAAGGATATCGCCGAATTTCTCGCGGGCGTGGATCGCATGATCCCCTGGCATCTAAGCCGCTTCCATCCGGACTACAAACTGACCGATCGCAAGGCCACCCCGCTGCAAACACTGCAAAAAGCGAAAGAGACAGGCCTAAAGGCGGGACTTAAGTATGTGTATCTGGGCAATGTCACGGAAGGCTCGAATACTTTTTGTCATCAGTGCGGAAAACAGATTATCGAAAGAAATTACATGAGCCTGAAAAACTTAACGCTCGAAAACGGCCGCTGCCCGAATTGCGAAGCTAAAATTCCCGGCCTTTGGCGCTGAAAATACTTCGGGGATCAGGATTTTCCCGCTTTTAGGTATTGCTGAAACCAGCCAAGCGCGAGTCCCGAGACAGTCTTCAGGGCTCCCGGTTCCTCAAAAAGATGCGTCGCTCCGGGAACGATGCTTAATTCCTTAACCGCCCGCATCTTCGCCATGGCCTGCTCGTTCAGGTCGAGAACCTGATGATCTTCCCCTCCAACAATAAACAGCGTGGGCGCTAAAACCTGCGGCAGCGCCCCTCCCGCGAGATCGGGTCTGCCGCCGCGTGATACGACGGCTTTTACAGTGCCGTGATGATCATTTTCGGCAGCCAAAGCCGCCGCGGCCCCGGTGCTCGCGCCGAAATAACCCACGGCCAATTTAGACGCAGGGGCATGTTTTGTTATCCATAAGGTCGCGCCGGACAGGCGTACGGTAAGCAATTTGATATTAAAACGGTATTCCATATTGTAGTTGTCTATTCTTTCCTCTTCGGGCGTCAGCAGATCAAACAAAAGAGTCGCGAAACCTTCGCGCTGCAAATATTCGGCGACATACTTGTTGCGCGAGCTGAAACGGCTGCTGCCGCTGCCGTGGGCAAAAATCACGATTCCCTGGGATTTGGGAGGTATCGCCAGATCGCCTTCCAGAACGGCATTGCCCACGGGAATGTGCACCGTTGTTTCTTTCATACGATCATCCCTCTATCCGCAAAGACCTCATATCATCTGCCCTGCGTTTTGTTGCGAAGTATTTGCCCGCTTAAGCAAAGAGACAACTTCTTCGTCAGATGTCTGTCTGAAATCTTCATACCAGGCGCCGACCGCGTTGAAATTCGGAGGCGTAATGCCGCAGACTATTTCATCGGCCTGCGCCCCTATTTCATCACAGCTTTCTCTTGAGGCCACAGGAACCGCGACCACGATTTTGAACGGTTTTTGTTTTCGCAGCGCGGACACGGCGGCGCGCATGGTCGCGCCTGTCGCCAGGCCGTCATCAATCAGTATAATCGTCTGGTCTTTTACTTTATAAGGCGCATGATTGTTCCTGTACGCGTGTTCCCGCCTGATCAGTTCCTTTTCTTCTCTGTCCGCGACCCGCTGAATCTCGGCGGAAGTTATCCTTATACTGCGCACGACGTCCGGATTGAGCACCTGAGTGCCGCCCGATGCTATCGCTCCCATGGCCAGCTCCTCGTAGCCCGGAACGCCTAATTTCCGCACCAGAAAAACATCCATCGGCAGGCTAAGTTCCTGTGCCACTTCAAAAGCGACAACAATACCGCCCCGTGGCAGTCCCAAAACAATAGTATCGGATTTGTGCGCGTATTTTTGCAGTTTTCCCGCCAGATATCTTCCCGCGTCTGCCCTGTCTTCATAATGATCCATGGCTTGTCCCTACTTTTTAAAATAGTTAAAGTTTATCTTTATTATAGACATATAACATATCTATTAATAACATTATTTATTGCTACTATCACCATTTATAAATGACTAATGATGAGCACAAGCAAAATCGCCACGACATGCAATATCCACCAGCCCGGCTGTAAAAACATGATATACTTCATAGTCACCTCCTGTTATGTCCAAAGATACTTGCCGATCGTGTAAACAACGCTAAGCGTAACAACATGCAAAAGCCAGAAACCCATATTGGGAAACCTGAAAAACCTGCCCTTGCTTCTTAGCGCTTCGGGATTGTTTATCGCGGGTTCCAGCTCATAAATTGCCTTGCCTACGGCAAATTTTCCCCAAAGAAGGATGATGTCGGCCAAAAGAGTGCCAAATAAAACTGTTTGCAGCGTCCATACATCCGGCGGATGCGTTAGTGTGAAATGCGTCATGGTGATTGTGCCGATGATGACCGTCATGCCGTTGATAAGATAGGCAAAAGGGAGCGTCGGCCGGTAGGCAAACAATAAAGGTATAACGATTATGCTGATAATACCGGATACAAAGGGGATATAGTTTTCGGTGTCTTTGGTGATCTCATGTATCCGTAAATGAAGCAGCCAGCCGCCCAGCGCCAAAATGGCGACAGCCAGGATCATAATCATGCGGAGATAATTTTTCTTTGTCATATTTATCCTCTCCTTTTATTTGTTAATAAATTCGTCAAAAGCGCTTTTTAAAAATCTCTCTAACCGGACTCAGCATTGATACGGGTAAAAGTGACTGTAACAGTAGCCCTCCGGGTCGCTTTGCTTTAATTCAATGTCCATCATGCACTGGCCGATCATCTTCTTGGACGCTTCTTCATAATCGGGCTTTCTTTCTTCTTTCCATTTGCAATTCAGGCATATGACGTCATTGCTGTAACTGGACAGAATTCTTTTGTCATCCTGCTTCAATGCTTTGTGACAGCTTGAGCATTCTGTCGCGCAATATATTGTTTCTTTCCAATTTTCTGCCATAAGTCATTTCTCCTTAATTTATAATTTCCATATATGCACAACGTGTTATCCTGCCTATACGGTCTGCTTAAAGGGAATATTCTTTTTTTTATATAATTAGTTAAAGAAATAAATGAAAACAACGATGATTAATTGTAAGGAATATGGTGGTTATTTACTACCATAGCTTGGGCGCTTGAATTAGACGTGTTACCTTATTTTATTTCAGATAAAGAGGTTCTAATCCTTTCTCCAGCCTGTTAATGTTTTCAGCCACCGCAGACACAATGCCCTGCATGGAAACATCGGTTGAACCGGCAATATGCGGTGTCGCCAGCACATTATACTGAAAGATCGGATCATCGGGATTGGGCGGCTCTTCCCAAAACACATCCAGGCCCGCGCCGTCAATTTTATTTGCCTTCAGGGCCTGCTCCAAAGCATCATGGTCAATCAGGCCGCCCCTCGAAAGATTGATGATAAATGAACCGGGTTTCATCATATTAAAAGCATCGGCATCTATGATATTTTTGCTATCACTCGTGAGCGGCAGGCAAAGAACAACATAATCGGATCTTTTCAACAGCTCGCCCAAATCTTTTTGAGTGCCGGCCCATTCTATATCCAGTTCTTTTACGGTTGCTTCAGGATTGTTTTGCCTGATTCCAAGGATATGGACATCAAAAGCTTTGAGCCTTTTAATCAGGGCGCGCCCGATGCCGCCCAGTCCGATAACCCCCACGGTCTTGCCTTTTAATGCCCTGCCCTGCGGAACACCCATTTGCCAGTTGGAAAAACTTACCTTCATTTTGTTGAGATGCCGGGATAAACCAAGCATCATGAAGATGCCGAGTTCCGCAACAGATTCGGCGTTGCCGGAAATGTCGGTGGGGACATTGGCCACCCGGATATTCATCTCATGAGCCGCCCCGATATCAACGGCCTCCAATCCGGAGCCGCATTGCTGGATGAGTTTGAGACGATCGCCTGTTGACAGGGCATTTTTATCTACGACGCTCATCGTAGGAATTAATACATCGAAGCCTTCAAGCGTTTTGAATCCAAAATACCCGCTTGCGTGAAATTCGTGTTGAGGCATTTTGGCCTTTAATATTTGTAAAAAGCCGCCCCACGCGTTTTCGCGCGCCGCGAACAATATTTTCATAATCAATAATCCCTTTGCGTCAAATACTTTAATCCGCTTGAGAACCTCTATCACAAATTGAGCTAGAATTGTGTTAATTTTTGTTTCTTTGGAAGGAAAAGATTGCATTGTAAGAATGGTTTTTATTTCATTTAATCAACATGAGCCAAGCAAAGACATGACCCCTTTTCTTTTTTCGTACCCATGAGGGAATTAAAAATATTACATTTAAGTAAAATTTGCCCCTGAACACCCATTTATTCACACCCTGCGCACCCTTTATGCACACTCTGTAAACTACCCAAATGTGGTATTGTATAAAAGTTTCTTTAAACCTACCATCATTAAAAACAAAATAACTATATTTAATCGGCAAGCAATTTTGATCCATCCCAGTAGAGCCGAATATAAATATTACACAAATCGCAGCTTCTACCTATTCCTTTTCAGGCACGGTATCTGGAACAGTTCATTAAAACATATCATCGTGATTTTGAAATTTGTGTGTGTTTGGCAGAAACATATCTCTTTTTATTTTTGTGCCCTTTTGTGACTGGCACGTTTTGGAAACGTTATGAATCATATGCTGTGCATTTTGTTTTAAGGGGGATGAATGGTTTTTGAAGATACTACAAATAAAAACTTTATCAACAAAATCATATTATTTGTAATTGTCATTTGCGTCGTTTTAACAGCGATAGCCAAATATACCCAATCAATGGAAGATGGAGACCTCTGGTTTCATTTGGCCTATGCCCGTTACATGATACAAAATCATACTCTTATCCTCGACCATACAATCTTCAGTTGGACACCGACCAGCAATGATCTGATTTACTGTGCATGGATACCTGAGATTTTTCTCTATACCCTCTATAAAACGGGAGGAATTAGTATTTTACTTGTCTTAAAATACTTTTGCATTATCTTCTTTATCTTTTTTGTAGTCCTCTATTCGTGGAAGAATGATTTATTATATCAGCCTGTATCATGGTTAATCTGCCTTTTGGGCTTATTGATGTCTTTTGCAGGCATTCATATTAAGCCGCAGATATTCTCATACCTATTAATAACCATAATGGTATTTATTTGGATTTCCATCAAGTCATCCCATAAGGATAAATGGTGGTTATGCTACCTGTTTCCCGTGACTATGATGATATGGATTAACTGTCATGGTGGTGTAATATTTGGAATGACCTTCCTTGGGGTCATTTTCGTGGGAGAGATCTTAAATGGTTTTATGTCTCCAAAGGTGACTTTAAAGACCAAAATGCGGAAACATTTTTTCATCTCGATTGCTCTTTGCGGTCCCGCCGCGCTATTGAACCCTTATGGATGGAAATATCCCTTGCAGCTTATTCAAGAGAACATCATTAATAGTCAGGCCAAATTGCATGATTTCATGACGGTTCAAGAGTATCAATCGATTTTCCATCCGCAAGCGGCGTCACTTCATTTTGTTGAATATCTTATACTTGCATGTATTATTCTTAGTATTCTTTTATACTTTCAGATAAGAGATCGAAAACTCGACTGGGCGCTTATTCTTGTAAATCTTGTATTTGCAGCACTTTATGTCCGGTTCATACGCGTTACATATTTCTGGGCAGTCATATTTGTATTCTCAGCACTTTATCTGCTTACCTTCAGGTATGCTCATATACAGGAAATGAGACGTACCTTGTATACATGCTATCTGTTTATTATCATGACATTCTTCTTTTTTCTAGTTGGACAAACAACTTATGACTCATGGAAAAATCTAGATTTTGGCTCCAGAGACATTTATGTGAGTCCTGTGGAAGAAGCAGAGTTCATAAAAAAACATCTGTCAGGAATTAAGATGGGTAATGACTATGAATCAGGGGCATATCTTCTCTGGGCTCTATATCCCGAAACAAAGATCTTTATTGACGCAAGGTATTATCCCTATAAAGAATGGTATGGGGATTATAATGATTTCTGCTTAGGTAAAAATGTGATCCCCTTTCTCAAGAAATGCCCTTGCGATTTGTGGTGTCTCACTTATAAATCCCCCGTACTTAATTACTTCATAACGTCTCCGGAATGGAAACTAATTCATTACGGATCTTCCGTATGTTTATTTGCCAGAAAAGACTTGCCCATGCCCGATAATGGGAGTTTAAGGGCGAAAGATCTTTCTTCCAACCTGGATATCCCTCAGGCCACAAGGATCCTGCTTTTTTCTTTAAAGATAAACGATATCAATACGGCTCGTGAGATTGTCCATTCAATGAAAGGTGGTTTACTATATCCTCAAAGAAATGAATTAATATGCAAGTCCTACTTAGAGTTGGGAAACGCTCTCGAAAGTCGTAATTTGATTCGAGATGCTATTCCTGAATACCAAAAAGCTGCTTCCTTCGATACAGATAAACAGGCTTTGATATACGTCAAACTGGGTAAATTGTTCCTTGATACAGGCGATTCTGATAGGGCTATAGAACAATATCTGAAAGCACTGGATAGGGATCATAAATTAGTTGATGCATTGCAGAACCTCGCAATTGTTCATTCCATGAGAGGAAATAACGACATGGCTTTGCAATATCTGCGTAAGATAATAACGATTGAACCGAACAACAAAAATGCATATTATAATATGAGTTGCATATATGCCAAGCAGCATAATATGGAAGAATCCATCAAATGGCTTAAGGTTGCCATCGAAAAAGGGTTTGATGATTGGTTGCTTATCAAACAAGATAAAGATCTGAAAAGCATCAGAAGCTCGGGTTATTACCAAAGCCTTTTCAAAGGAAGCATTCATTATTCTAAATGATTTAAGATTCTGGGAAACAACACTTAATTCATCCTTGAAGATAGCAATGGAACGCACACCACGATGAATAATGTGGTGTAGATTCTCTATTGTAACTTTACATGATATTCTAGCCATATATTAATCAAGTTTTCTTGCGTGACCGGTAACAATTAAGTGTTGTGTCCCACGAATTCGCTTGCGTGAAATTCATGCTGAGGCATTTTGGCTTTTAATATTTCTAAAAAACCGCCCCACGCGTTTTCGCGCGCCGCGAACAATATTCTCATAATCAATAATCCCTTTGCGTCAAATACTATAACCCGCCTGAAAACGTGTATCACATATTAAGCTAGAATTCTGTTAATTTTTGTTTATTTGGGATCTGAGGATTGAATGATTTTTAAGATTAAAAAATGGTGCGCAAAAGAAAATATTTTCTATCTTGTCACTTTTCTTATATTATTTTTGTATTTCTTTAACTCTTTATCACCAAGGCGGTGCAACTTTGAAATGCGAACTAAGAGGTTTACAAATTCGATATAAAAGAGGGCTTCGATTAGCGATGACAAGTTACTGAAATAATTGGTGGGCGATGTGAGACTCGAACTCACGGCATCTGGCTTCGGAGGCCAGCACTCTATCCAACTGAGCTAATCGCCCATCCTTATCCCTTTAAAGATTTCGGGTTTATATTTTAAACATTTTCCAATAGCAAGAAAAAATACCGGCACCCGCCGGCATTTGATAGACACCCGGTAGGATGCCCTAGACGTTTACACTATTTTTAATATTCCGTATATAAAAATATTCCCGCTGACGTTTTGACACCAATAAACACTACTTAAAGCATGTAACAGGTTTTTACGGAAAAAAAGGGATTAAACAAACCGGCAGGGATAAAGGCGAAAAAAGATTTCGTCACTCTTCTGAACCGAAGCTATTTTACTTTTCTCATCTTATATAATCTGGAATCCTTTGTGCCTGAATAATCTCAGGCAGGCATCGACAACAACATTATCATATAGAATCCCCTTGTTCTTCTCAATTTCCCGAAGAGCCGCGTCAATACCCAATGAGGCGCGATAGGGACGGTGCGATGCCATGGCCTCCACAACGTCCGCCACGGCTATAATGCGGGCTTCCATGATAATTTCATCACCCTTCAGATGCCTCGGATAACCGCTGCCGTCCATTCGCTCGTGATGCTGGTAAACGATTTCCGCCAGCGGCCAGGGGGATTCTATATCCTTCAGCATTTCGTATCCGCTCATGGAGTGTTGTTTTATCAGGGAATATTCGATATCCGTCAATTTTGTGGGTTTGGATAGTATCTCTGCGGGTATGGATAATTTTCCGATGTCGTGGATGGTGCCCGCCATGCGGATTCCATCGATTTTCTCCGGGGTAAATCCCATTTCCGTGGCAATGGCTCTGGCAACGTCCGCCGATTTTTTCTGATGGCCGGCCGTGTACGGGTCTCTCATCTCGATGGCGGATGTCATAACGGCGATGGTTGTGCCAATCCCTTTTCGCAGAATGTCCAGAGTCCGGTTAAGTTCTTCATACATCTGCCTGCTTTCGGTGATATCCCGCAGGATAAAAATAACGCATCCTTCACTGTTAAGATTGATGGATCGGGCGGAATAGATGCCGGCCCGTACTGATCCGTCGCATCGCCTGAATTGAAATTCACGTTGCAGGATATCTCTGCCTGCTCTCAGTTCGCCGGTCATGAAAACCCTGTCGGCTGTATCATTCCAGAAATTTATTTCGTAAGCCGTTCGTCCGATGGCATAGCCCGTCTTCCATCCGGTAATCTCTTCGAATCCCGTGTTCACATCAAGGATAAGTCCGTCCTTCATCCGCGTAATAACGATGCAGTCCGGCGTTGTCATGAATATTTTATGGAACTTCTCCTCCGCCTGTCTGCGGCGAGTGATATCACGCGCGATAACGATAAATCCCTTTGATTTTCCCGCCGGATCCTTTTTTAAAGACAATGATCCCTCAATATGCCGTCTGGCCCCGTCCTTTCTTGTAATTTGCCAGAAATGTTCTTTAAGAGGTTCTTCAGATTTGTAGACTTTATTGAACGCCTGAAATATTTCTTTTTCGATTTCTTTGTTTGCCATGTAGCACCCGTAATTCATGCCCATCAATTCTTCCGCGGAATAGCCCAGAACCCGGCATACGGAACGATTGAAAAATGTAAATTTGCCCGCGAGGTCCAGTTCAAAATATTCCTCCTGAATATTTTGAAGAAAGTGCCTGTATCTTTCCGCGTCAAAGCTGTTTAGCGCCTCAATCGTAAACATTCTTAAAGAAACATCATCCCCTGGCAGGTGTTCCTTTTCCTTTGATAATGCCGATTCGGAGGAAAGAAATGTTTTTTTCTTTACAGTTTTAATATTTTTTATGTTTCCGAATATCGTCCTGATTTTTTCTTTCATAGCGTAATTTCCTTTTATGATCAGTAGAGAAGAATCCAGTTTCCGCGGGAGCAATGCTATAAATGAACCGATAACTGAAAAATTTAAAAATTAAACTTACTTAAAAAAATCATCATCTGCCTGATTGATCGTCCCCTTCTCTCCCCACTGTGAGCTGGAGAGAAAGGGACTATCGAATCACCCTTGGCAGAGTTAAAAGGTATTCAACACGCTGCTGTCTTTGCTATCCAGCGGTATTACTGTGCGGGGATCGGGCATAAGACCGGCCGTTGCTTTTAAACCTTTTTTGAGTTGAGCCGTATTATTTTGAGGCAATTGCCCTGATGGTCTGCCCAACCGCGGGGTCTGCGCATACCCTCCTGAGCCATTGAGCTTAAAGCCGGCCACCATGCTGCGCATTTCCTCGGACTGCGAAGACATCTCCTCGGCGGCGCTTGCCGATTCCTCGGCATTGGCCGCGTTTTGCTGGGTGACCTGATTAAGCTGTTCCACGGCCTTGTTGACTTCGCTTATTCCCTGATCCTGCTGTTCGGACGCCGCCGCGATCTCCGCCACGACCTGGCTGACTTTGTTGGTCTTCTCGGCAATATCCTGGAAATTCTTCAAGACCTCGGTGTTGATGGCTACGCCGTTTTCGGAATTCTTTACAGCGTCTTCAATCAAGTTGGAGGTGTTCTTGGCCGCCTCGGCGCTGCGCATGGCCAGATTCCGCACTTCTTCAGCGACCACAGCGAATCCCTTGCCGGCATCACCGGCTCGCGCCGCTTCCACCGCGGCATTTAATGCCAAAAGGTTGGTCTGGAACGCTATTTCATCAATCGTCTTGACAATTTTGGCTGTGGCATCCGACGACGATTTAATCTGATTAATCGCCGATGACATCCTGTCCATGCTCTCCACGCCCTTATCGGCGCTAGAGCGAGCCTGATCCGCCACGCCCTTGGCATCCCTCGCGTTCAGGACGTTTTGCTTGGTCATGGAGGACATCTCCTGCAGATTGCTGGATATTTCTTCCAGAGAACTGGCCTGCTCGCTCGCGCCCTGCGACAGAGCCTGCCCGCCGGTGCTTACCTGGACACTGGCCGAGGCCACCTGCTCGGCGCCGACGGCCACCTGCTGCAAGGCCTTGTCCAGATTCTCCACTGCCAGATTGAGGGATTCTTTGATTTTGGCATGGTCGCCCTTGTAATCGCCTTTGACACGGACCGTCATATCTTTGTTCGCGACACGAACCAGGGCGCCCGAGGTCTCGTTGATCGGGCCCATAATGGCATCCAGTGTCTTGTTGACACCGGCAACGATTTCCTGATAGGCGCCGTCAAACGCGTTGGCATTTCCTCTGACATCGAGTTTGCCTTCCATGGCGTTGCCGGTTAATATATCCATCTCCTTAATCAGATTTTTGATGGTATTTATCATCAGTTTGAGGGCCGGTCCGATTTCATCTTTGCTGTCCATCTGAGGCAGTTCTATCGCGACATCGCCTGCTGAGATCTTTATTAATGTACCTACGACTACTTTCTGTAATTTGTCGGTAAACCTGTCCATGGCCTGGGACAGTATTCCGATTTCATCTTTTCGCTTCATCCCCAACCGGCTCGAAACGTGTCCCTGTTCCAGTTCCTCCATCATCCACACTCCCTTTCTTAATGGCCCTGTGATGGATGTAGTCAGTATCAGTCCCATTGCCACAGCCAGCCCAACCGCTAAGATGGCGGCGATAAGCACCGCGGCGGAGGCTTTAGACGCGGCTTCGCTGTTCATTTTATTGGCCGCCTCGGCATTTTTGCGGTTGATTTCATTAAGTGCACGGATGGCGGCAAAGGTTTTTATCCGGGCCTGAACTCCATAGCTTCCTGCGCCCAGCAGGCGGGCAACTTCATCATCCTTGCCCTCATCCTTAGCTTTCATTCCTTCTTTATAGCCGCGCTGCATCTCCGGCCAGGCCGCGTCGAATTCAGCGATGATCTTTTTTTCTTCGGCCCCGGTATTTCTGCCTTTATAAGTCTGCATGGTCTTGTTTACAAAATTAATGGTATCATTTATACTTTTGCCCATTTTCTCCCGGTCGGCCGGTACGTCAAAATACCGGTAGATGTCACCCCGCATTGTTTCCAGGCTGGCATTGATTTCGCCCATTTCCCCGATGGTCGCTGTATTCTGGCTGTACATGGCGTCAGCCCTGTTCGCTATCGATCTTATATTGATATAGCCCACCATCGCCACCGCGATCAGAATGACCACAATCGCCAGAAAGCTTCCGGTCAGCTTGGTGCCTATTTTAATGTCGTTAATCATGCATTATCTCCTTTTTATTATTTTCATGTCTTTTTATTCAAATTGGATTTCTTGATCAGTCTTCTGTCTGATTGATTTCTTTGGCGGCGGCCTTTTTTAAATTGATGATGTCCGAAGCCGCGATCACCTTTTCAATATCCAGAAGCAGGCGGATGCGTCCTCCGGTCTTCCCCACGCCTAAAAGATATTCGGTATTTACGTCCGACCCGAAAGACGGGGTGTCTTCAATATCATCGGAAGACACATTGACGACCTCGGAGACCTTGTCCACCAGAATCCCCATCATTAAACTGGATGTTTTGATAACGATGATGCAGGTTTCGTCGGTAAACTTGGTCTGATTCATACCGAACTTAACATTGAGATCCATAATGGGATGAATTTTGCCCCGCAGATTGATGACTCCCCGGATGTATCTCGATGTCAGCGGAACCTGTGTGATCGGCATCCGGCCTATGATTTCCTGAACCTTGAGTATTTCCACGCCATATTCCTCATCGGAAAGGAAAAAGGTCAGAAATTTACCGGCACGGGGATCAACCCTCACGGACTGATTTTTATTAACCGCAGTCGCGTTGTTCATGGTTTTGCCTCCCCTCTTGCCTGTTTGTTTTATTGTTCATGCTTGTTCCTCCTGTCTTGACTTTTTATTATGCCGTTGTATTGAGCTGCTGTCGTGCAATGACAATATAAACACGTCCAGCATAATTATTCTTTCAATGCGTATTTCCGGAGATCAATAACAATCCGCTTTGGAATTATAGCTTCTCAGGCGTCCGTTTCCGGTTATGAAATTATTTATTGAACTTGTCGGGGATCGTGCCGCCAGTCAATGAACGATAGATAACCTCCGGGATAAAATCATTGACAGGCTTCCCGGCATTCGCCAGCGGGCATCCGGCGCATTACTGTCGTAGTCGAAAGGTAAAGTTAAAGCCCGTCAATATGGAATAAGGTCTGTTCTTGACGGCACAATCCCCTAAAATTCTTATGATTATTTAATGTTGTATATTGTATCGTATGACGAAATGTTTGTCTGTCAGGGAATACTGATTTTTCTGTCAGGGAATACTGATTTTTATATCATGGAATTCTGATTGTTTGGTGGGAATTTTCCGGCTATCTGTAGGGATTATCTGACTTTTTTACCTGATCAGTTCATGCTTCAGGGCGTAGCTGACGATCTCGGCATTGGATTTCATTTTCATTTTCTCGAGGATTCGCGCGCGGTAGGTGCTCACCGTCTTGCCGCTGATGCACAATTCCTCTCCGATGTCCTTGAGCGCCTTCCCGCGAACGATCATGCACATGATCTGAAATTCACGGTCGGAGAGATTTTCGTGAAGAAGCTTTCCCTGCGATTCCTGCAGCGATATCAGCGTTTCCGAAAAAGAGGAGCTGATGTACTTCCCGCCCGCGGCTATCTTCCGTATTGCTTTTATCAGCTCCTCAGGAATGCTGTCTTTCATCAGGTAGCCGGAAGCCCCGGCCTTGATCACGCGCAGAGCGTACTGTTCTTCCTCATGCATGCTCATGATCAGCACCGGCAGATCCGGACGTTCCTGCCTTAGTTGATTGAGCACCTCTATCCCGCTTATCCCCGGCAGCGTTATATCCAGGATAACCGCGTCACAGGCGGTCTGACTGATGACGAAAATAGCATCGTGGGCATTTCCCGCCTGATTGACCACCCGCATGTCCTGTTCTTCTTCGATGATCTGTTTCAAACCGCGCCGAACGACAGGATGGTCATCAATGATAATTACTCTGATCATTGGGCTTTTTCCCCTTCTAGTGCCCTCTTCTTTTGGTTTCATTTAATCGGAATCTCGACGGTTACTTTTGTTCCTCTTCCCGGCCAGCCATTTACATCGATACGCCCCCCGAATGCCATGGCGCGTTCCCGCATGCCCAGCAGCCCGAGGGACCTTTTATCATCAATATTATTCTTTGTTATTCCTCTACCGTTGTCCTCCACGTCCAGAAGACAGGTTTGGGCATCTTTGGAGAGCCGCACGCGAATCTCGGTCGCGTCGGCATGACGGGCGACATTCGTCAGCGTTTCCTGAAAGATGCGAAACAGCGCCGTGGTCTCCTGTCCGTCGAGGTCGATATTTTCAAGGGATGAAATCCATTTGCAGCGGATGCCTGTATTTTTCTGAAATTCATTAAGCTGCCATTCCAGCGCCGCGAGAATACCCAGATCGTCCAGAATGCCGGGTCTCAGTTCCGTGGCAATTTTTCGCACGGTTCGTATGGTATTATCAATATGCTTCATCGCCTTGTGCATCTGATTGAGCAGAAAATACTTCAATAATTCCTCTTTTACTTCTCCGACCGCTTTTGTCATCAGGGACAAATCAATTTTCATGCCGGTCAGCGCTCCTCCCAGTTCATCATGAATCTCGCGGGCAATATGCGTGCGCTCCTCCTCGCGCACCGTCTGCAGTCGCGCGGCAAAGGCGCGCATCTGTTCCTCCGTCCGCCTGATTTCTTCATCCGCCCTTTTGCGGTCCGTGATATCTTCAAGAATGCCTTCAAAATACTGAATCCGCCCATTTTCACCGCGAACCGGCATAATGGTCATGGAAACCCAGATAATACTGCCGTCCTTCCTGTAAAACCGGATTTCATTGTTCCTGGCCAGACCTTGCCGCTCCATCATCTCTATAATCCTCGCGCGGTCAGAAGGATCAACATAGAGCTGACCGGTAATATCGGTTATGCCGGCGATGAAATCTTCGGGAGAATCATACCCGTTTATTCGCGCCATGGACTGATTGGCCATGATAAATCTTCCTTCAGGCGTTGACCGGAAGATGCCTTCCTGCGCGTTTTCAAAAATGCTGCGGTATTTTTCTTCAGCCTCTTTTCGTTCCGTGATGTCATGGATAAGCGTCAGGAGATAACGTTCCCCCTCGATTTCAATAAACCGGCAGGATAAAAGTACATTGCGGAGATCGCCATTTTTATGCCTCAGAACGACCTCTTTACCGTTGACTTCGCCCGCCTCTGTTAACGCCCCTATTGTTTTTTCACGGTCATCCGGATTGGCCCATACATTTATATCCCGCACCGAGATGCCTATGATTGCTTCGCGCGAATAACCGCTCCAGCGGGTAAAGGCCTGGTTAATATCAATAAATTCCCCCGTGACGATGCCGGTGATGGCCATGGGATTGGGATTGAGATGAAAAATTGAGGAAAATTTTTTCTCGGATTTGAACAGACTTTCTTCGACCTTCTTGCGCTCGGTTACGTCCTGCAGAATAAAAATAATGCAGGCTTCGCCATCGATGTTTATGGTTCGGGCGGAATAGATACCGTCGCGAATAGAGCCGTCTTTTCGGCGGAATTCAAATTCACGATGCAGGATATCCCTGCCGGACATCAATTCATTGACCATGAAATCCCTCTCGGCTGTATTATTCCAGAAATTGATTTCATAAGAGGTTAACCCTATCGTATGTTCTCCCTTCCATCCTGTCATCTCATCAAATCCCAGGTTCAGATCAAGGATGAGCCCATCCTTCATGCGTGTAATGGCGATACAGTCCGGCGTTGTCATGAATATTTTATGAAATTTTTCTTCCGCCTGTTTGCGCTCGGTAATATCCAGTAAAATACCCGTAAAGACCAGTTTACCTTTGTGCTGCTCCGGTGTGGCCATTCCCTGCAGCCAGAACTTCTCTCCCGACTGCAATGCGACCCGGAATTCAATATTCCATAAAGTTTTTTTATCCACCGCTGTATCGATGGAGGCAAGAACTCTGTCCCTGTCTTCTTCATGAATAAGAGAAATAAACGTCGGGTACAGCACATCCAGGTCTGCCTTTATTCCCAACAATTCCAGCTGACGTCCATTGACGTATCCCAATCCGTATTGGCCGTCATCTTTCGCGTCGAACTGAAAAATAACTCCCGGTAAATTTTTGGTAACGCCTAGTAAGCGCTCTTCATTCTCCAGCAATTTTCCGTCCGCCCGCTTGAGTTTCGTTATATCCAGCATAATTCCGTCAAAGACCAGCCGGTCTTCCTTGCGCGTCGGCGTGGAAAGTCCCTGAAACCAGATCATCTCGCCCGGTGCAATATTGAACCGGCCTTCAAAATTCCAGCAGGTTCCGGTGTCTACCGCCATCTTAATAGAGGTTAGAAACCTTTCCTGGTCTTCTTCATGGATACGGGATAGTAATTCCGGGAACACGGCATCCATGTTTGCCGTTATTCCCATATTTTCCATCTTTTGCCCGTTGACGTAGCTTAATCCGTATTCGCCGTCGTCTTTGGCGTAAAACTGAAAAATAAATCCCGGCATATTCCGGGTGATGCCGCGCAAACGCTCATCATTTTCCAGCAGTTTTTTCTCCATTCTCCTTAGCGAGGTGATATCGATCATGATGCCTTCATATCCCGCGTCATGGTCGCGCGGATCAATCAGGTTCAGATATAACACCCCGTCAAATTCCGTTCCGTTCTTGTGTTTGAGATGTACTTCCACAAATTTCTTGCCGTTTCGCATGGCCTGACCGTAAAGAATATGGTCCGCCCGTTCATATTCTTCATCATCACGGTAACAGATACGCACGGATTGCCCGACAAGCTCTTCAGGAGAAAAGCCTGTCGTCCTGCAAAGCGCGGGATTTACCTCCAGGAATTTCCGGTCCGCCACCTTGAAAATTCCAACGGGGCTTGCTTCAAACAGACTGCGAAACGCCAGTTCGCTTTTTCTTAACGCTTCCCCGATTTTATCGCGTTCATCCTTTTCTTTCTTTTTTTGTTTTTTTCTATTTTTCGCTTCAATCAATTCTCTGGCTATGGCCGGGCAAAGACGGTATAAATTATTCTTCATAAGATAATCGCGCGCGCCCAGACGCATGCACTCTACGGCTGTTTCTTCACCGATGGCTCCGGATACAATAATGACAGGAATGTCGATCTTTGTTTTATGGATTAAGGCAATGGCCGAAGGAGCGTCGAAATCCGGCATTTTGTAATCGCAAAGGATGACGTCCCATTGTTTTTCTTTGAGTGATTTTTTTAATGACGCGGCGGTCTCTACCCGCTCATGCAAAGGATGGTATCCGCCTTTTTTAAGTTCGCGGATTATGAACAATACATCATCTTCCGAATCATCAATGATTAATACCCGAAGCGATTTATCCTTCACGGGGCTGCCCCCCGTATGATGGAATGTTTTAGGAAGTTGAACATTTCACAATAACTGCCATGACTTTTTTATAATATTTAATTAGTGCAACATGAATCTGTAACACCTGATATCAGCCTGATAAAAAGACCACCCCTTTTTGCTCTTTGACATAATTTTGTCCAAAAAGCAATGGGGCATCATCATTCATCTGAGGATGCCTTGTTCTGATCAACGTAAAACATTTGTCATTTAATTATCAAAAATATTGAAAGAGAACAAATATAAAAATCCCGGATAGCAGATTATTTTATTAAATTCGTCTTCGAATTCTCAACAAAGGAATGCTTTGTTCAACCTTCTATTGACATGTAAAAACACTTCTCCTATACTCCCCGGTATCAGCGTGCCTTATCATTGGACCCGTAAAATCAGTCCATGATCTCAGTGGAGTAATTAAAATGAATAGACCAGAACAAAACAAAAAAATATTGTCGATCATTGCCGCGTTAAATTCAGACGAACGGCCTTTTGTAAATATGTCTGACCTGCATGACGCCGAGTGGCCGGCAATGGTTGAGGCTATTCAAAAGACAGGCATGGCCGGATATTTTTATTCTCTTTTTTCTCAAATGGATGCTCATGGGGAAATACCGGCGACGGTTATTGAAACTCTGAGAAAATCAGCCCGCCGTGTTGCCGCTCATAACGTCTTTTATGAATCCCAATGCGCGGCGCTTCTGAAGGGACTGTCTGCCGCGGGTGTGGACAATATCATTCTTAAAGGCATGTCCTATATGCAGGATATTTACGGCGACACGTCGGCCCGGACCATGTCTGACATAGACTTGCTCATCCATCCTGATGACCGGCTCAAGACGCTTGAATTTCTGATGGCTTGCGGCTATTCAAATTATATCATTCCTTCATTCCAGGGCACCCCCGAAGATTTTACCGATTTAACGGATCTCACCGGCGAGGCGCACTTCATGAAGAAGACCGGCGCCCTGACGGTCAATATTGATCTGCACTGGAGATTGCGGGCGCGCTATCCCATGAATGATTATCTCGCGCTCGATAGTTTTCCCTGGTGGGAAAATTCCGGCACCGTCATGATCGGAAGCGTACCGGCAAAAAGATTGTCGATTGAGATGCAGTTTATTCATCTGGCATTGCATTTTGCCATCCATCATCAATACACCGGATTAAGATGGTTTATTGAACTGGGCCTATTCATCAGGCGGTTCGGCAATGATCTTGACTGGGAATTTATCTACGGGGCGGCATCATCACCGGACTGCCGCAAATTGCTGGGCGTTTGTCTGCGGCTCATCGCCGATTACATGGGTAATTCATGGACAGGTTCAGAAGTATGGCGAAGATTTCTGCCCAAAAGCTCTATGCTGCCCGGTGAATATCGTGTTTATAAAAATTGCCTGATGCGGGAGGAGAGATCGCGGCTTGCCTCGTATATCTGTATGCCGCTTTCTCCCGCGACACTTTCCGGCCGCCTGCGTTTGATGTCCAGCTTTTTGTTTGATTCGCAGGGAGTGATTCTCTGGCACGGATCAGACACGCGAGTGCCGAAATGGCTGAAGCCTTTTTATAATCTTTACATTATCGGCAGACAGCTGTTAAGCGTAAGCCGGGCGTGATCTTCGTATAAAAGGCATTTATTTTTTCGCGAAAATATTTATGGAAGGAGATAGATACCATGGAAAGAGTTCTCAAAAAAAATCCGGACATTATATGGAAAGATGTGAAAGGAGAGACCATCCTGCTCAACCCCATAAACGGAAAGTATTTCGGCCTGAATAAAGTCGGTTGCGTCTTCTGGGAAAAAATAGACGGCGTAAGATCCCTGCCGGATATTGCCGAATTACTGCTTGGCGATTTTAACGTCGAAAAGGAAAGACTGCTGAAAGATCTCGAAGATTTGATAAAAACACTCCAAGAAAATAACCTCGTAACTATTGACTGACAAAATCATGAAGACTTATTCGCACACTTTTAATGCGTTTGACAAGCCATTGAGAATATTCGGTGACTGGGCTCCGTGCCTTTCGGATTTGCGCTCATGGTACGCCATGCCGCTGTTTACGGGATCAGACGCTCCTGAACTTACCCTGGAAGTCGCGGGAGCGGTTATGGAAGATATTGAGCGGATCATTCCATTGCCTGAAATGGAATATAAAATCAGAAGCGGCATCATGATGGTCAATCAGAACTATGATTACGCGACTTACGCCAAAGGGTGCATGCACTGGATAGACTATGCCGGCGCCGGACGCATCATGATCGACTTTGAAAAAGGCAGCGCTTTATCACTGATATGCGGCGATGCCATGCTTCCCACATACCAGAAATATCTGTTTGTCGAGCACCCTCTGGACAAATTGTTAACGTCAAAAGGCATTTTCTCCATGCATGCCTCCTGCGCTCAGGTTTTTGGCAAAGGGATCGCCTTCACGGGCAATTCCGGCGCGGGCAAATCCACGGCGGCTTTTGCCCTCATGCGCAAAGGTATGCCGATACTAACGGATGAAAAGTTATTCATTTTTAAAGACAAGGGATACGCCGCGGGATCGATTTCGGATATTATTAAAGTGAAGGATGACGTCATATCGAATTTTTTTGCATCGCCCGGTTCGTGCCGCGAATATGATGTCATTGCCGAAGAACACTACCTCAAGCTGGGCGGCTCAAAAGAAACGGCATGGCAGAGCCTTGCGCCGCTTAAGGTCTTGTGCATGCTGGAACAAACCGGCCTTCCCGAAACAGAGGTAAAAGCTGTAAGCCCGACGAGGCTCGCGGGAGGCCTCTTTCCTGTTACAATAACCGGCGCGAGCCCTCAATTCAGGGCGGCCAAGTTCGGATTTATCACGGAGATGCTCGAAAATATCGAATGCAGGCTGGTTAAATTCGGAACGGACATGAATGATTTCGCGGCAAAGATTGAAGAATTGGCCCAAGCGCTTTAAATAGATGATTAACCGTATTCTCAATATATTGATTTAATAAATATACATTGAGCATGAATAAAAATAGTTTCGATTAATCAATGTTCTATCCGGTTTGACTGACCGGCATTCCGGCGGTTGTTTCCGTCAGATCTTCATAAACTACAAGTTCAGGTTTTTCATAGTCTTGTTTCATGTCTGTTCTTCCTTTAATTGCTTGAATAATTTAAGCTCAATAGTACGCGTCTTATTAATTTTTTTACTTGGGGTTGCTGACTGTTGTTCCGGCTGTTGTTTCCGTTAGATCTTCATAGATTATAAGTTCAGGTTTTTCATAGTCTTGTTTCATGTCCATTCCCCCCTCATTTCATGGAATATTATTATTTCTTCTTTATAATAAAGAACCGTTTCCGTCAAACAATTATTTGATGACGGAAGAATAACATTGACACATAAATCGAACTTTTTTATAGTGCAGCCGCTGATTCGTGTTACGGTTTAACCCCTTTCAGTTCGGGGATGCCGCAAAGTCAAACCGGGAGAATTCGCGGGTACTTAAATCGCGCGTATTCCAAAGCACGCATGACTATCCCGCCGGGGAGGAAATTATTTGTTCCGACGTTTTTTTCGCTATTTAACCCGTCCTTCAGTCCTTCGCCGGATCGCGTTTGATGGACAGGCAAAGGCTCGTATCGTCGGCAGGCGTTTAAACGATGGTCTGATATTTAAAAGTTTAAGCGAAAATACGCCCGCGAACCTGAATAAATTATGCCAATCCATTGTGCCCGCGTGGGATAGAAACGAACAAATTCTCGTCAAAATTAATCTCAACACAGCAGACGCATATCCGGCATCAACGGATCCGGAGTTTTTGACGGCGTTGCTTTGCGCTTTCAAAGATAAAGGATACCAAAACCTGCTAGTCGGCGATTGTTCTTCCATCGGAGCCCTGCCCACGCGAAAAGCGGCTTCTCATACGGGCATTGCCAAAGCGGTAACCGGAGTGGCAAAGTTAGTTTGTTTTGACAACGAACCATGGATACGTGTTCATACAGGCGGCAAGTATCTGCCTTCCGCCGTGGTTCCGAAAATGGTGTTCGATGTCGACCGCATTATTCATCTGGCTAACTTAAAGACGCATGTTCTGGCGGATTTTAGTTTTGGGATGAAGCTTGGTGTGGGATATATGCATCCGCTTGAACGCCGGGAATTGCATCGGGAATATTTGCAGGAGAAAGTCGCGGAGCTGGCCTTCGCCCTGCAGCCGGATTTGACGGTTATTGACGGACGGCAGGCTTTCATCTGCGGCGGGCCGTCAAAAGGTCGGGTGGAAAAAGCCGGCATCGTGTTGTGGGGTGAAAATCCTCTGGCGGTTGACGTGGAAGCGTACCGGAGATTGTACGCGCTGAAGAAGAAATTCAATTGCCTTGAGGGATTCACTGAAGAACCGTTTGAAATGCGTCAATTGCGGCACGCCCGTCAACTTGATGCCGGAAATTTTAACTTGCGGGGATACAAAATTGTGGAAGCATAAGGGATATGAATTGCCGCAAGATGCGCCGCTGATAATCGGCGCGTTATCAAGGCTTATTTATTACGAGATCATGATTCACTTAAAACCCCTGCCCGTGATTTTAGCGGGAATTCGTGAAACAAGTTATGAAGGATCTTCTTTGCTTTCACGGGAGGACCTGATTTTAAAGCTGGACAAGCTTTGGCGGGTCTGCGGTTTCGGGATGGTTCGGCTAATGCGGAATCCGCGCACATGTCTGCGCCGCTCTTTGGTGTTGTATCGCTGGTGCAGGATGCATGGCGTGGAGTGCAGATTATTTGTAGGCGTGGGAAAAGATAATGACGCGCTTAAGGGACACGCGTGGATTTCCGTTTACGGGCGGATATACCGGGAGGACCCGCTCCTGCTGGCAAGAGAGTATACGGTCATGCTGGAAGGCTGATCGCAAAAAGGATGGCAACTCCTATGCGGTTTTTGTTTATTACACCCGGCGCGGAACCAAAGACCTTTATGGGACCTCACTGGCTTCCGCTGGGATTTGCCTCCATCGGCGCGCTGCTGAAACAGCATGGACATGCTGTTCATGTTTTTGACCGCTATGCCTCCATGGCCCGGTTCGGGCTGGATACGGCGAAGGTTGACGAGGCAATGCTCAAAGAGGCAAAGACTTTTGAGCCGGATGTCGTGGGCCTGGCCACTGTTTCGCCGATGATCTACGACACGGTTTATTGCGCGAAAATTCTTCGCGGCGTTTTTTCCGGTCTTATGCTTGCGGGCGGACATCACGCCACAGCCCTGCCGCGGATCACTCTGGAGAAGATCCCGGAGCTTGACGGTGTGGGATTAGGTGAAAGCGAAGAATCCCTGCTTGCGCTTGCGGAGGGGACAAAGCCTGTTGATATTAGCGGATTCCTCTGGCGTCAAGGTACCGAAAACGGCGCGGACAAAGAAAATCGGCGCACTGATCAGCCATCTTTGGGCCGTTTAGATGATCTTGATTCGCTTCCCTTTCCCGACTATTCATTATTTGACACCTCTTTTTATACACGCCGCACTTCGCATGTCATTCGTGGATTTCATATCTCCACTTTGTCAATGCTGGGATCAAGGGGTTGCAAATATCGTTGTTCCTTTTGTACCGAGTCGATGATTTACGGAAGCGGAGTGCGTTTTCACAGCGCCGAATATATCACGCAGATGTTAGCAAGAACGCTTGGGCAGTACCCGCGGGTCGAAGGCATCTATTTTCATGACAATGATTTTCTGATTGAACCGGCCCGGGTTGAACAGCTCTGCCGCCGTTTAATCGAGACGGGACTCCACAGGCGATTTTTATGGGCGGTGCAGGCAAGGTCGGACAGAATGGATGCAGCCCTGCTCAGGCTGATGCGGCGGGCGGGCTGTATTCAGATTGAAATCGGAGTGGAAGCCGCGCGGCAGGATGATCTGGATACTCTGCGAAAGGGCACCAAGGCCACTATCAATGAGAGCGCTATCAGGCTCTGTCATGACGCGGGAATAACGGTGCACGCGAATTTCCTGACCCAAACAAAGGGAGAGTCGTTAACGGATTTGGAGGAGAAGCTTGACTGGTTAAAGCGCAACCGGCCGGATGCTTTCAGCCTGCATCCGCTGTCGCGTTACCCGGGATCCGCGTTATATCATGAGACGGGGGAAAGATTTTTTGAACGAAGCGACTGGACGCGGGCCAATGTGCTTGGCTTTTACGCTGCGGATATTTTTTCCAAAATTACGCCCGGAGATAGACAACGCTGGCAACAAACCCGGCTGAGGCCGTTTTCGAGGAAACTCCACTGGCTTGCCAGATTTCGACTGAATCCCGCGCGAAGATGGCCGCAGATAGTGTGGAAGGCGATATCGCTTCGGATGAAAAGGCGCATTGCACAACTAAAGCGTTGAAATAAATCCTGGCAACCCTGACCCATACAGGCCTGTGAAGAGATTTTATATTCTGTTTCATATCGGTTTAATAATATCCGCTTGCCAGTTTTTATTAAAAACGCTAGTATGCCCCCGAATCATCAGTTATGAAAGTCTTAGGACGAGTTTGACTAAAATTAGCATTTATTCAAAAGTCTCAAATGGAGAATATTTATGAGTGACGATTTACAAAAAGCGACAACACAGGGAAAGATCAACGGCTTTGAGAAAAAAAGTCTGGCTCTGAAATCGATGGGTGGAGAAAAACAGATCAAAAAACAGCACGAATTAAATAAACTAACCGCCCGTGAGCGGCTGGATTTATTTTTTGATAAAGACACTTTTCAGGAGGTTCAACTCTTTGTTGAGCATCGCTCCGCCCTTTTTGGGATGGATAAAAAAGAAATACCCGCGGACGGCGTTGTGACGGGATTCGGCAAAGTCAACGGGCGCGTTGTCTTTGCCGCGGCTCAGGATTTTACCAGTTCCGGCGGCAGCCTTGGAGAAATGCACGCGAAGAAAATTTGGAAAGTGATGGATATGGCGATTTCCGCGCAAAAGCCTTTTGTCGCCCTCAACGATTCGGGCGGAGCGCGCATTCAGGAAGGCGTTCATTCGCTTGAGGGCTATGGAGGGATTTTCTACCGCAACACCATCGCTTCCGGTTATATCCCGCAGATTGCCGCCATTATGGGGCCCACCGCCGGAGGCGCCGTATACTCACCGGCTCTTGCCGACTGGGTTTTCATGGTTAAAAACAGCAGTTATATGTATATCACCGGGCCGGATGTCGTCAAAGCCGTTATCGGGGAAGAAGTTTCGCATGACGATCTGGGCGGAGCCGTGGCGCACGCGACAAAAAGCGGTGTTTGTCACGCCGTTACCCAAAACGATGCCGACTGCCTGGAAAAAATCAAAAAGCTGTTATCCTACCTGCCGGATAGCTGCCATGGCGCCCTGCCCTCTCTGGATTGCGCGGATGCCGCGGACAGAATTTGCGCGGAACTGGACGCAGTGGTTCCCGATAAAGGCAACCGGGCTTACGATATGAAAAAGGTCATTAAATCCGTGGCCGATCAAAACGAAATGTTTGAGCTCTCGGAACTATGGGCGCAGAATATCATTATCGCTTTTATCCGTATCATGGGAAAACCGGTGGGCGTCATTGCCAATAATCCCCGATTTGCCGCGGGCGTCCTGGATGTAAACGCGTCGGATAAAGCCTCCCGCTTTATCCGCTTTTGCGACGCTTTTAATATTCCGCTTCTGACTTTCACAGATGTCCCCGGTTATATGCCGGGCACGAATCAGGAATGGGCGGGTATCATTCGTCACGGCGCGAAACTTCTCCACGCTTATTCCGAAGCGACCGTGCCGAAAATAACCGTGATCACCCGCAAAGCCTACGGCGGGGCGTATATCGGCATGAGCAGCAAGCACCTGGGCGCTGATTGTGTAATGGCCTGGCCGACCGCCGAAATAGCTGTCATGGGCGCGGAAGGAGCCTGCAACATTATCTATCGCAGCGAAATATCCGCCGCCGCCGATCCCGCGGCTAAAAGAGCTGAGCTTGCCGCCGCTTATGAAGACAAGTTCAACAATCCATATTTCGCGGCGTCAATGGGCATCATCGATGAAGTCATCGCTCCGCGCGACACCCGGAAAAAAATCATTGCCCTTTTGGAAGCGCTGAAAGACAAGAAGGAAACAAGGCTTAAGAAGAAACACAACAACATTCCTCTTTAGGTTTTTGGGACGGATGTGTACACCGTATTAGCCGACTTAATTGTATTGGCGCATTTTCTGTTTATCGCTTTTGTGATCCTGGGCGGACTGCTGGTTATCCGCTGGCCGCGGATGTCTTTTCTACAAATACCCGCGGCTTTATGGGGAGCCGCCGTAGAATTTTTTGCCTGGATTTGTCCCCTGACACCGCTTGAAAATCATTTCCGCGATCTTGCCGGAGGCGGTTCATACAGCGGCGATTTTATCACCCGGTATCTGCTCTTGATTATCTACCCGGAGAATCTGACACCCGCAACGCAATATATCCTCGGCGGTCTTGTCATCTTTATCAATGCTATTTTCTACGCCATCGCTATATGTAAACAGCGATCTCTGCGGGCGCCGGTAACATAAAAAACAACCATTCTCCGTTATCACCTGCCCCTGTCTTAGTCCGTGGATAAAAATAATTGACATACAAGCGGAACTTTCCTATATTTCCATGTTGGGAGACCGCCATGGATGATGGCTGGTCACGGAAAATCATGATTTCATGTTGATTTTAAATAAAAACGGCTTACGCTTGATGGAAAATAATGAGATAGAGGTGTAATAATGAGGGGAAATGGTGGAGACCGGTTAAAAATTAACGAACCGGCTATTGTGCATGAAAACATTGATGGTGAGACTGTGATTCTGAATCTGGATTCCGGTAATTATTACAGTGTCGTGGATGCGGCAGCCGATATTTGGAACTATATCGAAAAAGGCGCTCCCGTGAGTGAAATTCTGCCGCTGATACGCGCGAATTATGAATGCTCCAAGGCGGAGGAAGAAAACGCGGTGAACGCTTTTATCTCGCAGCTTGAGGAAGAAGGGTTGGTTATTGCCGTAGATGACCAATCGGCCGCTTCGCCCATACCGCAAAACTGGAAGGAGCAGATTGCCGTAAGAGAAATTAAGGCGGTTTTTAATGCTCCTGTCTTGAGTAAATATACTGATATGAAGGATTTGCTTCTTTTGGATCCGATCCATGAAGTGGATGCCACCGGATGGCCCTCCCTCAAACCTTCAGAATAATCGGGAAGAGTCTATCCCTCATCCCTTATGACTATGATCAATCCCGGATTTTTTAACATGGCGACATCGAATCAGGAATTGCTTCTTAAAGCGGCCCTGCACTCAGGTGAGGAGTCTCTTGAATCCTTCAGGAAGTGGCGCGCATCCGGCGACTGGGAAGAATCCTTAGATCCGGGTTCATACCGTCTTCTGCCTCTGCTTTATATCAACCTGCATCAACAAGGCGTTGATGATCCCGTCATGGGAAAACTGAAAGGAATATACCGACAAGCCTGGAGTAAAAATCAAACACTGTTTCATGAGATGGCCCCAGTGATCTCGCGTCTGCGGGATGCGGGCATTAAGATTATGCTGCTTAAAGGGGCTGCCCTGTCACTGCTTTACTACAAAAACAATGGCGCCCGGCCTATGGCCGACATCGATGTCCTCATACCGTTAAAACAGATACGTCCGGCAACCGAATTATTGCAAAAGGCAGGATGGATACCTTCTATGCCCCTGACTGATCTTGATATAAGTTACGGCCATGCCATGGCGTTGACGAACCCCCGTGGCAGGGAATTCGATCTTCACTGGCGGCCATTTAACGGTTGCCGCGATATTTATGAAAAAGATTTCTGGGATGGCGCCCTGCCGGTTGCGCTTGCGGGGGTGGACGCCTTGGCGCCCAATCCCACGGATATGCTGCTTCATGTGATCATTCACGGCGTGGTCTGGAATCCGGTTCCGCCGATACGCTGGATCGCCGACGCGGTAACCCTGATAAACTCGGCGGAATTTACAATCGACTGGCAGCGGTTAATCGGCATGGCCCGCAAGCACCACCTGGGCCTGCGATTAAAAACAGGTCTGCAATATTTACAGGAGCGGTTTCAGCCGTTAATTCCTCCCGCTGTGATGAAGGCGGTCATAAACATCCCTGTGTCCTATCTGGAAAAAGTTGAATACCGTTTTATGACCGACAGCAGGGAGAATGAAAACACCAGTCCCTATGCCGCGTTCTGCTGTCATCTTTGCCGGTTTCGAAGACTCAACGCCGGCAGAGGCATCATCTCCGCTTTAACGTTTTCCAAATCCCTGCAGTGGAGACTGAATGCCCGTAACGGGGGTGATCTTTTATTCAAAGGGATACGAATCACCGCGGATATGTTTCTTTCCAGGCCTTTTTACGTGCGCCAGCGGTGATGTCTTCATATATTTTGTTTTAAAGAAAAAGGATCTTTGATTTATGTACAAACCGCAAAAAAGTGAAATCGAACAACAGGTATTTTTCCGTAAGAGCTACGATAAATTTATTCAGGCAAAAGACGCCGCGGGTGAAATCAATTATTATTACAGGATCGGCAATACGACCGTTTGTTTGAAATTCGCGGGGAATGAACTTGTTCCCTTTCTGATTCCCGCGCTGGAGCATCTTCGTTTGACCGGCGATCCCCTCCCCGATCTTACGATCTGTATATGGGACAGCGACTCCACGCGTGTGGAGATGATTCCGCCGCCCTGCACAAAAGATTGCTTTACCGACCGGGGCGATATCTGGGGTTTCAACAGCCGCCGCACAAAAGCGGCTTTTCACTGGGTGGAATGTTCCGTCAATCTCATGGATCTTGAAAAAAATACGGGGATTTTCTGGGTGCAGACAGCCAAAACTCTGCCTTACTGGGTGCATGCGTCGCCGCTTAGGACCCTCTTTCACTGGTGGATGGAGAAAAACGGATGCCAGCTTCTACACGCGGCCGCTGTCGGCACTGAACGTGGAGCGGTGTTGATCACCGGCAAGGGCGGCGTGGGCAAATCAACGACGGCCCTGTCTTGTCTTGAGGCCGGCCTTTTTTATCTGGCTGATGACTATGTGATTGCCAGACTGGAACCAAGGCCTTGCGTTATGAGCCTTTACAGCACAGCGAAGCTCAATGCCGATCATGTGGCGAACTTTCCGGCTCTGGCCAGATTAATTAATAATACGGAAAAACTGGATCAGGAAAAAGCGGTTATTTTTCTGAATCCCGATCCGGATAAAAAAATTGTCTTGGAGATGCCGCTTAGGGCCATCCTTACGCCTCAGGTTGTCGATGGATCTGATTCACGCGCGAAATCAGTGTCACGGTGGGATATTCAACGGGCCATGTCGTTTACAACCATGTCGCAATTGCCTTACGTCGGTCTTCATACTCACGACTATATCAGCCGTCTGGCATCATCGCTGCCGCATTACATTCTTGAGGCCGGACATGATTTCACCAAAATCCCGAAAGCCATCTCCAATTTATTAGCGGATCTGGATGCTAATCCTCCCGCGAAAGCCGTTGAACCCTGGAGCGTCTGCCGGATCGAAGAGCGGCCTTTGGTCAGCGTGATTATTCCGGTTTTCAACGGCGAGCAATTTATCCGGGAAGCCGTTGAAAATGTGCTGTCACAAAAATATCCGGCGCTGGAAATCATCATCATCAATGATGGTTCCACGGACAGGACTGAAGAAATAATCGGGCAAATTCCCGCTGATGTCCGCTACTTTACCCAGCAAAACAGCGGGCCTGCCGCCGCCCGGAACAAAGGCATCCGGGACGCATCCGGAGAATTTATCACTTTTCTGGATGCCGACGATCTGTGGCCTGAGAATAACCTGAATATTATGGTTGATGAAATGCTCAAAAACCCGGGTATGGATGTTATACGCGGATACGCCCAGCTGATGGAGTTTAATAAAACAAGCAATCGCTATGACTATACCGGCAATCCGCTGGAATCTTTCCCCCATTATATCGGGGCGGCCATATACCGCAAATCGGCCTTCGAGAAGGTGGGTCTCTTTGATGCCATGCTCCGCTTCGGCGAGGACGCGGACTGGTTCCTCCGCGCCGGTGAATTGAATTTGAACATAAAACGGCTGGAAGAAACTACGTTGTTTGTTCGAAGGCACGGGGGCAACATGACGGAAGGCAGAAATATGCTGGAGTTAAATGTTATGAAAGTTTTTAAAAAATCTCTCGAACGAAGAAGAATGCAGGAGAAGGTAAACATTGAAACCACTGGTTAGCGTAATTATACCCGTTTTTAATACGGAGAAATATCTTTCGGAAGCCATCGAAAGTATTCTGGCCCAATCCTATTCTCCAATGGAGTTAATTATTGTAGATGACGGGTCCACCGACAGCACGGCAAAGATCGCAAAGCGTTTCGGCTCTTTGGTGCGGTATCATTATCAGGAAAACTCAGGCGCAGGCGTGGCCCGCAATCAGGGCATCGCCATGGCTAAAGGAGATTATTTCGCCTTTCTCGACGCGGACGACCTGTGGATGCCGGAAAAGATGAAACGGCAATGGGAGGCTTTTGAAGAGAATCCCCATCTGGACATGGTTTTTGGTCATATCCGGCAATTTTATACGCCGGAATTGCCCCAGACCCAGAAAGAACGGACCCGCATTCCTGTTGAAATAATGCCCGGTCATCATGCCGGCGCAATGCTCATTAAAAAAGAGGCTTTTTTACGCGTAGGCTTATTTAAAAAGGAATTACGCGTTGGCGAATTTATAGACTGGTATGCCAGGGCCACCGAATTAAACCTCAAGAGCATCATGCTGCCGGATGTTCTGATGAAGCGGCGCATTCACACATCCAACATGGGAATTACCCTGCGCGATCAGCGCTCAGGTTACATTCACGCGCTGAAAGCGGCGCTGGACCGCCGCCGGTCCGGAGGGTAATTTCTTATCATCTTTCATGCTTTAGCCGGAGATTCAGCATGTTATTGCCTGTAAGCAACAGCAGACGCGATCTTTTATCGGGAAGCTCTCCCGATGCGATCGCCATTGAGCTTACATCCCGATGCAATCTTCACTGTAAAATGTGCCGGTTTTGGAAACGCGGGGACAAAGATTTTCCCTGCGAGAAGGTTTTGTCCCTGCTTGATGAAGCCTACGAACTGGGCGCCCGGCGCTTTGATCCCTGGGGCACGGAGCTCTTCATGCGCGATGATATGCCGGAAATTCTCGAGTACGCGGACAGGATCGGATTCCGCAATATTAATATCGTCTCCAACGGCCTTTTGCTGAATCGTCCTGAATTGCTCGACCGGCTCGCAAAAATCAGGAGCCTTGTCATAACAGTATCCCTGGATGGTCCTGAAGCCGTTCATGACGAACTGCGCGGTCCCGGCGTATTCAAACAGGCTGTTTCGTCCCTTCGCGAACTGGGGCACAGGAATTTAGCAAGGGGCATTGCCTCCATTATTATGCGTCCGACCATTAATCATCTGGACAAAATTATCGATCTGGCTGCCGATCTGAAAATAGAAACTTTATCATTGCAGCCTTTCAACCGGAATTTTTTGGAGCCCGGTTGCGATGAGACTTTGTTTGACTTCAGCCCGCGTGAAGAGAAGATGATTTCAAAGAAATTAAAATATCTTTTGAAATACGCGAAACAAAAGCGGGTGATTATTTATACGGGAAGCATGATGAAACATGTCGCCTCTTACCTTGCCCGCGGAGTAAATCCCATTCCTCCCCGGGGATGCCGGGTTCCCTTAAAGACTCTGGTTGTAGATATTGCCGGCAATACTCATCCCTGTTTTGCCGTATTGAGAAATATGGGCAACGTAAATGAAATGAATCTGTCTTCTATCTGGCATGGAGACGTTCACAGAAAGGCTGCCGTATCGGCCATCGAAAGGAAATGTCCCGGATGCCTGATGGCCTGCAGCGATGTTGATGGCTACGACTTCGGAATAATGAACAATTTCCGCCGTATGACGGATCGCACAGCCGGGCGGCTTTCGCGTCATATAGAAAGGCGTTTTCAAACGTTGAGGGATTTTTTTGTTCATGCCGGAAAATAAACCCGTTCGATATGATAAACCTCGGACTGACATCAATGATGGGATCGTTACATGATTATAATATTATTTATCACAGGCATTCTTTTTTCAATCATATCTCTTAAATATCTTCCCTATCCGTTTATTTGGATTTATTTATGCTGGACGATTTCCTTCCTTTATCTCACTTTCAACACTAAAAAAATGGCGCAAAAGAGCATATGGTTCAATCTCGCTTTTATTGCTTTTTTTCTTGGGGTTTTAGAGGTCTATTCCTTTTATTCTCTTAATAATCCGGAAAATAATCCAAGATTTGAAGGTGAATATACGCAGGATTATTCCGCTCCCGATGATATACTCGGCTACGCTCCCCATAAAAATAAAACAGTAAGCTCACGGGAATATCTAGGTAAACGATTACTTTACAATGTTACGTATACCATAAATGATTTGGGGCTGCGCGATTCGACTTCATCCAAACCGCTTCATCAAGATCAATGTGTCCTTTTTTTTGGAGATTCATTCACTTTCGGAGAGGGTGTAAATGATTTCGAAACGTTGCCCTATACCGTCCAGAAATTGTCAAAATACCCTGTATATAACTTCGGTTTTCATGGATATGGCGCTCATCAGATGCTTTCCGCTATTGAACATGGAATGGTAAAAGATATTATAAATTGCGAACCGCGGATCGTTATTTATCAGGCCGCGTTATTCCAGGTTACGCGGTCGGCCGGATATTCCTGGTGGAATAAACACGGTCCCAGATATATTCTTCTTCCGGATGGTTCTATAAAATATTACGGCCATTTCGATGACGGCAACTGGTTTCAAAATAAAGCAAGGGCGCAACTGGCAAAATCATTTACCTATAAAAAATACCTCATCTATAAACTGGGCCGGATCAACAAAAAAGATCTGAAACTGTTTATCGAGATAATCGGCCAATCACAAAAACTCTTAAAAGAGCAATATCCGAAGATGGAATTTCACGTCATTTACTGGGATGATAAAACCGACAGGTTCAATAATTTTTTTATAGACGCGCTTAAAAATAAAGGCATCCCTGTTCATTTGGTCAGTCAAATACTGCCGGATTATCCGGGGAATCCATCGCGATATTTGCTCAGTCAATATGATAAACATCCCAATGTCATCGCGTATCAGGACATCGCGCAATATGTGGTTGATAAAATAGTACAGAAATAATGATTGTACAATTATCGGTTTCACTCTGTATTGACATGTAAATAATGTTTACTTAAACTACCGAGCGGTTATCGGCAACGGTAAAATCAGGAAGATGAGACATCAGATGTCTGATAGATCACGGCGGAATTTAAAAACGTTGAGCGCGCTTATGATCGCCTCACTTTTTTTATCAGGGGCAGCCTTTTATAATGGATATCCCCTGGTTTATCCGGATACGAGTACTTATCTTGGTTTGAGAGATAATCTAATCCGCAGCTTCTTTTATAATATTTTCATCTTTCCTTCATCATGGTTCCTATCCCTTTGGCCGGTGGCGCTTCTCCAGTCTTTAATCGTCGCGCATCTTCTTCGTCTTGCCCTGCGGGTTGTTTTCCGGGTAACATCGATTATCGCCTACCTGGCAATGATAGCGCTTCTGTGTCTGCTCACAAGCCTGCCATGGTTTACAGGTTTCATCATGCCGGATATTTTTACCGGCATAATGATACTCTCCCTTTATCTTTTAATATTCTGCCGGGATAACCTTGAATTTTGGGAGAGAATTTACCTCTTTCTTTTGACAGTGCTCTCTGCCACTGTTCATCTGTCGAATATACCTCTTGCCGCGGGCATGATCGGGGTAATCTGGTTTTTCCGGGCGATTTTCAAAAATAACGGCCGTTTTCCGGCGCCGCAGTTACTTTATGCGTCTAATGCGGTACTGCTGGCTTTTACGCTCATCATCGTCAACAACTACCGGGTCCATGATACTTTTACCTTTTCTCCCGGCGGCTATGCTTTTCTTCTGGCCAGGTTCGTGTCTGACGGTGAGGCGGTAAATTATCTTAAGGAGTCGTGTCCTGAAAAAAAATATAAAATTTGTGCCTACATCGACCAACTTCCCAACGATTCTGACAAATTTCTTTGGCCTCAGGACAGCCCCTTCCGTAAGGTCGGGTGGATCAACGGATATCGCCAGGAAGGAAAAGACATTGTTAAGAATACCATCCTCAGCCATCCTTTTTCTATCATCAAGAGTTCCCTCAAAAATACCATTCTTCAGTTGCACATGTTTAACAACTGGTATGGAATTTGTTCCTACATAAACGACCCATATCCTACCAATGATATCAGGACATATTACCCCTCCGATTTCCATGCCTACGAGATATCAAGGCAAAGCCTCAATCGGCTATCTTTGAATACATTTAATCGTCTTCAACGAAATATCATTTGTTTATGTCTCCTGATTGCGGCTGCGATGTTTTACATTTTTCTGAAGCATGAACAATATATGCCTGTTCTTTTACTGACTTCGATCGTTATCGCGTATGTCCTTAGTTCTTTTGTCACGGGCACATTATCCGGCCCCCACAATCGATACGGAAGCCGCATTATCTGGCTGCTGCCTTTTTTTAGTTTTGCTTCGATAATTCATATTATTAAATATTGGAAAGAATATTACCGGCGATCACCTCAAACAGGCAACGCCTGAAAACAGGAGATAAGCAATATTTATCTGTATTGTCTGTCCATGAGAAAATTCTTCATCTGCAATACCCTATATTGACATGCAAACAAAGTTTACTTATACTTCCGGTCGCTTAAAGTACATCCTTATCAAAGATGCCGGCGGAAGGGTCTGCCATTGTGATTTTAAAATTAAAAAGATATTTCAAAACATGGATAGCAAATGCTGCGCCTTCGGGACTCTTCGATGAGAGTTTGCGCGGAGGCGATTGCGTGATGTTTTCATCCGATCCGCTCGTCATCTACGTTAAGGACTGGGTCATCCGCGAGCAGCCGCTTGCTCTGTTTCCGGTTCTGAGGCAGTTCAAACATAAAACCGTTTATCTGCTCATTAGCTTGTCCTGGTCTCACGAAACTCACCTCCGGATTAAAGCGCTGGCTCTCTGGCATAAACGGCATCTGCGGCGAAACCCCCTTCACCGGATGATCTTTTTAACCAACACTGAAAATGAGAATCGCATGCTTGCCGCAGCCGGACTGGAAACTGCATTTGTGAGCAGCAACAGCTTCGTCAGCCCGGAGATTTTCAGGCCTTTGCCGGAATCGAAAAAACGATTCGACGCCGTGTACGATTCCCGAATCAGCGATTTCAAAAGGCACAATCTGTCCACCCGTATTAACAGTCTCGCGCTGATCACGGCGCGCTATCCCAGCCTGCACGATGAGCCCTACTCCCGTTCGATCATGGATATTCTGCCGCAGGCATACTGGTTTAACGATCCGCTTAAAACCAGCTACCGGCCGATGAGCTTGCCGGAAATAAATACCGCGATCAATCAGTGCCGCGTGGGCCTGTGTCTGTCAGCCGAAGAGGGAGCGATGTACGCGAGTATGCAATATCTGCTTTCGGGACTTCCTGTTGTCTCCACACAAAGTCTGGGCGGACGGGACGAATTTTTCCATTCCGACTACGCGCTTGTCGTCGCCGATAATCCTGAAGCCGTCGCCGAAGGTGTGATGCAAATGCGTCACTGCCCTGTTGACGCCCTGGAGATCAGGCGCCGTACATTGGATAAAATCGAACGGCATAAAACGCGGCTCTATGAGCTACTTGACTCCATTTGCGCTGACGTAGAATGGCAAACGGTTATGCGCTGCCGCTGGGATTCATGGTCGAACCGACCGCTTTTGGATGTCACACCCGCTGACATTCAGAAACGTATTCTTGAAGCATCCGGCCGGTGCGTCTCCCCGCGCGACGGTTTGGTATAAGTGAACCGCGTAAGGAATGCATGTTTTAATACTGTCATATTTGCAAAGCTAAGGAGATTTCTATGGCGCGAAAAATTATCGTTTCTCTGGTTGTCTGTATCTGCATCTTCGGCGCCGCTTTTATCGGCATCTATAAACTGATCGAAAAGAAGGCTCAGACCCTGCCCGTAAACGATCCCATCGCATTTGTGCAACAGGGGCACGACGCGAAGAAAAAAGTTCTCGTTTGCATAGGCGACAGCCTCACCCATGGCACTGTGAGTGTCAGCTATGTGGATATGCTCTCCTCGCGGCTTTCCAACCGGGGCATCGTGGTTATCAATGCCGGGATAAACAGTCAACTGGCGTACAATGTGACGAAGCGTCTTGACGCGATAGTGGCCTGCAGACCCGATTATATCACCATCCTGATCGGGAGCAACGATGCCGTCGCTTCGCTTAGCCCTTACAGTTCGAGGCGGTACATCAGGCAGATGAAGCTGCCGCAACCCCCGACGCTTAAGTGGTACAGGGAGAATCTGCTGGAAATTTGCAGGGAGCTCTCCTGCCGGACGCACGCAAAGATCGCCCTCATTTCGCTTCCGCCGATAGGCGAGAGGTTTGATCATCCGGCATTTGCCGCATCGGAGGCTTACAGCCGGGTAATCCGGGACGTTGCCTTATCGGAGCGACTCACCTATCTCCCGCTCCACGAAAACATGACCGCCTTTCTGCGCGCCAGGAACCCCCATCCCCTCTATGCTTTTCGCGATGACAAACTGCTCATGTACATCGCGATTGCCCGGCATTTTCTTCTGCGTCAGAGTTATGATGATATCTCGCGAACCAACGGCTTTGTGCTCCTTACGGATCATCTGCACCTCAACAGCACGGGCGCGGGCATGGTCGCTGACCTGATCGAAAACTTTGTCACAAAAGCGGATTAAACAAATAAGAAGAATGCCCTACTGAAGAATCAAAACGATCTGTTTCCAAATAAATCCGGGCGAAGCGCCAAGTGCTCTAAAAGATGAGCGATGACAACTTTGAGCCGAAGGCGAGCGATGCAAGCCTGAAGCAAGCCCTGGATTTATCCAAAATGCTTTCGGCGGCGAAAAGGGATATTTGGGCAACAGGCCATTTTACTGTTTTATGTCGACCAGATAGGATTCCTCATTTTGCAGCGGCTTATTTTTCTCCCATTCGCGCACATATTTAAAATAAATATTCGTCTGACCCGCTTTGAGCGCTTTGAAATGCCACACCTGTTTTCCGGGCGCGCCGACCCTGTTTGGTTTGTTTTTACCCGATATATATTCCGAGTTTATTAACTTAAGAGCGCTTCTATCCAGCGGCCTGGCCAAAAGCCATTGATAACCTGTTGTCCCGTTAGCTTCCTGAGTAATGGTGAACTCATGTCCCACCCGGGTTTTAATGACTTTGGCGTTTTTTGATCCTTCCGCAAGGCTTTGTGATGCTGATAACGCAAGAACTAAAATAAAAATAATTATTGTAAATTTTTTCATTTTGAAACTCCTTTTCTATTTTTTAATATTTTGATTCATTACTTTTTATGAATTTCTTTTACCATTCCCCTTGTCAGGACGCGCCAGCACGGAACACTTCCCAGAAAGATAAACATAATGCCATATCTAAAAATTTTGAGATCTATCCCGCCTGTTGCCATATTTGACAATATGACGGTCGTGACAATCAACAGCCCCTGCACAAATGCGCTGTACGCGAAAAATTCCTCACAATCAGGTCCCATCCTTCTAAACGCGAGGACAACAGAAACCAAACCCACGGACAGCGGCAAAAGGATTGCCGAAAAAGGCAATATGCTGTATGAGGCGTGAGCCGCCTGCGCACGAAAGGGTGTGAATGAAACGGGTGCGTAAAAATAGAACGGCAGGGTCACTATCGCCCATACCGCCGCGCTTATCAGCAGATACTTAATTGTCTCCTTCAGATTTGAGTTTTGCAATAAACATGAAAACAGCAACGGACCGATCAGCACAAAATTAAGCTTTGAAGACATGGCGATGCCGAAAAAAACAGCGGAACCTGTTTTGGCAATCTTTGAGTGATTCGCCCCCGATAGCTGTGATACCAGCAGATACGTTGATAACATGATAAAAATTTCATTGGATAAATTGGGCCCGCCGGTAACCAGTTGCTGATCAACGACCGGGGACAAAACAAAAATCAGCATCATCAGGAGAAATACCTGTCGCCACGTCCCCAGGTATGATTTCAGAAATACGCAAAACACGATTATCCAGAAAATATTCTGGTACGCGCTGTTCCCCATGATCACAAACGGCATCGCAAGCAGTAAGGACCCCGGCAGTTCGCTTATGGGACTTCCTAAATACGCCCTTACAAGGTATGGATACCGTAAGTTGATAAGCTCTTTAACCGCGAGGTTCACGCCATCGGCGCTGTCACTTCCCCGTCCGGGTATATGGACATTCGCTATGGGGAAAACCACAAAAAAAACCGCTGCCACGCCGGCCATAAACACAAGGGTGAGCATTAACGCCTGCTTCTCAGAAATTTCAGCTACAAAGACCGGTAAAAATATCCGCAAATAAAAGAACACGGCAGAGGGAACAAACAACAGATAAACCACAATCCCCGGAGGGCCGAGGTACTTCAGAACATCAGGAAGGGATGGAATCATCAAACATAGAACCAGCCCGACAAAAGGCCATAATTTGATAAATTCTTTATTATGAGACAAAGTGGGGTCAGGTCTTGAAATATCAGTTTTATCCTGCATTCTCTAACGCCCCCATACGATCGAGTCTTTTCACCCGATCGATTTTCAAAAACAAAATTTGAGGCCTGTAAATTAAATTATATTCTTCAGTCTTCTCAGGGCGGCATCCCTGCCCAGAATCGCGAACACCTTGTCCAGTTCCGGGCCGTGCACCACGCCTGTCAGAGCAGCGCGAACGGGCATGAAAAGCTCCTTGCCTTTGGCGCCTGTCTTTTCTTTAACATGTTTCATCGCGTAGGCATAAAGATGCTCTGACCCTGCATCACTCTCATCCAGATATGCGGTAAAAGCTTTTACAACCTTTCGCGCCGTATCTTTTTTGAGGATTTCTTCGGCTTCATCGGTGAGTTTATACCGGTCATCAAAAAAAATGCTGATGTGACTTTCAATATCCGCGAGCGTGATTAATTCATCCTTTACAAGGTCTATTACTTTATGGAACCACTCCGATTTAATGATGTCGCCTTTAAAGCCCGACTTTTCTAAAAACGGCTCAAGCCGCCTGATTAAATCTCCGGTTTCGCAGCCTCGGATGTAAATCGCGTTTAGCCAGCGCAGTTTCTCTTCATCGAAGACCGCGCCGCTTTTGGAGGCGCGCTCCAAAGTAAAATCGGCAATCATTTCTTCACGGGACATGACTTCTCTTTTGTCGGTGAATGAACTTCCCAGAAGCCCCAGATAATTAATCATCGCCTCCGGTAAAATTCCCTGCTCACGAAACTGACCGATGGAAACAGAGCCGTGCCGCTTGCTGAGCTTCGCGCGGTCTTTGCCCAGAATTAATGAATGATGCGCGAAAACCGGCGGCTCGAATCCGAAAGCCTTATAGAGCATGATCTGCAAAGCGGTATTGGAAAGATGATCTTCGCCGCGAATGACATGGGTGATATTCATCAGGTGATCGTCGATGACCACTGCAAAATTATAGGCGGGCATGCCGTTTGAACGCACTATGATAAAATCGCCCATGGCCTCCGATTCAAATTTTATTGCCCCACGGATTAAATCTTCAAATTCAATGGTTTGCGACTGAACCTTAAAGCGAAATGAAGGAATTCTTCCCTCGTTTTCCTTCTGTTTTCTCTGCTCGGGGGTCAGATTTCTGCATTTGCCCATGTAGCGCGGCATGCGCTTGCTCATGATTAAATTCTGGCGTTCTTCTTCCAGCTCCTCCTCGGTGCAGTAGCAGGGATACACCAGATCGGCATCTACGAGTTTTTTCAGATGGTCTTTATAGATATTAAGGCGTTCGCTCTGCCTGTACGGCCCATAATCCCCTGTTGCCTTCAAACGGCTATCTTTGTTGGCATCGTCATCGGCTCCTCGACGTATTGTACTATACGACTGCGTCGCTTCTTTCTTGCCGCCTCGATATCCGCTTGAATTCAGCAGGGGATCCGAACTATATATTTGCGGTCCTTCATCCCAATTAAGCCCCAGCCATTTTAAATCATCATATAAATTTAACTGAAAAGACAGGGCGCTGCGCGACTCATCGGTATCTTCAATGCGTAAAACAAGAGACCCTTCGTGATGACGGGCAAACATCCAGTTAAAAAGCGCTGTGCGGGCATTGCCCACATGAAGTTCCCCCGTGGGAGACGGCGCGAATCGTACTCTAGGCTTTGGAGCCATCATTTTTCCCCTTCTGTCACGGCAGCCGTGGCAAATACCGCTATCCCTTCATTCCTACCGGCAAAACCCATGCCTTCATTTGTTTTGGCTTTGATGTTAACGGCTGTTTTGGGAATGCCAAGCGCGCCTGCGATATTGGAGACCATCTCCGAAGCATAAGGCGCTAGTTTAGGCTTTTCCATCACTACGGTGGCATCGATGTTATTGATGGAAAATCCTTTTGTGTCGATGATTTTCTTTACGGCCTCCAAAAGAACCATGCTTGAGATGTCTTTATACTTGGGATCATTATCAGGAAAATGCCTCCCGATATCGCCCGCGCCGCAAGCTCCCAAAAGCGCGTCGCAAATCGCGTGAATCAGCGCGTCGGCATCGGAATGCCCCAGCAGGCCTTTTTCGGAAGGAATTTCTACTCCGCCTAAAATCAGCTTTCTGTCCGCGGCAAACCGGTGGCTGTCGTATCCGAAACCTGTGTGCGTAATTATTTTATCTCCCTTTTTCTTTAGAGCATCCGCTATCATCATATCTTCCTTCGTTGTAATTTTAATATTGGCATAAAAGCCTTCCACCATTTTGACCTGTTTTCCCATTCGCTCGATCAAAGAAGCATCGTCCGTGCCGTAAAAATTTTCATCATAGGCATTCTTATACGCCTCTTTCAAAAGTTCAAATTTAAACGCCTGGGGGGTTTGCGTCAGCCATAAATTATGCCGCGGCAGCGTAGCCCAAACATTATGATCTTCCGTGGTCTCTTTTATGGTGTCTTTTGCTTTTACACCGGCCGATGCCGCGCCTGACTTTTTGGCCGCGTCCACGACCTGAGTGATTAATTCTTGCGTTACAAACGGGCGCACCGCGTCATGGATAACCACCATGCCGCACTCTCCCTCAATGGCCTCAAGACAGTTTCTGACAGAATCCTGCCTTTGGTTCCCGCCGGGAACAGTCATTTTTATTTTTGTCAGATTGTATTTCTCGATCAGCTCCTGCCTAATCGATACCAACTCATCCGGCGGCAACGCTACAATAATATCATCGATATCTTTTGATTCCTGAAATACGTTGAGCGTGTGGACAAGGATGGGCAAACCATCCAATAACAGAAATTGTTTGGCCACGTGAGATTTTAATCTTGTTCCCGCCCCACCGGCAGGAATGATGGCTACCGTCTTCATAAATTAATTTCTATTCCCAGCACTCCCGAAAAATATTATTTTATTTTATATCACTTCTAATCGTGGCAATCTATCTTTTCCCTTCTTCATTACCCAATAAATTATTAACAGATTGCTGCTCAAATATCTTTTTCGCTTGCCGAAATCGTTTTGAATAAATCTAAGGCTTGCTTCAGACAATGACAAAACTCGCCTTCGGCTCAAAAAGTTGTCATTGCTGATCTTTCGCTTCGCCAAGATTTATTTATCAAAACGCTTTCAATGGCCGCTCAAGAAGATATTTGATCAACAGCCCGCCAATATTTTATTACATTTTTTCTTCTTTGTTAATCTTCATAGAAATAATGGAGATTTGATAGCATCTTTTGTCTTAAAAAGAAATAGCCCGGGAAATTATTTCCCGAGCTATTTATATTTTTGTTTCTGCAAAATTAAGAAATGTTAATTGGTCTTGTCTGCCACTTCTTTCAATTCCGTAAAAATCATTCGTCCGGCAGTCGTTTGCAAAACGCTTGTCACCGTTACCTTAACATTCATGTTAACCAACTTTTGCGCGTTATCTACAATGATCATCGTTCCGTCATCCAGATACGCGACGCCCTGCCCCGCTTCCTTGCCTTCACGAACTATTTTGACAGTCATCTGCTCGCCGGGAAGCACCACCGGTTTCATGGCATTGGCAAGCTCATTGATGTTCAGCACCCGGACGCCCTGCAATTCGGCAACCTTATTCAAATTATAATCGTTGGTCATGAGCTTGGCGTTGAGTTTCTTGGCGAGCGCCACAAGTTTTCCGTCCACTCCTTTAATTTTCGGAAAATCCTGCTCGACGATTTCGATATTTACCGTCGAGCTTTTTTGCAGGTGGTTTAAGACGTCAAGCCCGCGCCTTCCCCGCAGCCGTTTCATCGAATCGGAAGAATCCGCCACAAGTTGCAGTTCATTCAAAACAAAACGTGGAACAATCAAGCTTCCCTCAATGAAGCCGCTGTCGCAAATATCGGCAATTCTTCCTTCGATGATTACACTGGTATCCAGAATACGGCCTTCATGAACAACTTTGGAGTCGCCGCCGTGAAAATTAAATTCTTCGATTTTTTTCGATCCCAGGACCAGGCCGAGGTAACTGAATATTCCCGTGATAAATAAATAAATCCATGGAACGACCTGCTGATTCTCTCTGATCTTGCTGACAAAGCCCAACCCGAAGCCGAAGATCAAAGCAATCATTAAGCCGATTAGCATTCCCGCTACGCCGCCGATAATTATCTTTAATGATAATTTACGAATGTCCTGTTCGATTCTTATAACTATTAATGCGATTAATAATCCAATAATAAAGCCGGCAAATGATTTAAGAATCAAATAAGAATCCGAAGTGGCGGTATAATAAGAAATAGCGTAACCGCTTATGGAACATGCTAAAATTAAAATAAATCTGATAATCAACCGTTTTTACCTCCTTTCATAGAATTTGCGTTAACTTTTTTTACGAATTTGCTTTTTACACTAACCATAATGAGAATACGGAGGTGGTGTTTAAGGTTTCCTTAAAAAAGGAAAAGTAATCTGCCCATTTTCAATTTTCAAAGAACTGGTGTTGGAATTACAAATAAACAAATATTGAGTATTATTGAACCGTGAAAATCTTCTGAAGATTGTGTTCAACTTCGGATTCCTGCGCGTTGGTCGCTACAGATATTTCTTTTACCAGCAGATTTTTGGCAGTATCCATCATTTTTCTTTCTCCGAAAGAAAGATTTTTATCGCTTTTCAAAATGAATAGATCACGCAAAACGCCGGCGATTTCAAATACCGAGCCGGTTTTAATTCTTTCGAGGTATTCCCTGTAGCGTTTATTCCAGGTTTGCTTGTCTATCGTAACGTCTTTATTACGAAGAATTTCATATACTTTGGGTATTTCTTTTTCCAGGATTATTTCACGCAATCCAACTGCCTTAACACTCATCATGGGAATCATGATTTTCATGCCGTTACCCATGATTTTCATAACATAAAAAGACTGCTTTTTACCCATAACTTCTTTATTTTCAATGGCTTCAATGACACCGACACCATGCGCCGGGTACACTGCCAAATCGCCTACTTTGAACATCTTATTATTCGCCTGCCTTTCCATATTAATAAAGTAGTTTAACATAATTTGAACCGTTAGTCAACGACCAATAAATATTGAGTATAATCATCCATAAAATAAACGGGAAACATATCCGGAGAAAGGAATCTTAAAATAATGATTATACCGCTAACACATTATTATTTAAATAAAAAAGGAGCTACTTCTTTAAAAAGTAAACTCCTCAATATTTAATTGGAGGCGGCACCCGGACTTGAACCGGGGAATAACGGTTTTGCAGACCGCTGCCTTAGCCACTTGGCTATGCCGCCAAAAATAAAATGGAGCGGGCGAACGGATTTGAACCGTCGACGTCTACCTTGGCAAGGTAGCACTCTACCACTGAGTTACGCCCGCTCATTGGAAACGGCGTTGAATATAACAAATCGATGTCTCTTGTCAATAAAAATAATAATATTTGACCTGAAAATTAATTAATTTTTTCAGGGCCGGCCGGGGCCCCTCCGGTTACATATCAGGAAGGTTTTCTGAAACACAAAAATTATCATCCGGCGGATATTAAGTTTCGATGTTCCGGTATAATTTTATAAAATAATCCAATCCGGAAAAAACCGTAAGCACAAGAGCAATATATAAAATGACCATCCCGACAACATGCGCGTTAATGCCAAAAATAGAATAATGAATGATCAGCGCGGTCACGGCTATAATTTGAGCCAGCGTCTTTTGTTTCCCCAGGGTGCTGGCCTGAATACAAATCCCCTCGGAAGAGGCGATGCTTCTTATGACATCGACAATCAAATCGCGAATAATGGTTACAGCCACAATCCATGCCGGTATGCGGCCGATGGGGATCATCAGAATCATGGCCGTATTCACCATAATTTTATCGGCGATGGGATCGAGAAATTTGCCCATCGTGGTAATCATCTGGTATTTTCTGGCAAAGTAACCGTCAAAGAAATCGGTAATCGAAGCGATGACAAATAATATCGCTAAAATCAGGCTCCAGAATTTATCCGGCGATAAAAGCAGGATAAAAAGAAACGGAACGACACCGGTTCTCAACAAGGTTATCGTATTGGGCAAATTGAAGGTTTCGTGTCTCTTAATCATGATTTAATGCCTGATCATAAAACGCCCGCGGCTTAAATTATTTTTTGGGCACTTTTTTCCAATCATTTAAAAAAGTCTCTATCCCTTTATCCGTCAGCGGATGTTTAACCAGCTGGGCGATAACTTTAAAAGGAATGGTCGCGATGTCCGCGCCCATTAAAGCCGCGTCCAGCACATGTCTGGGATGGCGGATACTGGCGACGATCACTTCCGTTTCATAACAATAATTTTCGAAGATCGTAACGATCTGATCCACTATTTCCATGCCGTCGGCGGCGATATCGTCAAGACGGCCTACAAAAGGGCTCACATACCGGGCGCCGGCTTTGGCCGCCATCAGCGCCTGCAGGGGAGAAAATATTAAAGTCTGATTCACGTCAATGCCGGCATCGGCAAACATTCTTGTCGCCTTCAACCCCTCCGTGGAAATAGGTACTTTAATGACGACATTTTTCCCCAGGCGCGCCAGTTTTCTGCCTTCGGTGAACATTCCTTTCGCGTCAACGCTTATCACTTCGAGGCTTACCGGGCCTTTTACAATTCTCAGGATATCTTTGATGACAGCGTCAAAATCTTTTTTCTCCTTGGCAATCAGGGATGGATTGGTGGTAACGCCGTCTACCATTCCCAGAGCCAGTCCTTCTTTGATTTCTTCAATATTGGCCGTATCGATAAAAAATTTCATAAATTCTCCTTGGGCAATTAATTATTTATTTTCTGATAAATATTTCTCAGCGCACGCCTGAGAGCAAAAGTAATAGCTCCTGCCTGATATTTCTTTTTTATAGGCCTGGCTTATAGGAACATAAGTATGGCAGACCGGATCTTCAACCAGGTCCTCACCGGCTTGCGGCCCCGTAGCCGGCCCATAAGCCCGCTGAGACTCAAATTGTTGATTTTCACTGCTTTCCGTCTTTACTCGCCGGACACCATAAAAAATCTTATATAGCAGATAAATTATAATTATAAATACAAAAAAACGAAGCAAGATGTCATCCCGTTATAAATTTCTTATTCTTGAATAATTTCAACTACTTTATCATCATCCAGCCGGTCTTTCAATCCGCGGACGGATACTCCGAAGGAAGGATGAATAAAATATGAAGCAATTTCGCAAAGCGGCTCCAAAACAAATCGCCTTTTCTGAATTTCCGGATGCGGCACGATCAAATCATGTTCCTCAATCACGTTCTGACCGTAAAAAAGCAGATCAAGATCGATAATCCTCGGGCCGCCTTTTACATCCCTTTTGCGCCCCATGCCGTTTTCGATGTTTTGCAGCTCCCGCAGGAGGTCTTTCGCCGAAAGAGATGTTCTGATTTCTACAACCGCGTTCGTGAAATAATTCTGATTCTCCATTCCGACGGGCTGGGTTCTGTAACAAGAAGATTGCGCCGTCAACTCAACTTCTTTTATCCGGGATATTTTTTCGACGGCATATTTGCAGTTTTTCAGAGAGTCGCCCAAATTAGAGCCAATCCCGATATAACAGATCATGCCGTCCAAATATTTCAAACCTTTTTTAACGCTTATCCCTTAAGCCTAAAACATCCTGCATATCGTACAGTCCGTTTTTCTGATTCACAATCCATAGCGCCGCGCGAATCGCCCCTTTGGCTAGATTATCGCGGTTGTGGGCGCGGTGCGTAAACTCCAGCCTTTCTCCGACCCCGCCGAATATGACCGTATGATCGCCCACGATATCACCGGCGCGTATCGTTTGTATCCCTATTTCTTTTTTGGTCCTCTCGCCGATCAAACCCTTCCTTGTATACACGAGAGTCTCATCCATATCGCGGCCAAGTTTTTCGGCTATCACTTTCGCCATCTGCATGGCCGTTCCGCTGGGAGCGTCTTTTTTTAAATGATGATGCGCTTCAATAATCTCGACATCATAATCATCTTGGAGAATACCCGCGCAATATTCAAGAACTTTAAACATCACATTGACGCCAAGGCTCATATTGGGAGCCAGCACGCAGCGTGTGTTTCGCGCCAATTCTTTTATTTCTTCCATTTCATCGTCGATAAAGCCGGTGGTGCCGATGACCATGGCGCGGTTGTTTTCGCTGGCTATTTTCAAATAATCAAGAGAGGCCTCATGATTGGTGAAGTCGATGACAACATCGGCCTGATCGATACAATCGGATAATTTATCCTTGACAAGGACGCCCGTATGTCCCAATCCCAATCCCTGGCCGATGTCGCGTCCGATAATAGGATGCCTCGCTGCTTCAACAGCTCCGACAACCCTGATATCTTCCGTCGCGGAAATAAGGCTGACAATTTTTCCGCCCATTTTTCCGGCGGCTCCGGTAACAACGGCTTTAATCATAAAATTATCTCCTTAAATATTCAGTGTCAGATTCCAACTTCAAAAAGAAGCTCTGACTTTAATCACGCTCAAAGCCCGCAATCTGATGCCGCGCCCTTTAAAGCTGCCCATTAAATCAAGCCGTAATTCACCATGACACTTTTGAGCTTCTCCAGATTAGCCTCGGACATTTTACAGAGCGGCAATCTATATTCGCAACTTATCCTGCCCATCAGGGCCAGAGCCGCTTTAACCGGAACGGGATTCACCTCGATAAAGAGCGCGTCGATCAAAGCGCTCATTTTGTGATGAAGAGCCACCGCCCCCGCGAGGTCACCCGCGTCAAAAGCATCCACCAATCCCGCCATATCCGCCGGCGCGATATTGGAGATAACGGAAATAACACCGGCGCCGCCCATGGCCATAAGCGGCAGAGTGAATATATCGTCACCGGATAAAACGGCAAAATCCCTGCCGCACAGATTAATCACATCGCTCATTTGCTTAATCGAGCCGGATGCCTCTTTGATTCCGACGATGTTTTTTATTTTCGCCAGTTTCGCGACCATATCGGGCATGAGATTCACACCGGTGCGGCTGGGTATATTATAGGGTATTATGGGAATGGGAACGCTCTGGGCGATGGCTTTAAAATGCTGATAAAGCCCCTCCTGCGTCGGCCGGTTATAATACGGACAGACGATGAGAGCGCCATCCGCTCCGGCATCGCTTGCATGCCTGGTCAGCCTTAAGGCCTCGGCGGTATTGTTTGATCCCGTGCCCGCTATGACCGGCACTCTCTTATTGACAGCGTCAATGGTAATTTCAATTACCCGGTCGTGTTCCTCGTGGGTAAGCGTGGCCGTTTCGCCCGTCGTGCCGCACGGCACAATGGCATCCGTTCCCCCCTCGATTTGAAATTCTATGAGTTCGCGCAAAGCTTTCTCATCAACCTGATTATTCTTAAATGGTGTAACAATAGCGACCATCGCGCCTCTGAACATAAAAAAGGCCTCCTCGGATATTTATCATTTAAAATTTATTTCCGCAGCGGAACTCTCCAGACAAACACCGGAATCGTCACACAGCATCAAACGGTAATTGTATGTTTTTCCCTGTTGAACTTCTTTATCTGTAAAGCTTAAGCTTACGTATTCTTTTTTCTGCCCGTTATCTGTAAACGTTTTTAACGGTTTTACCGGCACCTGGCCCACACGCTTGAATGTTCTCGGACAATCCCTGCATTCATTTCCGGGGCTGCCCAATTCGCTTTTTTCTATGGCGATACTCGTAACATTTGAATCGACATCGTAGTAATCCCATTTCAATACAACGGCATTGCCGGACGAAACCGCTTCCAGGTTCTGCACAATCTGCCCGTGATCCGTCACACGGGAAAACATCACCGGATTTCCTTTTATACCACAACCCGTAAAAATAATGAACATAAAGACCAGGGGAGTGATACTATTTTTTACCAAAAACTTTTTCAAGGTCTCCGATCCTTTTCAAAACGGCATCCGAAGCCGTACCGCCCGTATGTTTTCGCGCGTTAACCGCGTTTTCCAGTTTGATTATTTTTTGAATATCATCCGTAAAACCTTTATAAAACTGCCGGTATTCACTTAAAGTCAATTCTTCCAGCCCTTTTTCATTCTTCAGGCAGTACGCGACGATTTTCCCCACAATTTCGTGCGCCCGGCGGAACGGCACGCCCATTCCCACCAGATGTTCCGCGATATCCGTCGCCGTGGAAAATCCTCCCTGCGCCGCCTCATACATATTCCAGGCGTTGAATTTTGTGTGATCGATCATTTCCGTAAAGATTGCCAGGCAATCTTTGAGCGTGTCCACGGCATCAAACAGGGGCTCCTTGTCTTCCTGAAGATCCCGGTTATAAGCCATGGGCAACCCTTTTAGAAGCGTCATGATCGTAAAAAGATCTCCATAGACTCGGGCCGTTTTTCCCCGGATCAACTCCGCCACATCGGGATTTTTCTTTTGCGGCATAATACTGCTTCCGGTCGTATAGGCGTCGGAAATTTCGATAAAACCGAATTCATCGGATGACCACAAAATCATGTCTTCGCAAAAGCGGCTCAGATGCATCATTACAAGGGATGCCGAAAAAATAAATTCCGCGATAAAATCCCTGTCCGCGACCGTATCCATGCTGTTTTGACTGACTGCCGGGAAATTTAAAATTCTTGCCGTCTTGTTGCGGTCGATCGGCAGACTCGTTCCGGCCAGGGCCGCGGCGCCCAAAGGCAAAACATTAATCCTGGCTTCGCATTCTTTTAATCGCTGGATATCACGCGCGAACATTTCACAAAACGCCAGAAAATAATGAGAGAGCAATACCGGCTGAGCCTTCTGCATATGCGTGTATCCGGGCATAATGGTCTTGATCTCCCTTTTGGCAAGTTTGATCAATTGCTTCTGCAGGGCATTCATCATCGCGGCGATTGTTTTAATTTCCGCCCGCAGAAAAAGCCGGACATCCAAAACGATTTGATCGTTGCGGCTTCTTGCAGAATGAAGTTTTCCTCCCGTTTCGCCGATACGGCTGATCAGTTCCCTCTCGATGGCCATATGGATATCTTCATCGGCCGGATTGAATTTGAATTTCCCCTTTTCAATATCTTTTAAAATATTTTTCAGGGCGGATACAATCTTTGCCGATTCATTCGAGGATATGATCTTCTGCCCGGCAAGCATGGTGGCGTGGGCGATCGATCCTTCGATATCGTAGAGATAAAGTCTCTTATCAAAATGAATTGAAGAACTGAATTTTTCCACACTCCCGGCTGTGGGTTTGCCAAATCTGCCGCTCCAGGGTTTTTTACCGATAGCCATGCGCATTCTCCGCCAAAGTTAATTTTTATTTTTTTAAATAATTCTGGATGATCAAACGCAATCCGTTCAACTTGATAAATCCTATCGCGTCTTTCTGATTGTAAACCTGATCCTTTTCAAAAGTCGCGAAGGCCTCGCTGTAAAGGGAGTAAGGCGATTTGCGTCCGACAACCACGCAATTCCCCTTATATAACTTCATCCTCGCGGTGCCGGTGACATTTTCCTGAGTCGCGTCGATATACGTCTGCAGGGTTTTCATTTCAGGAGAGTACCAGAAACCGTTATAGGCGAGCTGCGAATATTTCGGCGTCAGCGAATCCCTCATAAACATGACCTCGCGATCCATCGTTATGGATTCCACCGCGCGGTGAGCGGCCCAGAGCACCGTGCCGCCGGGCGTCTCATAGACCCCTCTTGACTTCATGCCGACATAACGGTTCTCCACCATATCCACGCGGCCGATGCCGTTTGCGCCCGCTACGGTATTCATGTAATCCATAAGTTTGGCCGGCGACATTTTTTTGCCGTTTACGGCCACGGGATTGCCCTTTTTAAAATCAATTTCCAGATAGGTCGGTTTATCCGGCGCTGCTTCGGGAGATTTCGTCAGGACAAAAATATCTTCCGGCGGCTCCGCCCATGGATCCTCCAGAATTCCTCCTTCATGGGAAATATGCAGAAGGTTGCGGTCCGAGCTGTAGGGCTTGGCTTTCGTAAGCGGCACTGGAATTTTATGTTTTTCGGCATAATCGAACATATCTTCCCGCGATTTGAATTTCCAGTTATCGTCTTTCCACACCGCGATAATTTTAATGTCGGGATTCAGGGCATAGTAGGTCAGTTCGAACCGGACCTGATCGTTGCCCTTGCCCGTCGCGCCGTGAGATACGGTGTCCGCGCCTTCTTTTTTCGCGATCTCGATCTGCCGCTTCGCGATGAGAGGCCGCGCCAGGGACGTGCCCAAAAGATACGTGCCTTCGTAAATCGCGTTGGCGCGCAGCGCCGGAAAAACGAAATCCCTCGCGAATTCTTCCCTTAAATCATCAATATATATTTTGCTGGCTCCTGTCTTGAGCGCTTTTTCCTTCAGGCCGGTCAATTCCTCTTTCTGTCCCACGTCGGCGGCAAAGCAAATCACTTCGCATTTATAAGTTTCTATAAGCCACCGCACGATCACCGATGTATCCAGTCCTCCTGAATACGCCAAAACAACTTTTTTAGCTCCTTTTGCCAATGTCTGTTCCTCCTACAATAATATTTCCAGAATCGCTTTTTGCACATGCAGACGGTTTTCCGCCTGATCGATGACCACCGACTGCGGACCGTCAATGACGTCGGCAGAAATCTCTTCCCCGCGGTGAGCGGGCAGACAATGCATGACAATCGCGTCTTTTTTCGCCTCTTTTAAAAGTTTCTTGTTGATCTGATAATTTTTAAATATTTTTTTTCTTTCCTGATCTTCCGATTCCTGTCCCATACTGACCCAGACATCCGTGTATAAAACATCGGCGTTTCGCGCGGCCTCCATCGGGTCGCGATAAAGGGTTATGCCTTCACGGGCCCCTTTTTTACACCTGGCCATAATTTCCGCGTCAGGATCATAACCTTTCGGACAGGCAAGCGTCAAACCGATCGGCAATCTGGCGGCAGCCTCGATCCATGAATTGGCAATATTATTGCCGTCGCCGATATAGGCTACCTTTAACTTGTCGTAGGACCCCTTTTTCTCCCTGATCGTAAACAGATCGCTCAATATCTGGCAGGGGTGCAAAAGATCCGTCAAACCGTTAATGACCGGAATGGACGCGTTTTGGGCAAAATCTTCCACGCTTTTCTGGGAAAAAGTCCTGATCATAATTCCATTAAGATAACGCGACATCATCCGGGCCGAATCGGAAATAGATTCGCCGCGGCCTATCTGAGTATCCCGTGAATTTAAAAACAGGGCGATCCCGCCTAACTGATACATGCCGACTTCAAAGGATATTCTGGTACGTGTGGACGATTTATCGAAAATCATTCCCAGCGTTTTGCCTTTGAGGGAAGCATGAGGCTTTCCTGCTTTTAGAGCCTTCTTGAGTTTCGCGGCCTTTTTCCAGATGGTGTCAAAATCATCCGGTTCCAGATCGTAAATGTTTAATAGGTCCTTTTTCATTTACCCTCCATTACAACGTCCAGCACATTTATCGCGAAATCGACATCCTGATTGTTAATAATCAGCGGCGGCACAAAACGAAGCGTTTTGCTGCCCGCGGAAATAATAAGCAATCCCCGCTCAATGCACTGGTTGATGATATCGCCCGCTTCGATATTAAGCTCGGCCGCGAGAACCAGCCCCTTTCCCCTGACATCCCTGATGATCGCGTGTTTTTGCTGCAATTTCCTTAATTGCGATAAAAAGTAATCTCCGGTTTTCCGGCAATTCTCCGGCACGCCTTCCTTAAGCATAATTTCCATTACAGCGCCCGCCGCGGCCATGGCTAAAGGATTGCCGCCGAAGGTGGAAGCATGGTTGCCCGGAACAAAAGCTTCCGCGATTTTATCCGTCGCCAGCATCGCGCCCGCGGGAATTCCGTTCGCGAGAGCTTTGGCTAAAGTTATAATATCGGGTATGATTCCCGAATGTTCGTAGGCAAAAAGTTTTCCCGTCCGGCCCATGCCGGTTTGAACCTCATCAATGATCAGTAAAAGTCCGTGCCGGTCGCAAATATCCCGCACCCCGGCCAGATAATTTGCATCGGGAATATTGATGCCGCCTTCACACTGGATCGCCTCCAGCATGATACCGCAGGTCTTGCCGGATATGGACTTTTCCAACGCCTTTAAGTCATTGAACGGCGCGTACGTGAAACCTTCCAAAAGAGGCGTAAATCCGAATTGAAATTTTTCCTGCCCGGTGGCCGTAATCGTGGCCATCGTCCTGCCGTGGAAAGATTCCTTCATGGTGATCAGTTCAAATTTATCCGGTCCCATATTTTCATGGGCGTATTTCCGCGCGAGTTTGATAGCCGCTTCGTTGGCCTCCGCGCCGCTGTTGCAGAAAAAAACCTTGTCCGCGAAAGAGTTGTCCACCAGCAGTTTTGCCAGTTTCGTCTGCGGTTCGGTATAATACAAATTGGAAACATGAGTTAATTTTTGCAGTTGTTCACTGACTGCCGCGATAACCCGCGGATGGGAATGCCCGAGATTGCAAACGGCGATGCCTGCCGCGAAATCAAGATACTCCCTGCCGTTGATATCCCAAACCTTCGCGCCCGAACCCTTTGTCAGGACAACCGGGAAGCGTTTGTAGGTATTCATGATATTTTCATCGGACATCGCTATTAATTCTTTTTCGGTCATTTCCTTCACCTTCAATTCATCGCTTAAGACTTCGTAAAAAGCTCCAGAGGCAAGGCGCGCAAAGCCTTCGGAATGAGGCGTATTTTTCATACGCCGCAATGACGAGAGGCTGCAGCGCAACGCGGCATATGGAATTTTTTCGAAGCCGTTATAAAACAATTTGCGTGCCTATTCCCTTATCCGTAAACACCTCCAGCAACACGGCATGCTTCAGACGCCCGTCAATAATATGAGCTTTACCCACTCCGGCGTTCAGAGCTTTGAGGCAGCATTTAATTTTAGGAAACATGCCTCCCTCAACCGTGCCGTCGTCTATTAATTTTAAGGCCTCATCATGATGCATGGTATTGATCAGTTTTTTGTCTTTGTTAAGCACGCCCGGCACATCGGTTAAAAGCAAAAGCTTTTCGGCATGCAGGGCCGCCGCTATTTCTCCGGCGACCACGTCCGCGTTGATATTATATGTTTCGCCTTTATCGCCCGCTCCCGTGGGCGCGATCACCGGAATAAAATTGTTTTGCGTCAGCGTCATAATCAATGGCGTATTGACGCATTTGACTTTACCGACCAAACCGATATCGATAATCTCCGGCGGCGTATGCTTCGCTTTTTCCTCATTTAAAAAATACTTCTCGGCGCTAATCAGGTTGCCGTCTTTACCGCTTAAACCCACGGCATTTCCGCCGTGCCGGTTAATCAGACCCACGATCTCTTTATTGACGGTGCCGGTCAGAACCATTTCCACGATATTCATGGTTTCTTCATCGGTAACCCGCATTCCCTGTATAAACTTTGATTCTTTACCGACCTTTTTCAGGAGGTCTCCTATTTGCGGCCCTCCCCCGTGCACGACCACCGGATTAATGCCGATGTATTTCATCATGACGACATCCTGGGCGAATTTATCTTTCAGCTCCGTGTCAACCATGGCATGTCCGCCATATTTGATCACGATGGTTTTGTTATAAAACCGCCTGATGTACGGCAGCGTCTCCAGAAGGATATCCGCCCGTTCTATTGAATTTGAAATATTTTCCATGGCAAGCTCCGTTTATAAAATGTACCTGCTTAAATCCTGGTCTTCTATTATGTCATTCAGTTTTTCTTCCACATCCTGCGCGTCGATCATGATTTCTTTTTTTTCCATATCCGGCGCGTCAAAAGAAATATCATCCAGCAGTTTTTCCATAATGGTGTAGAGCCTTCGCGCCCCGATGTTTTCCGTTCTTTCGTTGACCAGCGTCGCCACTTCCGCGATGGAGGCGATGGCTTCCTCCGTAAATGACAACTTCAGCCCCTCTGTCGCCATCATTTCCGTATACTGTTTTACCAGAGCGTTGTTCGGCTCAGTTAAAATACGGATAAATTCTTCTTTCCCCAGCGAATCAAGCTCGACGCGGATGGGAAAACGTCCCTGCAATTCCGGAATCAGGTCGGACGGCTTGGCAACGTTGAAGGCTCCCGCCGCGATAAACAGGATGTGATCCGTTTTGACCATTCCGTAGCGCGTATTCACGTTGGACCCTTCCACAATGGGCAGCAGATCCCTCTGCACGCCTTCCCGCGACACGTCCGGTCCGTGCGGCGCGTCGGTGCTTACGATCTTATCAATTTCATCCAGGAATATTATACCTGATTGTTCAACTCTTTCCAGCGCTGTTTTCGTCACGTGATCCATATCGATTAACTTTTGCGCTTCTTCATCCTCAAGAATCTTCAAAGCCTCCGGCACCTTTACCGTTCTTGTTTTCTTTTTCTGCGGGAACATGTCGCCCAGAACGTCTCTGATATTGAGGCCCATATTCTCCATGCCCGCCGCGGAAAATATTTCCACCATGGGACCGCTTCTGGTTTCGGTAACTTCCAGATTCACCACCCGGTCGTCGAGTTTATTGTCTCTGAGCAGGCGTCTTAATTTCTCCCGCGTGGCGTCAGGCTTATGTTCATGATCTTCCGCGGTCTGAACATGTTCAATGGCATCCTCTGAGTCATCCAGCATGTCGCCTACTTTTTTTTCTTTAAGCCTCGGGGGAAGCAGCATGTCCAGCAATTGTTCTTCCGCGATTTCGGCCGCCCTTGCCCTGACATTCTCCTGCTCCTCGGATTTCACCATGTTCAGGGACAACTCCACAAGATCCCTGATCATGGATTCGACATCCCGCCCGACATAACCGACTTCCGTAAACTTGGACGCTTCTATCTTTAAAAAGGGAGAATTATCCAGTTTGGCCAGTCTGCGGGCAATCTCCGTTTTTCCCACACCGGTCGGACCGATCATAATAATATTCTTCGGTGAAATTTCATCAGCCAGATCCGCCGGCACATTTTGTCTGCGCCACCGGTTGCGCAGCGCGATGGCTACGGCCCTTTTGGCATCCTCCTGTCCTATAATATGCCGGTTAAGCCTATCCACTATTTCCCGGGGTTTTAACCCATTACTTGACATACTCTATTTTTTCCCCTTATCTTTACTCGTTTTACTTTCATTGGTTTCGATACCGGTATCTATCTCTTCAATCGTGATATGGTCGTTGGTATAAATACAGATTTCCGCCGCTATTTTCATGGCCTCTGAGGCAATTTCCGTAGCCGACAGATCTGAATGGCGCAGGAGCGCACGCGCCGCCGTGAGCGCGAAAGGTCCGCCGGACCCTATGGCCATCACATCGTCATCGGCTTCAATGACATCCCCGTTTCCGGAAATGATCAGGGAATGGTCTTTATTGACGGCGATCATCAACGCCTCTAAATGTCTTAAAACACGGTCTGTGCGCCAGTCTTTCGTCAATTCCACAGCAGCCCGCAGCAAATTGCCGTTGTATTGTTCCAGCTTCTGATCAAAACGTTCGAACAGCGTAAAGGCGTCGGCCGTGGCGCCGGCAAAACCGACGATCACTTCGTCATTGTAAAGGCGGCGTACCTTGCGGGCGCCGTGTTTTAAGATGGTGGTCTCCAGTGTAACCTGACCGTCGCCGGCTACGGTTATCTTGCCCTTATGCCTGACCGATAATATGGTGGTGCCTCTTATATTCATACCAGCTCCATAAAAAAATTTCTAAATCCTGGATCCCGTTTCGCGTTTCGTTTGAACGGGATAAATTCGACTAAGGTCTTTTTCGGCAAAGCCGAAAAAAACCAAGTCTCATTTACTTCTTTGTTCGCGGATGTGCTTTATCATAAACTTCCATCATCCGGTTAATATTAACTGCCGTATATTTTTGCGTGGTCGAGAGACTCTCATGACCCAGCAATTCCTGAATCGAACGCAAATCGGCCCCCGCGTTCAAAAGATGCGTGGCAAAACTGTGTCTCAACGCGTGCGGACTTATCTTCCTGCCTATGCCGCTCCTTCCGGTTACCTCACTGACAATCCGGGCGATGCTTCTGGCCGTTATTCTTTGACCTCTGGCATTCACAAACAAAGGTTTATTCAGGACACCTGCGCCCGACTCTTTTCCTGCCGACTCTTTTCTTACCGGCGCGGCTTTTTCCAGATAATCGCTTACGGCCGAAAGCGCCGGATCGCCCACGGGAACAATTCTTTCTTTTCTTCCCTTGCCCCTCACCTTAACCAACTTTTGATTAAAATCAAGGTCAATTAAATCCAAACCGGCCAGTTCACTTAAGCGTAATCCGGAAGAATAAAAAACTTCCAGCATGGCGCGGTTGCGTAAATTGATCAGCGAATGATCCTCCGGCGGTTTCAACAGCTCAAACATTTCATCAACCGAAAGAAAAGCCGGCATGTGCTTCTCCGTTTTCAATGTTTGAATCATATCCGCGGGATTATTTTTAATCCTGCCGGTGCGCAGCACATAATTATAAAAAGCTCTCAGCGATGACACCTTGCGGTTGACCGTAACTTTCTTTACCCTCCGGCGATACAGGCGGCTTAAATACTCCCTGAGCTCCTCCGGCTCCGTGTTAACGATCTCATCGCTGTTTTTTATGAAATTATTATCAAGCAGGAAACGGGCATACTCCTGAATATCGGCAAGATACGCTATCCGGGTATGGGCGGAAACATTTCTTTCCACTTCCAGATAAATTTGAAAATCCTCAATGATGTTTCCCATAATACTTACATCTTATATTTGCCGAAATCTTCAGCCGAGAGATTTTCCAGAAATTCCCTTATTTTTTCATCCTTCAGTTTATCCAAATCATTCAGTTTGATCCCAAAATCAATATTGCGCGATTTTTCAATAACAGTTTCATCCACAAATATCGGCGCGCGAGCTCTGAGCGCTATGGCAATAGCGTCGCTGGGACGCGCGTCAATCGTATAATCATTGCCGTCAAACCTTAAATAAATATTCGCGAAAAAAGTATTGCTGCGAATATCCACAATTTCTATTCTATCCACTGTCACGTTAAAAGTTTTTAAAAGTTCATTGAACAAATCATGCGTCATCGGGCGGGGAAAGACAATTTTTTCCAGTTCCGTGGCAATGGCGCTAGCTTCAAAAAGACCAATCCAGATGGGAATTGCCTTGTTGTTCTGCATGTCTTTCAATATGACAATGGGTGTATTGGTTATAGGGTCTATGGTCAATCCTGAAACCTTCATTTCAATTAACATGACCTGCCTCCTCAGTTATTCGCAAATTTTCCCCTTAAGGAATGTAGATAAGCTTTCGTTATTTTAACATCCACCAGTTTACCGATCAAGTCCGTTTCGCCTTTAAAATTAACTATTTTCCAGGAACTGGTTCGTCCCGTTAAATCACTTTCGGAATTTTTACTCACTCCCTCAACTAATAACTTCTGAGTGCTGCCCTCAAGCTCCCTGTTTTTTTCAAATGTATGCTCATTCTGCAGGGCCTGTAATTTTTCGAGCCTCCTAAGCTTCACAGCTTCATCGACCTTTCCTTTTAACTTTTGCGCCGCAGTCCCTTCCCTCTCAGAATACTTGAATGAAAAAAGAGAATCAAACCTGATTTTTTCCATCATGTCAATCGTTTCTTGGTAATCTTTCTGGGTTTCCCCCGGAAAACCTACAATCACGTCGGATGTGATACTGATTTGAGGAACACACTTACGCAGACGATCAATCTTTCGTGTGTATTCTTCGACCGTATAGCCCCTGTTCATTAATTCCAATATCCGGTTTGAACCCGATTGCACGGGAAGATGAATATGCCTGCATAATTTCTCTTCTTCGGCATAACATACAATCAGTTCTTCGGAGAGGTCCCGTGGATGCGACGTGGTAAATCTGATTCTTTCGATACCGGAAATTTTCCCTATTTTTTTAATCAATGACGTAAAACTAAATCCATTATCGAATGTTTTCCCATAGGAATTAACATTTTGTCCAAGCAAAGTAACCTCTTTGACGCCGTTTTGCGCGAGTTTTTTAATTTCCGTTATAATGTCATCTGAAGGCCTGCTCATTTCCGGACCGCGCAGATAAGGTACAACGCAATAGGCGCAGAAATTATCGCATCCCTGCATGATCGTGACAAAAGCGCTCAAGGCGCCTGGCCGCGGGGGAGCATAAACACCTATTGAATTTAATGACTTATAAAAGTCAATTTCTGTAATCTTTTTTCGTCTCGTCTCAATCGATGAAACGATTTGAGGCAGAAGATGAATATTATGGGTCCCGAACACAAAGTCAAGATGACCGACTTTCTTGTGAAATTTTGTTCCCAGTTGCTGAGCCAGACAACCGCCCGCGCCGATAATCAAATCCTTATTTTCTTCCTTGAGTATTCCGATTCTTCCCAGTTGACTGTAAGCTTTTTGCGCGGCTTTCTCCCTGATGGAGCATGTATTTAAAATAATTAAATCGGCGAGATTCATATTTTCCGTCAACCGATAGCCCAAACCGGCAAGCAGCGCGGCCATCTGTTCCGAATCATGAACATTCATCTGGCAACCAAATGTTTGAATATACAAGTACTTATTTCTCATTATCTCACTCATTAAAATTGGAAATAGCATTATTATTTCAACATAAATTAGTCAATAAGTTTTTCCAAAAAGTATTCGGAAAAATAAAAAAATAATTCAATATATTATTTACATGACCGTAGTTTTGTAGTATAAGTATACAGCTAGTTTTTTATGAATACGATTATTCTGGTTTGGTGATAGTTTTTTTAGTTTATCAAGATAATGTATTGTGTCTTCCGGGTGGCACAAGAAATTTATTGGGGGTAAACATGAAAAAGTTTTTAACATTGGTAGTTTTCACCGCCTTCTTTATTCTGCCGTCCATATCAACCGCACGATGCGTTATTATCACGGATAACGATTTAAGCACTATTTTCGCGAAAGACGGTTATGTCACCACTGTTTTAACTGACATCACCATGAAACCCACGTCTAAAGTCATTTTTACCGATGGATGGAATTACTGGGATCCGAACCACAATTACGGGCCGAGCCCGCATATGAAAAACGCCCCATGGTTCTTCTATGGAACACCGGAAAATAATCCCCAGAAAGATCCCGGTTCCGGTTTATTCGATCAAAAAGGCTATCTTGGACTCGGCTCTTATACAACGGGCGGCTTGATTGAGCGATCCGGCTCAGTAACTGTGGGGTACCCCGATTTGCTGGTTTCATCCACTGAACCATCCAGAGTAACCATCTTTTTAAACAATATATCCATCGACGCGCACATCGGCGTTGATGTTGAATTGATGATCGGCCAGACTCCCGACTCTTCAAAATCGATGGTATTAATGCACAAATATCTCAGCAATTTTTCCATTGAAAGGATCAACGGTTCAGTTACAATTTGTGCCCACAACTAATGTTCCCCAAGATCCGGACCTGTCCTAAAACCGGTTTAGAGTAATTTTTGTCATCCCTCCGGGCCCGGCCAAACCCGGTATCTTATGATACCTTCAGGGTTAGGATAAAAACATAAAGCCCCGGCAGCCGGAACTTTTTCCAGCGCGGCAAACATCGGTAAAATAACGGCAAGCACCCCCATAAAGGTCGCGTCCGGGGGACGCGATAAGTTTTTCCAAAAATCAGTCCATAAAATTCCAAAAAAAATGAAAATAATGTAAAAATATTATTTACATTACTGTAATTTTATAGTATATATACACAGCCAATTACTTATTGATGCGTTTGTTATGGTTTACTGAAGGATTTCTTCGTTTGTTGGAATACTGAATCGCGTTGTTTTGAGTAGCAGAAAAAACTTATTGGGGGGTAAACATCAAAAAGTTTTTAACATTGGCAGTCATCACCGCATTCTTCATCCTGCCGTCTCTATGTTCCGCCCGATGCGTTATTATCACCGATGGCGATCTGAGTGCTATTTTCGCGAAAGACGGATTCGTCACCACCGTTTTGACAGATATTACAATGAACAACACCTCCAAACTTATTTTCACCGATGGATGGAACTACTGGGACCCTAACCACAATTATCAACCAAGCCCGCACATGTATAACGCAATCTGGTTCTTTTATGGTACGCCGGAGAACAATCCCCAGAAAAATCCCGGTTCCGGTTTATTCGATCAAATAGGTTATCTTGGACTTGGCGCTTATACAACGGGCGGCCTCATTGAACGATCCGGTTCAATAACAATACAATACCCTGATTTGCTGGTTTCATCCGATAAAAATTTAACTCAATTAACCATTCATTTAAATAATATATCCATCAATGCTCATCTAGGCATTGATGTTGAATTAATGATTAGCCCGTCTCCCGACTCTTCCAAAGCGATACCATTAATGCACATGTATGTCGGCAACTTCTCCATTGAAAAGATCAACGGTTCGATTACAATTTGTTCCCACTTGTAATCAAATTGTTGATCTTTAACTAATGTTCCCCCAAAACCGGACCTGTCCGAAAATCGGTTTAAAGTAATTTTTGTCATCCCCTTAAGCCCGGCCAAACCCGTTATCTTATTTCAACCCGGCCCTTAAAATATTGCTCAAATTTCCAAATTCTTCGACGGAAAGCGTCTCAGCTCTTCGCCGGGAATCAATTCCTGCCGATATCAGCGCTTCTTTTAATGAAGATTCCGGCATGCTGTAAAGCATTTTCGATTGCTTTAAATTATTTATCAGCATTTTCCTTCGCTTCGCGAAAGCATCTCTGACCAATTTTATAAAAAAATCTTCATCCGCAAGTTCTGTGAAAGAACTCTCCCGAAAAAATCCCTTCATGACCGATGATTCCACTTTAGGCCGGGGGTAAAAACAGGAAGCCCCGACATCCAGAATTTTTTCAACCGCTGAAAACATCTGTAAAATAACGGAAGGCACCCCATAGCTCTTGCCGCCGGGGGACGCGACCAGACGAGCGATGACTTCCTTTTGCATCATCAATACAAATGAATCTATAACATCCCGGAAAGACAACAGGTAAAACAAGACCGGGCTGGAAATATTATAGGGAATATTGCCTACTATCTTGATTTTTTGACCTTCCGCGCGGGCAATTTCCCTGAAATCAAACCTGAGAATATTCCCGTGATAAATTTGAATGTTATGATACGCGGATAATCGATCCTTTAAAACGTAAGCGAGTTGATCATCCAGTTCAACGGCGATAACTTTCGCGGCATTTCGCGCAAGTATCTGAGTCAGGACGCCGATTCCAGCGCCGATTTCCACGACAATATCATTCTCTGTCACATGGGCCGCTGCGGCAATATTTCCGATGACGTTTTCGTCCATCAGAAATGATTGCCCCAGACTTTTGCGCGGTTTAATCGCGTACTGAGTAATGATTTGCCGAGGTGTTGACATTGGTTTTATCGCTTATATGGAAAAAGGTTAAATGGATGTTAAAGGCCAGCGGGAGACGGCATTTAAATCAAGCGAATCCCTGTAGCCGGCATTCAGCATGATTTCTCCGATGGCCCCGATCATGGCCGCGTTATCCGTGCACAGGATAACCGGGGGAATAAACAATTCCAGATTCCGCGCGGCCGTATCCGCCGCAAACCTCTCGCGCAGCCTGCTGTTGGCCGCCACACCGCCGCAAACAACGATTCTTTTAATACCATTATCTTTTGCCGCTTTAATGGTTTTTTCCACCAGCACGTCCACGATCGCCTCCTGATAGCCTGCCACGATATCCGGCAATTCCTCAGCGGCAAAATCACGTCCGCGTTTTTTGAGCATGGTCAGCAAAGAGGTTTTCAAACCGCTGAAACTGAAATCGGGAGAATCCTTCATCGCCCTCGGAAAGGCCACCGCCCTGGGATTGGCGCCTTTGGCCATTTTATCGATGACCACGCCGCCCGGATATCCAAGATTTAGCAGCTTTGCCGCTTTATCGAACGCCTCCCCCGCGGCATCGTCGCGCGTCTGGCCCATTAATTCATATTCCTGATAACTCGTAGCCAGATAAACACTGGTATGGCCGCCCGAAACAACCAGAGCCACGAAAGGAACCGCCGGAACTTTTTCAGCGAGAAACGCCGCGGCAATATGCCCTTCCAGATGATTGACGCCGATAAGCGGAATATCGAGGGCAAAGGCCAGAGCCTTGGCCGCAGATAAGCCGATCAAAAGAGATCCGATTAAACCGGGACCGCGGGTTACGGCAATGCCCTCTAAATCATTGAGCGTCACATGGGCATCGTTTAAGGCCTGGTTAATAACCGGATTGATCGCCTCAATATGTTTACGGGAGGCAATTTCAGGGACCACGCCGCCGTACGGTGAATGAACCGCTATTTGCGAGGCAATCACATTGGATAGCATTTTCCCGTTTTGTATGACGGCCGCCGCCGTTTCATCGCATGATGATTCAATTCCTAAAACTAACATGAGATCCTTCTTTCTATTTTCCCTTTGCTAAATAAGATAAATATCTATATAAAAGCAATGACGATTTGTAAACAAACTTTTGCCGTCGGCAAATTATTAGGTATGGCGATGGAATTTAAGACAGACTTTTTGATCTTGGGCAGCGGCATCGCGGGATTGAGCCTCGCCATCAAAGCCTCCACCCTGGGCTCTGTCGCCATCGTGACCAAAAAAGAGAAAAACGAATCGAATACCAATTACGCTCAGGGCGGCATCGCGGCCGTCACGGACAAAACCGATAGTTTTGAAGAGCATATTCAGGACACGCTGATTTGCGGTGCCGGTCTTTCCAATCCTGAAGTGGTCGAATTCATCGTGAAAGAAGCCCCTCCGCGGATTCAGGAACTTATCGATTGGGGCGTAAATTTCACAAAATCGGAAACAGACCCCGGCATGTACGACCTCGGTCGCGAGGGAGGCCACAACCGCAGACGTATTTTACACGCCAAAGATTTCACCGGCCAGGAAATCGAGCGGGCTCTTAATGAAAAAGTTTCCCATATCGAAAATGTCTCCGTTTATGAAAACCACATCGGCATTGATCTGATTACGCAGAAAGACTTAAAAGGCGTTACCATCAATTGTCTGGGCGCTTATGTTCTTGACATCAATAACAGCGAAATTCACACCTATCGGGCAAAATATACCATCTTATGCACGGGCGGAGCGGGAAAAGTTTATCTTATCACGACCAATCCCGACATCGCCACGGGAGACGGTCTGGCCATGGCTTACCGCGCGGGCGCCAATATCGCCAATATGGAATTCATCCAGTTTCATCCGACCTGCCTTTATCATCCCGACGCCAAGGCTTTTCTGATCAGCGAAGCCGTACGCGGCGAAGGAGGGATTCTTAAATTAAAAAACGGAACGACATTCATGGAAAAATACCATCCCATGAAAAGCCTCGCGCCGCGCGATGTGGTTGCCAAGGCCATCGACAACGAAATCAAACAGGCCGGCGATGAATTCGTTCTTTTGGATATCACGCATAAAGGACGCGAATTTCTGATCAACCGGTTCCCCAATATTTATAATAAATGCCTCGAATACGGCATAGACATGGCCCTGCAGCCTATTCCCATAGCGCCTGCCGCTCATTACATCTGCGGCGGCGTCGCCGTGGATCATTACGGCAAGACGTCCATCGATAATCTTTTTGCCTGCGGCGAAGTATCCTGCACGGGCTTACACGGCGCAAACCGTCTGGCCAGCAACTCTTTACTCGAAGCGCTTGTTTATTCCCATCGCGTGTATTTAAAAATAGCGAAATCCTTCAAGCAGACGCCGCAAAGCATTGTGACCATTGCCCCCTGGGACTCGAGCGGCACCACAAAAAGCGACGACAGCGTGGTGGTCACGCACAACTGGGATGAAATCAGAAGATGCATGTGGAACTATGTGGGCATTGTCCGCTCGGATAAACGCCTCGAACGCGCCGAACGCAGAATCGACATGGTTTTGAGTGAAATCCACGAATATTACTGGAATTACAAAGTCACAAAAGACCTTGCCGAACTGCGCAACATCTCAACGGTGGCCAAACTGATCGTTATGAGCGCGCGCCAGAGAAAAGAAAGCCGCGGATTGCACTACAACATTGATTATCCCGGCACAAGCGACGAATTCAAAAAAGACACGATTATCGTCAAAGAATAATCAGAACCCTCTCCGGCCGTATCAAAAATCAACGCCGCCGTCATAAAACAATCCGGTTGATTGGCCCGTCGAGATTTTCTTGACATATACGATTGCTTTTCCTATACTCCCATCACAAAATAACAGTTGTTATAAAATTTAACTTTTTTTCAATCATGCCTTTTGGGGTTTGAATTTGAAAAAGCCCCTCAAGATAGCCGCCAACAGTCTGCGTGATGTGTGAAAAGACAACTTATAAAGCCATACGTCGAATTCAATCGTCTGAAAAGATCATTGATGATTATACTAAATCCGGTTTGTTAAAGGGGATGATATGAGCGAAAAGGGAAATCTTCTTAAAAAATCAGTCGCGATTCTGGTTCTGGTTCTTCTAGCGGGAGCTCTAATTTTTTATCTCTATACCAACAAGGACAAAAACGCCCTTCCGAAAGGCTTTGTAATGGGCAACGGCCGTCTTGAGGCAACCGAAGTGGATGTCGCGGCAAAGCTCGCGGGGCGTCTGGCGGAAGTCCTCGCGAAGGAGGGAGACCTCTGCAATAAAAATCAGGTCGTGGCCAGAATAGACACAAGCACCCTTCAGGCGCAATTAAAACAGGCCGAAGCCGAGGTGAAACGGGCAAGGCAGGCGCGGGAAACGGCGCTGTCCAGGATGGAGAGCATCCGCCTGAAGCTGGTGCTCGCGGTAAAGGAACTTGACCGGTCCAACAAACTCTTCACCAAAGGCATCTTCACACAACAACAGCTCGACCGTGATCAGACCGTCAAGCAGAGCTATGAAGCGGAATACACGGCGGCAAAATCATCCATCACCGAGATCGATAACGCTATTGAGTCGGCGCTTGCCCAGACGGAGATACTGAAATCGGAAATCAATGACTGCACCCTGAAGAGCCCCATAAAGGGACCGGTGCTGTCGCGTCTGGCGGAGCCCGGCGAAGTCATGCCCAACGGAGGCAAAGTCCTGACCATTTTGGACCCCACGGATATTCACATGAATGTGTATCTCTCCGAGCAATATGCCGGCGTCATCCCCATGGGCGGCGAGGCCAGGGTAGTGCTTGATGCCATACCGGATAAGCAATTTCCCGCGACTGTGGCTTTTGTCTCAGAAAAAGCACAGTTCACGCCCAAAGAGGTTGAAGCGACCGAGGAGCGTGAAAAACTCGTTTTCCGCGTGAAAATCAGCCTTAAAGAATTTGACGACCCCCGCCTGAAACCGGGCATGCCGGGCGTCGCGTATATCCGGTTGAATCCGTCCGCTAAATGGACGGAACTCTTTAAATGAATACCCGCATGAACGATCATGATTCCATCGCGCGTATTGAAGGGATAAAGCATCGCTACGGCAAGAAAATCGCCCTCGATACCATTAATCTTGAAATACCGTCCGGATGCCAGGTGGGCCTGATCGGGCCCGACGGCGTGGGCAAATCAACCCTGCTTGGCCTGATCGCGGGACAAAAAAAGATACAGCAGGGCGATATACAAGTCCTTGGCAGTTCCATGCGTTCGCGCTTGCACCGCCATGATGTCTGCTCGGAGATTGCCTATATCCCCCAGGGTCTCGGACAGAATCTCTATGCCACGCTTTCCGTCTATGAGAATGTGGATTTTTTCGGACGCCTCTTCGGATTCACCCGCGCCGAGCGAAAGGAACGCATCGAGCGTCTACTGAAGGCCACCAATCTCGCGCCCTTTGCCGATCGTCCCGCGGGACAGTTATCCGGAGGCATGAAGCAGAAACTGGGTTTATGCTGCGCGCTCATCCACAACCCCGATGTGCTTATTATGGATGAACCCACCACCGGCGTCGATCCCCTATCGAGGCGCCAGTTCTGGGAACTGGTCAAGGATATGAGCGTTCATCACGCGGGAATGAGCATTATCATCGCGACGGCCTACATGGATGAGGCCGAACACCTGGACTGGCTTATTATGATGGAAGGCGGCCGCGTCCTTGCCTCGGGAACCCCCGCTGAGTTAAAGCAAAAGACCGGCAAGACGACCATTGAAGACGCTTATATCGCCATGCTTCCCGAAGAAATGCGTTACGGTCACAGGGTCTTTACGACACCGCCCCGCATCGCATCGGATGACGGCTCCGCCATCGAGGCAAACAACCTCACCAAAAAATTCGGCGATTTTACCGCCGTGGACGATGTCTCCTTTACCATACCCAAGGGCGAAATCTTCGGTTTTGTGGGATCCAACGGATGCGGCAAGACCACCACCATGAAAATGCTCACCGGGCTTCTGCATCCCACGCACGGTAAGGCCTTCATCTTCGGCAGATCCGTCGAAACCGGAAGCATCAGGCTGAAAAAACGCATCGGATATATGTCGCAGAGCTTTTCGCTGTATGGCGAGCTGACGGTGCGGCAGAATCTGGATATGCACGCGCATCTCTTCGATATGCCAAACGCCGATGTTTCTTCAAGGGTGAAGGAAATGGCGGTCAAGTTCGGACTGACCGATGTCATGAACGACCAGACGGAACGCCTTCCCCTGGGCATCCGCCAGCGCCTTTCCCTTGCGGTTGCCGCCATTCATAAACCCGAAATCCTGATCCTCGACGAACCCACGTCGGGCGTCGATCCCGTGGCCAGAGATCGCTTCTGGGAACTGCTCATCAATCTATCCCGTGAGGAAGGCGTAACCATTTTTGTGACCACCCATTACATGAATGAGGCCGACCGCTGCGACAGAGTCGCCCTCATGAGCATGGGCCGCGTCCTTGCCTGCGACGCGCCCAAAGAGCTTGTTCGCGCGCGCGGATGTTCCACCCTTGAAGAGGCCTTTATCGGTTATATGAAGGACGATATTGCCAAAAATACCAACGCGGGAACGGATGATGAAAAACAAACCGTCCCGTTCATGCTTAAATCTGAAAATGTCAAAAAACACAGCCGTTTTTTTGACATCACAAGGCTTTTGGCCCTTGCCCGCAGAGAATCCGTCGAATTGCTTCGCGACCCGATCAGGCTCATTACATCATTCATTGTCTCGCCCTTTCTCCTTATCGTCTTCGGCTTCGGCATATCGACCGATATTGAAAACATCAAATACAGCACCCTTGACAATGATCGAACGCCCATGAGCCGCGAATATCTGGAGTCCTTCTCCAGTTCACGGTATTTTAGCGAACGCAAGCCGATCAAGTCGCCTGCCGGAATTGACAGGGGCTTCCAGAGCGGCGAGTTTAACGTGGTCGTCCAGATCCCTCCCGGTTTTGAAAAAGATGTAAAGCGGGGCGAGAGCCCGGCCGTTGGACTCTGGATAGACGGCACCATGCCGTTTCGCGCGGAGACCACCAAGAACTACGCCGAGGCCGTGCACCTTTCCTATCTTATGACACTGCTTGGCCGCTCGCCCATGCCCATGCCCCCGTCATCCACCCATACGCAGCCCCGGTACTGGTATAACCCGCTGATAAAAAGCAGATATTCCGTTGTGCCCGGCCTGCTGGCCGTTGTGCTGATGCTGGTTCCGTCGATGCTCACGGCCATCGGTGTCGTGAGGGAAAAGGAACTGGGCTCCATTGCCAACTTCTACTCAAGCCCCATGACCAAGCTTGAATTCCTCTGGGGAAAGCAGATCCCCTACTTTGTGATAACGGCCATAACCTTTGTTATCCTTTTGGGGGTAATCAAATTCCTGTTCGAAATCCCCTTCAAGGGCAGTTTCCCCGCGCTGGTTTCCGGGGCGATGCTCTATATTGTTATCAGCACGGGACTCGGCCTGCTTATCTCGACCTTCACAAAAACTCAGATCGCGGCCCTGCTTGCCGCCTTTGTTATTACCCTGGTGCCCTCCTTCGATTTATCGGGACTCACCTCCCCGGCCTCAACACTTGTCGGCGGGGCCAAATTCATGTCAAGGATATTCCCCGCGCGCTATTTACTGAATATCAGCGTGGGCACCTTTACCAAGGGAATCGGTTTCGCCGAACTTGTGTGGAACTACGTCTCCCTGATCATCATCTATACGGCCATTCAGTCCATGACCGTCCTATTGCTGAAAAAACAGGAGAAATAGCATGATCAGAAAACTCTGGCACATCTACCGGCTCGGTTTAAAAGAACTCATCAGCTTCCGTTATGACTATGTGCTGGTGATTATGGTCGTCTATTCCTTTACCGTAATGGTCATCGTCCCCGCCAAAGGCACCGGCGTGCAAGTGCGCAACTCAACGATTGCCTATGTGGACGAAGACCAATCTCCCCTTTCCCGGAGAATCATCGACGCCATCCAGATGCCCTTTTTCCAGAAACCCAAGGCCATCACCTACCACGATATAAACCGGGTGATGGACAGGGCCGAATATGTCTTTGTCCTCCATATACCGTCGAGTTTTCAGAATGACCTGCTGGCCGGAAAGAACCCCGATATCAGCATCGATGTCGATGCCACGGTCGTCGGCCATGCCAGGCTGGGCACGACCTACTTAAGCCAGATCATCAATCAGGAGATCGACACATTTATGCGGGGCTCCCAAAAACCGGTCCCTCCGCCCATTGTGCTCAATACCCGCATCATGTATAACCCGAACAACGAAAATTCATGGTTTATGAGCATTGTATTGCTGGGACACATGATCACGCTGCTATCCATAGTCCTGCCCGCCGCGGCCCTCATCAAAGAAAAGGAGCGCGGCACCGTGGAGCATCTGCTTGTCATGCCCCTGGTCCCTGTGGAAATCACCATTGCCAAAGTCTGGGCCAACAGCTTTATTGTGTTGATGGGCACCATGTTCTCGCTGTATTTCGCGGTGAAGTGGGTTATAGGCGCGCCCATCCACGGCTCGACGATCCTGTTCATGTTCGGCACCATCGTATTTCTCTACGCGACAACCGAACTTGGCGTGTTTCTGGCCACCGTCGCCAAAAATCAGCCCCAGGCAGGCCTTTTGAGCATACCTATTATCGTGCCCATATCCATGCTCAACGGCGGAACAACCCCCATAGAATCCATGCCGCGATTCCTCCAGATCATCATGCAGTTCGCCCCGACCACGCACTACATGGAATTCTGCTCCCGCGTTCTCATCAGAAACGCGGGAATCGTCGACGTCTGGCAGCAGCTTCTTGCCATGGCGGCCATCGGTACCGTTTTGTTCATGGGCGCCATGATGCGTTTCCGCGCTACGTTCCGGTAAAGGTTCTGTTCCTTCAAAACCTTTTTTGTCCTGACAAGATCTCAAATACAACAAAGACACCAACTGTTTAGTAATTCAACAGAGAGCAAACCCCTTTGCGTGCTTTTTGGATGAGCAAGCGTTTATAAAATTATAATTTTCCTTAAGAATCGAAGCAACTCCCCAGGCTTGCCCAAGGAGAGCTTCAATTCGTGATTGACAGACAGCGGCGATTTACTATACTTTCCTTCCCTGAAAATAAAATTTAGAAAGGCAAGGAGCAGGTTTTTTTATGAAAGTTGACGACATTAAAAATGTACTGATCGCGGGCAGCGGCACCATGGGACAACAGATCGGATTTCAGTGCGCGCTCTACGATTGTAATGTGGTATTGTACGATGTCAAAAAAGAATTTCTGGACAGGGCGATTGAAAGAATCCATAGAATTGCCGCGCGGATGATCAGAGACGGCCGCATCACCGAGGAGAAGGCCCGGGAAACCATAGGCAGGATAAAAACAAGCGTCGACATGGCCGAGGCCGCGAAAGATGCCGATATCGTAAGCGAATCGGTGCCGGAAGATCCGGTTCTCAAGGGTAAGGTATTCGGACAGTTAAATACATTGTGTCCGGCAAGAACGATATTTACCACCAACACGTCAACCCTCCTGCCCTCGATGATCGCCCCCGCCACGGGAAGGCCGGAGAAGTTTCTTGCTTACCACTTTCACGATATTCGCATGACCAACGTGGTGGACGTCATGCCGCATCCCGGAACCGCTCCGGAGTACGCGCAGCTGGTCAAGGAATTCGCCGAAAAAACCGGCCTGGCTCCGATTGTACTCCATAAGGAGAGCATGGGCTACGTCTTTAATTATATGTTCGCAGGCCTTTTCGACAACGCTTTGACGCTTGCATCAAATGATGTCGCGGCGGTCGAAGATATCGACAGAGTCTGGATGGGCATCATGCGAATGCTGATAGGGCCTTTTGGACTCATGGACAGCGTCGGTCTGGACACCGTCTGGCATGTTACGAATTTCTGGGCGAAACAAACCAATGATCCCGTCAAGATCAAAAACACGGAGTTTGTGAAAAAATATGTCGACAGGGGCGAGCTTGGTCAAAAAACCAGAAAGGGATTTTACACATACCCGCGTCCGGCTTTCACGGATCCTGATTTTTTAAAGGGCATTAAATAATTTTAGATATCCAGCCGTAACGGTGAATTCTAAAGTTCGGTCGAGTCAAAAAGACTCGACCGAACTTTTACAAAGCCTCCCTGCTGTTTTTCTTATTTTCCCGATTTACATAATATTTCATATATAAAATAGAACTCCTTCATGTTCACAATTACCCGGAAAAAATTATATTGACACGTATCGTAATTACTCGTATATTATAGACATTTAAGCTTTATCTAAATTGGCAGCGTTTCTTAATGAGGGGATGAAACATGAAAAAAGTAAAGCTTGACGATGCGCAAAGGGATCAAACTGTCCACGTAAAAAACTTCCGTGACGAAGGCCGGCTGTTCAGGGCGGTCACAGAATACTCATCAGATATGATCATTCTCACCAACCCGCAAGGGGTAAACATCTACATGAATCAGGCCATTGAAAAAAATCTGGGATACAAGATTGAAGAAAGGATTAACGCGAGCGGCCTTGAGATCGTTCATCCGGATGACCTGCAAAAAGTACTGGATTACTTTGTTATTTTATCAACGGATACAAACTATCCCGTTATAAAAGGTGAAACGCGCCTCCGCCACAAGAATGGAACCTGGTGTACCTTCGAAACCATAGCAAGCAATATCGTAAAAAATAATGCCGTTGAAGCTTTGGTGATCAACCACCATAATATTACCGAGCGCAAACAAATAGAGAACGATCTGCGGGAAAGTGAAAGAAATTTTCGTAGATCCCTCGACGAATCCCCTCTCGGCATTCGCATATCAACCATAGAAGGCGAAACAATTTACGCCAACCGGGCCATTTTGGACATGTACGGTTATGACAGCATAGAGGAACTTAAAGAAACGTCCATCAAAGAGCGCTATACGCCGGAGAGCTATGCCGCGTTCAAGGAAAGAAAGAGAAAAAGATTACAGGGCGAGCCCGCGCCTCCGGAATACGAAATAAGCATCGTGAAAAAAAACGGCGAAATCCGTCATCTGCACGCTTTCCGCAAGGAGATATTATGGAACGGCAAAAAACAGTCTCAGATCATCTATCAGGACATCACCGAGCGCAAGCGGGCGGAGGAAAAACTTCAACAAACACTGGAAAGTCTCAGAAACGCGATTGGCACAACGATTCAAGTCATGGTATCCGTTGTTGAGATGCGAGATCCCTATACGGCCGGCCATCAGACCCGGTCCGCGGATATTGCCAGAGCCATTGCCGTGGAAATGGGATTGGATCAGGATAAAATTGACGGTATCCGCATGGCCGGATCCATTCATGACATCGGGAAATTATCCATACCGGCGGAGATATTGTCCAAATCCACAAAACTTTCGGAAATCGAATTTTCCCTGATTCAGGAACACTCAAACAGCGGATACGAAATGCTGAAGTCTGTCGAATCTCCCTGGCCGCTGGCGGAAATAGTCTACCAGCACCACGAGCGAATAAACGGCACAGGCTACCCGAGAAATCTGAAAGGGGATGAAATTCTTCTGGAGGCCCGTATTCTGGCTGTAGCGGATGTGGTGGAAGCCATGGCATCCCACCGTCCTTATCGTGAATCACTGGGTATTGAAGCGGCCCTTGAAGAAATCGAAAAAAACAAGGGAATTCTTTATGACAATGATGTAGCCGATGCCTGCCTGAGATTATTCAGAGAGAGAGGTTATAAGCTTACATAAAACAAAAGTTGGGGTCGAGTCGCCCCAAAAGTTGGGTCGAGTCTTTTTGACTCGACTGAGGGTTGACAAAACAGGTTATCGCTAAAGAACAAAAAGATATATCAGGAGAAATTTTTATGCCCGATGAGCCTATCGTAATACTTGGTCCGGGCGCTGCCACGGCCATAAAATCATGGATGTCCATGAATAACGCGCAAGGCGCGGTGCGGATCGAGATTCGGTCAACCGGATGCTGTGACGCGTCGCTGGGCATGAGAATCGATTCTGCCAAGGATTCCGATCTGGCGGTGACTATCGAGGGAATTACTTTTGTTGTTGATCGTGAAATCCAGAATCTTGCCGGTCAAATTTCGATTGCCCGCTGTGACGAACCGCACAGAAAGGGTTTTATCATCACCTCAAGCATACCTATCAATGAATGGGCCGGATTCGGAACCTGCGACATCACGATTTGAACTTCTGTATTTTAATCAGGCGTCTTTTAGTTCAAGCTGAAAATAAATATCTTCGTCACCCGACGCGCGACTCCTTATCTTTTTCACGACAGATTTTTTCCCGAAAACCTTCAGAGCCTGCTGAAAATAACCCTTGACCATCTGCTCGAAATATTCATTTTTAATATCGATTCCGGTAAGTTTGATATGAGCAACGTTGTTCTCTAATCGCGCGGTGGCTACACCGCCGTCATAATACGTTGACCAGAGCTTGGGAAGCACAAACTCGACGAACTGCTTGATATCCTTATTGAGCAGATAAGACTGATAAGTGCCCCCCGGCGAAAGGGCGTATTTAGCGCCCGTTCTTCCAAACGTCTCGTATTGCCTTTTATCGTTGTTGAAAAATTCCTTGCACATTTCATCAAATAAAATGATTTCTTTTTCAACGGGGATGGGGGTTATGGAAATAATAGCCGTTTTAAAATATGCATCCTTTTCTACCATCCTGGCCATAAAGGCATTCCAGCGTTCCTCGCCGAACACCTGAATCATAGCCGTCTTTGTTATAACAAAAAATATACCTTTAACGTTCATTTGGACCTCCCGGAAATGCCCACGCGCGCATGAATTGTTTTATAATTATATTTAGGGCGCGGGAATATGCAAGGATAATATTTATTTTAAGCGAAGTACCTGGTTTGCAAGCGAATGTTTTTTACTACGGAGATGGAAAAAAGAATGATATCAAGACAATATTTTATATTCTCAAGTTCGGTCGAGTCGAAAAGACTCGACCGAACAATAGGAACAGACATCTTAGCGCTGCATAATCTTGATAAAATTATCCCCGCGTCCCTTTTCCTGCACAATTTTAAGGGCCATCTCAACGGTTGTGGCGGGAATTGCCGGAATCGCTTTGCGCTCGACAAGTTCAATGGCGTCCGCCGGGCAGCCCGTGACGCACAACCCGCAACCGATACATTCATCCACATTCACCACAGCAAGATCATCCACGATTTCTATCGCTTTTACCGGGCATCTATCCTCCGCGCAGACACCGCAGCCGGTGCATTCATCGCTTATGATCCTGGCTTCGAAACGGCTGGGCTCAAAGGCATGGGGATGCTTCACCTCTGTTCTGCCGCGCAGAACCGTACAGCAGCAGGGACAGCAATTACAGATCATTCCGGCCCTGTCGGCGCTGTTATTGCTGGTATGGACCAGCCCCGCCTTCTCCGAGCGGTCAAGCACTTCCATCCCCTCTTTCTTTGTGATCTGGCGCGCGAAACCGCGTTCCACCAGAAACTCACCGGCTCCGTCGAAGATGAGGCAGACATCCTTCGGTTTATCGCATTTGCCCACGCTGACCCGGCACGCGCAATCCGCCAGCGCGATAAATGCGGCGTTGTTGATAAAATGCTTTACTTCCTCGTAGGGATGAACACGGTTTTCCGCGCGGATCGCCTTTTCAACCGCGACAACCCGCATAAGCGGCGTCGGATTTCCCGAAAATGACGCGCCAAGGGCTTCTTTATGATATTCCTCCCAAAGCGCGGCCAATCGCTTTAACATCGGCGATTCAAGCGTTTTGGCTTTCATGAAGGGGAACTCAAAGACGCCGGGAATAAGCGGCACCAATCCGTATATGTTTTTCCCATCCTTTTTACGGGAGAAGATAATCCCTTTGTTCGCCATCGATTCGAGGAGCTTTTCCGCATCGGCATCCGTTAGTTCTCCCGCTTTGGCGATTTTCGCGACAGGCCAGGGCTTGTAACTCATCTTAGACGCCAGGGCCGCTTCCTCAGGAGTAAAAAGGATGCCCAGGATTTCCAAAATCTTTGGTGATGCAGGCGCTGTTGTGGGATGCGAATCCAGCACGCTTCTTAATTCTTCATAAACATTCATGACTATCCTCCCTGTTTTTATCTGTGATCCGGAGATTGTCCCGGTTTATTAAATTACGCGGTCAAAATCTTTTCGAACAGCACCTTTTTAAATATATTGAGCGGACGGATGCTTTTCGAAACCTTCATATCAATAAGAGCGCCTTCCCAGCCGTTGAGAACAAAAACAGCCAGCTCTTCGGCATCTTCTTTTGAACTGATGGCCCCCTGCTCTTTTGCTTCGGCAATGCAGTCTTTGATAATCGAACGAGTGCGGCCGTACGCTTCAAAAAGTTTGTTGCGCATTGTCTCGCTCAAATCGCTCATTTCCTGCGAAAGATTGCCAATGGGACATCCGCAGGTGCAGCCGATCTTTTCGTAAAAGCGATTACTTTCATCAAAGAAACGCTCCAGCCTGACAAGGGGCGCAATGGTATGGTCCCGGTTGTACTTTTCGAACCATGAAATGACGAGATCGGAAAAATAGTCGATCACACCCGCGCCGAAATCATCCTTATTCTTGAAATAAAAATAAAACGACCCCTTGGGAACACCCGCGGCCGTAATGATTTCCTGAATACCGGTGTTTACGAATCCCTTGGAATGAATCAGCTTCGCGCCTTCCTGAATGATAGCCTGTCTGGTCGCCTCTTTTGCCATAAACTTAAATCCTCTGAATGTCGTCTGCCATTACGAAACGCCTCGCGCTCCGTGGCAATCTATCTTTGACGTGTTCGGTCGAGTCTTTTTGACTCGACCGGACATTTCTGTCCTCCGCTGTCGGAGGTGTTACGAAATGAAGGAGGTGGATAGCATTTCAAAGCCTCTTTAACTTGCCCTTATAATAGACCAGTCTATTATATTATGTCAAGCAAATATTTTTATTTGATAACCACATATTTTTATTGGATTAATATTTATTTTGTTTCAGATTAACTTTGATACAGCTTTCCTCATTGTGGATCTACAATAGTAGAAATTTTATCTGTCTAGTAATTGAAAAAAAGTTTTTTGATAATCAAGGACGGGTATAAATATCAGATGGCAGACTCTCTAATGCCTGACGTTCAGCCACAATATAGAGGAGTGAAGCATTTTGCGGCACACAAATTGGTATTAATGAGCACTTTTCGGTTTCCCATGTATTAAGTGACTTCCCCTTTTTTGCCCCTCGTTGTGACATTGAAAATAGTTGTTGATATTGACGTGGTGCAACACCTGAATAAGCTATAAAATTAACCTTATTTCTCTCTTCTTTTTCAGGTACCGCCTCTAAAACGATTTCTTCAGCATAAAGGTCGCCTGCACGGCTTTTGGGATATGGCTCCAAGTAAACGACTCTTTGAATGCCAGCAGCGATAATATGCTTTGCGCAATTGTGACATGGGAAGGTCGTTACATACATTGAATGACCATCTACGGCAACGCCTCTTCGCGCTGCGTCTATCAATGCAGCCATTTCTGCATGCACAGGTCGACTGAATTCTCCAATGTCCCGGAATTGAGTTCCCTTGAGATTTGACAATAGATCCTTTGCAAGTTTGGTTGCTGATGTAGAAGAAATTGTGTCATTAAACCACTGTTGGCCTTTAATCTTTTCTATCAGTTCAGCTAACGCGCTTACCTTAATCTCGTCCGCCCGATTTTCTCCTTTTTTTAGTAAAGCCTGATCTCTGGCATCAGGTGAGGCATACTGCTCCCAATACAGACCTCCGCCTCCGCGCGGAACCTCATTTGTTCCAACAGCAATGACATCAGCTTTTCTTAGATTATTCAAGTTTCGTGGATCGTCTATATTGAAAATAATTGCACCGACCTGACGATTGTCATCCGATGATCTAAGCGATACAGCATTTGCGTGATACATCGCATATTCATCAGGGAATGGTGTGTGAAAAGGATGCCCAAAGAGCAAACGCACAAATCTTTGAACATTGAATCTCATATAAGCACTCATTAAGTTGGCAAAATAATCTGCTTTAGGATAAGTATCTCGCACATTTTGTCCGAACTCATCTTCTTCCTTGTCATCGATGTCGATTATATCAGAAGCCTTGCCTTTGAATTTGTCCTCTTTACCAGGCTGTGCCGCAATTCTCGCCATTTTACGTGCGAGGTCATTGACGCGATTTTCACGAGGCTCATGGGCAGCAACAACTAAAAAGGAAGGTCCGTATACATGTCGCAATAGATCTATTTCGTCAGGGTGTTTCAATTGATCCAGAATATACGCTAGACCCTGGGCGGGCTTATCCTCACTTTTTGAAATCTTAGCACGTTCTGCTCGAATTTCAGTTATACCAGCCAGTGCTAATGCACTACCCTTATTGATCTGCTTTCGAAACAAATTGCCCATTTTCTGTAGATGGCGGATACGTATGTCTTCACCTATGCCCGTTTGAACGGTATAACCTTTCAAATTAGTTAATAGGCTAGATAGTTTAATATCCACAGATTTATAACCGAAACTTGACAGTTCATCCTTAAGCGCTTGTGACAATTCATTCAAACCTGTACCTGCACCACCGACGAGTGCGAAAACTAGTTCCGGTCTATTATCTACTGAAGTAATATGGTCGTTAGTACTCATTTTGTTCTCCTTTCATGAACCCATCTAATACGGCCGTGTCTAATAAAATAATGACACCGCTGTTTGGAAGTACGATAGTCGATACTCGGATAGATGGTAAGAGCACCTTTTGTATTTACCGACCAATACGGAAACCGAGTTTTGTCAGTATTAAGCATGATGCGATGACCCCTTCGACAGGGACAATCAAATGCAATCCATTTGGGGCGTGTGCGCGGACCTACCAAAACCACACCATTACGTGGTAGTTGTTGCGGTATATCATCGGCTGAATCAACCGATCCGACGAGTCGCCATCCCAAAATAGGCAATTTTTGCCACCACGAAATTTTCATAGTGTCGGCCATATCTGCCCCAAAAAAGGTTGTGTCATGCCAATACCAAGTTTACCACTCGATTGATGGCAGTAATGACCTATTCGAGGTTGGGCAATATTGGTTGAAATTTCACGGTCATGACAGCGCAATAATATTTCGCTCGGTCGCGGATCAGGCCCATAACCGGTTAAGCGTTCCAGCAATTCACTTACTGCGGTAGCTCCAACTATGGTTGTAAATGTCACAACAGCAGGCTCTGTTAGCGCCAGTGCCGGTGCGTAACCTTCACCTTGTAAGCGCATTCGTTCATCTGGTGTGAGTAACTCTGCACTTGCGCGGGCAATATTGATTCGGTCACGACAGATAAGGCACGCCTGCCCCGGAGAAAGAATTGTTATACGTCCATCAATGCCAATCAACTGATCCCTTTCATCGCTGCTCAGAAGGACTCCACAATCAATTACAGGCGTAAGTAGATAGGTTGCTAAGCGAGAGAGCACCAAACGACCAGCATTGTCATCAGTACAACCGAAGACTACATCACACCCAATCAAACAACGAGCTGCTGATTCCATCGTGATCATTGATTGTATGATTTCGCAACGAACATCTGGAGCAATGCGCAAGAGATGGCTTTTCAGAATTTGCACTTTTGATTGACCGACATCCGATATAGTCGAGCCATAAACCCGCGTAAGATTGCTTTCGGATAGTTTATCAGGGTCCACTAGAGTGAGATGTCTGACACCGAGTCGAACAAGCTGCTCGGCCACAACTGAACCTGTACCGCCGCACCCAACGATCCCGATAGCAAGATCACCCAGTGTTTGTTGGATTGCTGCACCAAATGCTTTCACATTACGGTCAAAAATGGTGGATAGCTTAGGTTGGGCAGAATCATACGCACGGATCAATCGCCACCGATCCCCGACTTGCCATAAACGTTCAATCTGCATAGCATCATTCCCTTCGCTCTCCAAATGTCCTGTAAACACTAATTCGGACGAATGTGGCGAGAAAATCAAAGCCCCATAATACGGACTGCCCGATCGGAGACGGAAGAGGTCAGCTATTTCGTCATCTACAATGCGATCATATTTACTTGGTCGCGGTGATGCATTATGCCCTGGATGAGTATGAACCCAAATGCAAGCAGCACCTAAAGTCTCGGCCTCAGCCAATGCATGCACGTAGCCTTCTGATTTAATTGTCAATCCATAACGTTCCCGGCGAATGTAAGCGGTGTCATCTACCCATCGCATATAGCGTGCTAGTAGTCTAATATCACCGTTAGGTGTCTCGGCAACACCCGCAAACATCACGCCGGCGGTTTCTTTCGGCAACTTTACAATCGATTGAAGGTCGTCTACTATATTCTGCGGAATCACGATTGATACGTTCATTGGACTGACCCCGGAACATACCTTTCAAGCTCTTTGTGCACCAGAGCAAGAAAACTCTCAAGACTATCAATGCCTGATCGCCACTGACCAGGAGAAAAATGACGCGACCATCGCTGCCAGCTACGGCCTAAATGCTGCTCGATCGCTTCAGTGTTAGGGATGGGCTGACCGTCCACCCTGCGAACTGGAGGATCAAACCACCACATATCAGGCGGCACATCTGGGTATCCGGGCTGAAGCCGAAGCAGAAGATCGGACTTTTCTTTATCGAAACCAACAGGCAGTTGATAATCATGAAGAACGACGCATGTCATATTTGCCTCAGACGTGATGGTATGGCTGCTACTTCCTATGCGATCAGTCAGATATTTGGTGTCATCAGGAGGTAGCATTGTTAAAATCTCCGTGAAAATTTAATTTGCCCGGATTGATTTGTGCTGGCGCAGAGAAAAAGCGAAGACCGTTCCTCATTTCTACAATTTCCGTGTCACTAATTTTCCGATCAGTACCACCCTGTACTACTTCAAAAAGATCACGATCAGGTCCAATAGGCGGCGAAGGTATTGCGCGCAGTTGTAATCCAGTCATGCGATCTAAACTAACAGTGTAATGTTTACGGTCAATCTGAATTTCGAATTTGATTTCATGGGGATGATGCCCCTCGGCATCCTTTATTTCTTTTAGTGCTTCTTCAATCTCATGCTCAGCGGTTTTCTCAGCTTCCCTTGCAACCTTTAGATCGGCTTCCGCCTTTTCAAGATGTGACTCTGCCTGCTCAATTTTTTTGTCTTCCATTTTATACTCCTTATTAAATCTACGGTTAATTATTTTATCACCATCGGGACAACAACGCTTCTTCTATTTTCATGATAGATGTGAAGGTCTAAATATATTATTGCTTTAAAACTATGGTTGATATTTACTAAACTAGACTGATTGACGTGACATTCTTCGAGTCACAACCCTTTTAGTTTTTCTTACACTATCTTGAAGAATTACTTTTTCTTCAAAAGTTGATCGAGGCTTTCCAAACCCTCTTTTTTCAAGACGGTCCCGAGTTTTGCATCGGATCGGTAGCCATCCGCAACATCTTCTCCATATTCTTTTCGCAATGTCTTGACCAACGTATCGCTCCGTTTTTCGCGAATCGTGCCGTCCTGATCTCGCATCCTATTATCGAGACCTTTAGGGAAATGCTTCGTCATATGTTGTCCTCCTTCTAAGTAATAAATTCAAGTAAGGGTTGGTTTGCCCTAATTTCATTTACACACGAATCATTGCCATGTTTCTTTACAGATAAACTCAGCATAATACGTCAGGCTCCATTAGTTGCGCAGAAGCAACGGCAGAGAAGAACTGAGCATCAAAATGAGTTAATAGCATTTCAATGAAACGCCTATGATAAAGTCCGTATATGATTTTCGACATTGTTTTTTCTTTTTGCTTTAACATGCTAAATCTTAATTCCCCATTATATATCGTCGGCTGAAACCATGCCTCATTTTTCCACTGATTAGGTTCATGTGTTAAATCTTTATCTTTATCATATGCCCATGTTTCGATTTTCTTGTTATCGATTGCTTTGTATATTGCTTGCAATAGCCCCGAAGGATTTGACGTCTTTATAATTACAGCCATTACTTGAATTCTTTTCACAAATTATTATGAGGCGATTCTTCTTCCATCTTTTTTATATACACTATAATAGGACCATGACCTCAAAAAGGAAAGTTGCGCTAACATCTTTCTTTTTTTATAATTTTTCGATAGTTCTCCTCCTGTTCTGAACAAATTTTGGATTGACTCTGAAACGTTTAGATAATTCATCATCCCCATAACCCTTATTCATTGCCTCAATGAATGCCGGTGCTGGCATTAATAATGCGCCCGCAAAGTGCCAAGCCTGCCATTCTGGATTCCTATAGGTAGGAACATCCACTGCCCGATGCAATAAAGAGCCGGACACATCCTCTTTTCTCAGAATTGATTTTAATAATGTTCGCTTTTGTCGAAATTCTGGAACGTGGAAAATAACGTGCCCGGTTTCATGTGCAATGGTGGAATGTAAAAAAAGTTCCTGAGACTGGTCATCCGCTAAATCAGCCGATATCACACAAACATTTTGTTCGGAATCAGTATATCCGTATATGCCTGGATTAAGCCTCTGGTAGTCAACATCTACGCCGGATAATTCTGGTAGTTCAAATTCGAAAAATGAACAAATATCGAAGGGCTCTCCATGAGTTAAAACGCGCGGCTGATAATAACGTACGAGATCAAGGGCTTTCTTGTCAATATCTCTTCCGCTTCTCGGTTGTGCAGGAATTATTTTATTCATGTCCATCCTTAGTTTCATCTTGGTTCATTTTATTGATAATATGTTCCAGCTCTTCGTTTGTTAAATCTTCTGCACGCAATAATAGTTCGGCCAATTTTGGTTTGATTCTAATCTTTTCGTTAAAATTAACAGATGCCTTTTTCATATTACGGGCTATAGTCACAAGAATTCCATCTGCTATTCCCAAGGTATCCTCAATTTTAATGACAGTTGTAATTTCCGGTGGATTTCTCCTATTATGCTCAATATCCGACAAGTAGCCTACAGAAAGACCAACCTTCCTGTGTAAATCCCGCAATGTAATACGCTTTTCGGATCGATACTTTTTTAACAGTTTTCCGAAAGATTCCATCGTCTTCTCCTTCCTTTTCTTCCCCTCGTCTGGGGAGCAATGTTTAATCTTCCTAATTACCCGCTATTTTGCGTAAATCTGTCTTGTAAATACATCATCAAAATCAAATTGTCAAGTAAAATATACGCAATAATTGCGTATATCACCCTCTATCAGTAGTGAACGTAGATTTAGCATCGTCCATATATAACAAATCCTAATTGTAATGTAACATAAATAATGACTTTAATATGTTACATAAGTGTTTGGGTGATATTAAAAAAAGAAAAACCCGCATATGTAGCCCCCAGACAGGTGCTGTTCTCAAAATAGTTGCAAAGAAGATCCTCTGTATTTAAATCCATGCTCCAACATTAACATTATAACAGGGATCACCTAATTGGAACCACGCATCAGTACCAAGAACTTTAGTATCATCTAGAGTTGATTTTCATGACACCTCATCATTATTTCATTTACTCTATTTATAAAAGTGGATGTAGCGTTGCAATGATATCTTTTGTTTTTATAAACCCAAAATATCTTGAGTCGTACGAATCTACATGATCACCAATCAAAAACATATTGCCTTCTGGAATTTTCCCGGAGAATTCAAATTTTTTTAATCTTTCTTCGCCAAGCGAATAATCTTTGGCTCTTGCTACCAATTCATTTTTGAAATAATACACATTACCAATATTTTTTAGTTCCTTCATGGTGCTGCATTTTATTCTTTTTAGCTGCAAATACGCACTATCATCTTGCTTACCGCATAATTATTTGTGAAACTTTCAAATGAGGGATCAGGCCGTAACAACCGGCAAAATGAAATGAGGCTAATCTAAAAAGTATGCTCTGATTCCGGCTTTTATTTTCGTTATTGACACGTAAAAAAGCTTATCGTATACTGATATCATGCAAGGTATTTTTTTACACATATAAAGCGTTCAAAATGTTCCACATGCTGATGTGAGTCAGAATCTCTTAATGTACGGGTCAGAACCGTAGGTGTAAATGATCAAGCGGGCTTTTCATGAAAGGAGGATTTTATGAAAAGGAAAACGGTTGAAAAGAAAAACGCCGCCGGAAAAGTCGTCAAGAGCTCAAAAGGAAGTGTCAAAGTCCCCAAAAAAAGTGTAAAAGTCTCAAAAGCAAGCGTCAAAGCCTCAAAAAAAAGCATTAAAACCTCTAAAGCCATTGTCAAAGTCCCCAAAAAAATCGTAAAAAAACCGAAAGGAAAAATCGTCATCCCGGATAGAGCCCTGGAACCGGCCCACCTGCTTCAAAGCATTGTTCAGGGCTTTTCCATCCCGGCCTTTGTCATCGGAGCGGATCATAAGGTCCTCTACTGGAACCGCGCCCTTGAGAAACTTACGAATATTCCCATGAGCGCGGTAATCGACACCAACCAGCACTGGCGTGCTTTCTACGCGCAGGAGAGACCCTGCATGGCAGACCTTCTTGTCGATGGCGCCGAAAGCCGCATTCCCAAATGGTATGCCGGCAAATACAAAAAATCAGACCTGCTTGACGAAGCATATGAGGCAACGGATTTTTTCCCTGATCTCGGCGAAAAGGGGCGCTGGCAGCGCTTTACGGCCGCGCTGATCCGGCAGCCAAATGGTAAAATTGTCGGCGCGATTACCACCCTTGAAGATATTACCGACAGGATAACCGCGCAGCTCAGACAGCGCGAAATCGAACAGCAGCTCTACAGCATCCTTCAGGGATCACCGATCCCGGCCTATGTCATCGGACTCGATCACAACGTCATTTACTGGAACCGGGCGCTGGAGAGACTGACTAAAATACCCGCGAAGGACATCGTGGGAACTAACCAGCACTGGCGCGCCTTTTACGCCACGGAGAGGCCCTGCATGGCCGATCTGCTGGTTGATCAGACCATGGAAACTATCCCGGAATGGTACGGCGGCGTCACGAAATCGAAACTGCTGGAAGATACCTACGAGGCGGAAGGATTCTTCCCCGATCTCGGTGATCAGGGGCGGTGGCTCAGGTTCACGGTTTCGCCGCTACGCAGTTCACGCGGCGCTCTTGTCGGCTGTATAGAAACGCTGGAAGATATTACGGAGCGGGAAATGACGGATCGAATCGTCTTCGAAAGCGAACGGATTCTGCACAGCATTCTCGAGGGATTTTCCATTCCCGCTTTCGTAATAGATAAAAACCATCAAATCCTTTACTGGAACCGGGCGTTGGAAAAACTAACCGGCGTGAAGGCCTCCGAAGTCAGGGGGACCAACCAGCAATGGCGGGTTTTCTACAAACAGGAAAGGCCCTGCATGGCCGACCTCTTGGTTGACAGCGCCTTGGAAAATGTTCCCAAATGGTATTCTGGAAAATATCAGAGATCCGATCTCATCGAAGACGCGTATGAGGCAACGGATTTCTTCCCCGATTTGGGTGATTGCGGCCGCTGGCTCCGGTTTACAGCCGCCCTCATCCGCGATTTTCAGGGAGAGCTCATCGGGGCTGTTGAAACGCTGGAAGACCTCACAGAACAGAAGCTGGCCGAAGACGCTCTGAAACGAAAGGACAAAAATGAGTAACAGCTAGCGACGCGGCTGACTGATGATTTTTTAACGTGACCCTCATTTTGGCAGAAAGGAAGGAGTTAGGTTATGACAGCAACACATACGACAAAGATGATTGAGACGATCGAAGTTAAGGCTCAAGACATTGCCGAGCAATGGTATAAGAATGTGAAGATCAATCCTAAAACGCCCATCTTTCACGCAATGCCCAAGGACGAGGCCATGAATCTGGCTATGAATTTCTATCGCGACTACCGGAAACTCTTCGATACGGATAAACCGTTTGAGGAGGCTCATGAACTTTTCTCCAAGTTTGCCGAAAAATGCTTCGACAAGCATATCCCGCTTCCCCAGGTTATCTATTCACTCATCCTGATGAGACGCCACTTATGGCTGTTTGTCGAGTATCAGGCTGTGTTCGAAACAGCCATTGATCAGCGTCACGCTCTGGAGAGTCAGGGCAGAATGATTCTGATGTTCGATTACGCTGAATATGTGGTCATTCTGACGTATGACGAGTTGATCAGAGACAAGCTCGAAGACAATTTTCAGGGGTTGAAAATCAAGAACCCGTTTTTCCTTCTCTGGCCCGGCGGCTCGATGAAGGAAAACGCGAAATAGTACACACTGGCTTTGGCAATCTTTGCGCGGCAAGGCCACAGGCATTACGTCTGTGGCCTTGCCTGTTTTTCAGGCCGGGTCATTTTCGACATGTTGCCCAAGATGCTTTTCGCTTATTCTGTAGGGATTGATCCCCGATCAATCCGAAACGGCGCGTTTGGGGAAATGCGCCTTACATAATTTTTTTTGCATTGCTTTCGAAAGCCTTGTCTTTAGACCCGCAATAATAAGCGCACCTAAAGGCGCACCCTATATTAAATATTCACCTCCCCCGTCGCTTCGCGACACCCCCTCCAAAGGGGGACACTTAAAAGGGTACAAACCGGTAACATAGTTTACAAAATAGACCGGGCACATCGTTTACACTTCTTTGTTCGGACGGGTCTTTTTGATTCTACCCTCCCCTGTGTATTATAATAAGAATCATTAAATTCCATGGAATGATAATTTATTATGTGCTAGTAGTTAAATTCGCACATTTTTTTCAAGGAGCAAAATATTGAGTAAAGACAAAAATATGACAGCGGCTATGTTCATTGGCGTCGGGGGCGAGGGAATCATATCGTTCGGCTCCGGTCAGCCCGATCTGCCGCCGCCAAAAGAAGTTTACGGCATCCTGCCGGATTACAACGGCTTTAAGTACGGGCTCATCCAGGGCCAGGTCAACCTGCGGGAGGCTCTGGTTAAACAGTATCCGCGCTCCACGGCGGATAGCTTTGTGATTACCAACGGGGCATCCGAAGCCCTGGATTTATCACTGCGCGCCATAGCCTTGCTTCAGAAGAAAAAGAGCCGTAAAAAACCGAAATGCCTGATTTGCCGCCCCTATTATTATTCTTATCTGCCGCTGGCGGAGTATGCCGGATTCGAACCTGTTTTCACAGACCTGAAGGAAGGCCGGATTGTCTATGAGGATTTCGCCAAAAAGATCAAAGACTGCAAGGCCGTGCTCATTAACTCGCCTTCAAATCCTACCGGCCGGGTCGAAGCGATAGAGACTCTCAAGGCCATCGAGAAAATTACCGAGCGTTACGGCGTCTATGTTTTGTCCGACGAGGTCTACAAAGATCTGATCTATGTCCGTCAAAACTATTTGATCAAAGGGCCTCATGTGGTCACCATCAATTCATTTTCAAAAACTTTCGCCATGACCGGCCTGCGGGTCGGATACCTCTGGTCGCTCGATAAGGAATTGGTGAAGCAAGTCATTGAAATGAAGTCGCATACTTCGATGAACACCAGCATCATCGCTCAGGAAATGGCCTATACCGCAACCACCGTGCCCAAGCGTTATATTGACGAACAGCTCGTCATCTGGGAATCGCGCCGGGACATGATTTACAAAGGCATGGTTGAGCTGGGACTTGATCTCTGGAAACCGGAAGGGGCTTTTTATGTTCTTCCGAAAATCGATAATCCGCGGGGCTTTGTCCGGGATATGTTTTATAAACATCAGGTGATCACCTATCTGGGCGAGTGGTTCGGCGCGCCGGATCGTGTGCGCTTCTCCTATGCCCTCGATGTGGATAAGATCGAGGAAGGTTTAAGCCGCGTGGGAAAATATTTGAAATCACGCTAAACACAAAAAAACTAAAAAAAAGAAGGGACAGATTAATCTGCCCCTTCTTTTTAACCATGTAAAGTTTTTACAAGCTTACTTTGATGAAGGCGTAGTTTCGTGCATTTCGTTCATCTCTTTCTTTTCCATGTTCGACTTGTCCATTTCTTTCTTTTCTTTCTTCATTTTCTTGGCCTTCTTCATCTTCTTCGCTTTCTTCATGTCAGCTTTTTTCACGGTTTCTTTACTTTCCATTTTCTTCTCGGGCGCGGCCGCGGGGGGAGCCATAGTATCTGCCGCCATGGCGGTGGTGCAAAATGCGAAAACCAATGCGATAACAAATAATACTAAACGTTTCATTTTAAAGCCCTCCTTCTAAAAATATTTTTTATTTTTATACCACCCCTTCAATAAGGGACTTAAAGCTTTCCTTTAACTACTTTTTATCCGTGGCCGGCTTTGCCTCAGACGCTTTAGCGTCTTTTTTCTTTAAAACAACCTTAACCACTCTCGTTGCTATTAATTTGCCGTCCTTTTCCGTATAGGCAATTTTTACGGAATCATTTACCACGATATCCGTAAACGGTTTATCCAAAGCAAACTCCATATTTTCTACAGCGCCTTTTACGGTGCGTTCTATCTTGATAGATTCATCGGAAATTTCGACAACTTTTCCTGTGGCATGCATTCTGGTGGGTTTTACAACATTTGTTTTAACCGGTTCGGTTCCGGCAGGGGAAATAGTTTTTTCAGCGGCAAAAGTTAAAGTTGACAAAAGAAAAATCGCGCCAACAATATACCATAGAGCCTTCTTCATAATAAAAGACCTCCGCGTTGTTTCGATATAAATTACAGCAAGTTATGTGCCTGTTTGGAAGAGCCGATAAATAATTTATAAGTGCTTGAAATTATTGATTAATATTTATTAGCCGGAATCTTTCTGACTTTATTTTATAAATAAATGGGGAGTTATTACCCTTAAGTGGGGAATAAGTCATCAAAAAACAGCTGTAATCGTTACTATTTCGCAACTCTTATTCCATTGACATATACAATTTAAATTCCTATAGTTGGAGCTATGAATAAACCTCGTGTTTCCTCAAAAAGCGGCAAAAATGCTGATAAACATGTTGCGGCAAAGCAACTGCCTGCGCCCATAGTTGATTTTCATGTCCACCTGTTTCCCGATAAACTGTTCGACGCCATCTGGCGGCAGTTCGTTGCGGAGTATGGGTGGAGTATCCTGCATCCACTGTATTGCCGTGAGTGCGTCACTTATCTGCGCGAGAAAGGCGTCGGTCCAATCGTTTACTCCAATTACGCTCACCGGAAGGATATCGCCAAAAGACTCAACGACTGGAATCTGAAAATTCTGGAGGAACTGCAGGATGTTTACTGTTTTGCCGCCTTTCATCCTGACGATAAAGACGGCCTTTCTATGGCCGCCGATCTACTCGATCATCCCCGGATTTTGGGTTTCAAACTCCAGCTTCTCGTACAGCGTTTTTCCCCGGATGATGAAAGACTGTTTCCTCTCTATGAGATGGTCATGGCAAAGAGGAAACGTCTCCTTCTTCATACGGGCACCGGCCCCGTGGGGAACGAGTTTGTCGGCGTTGCGCCTTTTAAGAGAGCGCTTGCCCGCTATCCCGATCTCCCGGCGATAGTCGCGCATATGGGGGCGCTCGAGTACGGCGCGTTCGGCGCTCTATTGAGCGGCCATCCCCTGCTCTATCTGGACACTGCTTTTTCTTTTCTTCCGGACTTGGGCGCCATGTTTAATCTCGGCAACGAATTTCTGGAGGCGCACCGTGACCGCATCCTCTACGGTTCGGACTTCCCCAACATCCTGTTCCCCCGTGAGGATGAGATCGACACACTGCTTGAGCTTAATCTGTCCCAGGCCTTCTATGACGCGGTCTTTCGGGATAACGGTCTGCGTCTTATTCATGAGATTTCCCGGGAAATGTCCCGTTAAATATCTCAGGGACGTTCATAGTTCTCAACGCTCTTCATATATAAACAATGGAAACGCAAACGTGACTTTCCGTTTTTACGGCAAAACAATGTCTTGCCGGGCATTAAAAAGCTCTTGTCTTTTTAATAATCTATGAGATAATGCCAAGCAAAAAATACATCCATGGTTAGTTACACTCTCAATTAATATGCGGAGCGAATATAATTATTTAAAAGAGACGTAATCATTATGGACGAAAAAAGAAAAGCGAAACGGCTGAAAGAAGAAAGCGAAGTCACCATCACCATCATCTCTTTTGGTGGAAAGCCCTCTAAAGAAAAAGTCATTTATAATTACAGCAACGATATCTCCGCTTCCGGCGCCAGAATTCACGCGAATATTTTTCTGCCCGTCGATACCATGCTCAAGATGGATATCAAATTAAAAAATCTGCAACAAATGATCACCGCCATGGGAAAAGTTAAATGGATCAAAGTCGTCTGCGAGGATGAGTCTTACGCCGCGGGTGTCGAATTTGTTCATACACCAGCTGAAGCGATCAAAAAGATTGCGGACTACGTCGCTTGGAGACTAAACGATAAGCGAATAAAATAAGCATGCCTGTCTGAATTTTCTTTATCTCTCGCCCGAACTTCAGACATAGTCTACGAAACAAACCGGGTACATCGTTTACATTTTTGTCCGGCCTTTTGCCGCCGGCATGTTGTGTCCATCCAGTGTTGTGTGCTCCGGGGAGCGGCCATCATTTGTTTTAACCCTCACGGCCAAAAAGAAATATTTGACTTTCAAAAGCTGCTTTTTTATACTCTAAAAACGTCAAATCAAATTCTTACCAAAACGCCATCTCTTACGGCAGTACGTTCCATGGAATTAAATTCCGTGGAGTTGAGAATGAAAAGATATCAACCTGCTTTCGTCAATTGCGGAAACGGGCTTTTTTCAGGGAAATGAAATCGTAAATTTTTGGATAAAATAAAAAATTCAAGAAAGGATTAAATCATGACCCCAAGTTCTCCCAAAACATTCCTGCGAGCATGGTCATCTGAAAGTTTGAAAGAATTTCATAGATACATAAACTCTCTGCTGCCCATAAGTTTTATGATTCTGGAGAGGGATAAATCAACGTCGTTTTTCGGGAAAAATATCTCGACATCCTTATGGCTGCGTAAAACAAGCCATGTTTTATATAAAGGATTTATTCCGGAGCCCGGGTTTGACAATATCAGCGTTATTTTTACTCCGGTAAAGACCCTGGAAGAAGAATTTAACAAACACATTGGTTATATAGAAGTAGTGAATAATATTAAAGAAGATGCGGGACCCTGTGCCGAGATAAGATGTTTTTTTCAGGAAGATTTGGGGATCGATACCGCTTTCAATGAAATGATGATTGAATCAAGAATGTTCAATTCAAAAATGTCCCCGGTCTATATTTATCCGGAACAATCCTATTGTTTAAAGGACAAGCCGCCTGAAGAATTATTAAAGAAAAAGATACCTATAAAGGAGATATCAACATTTCATAAAATATACAGCGTTGAATAAACGGATGCCGACCGGCCATGACAGGAAAATTTTTAATGCAATTTCCTGATAGTTATATGGTATAATAGGGCAGAAACAGATTAAGGAGATAAAAAAATGTTTAGGGGTCTTTTTCAACCCACGCATCTCATCATTATATTGGTTATTGCCCTGATCATCTGGGGACCGGGAAAACTTCCCGAGTTGGGAGCAGGCCTTGGCAGAGCCATCAAAGGTTTCAAAAAAGCGATGGAAGAACCGGAAAAGAAACCCGATGAGGTAGCGGAGGCTAAAAAATCAGAAGATAAAAAAAGTTCCTGAAAGTTAAATCCTTTCGGGAGTGGAAACCGGACTTTAAAAAGAGAAGATCGATATGTATCAAAAAATCTCCATAAGTCCCCTGGGCTGGGCAGTAATTACCTGTCCGAATTGCGCGTTAGAGAGCCATACTAAGCCCGGGAAGGAATTGCTAAACAAGATTCTGGAGAGAACCTGCGTATGCGGCGCGAAGTATCAAATACTGTTTGATACCCGGGTAGCGCCCCGAAAAAAATGCGCCCTGTCGGGTATTCTTGAAGCGGAGAACCCGATAACTGTTGAAATAAATGACATGTCCGCGAGGGGCGCTTCTTTTGAATTTGATGAACTGGATCTTGATGTCGGCAGTGTTTACCCCCTTAAAATAAATATCAACGACGACTGGATTGAAGTCCTGGTCCGCATCATACGGGTGGATCACAAAACAGCGGGATTTGAATTTGTCAATCTCGGTTATAATCAAAAAAAGATGATAGAATCCTATCTCCTCCGCGGCTGACCCCGCAAATTTTCATCCTTCAAATGCTCAGACAACTTTGTAAAAAGGCCGCAGGCAAGGCGTGCGAATCACGAGGAGTGAGGCGTACTTTTTGCGTACGCCGCGGAGACGTTTGATGAAGCACAACGCCGCATCCGGCTTTTTACAAGGTTGTCCTCCCTCCCCCGTCGCTTCGCGACACCCCCTCCAAAGGGGGACAATAAAGGAGAGAGATTGCCACGGCGTTTGTTCGGCCGAGTCTTTTTGAATTCGGTAGCGAGCGCAGACCCCGCAGCCTGCTGCGGGTCAAGTGAGCGAATATAGAATTATAACTTTCCTTAAGAATCGGAGATCTCCCAAGGCTTGCCTTGGGAGATCTTCAATCGCCCGAACTTAAAGTTTAATGTTTCTTGATTGCCCGATCAAGTCGGGCAATGACAAAGTTGGTAGCGCGGGGTTGGCGGGTATGAAGACCAAGGCCTTCGAAAGCAAAGGTCGAGTCAAAAAGACTCGACCTAACCAGTGTGGATGTATCAAGATATGAGAACGGCTATTTTTTGTTTTTAAAGACGCGGTTAAAAATAAAATCCAGATTCTTCAGGAAATTTTTCATGTTGAAAATCGCGGCCAGTTCTTTTTTCTGAATATACTTGGTGACGATGGGATCTTTTTCCAGCAAATCCCTAAACTCCGAACCTTCAAGCCATGATTTCATCGCGTTTCTCTGCACAATAATATAGGCATCTTCCCGCGTCGTGCCCTTGTCAATCAGCGCCAGAAGCACCATCTGGGAAAATATAACGCCGTGCGTCATGTTGAGATTGGCAAGCATCCTGTCGGGATAAACGACAAGCTTGTCCATCAGGCCTGAAAACCTGGCCAGCATGAAATCAAGAGTAATGGTGGCATCCGGTCCGATCACGCGTTCCGCCGAAGAGTGGCTGATATCGCGCTCGTGCCACAGGGCGACGTCTTCCAGCGCGGCGACAGCGTAAGAACGTACAAGCCTCGCGAGCCCCGAAATATTTTCCGAAAGCACAGGATTGCGTTTGTGCGGCATGGCCGAAGAACCTTTCTGGCCGGGCGAAAAATATTCCTCGGCTTCCCTGACTTCTGTCCTTTGCAGAAGCCTTATTTCCTGAGCGAATTTATCCAGCGACGACGCGATAATCGCCAGCGTGGTAAAAAATTCCGCGTGCCGGTCGCGTTGAACGATCTGGGATGAAACCGGGGCGGGTTTTAAACCGAGTTTGTCGCAGACGTACTCTTCCACAAAAGGATCGATAAAAGAAAACGTGCCGACAGCGCCGGATACTTTGCCGTAGCTTACGGATTTTTTAGCCTGCACCAGGCGCGCGCGGTTGCGCTGCATTTCCTGATACCACAGGGCCATTTTCATGCCGAAGGTAATCGGTTCCGCGTGGATGCCGTGCGATCTGCCGATCATTAAAGTATTCTTGTGTTCAAAGGCTCTCCGTTTTAAAACCGCCAGCAGCGCGTCAATATCCTCGAGTAATATTTCAGCGGATTCCTTTAACTGAATATCGAAGGCCGTATCCAGCACATCGGACGACGTCATGCCCATGTGAATAAAACGTCCGTCTTCGCCGACTTTTTCCGTTAGAGACGTTAAAAAAGCAATGACATCGTGTTTTGTAGTTTTCTCAATTTCATCAATGCGCCCGACATCAATTGCGACTTTCTCTTTTATATTCTTCAGCGCCTTCGAGGGTATTTGGCGAAGTTTGGCCATGGCCTCGCAGGCCGATATTTCCACATCCAGCCATTTTTGATATTTGTTCTCCTGACTCCAGATTCTGGTCATCTTCTCGCGGGAATATCTCGGTATCACGGTTGCTCTCCTTCGTTTATCTGCAGTTGCCTTCGTATTTCAAATAAACACAAATTTTAAATCAAACTTGTATCACCCCAATCAAGAAATTTAAGGTTGACAATATATACACAAAAACCTATAAAATTAAAAGCAATATGAAGGACGAATAACCCTTTATGAAAGAAACCGCTAAATACAGTTTTATAGAAGAAATATTCAACAGTATCACTCACGGCGTGGGGATCGTCATCAGCATTGCCGCCCTGACTGTTATGATCGTTTTTTCCAGCCTGTACGGCAGCGCCATACATATCGTCAGTTCCATCATCTTTGGCGTCGCTCTGATTCTGCTCTACACCGCCTCAACCCTTTACCACAGCTTTCAAAAACCGCGGATAAAGCACACCTTTAAAATAATGGACCATTCCTGCATCTATGTCCTGATTGCCGGAACTTACACGCCGTTTCTGCTGGTTACCCTGCGGGGCATTCTGGGCTGGAGCATGTTTGGCCTGATCTGGGCTTTAACGGCAATCGGGGTCCTGTTTAAAATATTTTTCGTCCACCGCTTCGCGATTTTCTCGACGATTGCTTATATTGTCATGGGCTGGCTGATTATATTTGCCATTAAACCGCTTATGCACGCCCTGCCCGGAGGCGGCCTTACCCTGCTTGTATGCGGCGGTCTGGCCTACACGCTGGGGACTATCTTTTACGCGTGGGAAAAACTCCCCTTTAATCACGCGATCTGGCATTCGTTTGTTCTAGCCGGAAGCGCCTGCCATTTTTTCGCGATCATGTTTTACGTGGTCCCGCTTAAAGCCATCTGATCAACAAGCCCATTTAAATTACAATGTTGCCCGCAAGACAAGGACAAATAAGGAAGAAATAAGGAAGTCGCCCCTACCCGTGAAATCAGCCTTGAATAATAACCTCTTAAATGTTAGAAGTTGCCCTCAACAAAAAATTAAGAGTGTAATGCAGAGATAATAACCTTTTACAATAGGAGATAAACATGCGAAAAATTTTACAATATATATTTTGTTTAACAATAATTCTGCTTGCTTCCGGTTCCCTGTGCGCGAAAGATAAATACACTGTAACCATTTTACCTTTCTCCGTAAACAGCGCGGAAAATATCGATTACGTTAAACAGGGTATAGAAGAAATGCTCACCTCACGTATTTCTTCATCTGATAAAATCACAGTTACCGATAAAAGCGCCGTGCTGGACGAAATGAAAAAATCCAAAATAAAAAGCATGTCCAGCGAAAACGCTTTGAAGCTCGGCAAAAAATTAAATTCCGATTACGTCGTTTGGGGAAGCATCACCAAAATCGGCAACAGTATCAGCATTAACGGGAAATTGACGAATGTCGCCGAAACAAAATCCGATGTCGGCGTTGCCACTCAATCGCAGACGCTTGACGACATCATTCCAAAGGTAAACGATTTTTCCGAAAATATTCTAAAACATATCCTCGGCACAACACCGCAGGCGCAAGCACAAGGACAACCAAGCGCGCAGCCTGCCGCCCCTGCCCCTGCCGCTGTGACGCCTACAACGCCGCAGGCGCCTCCGGCCCTTTCGCGTGAATCGCAAATCATAGCCGGCATGAAATCAGGCAACAAAAAAGGAGGCACGTTAACGGCTGTAATCAACTCGGAATATGTGAACACGCCGGAACCCATCAATCGGAGGGATTTCTGGATGAGCCAGAGAATTGCCACGGAATTCAAGGGAATGGCGATAGGAGATGTCAATAATGACGGTACCAATAAAATTGTAGTGATCGATACCAACACCGTTTATATTTATAAAAAAACGGACAAGGAACTGGTATTATTAGAGAAAATGAAAGGGAATTCCTATGATAATTACCTTGCCGTGGATGTCGCCGACATCAACGGGGATGGTATTCCTCAAATCATCGTGACATCGATCAACGACTCGTTGCTTGATTCTTTTGTTTTGGAATACAAAAACGGCAAGTATGTAAAAATCGCGTCGGATATACGCTGGTTTTTACGCGTCATAGACACTTCTTCAGGAACTATGTTACTGGGCCAGGAATTCGGCACGGATAAACCCTTTAACACGCCGATTTATGAAATGGTCTGGAGAGACGGCAAATATGTTTCAGATCAAAAAATGAAAATACCTTTTGGCTTGTCGATTTACGGACTTGCCATTGATAATTTAGGCATCGGCGGCGGCGATAAAATATTTGCTTTGGATGATCTGGATTATCTATACATCACCGAAAAAACGAATAAATCCCTGGCCCGTCTCACTTCGATAGGCTTTAAAAGCGACGAGCTTATCTGGAAAAGCGACGACGAATACGGCGGCAGCAATAACTACATAGAAAAAATAGAAGATAAAATAAACCCCAGCGAAAACGACAAGGAAAGAAACGCTTATCTTAATTTGCGTCTTCTCACTTTTGACTATCAAAAAGGCGGGAAAAAACAACTGATTGTCGTTAAAAATTTATCTTCCGTCGGCCGTATTTTCAAAAAATACAAAGCTTTTTCCGCGAGCGAAATATACGATCTGGAATGGGACGGCCTGGGCATGGCTGAAAACTGGCATACGAAGAAAATTAACGGCTACGTTGCCGATTACGCCATTAAAGACGTTGATAATGACGGCAAGCCGGAAATAGTGCTTGCTTTGGTGCAATCGACTGGCGCGACCCTCAGCAACAGAAGCGTTATTGTAGTTTACAAAATGGAGCCGGTTCAATAATTTATTGACAAACTCCGCAAGCTTAGGTATAGCGTGCCACCATTAGTAATTAAAAGCTCTTTTTGAGTATTATTGACATAAAGGCGGTGTAGCTCAGATGGTAGAGCATACGGCTCATATCCGTAGCGTCCCTGGTCCGATTCCAGGCACCGCCACCAAATATATAAGGACCTGGAAGTTTTCTCCAGGTCCTTATTTTTTTTGTTGCTACGGCGGGGGCTGGAAGACATCGAAAAACTTCCGACTCACGCGAGGCAAAGACTTGCCTCCTATCCTCTGCTTTTTTTATTGGAAGATTTACCGGAGATTCATCAGTTTAGGGAAAAGTTCCCTGCGGTTGTTGATACCCATAACACTAAAGATGTTTTTCATATGTTCTTTTACAGTATTTTCACTGATATAAAGTTTTTTGGCAATTTCCTTGTTTGAACAACCGGTAACAATTAATAGAGCAACTTCCTGTTGTCTGGGGGTAAAGCCCTGCTCCTTCATTTTCTTCTCAATTAGTTTACTCTCTGGAAATTGTTCCATGATAATTATTTTCAGCGGTGAACTAACATGGGTTGAAATTGTTCTTACATGATAATCCCCTGTCCCGGTGCTTATAAATGTTGATTCAGTTCCGTCGAGGTCATCAAGTAAATTCTGAAGCGACTTTGCTTCCAAAACATTTTTTGCCACTTCATTCATGTAAAATATATATGACTGCTCATTCTTATTGTTGCCAATTAAGATGACGCCGGTGTCGTTGATGGAATCAAACGATTTAATCAAAGCATCATACTGCCGAGAATCTTTGGACAATTTAAGCTTGGAAATGTCGGTCCCGACACTCAACCAAAGAACATGCTTGTCTATCTTCATCGGCACGGTATTGAGCAATATGCACTGTACCTCATTATTTTTAGTTTCAAATGTTAATATGCTTTGTGAATGTCCTTTTTCTTTCATGTCATGAATTAGCTTTGCTCTTCTTTCTTCTGTCAGTTGCCCGCATTCACGGGATGTTTTTCCGATTACGTCCTGCCGCCGCACATTAAATATTTTTGCGAAGGCTTCATTTACATCCATATAGATGCCTTCCTTGACCGTGGTTATACTTACGGGATTCGGCGCCTTCAAAAATATTTGTTCGTGATAATTATTATTGCGCGGTTTTTTAAAGCCATTCTTCATGACAACGCCTTTTAACGATTATTAATAAAAAATACTGTTTTCTTATATTATGAAATGCATTAATATTATCGAGCTCATATCATAATAATAATATTAATAAAACCACCCTAAAGGGTGGAATTGATATTCAAACCTGGCATGGATTTTTTAATTTGATATTCATCAAACATAAGTAAGGTAAATAATAAAATCAACTGCCGCATGGCGCGGTATTTGTGAAAAAAAGTTTTCGTTGGAATCTTAAACCGGGCAGAAAAGAAAGATAGAAGATACGCAGGGTCAAATCCGGATGCCTGTGACGGGTTGCAGCCATGCTCGTACTAAACATAACTTCCGGAATCTTTTATTAACTCATTTTTGTCTTTATAATCCGGTTCGACCGTTTTATTACGATGATCCGATAAAATCTTGTTACTGCCTGTTTTTACCGGAACAAATCTTGTCTCTACCGGCCTTTTTCGCCTGATACATGAGTTTGTCCGCCCGATGAACAAAAGCGTTCATCTCTTCATTTGCCTTATACTGTGCCAGTCCCATACTGACCGTCACATAAATATTTTGACCGAATGACCGGGGAAAAGGCCTTTTCTTTAATTCCTCCTTAATTCTTTTAGCGGTTAAAATTCCATCGTCGCAGGTGGTCACCGGCAGCATGATCATAAATTCATCGCCGCCATAACGATAGGCGGAATCAGTTTCACGCAGGCATCTTTTTATAATCTTGCCCAGTTCTGATAATATATAGTTGCCCTCAAGATGGCCATATTTATCGTTGAAATTCTTGAATTTGTCGATGTCCAGCAGCAAAAGGGTAAACGGCTGCTCATAGCGGCGGCATCTCTCTATTTCTTTTTCAAGCTGAGTGTAAAAATGCCTGGAATTGTAAAGCTGCGTGAGATCATCCATTATGCTCAGGTCACGGTATCTCCTTTCGCTTTCCTTCAATTCCTCATCCGCCCTCTTGCGCTCTGTAATGTCGCGAATAGCTCCGCACCTGAAAGTACGTCCCTCGTATTCTATCTTTCGAGCGCGTATTTCCATCGGAAACTTTGTTCCGTCTTTCCTGACCCCTATGGCTTCGTATGGTTTCAGGTTATTTGTTGCCGCCCGTTTTTTCACGAAATCCAGGGATTCAGGGGCAATCGTTGCGGATAACATCTCTTTCCCGAGCATTTCATCCGGTTTATACCCGAATATTTTGAAAAAGTTGTCGTTGGCATGGAACGGGACGCCATCCTCGTGAATGACAATCGCTTCGAAGGTTGCGTCAGACAGAAGACGGAACCGTTCTTTACTCAGGTAAAGTTCATCGTACATCCGCTTGCGCTCAGTGATATCCCGATAGTTAACGATGATCGACTCAACAACATTATTTAGCACAAAGTTGCTTCCCACGGCTTCTATCGTGCGCCAGCTTCCATCTTTATGACAAAGACGTATTTCGGCTCTTATAACAGGCGAATTCGTATCGTTCGCCAGGGTATTGAATGAATTAGCCGAAATCTGCATGTCATCCGGATGAATAAGATCAAATCCTCCCGAGCCAATCCTTTCTTCGGGCTTGAATCCTAAAACCTTCTCTATCGCCGGATTGATGTAGGTAATGATTCCCTCCCGATTCAAAATGACAATGATATCTGAAGAGTGTTCCAGAAAAGCGCGAAAACGTACTTCTTTGTTCCATAATTCTTCTTCCATCTGTTTTTTCTTATTTCTGACTTCCGCGTCCGCTAATTCTCTGGCTATGGCCGGACAAAGCCTCGACAGGTTACCCTTTATAATGAAGTCCTGAGCTCCCAGACGCATGCATTCCACGGCTGTTTCTTCGCCAATGGTCGCGGTTACCATAATGAGAGGAATGTCGAGATTTGTTTCTTTTAACAGGGAAATAGCCGAAGGACCGTTGAATTCCGGCAGGCTGTAATCGCAAAGAATGATATCCCATTGTTTATCGTTGAGGGCTTTTTTCATGGCGGCGGCGGTTTCCACCCGCTCATATCCAGGATTGTATCCGCCCTTCTTGAGTTCACGGATTATTAACAGAGCATCGTCTTTCAAATCCTCAACCATCAATACACGAAGCAGCTGATTTTTCATGGCGTTGTCCCCCCGCGTGCTTAAATGATCCAATGGGTTGAATGATAATAAATTAATATTGCTAAATTTATATCATAATAATAATACTAATAAAACCACCCAAAAGGGGGGATTGATATTTTCCCCGTCAATATGTATTCTACATCTGATATTTATCAGCCATAAGAAAGGCAAATATTAATATTATCTTCCCGGTGGCGCAGTATTTGTAAAAAATGATATCCCGCGGGAATCTCTAACCGGGGAGAGATGTGAAACGGCAGGCACTATTGACCCATTTTATGAAAGCAAATGTCTGGATTTAAAAAGAAACATAGCATATAATCCGGACTAATTTTGGTTGCCTGCGATAGGTCAGAGCTATACGCGTACTCACAAATAAATATGGAGGGGATGGAATGGATAATTTTTTAGGCATAGATTATCAAGTAGCCAGCAGCATAATTATCGTTTGTCTGTTATTAATTATTCTGGTAATACAAGTTCAAATGAGAAGAATGAACGAATCTCAGGAAGAAAGAAATGAAGAAATCCTGGGGGAAATTAAAAACTTGATAGTAAAAGTAAATAAGATAACATGATACAGAGTTAATCTTGAGCTTTGCGGATAATTTGGTGTACAGGTCTCCTACGGATTGTGCAATATAGAAAGAAGAATCTCCTTTCCCTGTATTTCAATCATTTACAGCAAATAAAAACGCGTAAATGAATATTATCAAAATGCAGTAATTTTACCAGGGACGACTGATATTTATTTTTCTTAGCGGGAGACGAACATGAACAAAATAAACAGCAAAGATTTTAAAAAATTATTTCAGGTTGACAGAGAACTTATCATTATTTTCCTGCTCGTTGTCATAACAGGATTTATTTTCTTTTTTGTTGCCAACCAAAGGGCTTTCTTAAATTTCTTTTACCTTCCCGTTCTTTTGGGAGCCTATTTCTTCGGAAAACGATATGCCACTTTGGCCGCTTTTCTATCGATCATCCTGATTTTCACTATGGCGTATATATACCCTTCTTCTTTCAAGTTCCCGATGGATACTGAAATCAACCGGTGGCTTGATTTATTAACATGGGGCGGCTTTCTGCTTGTTACGGGATATGCCATGGGACTGCTCTATGAAATGAAAGAGGAAGCTAACCGTGAAATCGAAAAAACATATCAGGGCGTCGTAGAAATGCTCGCCCTGATTATAGATTCCGTAGACAGCCAGACACAAAGCCATTCTTATCGCGTTTCTGTAATTTCCGGGCAGATCGCGCGGCAAATGGGATGCACCTCCGGTGAAATAGAGAACATCCGCATAGCGGCTCTTTTACATGATTTGGGTAAAATCGGCGTCAGCGGTGAATTGCTGCATAAAGTTGGCAATTTATCCGGCAGTGAAAGAGCTAAAATCAAGGCCCATCCTCAAACTGCCGTCAACGTTATTCAGCCTTTGGGGAGTAAGGTGCTGGATATTTTGCCCCTTATTCTGAGTCATCATGAAAAATGGGATGGCAGCGGTTACCATTCACAAATAGGAGACACCATTCCCCTGGGCGCGAGGATCATCGCCATTGCCGATGTCTATGACGCTTTGATTTCCGACAGGTCTTACCGCAAGGCGCTTTCGCCATTCCAGGCGAAAAAAGAGATCATGGATAATGTAAATAAACATTTTGACCCTGATGTGGCAACAGCGTTTAACAATATATTCGACTCGATAAAAGATATTGATAGATTCATATTCCCACTGCAGGCAAACATATACCAGTCCCGGTAAGGGGAGATAAATTTAAGTTTGGGAATTTGCCGGTTTAGGACCCGGATCCCCGCACCGCAACCATATTTACAAGGACTTGGAGAAAGCTTCCAAGTCCTTATTTTTTTGTGCTGTGGCAAAGAATGGATGAAATCAAAAAACTGCCGATATGAACCAGGCAAACATTTGACCCCCTTGTCCGTTGTCCAAGTTTTATATTGATATTCGTCATCATTTTTTATATGTTTACACTGCTGAAAGTAAATTTCTATCAATTTTTTATTGAAGGAGATAAGATAATAAAATGAACCAAAAAAATAGAAATCGTGTTTTGTTGATTTTTACATTCGTACTTTTGTTATTGTTTTTAATGTCCTCTATTGTCAGTGCTGAAACCGAAGAGCAGTTGAAACTTAAAGAACAACAAAACCAGCAGAAACAGCAGAAACAACAGCCGCAGAAGCCGCAACAACAACAATACCAGCAACAACAGCAGAAGCAGCAGCAACAATATCAAACGCAGCAAAGGCAGCAGCAGCAGAAGCAGCAGCAACAATACCAACCGCAGCAAAGGCAGCAACAGCAGAAGCAGCAGCAACAATACCGACCGCAGCAAAGGCAGGAAAAGCAGGAGCAGGAGCAGACGCAGGATCAACAATATGAGCAGCTGAAGAGGCAGCAGCAACAATTTCAGCAACAGCAGACGCAGCAGCAGGTAAAACCCGGTGTCTCCGGACAAGCTGGTAAACCAGGCATGGGTCAGTCTGAATCCAACATTCGTCAAGGCACACATGAATTTGTTCATCAGCCTGGAAATACTCATCCAGTCGAGAGAGCTGAATTGAACCGGAAATTAAGAGCGCCGGTTACCAGAGAGGCACAGGAGAGAGCATTTAGCAGCTATCGGGAAGAACGGGCCCGTTTTGTCAGGCATGCGCCTCCTATTAGATTTATGCCAAAACACAGAGTGATTTTGACCAGGATGAGGATTATTCCAGGCACATACTATTATCGGCGAAATATTTTTTACGAAACCTACGGCTATGTGCCGTATCCCTTCATTTATCACATGTATCCGAGATATGGACTTTGGGACGCGATATTCCTTGGATTTATGATTGAGCGTGCTGAAGAACGTGAATATGCACTCATGTATTACAACCATCGTAATGAAGAGGAGATGATACAGTGGCGGCAGGAAATGGATCGCATGGCCATGGATAACGCCGAACTAAGAGCAAAATTGGATGTCATGGATCAGCAAGTTGCCAGGTTACAGGGAACTCCCGTAGATTCCTCTTACGTTCCGGAACAGGCGCAAGATATCGCGTTATCACCGGATGTGATAGACCAGATGACACAGGCACAACAAAAATAGATCCCAGAAAGATGCCATGTTGTCAGCGTTTTTAGCATTAGTGCCAATCCGCAGATTCTCATGGAGGCATTATGGGAAGAAAAATTTTAGTTGTCCTGGGACATCCTGATTCAGAAAGCTTTTGCGGTGCATTATTTAATGCGTATATTGACGGCGCAAAAGAAAGCAATTCGGAAATCAGGGAAATCAAAATCGGCGAACTGCAATTCGATCCTGTTTTATGGAAAGGATACAAAGTAATTCAGGAATTAGAACCTGATCTGGTGGAATCCCAAAAGCTTATTAAGTGGGCGGACCATATCGTATTCGTCTATCCCACCTGGTGGGGGACCATTCCGTCAATCATGAAAGGCTTTATTGACCGGACATTTTTACCGGGATTTGCCTTTAAATTTCGTGACAACTCCCCATTTTGGGACAAACTGCTTGCCGGGCGCACGGCACATCTTATCGTGACCATGGATACACCATCCTGGTATTATCGATGGATTTACCATAGCCCGGGACACAACGAAATGAAGAAAACCGTCCTGGGTTTCTGTGGCATAAAAGTGAATCGTATTTCAGCCTTTCCTATGATTAAAAACTCAAATCAAAAAAAGAGGGAAAATTGGTTGAAAATTGTCAAGGAACTTGGAAAACAAGCATGATAAATATTGCCGGACAAATCCTACAAATCCGTTGACACCATATATGTTTTTATTTCTTTCCGGATTATCAGTGCAAAAAACTAGTATGATGTCCCGATGTTTTAAAATAATTATTGTTGACTAATTATCCGCTTTTTTGTAACTTCAATCATCCCAACGAATGCTCCTCTAGTTTCTATTTTTTATCGCAGACTATTCTCTTCTACTGCTTCTTAAAATACTTTAACGTTTTTATGTGCATGTACACTTCAAATAAAACATGAACAATGACTGCTGTCGTTCGCATGTAGTAAATTTAACACTGAATGATTGCAATTTATTCATTTGAGGAATGAGATAATGACTATAAAATGCAAACATTGCTCAATGTTGATTCCAGATAATGCAAAGATATGCCATTACTGCCAACAAGGGCAAAAATGGTATACTAACTTTCGTATTAATGACTTACTTCTGTTTGCCTCAATACTTTTATCTTTTTGTATGGTACTTTTATCTTATTGGAATTTTCATGAGGCGAAGGAAGAACGGATTAAGGCAGCAGATGCGCTGAAAATAGCTAACACTGCTGCTAGTAAGGCAGCAGATGCAGTTATAAGAGCCAATACCTCAGCTAATATGGTATCAAAAGCAGAGAAATCCGTAACTGGAACAGTGGAAAGAATGAAAAAAATAGAACAGTCTTCTGTTGATGTGAACGACAAAGTAAAACAAATACAAGTAAAGACCAGCCATGGCTTCGAGGTATTCGAGTCTAATTTAAAAGACATGAAAGAAGAGACGGATATCATAAGTCTTTCCTATGAAGTAAAAAGTGGAGATAAAGATGCACTTAATCAATTAATTGAGCTCACTAGAAACGATAAAAATCAAAAAGGGAAATTTGCAAAATCACTATTAAATGATGCAAATCTTTATTTTAAAGACTACAAATACAACCTTGTGCAATTACAAATAATCAATTCAAAAACTAAACAACCTATTCGACCTGCAGCCGAAGTAATATATGATGGAATATATAAGAATCAAGATGTGGGTATGCGGGAAGCTTACATTAACGAAATTGCAGTAAGAGGTTTTAAGTATTTTGTCCAAGATTTGATTAAGATTGTCAGAGATGATCCTAATCTAAAAATCGCGTGTAGAGCAGAAAATACCATCGAAAAACTTACAGGAGAAAGATTCGAAGATTATCCACCATATAATAAAGTTCAAAGCTGGTGGGAGCAAACAGGAAAAACAGATGCGAAATATTCAAATTCAATAAATCGATTAAATGAAATACCCGTAACTTTTGGCGAAAAAGAGTCTAATCATGTTCTTTCACTTCTTAAAGAGATTATAAATTCTCAAAAGGGCATGTGCTCAAGTCACACTATGATGGGGGAAATATACTTAGCAAATCATGATAAAGACAAAGCAAAGGAGCATTTTAAAATAGCAATTGAAGAATGTGACGGTCAAATTCAAGCCGCATTACATTGCGCCGAGATTCTCTATTCGGAAGGTAAAAAAAGTGAAGTTATTGACATACTATCTAAGTCTGTACCACATATCGAAGATATAGATGCTTTTGAAAAACAATGCCGTTCTTCCTTCCCAGACATAGTAAATGAGGACGGTTTCAAAAATATTTTTAAACACAATAATATATGAAAGCCCGGCTTTACAAAATCCGGTGACACCATACTGGTCTTTATCCCTTTCCGGCTTATTAGCGCCAAAATATAATATGATATCCGCAGTTTTGCGTTGTGAACATCTTCACAAACTAGTGATGGGAGTAGTCCCCGGTTCTTTAAAGATGCCATACTTAATCAGAATGCTGTAGGCATTATCTATGACATCTTTTTCTCGTTGATCACTAGCGTAATCATAGATTTCTCCATAGAAACCAAGAAGCTCTTCAACGAGAGCCAAAACATATGCAATGTGGGTGGCATATAGTCTTGTACCGTTTATCTTCTGATATTGTGGAACAGTTGAAGCAAAGTCTCCCCAAGAAGTGTTGTATCCGATGAGAGTGTCGAGAATTTTGTGATCAGATAGATGAGTCAAAGAACTAAGCTCCCCATAATGGCGTTTTCCTTTCCAAGGGGCATTTTTTGCATTTGGAGTAATGCCATCTTTTCTTTTTCCTTGTCGGATTTCGGATAATGCGGCTAATGCGTCAAATTCCTGTCTTATTAAAGCGCCGGCTTGAACGTATAGGCCACAGAGTATAGTTTGCTCACATAGCAGTATCCCCTGTATGAGTACGGCTGTGATCACGAATTTTCTGCTAATGGCCTCTTCGCTAGCGGGTATCTTTTTACCATCATGCTCTTCCAAGATAGCGCCAATTACTCCAAGAAGTAGAGTATGCGCCGCTTGTAGTTCTTGCATATCGACGGAACTTTCTTGCAGATTGTGTGATTGCGCCTGTTGCTGATGCGTGGCGTAATTCTTTCCAATAGCAATATAACCAGAGTCGATGAAATAATGAGGTTCCTTAAAAGGCTTCTCTCGACTTGCGTTCACATATTTCGCCAGAGACTTTGGCATTTCTCGACAGGCACAATTTTTTTGGTGTCTTAAGTGCCAGTCGATCCTTTCATTCAGAGTTGCCTTTGGTTGCATCTTATTTTTAGAGTGCCATTCTTTGTTCATACGGATTCTTTGAAATTTTTCTTTTCCAAAATATGGTTCGGGTCGATGTTTTCAACAGGTGCCTCCGCGATTTAAAACGTGGTGACACCATACTGGTTTTATACCTCTTTGGATTATCAGCGCAAAAACTAGTATTAAAACTCAGCCGCTAAGATAAAAGCACTAAAATCAAACCTATCAAAGCCGGCAGGGCCTGAATGAACAGGATTTTGCGGCTGGCAGTTATTGCTCCATAAACACCGGCCACAATCACACAAGATAAAAAGAACAACTTGAAATAGGTGCCGGAATCGCCCTGCGCAACACCCAGCAACAATCCGGCCGCCAGGAATCCGTTATACAAGCCCTGATTCGCGGCAAGAATTTTAGTGGCCGCCGCCTGTTCTTTGGTTTGCCCGAATGCCTTTAAGCCCATCGGTTTATCCCAGAGAAGCATCTCCAGAACAAGAAAATAGATATGAAGAAGGGCAACCAAAATGACAACTGTATTTGCAGCTATAGTCATGGTAACTTACCTCCTGTAATAATGGTCTCAACCGAGGGCGTGCCTTGCCTCCTCCTTCGATTGAAAGATGTGCGGGGCCAATCCGCGGCTTTTGAGTTCATCCCCCAGTTTCATGCGCAAAAACGCGCTCGTTGTGTAGCGTGTCACATCGGTATAAAACTCAGACACCACATACTTAACCATGCCGATGTAGTCGTCTTCCAGTTCCGGAATAATGGAGAAGTTGTCATAGTTGACAATCGTTTTAACCCGCTTGCCGAGGGGCTTACAGATCTCTTCCACCCGGTGTCTGATTTCTTCGATATCCTCTTTTTTGCGAATAGCCAATCCTTCGAAGTTATTAAAGAGGATGTTGGTATCGGGATCGTATTTCATGCGCTCCGGTATGGGAATGTAGAAGATGTCCTCTTTGAGTCCCATTACAGGCAGTTTGAAAATCCGCTCGTCCATCAGGCGCGGCGCTTTGATGACGGGCTTAAAGTCCATCAAGGCTAAAATATCTTTGTCCAAATCAATGCCGGGCGCGATTTCGGTCAGTTCCACCCCTTGCGGAGTCAGCGTGAAGACACAGCGTTCCGTCACATATAAAACCTGCATTCCGTTATCCTGAGCGATTTTTCCGCTAAACGTTACCTGCTCCACGTCGCGGAGGAATTTTTTCACGCCGCCCTCTTTTACAACGCGGAGTTTGCCGTCCTTCACTTCCACCTCTGTGTTTCCGGCTGTAAAGGTGCCCGTAAAAATTATTTTCTTGGAGTTCTGGCTGATATCTATAAATCCACCGCATCCCGCTATCCTCGGGCCAAAGCGGCTTACATTGACGTTGCCGTGCCCATCCATCTGGGCCAGGCCCAGACAGGCCAGATCAAGGCCGCCGCCGTCATAAAAATCAAACTGGTAGGGCATGTCTATGAGACAGTCCATGTTCGTGGCCGCGCCGAAATTCAGGCCCCCCGCCGGAATGCCTCCGATGGAGCCTGCCTCTGTCGTGAGCGTCAGGTATTCGAAGATGCCCTCCTCATGGGCGACGCTTGCCGCGCCCTCCGGCATGCCGATTCCCAGGTTGATGACCATATTGGGCTTTAGTTCAAAGGCCGCGCGCCGCGCGATGATCTTGCGGCAATCCATTTTAAGAGGTTCGATGCTGTCGACCGGAACTTTGAACTCGCAGCTAAAGGCCGGATTGTACGGCGTGATATAGGTCTGCTGATGGTTTTCCGGCGCGGCGACCACGACGCAATCAACCAGAATGCCCGGAATCTTGACAAGCCTGCTGTGCAGAGCATTGCGATCGGCGATGCGCTCGACCTGCACAATAACGATGCCGCCGGAATTTTTAACCGCCATGGCAATTGTGAGGACATCCAGTGTGACCAGTTCCTTTTCCATGGTGACATTGCCATCCATGTCCGCCGTCGTACCACGCAGGAAGGCGACCTGGATCGGATGGGTTTTGTAGGCCAGACATTCTTTTCCGTCAAAATGGATGAGTTCCACCAGATCTTCGGTGGTGGCGGAATTAATCTTTCCCCCGCCGTTTCTCGGATCCACAAATGTCCCCAGGCCCACCCGTGAAATCGTCCGCGGATTGTTTGCCGCTATGTCGCGAAACATATGGGTCAAAACACCCTGCGGCAAGTTATAGGCTTCAATTTTGTTGTCGAGCGCCAGCTTCTGAATCTTCGGCGTCAGACCCCAATGTCCCGCCACAACCCGCTTTAAGAGCCCCTCATGAGCAAGGCGATTGGTGCCCTTCTCTTTTCCGTCGCCGAGTCCCGACGCGTAAATCATCGTTAGATCCCGGGGCTCACCGGTTTCCAGAAACCGTTTCTCTAAGCTGATGATGAGTTCCTCCGGTATGCAGGTCCCCACAAAACCGTCAAGGGCCAGCGTATCGCCGGAGCGTATCACCTCAACAGCCTCGGCAGGCGAGACAATTTTCCCCCGCTTCATTTTCTTTTTGATATCTTCAATGACCGGACTGACAATGGCTTTGCTGTTCATAGGCAAGACTCCTTCTGCCGAAATCTGGTTAAATCCGGGGACACTATGAACCTGCCCCGATAGTCCCTGCTCTGTTAATTATCCAGCTATTGCTTCAAGGCCTTATATTCAGCGTTACAGTAGGCCGCCTGCGGCTTCAATTGTTTTGATTTGTTTTTATCAAGGGCGATATCTTTAAGCTCTTTTCTTGCGGCCTCGACATCGGCGTTAAATTGAGGATTGCCATGCAATCGGGCAACAACAGCGGCTCCCATTGAACGCCCCTCCAGCGCGTCGCTGTGCCAGTGCACATTGCACACGATTCGATTCTCCCCAAAGGCCCAGCCGCGGGTGAGAATGGCGTTTGACTTTTGGGGAGCAACCTCCGTGAGAACAAGAGCCCATGCCCATCCGATAGCATTATGACCTGAAGGATAAGAACCGTTTTTCTCCAAATAGCATCTATCGCTCTCTTTGCATATGGGCTTATTGTTCTCCTGAAAAGGACGCTTTCGCTTATAATAGTCTTTAGCCTTGATGACAGAATTACCGGCATCTCTTTTAACGAATCTCAATAGTTTAGCAAGATGCGGGGTTTTTTTCTCAGAGATTGTGACACCCAGAACACACGAAAAAGCATTGATGCACGGTTTTTCATTTTTTATTTGCGGGCACGTTTTATCCTCTTCTTTTTGAGGGGGGTCTATGCAAAAATCCGCGTCTTTCGCCGCCTGATTCCATCTGGCTTCTCCTGGTTTACCTATGCCAAACAAATTAAGGCTTTCGTTGCTTATTTTCTCATCATATTTAAGCGCAATTGAACCCTGATCGGGCGGAGGCGGAATCAGGGCCATACTGTCGGGTAACTCTTCACACCGCAGATACCCGACATCGCCGCATACCGGCGCGCAGGCTGTTACAATGGCGGCGCACAGAAGAGCAAGTAATATTCCGCGCAGGGCGGCATAATCCATCTTTCTCATAAAAGGTCTCCTTTCTGGGTGATCCGGATTAAACTCTGCTTTTGGAATTATAAAATTGGTTGCAACAATAAGCTTTTATTTAGCATGTTTTGAAATCTGTGTAAATTCAATTTAAGGGGTTCTTTTCTTTATCCTGATTGTTGTGACAAATACACAACAATCAGGATAAGGCTGAACCTGCCCCCGTAGTTTATTGCTGCCGAATTGCCTGTTTTTTAGTTTTTCCCACGGGACATGAACTGTAACAGTTGAAACAGAAATACTGAAACCCTATAAATTGGGCCTGATACATTTGCCAGTAATCCTTAGTAAAAAACATTTTGGCCTGTTCTTCGGGTGTGTTTTTTACAAATTTATTCCAGAAACTTATGGATTTCGCGAGGCCGTACGGCTGGGATTTTTTAAGGCACTTGAACACATCCGTATATCCTTCCTTTTCGAGAGCTTCAGCGGGACAGCTCTTCACGCAGATGTTGCAGTTGGTGCACGGGTTTGTTTCACACGGCGGATCAGATTCAATTTCCATGTTTGTTATAATGCCACAAAACAAAATCCGCGAACCCAGACGGGGATGAACAACAAGATTGTTCCTGCCGAAAGCGCCAAGACCCGCCGCCACGGCGGCATGACGAAGCGATATATCAGAAAGGACCCCCATCCCGCCTCCGGGATCCATTTCAAGGGGATATGAAAGAGGCATGCTCATGGCCTTGCCTCCGCATTTTGTTTCAACATACCTCGCGAGGGAAAACGAACAGTGACGAGCGAATTCCATAATATCAATTCGTCCGTTCATGGCGACTTGCGGATTGGGGGATTCACAGTGCGACATCTCGCGCATCGCCATGATGATCATGCTTTTGGAGCCGGGGAATATTTCCTCGATTTTTTTCGTGCGCGGACTGTTGTAATCCGCGACAGCCGCGAATCCCACGTCATCAGTCCCAAGACCCAGCGCGTATTTGCGGATTGATTTTTTCATGGATAATTTGCTGTCAGATGTTTTTTTCATTGGTTCTCTCCTTCATATTATTTGAGCCGGTAAACGGCCGCATTATAATTTTATAACTTCTGAAAAATGCTCCATCTCCCCTTCTCTTTCAAAATCCTGACGCTTAATATCTTCATGCCCGCCGATGTTTCAAATAATACCGACTGGTATATTTTGTAATAAAAAAAATCAACGCGCCCTCAGCCCGTCAATTAGCTCTATGATATGATCAATGGCATTTTCTATATATTTTTTTTCTCCCGTCGCTTTTGACAGCATAAGACTCCCTTCAATAATCGATACCAACAGCATCGCAATGCCTTCGGCGTCGGAATTACTTTTAAACTCGTTGTTTTTTTTGCCGTCTTTAATGATGGCCTCGATCGATTGCTTCCAGAGTTTAATGAATTTTATGACCTTCTTTTTGATCAACGGATTCCCGTCATCGGAATCGACGGCCGCGTTCATGACAGGACAACCGCCGTAATTCATAATCGCGTCATAATATTTTCTGAACGATTCGGCGAATTTGATAAGCCTGTCGCAGGCATTCGCTTTTGAATTAATTGAAGAATAAATCAACTTTGCCGACCTGCTTAAATTGTATTCGAGCACGGCTACGGCAAGCTCATCCTTGTTTTTGAAATTGCCGTATATCGATCCCTTGGTCAGGCCGGTGCCGGCAAGCACATCTGATATGGACGTCCCCGCGTAACCCTTCTTATTGAAAATGGGCGATGCCACCTCGACAATATAATTTTTTGTCCGCTCCGACTTATTCATGATTAAATAATATACCAATCGGTATTTTCTGTCAATCCATATTTTATTTACGATGTTGATTCCTGACAGGATTCATTATCGATCTTTTGTGTCCAACGCGGCGGCGCGTGGCTTGCCAGAACCTCACTTTGGCTCTGTCAAAGATAATACACTAAACTGGATACTTATTATCCAGCAGATTGCCAAACACTGTATACATATTATCCATTTTTTATGAAAAGGAACTTCTTTAAAAATATTTAAATTCTATATATTATTTGATATCAAATACTTATATTGTTTTTCCCATTCAGGTGCGCTTCTTGCTTAATTTTTATAATAGTACATTGAAAAGTGGAGTACAGAGACTTAAATTATGTTCGTAGAATCAGAAAATGAGAGGTCTATGAAACAAAACACGTGGGCAGTTCTTATTTTCACGATGATCGTTTTCGAGGCAATCCCGCGGTCCGTGGGTAATCGGCTTTCTGTGCGCAGTTTTTGCTTATCCGGATGCCATCGTTATGGCACGCGGTAAGTGTATTATAAAATATCTATCATAGGAGAAGACGCATATGACAAATATTCGCAATATAATGAAGTATGTCGCGTTCGTGATGATGATGGCCTGCATGTTTGTAATCTTGTTGTTCACATATCCGGGAGGAGCCAATGCCCAGAGGCAAGTCTCCGGAGGCGGTTCTCACGGCGGTGGTTATCATAGTGGCGGCTATCACGGTGGAGGATATCACAGTGGAGGGTATCACAGTGGTGGTTATCGAGCCGGAGGATATCGCCCCGGAGGATATCATATTAATGGATATCATGGCGGTTACTATCGTGGATATCGTGGGTATTACGGATATCACTACGGACATTACGGGTACTGGTACGGCGGTTGGTGGTTTCCCTGGTTTGGAATAATTCCCTTTTTGCCGGTCTATTACCAAACCGTATGGATAGGCGGTTATCCTTACTATTATGCCGACGGAGATTATTATGTGCCAACCACAAATGGCTATATGGTTGTTAATCCTCAACCACAGTCTCAATCGCAATCGCAATCGCAATCTGTTTCCCCGCAAACAGGACAGCAATCAGCCGCGGAACCGTCAACCAGGTTGTTTATCTACCCCCGTAATGGTCAGAGTGATAAGCAACAGGCGGAGGACCGAAATCAGTGTAACAGCTGGGCCATCAGCCAAACCGGCTATGACCCAACTAAGCCGGCTGACGATACGTCGTCCTTTCAGAAAAACGCGGATTATCAACGCGCGATGGTGGCATGTCTTGACGCCCGCGGATATAGTGTAAAATAGGGATGTGAATTAAAGTGAATCGCCCCGCCCACCAGGGCGGGGTGTCTTAATTACCTGCGGAGGGGGGGAATGCTTAGCCCATGCTCCCCTTCCGCATTCATCACCATCCACGGATGGGATATTCTGCAGGAGGAATTCATAAAATGAGAAGATATTTGGTTTTCCTGATTTGCGTGGTTATCCTGGCTGCAGGTGTGTCGCCTGCAATGGGAGCCGATCCGGCGAATCCGGCTCCCGCCCCCGGTCCCGTTGTGATACCCGCTTATAATTATCTGGTCGCAAAATTTGGCGGGTACATTCCAACGTCCAGCGACCTCAGCGGTTACGATACGGGGTTTATTTCTGAGATCGCCTATGGACGCTATTTCAATCCTTATCTCGCCATAGAATTGGGGGCAGGTTATTTCCAGACGACAGGGAACGTCACGGTTGTATATCCGGGCAATTTGTATCCCGGAAATGATAAAATAGAAGTGGTGCCTCTAACTGCGTCCCTGAAGGTTAGCATTCCTGTTAATATTTGGATGGAACCCTACGCGATAGTTGGAACAGGAGTTTATTTCGTGCATGATTACATTAATGTGTCAAATTATTATGGCCAATCTCTTAGCGATAATGACACAACGATTGGCGTGAATGTCGGCGGCGGTATTAATTTTAATATCAGGCCTAATTTCATTATTGGAGCGGAATGTCAGTACATCTGGCTGGATCCCAGTCTCTACGGAACGAATGTAAACTTAAGCGGAGTCAGGATTACCGGAAATTTTGGTTTCAGATTCTAATCAGGCTCGTAGCGGTCAATTTTCCGGCACGGAGCGCCCCTCTTCGCGGGCTTGCTTGCCCTGTCCATAAAACCGAAAAAAGTATCCGCGGCATAAAAGCGGACAAAATCCGGGAATATTCATAAAATGTTTCACAGGTCGCGGCCATCATTTCCTTTGACATTCTGGATACCAATGTTTATTTTACACGAATAATGATGTTCTTTAAATACTGATCAACTAGGTTGTCTTATAGATAAGTAGTTAATCTCCAATATATAAAGGGCAGATCCATGAAGGATAACTCTCTTCGGACATTAATTGTTGATGATTCGGAAGATGATGTTCTTCTTGTAATCCGCGAGCTTATAAAGGGCGGATACCGGCCGGAATACGAACGGGTGGATAGCGCCCCGGCGATGAAAAATGCCCTCAAAGCAAAGCCCTGGGACATCATTCTTTGCGATTATAAAATGCCGTCATTCAGCGGTCCCGCGGCCATTGCCCTTCTGAAAGAATTAAATATCGATATTCCTCTTATCATTGTATCCGGAGCCATCACAGAAGCAACAGCCGTGGAGTGTCTGCGTTTAGGCGCGAGGGATTATGTCATGAAGAGTAATCTTTCCCGTCTTTGCCCGGCGATAGCCAGGGAACTGGAAGAAGCAAAAGGCAGAAGCAATCAAATACGGGCGGAAGAGGCGCTGCGGAAGAGTGAAAAACTCTTTAAGGAAATTACAGAGAACTCATCCGATATTCTTATGATAACGGATGCAAACGGAGATATTAAATACACCAGCCGTTCCATTGAACGTTTTACCGGATACAAACCTGAAGAAATAATCGGCAAAAGCGCTTTCGCGTTCGTTCATCCGGATGACGTCGAGCGTGCCATGGCCGATTACAGCAAAGCCATCCTTCAAGATGAAAATATTCTTCTCCACAATGGGTTCCGCATAATACATAAAGACGGCTCGGAAGTTTATATGGACGGGTTGGGAAAAAATCTCCTGAATAATCCGGATATCGCCGGTTTTGTCATGAATGTCCGTGATGTCACCGAAAGCAAACGCGCGGAAGAAAATTTAAAGCGTGAACAGGAGCGGTTCAGGGCTCTTGCTGAACTATCGCCGGATATTATTGTTCTGGTGGACCATGACAAAAAGATCATTTATGAAAACCCTGCCGTAGAAACGATCCTGGGATACAAAACCGCGGACCGGATCGGCTGGAATGTATTTGACAATCTTCATGCCCGTGATTTGAATTTTGTTACCGAGGCATTTAATTCGTTGATGAGCGATCAGGGTTCCGTCTCTCGAAAAAATGAAATACGCATTCGTCACCATAATGGCGGCTGGCTCACTTTTGAAGTTGTGGCAAGCCCTCTAAAAAAGGACAATGTTGTCGAAGCGCTGATTATTAACCTTCACGATATCACCGAACGCAAGCAGGCCCAGGAAGCTCTGCGTGAGAGTAATAAGGCATTGCATACGCTCTACTCCATTTCTGATGATATCGAGAAAGCAAAATCCGTAGAGGAAGGGTTGAAGCTGTCGGCCGATATTATGGCACAGGGGTTTCACTATCCCAAATATGCCCGTGTCCGCATCATTTTTGGAGATAAGGAATTTAAGAACGCTGAGCTTGAGGAAAGATCCCTGAAAATATCGGCAGATATTATTTTGCGCGACAAACCGGTAGGACGCGTGGAAGTATATTACCCCGATGATTTCCCCGATAAAGATGAGGGGCCTTTTACCAAGGGTGAAAGAATGCTGCTTGAAGCCATCGCTCAAAGATTGAGCAGATTTGCCGAACGCAAAACATATGAAATGGAACGGGATGTGATGGTTTCGGAATTACGGCAGGCGCTCGCGGAAATCAAACAGTTAAGCGGATTGCTGCCGATCTGTTCTTCCTGCAAAAAAGTACGCAACGATAACGGATATTGGGAACAAATAGAAGGTTATATCAGCAATCACTCGCAGGCCGAATTCAGCCATGGAATTTGTCCCGAGTGCGCGGAAAAAATGACAGCAAGTGATGATAAACAATCCCAATCCGGCAACACCGCGGAAAAAGTGAGAGTTCTCTTCGTGGATGATGAAAAAGACTTTCGCCATCTTTTCATCCGTCAACTAAAGCGAATGGCCAAAGATCTCGAATTTGAATTCATTGAAGCCCCCGACGCGGAAACGGCGCTTAGGATGCTTAAGGAAGAAGCGAAGCCTTCGTTCATGATTATTGATTACGCTTTGCCCGGAATTGACGGAATGGAATTGCTCAAGCGAATAGACAGTGACTATCCCGTCCTGTATAATGTCCCCCGCATTATGCTGAGTGGTTACAGCGGAGAACAACTGAAACATGAAGCTCAAATTCTAAGATGCGAATTCTTTGAAAAAGGCCTGGATATGGAACAATTATGCCGTCAAATTTATCAGTATATGAAAGCCAGGCTCGGTTTATCAAGTGTCAATCAGGAAGCTCCGGTAAATGCACCGCTGCTGATGTGAGCCCCAAAGTCCGGTCGCATTTTTGCGGCGTGCTTCTGTTCGGTCGATTCTTTTCGACTTGACTGAACATTAACTCACCATACTATTATTTTGATAATCTTTCGTAGTTCGGGTCTTTAGACCCGTAAAAGATGCGAACCTGAAGGTTCGGACTACGACTACAAAAAAACGTGTACTGTCTTTGCGAGGAGCGCCTCGCGCTCCGTGGCAATCTCTCTTTACGATCGGTCGAGTCTTTTCGACTCGACCGTGTATTTGGGGCTGCCATGAAATCGCTGGATATCTCGTTTGCTAATGAGTCGAGATTATAAGTGACCCGTTTATAGTGTTTTGTCCTACTATGCCGCCTCCGGTTGTGGTTGAAGTGCCACTTCCGCCGGACGGGTTAGCGCTTCCGGTTACATTTAAAGTGCCGCTTAAGGTGGTCGTGCCGCTGACTCCGCCTCCACAACTATCTCTTATTTCCCTTAGGCTGGTTGCGGTGACCACCGGAGGGGGTGTAATGGTTATTTCTCCGCAGGTATCCAGCACATCGGTGCTCGCTGTAGTAGGCGTGTCTGAGACGCCGTACCACGCGCTGTTAAAGTTTGCGTCCCTTACTGTTACAAACACATAATATGCTCTGCCGGTGGTGAGCGCCGACTGGCTGGCCGTTCCGTCCACGTTGTACACAACAGATGTCTGCGTGCTCGGCATGCCGTAGGGGGTTTGGCTGGGATAATACCATATCAGATTGCCGGTCACGGAATCGTATACTTCAATATAATAGGTGAAGAACGCAGGGGGCGAGGCAGGCGCCGTCCAGTTGTACGTGGGTGTGGTGGTCGTGTCGCCGTAGATGTTCTGCACAAAACTATCCAGCACGGCGGTGACAGGCTCTGTCCACTCTTCGGCGACTCCGTCATAGTAGTTTATATTAATATTGTACGAGTCAGTCAAGTCCGGTCTAACTGCGCCGAGATCAACCATGCAGGAGAATCCCCCAATGCTGTTGTTTGCTTTTTGCAGGTCCATGGGGACAGGGATATTCTGGCCGGCGGCGACTTGCGCCTTCGCGGGAAGATCCGTAATGCCGGTCACCGCGAAATCCAGCCTGTAAGACGATGTCGATCCGTTTGTCCAGTGTTCCGTGGATACTATGCTGCGGGAATTGTAGTTCGTTAGCCACAGGTCAACCGTTGGATTGCTATTGTTAATGACGATTGGCAGGGATCCGAGATTATCATACACCAGATCGCCGCTGTCGAGTGAGTTGGTGTTGTTCTGATCGGCAAAAGCTATTGCCCTGTAGGTTCCGTTGGGAACTCCCGCGAAACTGTATGCCTGCGATGCAGAGGGCGATTGAATTTTGGTGAAGTAATAAATTCCGTAGCCCGCGTCGAGTCCGACATATAAAGGTCCGGTAGGTGTAACAGAACTTGTGACCGTGCCGGATACGGTGTTTAATCCGGTCGCTGCGCCGATGGTTACCGGCCCTGCTACAGCGGAGGCGGCGCTTTCCGTGCTTCCCACCACCGCGGATATTTTATAGTAATAGGTGCCGTTGGCAACGGTTTGCATATACATATCGCGGTCGGCCGCAATGGTAATCGGGGTTTGGTTTGTCGCCGCGGAATCCGTTCCCCAGTATATTTTATAGGAATCGGCGATAATCTTATAGCCGGAAGTCATGATGTACCAGTGAATCAGCGCGGCGCCGTTGGCCGGACTGACCGTAAGGCCAACAGGCGTCGCAATGACCTCCGAAGACGGATCTGTCAACGTGATGTTTTGGCCGGTCAAATTTGCGCCGCTTACGGTGATCGTCAGTATTTCGCCGGACGGATCATTCTGATTCAGAGTGCCGTCGTTGTGGATATCCATCTCCGCGCTGAGCTTATAATAGGTACCCGTTGGCACGCCATGGATGATAAAATTGCCGGGAGCTGAAATGCTGGTTCCATGCCCGGTGGCTGAGCCGTCCGCGTTTTTCAGACCGATATAGATTCTTCCCGTATGAGTTCCGCCGTAGCTTATCGTGCCCGATATGCTGTTTGACGCAACCACTGACGCGGCCGTGAAGTTCTGCGTCTGGTTCGCGCTGCTGATGGTTATAGACGGAGCTGAAGGCGTATAGGCATAGCCCGCCAAAGCCGGCGTAACCGTGTAGGTTCCCGGGGAGAGTGTTTCAAACGTGTAGTTTCCCGATGCATCGGTTATTGTATTGGAGTAATCAGTGCCGTTTAAGGCCAAGGTCACTGTAACCCCCTGCAGGGCTTGTCCATCCTGCGTCACCGACCCCGAAATGCTGTAAGTGGGTGCAGGAGTTGGAAGACCTGGGTTGTCGCTGCTTTTGCCGCACGCGCTTAACGCGAGAACTATTATCAGAACCACACTAATTGCCGCAAGTGTCCTGTATTTCATTGCCACCCCTCCTGGAAATGATTTTCATCTGTGTAATTCAAGATTTGCAAAATCTGCTTGTTTTTGCAAGTTTTTTTTGAAGCAATACATTAATTATTTTGAAATGGCAATCCCTCAAAAGAGGGATTTTTTGCGATATCCGGTTAAACCCCGGCACAAATTCCAGTGTTGAAAATACAGAGAAATCATGAACCTATCATGGATGTCTGAATGCAATGTCAGGTCACTTATATTTATTATATAATTCAGGAAGAATCATGGCTAATCTATTATACTCTATGGAGCAATGTTTTGCCATTTCAAAGGCCTGTTCTTCATTGGCCGCGATGCCCTTTAGAATCTTCGGCAATCCGTTTCCCAACCAAAAGCGGCTTATCAATTCAACGCCGTTTCCTTTCGGTTTAAAGTAATGAAGCATTTTTGTATGCTGTATAATTCCTTTCATGATTCCAACAAAGCCGCAAAGCAGAAAGCCTTTTTCAGTTTTCCTGATATTGGCTTCGCTTATTCCAAATTTTTGAGGATGGACAAACGCGATAGACAACGTAATGGTTTTCTTGCCAACTCTTTCGACCGGATAGACCGTATTTTCTTTAAATGGATTAAATCCCTCCGCGTAATAACTTTTGTTTCTGAACGAATAACTTGATGACAGATGCTCCCCCGGATACCATATCTGATAGCGTTCTTTCTTCTGTGGATGCCACCAGAACCACCACCGTGCCATTAACGGCGACACGTCCGGCATTTCAGTTTTCATTGCCACTAAATAATCGCCATTCTCAAGCTTTATAAAACCAATTTCATTTTGCAGTTTTTCTTTATCGAATATTTTATTGACGTCTTTATAATCCACTTTGGTGATTTGCGTTCTTTTTCTCAGAACCTCTTCAATTTCCGGATCGAGGTTTGGATTTTTCAAATTCATGTAGTAAGCATATTCTTCTTTTTGCATCTTATTTTCTCCACAAATATCTTTGTTAAAAAGGAATTAGGGTCAGGTCTTGAAATATCAGTTTTCCGGAAGTTCGGTCGGGTCTTTTCAACTCGGCCGTGTATTTTGACTAAAAATCAATCGAATTTTGAAGACTCGATTGAACGAACAAAAGGATGGTCTCTCCAGACTTTTAAGACTTTTGATTATTGCGACGTAAAATATAAAACGCCACGGCAATCAGCAGAATAGTAACCGCCAGCAAACCCAATTCAAAGAGCATGTTCCGGAAAGCCTCCGGACTTGCGACCTCTAACTCAGAGCTTTTAGCCGTAACGACCAATATGCGGCGAATAGCGGCAATTATTCCGACGATCAGAAACGGTTCGGCATCCAATTCGCGATCAAGGATAGTTGTGTGAACTATTTCCGAGATCATTATGACAAGAAGGATGCTATTCAGAAATTCAATGGCATTTTCCTGAATGTGCCCGGACGTTGAAATGGTGCAGAAGGAATATACGCTGGTTATCAGCAAAAATAAGGCTAATGCCGACATTACTATCGCGACAAGAACGAGAATGACTCTTTCCGTCTGCTTTAACAGGCCTGTTGCTTTATCAAGGTGCATTTTTAATCTTTCACTTGCCATAAAAATATCTTTCTTCGTCAATCTTTCCATTCAGTCTTTGAATTTTTCTTTTTATCCATTTAACTGCTGAGAAGATTTTTCCCGATATTTTATTTTTCAGGCCGGAAATACCCGCTTCATACTTCCATGAAAAAACCCCGATTTTCTGCCAACGATATGCCGTTTTTTATTTGTATGAAAATTACTATATCCAGGGAATATAGTCAATATAATGTTGAATATATATTCCTTTCCGGTTTATCTATGAACGTCTGCGGAATTCGTTTTCGGGTCGCGGGAGATGAAGTTTAATCATTTGACCGGCGGTGTTTTTTGAGCCAAACGTTGGCGCGGTCAAGGTACAAATAAATAACCGGAGTCGTAAAGAGTGTCAGCGCCTGACTCAATATAAGGCCGCCGACCATCGTGTAGCCCAGAGGCTGACGCAATTCGGAACCGGTACCCCGCCCAAGCATCAAAGGCATAGCCCCCAGAAGAGCTGCCATGGTTGTCATCATAATCGGCCTGAATCTGAGAAGACATGCCTGCCGGATGGCTTCTATCGGGGGAAGGTTCTGCTCGGATTCCGCCTGAATCGCGAAGTCCACCATCATAATGCCGTTCTTTTTGACAATGCCGATCAGCAAAATAATGCCGATGAGCGCGATGACGGAAAGATCGAAGTGGAAGGCCATCAGCATCAATAACGCGCCGACACCTGCCGAAGGCAGAGTGGAAAGAATGGTCAGGGGATGAATATAACTTTCATAGAGCATGCCTAAAATGATGTAGACCGTGACAAGAGCCGCCAGAATAAGATACGGTTCGCTTTTCAAAGAAGACTGGAAAGCCTGAGCCGTTCCCTGAAAAGTTCCTGTTATGGTTTTCGGCAGGTTAATTTTGTCATTCTCCGCGTTGATCGCATCGACCGCCTGGCCAAGCGCCACTCCCGGAGCAAGATTAAACGACAGCGTTACGGCGGGAAACTGACCCTGGTGATTAACCGATAAATAGGCGCTGTGGTTCGTGTCGTATTTTATAAATGTGGATAACGGCACTTGTTGTCCGGTCGCGGGTGATTTCACATAAAGCTTGTTCATCGTATCCGGATCCGCCTGAAGTTCGGGGGTAACTTCGAGAATGACATGGTAATTATTAAGCTGCGTGAAATACTGCGTAATCTGGCTCTGGCCAAACGCGTAATAAAATGTTTGGTCTATGGCAGCCGGCTGAATTCCGAAACGCGCAGCCTGGTCCCGGTCTATATCAACCGAGAGCATGGAGCTGCTCGTCTGCTGGTCTGTCGCGACATCGCGCAGTTGCGGCAATTTTTTCAGCGCCGCTAAAAGCACCGGCGCCCACTGGTTTAGCTCGTCGATATCGGCATCCTGAAGCGTATACTGATATTGCGTTCGCGCCAGACGGCCTCCAAAGTTCAAATCCTGAGCGGCCTGCAGATAAAGGGTTGTCCCTTGTATAGTGGAAACTTTCTTACGCAGCCGCATCACAATATCATCCGCGGTGGCATTGCGTTTATCGCGCGATTTGAGGTCTATAAAAACAATGCCGTTGTTAATGGGGCGGGAGTTGGTGATGACCGAGGCCCAGTTGGAGACATCCTGATCTTGTGCGACAACGTCGGTCAATTGGCGCTCCAGCTGTTTCATTTGAGTGAACGATACGTCTTGCGACGCATCCATAAGGCCCGCGACAATTCCCGTGTCCTGCTGGGGGAAAAACCCCTTCGGTTCTTCAATATAAAGAACGATGGTCACAACCACCGTCACAAGAAAAACAATAAGAGTCGCCCCTTGATGTCTCAGAACAAAATCGAGGCCGCGTTCATATGAGCTAAGCATGTTTTGGAACGCGCGCTCAATGAGCATATAGAAGCGGCCGTGCTTCTCTTTTCTTTCATCGCGTATGAAAAGCGCGCACATCATCGGAGAAAGCGTGAGCGAAACGAACATGGAAACGGCGATGGTCATTGTCACCGTAATGGCGAACTCCCGGAACAACCTCCCGACAATGCCGCTCATGAGCAGAAGCGGGATGAAAACGGCAATCAGTGAAATGCTGATCGATACAATGGTGAAGCCGATTTCTTCGGAGCCCTTAAACGCGGCCTCTTTCGGCGATAGGCCGTTTTCGATATGCCTGTGAATGTTCTCGAGCATGACGATGGCGTCGTCGACAACGAAGCCGACGGCGATGGTGAGGCCCATCAAGGAAAGATTGTCGAGCGTAAAATGCAGCAGATACATGAGCGCGGCTGTTCCAAGAAGAGCAAGAGGAACTGTAACCCCCGGGATAACGGTGGCCCAGAAATTCCGCAAAAAGAGAAAAATTACCATGACCACGAGCGCAATGGTCAGAAGCATTGTAAATTGGACGTCCTCAACCGAAGCCTTGATGGTCGTTGTGCGATCGACGATTCTGTCGATTTTAATCGCTGACGGCACGGATCTCATAATCTGGGGCAAAACCTTCTCGATTCGCGCGACGGTTTCGATAATGTTTTCGCCGGGCTGTTTGTAAATCAACAACAGAATGCCCGGTTTGCCGTTTTGCAACGCGGATGTCTGTGTGTTTTCCGGCCCGTCGACCGCGATGCCTATATCGCGAATGCGAATGGGAGCGCCATTTCGATAGGCGACGATAACATCATTCCAGGGCGCGGCCTTCAGCAGCTGGTCATTATCGTAAATCGCAAAATTGCGCGTCGCGCCGCTGATGGCTCCCTTTGGCGCATTGATTGTCGCGGTTGAAATGACGTCCGCGACATCGGACAATTGCAGTCCCGTCGCCGCGAGTTTCGCGGGATCGACCTGAACGCGAACTGCGGGCTTTTGCTGGCCTCCGATTCCAACCTGGGCCACGCCGGGAATCTGCGATAATCGCTGGGCGATGATGGTTTCAGCATAATCGTCAACCTGCGTGATCGGCAAAACGTCGGAATGCGCGCTCAGCACAAGGATAGCGGAATCCGCGGGATTCACTTTGCGGTAAGAAGGCGGCGAAGGAAGGTTTTTGGGAAGCTGTCCGCCGGCGGCATTGATAGCTGCCTGAATATCCTGAGCCGCGTTGTCGATATTGCGATTCAGATCGAACTGAAGGGTGATCTGGCTCGTGCCGAGAATGCTCGTCGAGGTCATTTGATTCACGCCGGCAATTTGAGCGAACTGGTATTCAAGAGGCGTCGCGACGGATGAAGCCATTGTTTCGGGGCTGGCCCCCGGTAATTGGGCCGTGACGAGAATGGTCGGGAAATCCACCTGCGGCAGGGGCGCGACCGGCAACAGAGGATAGGCCACGACGCCTACCAGGAATATTCCCGCCATGAGTAAAGAGGTGGCGATGGGACGCCGGATGAAGGGGGCGGAAATATTCATCGTGCCGGACCTTTCGTCGAGATCGGAGATGATCCCTTTCCGGAATCATTCGGAATGATTTGCACAAGGGTTCCCGGCTGCAGGCGAAAAAAATTGCTCGTAACGACGCGTTCGCCGTCCTTCAAACCGCTTTCAACCGGTATCGTCCCGTTGACTTCGGAATCCGTCTTTAGAAGCCTCATCTCAACAGTCGAATCCGGCCTCACGACATAGGAAAACAAGCCGTGAGATCCGCGTTGTGCCGCTGCGGAAGGAATTGCCAGAACATTATGCCGCGTTGGGAGAAGAAGCCGCGCATTGACAAATTGCCCGGGCCAGAGAGCCGCGTTAGCGTTCGGAAATGTGGCCTTGAGCTTGATAGTGCCGGTCGTTTGATCGATCTGGTTATCAACCAGGAGCAGCGTCCCTTTTCCAAGCACAACTTTGTTGTCGCGCGATAACGCCTCTATGACGACGGTTCCTTTGAAAGACTGATTGATCCGGGGCAGCGCTTCTTCGGGCAGGGTGAAAACAAGGGATATGGGCTGCATCTGCGTTACGGTGACGATCGGAGTCGTATCGCCGCTGTGCACGTTGTTGCCGATATCGATCGTGCGGATTCCGATTCTTCCGTCGATGGGAGATTTAAGAGTCGTATAGTCAAGTTGTGTCTGGGCATTGTCGATCGTCGCCTGATCCGCTTTGATTTGCGCTTCCAGCTGCTTCACCAGGGCCTGCTGCGTATCCACGGTTTGTTTGCTGGCCAGATTGTTGGGCGCGAGGTACACATAACGCGCAAGATCATGTTTCGCGTTTTCAAGTTGGGCTTCGTCCTTGCTTTTCGCGGCGCGCGCAAGATTGAGCGCGGCCTGAAAAGGGCGCGGATCGATACGGGCTAGAACATCCCCTTTCCTGACCATCTGGCCCTCCTTAAACAAAACTTCCTGCAGCTGCCCGTCGACACGCGCCGTAATCGCGACATTATTATAGGCCTGAACGGTTCCGAGTCCCTCAAAATATTGAGGGAGATCGGCGCGAAACACGGACGCGGTTTCCACAGTGATCGCCGGCGGTTTTGCTGAAGTCTGCGGCGGCTTGCCATGCCTTGAAAATGAAAGCCAGAGGAAAGCGATTAAGACCAGAAGGCCGATTCCAAGCCATCGAGCGCGCTTCCTGCGGGATTTTGGTTTTTGATGTTCTATTTCCGTATCTTTTTCCATTTTTTTTCCTACTCCTTCTGCCAACCGCCGCCCAGTGCGTTAATCAGCCCGAGGACGGCCTGTAAATGCAATAAATGAGTTTGCGCCAAAGCATCTTTCACTGAGAACAACGCGTTTTGAACGTTGAGAACGGTCAGAATGTTGACGGTTCCCGCGTGAAACTGTTCCAGGGTAAAACGATAAGTGCGTTCGGCTTTAACGACGGCATCCTGTTGACGTCTCTGCTGTTCCTGCGTTTGCTGGATGGCAACAAGGGAGTCTTCCACGTTACTGAACGCGCCGATGACGGTCTTATGATAGTTCGCGAGCAGTTCTTCATAACGCGCATTGCTGAATTCCAATTGCCCTTTGAGAGCGCCTCCTTCGAATATCGGCTGCGTAACGGCGGCACCGAGGACAAAAACTCCACTGGAGGCGTTAAGCGCCGAAGAGAGGGCTGTGCTGATATAACCGCCGTTCGCGGTCAGATCGATACTCGGAAAGAAAGCGGCCCGAGCGGCTTTGATATTGGCGTTGGCGGCGATAAGTTGAGCTTCGCTGCTTGCCACGTCCGGCCGCCGGAAAAGCAATTCCGAAGGCAACCCGGGACGCACAGGGGGTTCACGTAAATCCGCAAGAGAGGACTGAGGGGCTTCAATCTTTTCGGGGTTCTGACCCGTTAAAACGGCGAGAGCGTCCAGCGTCTGCCGTAATTGCTGCCTGAGCGGCGAAAGCGCCGCGCCAAGCTGCTCCACCACAATTTCCTGCTGTAAAACATCAATATCCGTCGCTGTGCCGGCGGTTTCTTCCGCCCGCAGACCTGCCAGAATACTTTGAGCGTTCTTGAGACTGTTCTCGGCGATGGCGATGCGGTCATGTAATTCCAATGCCTGAAAATATAAAGAAGCCACACTTGTTTCGACGGAAAGTTCGATGGTTTCGCGGTCGAAGCGGCTTGCGGTGGCCAGCGATTTTGCGGCCTCGCTGGTTGCCCGGTTCTTGCCCCAAAAATCAATTTCGTAACTTGCATTTAGCGCGGAATAATATTGTGTATAAGTCGAATAGACATCTGAGCCGGATACAGGTTGACGTTCGCGGCTGACCGCAACGGAGCCGCTAACCTGGGGAAGCAAAGCCGCCCCGGCGATTCGCGCGTCGGCATCGGCTTCTTTGACGCGGGCAATCGCGGCGATAATGTCATCATTAGTTTGCCGTGCTTTGAGCATAAGGTTATTCAGTTCGGGCGACGAAAACCCGCGCCACCATTCTTGCGAAGGCCATTGGGGGCCGTCGGCCGGCTTGACGCTCCAGGAGGGAGGTACCGGGATATCCGGATGTGTGTATTCAGGACCTGGACTACAGGCGGATAACAGGAAAAAGCAAGCGCACGCCAGCAAATAAAACCGCACAGAGCACATATGCCAACACTTTGTTACACAAATCATTTTTTCGGGCGATACTGACATAGAATGCCGATACTGTCAATTTGTTTGTGTATAACTTCACAGGCTTTTTTTTCACGACAGCGGATTCTTACGCGTTTTTCCAACGGGGCTTACCGCCAAAGCAATTTCATTTCAATAGCGATAAAAACCGTTTTCCTAAAGAGTGGTGAGGGGAGATTTTTTCTCACATCACTCTCCCTTTATAAAAGGGAGAAAAATTTATCTCTCAACGTATTCTGAGCATAAATCCGTCAAGCCATACCGGTTTTTACATTCCCCGGATTATCGGCGGGCATGGCAATGGGAATTACATCTTTGCCGGTTCGTCTTTGAGCGCGCGGCGCAGAATTTTTCCGGTTCCGAGCATGGGCAGTAAAGTCCTAAACTCGATTTGGGCCGGCACCTTATAGGCGGACATATTTTGTTTAGCCCAGAGTTTGATTTCCTCTTCCGTGGCTGTTTTGCCCGGCTGCATGACGATGAAGGCTTTAACGGCTTCCATTTTTTTCGGATCGGGTATGCCGATCACCGCGGACTGCGCGACGCCGGGATACTGATTGAGCATGAATTCCACTTCCTCGGGATAAACCGAGAAGCCCGAAACCTTGATCATTTCTTTGGCCCTGCCAATCAGGTACAAAAATCCGTCTTCATCAAATTTGCCCACATCGCCGGTATAGACCCACCCGTCAATGAGGGTGTTTTTTGTTTCTTCCGGTTTTCGCCAATAGCCCTTGAAAGCGGCGGGAGTCTTCACGGCAATTTCTCCCGATTCTCCAACGGGCATTTCCTTTCCGCGGTCGTTTAAATCAACAATCTTGAAATCGGCTTCAAAACCTGGAATGCCCATCGTGCCGTATTTGACCCTGTCGCGGGGGATGTAGGTATCTGCGGTATGCGTTTCACTGAGTCCGTAAGCCCCTTCCAGCAATATGCCGCCGCCCGTAAACGCCGCCCACTTGCGGGAAATTTCTTCGGTCAGCGTAATCCCGAAAGATGATGTGAGGCATAACTTCAGGCTGCTTAAATCGTATTTTTTGGCATCCGGATGCGACATGATGCCGACATTCATCGGCACGGCGCTGTACCAGAAATTGGCCTTGTACCGCTGTGTTGCTTCCATGGTGGCCACCACATCGAATTGGGTAAAGAGAATCTGTGTGGCTCCGGCGTAGATGCAACTGTTCATCCCCGCCACCATGCCGGCGATGTGAAAGACGGGCATGGAAACAAGGCTTACGGTGTCTTTGGTGATTCCGGCAATGGCGCAGACCGCCGCTGTTTTAAACAGCGCCGCGTAAAAACTAAGCATGGAGCCCTTGGGCAGGCCGGTTGTTCCGCCGGTATACTGGAAAAGGCCGATATCCTGATTCATATCTATATCTACTTTGGGAGGCGTCTTGTCGCCTTTGGTGATGATCTCCATAAAATCATCTGCTCCGGGCACGTTTTGTTTGGGGATTTTCATAATCTCTACCAGAGGCATGGTGGGCTTATCCGGCACAAAATCGTTGAGATTGGTCACGACAACTTTTTTGACTTTTGTCTTGGGGATGACCCCGGAGGCGATGGGCATGAGAATATCCCAGGTGACAAGGATTTCCGTTTCGGCGTCGTTTAATTCATACGTCAACTCCATTTCCTTAAACAGCGGGGAGCATGGACAGACAATGGCGCCGATTTTCTGTGTGCCGAAATGCGCGATGACGTACTGGGGACAAGTAGCCATAAAGATCGCCACGCGGTCGCCTTTTTTAACACCCTGCCCCCGCAGATAATTGGCAAAACGATCCGTTGCCTCGTCAAGTTCCCGATAGCTGATTTCGCGGCCGTAAAATATAATCGCTGTTTTGTCAGGAATCTCTCCTGCCCTGATTCTCAGATATTCATGAATGGGTTTTTTGCCGTGTTCAAAAGTTAATGTCGTGGGAATATCCTTCTGCCAGCTTTTCATCCAAATACGTTCCATAAAAACATCTCTCCATTTTTTTGAGATTCAAATTTATAGCGCTCCCGAAGCTCTCCCGCAGCCCTACCCGAAGCTATACCCAAAGCTATACCTAAAGCTATAATAGACAAGCAACTGTATCTGCCTTATACATGTATCATATATGGAGGAAGAATTCCGCCATTTTTTATGGTTTTTGATAAAGGATATTTTCTATCTGAAGAGTGCCTGAAGAAAAATGGGGCGGGCAGGTCAACGCGGTTCTTGTTTTCATAAAGGGACTGCCCTGTATGATTGGCTAATTTCTCCCGTAAATGTGCGGCCTTTGAAAGCGGAAAAAATTATCATTATCTTCTTCGCGTTCAATGGTGTTGGCTTCATTATGGAAATATTTCTCTCTCAACTCCTGCAATTTTTCTTTCTGCTCAGCCCCTGAATAATTTTCCACAACACTGTTTCGCTCCTGCATGTAGGCGAGCCCAACATTCCATCGCTGTTCATGCTCCGCGTCCTGCTGAGCCAGTTGTTCAATCAGCCGCTCATCCATTCCCATTTGAGCGCGGACATTGTTTATTTCCTGCTGGCGCTCCTCCGGGCTCATCTGTTTTAGTTTATCCTGCACGGAATCGATGCTGAAAAATATTCTGGAGAGCATTTCCTTCTGATCGAGATAAAATCCCTCCGGGGTGTCTCTATAAGTGTCGCGCAGAGCATTCTGATACTTATCCAGTTTTTCATCAAGTGTCATGTCGCCGGTTTTATTCAAATCCGCCATAAAATTTTGCATCTTAACCTTTCTTGCTTCCATCGCCAGCATTCCGCCGGACCATATTTTTTCCGCTTCGTCGCCAAAGAGTTCCTTTCTCTTTTCCTCCATAACCGTTTGAGAAACTTTTGTTTTATTTTCCGCGAGCCAGCGGTTGTACTCGTCGAGCTTGGCCAGTGTTGCCATGATCTCATCGGCATAACCCGGAAACGCGCGCCTGATAATATTGTAAAATAATTCCCTGCCGTTCTTCGGGTGCGTGCTGATGACAAAATCCCTTACAGTGATAAGGTTCGCCTGAACGCTTTTATCGGATATGTTTTTGCTGTAGTACTTCTGTAATGCTTTGACAAGCTGATCACAGAAAGATTCATCGCTGTTGTAGGTGTTTTCCCCCATGGCTTCCTGGATTTTGACAAGCGCGGCTCCCGGATCGGCATTATGGACAAAAAAATACCAACAGAAAAAGATGATCAGTGCGCCCGCGGCTACACTGATTGCCGCAACTGTCTTTTTTGTTTTGCTTTTCATGTTTTTAAGTCTACTCCGGGAAGGTTATTAAACAAATTCATAATGATTCGCGTAAAACGCTCGCGTCTGCGAAATAAAATAGTCACGGGAACTTTTAAAAAGCTCCCGTGACCTTTTGTTATCCTGCTATATTATAACTGTCATTAAAGAAGAGGCTGCATTACGGGCCAGATCAGGTTCGCAAGCTTTTGTGAACCTGAATCCGTCGGATGGACGCCGTCAATAAGAATATCTGAGTTGACAATATAGGGCCGGGGATCGATAAACACACGGTTATTGCTGACAGCCGTCGCGTTGGCAATTGCCTGCGCCAGTTTCGTATCCCCGTAATCCACCGCCGGGTTTAACGACGTTGTCGCGAACAGACCGTTTTTCACATGATAATAACCCTGCCAGATTATGTTTTTCACGCCGTCATTGCCCATCTGGTTGAGCAGATTTACCGCGTCCACGTACACATCGTCTATCACAGCTTTGCAGGAGCTTGAAAGCGTTGATGATTTGCAGTCATAGGGATCAAAGAAGTTGGCGGGGATTAAAACCTCATTGCCGCCGCCGTCCATGATGATGGTCTTTATGTTGCTGTTATCGCTTTTTGCCGTGGCATACTGCACGGAAACAGAGTTGGAAGTAATAAGGCTTGTGCCGTTTAAGTAAGCTCCCGAAACGCAATAATTGCGGAAAGATTTGCCGGCGAGTGCTGTCAAATCAGTGTGAATCATACCGGACAGAGCAAAAATGGAGTCTCCGATATTCACCACGTTATTCATGGTGGCGGACCGTATCCACGGCGCAGAGAGTAAACTACACCCTGCAAATATCGCAATGACCAACAAACAGACAACGACGCGAACGGATAAAAATGCTTTCAATCTTTTCATTTTTTACCTCCCCTTCTCTTTTTTTTATAATTTTTTTGAAATAAAAAAATACGCCTGTTTTTATATTTCAAAAAGCATCACATTTTACGGAACAAAACAAATTACTTATATTGTATTTGCGGGATATGCCCATCAATAGATACTTTCCGGCGGCATATCACCGCGAGAGGTTTTTAAAGAGTGTCTTTATTTAACATCTTCTTTTCATGATCTGCGATGCATAAGGCAGTTTACGGGCAAATCCTGTCAGAAGATATCAAGTTTTGGTAAGAAATATTTTTTGATTTGCGTGAGTATGCTAAATCATTTTTTATATGTCAAGTATTATTTATAACAAGCATTATTTATAGATTGTCCGGACCAATTGAATATGTCCTGATGATATGGATAAACATATTCCTTTTTTGGATTATCGGGGTGATGTGTTGTTTATCTTCTTTGTTCAGGAATGATCTTTTGAAGGCAAAAAACTGCCGCCTGTAAAATCTTTGGCCTGTTTACCATGGTGTTTGATTGTGTGCCCCGGCGTTTAAGCGGCGGTATTTAAATTATCATTACGAGCCTGAGGACGTGCCTGAGTCCGTGTTTGAAGCTGTGCTTGGGGCCGTGTTAGGCGGACCATAGGTTCCCATCTCGAAATTGAATGTTCCAACGAGACGATATTGCGGAAGAGGGACTTCCGTTGATCCATCGTCAACCATTATAACATTGAACGTTCCTTCAACGATGCCGTCAATTGTCGAATTCGATGTAAAGGAAATTGTCCCGCTTATAACTTTTAAATTTGTAGATATCTGTCCATTAAATACCATAAATGTGCCGGGAAATTCCTGATAGGCGCCGTTTGCTTCAATGGAATAGTTTTGTCCGGTGATATCCGGAAGCGGTGTTGATTCAGATACCGGAATGTCGATCCTGATGACAGACACGCTATTGACATCGTCTACGTTAGCCGCGATATTGGCCTGGATCGACCAAAATGACGCGTTGTTCGTGGAATAGTAGAAAGTGGGTGCTTTGAGGCCATAGTCATCTTCAGTCAAGGTGATTTGATTGTCATAGGCAATCGCGCTTACCGTAATTTGCGTATCATCCACATTGGCCGCCGTTTGAGTTGTGGTGGTTGCATTGGATGTATCCGCCGGAGCCGGATCCGCTCCGCCTCCTCCGCCGCAAGCGGCAAGCAGAGCGACCAGGGCCGCGGTGACGAGCATCGTCTGCAAACGGACGCCGCGCTTGATATGGTGGGGCTTTGCATACCCTTCTTCAACCAGAACTTCTCCGAGTTTTTTATCGGACCTACTCTGCTTCAGCAGCGCGTCTTTCAGTTGTTCGCGGGAGATGACTCCGGTGGAAATCAACAACTCTCCCAGTCTCAGAGGACTGGCGGCGGGCGTAACGGCGGACTGGTTAAACTGAAAGTCGAGCAGGCCTTCGAGCTGGCGCCGCGTCAGCAGGCCCATGCGAATAAGTATTTCGCCCAGCTTCTCACCTGTCTGCCTCTGTTCGGTCAGCGCCTGCTCAAGCTGCAGGTTCGTGATATGCCCGGCCTGAACAAGCATCTCTCCGAGCATCAGGCGAACACCGGCCGCGGTTTTTACAACATCCTTTGCCTCGTTAAGAAGCGTCTGCAGAGACATGACGGCGCTGACATCCGCGGGCTCAAGGACCTTCGTTCTGACCAGAACCTGACCAAGCAGTTCCCGGGTGCGTTTCTGCTCGGCAAGCGCGAAGTCTATATCCGAGGGGGATACAAAACGGCCGTCCAGAAGAATTTGCCCCATCAGACGTTTATGTTTCGTATCCATTACCATTGAAATTCCTCACGTTTGGGTTTAATGACCAGAGCCTAACCATTCCGTAAAAAAAGGCATATTTTAAATTTGGTTTATATATATCATATAACTTCTTAAATTGCCAGTTCTTTTTAGTTTTATCAAGGTTATCAATATCTTACAACACAAGGCATGGCATGGAATGACCGGCGCTTCCTTTTTTTGGGCGCGGCAAGATCAGATAAATTCATTATGTAAATCAATTCCTTCTTAATGCATCCTTCAACAATTGCATGAAAGAATTCACAAGCGGACGCCCCTTCCGCGGCGATCCACCGGGACCGGGTAAACGGGTAAATAGTTAACATTTCCCCCATGGATCAAAGATGCCCGGCGTCATACCGCGGAGATATTATTGCAATGAGGTTTTTTTTATTTAAGCTGATAGTTTTTTTCTCTGAATAATTTCAGGCAGGCGTCGGCTACGGCAGAATCATAAAGAATTCTTTTGTTTTTCTCGATTTCTTCAAGCGCTGCATCAATGCCCAAAGACGGGCGATACGGACGATGGGAAGCCATGGCCTCCACCACGTCTGCCACAGCCAGTATTCGGGCCTCCATGAGAATTTCATCGCCTTTCAGCCCTCTGGGATAACCGCTGCCATTCATACGCTCGTGGTGCTGATAGACTATTTCCGCCAGCGGCCAGGGAGATTCCACATCTTTGAGCATCTCGTATCCGCTCCTCGGATGTTCTTTAATTAAAGAATATTCTATTTCCGTCAATGTTGTGGGCTTGGATAGTATTTCCGATGGCACGGATAATTTGCCGATGTCATGGATGGAACCAACCATCCGGATTCCGTCTATTTTCTCCTGCGGCAATTCCATTTCCAGAGCAATGGCGCGGGCCAGATCCGCCGACCGGATCTGGTGGCCGGCCGTATAGGGGTCTCTCATCTCCACAGCCGATACCATGACTTGAATCGTTGTGCCAACCGCGTTCCGGAGACTCTCCAATGTCTGTTTAAGTTTTTCCTCGGCCAGCCTGCGTTCGGTAATGTCGCGCGCCATGCCTCTGAAGCCTACAGGCTGCCTGTTTTTATCAATTAACAGATCGGACCAGGACTCAAAATATCTTTTTTGCCCGTTCTTCATGATGATCTCATAGGAAAAATTTCTATCGGGCTTCCCTGTCGTGAATATCTTTGAATAGATTCCCGAAGCTTTCTCCCACGAATCGGGACTCACGTACTTTCTGTAATTCATACCCATGAGTTCCTCACGGGAATAACCGGTTCTCTGCATAAAGGTTTCGTTGAAAAAAACGAGATTCCCTTTCAGATCGAGTTCAAAGTAAGCGTCATCAAGGCTCTCCAGAATGCCGCGGTACTTTATTTCGCTTTCCCGCAGGGCGTCTTCGGCCTGCCTGCGTTTGGTGATGTCTATGCCCACGCCGAAAAAGTAATCGAATTCTCCCGATTCCTTAAAAACCGGTTGTCCATACCATTCCACCAAAAGCTGACTGCCGTCTTTGGCCAGAATGTGATTCACGTTCAGAGTGGGCTTGTTATTCTGAATCAACTGCTCAAATATTTTTGAAAGACTCTCCCTTTCAACTTCCGGAACAAAGGTTGCCATATAGTTCCTGCCCTCAACATCGCCTTTGGTGTATCCAAGAGCAGACAGAAGCGCGTTATTCATCAGAATCGTTTCCCCCCTGGAATTAATGGCGACAAAGAATGTCGGGGAATGCTGAATAAGGGTCTGGTTGAAAGATTTTTCCTTTCGCAGTTCTTCCTCCGCCTTTTTGCGCAGGGTAATATCCCGCCCGACAGAAATCAGACCCGTGACCCTTCCATCATGGATTATGGGAGCTCCGCTGATTTCCACAATCTTGATGGTTCCGTCTTTGGCGACAAACTCATATAGCTCCGCCGGAATGGTTTCACCGTTTAAGACCCTGCTTATGTGGGCTACAGCCTTCTCATAAGATTCCGGGGTAAGGATATATGCCATATCTAAAACAGACCGGCCGACGAAATCCCGCGGCGTGTACCCCAAAATTTTTTCCACGCTGGGTGACACGGATAAAATATTAAGGCTGGTATCAATCGTATATATAACATCGGAGGCGTTCTCAAAACTCAGCCGGTATGTATCCTCCATGGCCGCGATTTTCCGGTTCGACGTCTCCAAATCCAGTACTTTCTTTTCGAGTTTGCCAAAGAGTGTTTCATTGTACCGGCGGAAGAATTCCATTTCCTCCCCCAGTGGTTTTACAGCCAGGGGTTTAGCCCCTTTTTTTTCCTCCAGCAGATCGATTATGATATTCATCAGGATTTCCGGGTCTTGAGGTTTGATAATGAACCGGTCCGCGCCAAGATCAAGCGCGAACTTTTCGTCTTTGGGCTCCGTGTAGGTTGCTGTGTAGAAGACAAACGGGATGTTTTTAAGTTTTTCGTCCAGTTTCCACTCTCGGCATAAAGCATAGCCGTCCATAACCGGCATCAGGATATCCGAAACAATAATGTCGGGCGGTTGAGCTTGGGCTTTATCCAGGGCGATTTTTCCATTTTCCGCCTCAATGACTTCCCAGCCCTTGCTTTGCATCAGATTTTTCAGCAGATACAGATTGGCACGGTTATCGTCAACGATCAGGCATTTTGTCATGACTAATCCTCTTCACTTAACAAACAATACGCGGATTTCTCTTTTTAGACTTTTCGTTAAACGCTTTTATAACCGTTTTTTGATTAAAGGCTCAAGCGTCCCTTAGTTCATACTGAAAATAAATATCTTTATCGCCTGAAGCCAGAGACCGGATTCTTTTGGCTGAAGATTTCTTTCCAAACATTTTCAGGGCCTGCTGAAAGTAACCCATCACAAGGTATTCAAAATAATTATTCTTAATGAGAAGTCCGGTGATTTTAACATGGGCGACGTTATCCACGAGGAGCGCTGTCGTGACGCCGCTGTCGAAATAAGTGGACCAGACTTTCGGCAGTATCGTCTCAACAAATTGCTTTAAATCCTTTGTGAGCATGAATGACCGATATGGACCGTCCGGCGCCAGAACCGCTTTGGCGCCCCCCTTCCCGAACTTTTCATACTGCATTTTGTCGTTGTTGAAGAATTCCCTGCACATCTCATCAAAACAAATGATTAATTTTTCTATAGGCATGGGGGTAATGGACATAATAACCGTGCCGAAATAACTGTCCTTCTTTGCCAGTTTGGCCATAAAGTCCGCCCATCTTTCTTCGCCAAAAGCCGCGATCATATTATTTTTCGTTACAACATAAGCAATGCCTTTCGCGTTCATATTTTTGATCTCCCTTAAGGTGTCCCTATCTTCAAGGCGCTGTATAGTTTCGCATCATTTGGCTGTTTTTTTTAAAAAGCTCAGCGGCACAGACTATCATAGTAATCATGGCATATTGCCTTGCCGTATTTATTTTCTATCTTATAGCAATTCATATCGCCAATCTTTTTATCCATGACTTGCGCGTTGACATCCTGGAATCCCCAGGGCGCCAGAGCTGCCATATCTCTTTCGGCCTTATCCGCCTCTTCCTTCAGAGCCTGGTACATCACGGCTGTATAATAGTCGTAATTGTTGAAAATGCCTATTTGCCCCCGATAAATCCTGAATTTGTATTTACATTTATAATGCCTGCCATTATCAACGATTAACTGATGATCGCCGGGCGGCAATTCAATGAGTTTCTCAAATTTGTTATCGGCATTATGGGTGGCCACCTTTTTCCCGTCGATCGTGTATTTGACGGTATCAAACGGGTCCGGAAAGACGAAGCCTCCATAATTGATGATTTTTAATCCATTCAACAAATTTTCATCGTGATATATTGTTTCGTGAGGCTTGGTATTCTTCGCGCAGGAAAGCGAAACTAACGTTAAAAACAAAACAAGGAAAAGTGCCGATACATTTTTTAGTTTGTTCATAATATTATCCTTGGGTGTTTGCAGTGAAATTCATTCTATTTTTAAATAACGCGCTTTTAACAATGACTGTTTGTAATCTAGCATAAAATTCATATTTTGAAAATTAAAGATTACATAAAGCTATCCGTGAGGCGCAGGCCTGAACAACCACGATAAAAAACCGCGTATCCACGTCATAATCATTCATTTATGGAAATATCATCCCGACCGCCTGCCAGGATAATGATAATATAGTTGTACCGGAGTGGGGTTTGCTAAGATTCTTTATTTTTCATCTGCTCAAGTCTTTGCAGGGCCTCCATGGCCTCATCGTGTCCCTGCCGCGCCGCCTCGTTATACCACACCTCGGCCGCGTCAAGATCCCTTTCAACGCCCCTGCCTTCTTCCAGTATCAAGCCAAAATGGTATTGCGCTTCGTCAATGCCCTGCTCCGCGGCCTTTAGAAACCATCGGGCGGCTTCATGATAATCCTGCAGTCCGCTGCTGTACATCAAACCGACATTATACTGGGACTCGGCGTGGCCCTGTACGGCCGCTTCGAGAAACCATTTAAGGGCCCTGGTAGAATCCTGTGGAACTCCCATGCCGTCTTTATACATACAGGCAAGATTATACTGAGCATAAACATTGCCCCGCCCCGCTGCCTCGGTATACCATTTAACGGCCTCCGCATAATTCCGCGGAACCCCCCTGCCGTTTTGAAGCATCAGGCCAAGATTATTCTGCGCATCGGCATTGCCCTGCCGGGCCGCCTCGCGATACCATTTAACAGCCTCCGCGTTGTCCCGCTGGACTCCCACGCCGCTTTGGTACCGCCAGCCTATATTATTCTGGGCCTCGGGATGACCCTGATGGGCGGCTTTTAAAAACCATTTTAAAGCCTCCGCGTTATCCTGCGGGACTCCCGCTCCGTTTTGGTATATCCAGCCCAACCGGTTTTGGGCATCGGCATGACCCTGCCCCGCCGCTTGCAGAAACCATTTTAAAGCCTCCGCGTCGTCCCGCGGGACTCCCACGCCGTTTTGGTACCTCCAGCCGATATTATTCTGTGCATCGGGATGACCCTGCCCCGCCGCCTGCAGAAACCATTTTAAAGCTTCCGCGTCGTCCTGCGGGACTCCAGTACCGTTTTGATATATCCAACCCAATCGATTCTGGGCGCCGGCATCACCACTCTGGGCCAGTGTCCTGTATAGTTTTATTTCCGACTCATTGCTCATTGTTCAAAACACATCCTTATCCGTCATTGCGGCGGGGTAAATTACCCTAAACAAGGTTGTTGAGATTTGTTAAGTTTTATCGATAAGAACTTCCTTGTGCGGGATAGAGTAAATGAACTATAGGAAACCCGTTTTTGTGTCAAGAAAATATTGACCGTAAAATGTACTGTAGTGAAGCCTGTTTATTACCGGTGAAATCTTGTATTTTCCTCAACTTTGAAGATTTGAGGACGGCAGGAAGTTATTCTTACCCTATCAGCCAAAGAAATTAAAATTAACAATTTGCATGTTTAAAATCGTTATCATTATTTCAGGAAAGATTATTTGTTTGAAAATATCAGCGGGGAGATGATTGATATCATGTAGCATGTCCTTCTGTAACAAGGCGCCCATGGATATTTATTATACAACTTTCTATGTTAAAACGGATACATTCTACCCACCACCCATTGAATAGCCCTGCTGCTTGATGAAAACAATCGCCCGCGGATGTCTGATGCCGTATGGAAACTCGATACAAAACACCCGGGACGAGGTAATAAAAAATACGCGGCCATATGCAAAAAAATACTTGCGGAAAAGCGCGGTTCATTAGATATTTCGCACAGGCGTCAATCCGAAAGGAAACCAGAATATGAAAATCGCCCTCATCATCCCAAGAAACAGCTCTGAAAACTCCAGAAGTTTTTATGATTTCAATTTCTATTCCTCTTTTCTTTTTTCAAAAAAATACATCTCATATCTTGTGGCAATACCCACACTGGCATCATTGACCCCGCCTCAACATGAAATCAGGGTTTTTGATGAAAATATCGAGGAGATCGACTATTCATGGGACGCCGACCTTGCCGGCATCAGCGTGAGGACCATGTTCGCCAAAAGGGCGTACGCCATAGCACAGAAGTACAGAGATCTTGGCGTTAATACCGTTCTCGGTGGAATTCATCCTTCCATGTGTCCTGATGAGGCTCTGAGTCATTGTGACAGCATCGTCATTGGCGAGGCTGAAGACGTATGGGCACAATTGCTCAAGGATGCGGAAGGAGGTCATTTAAAAAAAATCTACAAATCCGGATCATTCAGCGATATGAGCCGGTCTCCCGCGATTTACAGGAAGAATCTTTCGCGCAACATGTATTTTCAGGATATTCTTCAGACCACAAAAGGGTGTCCCTTTCACTGCGAGTTCTGTTCCGTCTACGCGTTTGACGGCCAGAAAAACAGGCATAAAACCGTTGATCAGGTCATTCAGGAGATTGCCGACATCAACAGCACCGGTTCCAAATACAAGTCGAAGAAAGCCATTTTTATCGCCGATGACAACATTATTACCAACCGGAAATTCGCCCGGGATCTTTTCTTGGCCATAAAGCCCCATAACATCAACTGGATGTGTCAGGCGTCTATCGACATTTCCAAAGAAGACGACCTGTTGGCCCTCATGAGGGATAGCGGGTGCGGGGCGATTTTCATTGGCTTCGAGTCCATTTCGGTGGATAACCTGAAGGCCATGCATAAAGATGTTAATCAGCGCTATGATTATGAAGAGGCAATCAGGAAGATTCAATCCTATGGTATGCTGGTTCACAGCTCATTTATAGTGGGCTACGATTACGATTCGGAAAAGACATTCGATGAGCTTATCGCTTTTATCGATAAGACAAATCTCCTCATGCCCCTCATCAACATCCTTACCCCCTTTCCGGGAACAGAGTTGTTCAGCCGTCTTGAGAAAGAAGGCCGGATTCTCCACAAGGACTGGAATAAATATGACACTCAGAATGTTGTCTTTTCTCCCCGCTTCCAGACGCCTGAAGAACTCACCGCGGGGTTCAGAAGAATTGTCCGGGAGGTGTACTCCTTCGATGCCATCTGGAAAAAACTAAATTACTACTGGGATATAGATTTCTGGAAACGTTCAAATGAATTAGATCCGGTAAAATTCAGATACCGCGTCCTGTTTGCCCTTCGCCTCAGTATCATGCTGTTTTCCCGTAATATCGGACGGTCAAGGTTCATCATGAAATTATTGCCCAGAATTTTTAATAAGCGGGTGAGAATATCCTCTGTCCTGTCGATGATGGCTTACAATGATTTTGCCGCTCATCTGAATGACACTCCTGATTAGCAAGGGATATTTGGGCAACAGGCTGTTTTAGAACCAACTTGACAAAGTATGGATGGCGTCAGGCCCGGTTTATCTCTATTTCGCACGTAAGCCCATAGCCTTTTTCGCGAAACAATCTCAGGCAGGCATCCACTACATCGGCGTCGTAAAAGGTTCCCCTGTTTTGTTCGATTTCTTCAAGCGCCGCTTCGATACCCAGCGACGCGCGATAAGGGCGGTGCGAAGACATGGCTTCCACGACATCCGCGACGGCCAGAATCCTGGCCTCCAGAATAATATTTTCTCCTTTAAGCATTCGCGGATAACCCGATCCGTCCATCCGCTCATGGTGCTCAAAGACAATCCTCGCGACAGGCCAGGGGAATTCGATATCTTTTAATATATCATGTCCCGCCTGGGCATGGGTTTTGATAAGACTGAATTCCAAAGCCGTCAGTTCAGACGGCTTACTCAAAATTTCGGACGGAACGGATATTTTTCCCAAATCGTGGATGATGGCCGCCAGACGCAGGCCCTCCATACGATCATTGGAAAGCCCCATTTCCGCGGCAATGCTAAGCGCGAGATCCCCTGCCTGGCGCTGATGACCGGCCGTGTAGGGGTCTCTGGTTTCAACGATAGCGGCTATCGCCCGGACGGTGCCCGTAAGGGCGTGTCTCAACCGCTCAACACTTTCTTTCCTCTGGGTTACGTCCTCAATAACACCCTCATACAGAATACGGCCTTTATCATCGCGCACCGCCTGCATCGTCCCGGACACCCAGATAATACTGTCGTCCTTTCTTCGGAACCGGACTTCAGAGCTTCTCACAAAACCCTGTTTCTCCATTATCCTGATGAACTCCGCGCGTACTTCAGCATCGGCATAGACCTGCGAAGCGATATCGGTTACGGCGGTGATAAGGTTTTGAGGCGAATCGTATCCAAGTATTCGCGCCATGGACTGATTGGCAAGGATAAATCTTCCTTCAGGCGTCGACTGGTAAATGCCTTCCTGGGCATTTTCAAAGATGTGACGGTATCTTTCTTCCGCCTGCTTGCGCTCGGTGATGTTCAGCAAAATCCCGTTAAAGATCAGTTGATCTTCGCGGCGAATCGGCGTGGAAAGTCCCTGAAACCAGACCATCTCGCCGGTCTTTGTGGCGAAGAACCTGCCTTCAAAATTCCAGGGAATTTCTTTTTCCACCGCGTCCTGAATGGAGGAAAGAAACCGGTCCCGGTCTTCTTCATGAATGCGGGAAACAAAGAATGAGAAAAAATCCGTCAAGTCCGGATTCTCATCAAAATACTGCGTCATGCGTTTACGGATATAGGTCACTCCGCACTCGCCGTTGTCTTTCGCGTAGAACTGAAAAACAGTTCCGGGCAGGTTTTCGGTGATGCCGAGCAACCGCTCTTCCTGCTCCCGCAGGATCATTTCCGTCCGCTTGCGTTCGGTGATATCGTGAAGATTTATAATCACCGCGTCAAATACATCGCCCTCTTTCAGAGGGCTGGCAACAACTTCAAAAGTACGCCAGCTTCCATCCTTTTTACGGGCCCGCGCTTCACCCCGCTGAACCGGGGCATTTTCACTTCCAAACAATGTATTGAACGCGTTAATCACGATATTCAGGTCATCGGGATGAATATTTTCAAATACCTTGCTGCCGATTCTTTCCTCAACGTTGAATCCCATAATTTCCGCCGCAGCGGGGTTTTCATAGATAATGTTACCTTCCCGGTTCACCAGAAGAATAATATCGGATGATTGCTCCGCGAGAGTCCTGAATTTATGTTCTTCGCCGCGCTTATTCTTTATTTTACTTTTCCTTAATGCCATGACCGCTGTCAGATAAATAATGCGATTTATGTTTCTGTCCGGTTATTTCGACTAGAGATAAAAATATATGAAGAATGATACTGTGTCAAAGAATAAAACAATAAAGCCATGTGATTTTTAAATGTTTACTAAAATTAATTAATAAAATTTTAATAATTTAATTTGTAAGCAGGCGACTATCTATGCATTCCGCGCATAATTTAAATTGTAACTGTTACAAGATAATAATAATTACAGACAAAAATCAACACTCGATCATGATGATTCCTATCAACAAGAGTGTGGAAATGGTTGTTGATAAGTCTGTTGATAAATTATCTAACTTATAGAAAAAATAGCAATTATTAGCAAAATGCCCAAACCTTGCGCATTGTAATATTCATAATGATATTAATAATTTACATAATAACTCCCGTCATTCCCAGTGTTTTCAACGGTTTTATTGAATAAATACCGCGGGGAAATCCTCTCATTAAAGAGATGCCAAAAAATTAAGACCGTTTATTTTATATATTGTCATTGACATTCATGAGGAGCGGCTGTACATTAAAAGTGAAGAGATGCTGCAATGCCCGAACGATGTGAATAAAAGTTACACATTTCAACGAGAGGTAATAAAAAAACATCTTTAAGGTGTTGGAGATCACGCGTACTGCTTTAAGAGCGGTTATAATAATGAGCTGACTACAGCTTATAAACAAACATATGCATTGCAGGTCTCTTCCGCAGTTAAACCCTGCAAACGGGATAATGCTTTGCTCATAAAGGAGTCCATTCTACGGGACGTTAACGCAAAAGAAAGATAGGGGTCTTCGTGTTAATCCTCCTAGCCAAAGGCCAGGTTTAAAATGTGGGACTCCGAAAAGTTCAAAGAGCAATAGCATATCTTGTTATCCCCTCGCTTTTTTTGCGGGGGGTTTTTTGTTGCAAAAACGTGACCTGACCAATCCGATCGTAGGTTAAATTTTCATACCCGGCATATTCAGCGATGCCGTATTGCCTCCGTCCACAGGCAGCGCCTGTCCCGTGATAAAGCTCGCGTCATCGCTTGCCAGAAAACAAATAGCCCGGGCCACTTCTTCCGGACGGCCGTAGCGTCTCAATTCGCATCGGCTTCCCAGTTTTTCCTCTTTCCCTTTTTCGCGGGCCAAATCAAAAATGGGACGGGTCATTCCCGTTTCGATTAATCCCGGACATACGGCATTGACCCGGATGTTAAAGGCTCCCAAATCGCAGGCCGCTGTCTTAGTACAATTAATTAATGCGGCTTTACTGGCGCTGTAGGCGTTCAAACCCGCGCCGGCCCGTATTCCGGCCACGGAAGCCGTGTTAACAATCGCGCCCGACTTTTGCTCCCGCATGTATTTGGCGGCATGTTTGACGGCATAAACCGCGCCAAGAACATTGACCGCGTAAACCTTTAGCCAATCAGTGCCATCTTCCTGATCCAGTCCTAAAAACTGTCCCGTTATCCCGGCATTGTTGCAGACAATGTCGATCATGCCGTAAGTTTCCACCGTAAGGTTTATCAAATCCTCAACATCGTTTTCACAGGAGACATCCGCCTTTCTGCCGGCAACCACTCCGCCTTCTTTTTTTACAAGCTCGATGGTTTCATCCAATCCCATCTCATTAACATCCGTTATAATAAGCTTCGCGCCTTCCTGAGCGAAAAGTATTGCCGCGGCTCTGCCGATACCGTCCGCGGCTCCGGTTATAAGGGCGATTTTTCCATCCAATCGCCCGACTCTGTTTTTTTTCATGAACAAGTCAACTCCTGTATCAATTTATTCTGAATAATTTACCGCTATCCTGATTGCCGCCACCTGACACGATACCTGTTTTAGCGTCGCCAAAAATATTTTTCAACTCACAGAGGCAACCTTCGCAAAACTTCTCCCCAGAAGTTTTTCCCTGACCCTGATATCCGCAAACATCCCTTCCATTCTGCGCTTGATAAAGCCGTAGTCGTACTGATGATCGCTTCCATGAAAACCATAGGGTCCGTCGGTGCCGAAGAAAAGCCTGTCCGCGCCGAACATCTCCACAGCCTTCTTCGTCGCGCGCTCTGAGGTATAGCTTGTCTGGGAAAGATCCATGTAAACATTCTCCAGAGGCTTGATCTTTTTCCAAGTGTCTCCATATTGCGGGAAACCGGCATGGGCCAGGATGAGTTTAAGATCCGGTACTTTTTTCAAGAGCGCCTCGAAATTGCCCTCTTCTCCGAATCCGGCATGAATGAGAAGCGGTTTGCCTGTTTTAGCCAGCCTTTGGGCAACCGGGGCGAGTTCCACCGGGGTAAAGTGATGCCAGAAAGGATGCGCCTTGACGCCGATGAAGCCTTTCGCGTCTTTGTACTTTTCAAATTCCTCGATTTGATTCTTTTTGCCCCGCGGATTTACAAATATCCAGCCCAGGAATTTATCCGGGTGTTTGCTGACGGTGTTGAATACCTTTTCATTGTCCGGGTCTGTGGTAATGGCATGCGGCGTTCCCAGAACCTTGACCTCATTTTTTTCGGTGAAGTTAGAAATCAGGGCTTTTCCCAAGCCACGGGAAAAGGAATGCTCCAGAAGAACCTGAAGCGCGCCGATCAAAAACTGGGGCGGTTCCGCGAAAGGTCCTATCATGCTGCCCATAAGCGCGACCTTGTCGATGCCGGCTTTTTGCATTTCACTGATCAAGCGGTCAACCGTATGAACCCTTTCTTCCAGATGATAGTGGCAATCGATAATCATATCTTACCTGCCTTTTCCTGTTCAAGACGCTTGAGTTCCTTTTTCATGACCTTGCCGGTGGGGTTCCTTGGAAAATCCTTTACCAGCTCTATTGTTGAAGGCGTTTTATAGCGCGCGAGCTTATCTTTGAGATATTCTTTGAGCTCTTCATACGTGAGGGTCTGATTTTCATGCAGAATAATATAGGCTTTAACCTGCTCGGTAAGCGCCGGATCCGGAATACCGATAACCGCGACGTCCCTGATCTTGGGGTGGGTTTCAATTGCCATCTCGACTTCACGGGGATAGATGTTTTCTCCGCCGCGGTTGATCATTTCTTTTTTGCGGTCAACAATATATATAAATCCTTCGTCATCCATGTAGCCCATATCTCCGGTATGCAGCCATCCATCCTTGATCGTTTCCTTTGTCGCTTCGGGCTGATTAAAATAGCAGATCATGACCTGATCTCCCTTGATGCAGATTTCGCCCGGCGAGCCTACAGCCATTTCACGATGATTGTCATCCATAATCTTCACTTCGTTGCCCGGCATCGCCACGCCCACGGATCCCGGCTTTCGTTTCGCCAGAAGCGGATTGACGGTGGACATGCCGTGAGACTCGGAGAGGCCGTATCCCTCTATGATTTCCGTATTGAACTTGTCTTTGAAGGTGTTGATAATGTCGACGGGCATGGGTGCCGCGCCGCTAAACGCGTACCTTAGTTTCAGCCGCGAACGATCGATTTTTTCCGGATCGACCGTGAAGAGCACAAAGGCATACAATGCCGGAACACCCATAACAATGGTGACTCCGTAATCCAGGATGGGCTCCCAGAAATCGTTAGGCGATGGTCCCTTCCGCAGACAGATGGTCTGACCGCCAAAGATAATCGGATACGTCCAGACGCAGATCGGGTTCACATGAAAATAGGGCAGGACCATGAGCATCACGTCTCCTTCATTGCAGCAGTTCATGCTTGCCTGACTTTTACACAGAGCCAACTGCCCGGCATTCTTAAGCAGGATTCCTTTGGGACGTCCGGTAGTTCCCGAAGAGTAAAGCAGAAGGAAGGGATCATCGGGCTTTTGAGGGACCAGGGCTTCGTCATCCGGATAATTTTTCATAATGTCCGCGAGGGTGGCATCCACCGTCTTGAAGGTGTGCTCGATGCCGGTGGCGACTTCGACGACCATGGGCTTATGGTTTGCCTGCTCAAAGCCTGCGGCAAAGGGCTTCATAAATTCGCTTCCCACGAATACAATTTTCGGTTTTGAATCATCGAGGAGATAGGCAATCTCCGGCCCCTGAAGCATGAAATTGATGGCTCCGGAAATGGCCCCGATTTTCTGGATGCCGAACATAATATATAAATTCTCGGGGGAGTTCAACACCAGAAAGGAGACGAAGTCGCCCTTTTTGATGCCCCTGCCTGTTAAAAAGTTTGCCACTTTGTTGGCGCGTTCATTGATCTGCCGATACGTGATAGTCTGGTCGTAAAAATACAGAAAGGGCTTGTCCGGTATTTCGGCGGCACGGGTCACAATCATTTCAGCAAGACTGTCAAATTCAAATTTTTTCCCCTTTAGTACAGAAACCTGATCCAGCGGCCACGTTTCGATAGTGATTTTTTTCCCGCCGGTATATTGATTTGTCGCTTCAATACCCATACATTTTCTCCTTTCATATTCACGAATATATTCTTCGAATTAAAATCTCATCGATAATAATTTTCATCGTGACCCGATAAATAATGGCCCTGAGAATCCCCGGCTATTATTTACCGTTAACGCTTTCCTTATTTCGTGAGCGTGCCGGGTTTCAGCTCTTCTATTCCCGCGAGATACTTCACCAGATGCATTCTGAGCTTGATGTCATACTGCGCGGTGATGGCGATCTGCTCCATGATGGGAGACCCTCCGCCGTGATAATTGCCGTAGTTCATGGAGCCGCTTCCCGACGAGCAGGCGAAGTCGATGAGAAGGAGCCAGAACCTGATTTGTTCTTCGATGGGAATCTTTGGATTACGGGTTAAATATTTTTCGAGCAGCGCCCTGGTCTCGGGATTGGCAAGGTCCCCTTCATAGGGAAACGTCGCGGGCATGCCCCCCGCGATGTTGCAGATAATTTCCTGCTCATGAAAGACAGCCTCGCCGGTCAGGCATCTGCCGACATTGGCATAAATGGAATTGGGAATATAACTGCCCGGACCGTAGGGCATGGGGCCAAGACCCGGCACATAGATCTCCGGTTTGCCCAGATCGGATGCCGTGTATCCCGCCGCGTAGCCAAGTTCGCTTACTTTGATAATCTCGGAGAGCAGCTCTCTCACGTGAGGCGCCTTCCGGATGCCGTTGATCTCGGCCGCTTGAGCGGCAATTCCCAGAAGCACATCCCCGATGGCGGGCTTGCATCCCGAATAGCTGTGACGATGGAACAGCGCGAACAAAAGCGCGCAGGCTCCCGCGTGCATCTCTTCGCCGCAGAGGAAGACGCGTTCCCACGGGATGAACGCGTTATCGAATATAATATAGGAATCCGTGTACCCGCCTTCAAACCCGCGTTTGTAGATCTGGCGCTCCCGGCTCTGGTGAACATGCACGACCTGTTTGACCCCTTCATGGTCGGCAGGAACGGCAAAGGCAACGGCGTACTCTTTTTCATCCGGGCCGATGGCGCGGGTGGGAACCACCATGATCTCGTCCGCGATCGACGCCTCCGAGATATGAACCTTGCAGCCGCGCACCACGATTCCGTCTTTCTTTTTTTCCACAACGTGAAGATACGCGTCCGGGTCTGTCTGCTCGGCGGGTCTTTTTAACCGCTCGCCCTTCACATCTGTTTGAGCGCTTGAGCCCACAAGATCGTTTCTCTGGAAATTCTCAAGCCATTTGATAAAATTCTTGTGATATTCCGTTTTGCCGTTGTTCTGCTTGTCCGCTTCAAAGGAAACCGCGTTAACCGCGTTTAGGGCATCCACGCCCATGCATCGCTGGATGCACAAACCCACCTTGCGGCACAGGGCCCGGGTCATGTCCTGTTTCTTGTGCAAATCCGCGGGGGACTGGTGCACATGGCAAAACCGGTTGATCGTTTCTCCCGTCAGGTGGGAAGTTGCCGTGCACAGGTCTTTGAGCTCCGGATCCGTCACGGCGTCAAAGGTGACTCCCATGACATTGAGCGCCTTTTCCTGGGCGGCGTCGGTACGGTCGATTTTGCTGCCGTTGAAGTACAGATTGCGGCGCATTTTCTTCAGGCCTTCATAATATTGTTCTTTTGTTCTCATGGTTTCCTCCTGATCATTGTTGTTGAAGACTCCGCAAGCTGCGCGTGGTTATCGATTCGGCAATTGTTTTCAACAGGCTTTTGCCTGTACTTGCGGGGATTGGTTTTTTCGGGATTTGCTATCGGGTTTTCCGGGATACAGACAAGCCCCGATAAAAGATTTGAAATAAACCGGTTTAAGCATAAGAGGCTATTCAAATATTTTTTGTTGTTAATCATGCTATAATAATGACACATATTTTACTTTTGTCAATATTTATTTATAGCCAGTTATTATTAATACAAAAAAGACAACTCATATTTCTATCATTCTATGTATTGATAAAGCCCGTTGCAAACGGTAGCCGCCGGCACTTATAAATATTTTAATGAAAGTCTAATGAAATAATCGATTTGAATAGGTGATAAACCGTTGTTATAAGGCTTGCCTGTTTTTCCGGCCTCACGCGGGAGGGCGCGGAAACACCGCAAGTTTTGGATGCCGCGGTTATCAGACCCGCGGCATCCCATAAGGTGTTTATAGAAGTTTCAGGTTATTTATTGGAAGCTTTTTTTCGTTTGGGAGCGGTATCCTTCGCGTCCCTCAGGGTTTCGGAAATCAGACTCTTTATGATATCCGCGTTATTCAAACTCAGATTCATGGAAAGTTGTTTCGGCTGCGTTCTGATTCCCGCGAGGATCGCGTCAATCATCGGATCGGCAAAGGCCACAAGATCGGATGGGCTGCCCAGTAGCAGTTTCCTGGTGCAGAGATGCTCGATAGACCCGAGGATCATGGATCTGATCAGGAACGGATCGGTGTCTTCTTTGAATGTGCCGTCATCAATCCCTTCCTTGATGCAGTTTAAAAGGATTCGCGCGACCTTGCGGATCATTTGATAGGCGTTTGTTTTGACAAAATTCCGGTTGGACTTCAATTGCAGAATGACAATCGATGAATAAAGAGGATTCTGCTCATAGAGCGTCATGTAGCCCTGAACAATAGCGCGGATTTTTGCCTCGGCCCCTCTAAGATAAGGAATAACACCCTCCAGAAGCCTGATGGGTTCTTTGGTATATTTTTCCGGAATCGCGAAGAGCATATCCTCCTTTGTCTTAAAATATTCATATAAGACGGGAGTGGAAACACCCGCTTCCTTGCTGATATCCGACACGTTAACTTCGGAAAAAGCTTTTTCCGCGAATACCTTCATGGCGGCGTCTATAATATTATCTCTCCTTGCTTCCATGATATCGTTCTTGGCCATGTATCCTCCATGTTCATATTTTAATGTATGAGGCGCAACGATGCATTAACCCTCGGGGAGTATTTTTGCCATTGACCACTTAAATTGTCAATGGCAATTTGAATCGGTGGTGTCTTTGAAACCTTTGTGGAGCTTTATTTTTTCCGTTTTCGAACTCCCACCCGGCCTGAAAAATCTTAAAGAATCAACGGCACAGCCCATTTTCGTGAGCCCACTGGAGCGCCCGGCATAAGCCCCGTGCGCACGCTTTTTGAGCGTAATCGCAGCCGAGTTCCTTGTCGCCGTGCTGCAGATAAACGCCGGCCATGTTGTTGTAGGCTGTGTAATAAGCGGGATTGAGGCGGATGGTCTGCTTGAAATCTTCAATGGCCCTTTGATACTGACCAATATTGGTGAAATCAACTCCCCGGTTGTAGTAGGCATCGGCATAATCTCCTTCAACAGAGACTGCTTTGCTGAAATCCTCTATCGCCTGCTGGTACTGCCCGAGTTTATTGTAAACAACTCCCCGGTTATAGTAGGCCATGGCGCAATCCGGCTTTAGGCGGATGGCCTCGCTGTCATGATAAATGGCCTCTTCGCTTTTTCCTTCATTCATCAGGGTCTCACTCAAACTGTAATGCGCCAGATAGTTATCTTTCGTTACCCTCAGGGCATGGCTAAACAAAGAGCCCGAGTCGCTCCAGTAACCGCATTGCTGCCAGGTTAAAATTGTAAGGATAAGAAGAAAAATTATTCCCGCCGGAAATAAAATCATTTTGCGCGCCTCTTCACGTTTTATCAAAGACGGAATGCCCCAGGCAAGCATGACGGCAATGCCGATGGAAGGCAGATAATGATAACGGTCGGCATAAGCGAAGTCTCCCACCTGAATGATCCCGATCACCGGCCCCAGTGTTATTATAAACCATAACCAGCCCGTAAATAAAAAGGGCAAACGCTTCACCATCAAAATAACAGCGGCGCTGATAGCGATTATCGCGATGATCGCTATGATCATCTGCCAGAGGGGCAGTTGACCGGAGTAAGGATAAAACACGGCCATATCATACGGCCAGACAGTTTTCGCGAGATATGTTCCAAAAGAAACTATCGCGTTCATGATGCGCGATTCCAGGCCATGCTGCCAGCGAATCGTGCGCGTTTTAGGCTGGGCATAAATGGTGAGGATGGAAAATATTGCGGATAAAATAAAAAAAGGGATTTTCTCCCAAAGCTGCCATACAGGAATGATTCCCGCGATTTTCGATTCCGGTAATTTTTGTATTTGAGTCTGGGGCATATTTTCTTTGGTCGCGTTTAGTTTTCCCTTGTTCTTCTTTTTCTCTTTATTTGCGGAAACGGGTTTATCGCATGTTTGTGCGATTGCTGTTTTTCGCGACTCAAGTCGATTCAGCGGCCAGTAATCAAGAAGCAGCAAAATCAGCGGCAGCGTAACCACCATAGGCTTGCTCATCAGCGCCAAAACAAAAGAAATCACAACCGGCAGATATCTTTTTATGATTGGCTTTTCCGTGTAATAAACATACAGACACAACGTCAACATCCAGAAAAACGCGCTTAAAACGTCTTTGCGTTCGGATATCCAAGCGACCGATTCTACATGAAACGGGTGAAGCGCGAAGAGCGCGGCGACAAGGGCACTGCGCCAGATGGCTCCTGTCATGCGGCAAAAAAGCCAGAATAAAAGCAGAGTGCTCAGTATATGCAGAATAAGATTGGTGACATGGTAACCTCCGGCACTTGCGCCATAGAGCTGATTATCGAGCATGAGGGAGAGCCAGGTCAGGGGATGCCAGAACTCGGCATAGGTTGTGGAAAAGGCCCAGCGCAAACCATCCAGTGTTATTCCGGATTGGACGTGATCGTTTTCTATAACGTAAGTATAATCATCTAAATTGACGAAACCACAAAGATTTACCTGCCAGTAAACCGCAAGTGTGACAACCGTTAAAATAATATAAACGATGAGCTTTTGTTTTGTGAGACGATTATCAACCTTGTTGATCATAGCCGGTTTCATTTCCTTTGATCAGGCACGTCAGACTTCCCCTTAAAACAGATACCGCGATGATCTTTTGTCAGGACGGATTCTACAAGGACATAAACCTCTGTACCTGATTTCTCCCCAGCTCTTTGGCCTTGTAAAGGGCGCGGTCGGCCATGTCAATCAACGTGTTGGGGCTCATCCCCGGCTGCGGAATCATCGAGGCAATGCCGATACTGACGGTGACATACGAGGCGGCGCGGGAATAGGAATGGGGTAAATTCTCCAGTTCGACACTTTTACGGATATTTTCCGCGACCCGATAAGCGCTCTCCCCGGAGATATCGGAAAACAGAACAATAAATTCCTCGCCCCCGTAACGGGCGCATACGTCGTGGGGACGGTGGACGCTCCCCCGGATGACGGCGGCAATCTTCTGGAGGCAGACATCTCCCTCGTGGTGTCCGTAATGATCATTATAAGCTTTGAAATCATCCACATCCAGAAAGAGGATGGAAAGCGGCGTCTGGCTCCGCACGCACATCCGCCATTCCCGCTCAAGCAACGCGTCAAAATGACGCCTGTTGGCAAGCCCCGTGAGGACATCCAGAGAGGACAATTGCTCAAACTCCGCCCTCGCCTTCTCCAGACCGATCTTTTCGATCTCCTTGAGAAGATTGCGAAGATAATTCCGGCGCAGATCGCTTTCCATCTGGTAATTGGCAATCAGGCTGATGATAATGGCGGAAAACAGGACGACGCTGCTGTTGATCATCACCGGAGGCGGCATGGGTGTGATGCGGGATACTGTCAGAACATAAAGCAGAAATGTCAGCCACGAAACCCAGAAAGCATGCCAGAACCTCAGACGAACGATGATGTTTCCAAACATGACAATAAGAATGATGCCCGTATGATAGTGCACGACATTGGGATGATGGCTCAACTCCAGCATGAAAATAATGCTGGCCGAAGTCAGGATGACGAGGAAATCCACAAATACATCGAGGAACCGGGCAAAAGCGCGCGAGCGCATAAGGATCAGGACCAGAATCATGGCGGGGGTGACAATCCATAACCGGATCTTCCACGCCGTAAGATAAACATCGGGGAGCATCTCTTTGTCCGTAAAGAGGAACAGGTTGTAGATAAAAACGGCGATGATTCCCATGATCAGGAAGCGGGACTTGCGCAGATTCAGAGTGTCGGTGAGGAAGCGCCTCTCGAGCCCGCGGGTGAAGATCAGGAGCGGAAATCCTTTTTCCATGGAATTCTGGATGTCGGTCTCCAGTTCCAGAAGGTCATCGCGCTGCTTGAAGGCTTCCGTCTCTTGGGTCATTACTTATATCTCCGGTAAATCTCAGGACACCGCAACAACAATCGCGGGCTTTATCCGCTCTTATGTTGGAAGGTGTCATTTCGCTTCACTTACTGAAGTCAGCTTTATTCTAGCATACTTTGCTAGAATATTTGTAAAATCATACAAAGAAGCAACGGATAAGTCAACCGGACAGATTATGTTGACGCATTTGTCATAAAAACAAAAAGGGCGCGGAATATCCGCGCCCTTTTTTCTGAATTAAGTTCGGCCGAGTCAAAATGGCCCGACCGCTCATATTGCATCCCCCTCTTTTCTAAAGAGGGGTGAGGAGAGATTTTTTTCTAAAATCCCTCTTGCTCTCCCTTTAGAAAAGGGAGAAAATAATGTCAAGTTCGGTCGAGTCTTTTCGACTCGACCGAACTTGACATAAGGCCATATCTAATCCGCGACCTTAAGGATGATCTTTCCTATATGCGTACTGCTTTCCATAAGCCTGTGCGCATCACCGGCCGAGGCAAGCGGGAAAACCTTGTGTACCAGCGGGCCGCAGCGTCCCGCATCCAGCGCCGGCCACACAAATTCCTTGAGCTCACTCGCGATCCTACCTTTCTCGGCTGTTGTGCGCGGCCGCATCATGGAACCGGTTATGACCAGACGGTGAGACATCACGAGCATGAGATCGATCTCAACCCGTGAGCCTTGAGTAACAGAGATTTGAATCAGGCGCCCGTCCATGGCTAGGCAGGCAAGATTGCGCTGCGTGTTCGGAGTGCCTGCTATATCAAGCACCACGTCAACGCCCTTTGCTCCGACAATCGCTCTAAGCGCTTCAGCAAAATCACTCTCACGAAAGTTAAAGGCTGCCGCCGCGCCGAGCTTAAGACACGCGTCACACTTTTCCTTGCTCCCCTCTGTTACATAGACAACACCGCCGAATTCAAGCGCGAGCTTCATAGCCGTTATGCCTATGCCGCCCGCGCCACCGTGCACGAGCAACGACTCGCCTCTCTTGAACTTTCCTATCTGAAAAAGGTTTGCCCACACGGTGAAGTATGTTTCGGGAAGCGCCGCCGCCCGAATCGCGTCGTAACCTTTCGGCCATGGCAGACACTGCGGCGACGGGACAACGCAATATTCGGCATAGCCGCCGCCATTGGTTAACGCGCAAACCATATCGCCTGTTTTTACTGAATCTACATCCCGGCCCACAGCCGCGACAACGCCCGCCACATCCAGGCCAAGCACCGGATTTACCCCGGGAGGCAGGGGATACAGGCCCATGCGCTGCAGGACATCCGGGTAATTCACGCCCGCGGCCATGACACGAATGAGAACCTCATTATCCCCGGGTTGCGGCACCATTCCGGTCGCGATTTGCATGACTTCTGGCCCGCCCGGTTTTTGTGTTTCAATATAATTCATTTGTTTGGGAATCATTAGGGTTTATCCTCTTTTTAGCGTATAGGCCTGAGTATATAAAAATACGGAGACAACAGCAACCTGTTATCCCGGAATATTTCAAGTCGTGGATGCCGCCAAAAGCTATGATGCAGGCGCGGTTCATCATGTCAGACGGCTTTCATTGCTTTTTCCACTCCAGCCTTCATGTCCGCGGCGTTCATCACAGGCGTCATCTCGACCAATGCATTGAGGCCCATGAAAAAGGGTTCGACGGCAATAGGGATGGACGATGGATCCTTCAGGTCGAAGACAAAAATCGCCGTTCGCCGTCCGTTTTTAGGCAGAAAATAGGAGGCTTCAGGCTTCATTTTTTCCACAAACTCCATCATGGTCTTGGACAGAGAGCCTTCCTTCAACGCTTTGTTACCTGCCTCGACAGGTATGGATACTTTCATCATTACACGCATAGGAAATCTCCTTTTTCAATAAGGTGTTTTTTGATTTTTTGATTTTAACATATGGTGCAAATCAGCCGTCAACAACATGAATTAAATAGGGGTAAACTGGCAGGTCTAAACTCTTGAATCTTCCTGTGGAGTTCAGTCGAGTCAAAAAGAATCGACCGGATAAAAGGTGTTTCTGGATTGCCCGGTCAAGCCGGGCAATGACAACGTGGCAGGGTTATCCCTCCCCCGCCGCTTCGCGGCACCCCCTCCAAAGAGGGACACTAGAGGAATTTAATTACACAAATAAAAAAGGGCGCGGGAGAACCGCGCCCTTTCTCCATAAAATATGGTTTATTATTCTAAGTTGAGAAGGCTTCGTCAGTAATTTCCAGCGGGCTCTTATCGGCTTCTTTAATAGCTTCGCAGCGCGCCTTCACGGTCGTGAGGATTTCATTGGCGAAGAATTTCGCGGACGCGATTCTGCCGCTGTAGAATGCCGCCTCCGAATCGCTTTTCTGCAGGCCTTTCTTTTTCTCAGGCGAATCGGCGCCCTTAGCCTTATAGATGGCTTCTAGCTTTTCAGAGGCTATAGCGCCCGCGTCAAGCAAAAAGTGCCCGACAATCACGTCACCGAAGAGTTCCAGGAATTTGCAGGCATTGAGAACGGGAAGCAGAAAATCTCCCGCTTTGCCGGCTTTGGCAAAAAACATGGTCAATTCCAGACAGGCATTGGATGCCTCTTCCATAAGCGCCGCGGCCCGGCCAAGTTCAGCATGGGTTTTCATCTTTGAGTAGGTTGCCTGAATCATGGCGGCCAGATTCATGATGTTCGCGCCCTTTCGCTGGCCGAGCTTCCGGCCGACAAGGTCAAGGGCCTGAATGCCGTTGGTTCCTTCATAGATGGTGGCGATCTTTTCATCCCGCAGGTACTGCTCCACGGGATATTCCTGACAATATCCATAGCCGCCGTAGACATCCATCGCCATGGAGCAGATCAGGAGCCCCTTGTCCGTCGAGTAGGCTTTGACAACCGGCGTCATCAGGTCAAGAAAACCTTCCCATTTGGCCTTCTCTTCATCGGTTTTGGCCACTCTGGACATATCGATGCAGTAAGCGGTAAAGTAACACATGCTGCGGATGCCTTCGATATGGGATTTCATCCACAGTAGTTTTCTGCGGATGTCGGGGTGGTTGATGATGGCAACGCCTTTAGCCTCGGGATTTCTCATCTCCAGAATGGAGGGACTCTGGACGCGCTCCTTGGCGTAAGCCACGGCGTGCTCATATGCCGCCGAACCCAGATCAAGACCCTGCATGCCCGTTCCCAGCCTCGCTTCGTTCATCATCTGGAACATGACCTTGATGCCTTCGCGTTCATTGCCCAGCAGTTCGCCTATGCACTTTCCGTCTTCGCCGAAGTTCAGCGTCGCGGTGGCCGATCCCTTGATTCCCATCTTGTGTTCGATGCCGCCGGTATTGACGTCGTTGAACGTTCCGATGGAACCGTCGTCGTTTACCGTATATTTGGGAACGATAAAAATGGAGATGCCCTTGGTTCCGGGAGGGTCGCCCTCGATGCGTGCCAGCACCGGATGAATGATGTTGGGGGTCAGATCATGATCGCCCGAGGAAATAAAGCACTTGGTTCCGGTGATCAGGTATTTTCCGTCGGGGAGGCGTTTGGCTGTTGTTCTGAGCGCGCCGACGTCGCTGCCCGCGCCGGGTTCCGTCAGGCACATGGTGCCGCTCCACTCGCCGCTAAAGAGTCTATGCATGTATTTTTTCTTCTGCTCCTCGTTTCCGTATGTATGGATAAGCCCAGCCGCGCCGTGCGTGAGGCCGGGATACATCATCAGCGCGTAACTGGCCGCGCCGAAAAGTTCCAGATTAGAAAAACCGACGGCGGCGGGAATGCCCTGGCCGCCTACTTCCGGCGAATCCATGGGATTGAGCCAGCCGGCTTCGCAGAATGCCTTGTAGGGTTCACGATAGCACTTCGGCACGGATACCTTGCCGTCTTTGAGGTGGCAGCCCACTTCGTCGCTTTCCTTATGGGTCGGGGCAAGGACGTTAACGGCCATCTTTTCGGCCTCTTTCATGATCATCAATAAGTCATCTTTGGTAAAATCCTTGAAGGCTTCCGATTCAAATAGCTTCTCAATGCCCAGCTGTTCAAAAAGGACGAATTGCTGATCCCGCGTGTTGACTAACAAATTACTCATAATCGACTCCCTTTTTGCTTTGATATTTTAAACGTTAAACACGTTCATTGAATTAATTTTTTTGGCGGAGAATTCTGGAAACGTCTTTGCATGGTTTATCAATAACAACTTCCTTTTTTTGCGTGGAGTATAGGAGGCGTTATCCCGGCTGTCAAGGACATTTGACAACTTAAACTCCCTCACCCTTTTACCGCTTTAAAAAAAATGTAAAAAGGGCGAGGGAGTTGCCACCAGGAGAATGGCGTTTGTGGTCATTTCTCCATCATTTTTGCGAATCTCATGAGTTTGCTTTTATTGCCGCGCCGCGCATGGCCAGCATGGCAACGATCCTGGCCATTCCGAGGATCGCGTAGACAAAAATCAGACCGATAACCACTTCCACGGCCATGCTGACATAGATATTAAAATCCGGCGTTTTAGCCGCGAGCGCCGTTACCAGGAAAAACATGAAAGCAAACGCGTTGAATACAACCGGAATTATTTCGCCCAAAGCCACAATCGCGTAAACGAAAATCAGAATATAAATAAGCCTGGCCAGTTCAAGTCCCAGCGATGGGGCCGCGAACCCCAGAAAAATTTTTACAATAATTAAATTCGCCATGCCGAACAGGCCGCCAATTATAATATGGGGGATTTTCGTCTTGTCCTCGTGCACGACAAAGAAAAAAATCATCACCATAAAAGCGGACCACAGCGGCATTTTTGCTGCTCCCCCGATTATCTCGGCAACCGCGATCAAAATAATCAACATAAGTCCAAAAATCATCCTGTTTTTATCCAGTTTCGCCATTTGTAAACCCTCCTGAAAAATTTAATTGTTTAATGTTTCTAAACCCCATCCCTCCTGATTCAAAATTTTTTTACCGGAGCTGTCTCCGCAAGCCCATTTAGTGTTTGCCGTTTTTTCTCCAGATTCCCTGACATTCGGCGGCTTTAATCAACTCTTCGCGCGTGTCGGGATGCGCGATGCTGATGAGCAGTTCAGCCCTTTCACACGTGCTCTTGCCTTTGAGATCCACCGCGCCGTATTCCGTGATCACGTAATGGGTCATGGTCCGGGGAACCGTCACAATGCCTCCGGGGCTGAGCGTTGGAACGATGCGGGATTTCTTTTCGCCTTTTTTGCTTTCCTTGAGAGATGACAGACAGACAATGCCCTTGCCGCCTTCGGATCGAAAAGCGGCGTTGATGAAATCGAGCTGGCCGCCCGTGCCGGTAATGTGGCGGGTGCCTGAAGATTCGGAACAGACCTGTCCGTACAGATCGATCTCGATGGCGTTGTTGACGGATATCAGCTTGTTATGCCGCGATGAAATGGCCGGATTATTCGTGTAATCCACGGAACAGCTTGCCGCCGCGCGGTTCATGTGCAGAAAGTCGTACAGTTTCTGTGTGCCGAGGGCAAAGGTATAAACCATTTTGCCCTGATCGAACGTTTTTTTCCGGCCTGTCATGATGCCAGCTTCAAACATATCAACATAGGCATCCACCAGCACCTCCGTGTGGCATCCCAGATCTTTAAGATCGGATTTGGCAATCATGGCTCCCACCGCGTTGGGCATTCCGCCGATACCCAGCTGAATCACCGAGCCGTCTTCAATCAACTCCATGACGTGGGCGGCAACCGCCTTGTCGACTTCTGTGGGTTCAATGACGGGCACCTGAATCAACGGTTTGTTATCCGTTTCGACAATCATGTCCACATCCGATATGTGCACAGCTTCGTTATTGCCGCCAAGGCAATACGGGGCCTTGTCGCAAACCTCAACGATCATCTTCGTCGCCTTTTTTACAAAGCAATAGGTATCGGAATTGGAAACGCTGAAATTGAAATAGCCGTTGTTATCCATCGGGGCGACCTTGATCATGACCACTCCCGGATCAACATAGCGGCTGATGAGATCGGGACCTTCCTGATAAAGCATCGGAATGTAGTTACACAAACCCTTGTCATGCAGAATGCGGTCACCGCCGCTGAAATGCCAGGAATGGTACATAAAGTGATCCCGGCTGGGGTCGCATGCCGCCACCTGCGCGATCCCCGGATAAGTCACCCCGTATACCTTCACATCTTTTAATTCGTCTTTTCTTTGCGCCAGATACGGATCCAGAAATGTCGGCGACATGGCAAAATGTCCGTAGTGCACTTTATCGCCCGATTGCACAGCCCCTACGGCTTCTTCCGGGCTCACCAGTTTTTCCTTATATTCATTCATGATACTCATTACAAAGCCCTCCCGTTCCCCTTTTATTATTTTATTGCTATTGAACTTTGGACATAATCATTAATTTTCGCCAGAGCCTTGGCCATTTTAATCTTCTGCGGCAAGAGTCCCAGGCGCTGGTACATCACCCTCTGGCTCTGCGGCGGCCCGGCGCCGTGCATGCTTTCAACCAGACAGGTGCCGCCTGTCATGTTTTCAATCAGGCGCAGGATTTTCATCCGGTCTTCCGTGGGGATGTCTGCCACGCCCGCGAGGAATTTTCTGACATATTTGCCGACCTCGGGGCTTTTGAGATCCTGATCAAAAGGAAGCGTCGCCATGATCCCGCCCGCTATATCGTGAGCGAGACGTGAAATTTCATAGATGTTCCGGGTAATGTTGTGTTTGGTGCAATTGGCGAGAAGCGGGTCGGGATAAAAGGCGCCGCTCTTTGTCCGGGATCCCATGGCCGAACAGGCAATCGAGCCCGCGTAGGTCGTTTCAGTCAGGTGCATCATCTCGATGAGTTTATCCTTGATATGGGAAGCGCCGGCCGTACCCTGATACTGCGCGGCCAGAGCCGTGGCCCCGATGATAATATCGGACACGCCGCCCTTGCATCCCCCGTAATTCTGGCGATGAAGCGTGGCGAATCTCTCCACCAGCCTTCCGCTGAATTCGATTTCACCGCACATAAAAACCCTTTCCCAGGGAACAAACACATCCTCGAAAATAACGAGGGCTTCTCCTCCGACCACGCCGAATTCCTTGTTGCCCGCGTCAATGCCTTCTTCGAGCTTTCGCTCCTCATTGGACTGACGCCCGAAAATAAGAGTGATGCCCGGAGCGTTTAGCGGAATGGCCGCCGAAACCGCGAAAGCCTCATCGCCTTTGGACATATTTTGCGTGGGCATGATGAGGATATAGTGGCTGTTCACCGCGCCGGTCATATGAGCCTTCGCCCCCCTGATCACGATGCCGTCTTCCCTTTTTTCCACGACACGCGTGAACAGATCGGGATCGGATTGTTCGCAGGGACGCCGGGAGCGATCCCCTTTGGGGTCTGTCATGCCGCCTACGACCATGAGATTTTCCGACTGGATCATATTGAGGAACCCGACAAATCTCAGGAAATATTTTGTGTGGCAGGCCTCATCAATTTCGTAGGTGGTCATATACAGCGAATTCATCGCGTCGAATCCAACGCAGCGCTGGTAACAGCTTCCCGTTTCATGGGAGATGAGACGAAGCATCAGGACTTTTTTAATCAGGTCCTCCGCGGACTGGTGAATGTGCGTGAAGCGGTTGATCTTCCGGCCTGTCAGATGGCTTGTGGTTGTCATCAGGTCTTCATTCTCCGGACGGAGGGCGAGCTCATAGGTTTTCGCCGCCGCGTTGATATGGGGAATCAGGGCAGGATGGGTCGTGACGTCCTCCACACGCTCACCCTTGTAATAAACGTTCAGTTTTTGTTTCCTTAAACTTTCGATGTAATCTTCTTTCGTCGTAATCATGATCTCCGCCTCGATTTTATAGTTGTGTAAGCATCGCTTCCGTCATCCGCGCAAGCGATTGGTCATTCTCCCGAATGGCCGCGATCTTTCCGAAAACCGCGGGCAAAAGCGATCCGGCATAGAATTTTGCCGTCAGGATTTTTTTGTTATAGAAAACGTCTTCACCGCCGTCTTTTTTAGCACTTTCTTCGGCAATGACGGCCTGCCAGATCAGCATCCATCCCAGAACCACATCGCCGAAAATGTCCAGGTAGGGAGACGCCCAGGAATAGGCCATAAAAGAATCATCCGAAGCTTTCGCGGCAAGCAAATCCGTTGTCAGTTTTTCCAACGCGTCAATGACTTTCGCGACAGCGTAGGCGCAGGGCGACAGATCGGCGCTCTTTTGGGCATCACTTAGCGTCGCTTTCATGGTGGCAAGCAGGACATCGTATGCCCTTCCCTTGTTCATGCTGATCTTGCGGCCGAAAAGATCCAGCGCCTGAATGGCGTTGGTCCCTTCATAGATGGACGTGATCTTGCTGTCCCTCGCGCACTGCTCAACTTTGTATTCATGGCAGTAACCGTAGCCGCCGTGCACCTGAATGGCTTTTATACAGGTGTCAAAGCCCTTGTCCGAGCAGTAGGCTTTGCAGATGGGTGTCAGGATTTCCACCAGATCGTTCCACTTTTTCTTTTCATCCGCATCATGCGTCACCGTTACCCGGTCCATGCAGTACATGGTATAGAGAATCAGAGCCCGCATGCCTTCGGTGTAAGCCTTCATCCACAGCAGATTTCTCCGGACATCGGGGTGGCTGATAATGGCGCTCTGTTCGCCGCTTGTGGCGCCGAAAGCCGTGCCCTGTTTCCTCTCCGCCGCGAAGTCAAGCGCGTGAAGATACGCGGTGCCCGCCTGCGCCATCCCCTGCATGCCCACAAGGATGCGCTGCTCATTCATCATATGAAACATGACCTGGATGCCTTTTCTTTCGGGCCCCAGAAGTTCGGCGATGCAGTTGCCGTTGTCGCCGAAATTCAAAACCGCGGTGGCTGAACCTTTCATGCCCATTTTGTGTTCGATGCCCGAACAGTAAATATCGTTGGATGGACCCTGCGATCCGTCCGCGTTCACGACGATCTTGGGTAGGACAAAACACGAAAGTCCTTTCGTTCCTTCGGGATCCCCCTCGATCCGGGCAAGCAGGATATGGATGATATTTTCCGTGAGGTTTTGTTCGCCGCCGGTGATAAAGATTTTTCCGCCCGTAATCGAATAGGTCCCATCCGCGTTTCGGACGGCTTTGGTGCGGACGGCGCCTACATCGGAACCTGCCTGGGTTTCGGTTAAATCCATGACCCCCGCGTACCGTCCCTCGTAAAGAGGCATCATGTATTTTTTCTTCTGTTTCTCCGTGCCGAAAATTTCGATGACTTTCGCCGCGCTGTGGGTCAATCCCATATAGGCCGAAAGCGAATGATTGGCGGCAAAAAACAGCGTGTTGCACGCGTAGTGAAGACAGAAAGGAACATTCTGTCCGCCGACGCTGTAATCTTCCTGCATGTTCATCCACCCGCCTTCACAGAACTTTTTAAAAGGTTCCCGGTAATGTTCCGGCACCGAAACTTTTCCGCCCTGCCACTGGCAACCGATTTTATCGCCTTCGCTGTTGACGGGCGCGAATTCATTAACAGCCAGCTTCTCCGCCGCTTGCATGATCATCTCAAAAGTTTCCCGCGAATGATCCCCAAAGCGGTCCGCCTTGCACATCTCTTCAATTTTCAACTGCTCGTAGAGCACAAAGCGGGTATCCCGCATATCCTGTAATTTGTTTCCCATTTGTAAATCCTTCCTCTTTGCAATTTTTACTTACTCTTTTTTGTTCAATTCGATTCATCAACCCTGATGACGGCCGCGTCTCCCTGCGCCAATCCCCCGCAGATGCCGCAGGCGCCGATCCCGCCGCCCCTTCTTTCCAGTTCATACATCATGGTCAGAAGGATGCGCGCGCCGCTTGCGCCGACGGGATGTCCCATCGCGATGGCGCCGCCGTTGGGATTCGTTTTTTCTTTGATCTTTGTCCATCGCTCTTCATCCATGCCGGCCATGATCTTGGTAGATACCAGCGGCATGGCCGCGAACGCTTCGTTGATTTCGAACACATCGGCCTGATCGATTTTAAGACCGGCTCTCGATAAGGCTAGCTCAATGGCGTAACCGGGTACTTCCGCCATCCGTCTGGGTTCCTTGGCCATGCTGGCCATGGATAGTATTGTGGCAAGGGGTTTAATGCCCAAAGCCTCCGCCCTCGCTCTTTTCATGATAATTACGGCCGACGCCCCGGCATCGAGGCCCGGCGCGTTGCCCGCGGTTACGGTGGGGCTTCCATAAACAGGCTTTAGTTTTGACAAACCTTCGATTGTGGTATCCGCCCGGGGGAAATCGTCCTCGACAAATATTTTTGCCGGTCCTTTTTTCTGCGGCACTTCGATGGGTGTTAGCTCGCGGTCAAACCTGCCCGCCTTTTTCGCCGCCTGATATTTCTGCTGAGACTTAAGCGCCCACTCATCCTGCATCTCGCGCGTTATGCCGTATTCCATGGCGACTTCGCCTGCGTCTTTGGCGAGGATGCCGAAGCCGTTGTACTGAATCGGGTTTAAATGATCGACCATCGTAAGAGGCGAAAGTCCCCGGCCGAAGCGATGGCCGCCTAAAACAACCGGCGTGTTGCTCATGTTCTCCGCGCCCACCGCCATACAGACCTCGGCATCACCCAGACGAATGGATTTGTAACCCAACTGGACGCTGACCAAAGAGGAGCAGCAGGCCCGATCCACCGTGAGCGACAAAAGATTCTCCGGCAATCCCGCTTTAAGAAGGGCCTGACGCCCGATTACGTTATAATTGAGGGCCGCCTCGGACTGGATGCACATCCCGTAATACAACTCGTCCAGATCGCCGCCTTTGACGCCTGAGCGTTCAAGGCACGCCTTAATGGCAATGATGCCAAGCTCCATGCTGTGCATGTCGCGCAGTGCCGAACCGAACTTCGAAAATGGCGTTCTCACGCCGCTTACAATCACCACATCGTCTTTTTTATTCATCGCTAAATATTATCCTCTTATCTTCCGTATATTAGACCCGAAGGCCCCGGCGACGTTCACCCGTTAAATAATTTAAAATCATCCTGTCGCCTTGACGGCCACTTTCAATGTCTGCGGGCTTTTATTGTCCATCATGTCATAGCCGTTCATGATGTCGTCAAACGAAAGCGTTTGGCTGATCAAAAAGCGCGTGTTGATCCTGCCTTGCCTTATCCACTCCATCAGCAAACCCATCTTGCCGGTTTCCACCAGCCCCGTCCTGATCGTCAGATTTTTCCACCAGTACTTGTAAATGGAAAAACGAACCGGATCATTGTAGACGCCGATGAGGGCCACGCGGCCGCCGGGTCTTACAAAATTGAATATGCTGTCAAAATTTTCGTGATCGCCCGTGGCGTCGATGACCACGTCGGCCCCGCGGCCGTACGTCAGGTCTTTGACGATCTTTGAAGGTTTTTCATCCGAGGGGTGAATGACATGATCGGCCAGCCCGAGTCTGAAAATCATGTCCGCCCGGTGCTTGTTCATCTCCAGGGCGATAATTTTCGACGCGCCGTAAAGGCGGGCTATCAGCATGGCGCAAAGGCCGACCGGCCCTGCCCCGCATACAATAACGGCATCGCCTTTTTTAACATCCCCCAGCTCGACGCCGAAGAGGCCTGTCGACAAAATATCGCCCACGAAAAGAACATCTTCATCGGAGAGTTCATCCGGTATTTTGTGCATGATCCGGAAAGCATGAGGAACGCGGATAATCCGGGCGTGAGCGCCGTGATTGGTTCCATCGCCCATGGCCCCGAAGCAGGCTCCCGCGGGGCACTGAGACGCGAGCTGCGCTCTGCAGTAGTAACAGTTGCCGCAGCTGTACGTGCACGAGACGGCCACTCTGTCTCCCCGTTTAAACTGACCATTTCCTTTTTTGGTTTCCTCAACCACGCCGACAAATTCGTGGCCGAGAATGGTCCCCGGCTTCACCTGCATCTGCATTCCATGGTGCTTGATATGAATGTCCGTACTGCAAATGGATGATGTCGTGACGCGAACCAGAGCGTCCGCGGGATGCATCATGACCGGATCGGGCACGGTCTCTAACCGGATATCCTCATTGCCGTGAAATACAACTGCTTTCATTTGCTTAAAATCCTATTCTGCCTATTTACCAAATGCTGTAACCGCCATCGATGGTCAGGACAGCGCCCGTCATATAATTTGAAGCCTCCGATGCCAGAAACAACACGGCCCCGACGATCTCTTCGGGCCTGCCCAACCGCTTGACGGGAATTTTGAACATCATAAACTTCATGTGAGACTGGTCTTCGCGGGTCTGAAGCGTCATTTCCGTTTCAAAGAATCCCGGGGCAATGCAATTGACATGGATGCCGAAAGGAGCCCATTCAAGGGCCAGCGCCCTCGTCATATGGGCGATTCCCGCTTTCGAGACACAGTACGGCATGGCCGTCGTCGAGGCCATTCGTCCCAGGACCGATCCGATATTGATAATTTTTCCCTGCCGCTTCGCGATCATGTGCGGGGCAACGGCCTTGGAGATCAGGAACGCCGATTTCAGGTTCGTGTTCATGATGTCGTTCCAATCCCCGATTTCCGTATCAACGGTTTTTTTCATCGGGGCGATGCCGGCATTGTTGATAAGGATGTCTATCCGCCCGTAATGCTCCACAGCCCGGCTGACCATCCGGTTAATGCTTTCAGGGTCGCTTACGTCAACCTGCAAGGCAATGGCGCTGCCGCCCGCCTTTTTGATTTCATCCGCTGTCTTTTCGATAAGCGAAACGGTTCTGCTTGTGACAACCACACTGACGCCAGCCTGACCAAGTCCCAAAGCCATCTCCCTTCCGAGCCCTTTGCTCGCGCCCGTCACGATGACCACTTTGTCCTCAATCCTGAATCTTTCCAGATAATCCATAAAAGTCAGATGGCTTCCTTTCCATAGGGCGGGCAACCGCCGCCTTCGATTTCATTTTAAAGAGTTTGCATACCCTGTGCCATTTATACGCCACCGCGTGATAAACTCTATATTATTGTAATCATTAGTATTATAAATTTTATTGTTGATTTGTTCATTTTTTGGTTTATAATGTGTACCAATATGAGACAATAAAATGTGTCAATATGAAACATAATATGATCTATATGTCTCATTATGGAATATCAATATTCAGCGCAGGAGAAAAATCATGAAAACCGCAAAGAAGATTTCAAAAACGCGCGGCGCGCAAGCCGAAGACGTGCCCGCTTTCAATGACGGGCTCATCAATTACCGCGAAGAACATAAGCGGACGCTCAGGGAGTGGGAGAAATTTACGAGTGGCGGCGAAAAGCCTGACAGGGCCGTTATCCCGGATGAGATACTGGAGTCCTGGATCCGCTGCAAAAATTACGGCGTCAATCCAAAAATAGCGGCCATTGACAACGTCCTGACGGGAGACCGTCTTGAGGACCTGCAAAACGCGAACAAGGAGCTCATCAAAATCAGCCGGCCGTTTATGCGGCATCTTTACAAATTCGTTGAGGGCTCCGGCATTATCGTTGTTTTGTTCAATCATGAGGGATATCTTCTTGAAATCATCGGCGACGAATATGAGATCAAACACGCGCAAACCGGCAATTTTGTCAAAGGGGCCTGCTGGGGTGAAGAGTACGCGGGCACCAACGGCGTCGGAACCGTATTGAAAATACAAAAGCCCATTCAAATTTTCGGAGGCCAGCATTACTGCCGGAATTTTCACGAGGAGACAGCCTCAAGCGCGCCTATTTTCAGTCCTCAGGGCGAGTTCATGGGAGGACTCGTCATGACAGGCCGCTATTATAAGGTAAATCCCCACACGCTGGGAATGACGGTCGCGGCGGCCATGGCCATAGAGAACGAACTGCGCATCAACAAGGCCCTGATCGAGGCTCACGTCGCCAACACGTATCAGAAGACGGTTATTTCTTCGATCCCGGAGGGGCTGATCGCCATAGACAATGACGGGCTCATTTCGCTTTTCAATGACAACGCGAAAAACATGTTCTTTTCACAAAACAAATGGGTTGAGCACAAAAACATCCGGGAGGTTTTCGGCGATAAAAACAGCGACTTCTTTCGTTTGGTCGAAAGAAATCAGCCGCTGATCGATGTTGAAGTGCGAATTTTTTCCGAAGGCGGGGGAAAGGACTACACGCTGACGTGCAATCCCATCCTGTCCAACACGCAGGAGATGATGGGCAAAGTGATCATCCTCAATGAAATCAAACGGGCCAAGATGCTGGTCACCAAGATGATCGGCGCCAAGGCAAGTCTGCGGTTCGAAGATATATGCGGGATGAACCCCAGATTTTTAGAGACGATCCGGCAGGCCCGGATGGTTTCGCAGAGCAATTCCAACGTTCTGCTTTTGGGCGAAAGCGGAACAGGAAAGGATATTTTCGCGCAGGCGATTCATAACGCCAGCAAACGCAGAAACGGGCCTTACGTCGCCATCAACTGCGGCGCTATTCCGAGAGACCTGATCTCCAGCGAATTGTTCGGCTACACGGAAGGTTCGTTTACCGGGTCGAAACGCGGCGGGAATCAGGGCAAGTTTGAACTGGCGGACGGCGGGACGATCTTTCTTGACGAAATCGCGGAAATGCCGCTGGAACTGCAGCCCGCGCTATTAAGGGTCGTTGAGGATAAAGCCATTGTCCGGATCGGCGGAGCCAGCATCAGGCCCGTGGATGTGCGCATCATTGTCGCGACAAACAGAAATCTCAAGGAAGAGGTCCGGAAGGGAAATTTCCGGGAGGATTTGTATTACCGCGCCAATGTTTTTTCCATCAAGATGATCCCTCTGCGGGAACGGCCGGACGACATTCCCCTGCTCATTGATTACTTTATCAACAAGTACAGTGAAATCATGGAAAGGGATATTGACCGCTTCGATGAAAAGGCGACAAGTATTCTTATGAATTATCCCTGGCCCGGCAATGTCAGGGAACTGCAAAATGTCATAGAACGGATGATGAACTATTCCCAGACCGGTGAACTGACGGCTGATATTATCCCGGAGGAAATCCTTCATTTCCGGAAACAGGCGGTACCGGCGGGCGAGGAGTTTGAGGCGGCAAAAGATGTTGAACGCCAGATGATCGCGAAAATGCTGAATATGAATATGTCCAAAAGCGAGATTATCAGGAAACTAAAAATCTCCCGAAGCACACTGTACCGCAAAATGGAGCGCTATAACTTTAAATAGGCGGCGGATCATATTGAATGGATCAAGCCGGGCGGCTTGTGACATTATAACGCGGAACAGATCCTGTCTTTCCCGTTTTTCTTCGCGATGTACATGAGCTGGTCCACCCGGTGGACATACGCTTTCATATCTTCCTTGAACCTGTACTGCGAAAGCCCCGTGCTCACGGTCAGATGAACTCTGTGACCCGCGGGGCCAAAAGATTCATTTTTTAATTCCGCCTGGATTCTTTGGGCCGTCACCAGGCCTTCACGGTTCGTCGTCATCGGCAGTATGACCGTAAATTCCTCGCCGCCGTAACGATAGGCGGAATCCGTCTCGCGTAGACATCGTTTGATCACATCGCCCATCTGTGACAATACATAATCCCCCTCAACATGGCCGAATGTGTCGTTGAACACCTTGAAATCGTCAAGATCCAAAAGCAATATGGCCAGCGGCTGTTCATAGCGATTGGCTCGTTCTATTTCTTTTTCCAGCTGAGCGTAAAAATGTCTGGAATTGTAAAGCTGGGTGAGGTCGTCAACGATGCTCAACTCCTGATATCTCTGTTCGCTTTCTTTGAGGATGACTTCGGCTTTCTTGCGTTCGGTGATGTCCCGATAGTTGACGATGACGGCATCGACAACGCCGTCCCTTACGCGGTGGCTTCCCACCGATTCAAATGTCCGCCATTCTCCATTCTTGTGACGCAGACGCATTTCCCAGTATTGAGCAGGAGCGTTGACATCCGAAACCAATAGTATGAAAGAATTCGCCAAATGATCGATGTCATCCGGATGAACCAGCTCATCCCCCGTTTTGCCGATTCTTTCTTCAGGCTTGTATCCCAGATAATGTTCTATGGCCGGATTGATGTAGGTGATGTTTCCCTGCGGATTAAGCACGACAATGATATCGGAAGAGTGCTCAATCAAAGCCCGGAACCACTGTTCCTCTTTACGCAAATTATCTTCCGCGAGCTTCCGGTCGGTTATATCTCTCGATTCACCGAGGATGGCCACCACTTTTCCCTGATCGTTCCTGATGAAACTAAACGAGCATTCCCCCCATACGGTTTTCCCTCCCTTAAGCACGATTTCCAGTTCCTGCGTTCTGAATTCAAAATCTTTTGAAGAGGCCTTCATGGCCTTCGGCATGCTAAGCGATGTGAACTCCAACGCTTTTTTAAGGGATTCAGGAGTGAGAAGCTTACTTAAGGGCAGATTCTTGATCTCGTCGGCTGTATATCCGGTTATTCTCTCCACGGATGGACTGACATAGGTGATGTTGAGTTTCATATCCATGAGCCACACCTGGTCTTTCATGTGATCCGCCAAGAGCCTGTATTGTTCTTCGCTTTTTTTCAGCAAGGCCTCCGCCTTCTTGCGTTCGGTGATATCCCGGGTTTCACCCAGGATGTATGCCAGCCTCCCGTTTTCATCACGCATGAAACTCATGGTGTTCTCAATCGGAACAATATGACCGTCCTTGTGGCGGGCTCCCAGTTCCAACGTATATTTATGGAGGGCGGGCGGCGGCGTGGCGAGCGCTACGGGCATTTCTTTAAAAAAAGCGTCCACTATTTTTTGAAAAGATTCTTCCGTGAGAATATCCTTCAAGGAAAAGTTTTTTATCTCGTCTAAAGGAATTCCGTATATTTTCTCCACAGACGGGCTTAAGTAGGTCATATTCATGGAGGTTAAATCCAGGATCCAGATATGCTCGGTAATGTTGTCGGCCAAAAGACGGTATCGTTTTTCGCTTTCCCGGAGCAGTTCTTCGCTTTGGTTGCGCTCGGTGGTATCCCTGACAATCCCTCTGAATCCCGTCGGCTTTCCCGATGAATTTTTTATCAACGATATGGAACCGGCCATATATCTCTTAGCTCCGTCTTTGTTGACGACCCGCCAGCAAAATTCTTTTACGGGTTCTCCCGTGGTGTAAACCCTGTTGAAGACCTGATAAACTTCTTTTAAATCCTCCTTCGCGGTATACTGCCGGTTGTCCATGCCGATCAGTTCATCTTTCGTGTAGCCTGTAACTCTGCATATGGTATCGTTGATAAAAGTAATTTTGCCGGTCAGATCAACCTCAAAATAGCCTTCTTCTATATTTTCAAGAATGGTGCGGTATTTTTCTTCGCTTAAGCGCAGCGCGTCTTCAATTTGTTTGCGTTCGGTGATGTCGTTGACGATTCCTACAAAACCTGCCGGTTCGCCGAGGGAGTCTTTTTGTAAAGTTACGGATGTTTCAATATACCGCTTCGTGCTGTCTTTTCTCGTAACCTGCCAATTAAATGTTTTGGAGGGTTCCCCCGCGTTGTAAATCTTGTTATAAGCGTCCAGCACTTTCTTCGTGTTTTCTTCATCCGTATAGCGCCGGAAATTCATTCCCATCAGTTCTTCCTGTGAATAACCCAAGATTCGGCTTACGGAATCGTTAAAAAAAGTGAAGTTGCCGGCAAGATCCAGTTCAAAACATCCGTCGTGGAGATTTCTGAGGATGTCCTGATATTTCTTGGCGCTTTTGCCGCCCGGAGGCAAAGGGGCACGCTTTTTGGACACAGAGGAATCTTTTAATTCGGATTGATTTTTTCCGGACAATGAATATTTTGGCGGCGGAGCGTCGCGCTTTACCGCCGCGGGCGGTCTTTTGTTTTCAGGCATGGCTTTGGTCTTGCTTCTCATCAAACAAAGTCCCCTCATTGTCCGTTAAGAACCACTTGTTTTACCAAAACACAGACTTTGGTCAGTTATTTCGCGCCCCGGAATTTCACACGGGCCGCTTTTTTAAATTTTCCGTTTTACGACATATTTCCATTATATTTAGTATTTTTACGATGACAGGATTGCCGGAAGTAATCTTCTGAAGATGCCCGGCAGTTCTGCCGCCATGTCTCCTATCGAAGACGCAGGCCGTAACTTTGCGCCCCGCTTTTTCAATGCGGTTTGCCTTTCTCAAGCACGCTTATTCATACAAACAAAAAGGTGATAAAGTCAAGTTTATTTCCATCCTTGACTCTATCACCCGTTTAGGTGGTTCACTTATCGGATTTTTTATAAAGTTGTGAATTTAATCAACCATGATGACAACCGCGTCACCCTGCGCCAAACCGCCGCAAATGCCGCAGACGCCGTAACCGCCGCCGCGTCGCGCGAGTTCATACATCATCGTCATCAGGATGCGTCCGCCGCTTGCTCCCACCGGATGGCCGATGGCAATGGCTCCGCCGTTGGGGTTGGTCTTTATGAGCATTTCACGCCATTTGGTTTCATCATTGCCCGCGAGCATTTTTGTGGAAACCAGTGTCACGGCGGCAAAGGCCTCGTTGATTTCGATGATGTTCATATCGCCGATCGTAAGAGACGCGCTCTTCAGCGCTTTGGATATTACCCCAGCCGGGAGTTCGGCCATTCTTCTGGGCTCTCCCGCGCCGCTTGCCGCGGCGATAACGGTTGCCAGCGGTTTGATGCCCATTTTTATAGCTTTTGACCGGCGCATGATAATCAGGGCGGTTGCTCCGGCATCCAGCCCCGGAGCGTTTCCGGCTGTAACGGTGGGACTGCCGTAAATGGTTTTCAGTTTCGCCAGCGCCTCCATGGTTGTATCGGGCCTCGGAAGTTCATCCTTGGCAAAGATGACGGGAGCGCCTTTTTTAGCGGGAAGTTCAACGCTGATGAGTTCATCGTTGAACCGGCCGGCCTTGTCAGCCGCGGCCCATTTCTGATGGGAACCCATCGCCCACACGTCCTGCTCCTCCCGCGAGATGCCGTGCTCGATGGCGATTTCGCCCGCGTCCTTCCCCAGCGGTGAGTATTCCCGGTAGGTGATGGGGTTTAAGTAGTCCTGAACCAGCAGCGGTTTCATGCCCGAACCCCAGCGATGTCCGTTGATAAGCAAAGGGGTGTTGCTCATGTTCTCCGCGCCCACGGCCATGCAGGTATCGGCTTCATTTAATAGGATTGCCCTCCGGCCAAGCGTAACCGCGCACAGCGACGAACAGCAGGCCCGGTCAATGGTGAGAGATACCAGCGTCTCGGGAAGGCCAGCTCTTAAGAGCGCCTGACGGGCGTTGACATTGTCGTAGAGCGCGGCTTCGGCCTGATCGCACATGCCGTAATACAACTCGTCGATGTCTTTACCCGCAAGCCCCGCCCGCTTGAGGCTCTCTTTCATCACGATCACGCCGAGATTCGTGCTGTGTATTTCCTTTAACGCGCCGCCGAACTTGCTGAACGGCGTCCTTACTCCGCTTACGATGACGATATCGTCTTTGTTATTCATTGATTAAATTCCTTTCCCGTCATGATGATTTATTTTTTATCAGCAGTTTCAATTCCGCAGAGCTCTTTGGCCCTTTTCTGTTTTTCTTTCATGTTCACGAGGCGCGCGATCATGATGCGCTGGGCCTGAGGCGATCCCGCGCCGTGCATGGACTCGGTCAGATAGCCCACGGCCGCCGTACCCATGGTGATATTCTCGATGAGCCTGAGAATCCGAAGCCTCTCCTCCGTGGAAACACCGGACCTGGCGGTGAAATATTTTTTAACCCATTTCCCCGTTTCGGGCGAACGCAGATCCTGAACGGAGGGGCATGTGACCATGAGCCCTCCCGCGATATCCTGCGCGATCCTCGCTATCTCATAGGGGAAGCGGGTGATGTTCTGCTTGTGCACGTTAGCCAGCAGCACATCCACCAGATACGTTCCGCTTTTTTCTTTATGCCCCTGCGAGGCGCAGGCGATACAGCCGCAAAACAGGGTTTCGTTGAGCTGATTCATTTCGATGATCTTGTCCTTCACGTGAGAGGCGCGCTCCGCGCCGTTGTATTCGGCGGCCGTCTGGGCGGCTCCGATGAGCACATCGCCCACGCCTACCTTGCAGGCGTAGCTCTGACGGTGGTAGGCCGCGAAGTTTTCCACAAGCTGCGTTGTAAAGTCGTACTCTTTGTACATGAACACGCGTTCCCACGGAACGAAAACTTTGTCGAAGACCACAAGCGCCTCATGCCCGCCGTAAAACATATTGCCGCGGTCGAAGGTCATGCCTTCGAGTTTGCGCGTGTCGCAGGACTGGCGTCCCATGATATACGTGATGCCCTCCGTATCGGACGGCACGGCAAACGACACGGCATAATCTTTATCCTCTTCCCGCATGGTGATGGTGGGCATAACGATGATCTCGTGCGAGTTTACCGCTCCCGTCTGATGCGCCTTGGCCCCGCTCACCACGATGCCGTCGGGCCGCTCCTCAACGACATGCAAATACATGTCGGGATCGGGTTGCCCGGATGGAGAAAGCGAGCGGTCGCCCTTGGGATCGGTCATGGCGCCGTCGCACACCAGATCCTTTTCCTGAACGTGGGCCAGAAATTTTTCAAACCGCTTGTAATAGCTTGTCTTGTATTTTTCGTCGATGGCATGGGTGGTAATGGAAAGGGCGTTTAAGGCGTCCATGCCCACACAGCGCTGGAAACAGCAAGCCGTAAGCGACCCCATCAGCCGTCCCATCCTGCTTTTTTTCACGAGGTCATCGACACTTTGATGGATATGGGTAAAGCGGTTGATCTTCTTGCCCGTGATGTGCGATGTCGCCGTCAGGAGATCTTCATATTCGGACTTGCCCGCGTATTCATAGGTTGCGGCCACCGCGTTCATGGAAGGCCTGATGATGGGATCGTCCACCACATTTTCGATCCGCTTGCCGAACATATAGACCTTCAGATTAAGCTTGCGTAAACTTTCTTCATATTCTTTCGCGTTCATCATATTATTTAAAATTATCCTCCGTCATTTTCAATTATAGAGCGCGTTGAGCTGCGCCCCGTATTTCTTCAGGACGAACGCCCTTTTGAGCTTCATCGTCTGGGTAAGCATCCCGTTATCCGCCGTGAAGTCTTCCGCGATAAAAAGATATTTTTGCGGCACTTCGTATCCGCCGAAGGTCTTGCGCAGGTGATTGATGATGTCGTTGGAGAGATAATCCTGCAGGGCCTTATCCTTCAGGGATTCCTCCAGCGTCTCCTTCATCATCGGTTTGGTGTTGGGATCGGCCTTCAGCGCGTTGAAATCGGGCACGACAATCGCCACATTGTAATCTTTGCCGTCGCCGTAAAGCATCACATTCAGAACGTATCTTAAAAGTTTGACTTCGCCTTCAATGCCTTCCGGATGGACGTACTTGCCATTGGCGAGCTTGTATTCGTCCTTGAAACGGCCGGTGATATGCAGGTAACATTCATCATCGATCCAGCCGCGGTCTCCCGTGCGGATGCCGGGGAAACCCATCCAGGTATCCGGCATCATGACATCCGCCGTCTGCTGAGGTTTCTTGAAATAACCCATCATGACATGAGCGCCGTAAGCGATGATTTCTCCGTCAAGACTATCTTCGCCCACGCGCGATTTGTCGATCACGACGCGCATGTTTTTGACCACCTTGCCGACCGTGCCGTACTTGTTGCCGTACTTGGGCGAGTTCATGGAAAGCGTGGGCCCTGTTTCCGTCAGGCCGTAGCCGTCGAAAGTGGGCTGGCCGATGTCTTTAAAGAAAAGGGCTATTTCCGGTTTCATGAGCGCGCTGCCGGTAACAAAAAATCTCAGGGCCCCGCCGAAAATATTGCGGACATTGGAAAAAACCAGCGCGTCGTAATCTTTAAACTCTTTGGTTTTTTCCGGCAGATCCCTGTTCTTGATGGCTTCGGCCACCGCCAGATCGAAAAACTGCTTTTTAACCGGATCGGCGGCCACCCCCTGCTGAATCGTATCGTAAACCTTGTTGACGATGCGGGGAACGACAGAGAGCCCCGTGGGCTTGACTTCCTGAAAATTCTGAATCAGTTTTTCCACAGATTCGGCAAAGGCGATGCCGCCGCCGCAGTGAACGTAATCGTGCAGGTCGGCGGCCTGGCCGAAGACGTGCGCCCAGGGCAGGATCGCCACCACATGCATCGTCTCGTTCAGATCGAACATATCAACACCCGCGCGGCCGCACAAAGTAAGGCTTCCGTGATTAAGCATCACGCCCTTTGGATCGCCGGTCGTGCCGGAGGTATAGATGATGCTTGCCAGATCGGACCAATGGGGCTTTACGGAAGGCGCGGGATTATCCCGGCCCATCTTCTCGAGGGCGGCAAGCGTGTTTTCTCCTTCGCCGTAAATGATGAAGATTTCTTTTAAGGTGGGTATTTCTTTTTTGAAGTCTTTGACTTTCTCATAGACAGCGGCATCCCTCACAAACAGAAACTTTATTTCGGCGTCGCTGACAATGTAGTGCATGACTTTTTGAAGTTCCTGCAGGTACATGGGAACGAAAACGCCGCAAAGCCCGTGAACCGCCTGCTCACAGACATACCATTCCGTGCAGTTGTTCACGATGATGCCCACGGCGTCGTCTTTGTTTAATCCCAGCTTCTTTAAAGCGCCGCGGAGGTTATTGACTCTTTCGGCCACCTGTTTGTAAGTGATCCACTCGTACTGCCCTGTGGCGGGATTCTTTGTGCCGAAAAGCCGGTTGTTCGGCCATTTCTTCGCGCTTATCTCAAAGAGATCCACGAGATTGTTCGGGGTGGTAAAGTATTTTTCCAATTCATTTATTTGCTCTGCCTTCATGGTTTTCATGATTGCCTCCCTGCATTGCATGCCTGTGTTTTATTTCTTATCATATTGATAGTAACCCCTGCCCGTCTTGCGGCCGTAATCTCCGCGCGCGTACCTCTCGACAAGGCCGGGGCTTGGCCTGTCGGCGGGATTTTGCGTTTCCTGAAATCTTTCCATGGACACAAAATATTCCAGATCGATTCCTGTCATATCCAAAAGCGCGAACGGGCCCATGGGATGCCCGAGCCCGTTGCGGGCGGCATTATCGATATCTTCGATGGACGCGATGCCGAGATCCAATAAAGAGCAGGCCTCTTTGGTGAGGGCGGAAAACATCCGGTTGCAGATAAAACCGTAAATTTCTTTATTCACTTTTGTAGGTGATTTACCCAGCGCCCGGCAAACGTCCATCACTGTATCGACTGTCTCGTCACTCACGTGGGGTCCCTTGACGACCTCAACCAGCTTCATCACCAGCGCGGGATTGAAGAAGTGCATGTTGAGCACTTTATCCGGACGCTTGGTCGCGTCGGCTATTTTGGAACTAACAATATAAGAACTGTTTGTGGCAAGAATAGTATGAGGCAGGCATATTTTATCAAGCTCTTTAAAAAGGGT
>DATKPG010000030.1:0-130711 GCA_035524255.1 Smithella sp. | reverse complement strand
AAAGAGTAACGGAGGCGCGCGAAGGTTCCCTCAGGCTGATTGGAAACCAGCCGCAGAGTGTAAAGGCATAAGGGAGCTTGACTGCGAGACTGACAAGTCGAGCAGGTGCGAAAGCAGGTCTTAGTGATCCGGTGGTTCCGCATGGAAGGGCCATCGCTCAACGGATAAAAGGTACGCCGGGGATAACAGGCTTATCACGCCCAAGAGTTCACATCGACGGCGTGGTTTGGCACCTCGATGTCGGCTCATCGCATCCTGGGGCTGAATAAGGTCCCAAGGGTTTGGCTGTTCGCCAATTAAAGCGGTACGTGAGCTGGGTTCAGAACGTCGTGAGACAGTTCGGTCCCTATCTGTTGTGGGCGGAGGATATTTGCGAGGAGCTGTCCCTAGTACGAGAGGACCGGGATGGACGAACCGATGGTGTTCCAGTTGTCACGCCAGTGGCATCGCTGGGTAGCTAAGTTCGGAAGGGATAACCGCTGAAAGCATCTAAGTGGGAAGCCCACCTCAAGATTAGATATCCCTCTTGATGGAGACATCAAGACTGAAGACCCCTCGTAGACGACGAGGTTGATAGGTCAGGTGTGTAAGCACAGTAATGTGTTCAGCTAACTGATACTAATCGGTCGTGAGGCTTGACCATAATAATTATTTATTTGGTCTTATATATAACTAATAGTGCTTTGCTAGCAACAAAGCGATATGCATTGTCACGCAATTATAATAATGGATATTTCGGTGGCTATCGCGAGGAGGTCACACCCGTTCCCATCCCGAACACGGAAGTTAAGCTCCTTCGCGCCGATGGTACTGCATGGGCGACTGTGTGGGAGAGTAGGTGCTGCCGGATTTAAAACATGAAGGCCCTTTGATTTTTCAAAGGGCCTTTTTCTTTTTCGTCACCTTAAAATGTTCATATGCTGCGTTGTGCTTCGTCTTTCCTCATTGCGACCTACGAAAAAGTAGGTCTCATTCGTCAAGACTCGCACGCCTTGCCTCTGGAGTATTTTACGAGGCCGCTGAAAACATTGTGTAACATTATTGCGGCGTACGCAAAAGTACGCCTCATTCCTCGGGATTTGTGCGCCTTGCCTCTGGAGCATTTTACGAGGACGCTGAAAAAAACAGAAAAAAATGAGTTTAGAACTTGAAATAGAAGTTTATCTGCGGTTCGATTGTTTTGCCGATGGTTTCCAATGATTTTATTTTCGAATCATCGTAAATCAAAGATGTCATGGCATCAACAAATTTTGATATCTTCTCATCATCACTGTATTTATGCGTTTCACGGCTGTTCGCGACAGACGCACCCGGCTGGAAAAGGTTTATTTGAATATTTTCCAGCATGGATTTCTTCTGAGATTCCGGCGCTGAAGTGTTATTCTGATCGGATACCGGGTAAAACGCGTATCTGGAATCTTCACGGATGAACGCGCTTATATCGGCGATGGATGAATTTTTAATGAAAACTTCGCTGTTGTGATTTTTTAAGGATAAACCGGCGTCAACAACGAAGGGCTGCCAGTCAAAAATAAATCCGGAAGCGTTGGCAGATGTTACCTGCGCTAAACAGGAAATAATAAAAATAATATTAAATCCGACAATTTTCTTTAACTGTTTCATTGAACATTTGGGGCCCTTTAAGGCAGCTTAATCTTTAATCCATATAATAATGGATCTGTAATTTTCATATGATTAATTTTGAGCAATTCATTCACGGTTGTTGAATTATTTTTAGCCACAAGGGAAAAAGTATCGCCTTTTTTAACCATATAATATTTTGACGGTTTTTTTGGGCTTTTGGACTTCTTTTTTACGGCTGTTGACACGGCGGCTGTATTATTTTTATTTTCTATTTTGCCCGCAGGCACTATGATTTTTCTGCCTGCCCAAAGCGGATCGTCCAATTTTAATTTGTTGAGTTTTAAAAGCAGAGCAACTTTCGTATTAAAATGCTCCGCCACTGAAAAAAGCGTATCCCCCCGTTTTACCCTGTAATAAGCCGTCGTTATTTCATCATCTTGTATTTTATCGGCCTTGCCGGTTTCATTATCTTTTTTTAAGGCAACCTCACATTGCGCGGCGGCGGCAGTGCCCGATAAATACTCGCTAATTGAGGAAGCTATCGCCGCTGCCAGTGTTTTTTGAAAGCTGCTTTTTTTTAACAGACTTTCCTCTTGAGGATTGGATATATATGCCGTTTCAATTAATACCGCCGGAATATCCGGTAACTTTAAAACGCGAAAGGGCGCTTCCTGTACGGTTTTATTTTTTATATTGCAAACCGCGGACAGGTGCTTAATTAAAATGCCCGCGTAAATTTTCGATAAATTGATCGTATTGGTCTGAAACATATTCATGATTATTGAAGATGATTCATTGTTCCCTTCGTTTTCCGGAACGCCGCCCAGGATATCGGATAAGTTTTCATTTCTGGCCAGAAGTTTCGCGGCTTCACTGCTGGCCGCGCCGGTGGAGAGACAATATACCGAACTGCCTTTGGCGCTCCGATTTCTGGCTGCGTCCGCGTGAACGCTGATAAAAAGGCTTGCGCCCGTATCTTTGGCTTTTTTCAACCGTTTGTTGAAGGAAACATAATAGTCGCCGTCACGCGTTAAAACAGCGCGATATCCGCTCATTCTATTGATGGCTTTTTGAACTTCACGGCTGATGGACAACACGACATTTTTTTCATAAGTTTTTCTTTTTCCCACCGCGCCCGGATCTTCACCGCCGTGGCCCGCGTCAATAACGATTATTTTTTTTGGTTTAAGTTCAATGATCTGATCCGTTGTTTTTCCCTCCATCGGACCTTGTTCCAGCATGATGTCCACGACAATCCGGTTGGGTTTATCCTGAAACTTCCTTAATTTAAAAACTTCAACTTTTTGGTGTTTATTCAGAGAAAATTCTATTTCAACTTTATTTTCATCGTATTGATGAAAGATGATCTTTGTAATCCCGGGTTTGTTGATAAAGATTTTGGCCGGTATCGATTTATTTAATGAAGCTTCCATAAAATTCAAAACGAGAAGATTTTCACTTTCCTTAATTTCATAATCCGGTTCGCCATCCACATCCAGAACAATCCGCGTATGATCCGGTGCCGTCCAGTGCCGAACATTCAATATTTCCGGAGAGCCGTAACATTTTGTGGAAAACAAGCTAACGATTAGGATAGTCAGGACACAGGCAAGGTTTTTTGAAATGTTTTTTTCTTTGCACATCATGGATAAGAAATAGCAAATTTGGCCGGGAACTGCAACTGTTAGATAGAAAAGATGTTGACAAGATTTGATGATAGTGTCATTTTCTTTACACAAAAGTTATACCAATGCGCTTGTAATCACCACCTTGCAGGTGGTAATTACCGGCAAGGTAAATTGTTTATTTATTATGCGCTCTCCCTGCGGGATGCGCCTCCGGTCGTCGGATAACTTTGTTGGCAGCGTCGTCGGCTTCCTCAACGTATAAATAATACGTCTGCGGAGCCTCCTCCTTGCCGGATCTGATCCTGTGACAGGGTGCGCAACCGAAGGGCGCGCAATGGAAATAAATTTTTATACCTTGCCTGGAAGTGACGCCCTACAGGCGGCATCTTCCAAGCGAATGGTATTTATGTATGGGATGGCTGAGGATATCTATGAAAGAAAACAGTTTTAAAGAGGCGTTGTTGAATCCCCGCGTTTTTCCGGTCACATGGGAATTGGTGCCGGGAAGAGGCGCAAGGGAAGCGTCTCAGGAAAAAGCCTTATCCCTGGCCGGGCAGGCAGCTGCCGGAAAGAAAATACAGGCGCTTACCGTTACGGACAACCCCGGCGGAAACCCGGCCATGTCTGCCGATTTCATGGGCGGCGAAATTTTGAAGCTGGGCATAGAACCCCTCGTTCATTTTACCTGTAAAGACAAAAACCGCAGCCAGATGGAGAGCCAGCTTTACGCCCTGGATCGGGCGGGGATCAGAAACCTGCTGGTTATGAGCGGCGATTATCCGGTGTCCGGCTACAAAGGGAGGCCCGCGCCTGTTTTTGATCTTGATCCGATCCATACCCTGCAACTTATATCAGAGATGAACCTGGGACTTGAGGTTCCAGGAGTTAAAGGCAACGTCCGTCATCAACCCAGCGATTTTTTCCCCGGAGCCGTAGTTTCTCCTTTCAAGGCAACCGAAGCGGAGCAGATGCTCCAGTATTACAAACTGAAAAAGAAGATCAATGCCGGCGCAAAATTTATTATCACGCAGCTGGGATATGATGTCCGAAAATTTCATGAAATACTCCTATTTATGAAACTAAACGGTTTCGATATTCCTCTTATGGGAAATATTTATATCCTTCCATATGGCGCGGCCAAAATGATGAATCGCAATGAATTGCCCGGAAGTGTTGTTACGGATAAACTTCTTAAGGAACTGGATCAGGAGCGAAGCGATCCCGATAAGGGAGAAGGCGCGAGGATTCTCCGCGCGGCCCGAATGTACGCGATCATGAAAGGAATGGGTTACAGCGGAGTTCATATCGGCGGGCACAATATTAAATATGAACAGGTAGAAAAAATCATCTCTGAAGGCGAGGCTCTGGTTTCGCAATGGATGGATTTGGTAAAATATTTTGATTATCCCATAACAGGTGGATTCTATTACTTTGAACACGATACGACAACCGGCCTGAACAAGGAAATTCCTGTTTTGAGGCATAACCGGCCGCTTGATGCCGAAGTGGAATTATCTTACGGCTTTTCGCGATTATCTCATAAGCTTATGTTTGAGCCGGAAAAGAAACTCTACGGTTTGATGAAAGGAATTTCCCGAAAGGTGGAAGGAACAAGGATGGAGAAACTGTTTCACAAACTGGAACACCTGACGAAGGTAATGTTGTTTGATTGCAAAGACTGCGGAGATTGCGCCTTGATCGATGTGGCCTACCTCTGCCCGATGTCGCAATGCCCGAAGAACCAGCGCAACGGCGCCTGCGGCGGAAGCTTTGAGGGATGGTGTGAAGTCTATCCGGGCAAAAAGAAGTGTGTCTATGTCCGGGCTTACGCCCGATTGAAAAAACACGGGGAGGAAATTCAACTGGATGAGGGCATTGTGCCGCCCTGCAACTGGGATTTATATCAAACCTCGGCCTGGATTAATTATTATTCGGGAAAAGATCATACCTCAAAAAAACAAGACGCAAGATAGTTCCTCAACAGTTTTCATTTATTTTATCCGGATAAATTTTAGTCGTCGCCCATAAATCCGATTTCCCGGGCGTAGGAAAACTGACGCTGCCAGGGAATGCCGGGATGGACTTTTTCAAAAATATCCGGTCCTGTCATTTTGAGGGATTCCATATCCACTTGCGCCGGATTATAGCCGCCGATAAAGCCGTAATCGGGACCGATGACGGGATTTTTCCCCGGCAGGCAATCGCATTCTACCGTGATGTTTAGCAGGGAGTTGATGACAAGAGTATTTCCCTTAATCTTTTTCCAGACGGAAGCCGCAGTCTCCACGAGCTTTTCCTGAAAAACCGTCATATCGGAATTCCAGAAAATCTGGAGGGCTCCCTCCGGACACATGGCGATACACTGGGCACAGCCAATGCATTTTTTCAAATCATAGACAGGATAGTTCGGCTCCATCATCGCGGCTGACTTTGTCGGGCAGATATTGACGCAGGCACCGCACCGGGTGCACTTTCCCATTTCCAAAACGGGATGATAATCGGAGTGCATTCGCTGTTTCTGCGCGCGGGACGCGAATCCCATGGAGATATTTTTTACGGCGCCGCCGAACAAAGAAACCATGTGTCCTTTGAAATGGGAAAATATGATGAATCCTTGCGCTTTGTCAAAGATAGAGCCGACCTGAACGGTTTTAAAATATTTATAGCCCGCGGGAATCGAAACAACATCCCTGCCATCCATACCATCGGCGATCATTACCGGACATCCGAGAAAATCGGCCGTGTAACCATGATCCGCGGCTGTCTTTAAAGAATCCTCCGCTGTGCGCCGGCCGCCGGAATAGAGCACCGTTGTATCAAAAATAAACGGTTTTGCTCCTTTAGTGATCAGCCAACGGGCAATTTCTTTCGCGTAGTCAGGAGGCAGGTAGCCTTTATTACCCCGTTCGCCCCAGTGAAGCTTGATTCCGACATGATCGCCTTTGGCAAATGGATACCTGAATTGTCCCAAAAGCAGTCGCAGAGATTTGATATAAGGTTTTTCCTTACCCGTTACCGGTTCAAATAAAAAGTCAGTCATGATGATAGCCCAATCCTGTCCTTTGCAATATTAACGAAAGCTTTTTTAAACATTCCATTGGAATAAGTTCGCTCAGACTTTTTTATTTTAAACTTTTTTTCTTCCAATTGCATCAAAAAAATTCCTGTCACTTTTTCATTGACATCCCCTAAGCACCCATCGTACAATTTTAAAAGAATAGCGGAGAGGTTCGGCAAATATTTTTAATGAAGATGAATAAAGGTGGACGAAATGATTCAGGATCGGCTTGACAAGATTGAAGAGAGATTGAAGCAGAATCAGGCGGTAAAAGAAAGCGATAAAGCTGAGCTGTTGGATCTGCTGAAAAGTCTGAGGACGGAAATTACCGATCTTTCCAAAACCCGCCATGAGCAGGCGGAGAGTGTCGCGGGATTTGCCGAACTATCGGCCCGCGAAGCCACACGCAAAGAAAAGAATCCGGAACTTATCAGTTTGTCGATTAAAGGTCTGACTTCATCCGTGCAGGACTTCGAAGTATCTCATCCGCAGCTGGTGGAGATCATCAATAGATTTTGCACGATGCTCTCTAATCTGGGAATATAGAGTCCTTAATCCGGCCGTTGATCCCCTTTGATTGTTATCTGGTTCCTGAGAATCATCATTGTTCTGATCACAAGATACAACCTTGCCGGCATAACATCCTGTCGTTTGTATTCGAACATCCTCTCAAATATATAGGTCGGTACCGGGCCTGATATTCTGTCATCCCGCACTATCCCATGGACAAGAAACCCGTTTACGTATACAATCAAAATGTATAGGACACCGGAGGTTGCATAGTGGGGAAAGGATATAAAACCAGACTTGCGCTTATCTCAGAGCTCGAAGCGCTCCGCGGAGTAATCAAAGTTCTCCGGTCGCAGGACAGGGAGTACGAACGTCTGGAAAAAGATCTGACCCATTCGGGGCATTTTTACCAAACCCTTTTCGAAAATTCCGGCACGGCAACCATCGTCATCGAACAGGATACGACCATCTCCATGATCAACAACGATTTCGCGAATTTCACGGGGTATTCCCGTGAGGAAATCATCGGCAATACCTGGACCAAGTATGTGGCCGAAGATGATGTCGATCGCCTTCTTTATTTTCACAGAATCCGGCGCCAGGAGTCATCGGCGGCGCCCAGAAATTACGAATTCAAGATCCGGCACAAGAACGGCGGCCTCCTCCATATTTTTATGACCATTGCCATGATTCCGGGGACAAAACAGAGCATCGCCTCCATGGTGGATATTACGGAAAGGGTCAATACCGAAAAGGCGCTGCGCGACAGCGAAGAGAGATTCCGCCAGCTCGTGGAAAGCATGAATGAGGGCCTGGGCATTCAGGACCGCCGCGGCATCATCACCTACGTCAACGATAAGATCTGCAGTATCCTTCAACTGCCGCGGGAAAAGATCGTCGGACGCCCCAGCCTGGACTTCATCAGCAAACGGGATCTGGAGACATGGACACGGAACATCGCGAACAAAGATGCCCCTGAATCCTATGAAGTGACCTGGATGGATAAAGGAGGGAATCCCGTCTACACCCTCGTTTCGCCGCGTGCCGTCTACGATTCCCAGAAACATTTCATGGGGGGATTCGGCGTCATCACGGATATCACGGCCATCAAGAAGCTGGAAAAGGAAGTCCTGGATATTTCCGAGAGGGAACGCCAGAAAATAGGCTATGAACTTCATGACGATCTCGGCCAGCACCTGATTGGTATCGATGTTATGACCAAGGTTCTGCGGGACAGGCTGCTTACGCAATCCGATGAAAATGCCCGCTATGCCGGCGAGATCAATCAATTGGTCAAAGGGGCCATTGAAAAAACGAGGCGGCTTGCACGCGGTCTGTGCCCCGTCCATCTTACCTCTCTGGGGCTTGAGGCATCGCTTGAAGAACTTGCCGCATCCACATCGGACATCTTCAATATAAACTGCGTTTTCCGCTGCCCCCGGCATATTCCCATTAAAGATAATTCTCTGTCCACGCACCTTTACTATATCGCGAAGGAATCTATTCACAATGCCATCGAACACGGCAAATCTTCCAAAATCATTATAGAGTTTCTGAATAACAACGGAACGATTTCCCTGTCGATTCTCGATGACGGCGTCGGAATTAAGGACACGACTAAAATCGGCGGCATAGGCCTTCGGATCATGCGCTACCGCGCCCGCATGATCGGGGCATCCCTGCGGATCGAATCGGAACAAAACGGGGGCACACTGGTTACCTGCACTTTTAATCTTATCGGGGGATGAACCTTATGGCGGCGAATAAAACATCAAAAACAGATAAACACAGAATTCTCATCGTAGATGACCACCCCATCTTCAGGCAGGGACTTGCTCAGCTTATCAATCAGGAAGACGACCTTTGCGTCTGCGGAGAAGCGGAGGATTACCAGGGCGCCATGAAGGCCGTGGCGGAACTTAAACCGGCCATGATCATTGTGGATATTACTCTGAAGGATATGAGCGGCATCGATCTCATCAAGGAACTCCGCAAACTTCACAAGGGAATAACCATGCTGGTCATCTCCATGCACGACGAGTCGCTCTACGCCGAACGGGCCTTCCGGGCCGGCGCCAAGGGCTATATCATGAAGCAGGAGGCCTCCGAGTCCGTCGTCAAGGCCATTCGCCAGGTCCGGCAAGGCGGCATTTACGCGAGTCATAAAATGACAGACCAGATACTTTCACGCTTTGTTGAAGGCCCCGGGGATATTGCCGAATCGCCCCTCCATACCCTGACAGACAGGGAGATTGAAGTTTTCCAGCTTATCGGCGAGGGGCTCAGTATAAGCGAAATAGGCGTCCGGCTCCACTTAAGCGTTAAGACCATCGGCACCTATCGCGAGCGCATTAAGGAAAAGCTGAATCTCAAAAACAGCACGGAACTCCTGCGTTACGCTCTTAACTGGGTTGAGGATAAAAGAGAATCCAAAACACTTACCTGAAACCTTGCCGCAAACGCGCCGTTTGTAGGTCATCGACTTACCTTTTTTTAATCCCATTAAGGACAGACAAAACAGCTTCCTGCGGATTGAGCTTCTCTGTGTTTTAGCGGATCATATTAGCCAGAGAAAACTAAAACTTACGGAGGGCTGACTATGAAAGGGAAATCTTTGAACGGAAATAAATATGGATTTCAGTTAACCATCAAGGAATTACTCAACGGACCAAAATTGAGCGCGGGCAATCAGGAGATCGTCTACCGGAACAAGATGCGCTACACTTACAATGACCTGTTTGAACGGATCAACCGCTTGGGAAACGCTCTTGCCGCGCTCGGCGTCAGGAAGGGGGATACCGTTGCTGTCTTCGACTACGACTCTCATCGTTATCTGGAGAGTTTCTTTGCTATTCCCATGCTGGGGGCGGTGCTGTTCACCGTGAACTGGCGCCTGTCTCCCGATCAGATCGAATATACGATGAATCACGCCGAAGCGGACGTGGTCCTCATTAATACCGATTTTCTTCCCCTGTTTGCGTCCATCCGGAACAAGCTTAAATCCGTGAAGAAGGTTATCGTTCTTTCGGATGGCAATGAGCTGCCCAAAACGGATGTGGCCTATGACTGTGAATATGAGGCATTCCTGGCCTGCGCGTCGGCGGATTTCGACTTTCCTGATCTCGATGAAGATATGAAGGCCACCACATTTTATACGACAGGCACGACGGGCCTCCCCAAAGGCGTATATTTCACGCATCGCCAGATTGTCCTTCACGCCATGAGCGTCTGCATCGCCGTAAGCGCCCATGACAGCCCGCTGCGCTTCTCCACATCGGATGTCTATATGCCCATTACTCCCATGTTTCATGTTCACGCCTGGGGATTCCCCTTCGTCGCCACGATGATGGGGATTAAGCAGGTTTATCCGGGCAAATACGAGCCGGAAATGCTCATCAAACTTATCGTCCAGGAAAAGGTCACCTATTCCCATTGCGTGCCCACTATCCTCCAGATGCTTGTGACAAGTCCCGTCGCGAAAACAATCGACCTGTCGGCGTGGAAAGTCATCATCGGCGGAGCCCGTCTGGCCAAAGGACTTGCCGTAGCGGCAATCGATCTGGGTATCCAGGTTATGACGGGTTACGGCATGTCCGAGACCTGCCCGGTTATCAGCGTATCCAATCTGAAACCGCATATGAAAAACTATGATAACGAACAGAAAAGCGATATTGCCATCAAGACGGGAATGCCGGTTACGCTTGTTGATGTCAGGATCGCCGATCCCGGCGGTAATTTCCTTCCGAATGACGGCAAGACCACCGGTGAGATTGTCGTCCGCGCTCCCTGGTTTACCAAGGGTTATTATAAAGATCCTGAAAAGACGGAAGAACTCTGGCACGGCGGCTGGCTCCATACGGGCGATGTGGGCTATATGGATGCCGACGGTTATATACAGATCACAGACAGGCTCAAGGATGTGATTAAAACAGGCGGCGAATGGGTCTCTTCGCTCGATCTGGAAAATGCCATCAGTCTTCACACCGCGGTACAGGAGGCCGCGGCTATCGGCATTCCGGATGCCAAATGGGGAGAACGGCCCATGCTGCTTGTCGTGCTGACGCCCCAGTTCCGCAACGACGGTATCACGCCGGAGGTCTTAAAGACCCATATGAAGCATTGCGCCGAACAGGGGAAAATTCCCAAATACGCCATACCCGATCAGTATATCATTACGGGCGAAATTCCTAAGACCAGCGTCGGCAAGGTCGATAAGAAACAGCTCCGCGCCATCTATGTAAGCGCGTCATAATTTGAGCTCCTCCTCTTCTCCTGGTTTTCTCTGATGAGGGGCCGGCCGGTCACAGACCGGCCCCTCAAATCAGCAAATGAGCGGAAGGAGCTTATCTCCCGCTTTCAAATTGTTTCTCCGCTGCAGAATATAATTCTTCAAATATGAAATCGTAGTGACGCTGCAAATTATTTTCCCCTCTTTTTTTCTGGAATTATCTTAAAAAATATGCAAGATTACAAAACAATACGTAGCGTATTGTCAAACCACCGGATCATTTAATTCATCATTTAAAAATAAAGGAGTGTAAACGGGGATGAGATCATACCATAAGACTGCTTTAACTTTCACCATGACAGTTATATTCATTCTGCTTTTTTCCCCTTTTTCTTTTGCTCAATATGAAGACGTTCGAGGTGTGCGATTTAAAGATGGCGGCACTGTATATGGTACGATCGTGGAAATGACTTCCGACAGGGTCATTATCATGGATAAAGACAATAATGCGGTTATGAGAAAGACTGAGGACATTGCCTCTCTTATCAAAGAGGATGATCTTAACGGATCAAAGCATTCTTTTTCCCTGGGCGCGGAAATATCTTACATCAAATATGAAGAACCCGATTCGCCTTCGATAGAAGAAAAGGGCATGATGTACGGCATAGTGGGTTCGTATACTTATCGCGATAAGGTGATGATAAAATTAGAAGGGAAGTTTGCCTATGGACAGGTAGATTATAACGGCGCAACATGGGACGGAACTCCGCTCGCCATATCGGACATACCTGATTACATGCTGGAATTCAGATGGCTCTTGGGTTATGACTTTGTTGCAAAGGGCATCACGATTACTCCCGATTTCGGGATCGGATACAGATATTTACAGGATAATTCTCAGCAGAGAGATCCCGGCGGCTACCAAAGAGAATCAAATTATATCTATATCCCCATTGGCGTGGGCGCTTCTGCCAATGCAGGAGGTGGCTGGTCTTTCGGAGCAAATGCTGAATATGATCTTTTCCTGTGGGGAAGACAAATATCTTATTTCAGTAATATTGATCCGTATTATAACAACCCCGAAAATGAGCAGTTAAGGGGCTATGGTATCAGGGGCTCAGTATCCATCGCGAAAAAAGGGGAAAAGATGGGATTTATCATAGAACCTTATGTAAGATATTGGAATATCAAAGAGTCCGATTATTCGATACTTGCTTATGATAAAACACCTGATGTTTATGTTTACGAACCGAACAATGACTCTACGGAAATCGGATGCAGACTGGCTGTCACATTTTAATGTCGGTAGGCAACCCGAAAAATTTTGACGAACTGCTGACGCATTGAACATATCCGCGCTTTTCCCGCGTGCAGCCGCTTATCCTGAGGCTTAAGCATTCATTAATTATTGCCCTTGTGGTTTTAAAATAAATTTGCCAGTATACCGGCAAATTTATGGAGGGCCGGTTATTGATTTACTTCCGCAATGTCAATCTTTCTTTTTTAGATAAAAAGCTGTTTGACAATATCAACTGGACAATTCATCCCAGAAGCCGCATCGGTCTGGTCGGCGAAAACGGCACGGGTAAAACAACCCTGTTTCGGGCGCTCCTCGATCAGGTCCATCTTGATTCCGGCACGATAGAGATACCCGACAGGAAACATAAAACCATCGGTTATCTGCCGCAGGATCTGGTGGAACTGGAATCCGTGAACCTTATCGAGTTTCTAAAACATAAAAGCGGTATTACTGCCTGGGAAGAATCCATAAAAGATCTGGAACATAAAATCTCCCAGGTTAAACAAAACACATCCGGATACAGTAAACTTTCTCAGCAATATTCCGACGCGCTGGCTCACTTTGCCGCCATGGATGGTTACGCTTTTGAAGCCAGGGCCAAACAGGTGCTCAAGGGTTTCGGTTTTAAAGAGGATGATTTCGCGAGAGACTGCTCATTGTTCTCCGGCGGCTGGAAAATGCGTATTCTTCTCACATCCATTCTTCTGGCACGGCCGGATATCATGCTTCTGGATGAACCGACCAATCATCTGGACACGGAAAGCATGGAGTGGCTGGAATCTTATCTTAAAGATTACCCCGGAACCATTATCGTCATTTCACATGACCGTTTCTTTCTCGACAAAATAGCTCTACAGATTGCCGAACTTTCCGCCTGCCATATTCATATTTACAAGGGCAACTACTCCCACTATTTAAGCCAGAAGGAAATACGGCATGCAGCTTTGAAAAAAGAGATGGAACTGCAGAAGGCGCAAATTAAAAAAATTGAAGAATTTGTGGAACGCTTTCGTTATAAAGCAACCAAAGCCGCTCAGGTGCAAAGCCGCGTCAAAATGCTCGAAAAATTTTCCGCGGTGACGCTCGAAGCAAAAACCAAAAGTGTCACCATGAAATTTCCCGAAGGGAAAAAAAGCGTTAAAGAAGTCGTTAAAGCCATTGATCTGGGACATTCCTACGGCAGCCTGACTGTTTTTGACCATTTGAATTTCACTTTATTCCGCGGGGATAAGGTGGCTTTTGTCGGTGTTAACGGCTCCGGAAAATCAACGCTGTCCCGACTGCTTAGCCTCACGGAAAAACCAACCCATGGGTCGGTCAAATATGGCGATCATGTCAATATGGCATTTTTTTCTCAGGAGAGTTCGCAGAATTTAAATTACGAAAATACCATTGCGGAAGAAATAAATTCCGTGCCGACGAACGCGTCCGATCAGGACAAGCGCAATTTGCTGGGCGCGTTTCTCTTTTCGGGCGATGATATTTATAAATCAATTTCCGTGCTCTCCGGCGGTGAAAAATCACGCCTCGCTCTTTTGAAAATCATGCTTCTCGACACGAACTTTCTTATTCTTGATGAGCCGACCAATCATCTCGATTTAAAGACCAAGGATATTTTTCAGAACGCTTTGATCAACTATCACGGCACGGTCGCCATCGTTTCGCATGACCGTTATTTCCTGGATAATCTCGTCAATAAAGTTTTTGAACTCAAAGACGGGGCGATTAACGATTACCACGGCAATTATTCTTATTTTATCGAGAAGCGCAGCCTTACGGCAACCCCAAACCCGGATGAAAATGTTTCGCGGCCCTTGCTGAAGGATCAGGCGTTTAAAACAAAAGAAAGAAAACGTCTGGAGGCGGAAGAACGAAATAAAACCTATAAAGTCAGAGCGGCCCTGGAGAAAGATCTGAAAGCCGTGGAGACGAAGATAGCCTTGCTGGAGGCTGAAAAATCAGGTCATGAAACGGCATTGTGTGATCCGCAAACACACAGGGATTCAGCCAGAATTAAAAATATTAATGTGGAGTTAAAAAGAATCAACACGGAACTGGAGCATTCTTATAAGATCTGGACGGAACTGCATGCAAAGCATGAAGAGTTGACAGGGTCGAATACTGAAAATAACATCCGTTAACACGCGCTTCCGGCTAAATGGACATGACATTGTCTGTGTCACGCGCCGTCCAGCATCGGTTTTTCCATATTCTGGTACCATGTCGCCGGATCGGTCAGGAATTCTTCCGTGTCGCGCAGGGAAAGAAAATGCTGGCGTTCAATACTGGCGATCAAATAAAAAAATTGCTCTTCCTTCGGATCGGTGCTTTCTTTTGCCATCTTCGTGTAAAGCGCCATACCCCTTGCTTCAAAATCAATCGCGGTGCGGATCGCTTTCAGGTCGTCTTCATTGCCTTTGAAACGGGCAGCCTTCTTATCCGCCATGGATTGTAAAATGCTGCCGGCCAGCGATTTCCTTACTTTCAACGGAACCGTCGCCGGCCACTTTTTTTTCATTTCCCACTGGTCATGCAATTTTTTTAAAACTTCATAATGTTCTTTTTCTTCTTCGGCAATTTGTTTGAACATATTCTTACCGGCTAAGTTTTTTGTTCTCCGCGCGTTAGCCAGATAAAAATCTCTTTCTTTCTGTTCGTTTTCCAAAGCAAATTTCAGGGCGTTCATTCTTTTATTCATCCTGATCCCTCCTTAGTAGGATGCTCAAGGAAATAAACCAAAAACATTTGAATTTTCATTATTATAGAAGATATTTCCGATTAGTTCAACACGAATTTCCAAGAAAAATGAACAAAATTATGTTTCTTTTTCGAGTGCTTTTTACGGCTAATCGATATGAGGAAGATTTTTTTCCTTAATATCTGAGACATACTCGGCAATATTTGTACAATGGTCGGAAATACGTTCCAGATGGATGAGCAGCTCTATAAATATAACTCCCGCCTCGGCGTTGCAAAGACGATTGTGAAATCTTTTAAGATGCTTGTTCCGCGCCTCTTTCACTTTAACATCTATTTCTTCTTCCCGCCGGATGAGGCCGCGTATTTTTTCATGATGAGGTGCTTCGACCAGAGATGCGGCATCATCAAGATTATGTTTAACCAAAGAGATTATTTCCTGCAATTCTTTCATGCCAATTTCGGTAAACTTGATTTTCCCCTCTTCTTTTTGTGTGGCCAACTCGGCTATCCACATGACATGATTACCGATGCTTTCGATATCTCCGGCTATTGCCGTAAAGGCAAAAACCTTTTTCGAATGTTGTGTCGAAGTATGTTTGGCCGATATTTTCCATAAAAACCTGACGATTTGATCGTGCAAATTATTGACGACCATCTCGATATAAGAGATGTCCCGTTTCCTGCCTGCCTCGGAGCAGTTAACAAGATTGGCGGCGCTTGAATACATTTTCTGCGTGAGATTGATTTCCCTCTGCAGTTCCTTTTGCACATTATCGAGCGCTTTTCCCGAGTTGGATAAAAATTTGCGGTCAAGAAATTCCGGCCAGATAGGCAGGGTTTCATCAACTCCTCGCAAAATATTTTGCATGAGAGCGGCAAAGGGCCGCAGAAAAAAAATAAAGATAAACATAATGACGAGATTAATTAAGAAGTGCCCCAGCACAATCTGTTCGGCAACGCTCGAAGACAGGCTTTTCAGTATCACCAGAAAAACCGGCATGAATAGAAAGCAAACAGAAACGCCGATGCACTTGAAGATCAGGTGGGCCAGGGCGCTTCTTTTACCGCTTACCGTTGCCACCGTCCCGGCCAGAAGCGCCGTGACGGTTGTGCCGATATTGGCTCCCATAATCACGGGGAGCGCGTTTTCAAGTGTTATTAAGTCCTGCTGCGCTAAAAGAGCCATAATGCTGATGGGTATGGCCGACGCATGAATCACACCGGTAATGACGATACCCAGACCAATGCCTAAAAATGGATTTTGAGTTTTTGTGAAAAGGTTTATAAAAGCCGGGGAATTTTTTAAAGGCTCTACGGCCTGACTGATTAATCCCAGGCCGAAGAATATTAATCCGAAGTAAAATATTATCTGGCCGGCGATTTTCCACCGGCTTCGATTCATTAACCATAAAAGTCCGCCTATGGAAATAAAAAGAGGCGAGATTTCCGTAAAATGCCAGACGACAAATTGTACCGTTAAGGTCGTACCGATATCGGCGCCCAGAATAATCGCCAGAGAGCTGTAAAAGCTGATCAGTCCGGCGCTCACCAATCCGACGGTGAGCGCTGTGGAAGCGGATGAACTTTGCAGAATAATGGTCGAAATTATTCCGGTGAAAAGTCCGTAAAATGGTTTTTCCACGGCATATTTAATGTATTCTTTTATGCGGACATCAATTATTTTCCGGACGGCGGAAGAGAGATTGACCATGCCGACCAGAAATAAAACGATGCTGCTGATAATGATGGGTATAGCCTTCATTAAGGGGCCTAATTTATCCTTTTGCACAAGTGAAGCCGCGCAGTGAGCAAGCCTCAAAACTTATGCCGTGAAATTCAGGTTCGCCTGTTTACGGGTTAAATATCTGTTTATACCCTGACGGAACTTCTCGAAGGAGTAGGGGAAATTCCATGCAGCCGGGCATCAATCGACTTTTTTAAACATTTTTCCTTTAACGCCGCATACCGGACAGGTTTCCGGAGCTTCTTTTTCCGAGGTATAGCCGCATACGGGGCAGACGTAATAGCTGTAAGATTCTTTCGAATCTTCCAGTTTATCAAACATCCGTTGATAGAGCCCGGCATGAATTTTTTCCACTTCGTTGGCGTAAGTAAAAGATCGCTCGGCCTCTTTATTCCCTTCGTTTTTAGCCGTTTCAATCATTGCCGGATACATGCTTTTGAACTCATGAGTTTCTCCGGCTATCGCCTCCTGCAGGTTTTCTTTCGTGGATTTGATTCCTTTTAATGCCCGCAGATGGGCGTGAGCGTGAACCGTTTCAGCTTCCGCGGCCGCCCTAAACAATCTGGCCGCCTGCGGGAATCCCTCCTGATCAGCTTTGGCGGCAAAAGCAAGGTACCTGCGGTTTGCCTGTGATTCTCCGGCAAAAGCTTCTTTTAAAGCGTCTTCGGATTTGGACATAATCTCCTCCTTATTAAATTGCTTACGGTCATTTAATTGTTATTAAATAACAAATTATTCAGGATGTCTCAAGGAAAATACGTTTTGAGAGCCCCTCCCGGTTTCATACGCAAGCCGGGCATTAACGTCAGTAACCATTTTAAAAAACTGTCAGAAACAGGTAAAAGACCCGGATCAAGAGTGACGGATGATTTTACTTTTTATGCTTATTTAACTTTTCGACGATACTTTGCAGGGGTATATCTTCATCGATATCCAATATGCTGTTGATAGTATTGTCGCTGTATTCGGACAAGTCAACCATCGGCTGTGTTGCCGCCGCGGTTTGTTGCCTTGCCGCTGACTTCGGCTGCGGTGCGTCTTCCGTCAGCGGCGATTTATAATAATCACTTTGAAATAATTCCGTGGACGGGAGAAAGGTCTTTCCATAGGATGCGAAATCAGAACGGGTCTTCAGATATTCTGTCAGGTAACGTTCGGCCGAAAACATTCCGTCGTTTTTCGATGTTTCTATGACGTTACTGAGTTGGTGAAGTTTGTTATCGCGAATAATGTTTTTTACGGACGGGGTGCCGCGAACAATGGTCAGAACGGGAACGCGCTGGCCGGCATTTTCCACGTGCATCAATTGCTGAACAACGATCCATGTCAGTGTTGACGACAGCTGATTGCGCACCTCGATTTGAGCGTCTATCGGCACCGCGTTGCACATGCGGTAGATGGCCTCTTCCGGTGTGGCCGCGTGCATGGTGGCAATGACCAGATGACCCGACTCCGCGGCATTGAGAGCCAGCCGCATGGTTTCCCCTTCCCGCAGTTCGCCTACAATGATTACATCCGGATCTTCGCGTAGCACATCAATGAGACCCTGTTCAAACGAAGGCACATGGGAACCGAGTTCACGCTGTTCGATAAAGGAATTTTTTGACTGAAAGCGGTACTCTATCGGATCTTCCAGCGTGACAATATGCGCCTGGCGGTATTTATTGATGTCGTTGATAATCGCCGCGATGGTTGTTGTCTTGCCGACTCCCGTGGGGCCGCAGATCAGCACGAGGCCGGACTTGATCGTGGAAATATCATGGAGAGAGCGATGAAGATTGAGTTCTTCGATGGTCGGTATGCTGCCCGGAAGAATCCGGATCGCCATACTGATTCCCCGCACCGTCGTGAATATATTGATCCGGAGGCGGGCATTGCCTGTGGAAATAGCAAAGTCAACGGATTTTTTCTGCCGCAGTTTTTCCAGTTGCAGGGGCGTCAGAAGCTTTTTGGTCAGATCATCGATTTCCTGATGAGTCCACTTCTGGGAAAAGTTAAATTGAATATCTCCCCGCTTTCTCGAGACCAGGGGATGTTCGCCGGTAATGTGGATGTCCGAGATGGACTCTTTGATCGCGTTATTGATAACACTTTCAAACATGTTCATAATTTTCACCCCCTCATTCTTTTATCGATGCGTAAAATAGAAATTTATACATCCAGTGAAAAAAAGGCAACAAATACTTCCATGACGGCCAATATCAGTGAATCTATCATATGTAATATCCTGATGCCCTTAAGCCTTCCGGTTTCATCCATAGAGCTTCTTCAGCATCCAGGCGATCTTTTTCCCCAGGGCCCGCGCGCTTTCGAGTCCTTCAAGATCTTTTTCCATGTCCCCCTTGTCTCTGGCTACACTCAAAGACCTGCCGGCGATGATAAGCTCATTGCCAAAAAAGAAATGATTCATGGTTTCTACGGTATGCATGCCCCCGGTGCGGCGAAAGCAGGATAGAGACGCCCCGACTTTATTTTTGTATATTTTCCCGTTTGCCAATCCGACGAAACCTGCCCGGTCAATCAGGGCCTTCATCTCCGCCGTTACATCCTGAAAATAGGAAGGAGACGCCAAAACGATACCCTGAGCGGATATCATTTTTTTGATATAATCGTTTGCCGCGTCGTTCTTAACGGCGCATTGCTTGTCCTGATTCTCAAAACACTTATAGCACGCAATACACCCGTGAATTTTTTTTGCCGCAAGCTGAATGATTTCCGTTTTAACGCCTTCTTTTTCAATCTCCCGGAAAAGATAGCCCATCAACGCGCTGGTATTGCCGTCTTTTCTTGGACTGCCATTAAAACCGATAACCTTCATGATCATCCTCCTTTTTCAATGACACATTTAGAGCCAGCCTTTTTCTTTCCAGTAGTCGTATTCCCAACTCCACTTTTCTTTCCGTTTACATATCGTCTGACGAAAATACTCTTTACGCTGTTCAATGATTTTGACCTGGTCAGTGAATATTTCCCCATCCCGGATGGCGCAGGCCAGAGTTTGTCCAAGCTCAAATGCTTCATTGAAGAGTGAAGAATCATCTTCGAGAAGTCCGTCAACATCTATGCGGCAGGCCAGACGCCCCGCATTTTGTATTCCCGTGTAATGAAGAACGGATTCCATATAATCGGCCGTTTCTTTTTCACCGCTGCCTCCGGCCGTGGTGACCACCGCGCCGTATCTGCCCAGAAACCGCAGGCTATGAATGGCATTTCCAAGGCGGTCAATCCAGTTTTTCAACTGGGCCGTTACCTGATAAATATAAACCGGACTTCCCAGAACAAGGCCATCGGCGGACATAATCTTTTCAAAAGTCAGGTTAAAGTCGTCTTTTTGAACGCAGTATCCGGTTTTATGACATTTGTCGCAGGCTGTGCATGGTTTTATTTTTAATTTCGTTATATCAAAAAACTCTATCCGGGCTCCATAATCGGCCGCGCCGTCCAGCACTTTATTCACCAGTTGTCCCGTGCGGCTGTTTAACCGCCGCGGGCTGCCGTTTATTCCTATAATTTTCATCATATGATTCCTTTTCAAAAGAAAGAGCCCCTTATTTCACAATATAAAACGTAAAACAGGTGTCTCATGATTTATTCAGTTCGCCCAGATGCCGTTCGTAAACATCATAATTCGCTTTCAGCATTTCCTGAATCGGCAGTTCATACGGACAACGTTCCAGGCATTCTCCGCACCCGGTGCACAGCTTCACGCTTTCCATGGCCAGCCGGCAAAAATCAACCGACACAGCCGGCGACATCCGCGACGCCACTATTTTATACCCCATAGCCGGCGTGATCATCACGCCCTGCGGACACGGCTGACAATATTCGCAGCGGCGGCAAAATTGTTTGCCCAATTCCACCCGGTATTTTTCCATTAATTGCCGGTCTTCCCCGGTGACAATATTCGGACGTTGATATAAAGATACGACCTCGTCAACGGCATTTTCCGAATCAAAACCCGGGATGGGCACGACATCCGGATACTGACGCAGAAACTTAAAGGCTATACCGGCATTGTTAATCATCCCGCCGGCAAACGGTTTCATCGCCAGTATTCCCATTTTTGATTTTTTTGCCAATGCGAAAAGTTCATCAATTGCCGCAGCCTCAATAAAATTGAAGGGGAACTGAATAGAACTGAATAAGCCTGTTTTGACCAACCGGATGGCCATGGAAAGATTATGCGACGTAACCCCTATAAATCTTATCTTGCCTTCTTTTTTTGCCTTGCTGACAGCCTCCATCGCGCCGCGAGGCGCAATGAGGGCATCCCATTCTTTTTCCCGGGCTACCTGATGAAATTGATACAAATCGATATAATCCGTTCTCAGCATGCGCAGACTGTTTTCCAGCTGTTCTGACGCGTGCCGGGCATCACGCATAAGTGTCTTGGTGGCAATGACAACTTTATCACGCGTGCCGTCAAAGGCGCGGCCGATTTTATCTTCACTGTCGCGGTACGCGCTGGCTGTATCGTAAAAAGTGATTCCACGGTCGCGGGCGCGGTGAAGAACTCTCACAGCGGTATTAACATCCAGACGGATGATGGGAATGCCGCCGAATCCAAGCTCCGATATTTCCAATCCGCTTTTTCCGAATTTTATATACCGCATAATCGATCCCTTATATACATGTTTAATATTATAGCTTTATCGTTCATTCATTTCCAGTCGAAATATAGTATTTCCATGCCTCATCAGAAAAACAATAGCATGGGAAGTTAGTTCGATTATTTCTTTGGATTTTGAACAGGATAAAAATAACACGCCCGGAAATTGCCAAACATCGGGAATACTTTATGAATTCGCAGGAAGGCAAACATCATCGCCTTCTTTGGGGCAAGTAAGCGATTATATCTTTGTAAATTCCCCCAAAAATCAAAGCTGCTTTGCGGCAAACAGCAAAGCAGCTTCAATTGACGGGAATAGGAGGGAATTAAAGGACTTCAGGTCTGAGTTTACCTTTCATTGGCGTCATATTGACAGCGGCCGTAGATTTAACCGTTTCGGGAACAACCGTCCGGTCTTCCGTCCGGACTGCCCTACGATCCTTCAGCGCGTAACGATTAAGCCCCGACAGATGGATGGGCCCCATATAACGCTCCCACTCAATTAACCGCGCATCCACGGGAAACATTTTTTGATCTTCAGGAAGCACCCTTGAGGCAAGATCGATAAGTCCTTCATTGTGGAAGATGCATTTTGGCGAAGCATAGAATGAAAAAGTAACAGCCAGTTTCATCGTGGTGTTCACAAAGTCTGTTACTTTATGAATCATATTCTTCATGCCGGTCAGTTTACAAATCCTGTCATAGGCCGTAACCGCGATGTTGAGTCCCGACATCGCCATCACGAACAACCTCCGGTCAATAATCCGGAAGTCACGCCGTGGTTTGCCTTTGGGGAACAGCCGGTTATAAGCGGCATGATTCCGGTTGGCCTCTGACTGAAGCATTTGTTTCATCTGTCCGACCGTGATTGGATTGGACGATCCGGTTGCGCACTGATAGAGTCTGTGTTTGCCGGGAAGCGTGAGAGCTTCGGCCGCGGCCAGGATTAAGCTGTTCGCCACAAGATCCGCCGGAATGATATCAATAACACCCTTGGAGCGCGCGGGAAAGAAGGGCGTTTTTTCGCGGGCGTAGGCCAGAATAATCGCGTCGGCGACTTTGACTCCTTCCACCCATCCCGGGACCGGTTCCTGATAGGTGCTTTCAATAATTGCCGGTCTGACAATCGTAAGTGTCGAGCCTCGCAGGGCCTCCGTGATAACCTGTTCGCCGATCCATTTTGTAAATGTATACGTGTCGTTCCAACCGAATCGATGCGACTCTTTCGCGCCAAGTTCAACAAGATGCTCGGCCGCGAGCTCCGGGTTGGCACAATTTTCTTCAATTATTTTAATTTTTTCCTGCAGCCTCGCAATCAGAGGCCACACCTCGTAGTAGCCGTTTGAGTTTCGTTTGACGGATTTATAGACAGGGATCACGTTTGCCTCGAAGCAATCCCCTTTATTAAAGCCATTTACATAACATGTGGATACATGGACCAGGGGAATCCCTCCGGCCTTCTTGACCAGGTCCGCAACGTTTTGCAGACTCAGGACATTAATCTGCAGGGACTGCTGAAGATCATCCCTGAATTTTACAGACGCGGCCGAGTGGATGACAACATCAACCCGCGAAGCCAGTCGCGCAAAATCATCAGGGCTCAACCCAAAGTTCTTTTCCGTGACTTCACCGGTTACACATTCTATCTTCTCTTTGCAGAATTGAATGAAATACGATAAATTCTCATCCCGGAGACGATCGAAAATAGTCGATGCGGCAACCTCACGGTCAAAACGTTCCCGGGCCGTATGATAGTTTTTGTCGCCCCTGATAAGCAGGATAATCTTCCCGGCATCCGGTATGTCACGAATCAATTTTTCCAGGAGCACCTTGCCCAAAAATCCCGTCGTGCCGGTAATCATGATCCGTTTTCCTGTTAATTGCTGCTTGACTGAAATTTTATCCTTCGTGAACATAATAAACTCCTTGATGTTTATATCCGTTATATTTTCAGTGCTGCATTTTCTGCGACGACAAAATCAGCAATCCATCCGGGTATAAAGGCCCACGCGCGATTTCCGTTTCGCGTCTTCCCCATGTCCAGAGTGCCGAACAACCAGATTTGCGATTTATAAAACAGCGAAGCCCCTTGTCCCTGAAGCCTTTGCGCAAAACTCAGAATACCGGGTTTTTTCAGACTGCCGTCTTCAACAACGCAATAGCCGGCATTATGGCCGTCGCTGTCGGGCCAGACGGTTGTATAGTGGGAAGCCAGCGCAGGTCCAATGGACATAAACCGGACAAAATCGGCGATACTGCGCAGCCTAAGTCCGAACCTTACTCTCAAATAAATTGATATCAGCCAGGGCAGTCGTTCTCTCTCGTCCTGCGGTCCCGTGTTTCCGTGCAATATTCGCAGGTATTCCCGGCCCCATTTACCCGTATCCTTAAGGAACCCCTGAAGACGCCACATGGGTGAAGAAAAATCGACGGCATAGACCTTCCAGCATTGTTTAAACATTTCATCGGCCATCGCGTGCGCGACCGTAGTGCCATCTTCCAGGGATATATTATCGAGAGCGCCGATGGTATAGGAGGTCATGCCGATATAGATGGGAACCGACGACATCGCGGCGCTGAATTTTTTCTCCATGGCGCTGATGTGCTGTGCGCCAAGCGGTTTGGTCACGTCGCCTTTCAAAAATATGATCCTGTCGTATATTCCGTCATACTGAGGCTGTTTCCCCAGTTGAAGGAAACGATTAACCCCTCCCGCAAGCTGATCACCGGCAATATCGATGACCGCAACGCGCACTTTTTCCAGCAAAAGTTTCTTCAGGTTTTCATCCGGATTGCTGTAAATCTTCTTCAGAAGAAGTTCCGACATGTTGCCAACGCCGCCGGCATAATCGATTACGATGACATTCCGGTTTGGAGTCTTATCAAGGGCATGGATAATATCCTGGATGATTTGATTTACAATGGCCTTCCGGCCAAGCTGATCCTGGGATACAAACGGTGAATCCAAGGTTACCTGATTCTGCGGCACTTCAGATACAGGATACAGGCCGAGGAACCTTCCGTGACCATCAATGCTGAATCTGCCAATGCCACGGACGTCACCGGCATCTACAGGGGCTTCCAACAGCTCTTCCATATGATTGGCTACATAGACAGGAACCTGACCGGTTATCCTGGCATGAAAAGCGGGATAGAGTTCTCTCAGTATGCCGTAGAGATTGATGCCCGCGGGCCAGATTGAACCGAAACAGCGGCTCGCAATTCTCACTTCATCCGGCGAGCCGACCATGGTTTGAATTTTATCTTTTCTGAACAGATTTCCGATGCCGCGAAGGAGATTCAGGATATGAATCGTTTCTTTCATAATTTGCTTCGAGGTTTGGAAACCCGGCACATCACGGTACTCCGGATGAGAGGTGACCGCTTTAAAAAACGGGGCACGGAGAATGTATCTTGCCTGCTTTCGTATAAGCCTGCCGGTTATCTCCTGATGCGACAGCTCCTCCGGAATATAACCGTCTGCCACGGTCATCGCGTTGATTTGCTGTACGGAATGGGGAATGTCATTTGCCGCTTCAAAGCTTTTCATGAGATTGTGATACTCCTGCAGGCTTTTCCACGATTCCGCTTTCTGAAAAACATCACAAGCTTCAACATTCTGACACTCCGTTTTCAACAGGGACAGGCAAGAGGAATCAAGAATGCTGTCTTCAACATTTGCAAGATGAGACATTTTGGAGTGCGTGATGACTTTTTCTTTGCGAGCCTTTGATAAGCCGGCGTTCTGATCCATCGCGATGTCAATAGCTGCGGTTTTCATAAAATCTCCTCATTAAATATAGAAGTTTTTAGCTTATACTCGGTTGGATATTCGTGCTTTAAATTTGATGATAATATTGCATAATTTTCTTGTATTGTCTTGCGTGTTTATAAACAGCGTAATACTAGCTAATAACTTGTATTATTATCAAATGATATAGTGCGATATTTCAGTAAAATTCATATAATATCAATTAGTTACAGATTTTATGCTCTTGATTTAATGATGACGAAAATATTGCAAAAAATCCTTTTTATGCCTTGCGTGTTTATTTGCAGTATAGTACTAGTTAATAACTAGTACTAAATTGCATGCAGAAATTAGCTTAAGACATAATATTCACAACATCAATTAGTTATGGATTTTTAGAGGTATTTCGTCTTCATGGTAAGGGTAATACGGACGATCTTGCAGGCAATAAAAAATTAGTTGCAACATTTCTAGAATTACAAGTGTATACATCAATGCAATGAACTTCATCTCATCTGTGCATGTAAATTAAGATAGAGATAGAAGATAGGTACGGAGGTTCTTTTTGGATTGGCTGATGCCGAGCTTTCGCCGGATATTATTACGGTGAAACTCAATGCCGCGATCGGAGACGTTTATCAGCGCGGCTATTTCCTTTGATGTTTTACCTTCTCTCACGAGGCCGGCCACCTGTATCTCTGTCGGAGTGAGATTCATATACTGGCTGGACAGGCGATGCATAAAGGGTGAAACGATGTCACGGAGATTGGTATCAAGGATGTCTACATAAATTCGCTGCTGATCATTGAGGCGGCATCCCCGAAGTTTTTCCAGGCAGGGCAGCAAGAGACCCCGTACATTGGCCATGACTTTTTCCTCTACCTCATCCTTGTCCTTTTCCCGCTGATTGAGCAAAACCTTCAGGGCAATGTTGGATTCCTCCAGGTGCAGCGTGTTGAGCTGCAGCTCTCTTTCTTTTTCACGGAGACTCTGTTCGGCGAGGTTGCGTTCCTCGATCTCACGGCGCAGATTGGTGTTGGCCTCGGTCAATTCCTGCGTCCTTTCGGCAACCCGTTCTTCAAGTTCTTCCAGGGTTTTCTGGAGGGCCTTCTGGGTAAGATTTTTTTCCGTCACGTCCACAAAGGAACACATAAGACAAATTGGCCGCCCCTCATCGTCAGTGACTTTTTGCGCGGAAAGTTGAACGGTCAGGAGTCTGCCGTCCCGGGCGTAACCGCTGACCTCACCCATCCAGTGACCGTTTTCCAAAACACTCTGGAGAATGGAATGGGCCTCCTGCTCCGACTGGGCGAATGCCGAGATGGGGCGCCCGACGATCTCGGTGCGATCATCATTGCCCCAGAGGCGGAGCACGGAATCATTGACATACGTAATGCGTCCGTAGAGATCGCCGATGGCGATGGCGTTGATGGACGAATTGATGGCGTGGTTCTTGATGCGCAACTCTTCCATGACCTGCTTGGAGCTCGTAATATCTATGAAGGAACACATGGCGCACAGGGGCTCGCCATCTGTGCCGCGAACCAGGGTGGCTGACAGGTGGACCATAATCGGAGATCCGTCTTTCTTCCGCCCGGCCACTTCGCCGGTCCAGCTTCCTTTCTTCAGAAGATCAGTGAAGATTGCCGCCGCTTCCTCCTGATTTTCAGCAAATAACAGGACGGACAGGCCGCGGACCTCATCCATCGTGTAGCCTCCGAAAAGGGCGAGGGCGGAGGCGTTTCCGTCTGTTATCCGTCCTTCAAGATCGCCGAAGACCACTCCGTTGACGGAGGAGTCGATGGCGATGCTCTTGATCAGCAACTCTTCATGCAGGCGGGAACTTTTGGAATGGGCAGGCGGTTTGCTCATGGTTATCCTTTCTTTTTCCCTTCTTTAGTGCGAGGGAATCAACTTTATATTTCCGGTTCTTCTTTCTTATGACCCGACATCAATACGCGTATTTCGTTTTTTTCTATATGTTTAATGTCAATTTATCATAACCGCTTTTTGATTAAAAGACGTTTATTGATATCCCCGTTGAAGTGTCATTGATATGCCGGAGATTTAAGTCACATCATAGGGGCATTATAACATCCGGCGAACCTAATATAAGGACGCCGGTTGTTAATTTCAATGAGCGCTTAAAAGTTATTCTTTGTCCCGCCGCATTCGCGCTTTTATTTTATCCCAGGACTTGGTGATCAGGAAACTCTCTTTCATATTACAAACCATAGAGACAAACTTGGGCCAGGGAATGGCAAAGCTAAGTGTTGAGGCCGGTACAAAGGGACGTGCTGAAACATCAAACATGCCTAATACGGGACGATTCTCGGAGGAATTGAGTTCCTGATAAGGATAATCAACGATAGACGCGCATCCGGCGCCAAAAGGAGCAATGACGCCAATGGAGCGCGTTTCATCAAAATTAGCGAGTGTAAAAAGGCCGGATAGCACATCAGGCGGGGCCAGGAAAATAATAACCAGGGGCTTGTCTTCCTCTTCCATGCGGTCCCATCTTTTGAAGATAAGATAATCCTGTGGCGCCCGCAGGGGCGTCCGGCATTTCATGAGTTCTTTAACCATTTCCGGAGATTTCTTGTATCGCTCACCCTCCAGCTTGCCGGGAATGCCATAGGATAAAAAATATTCAAACGCGGGTGTCAGTTCGCCCCCGAAGCCGCAGTATCTTTTACCGCCGTTGCAGCCAATGGTTCCGGCATTAAAGCACAGGGTTTCCCCTTTGCGGACTTTTACCAAATCTCCGATAATACAACGGTGTCCTTTAGGTTGTTTTGCCATAAATTTTGATTCCGCCGAATCGGAATAATAAAACCCGATGGGTAATTCAGCGCCGGGAAAATAGGCGGCCCAATTTTGTAAAAATGTTTCTTTGAATTCAGAATCCATGGCAATCCTCCTTTTTTACTTTTTGTTAAACTCAAAAGTTCTGATTTACGCTGTATATGATGGTGACGGGTAAGGAACGGCGGATTATCGCGGGCATTTCTTCAACGTGAGGATGGGAAAGACGAGCCTTAAGAACACTGCCTGTCGCGCCGAAAAAGATCACCAACATAGTGCTTATCCCCGTTTTTTTAAGCCGGGCAGATGATATCATTTCATCCGCCAGAGTAATGCTATGAACCGTACTGCTCTTTAATCCATTGCTGATAGGCGCCGGTTTTGATGTTTTCCGCCCATTTCTTCTGGTTGAGATACCATTCGACGGTTTTGCGCATGCCGGAATTAAATGATTCCTTCGGCGACCAGCTTAATTCTTTATGGAGTTTGGAAAAATCAATGGCATATCGGCGGTCGTGGCCGGGGCGGTCTTTGACGAAAGTGATTAACCGGCGCCTGGACTCTCCCTCTGACGCGGGTTTGATCTCGTCGAGAATATCGCAGATCATCTGCACGATGGAGATGTTTTCCATTTCCGCGCTGCCTCCGACGTTGTAGGTTTGTCCGCGTCTTCCCGATGTCATAATGGTCCAGATGGCTTCGCAGTGGTCTTCGACATAGAGCCAGTCGCGGACGTTTTTCCCGTCGCCGTAAACCGGAAGCTGCTTTCCTTCAAGGGCGTTGAGAACAATCAGCGGAATGAGTTTTTCCGGAAACTGATAGGGACCGTAATTGTTGGAGCAGTTGGAAATCGTAGCCGGCAGGGCAAAGGTTTTGTAATAGGCGCGCACCAGATGGTCGGAAGCCGCCTTGGATGCCGAATACGGGCTGTTGGGACGATACGGCATATCTTCGCGAAAAAGGCCTTCGGCTCCGAGACTGCCGTATACCTCATCGGTGCTGACATGATGAAACAGCCTGAATTGATCGCCGCGGGCCTTGGCGCACTCCAAAAGATTGAAAGTTCCGACAATGTTTGTCTGGATGAAATCTCCGGGAGTTTTAATGGAACGGTCAACGTGCGACTCCGCCGCGAAGTGGCAGACGGCGTCAATATCATATCGCGAAAACACATCTTCGAGCAAGGCGGCGTCGCAAATATCAATCTTTTGGAAAACATATCTCGACGGCTGGTTTGCGGCTATATCAGCCAGATTTTCCGGATTGCCCGCGTAAGTTAATTTGTCCACGTTAATGATTCTGCCGGTGAAATCCCTGTTGTTGATTAAATAGCGGATAAAATTACTGCCGATAAATCCGCATCCGCCCGTTACCAGTAAATTTTTGAATTCAGCTTTGTTTTCCGTTTTCATTTTTGTCTGCCTGCTTTAGTGGATTTGTAATTCTATTTCAGGAATCCCTGAATGATCCGGTTGACCGCCTCATCATAAGTAAGTCCGAGACTCATGAGTTTGGTCAGCTGGTCGTTGGCGATTTTCCCGATCGAGGCTTCATGGGTGAGCTCGGCATCGGGATGGAGCGCTTTGAGCGCGGGCATGGTTTCATTGGTGCCATTGTCCATGATAATGGCGTCGCATTCAATATGCCCGAAGCACTTGTTGCGGGCTTCCATGGACGCGTGAAAAATTTGTTTGGAATTGCCTTTCATGACCGAACGGGAGATCATATTCGCCCGGCTGCCCGAACCCTGCAGGATGATGTTGTTGGTGGATACCGCCCTCTGTGCGCCTTCAGTCAGAACTCTTTCTGTAATCAGTAACAGACTGCCGTTGCCGAGAGTTGCCTCGTTTAATCGGTCGGCTTCATCCACGCCGCTGATTTGGGTCAGCTCCATTTCCGCCGTTGCTCCCTCATCCAGAAATACTTTTGTCGTCGGGTTGAGTGTGCGGCGGCCCCTGCCTTCACCCGTGGCGAAATGCTTTTCCACATAGGTGACCCTGGCTTTTTTTCCCACCTGGAAATCGTGGATGCCGGCATGGCCTTCAGGCTCGGACGAACCGCAGTGGATACCGCAGCCGGCAACGATGGTCACCTCGGCGCCTTCACCGATGATAAATGAATTGTAGACAACATCAAAAAGACCCGCCTGACTCAAAATGACAGGGATGTGAACGGATTCGTTTTTTGTGCCGGGTTTTATGGTCACAATAATGCCGGTTCCTTCGGCATTGGTTTCAATATTAATATTGGCCGATACCTGCCTTTGAAGGAGTTTGCCGTTTTTTCTGATATTGTAGGCCCCTTTGGGCAAATCTTCCAGATCCGCGACTGTTTTTAATAATTTTTTATCTAAGACATCCAGCATCCTGATCTCCCTCACATTTGTGATGATAAGCGCAAATACTCAAATCGGTCAACAGCGGCAGCGCTTTTTCCAGACCGCCGGTATAAACGATGCGTCCCTTGTCGATAATGATGACGACATCCGCGACATCCAGAAAAGCTTTGTTGTGGCTGACGACAATCGTTGTCGTCGTAGGCGTCAGTTCCTTTTTCAGAAGGCTGACCATCGGACCGATTGTCCATAAATCAATGCCCGTGTCCGGTTCATCGTAAATGGCCAGTTTCGGATTGGCGGCAATCGTCGTTGCCAGTTCGATTTTTTTAATTTCACCGCCGGAAAGCGTGGCGTCAACTTCTTTGTCCAGAAAAGACAGCGGACAGATGCCCACGCGGCCTACCGTTTCCAGAAACTTTTTTTCATCGTCAGTTCCCGTGACGATAGAGAGTAAATCCCGGAAAGTGATTCCTTTGAAACGCGCGGGTTGTTGAAAGCTGTATGCGATACCCAATTTGGCGCGTTCGGTAATGGAGAGGCCGGATATATCTCTGCCCTCGAAAAAAATTGAGCCGCCGGATACGGCATTAATTCCCATAATCAGTTTGGCCAGAGTGGTTTTTCCGCTGCCGTTCGGGCCGGTGATGACGTAAAATTTCCCTTTTTCGAAGTTGAAATCAATGCCGTCAATAATATTGCGGGGAACGCCGTTACCATCATCGTTGCCCTGCGCGGTAAAATATAATTTTTTTAGTTCCAGCATGAATGAAATCCGCCTTTATCCGTAAAATATACAAAACGCTTAACTTTATAAATAACTTATCCCTGAAAAAACAGTCTTTTTTTGTGATGGTATAAACACAATTCCGTTCAAAAAGCAACGGCCAAAAGATACGAAAGGAGTGGTGATGCTGAAGCGCAGATAAACTAATGGCGGTAACCGTTACATAAAACAGTTACCGCCAGGCGTTCTTTCGTCTTCGGGACACAGCAAAGAAAAATTTTTTTCTGATATAGAGATTAGCAATTCAATATCCGGTATCGGAGTTCGCGACAGTGATTCTCAAAAATAAATTCCTGCAAAAAAATACTGCGTCCCCTTCAAATTTAACGAATTAAAACTCAAACAATTTTAAAATATCTTTTTATTTCTTTTTTGCGACTTTCTTTTTTGCAACTTTCTTAACAACTTTTTTTGCTGCTACTTTCTTTTTTGCAACTTTCTTTACAACTTTTTTTGCCGCTGCTTTCTTGACTACTTTTTTCTTTGCTGTTGCCATTGGGTGAAGCCTCCTTTATCAAAAATGTTTGTTTAGAGTACTGCAAATAACTTATGATGGCTTAATTTTACTTTATTTTTATTATCACGTCAACAAAAAGCTGCAAAATAATTACAATTTTTTTTATTTATTTTTTATGGCATGAGAATTTAAAATTCATCGGGAGACGGAAAATAATTCGTCAAATATTATTTTCATTTTTACAAATTGCTGTAAGCCGCGTCATCACAGCGTTTCAGCGTTGTTAAAAAATAAATACCGCGAGGTGATGATGATAAATTCGTAAATGTTCAGAGCCTTAAATTGTTTTTTCTGAAAAAAATTTCCGTCAAAAAAAATAGAAGAAAAATGGAAAATAAAAAAATATTTTGCATTTATTTTTAAAAAAACAGTGAAAATATGATTTATGAGGGTTGGTTTTCGTTACAGATACGTCTTCGCGCCGACAAATTGTTTTGTGAAATAATCGGCGGACAGGCAATCAATGCGGATTTTCTTCCCCTGCGATGATGCGTGGATGAATCTGTCATCTCCGATGTATATTCCCACATGCGAAACACGGCTTGTTCCCATTTTGGCAAAAAATACCAGGTCGCCTTTTTGCAGATCCTCTTTGCTGATGGATGTTCCCGCGTCGAACTGCCTCATGGAATGGCGCGGAAGGTTCAATCCGTTTAATTGATAAACCGTCATGGTGAGGCCGCTGCAGTCAAATCCGTCATCGACGGACGCGCCGCCCCAGAGATAAGGGACTCCGATAAAGTCTTTCGCGCTTTTCACCAAAGCCTCTCTCAGATAATCGGTGCCGTATTTTTTCTGCCGGGCCACGGAGTAATCTTCCGGCCGGACAATATAAAACTCCTGAATAACCCCCGCTTCCTTGAGGCTTACGGCTTTTTGCCTGGCAAGTTCCTTTGTGGTGAAATTACCGAAGCGAACCTTGAAAAATTTATCGGAAGCCAGAAAGTATGTGGCATCCAGTCCGCGGTCTTTCAGGACCTCCGTCAAACGCACCGCGTTTTCCACGTGTTTGAACGCGCCAGCCTGAATCGTGTACTTCATTAACTCCAACGGCGGTTTGCGCGAAACGCGCGGTGACGGCGCGGGCGATGCTCCCGCATCGGTTGATGCAGGCGGATTGTTGTAAACATGCTGCGTTGATGATGAACGCGAAGCGTGATGTGTTTGAAAGCATGACGTGGTGAGCAGGATGATTAAAAGTAAAAAAAATTTGAAACGGTAATTTCTCATGACTCTGTCATCCAGTGATCCGCGACAAAATTTCTGGCGTCGTCAGGCGTTGTAATTCTTCCTTCCAGTTGTTCATCTTCCAGCGCGCGCAGGATTTCTCCGATAATTTTTCCCCGGACAAATCCGAGAGAAATCAAATCGTCGCCGGTGAGCAGGCGCTTGGGATGCAGATCTTCCTGGCCCAGACTCTGAAGCTGAACGCGGCAGAATTCATAATTATCCTGCAGGCCGTGACTGGAAATACAATCTAGACGATGCAGTTCCATGTGCAGGTCAAAATCAGGCATGCGCAAAAAACGTTTAAGACGTCCCGGACGCATCTTCTGAACGTTCATAAACGCCATATGCTGGCTGATGAGATTGATCACCGTTTCTCTCTGGGCGCGGGAAAATTTCAGCCTTTGCATGATCTCATCGGCGATTTCTTCTCCCTTCTTGACGTGCCCGTAAAAATGCATCCCTTTTTCGTCAATCGTTTGGGTGACGGCTTTGCCGACATCATGCAGGAGCACTCCCCATGCAAGACAAAGATTTTTCTCCGTTTCCCCATCGTTGGGCAGCAGCTCCAGCATTTTTAAAGTATGCTCCCATACATCTCCTTCGGGATGAAACTGCGGCGGTTGTTCCACGCCCTTCAATCGATCCACTTCGGGCAGCACCTCTTTTAAAATTCCCGTCTGAATCATCAACTCAAAACCGGCGCGGGCGCCGCCGCGCGTGAGAATTTTACTCAGCTCTTCACGCACCCGCTCGGCGCTGATATTGATTATTTTGGAGGCGTTTCTTCCGATGGCGCTCAAGGTTCCCGCTTCGATGGTAAAACCCAGATTGGCGGCGAAACGGATCGCTCTGAGCATTCGCAGAAAATCTTCATTGAAGCGGTCCTCCGCGTCACCGATCGTGCGGATAATTTTTTTTTCGATATCCGTGCGTCCGTTGACGTAGTCGGTGATCTCGCCCGATTCCGGGTCCATTAAAAGCCCGTTGATGGTGAAATCGCGCCTGAACACATCTTCTTTAGCGGAAGAAAAATGAACCTGGGAGGGATGCCGGCCGTCTTCATAAACATCATCGCTACGGAATGTGGCCACTTCGTAGGGAACACTCTCCACAATAACGGCGATAACGCCGAACTTCGCGCCGATGGATAGGGTGCTGGGAAACAGTTGGGCGACCTGTTCGGGAAGCGCCGAGGTCACAATATCGTAATCACTGGTGGCGTTGCCGAGAATGGAATCCCGCACGCAGCCTCCGACAAAGTACGCTTCATAACCTGACTCTTTCAGCCGGTGGACGATTTCCCGGGCGTGCTTGCGGTCGTTATTGCCGGACAAGGATTCTTTCTCCTATGATTTTTTCTTCCCTAATTTAATAGCGCAGAGTTCGCCGCACATGGTGCAGCCTTCATCTTTGGCGCTTTTACTTCGCTCCAGAAGGGAAACTGTTTTTCGCGGATCGATGGATAAATCCATCTGTCCCTGCCAGTCGAAATTATTCCGGCACTGCGACATTTTCCGGTCCCTGTCGCGGGCATTTTTTATGCCCTTGGCGATATCGGCAATATGCGCGGCGATACGCGCGGCGATAACGCCCTCGCGGACATCGGCAAGCGTCGGCAGACGCAGGTGTTCCGCGGGCGTGACATAGCAGAGGAAATCCGCTCCGGCGGCTCCGGCAATTGCTCCGCCGATGGCGGACGTGATGTGATCGTAACCCGGTGCGATATCGGTGGGCAGGGGCCCCAGAACGTAAAAAGGAGCGTTATTGCATATTTCTTTCTGGAGTTTGATATTGGTCACGATTTCCGTAAGCGGCACATGGCCGGGGCCTTCAATCATCACCTGCACGCCGGCGGCGCGCGCACGCGCGGCAAGCGCCCCGAGGATAATCAGTTCCTGAAGCTGCGCCCGATCCGTGGCATCGTCGATTGCTCCCGGCCTCAGCCCGTCGCCGAGGCTCAAGACCATATCGTAGCGATGGGCTATTTCCAGAAGCCGGTCGTATTCTTCATAAAGAGGATTTTCTTTTTTATTGCAATCCATCCAGTTGGCGGTCATGGAGCCGCCGCGGCTGACAATTCCCAGAATTCTTTTTTGCGATTTAAGCGCCGCGACGCTTTGCCGCGTTACGCCGCAGTGGACGGTAATAAAATCAACGCCGTCTTTGCCGTTTTCTTCGATGACGGCAAAAATATCGTCCGCCGTCATCTCCGATATGGGTTTGCCCTTTTCGATCATTTTTACCGCCGCCTGATAAATCGGCACGGTTCCAATCGCCACGGATGATCTTTTCATAATTTTTTTCCGGATCGCGGCAAGATTTCCGCCGGTGGAAAGATCCATCACGGCATCCGCGCCCGCCGCGATAGCCTCCTCAAGCTTCTTCAACTCCAGAGCCGGATCATTATTATCCTTGGACGTGCCGATGTTGGCGTTCACTTTAGTGCAAAGACCACGGCCTATGGCCAGCGGTTTAATGGTTGTATGATTGACGTTGCGGCAAATCGCGATGGTTCCGTCAACCATTCCCTGACGGATGTATTCGGGCGCGACTTTCTCAGCTTTGGCCGCGATTTTCATTTCCGCCGTTATCAAGCCCCTGCGGGCTTTTTCCAGTTGTGTCATTTATTCCTCCAAAATATTAAAGCAACTTTTAATCGCCTTATTTTAAAATCATTTCTCTTTCGTTAAAATGTTCTTTCCGAAGACGTTCACCGAGCCGTATCCTTTTCCCGGTTTTACGGCATTTTCAATAGCGGCGGTAATCATTATTTTAGCCTGCCAGGCCGCTTCAACAATGCCCATCCCTCCGGCTATTCCCGCCGCAAGCGCCGAGGCGAAAGTGCAGCCGGTGCCGTGGGTATCGCGCGACTTGATCCGGGGAGAAGAAAACTCGTAGAAGCTGCCGTCGTAAAGAACATCAACAGCGCCGGACAGCTTTTGGGCCGGCAGATGTCCGCCCTTGATCAGCACATTCTTTACGCCCATTTTGTGAATTTTAACAGCCGCCTCCTTCATCAGGGGCAACGACGTAATCTTCATGCCGGACAATATTTCCGCCTCGGGAATGTTCGGAGTAACGGCAAAAGCCAAAGGCAGCAGATTTTTCATAAGAGCCGTTCGCGCTTTACGGCTCATTAATGCTTTTCCGCCTTTGGCCGTCATCACGGGATCAACGACAACATTCGCGATTTTATATTTTTTGATTATTTTTGCCACGACCCCGACAATTTCTGCCGTCGGGAGCATGCCCGTTTTTAACGCATGAACGTTAATATCCTTCAATACGATATCCAGCTGCCTGCCGACAAACGCGGGCGTCACCGGATAAACGCCAAAGACGCCTTTTGTGTTTTGCGCCGTTACCGCCGAAATCACGCTCAGTCCCCAGCAGCCGCGGGCGCTGAGAGCTTTCAGATCCGCCTGAATTCCCGCGCCGCCGCTGGAATCGGAGCCGCCGACGCATATGACTTTTACGGGTTCCATAATCACTCCGCGATCACTCGGCCTCGGGGAAAGAATCCTTCTGCCGGTATTTGACGACAAGAAGCTTTCCGCTTGCGGCGCTGATGACGGCGCGGGCGTCATTAATAACATTGCTGATGCCGCGGGATTCACCCATTTTCAGGGTGCCGTTTTCCAGAGGATAAAGAAATCCCGAAAGCGTTATTCCCTTAACTTCGGGCGTCAGCGCCAGAAAAGAAACCGTTTTCCCTTTTTCCTTGATAAAGGCGGCTTTTTTATCGAGCACAAATACCTCGCAATACTCGTCAGCCAGAAGCGTCCGGATGCCTTTTTCATGACCCTTGCAAAGCAGGAAAACATTGGCCAGGGTGTGGTCAATTCTTCCGCCCAGAGCGCACCAGATAAATATTTCCTGCGGTTTCAAATTCAGCGCGTAATCGAGCGCCAGTTCCGTATCGGAAAAATCTTTGCTTGACGGATGTTTTATGATCTCGATATTTTGGGCGGTATAATCCGCCAGTTGAGCGGTGTCTATGGAATCCATATCGCCGATGATGACATCCGGCTTGATGGCTGAATTCTGGAAGTGACGCGCTCCGCCGTCGCAGCAGATGATCATGACATCTTCCATTTCCTTTATTTTTTTATGGAAAAATACGGGGTCATCCAAAAAGCCGCCGCTTACGATAATTATCTTCTGAGGCACGGGGAAATTCCTTCATTAAAATGTATTAGTACAAATTACCTCCCTGCGCCGGAGTCATTATAAAAAGGTTTAACTCCGCTTTCAGGGGGACTTTAACGTAAAAAATTTATTACAATAACCCGTAAAAAGCAAATTGTTTAATTACAGATAATACCCGCTCTCTTAAGAGGGCTTGATGCAAATGCGTTGTCACCGGTTTTCCTCTTTTATACCGCGCGATAAAATTCTCACAAGCCGGACGTAAAAAAACCGGCTGTTAAAAGAACAACCGGTTTTTATTATAATCGTATGCGGATATTTACAGGGCTACCCTTACTTGTTGATCAGGTATTTCGCGATGATCGCGTTCGTCGGGTAATCCTGTTTTTTGCCTTTTTCCATCTGCCGCAGAACTTTCATGTCGGATTTCCAGACGATATCTCCGGGCGAGATGAAACAAAAGCTATCCTTGGAGTAGGTTGAGCTTACAGAATTGTTATGATAATAAAAATAATCCTTGCTGACTTCCGTGGGAAAACTGCGCACAAGCGGCGGAATGTCCGTGGGAAGGAACCAGAGCTTGATTTCCCGCTCCGCGTCCGCGGGGTTCGCGGAGGCATGAATCAGATTATCCGACCGGTCTCCGATGAATTTTCCTTTTTCATCATAAAGCGGTATGACCGTTCCCAGAGCGCGAATGCAGCCGGGCCTCTGCTGTCTTGCCTCGTGCGGATTCGTGTTCCCGCAGATTTCCCGGATATTTTTGATGGCGTTGGGTCCCCTGTACAGGATGGCGATCACTCTGCGTTTCTGAGGCTGATCGGGATAATGGAGAATGCCTCTAATATAATCCAGAAGAGACGGATAGAAAAACTTTCCCTTGTGCTCCGCGTAGTGTTCCTCAGCCAGCGCCAGATTCACACAAACAACTTTCAGCGCCGCGAAACGAAGCCCGGTGTGGAATTCGGAAAACTGCGAAAGGATATAACCTGTCAATGAATTCTTGAGAGCGTCCGGTTTGATGAGAACAAGCGAACTCTCCAAATCTTGTTGTTTCATTTAAAATCTCCTTACTATTTCATTAAGCGTTAATTTGATAAAATTATTAGTTGGCAAAACATTTTTGAGTGCACGGAGTATATGGGAAGTTATTTTTTGTGTCAATAGAATATATGCGCACGTTGTCAATCCGGATTTTGACCGGCTATCCAGTCATTTAAACACCGCAGCGCCTGACTGACCAAAAGCCTGTGCTTTTCTTTCTTTTTCATTTTTTTCGCGGGTGGCGCGTGCAGTAAGCCGAAATTAATATTCATGGGCTGGAAACGTTCGGCGGATTCGGGAGCAACAATATAATGGAGAAGCGCCCCGATGGCTGTCTGCGGAGGCGGGGGCGGCAGTTCTTTCCCCTCCAGAATATGGGCGGCATTCAATCCGGCAAGGCATCCCATGGCCGTCGATTCGGTATATCCTTCCACCCCGGTAATCTGGCCGGCAAACAAAACATTTTCATTGTTTTTGAGTTGCAGTGAAGATGTGAGCAGGGAAGGGGAATGAATATACGTATTGCGGTGGATGCTCCCGAAGCGGGCAAACTGAGCGTTTTGCAGACCGGGAATAAGCTTAAAGACTCGCTCCTGCGCCGGCCATGTCAGTTTGGTCTGGAATCCGACCAGATTAAAAAGCGTGCCGGATTTATTTTCGCGCCGCAGTTGAACCACGGCGTGGGGCAGGACGCCCGTGCGCGGATCGATCAATCCCACCGGTTTCATCGGGCCGAAGGCCAGCGTGTCTTCGCCCCGCGCGGCCAGCACTTCCACGGGAAGGCATCCTTCAAAATGTTTGACGTCTTCAAACGCTTTGGCGGGAACCTTTTCTCCCGTAAGCATCTCCTGACGAAAATGTTTGTATTCTTCTTCGGAGAAAGGGCAATTCAGATAATCAGGTGTTCCCTTGTCATACCGCGAGGCCCAAAAGACCTTGTCCATATCAATGGAATCCGTCTCAACGATGGGAGCGATGGCATCATAAAAATATAAATAAGCGTTGTTCAGCATCCGGGCGATTTCCTGCGCCATCGCGTCGGAAGTGAGCGGCCCCGTGGCGATGATCGTTAATTGATCTTCCGGAATCTCCGTTACCTCGACCCGGTGAAGAGAGAAATTTTTTTGCCGCTTTAATTGTTCTTCCACTTCACGGGCGAATTCAACGCGGTCAACGGCCAGAGCGGATCCGGCGGCAACCGCTGTTTTGTCCGCCGCCATGATAATTAATGAATGCAGGCGGCGCAGTTCTTCTTTGAGCAATCCGGGAGCGTTGTCGAGACTGTTGGACTTGAGAGAATTGCTGCAAACCAGTTCGGCCAGGTTTTCCATTTTATGGGCGGGAGAAAATTTCCGCGGCTTCATTTCATAAAGTTGAACCGCATGTCCGCGCTTAAGCAGCTGCCAGGCCGCCTCGCAGCCCGCCAATCCGCCGCCGATAATCACTACAGGCTTGTTTGTTTGCATGATTTGTTAATCTTTTTCGGGAACCGGCGTTGATGGGGTTATAATCTCGCTCTTGTATCCGCATTCCTTATTGGGGCAGGCCCTGTACATTCCTTTTCCGCGGGAAAATTTTTCCACAAGGAAAGGAGAATCGCAATTCGGGCAGGCTTCCCCGACGGGCTTATCCCAGCTGGCAAAAGTGCACGTCGGATAATTTGTGCAGCCGTAGAAAGGTTTCCCTTTCTTTGTTCTTTTTTCGGTTAAAGAACCTCCGCATCCTTTTTCCGGGCATTTCACGCCCATCGCGATTGCTTTGGTGTTCTTGCACGCGGGGTAGGCTTCACAACCGAGAAACCGGCCGAAACGTCCCCTTTTATAAACCATCCGCTTGCCGCATTTTTCGCAGACCTGATCGGAGTATTCCAATTCTTCTTTGGCCAGATCGCCGTTTGCGTCCCGTTTGATGTTCATGGTATTTTTACACGCGGGATAATTGGAACAGGCGACAAATTTGCCGTTGCGTCCCCACTTGATGATCATGGGAGAGCCGCATTTTTCGCATTTGAGGTCTGTCGGTTCTTCTTCCCGTTTTATGTCTTTCATCTCCGTTTTGGCTCTTTTCAGTTCTTCTTCGAATATCGCGTAGAATTCCTTAAGCGTGCCCACGCGTTTGCGTTCGCCGTTTTCGATGGCATCGAGTTTATTTTCCATATCCGCGGTAAAGGCAAGATCCAGTATGGTCGGGAAACTCTTGACCAGAAGCTGGGTGACAATCATGCCCAGTTCCGTGGGATAAAACTTAGCCTTCTCCAGACGAACGTATTCGCGGTCCTGAATCGTGGAGATAATGGCCGCATAGGTACTTGGCCTGCCGATGCCTTTTTCTTCGAGTTCCCGCACCAGCGACGCTTCCGAATACCGCGGCGGCGGCTGCGTAAATTTCTGTTCCGTATTCAGGTTGAGGAGCTTGAGTTTTTCCTTGGGCTTGATATCCGGCAGAAGCTTGTCCGTGCCGTTTTCTTCCTCTTTATCGTCTTTGCCTTCAGTGTAGACAATGGTGAAGCCGGGGAACTTCATGACCTGTCCCTGAGCGCGGAAAAGGCAATCGGCGCCCGCGATGTCAATGGTCGTCTGATCGAGGATCGCCGGATTCATCTGGCTGGCGACAAAGCGGTTCCAGATGAGCTGGTAGAGTTTGAATTCATCGGCGGACAGGTAATGTTTGATGTCCTGCGGTTTGTAAGTCATTTTTGACGGACGGATCGCTTCATGGGCGTCCTGCGTTTTCTGACCGTTCTTATACGTGTGAGCCTTGTGCGGCAGGTAATCGGAGGAATAATTTTCTTTGATGTAATCCCGCACATCGCTTATGGCTTCTTCCGCTATGCGGTAAGAATCGGTTCTCATATAGGTGATAAGACCGATGGATCCTTCCTTGCCCAGTTCGATGCCTTCATAGAGTTTCTGGGCAACGCTCATGGTTTTCTTTGCCGAAAATCTGAGCCAGCGGGAGGCTTCCTGCTGCAGTTTGCTGGTGGTAAAAGGTGGCGGCGCCGTGCGTTTAACTTCTTTCTTGTCCAGTTTTTCGACGATAAATTCGGCTTCCCGGATTTTAGCGGCAAGCTCCTGCGCCTGCTCACTGTTTGTCACTTTGGCTTTTTTGCCGCCCACCTTGATGAGCTTGGCTTCAAAGGGGGGCGGATTGCTTCCTTCAAACTGCGCTATCAGGTTCCAGTATTCTTCCGGCACGAATTTGTTTATTTCTTCTTCCCGGTCACAGATCATCCGCACGGCCACGGACTGCACGCGTCCGGCGCTCAGGCCCCTTTTGACCTTTTCCCACAAAACGGGGCTGATCTGGTAGCCGACCAGACGGTCAAGAATGCGCCGCGTCTGCTGCGCTTCATATTTGTTGAAATCCAGTTGCAGGGGATGGTTAATGGCTTCCAGGACAGTGTTTTTTGTTAAATCGTTAAACAGAACACGGTAAACATTTTTGTTTTTGGTGTCGAGAACTTCCGAGATGTGCCAGGCAATCGCTTCACCTTCGCGATCGGGATCGGGAGCCAAGTAAATATTTTTCGCGCTTTTTGCCGCTTTTTTCAGTTCATCTATTGTTTTCTTTTTCGCGTCGATCATTGTATAGGTCGGCTCGAAGTCTTTTTCCAGATCAATACCCAGAGTGCTTTTCGGCAAATCTTTAATATGTCCCACTGAAGCCACGGCGTTAAAATCAGCTCCAAGGAATTTTTTAATGGTTTTAACTTTTGTTGGAGATTCAACAATAATCAATGAACTCGCCATAACTCTTCCTACGCCTTTGATATAAGATTAATTTTTGCCCCTATAAAGGGAAGAATTGAATTTGTAAAGACAAATATTCATGTCCCCGCGGAAAATCATCCCGGGTGACGCCCTGATTTTCCAAACATTTCGTTAGGTTAATCAATTCTTTAAGGAGAAAAATTTCCCCGGATGCTGATTGATAATTCCTTTTAATTCCATGGTCGTGAGCGCTCCGAGAACTTCGGCGGACGATAAACCGCTGGAGGAAATCAAATCGTCAATATGCACGCGGCCACCGGCGACAAGATTAAATATTTTTTGGCCGGTCTCATCCAGTATTTCGGCTTTTTTATCCGCCGCGACAACGATTTCGGAAGTCGCGGGCGGTTTTAACGCTGAAATTTCCTCGATCTGCGGCATGATTTCTTCCAGGATATCGTCGATATTTTCTATGAGTTTCGCGCCCTGCTTAATCAGTTTGTTTGTACCACGGGAACCCGCGGCATCGATGCTTCCGGGCACGGCGAAAACTTCCCGTCCCTGCTCGAGGGCCAGCCTTGCCGTAATGAGCGAGCCGCTTTTTTCCCCCGCTTCAACAATGACAACCCCGTAGGACATGCCGCTGATAATGCGGTTGCGCGCCGGAAAATTGGATGAGCGCGGCGGAGTGCCCAAAGGAAATTCGGAAATAACAGCGCCGTTTTGAATAATATCTTCATATAATTTTTTATTTTCGGGAGGATAAATAACATCCAGTCCGCTGCCGAGAATGGCGATGGTTTTGCCGCGCGCGGCGATGGCTCCGCGGTGCGCCGCGGAATCGATTCCCCTGGCCATGCCGCTCACAACCGTTATGCCTTTAAGCGCAAGCTCGCGGCTGATTCTTTCGGTCGTATATCTGCCGTAGGTGCTGGCCTGCCTGGAGCCGACGATGGCAATATGGATGTCGTCGTTATTCAGACTGCCGCGCACATATATATAAGGAGGGCGGCCGTAGATATTCTGAAGTTTTCGGGGATAGAGCTCATCGAGGCAAGTAATGATATTAATTTTGTTTTTAACGAGATGCTCAAATTCTTTTTTAACGTTATCCCAATCACCAAAACCCGCGATTGAAGCGGCAATTTCTTTGGAAATTCCGGTAGTTTCTTTTAAACGCGATACAGGCGCCGCAAAAATCGCGGGCATGGAGCCGAACTTATCTATGAGTGCTAAAAAATTAACACTTCCAATGCCGGGGATAGATCTAAGCGCAATCCAGTATTTTAGAACATCGTAATTCATCATGGTCGTATGAGCAGCAAATCAGTAAATTAAATCAGCCAGAAGAGTTTTTCCCTTCTTTTACAAAGTGAAGCGCAAAAAATCAGGCAGATAGCTATATCCGGTTTGCGGGGCATGTCAAGTTTTTTAAACGCGATTTCCCGTTTCGGCACTAAAAAAATAGATATAATAGTTGCTTAATTCCTAGCTTTGAGTTAGGAAGCCATCAACATTTTTTAAGAGGTGTTTTGTTAAAATGTCTAAGATAAAGAATTATTTTATCTTTATGGTTATCGCGCTGATGGTTTATCCTTTTGCAACTTTCGCTCAGAATGGCTCAAATCCTCAGCAGGATCAAACGGTTGCCCCGAAAATCGTGAAAAAAGCGGCAAAAAAGGCCCCAGTAGTGCCAAAGCCAATGCAATCGATATCGCCGCTTGAACTTGATTTGGGAATGATCAATATCGACACCCCCTCAAGTGAAGGAAGTTTTGCCTTTAAAAATACAGGTTCGGCTGCCATTAACTGGTCGACAGACGGACCGGATGGCTGGGAAAACCCCGAAAACCAGAAAATTTCCGGTGTTTTAAAAAATGGTATTGATTACCTGCATGTGGAAATCCACTTACTGCCGAAAGAGGCATTGCCCGGTGAAAATAAACCCAAGAATGTGTCCGGTTTTAATTATGTGGAAATGAAACTTGATCTCGGCGCCGAAAAGATTCTCTGCCGCAAGGAACTTCCGTCCGGCCTGCATAAAGAAACCGTTAAAATCAACACCGCAGACGGACAAAAAACAGTATTTGTCACATTTATAATCGGTTATATCCAAAAAACACCTTTGATTAATTTATATCCGGCACGGCTGGATATGGGCGGTATTTTACCGGGGAAAAGTGTCTCCAAAAAAATAATGGCAACCAACAGCGGCAAGGAAATGCTGACCTGGTCGGTTGTAGCGCAAAAACATATTGCCGGAGATAAACCATTCAATTCAGGAAGGTATATATCATTTGCTAATGATGACGCGAGGGGCACAGGAGTTTACGCCGTGCCCGCGCGTTTAAAAGAAACATTTGAATTCGCGGGCAAATGGATGGAGAGCGACGGATATCCCACCGGCGCGGAAGCCGATAATTCGATCAAGATTCATTTCAACGGAACGGGAATCATTCTGTATTTATTAAATGCGCATGAAGATGCCAATATTTCCGTATCGCTTGATAAACGCCCCATTGATAATAATGATCTTTTTAAAGAGAAAGAAAAAAGAAACGAACTGCTCATTGCCAAAGACCTGGTTTATGGCCCTCATGTGCTGACCATCATCAGCAAGAACAGCCTTCTGGGATTTGAGGGCGTGAAAATACTGGGTGAAAACATGTCTTATTTCCCGGAGGGAAGCATAAAAATCATGCCTATTTCCGGCGCGATTACGAGGCAAACCAATTATCTTACGGTTTCTTTAAACACGGCGCAAATGCCGCAGGGGTATTACATTAATGATATCGTATTTAATACCAACGGCGGCGAAGCGGTTGTTGAAGTTTTCGCGGAAGTGCTGCCGGATACGATCATAAAAGTAATCGATATCTATAGATATTACAATGGTAAGGATTACCTCTACACCGCCAATCCTCAAGGCGAGGCAAACAGATTGACGCAAAACAATTATGTAAAAGAAGGCATTGCTTTCCGGCTTTTTAATCCGGACACTCCGGGAACAACCTGTTTCAACCGCTGGTATAATCCGCAAAGCAGGGGCCATTTCTATCATTATGATCCCGCCGGAGCGAAAAAGGACCTGAGGGGATACATCTTTGAAGGATCAATCGGGAATATCGCGACATCAAAACTAACCAACACCAGAGAACTTTACCGCTGGTATAATTCCAAAACGGGCGGGTATTTTTATTCAACGGACTTACAGGGAGGCAAGATCAACAAAAAAACATACCGGTTCGACGGCATTGCCGGTTATGTAAGATAGCAAAAAAATTTTGGCGCGGAGTGCCGCGCGAAAAAACATATTTGACAGCATTTAACCTTGACAAAAACCCGAAGAGGGGATATTAGCCTATCTCTTTTTTAGGTACAGGTAAAAAAATGCGCCTGTAGCTCAGCTGGATAGAGCAACGGACTTCTAATCCGTGGGCCGAGAGTTCGAATCCCTCCAGGCGCACCAACGCGAAAATGGTGGGTGTAGCTCAATTGGTTAGAGTGCCGGGTTGTGGCCCCGGAGGCTGAGGGTTCAAGTCCCTTCACTCACCCCATTTATGAATGGTTGGATAATGCGCGCCCGTAGCTCAGCTGGATAGAGTCGCAGACTTCGAATCTGTTGGTCGTAGGTTCGAATCCTACCGGGCGTACCAGAATAAAGAGACGTTCTTTTTATATCGGAAATGTTTGAAGACGGCCGGACGCGATGAATCCGATGCACGGCGCGTGTTTTTTGTACACCGCCTGCGATGCATGGTGAAGGCAACGCGGCAGACGGACGTTTTTTTAACAACACCAAAAGGGCCCTTAGCTCAACTGGCAGAGCAAATGACTCTTAATCATTAGGTTGTCGGTTCGATTCCGACAGGGCTCACCAAATATCAAGGGGTTAACAATTAATTTGTTAGCCCTTTTTTATTTATGCTTAACCTATTGCTAACCCTTGGAATGATTTTTCGTGATTTCTGGTGAGGTTGAATAATCTGAATTTTAATGAAGTAATAATAAAATCTAAAAGGTGAAGGACTTTTTTTCGCTACAAACTGTCAAATTTAACAATGGATAAATTTATTGAATATGGAATGAAAACCATAAAGCATTGACAACATATTTTCTTAAAGAAAGTTACAAGTAATATTTTTACCGTCAAATTTGTATTGAACAATTCTTTTTTTTGACTTTTGATACAACAACATCCGGAGTTTTAATTGGTGTATTTGAATGACGCAAATTCATGACTATTGGTGATGGATGATTATATACTCTGCTGTTACCTGCGGATATGAAACAATAAGATGGCACCAATCTATTAAGCACCTGAAGATTAGTACCTGCATTAAGGAATAAAAAATGCCTGAATCCTAACTTAACATGTAGTACAAGGATTTGCGGCAGATCAAAGCCGGTTTTCATTGTAATCTATACGCCATTTTTCCGATGAAATGGAAATGCTCACCACCAACTAAATTTAAAGCTTTTGTGCGTCGTTTCAGGCTTCACTATTGCCCTGTAAACCAGTCTGGCGGCTAAAGCCGCAACAAGAAGCGTAGAAATACTTACCACTGATTCAAACACATTAGCCACACGAGGATTTGGAGGAATATTAAAAAGCATTATAAACAATCCCATTATTATTTTACATAAACCGGGAAAGATTGAACAAACAAAGCAAAATATTAAGATACCTAAAATAACCGCACCCGCTTTTTTCATGCTTCCTCCTTGGTTGATAAATATTTTGATTTCATTAGTGAAGATTGAAGATGCTCTGCAAATACACTTTTTGAATTTAAAAGTCAATCCCTATAAGGGGGTGTTTATTTTTTTTGTCTTAAGATTCCGGTTCGCACTTTTTCAGCAGTCATCAACTAAAGCATGAGGATTAAGTTTGCTGTATGCTGTGGTAACGAAAGGTGAAGGTAACGCGGCAGACGGACGTTTTTCAACAACGCCAAAAGGGCCCTTAGCTCAACTGGCAGAGCAAATGACTCTTAATCATTAGGCTGCCGGTTCGATAATACGGAGTTCCTTTTAAATTTTGTGAATGCTTATGGCAGTCAGAAAAACCATGACCCCAAATAGCAGGAGTTGATTTATATGATTTATTTCTTAACCCAGCGGACTCCATCCTTTTTGTATAGTTTTTTGACAGCGGCCCAGGCGACCCGGTAGGCTACTTCTTCCTGAGTGGTGTTGTTTCTTCGTTTTTGCGGGTCCGCGTATTGTTCCCAGGCATTGTTAAATGCCTCTTTGTAAATTCCCTGGGCATGTGCCGGAAGAGCATTTCGCACAGGTTCCGGTAATTCGGATGTGTTCGTGTATGGCATAAAATCAAGAATCCTCCTTTTTATTAATCTTTATTTTATTGTATCCATTTATTGGACCCTGCCAATGATAGTAAACTGCCAGCGATATGGGTTTGATTTACTATCCCCCATAAATATTTTATTCAGAAAATAGATTGCCCATGGAAGCAAAGGATACGAAAGAGAGACGATTCCCTTCCATTGCACAAATCATTTCATCATTATGAAATGAAATCTGAGATGAGTCGTAAGCCAACTATATGATACGGTAATTTTACTCTTGACTTCCCATTCCAATAGGCGCATTTTTGGTAATAATCTTGTCTTATGTTCTGCGTCAATATTTCACAAATAGGGAGGTAGGGTATGGGATTTGTAAAAAACTTTGAACAGATTATGTCAAACGCCTGCGCAACGCTCGATTTCTATGACGCGGAAATGTTAACCGTTTTCTGGGAAACAAAACCGGAGATTATTGCCAGGCTCCTGCCGCCGCCGCTAACCCCTGCATCTTATCCTTTGGCGTATGCTTTTGTAGCCGTTTATCCCCGCACTAATTTTGATGTGTCCTACATGGAAACCGCATTATTTATTCGCGCGGCATTCAATGGCGAGGAGGGAGGGTATTGTCTTTCCATGCCCGTCACCAATGATATGGCTTTAATTTACGGCCGGGAGATTTTCGGCTTTCCGAAAAAAATGGCGAATATTCATTATACAAAGAAAGATAATACCGTAACGGGATGGACAAAGCGGCGCGGGAAACGCTTTATGAAAATCAGCGCCAATCTGACCGGTAAGTTTAATGACGAGGCGATGCAGGATATCATAACAGCCACTCCCACAAGGGATGACGGTTCCATGACGATCACTTCATACAATTTTAAATATTTTCCCGCGCCGGAGGGCTGCGCTTTTGACTATGATCCCCGGCTGGTGAAACAGGAAACCGAGTTCAGACCCAAAGAAATGCTCTTTGGTGAAGCCAAAATTGTTTTCAATCCATCCGATTACGATCCCTGGGCGGAGATAGAAGTCGTCAAAACACTGGGCGCCGTGTATACAAGAGGCGACAACTCGATGCTGATCGGGAAAGTGGTTGCCGAGGTAGACCAGATGAAATTTGCGCCCTACTCTTTACTCAAGACGGATATGTTTTGACGGATCACAGGGTGCTAGATAGTAATCTGTGATTATTCACCGGAGAGTCTAATAACATGTTGACGACGGTGCTTTATTTCTCCCGGCAATGCGTATAGCATAACCGCCTTATCAATATTACCGGGAGAGATGCCATTCATCGGTCAGGATATTCTCAAGACAGCTCTCTATATCCGAGGAACTGGCAAGACAAAACGTGAGGAACTTGCCTTTGGGTATGAATTTCTCGATATTCTCCAGAAAAGCCAGATTGGGATCCGATACAGCCACGGTCACTTCCTTTTCATCGTTTTTCAAAACAACAATGCGTTCCTTCCACGCGAATCTTTCACCGACCGCTTTTTGCAACTCCGTGGTCACCCTGAAACCTATCAGCGATACCAGAGGCATGCTGAAGTGCGCGGAAAGCGCCTTGAGATAATCTTCCTCTTTGATAATTCCTTTATAGGCCAGCATGCTTCCCAGACTCTGCGGATTTCCCAATTTTTTTTGATGGGCCTGGTTTTGGAGAAGCTCCTGCAATTGAGCCGCCGTTATCATACCCATCTCCACAAGAATTTCTCCGAGCTTTTTTCTTTTGTTGCTGTAGTAAATCGCTTTCATGATCCTCGATTGAGGGCAGCCCATTTCAGCCAGGATTTGTCCGAGATACTTTTTCGGTTCCAGTCTTTTGCGCTCCATCGCGACGCCCAGATCGAATTCCGTGATCACTTTTTTCTTAACCAGAATCTGGCCGATCATATTGGATGAGGCAGGGGCCTCCATGCTTTTGGGTTCTATTTTATTAACGGAGGGCGGAATGTTTAATTCGCCTGCGGCAGGCGCGGATGTTGTCTGGGCCGGTATCCCGGATATTTTTCGCAGGTCGTAACCGCACTCGTTGCAGAATTTGCTGCCGGGCGGATTTGCCTTATTACACTTCGGACATGATATGGTAAACTCAAAGCCGCATTCATTACAGAACCGGACTCCGTCTATATTCTGGAACTGACATCTGGTACATTGCATGGATAATATCCTCCTACATCCTAAAAATTCAGCGTCAGCAGGATGGATGATAATTTCCCTTTCGGGGGAATTATTTCATCGGCATCGCGCTCATATAAATTTTCGCCCGCTTCTTTCTCGATCATTTGAATTGATTTTTCCATGTGACCGATAAACTCCCGCGCGGGCATCATTTCGCCATAGGTTCTGCTGAATGAATATATGCAGGCGCCTTTTTTTTCAACCTCTTTCGCGATCATAACGGCTTCTTTCATCAATTGCAGTATTCTTTGAGCTATCGCGACAGTGCGCGCCGGCAAAAAGTCCCACAGCGCCACGGCATGGCAGAAATGCGTTGTCGGATGATAGGCCTGAAGCGAAATCGAATCTTCATGAATTCTGTAGGATTTAATCATCATTTCTTTGGCTAAAGCGAATTGAAATTCAGCGGGCATATCCTCTCTGTAAAAGCCCAACAGCCATAGAACGGCTTCAGACGGCCGTTTCACAATTTCGGGTTTCGCGTCAAGCGGCTTTTTAGGATTAATGAATATGTCTTCATCACTTTTTAAAATAGCCTTCAGAATTCTTACGGTATCCATCAGGTATGAAGATCTGATTCCCGAAGGCGATACGGTGATGGCTTTTTCAAAAAGGTTTTCCGCCTCGTCAAAGGCCGCATAGGCGCATTGTTTCAGCCGCTCTATTTCTTTGTGTTCTTTGATGGAGGGGCCGTTTTTCCGCAGATATCTTACCGTCAGCATCGCTTTGGCCAGATGAACGACCGCGTACTCGCAAAAATAATCTTCAGACTGGCTGGCGCAATTTTCCCGGATATACAGGGCCTCATGCTCCGCCATTTTGAAGAGCTCAAGCGCCACAGTATAAGAAGGGGCCGCCACAGCCATATTGCGGAAAAGCACCATGCGCAGGGTTCTCGCGGTTAAATCGGTGGGATTGATCGACAGGACCACGCGCATGATTTCGACAGCTTCGACAAACCGGCGGCGGTAATAAAGCGTTTTGGCGATTTCCACACCCAAAAGCGAATTGTACGGAAATTTGAAGAAAGTCTTTACCGCGTTGGGCTCGTCGGCTCCGGGCGGATTGGGCTCTCTCACGTCGGCAGGCCACAGGAGTTGGTCCAGCATTTCCATGGAGGCGGGATCATTTTGCAGAATTTTATCATCCAGTAGATCGGAAACAAAATCAAAATACAGCGTGCTCCACAGCGCGATGATCCACCAGATCGTAAGGGCCTCGCCGTTGAACAATGTTGTTTCCGTGGGTTTCTGACACAGAATCGCACGAATGTCGTTAATCAGCAGACACTGCCTCGCGTAATCGGATACCCGGATAACCGGATCATCAGGCAGGCGGGCGTTCAAAAGGGGGAGCAGATAGTTGTCGATGCCCGCGTATTCTCCCGCGACAATGCCGATGGATAAAAATCTGTTCTTGGTGCAGTACTTGGACAGGGCCCATTTGATCGCTATCTGATGCGCCAGAGAAACCGCGCTGCGCAGGCACCGCCTGTATGCGGTGGGGTCGCTTGCCTCCTTTTCTTTGGGGAAGTCGATATAGATCGTCGTGATATCGTGCGATCGCACCTTTCCCCACTGGCCGTAAAGAAAGTGGCTGATGGATTGCTCGATGTAATTTTTCAGAGTTTTCTTCAGCCAGCCCAGGATTTCATGGTCGATAACATCGCCGCGGCTCGATAGCGCGAATCCTATCCGTACGCCTTCTTTGTAATTCTCCGTCTGTTTGCTTTTGCCGCAAAGTTTAAGCAGTGTTTCGTAGTTCCATGTCAAAGCCAGTTCCGACCGTTCATGCCCCAGCCAGAAGGCGAAGCTGCGGAGAACATTTTTTTTGTAGCCGGTATCCGCCGGTTCTTTTCTCAAACGCGTCAACATCGAGTTTGTGACTTTCGGCAGGCCGAGTTTCTCTTCCGCGATAAGCGCGTTAATCCGGTCCGTCAGGGCCCGAAGTGATAAACTCAGACGAAGCAGTTCCTCCTTTTTATCCAGCAGATCTTCAAAATTCAGATTTTGGGGCGGCGCGAAATCATCAGCGGGAGCGGGATGATTGCGTATAAATGCCTCGAGGCTTTTTAAATCGGCCGTCTTGATAATCCCGTTGCGGGCGGCAAAATTGATAAATGATTCGAGGATCACTGCGTTATCGCCGCTCTGGGAAAACTGTGTAAATGTCTCGATAGACGGAAAAACGGTATAGAGTGCGGATACGGTTTTTTCTTTTTTTGTCATCATGGAATGACCTCTTTCGGGGAATATGTTATATTATTTAAGACAGAACGCTGTTTTACACTAAAACAGTATTTTTAATAAAACACCAGCTTAAATTGACAGTTGTTTTAATACAGCATATGAAGACATATCGGAGTTGGTTAGTCAAGTAAATATCCGGCAAGCGGCTGAATCTATTATTTTAGGACCGCTGCCGGTCAGGAATCGCGATCAAATATAAAATCAAGGGGGGATTGAGTATGGAGCATTATAAACTGTTTATTGACGGGGAGTTTGTCGAGGCGGCAAGCGGTGATGTTTTTGAAACCATCGATCCGGGGACAGGCGCCCCTTTTGCCACGGTAGCCAAAGCGGGCAAGGCTGATGCCGAAGCGGCCATTGCCGCGGCGCGGCGTTCCTTTGACAGCGGCATCTGGAGCAATCTAAGTCCGGCCGCGCGTGCGGATAAGGTCTATGATTTTGCCGATCAGGTCTGCCAGCAGACCCTGCGGCTGGCGGTAACGGAGTCGCAGGATGCCGGCCATGTTATAAAACTTGCCAAATTCTGGGGAATGCTGGGCGCGGGAATGCTCCGCAATCTGGGCTATTATGCCAGCCGCGAATTTCCCTGGCAGGAAGAAATCCCCTATTCGGGCAACGTTTTCGCTCCCGGCAGGGAATGGATCCGCCGCGAACCCATCGGCGTCTGCGTGGGAATTGTCCCCTGGAACTTCCCCGCCAGCATGGCCTTCTGGAAAATCGGCCTGTCCATCATCATGGGAAACAGCATCGTCCTGAAACCGGCCACCTCCACACCGCTTACGGCGCTGATCATTGCCGAGGCGGCAAAAGCGGCGGGGATTCCCAAAGGCGTTATCAATGTTCTTCCCGGCCCCGGCGGGGAGCTGGGCAACATTCTTTGCACGCATAAGGATGTCGATAAAATCGCCATCACCGGCAGCACCGAGGTCGGCAGCCAGATCATGAAAATGGCCTCCGATTCCGTCAAGAAGGTCACCCTGGAACTGGGCGGAAAATCGGCCAACATCATTCTGGATGACGCCGATATTAATCTCGCGGTAAACGGCGCGTGTTTCGGAACATTCTTCCATCAGGGCCAGGTTTGCGAATCGGGAACGCGCGTGCTGGTTCCCGCCAAAATTTATGATGAATTCGTCGAAAAGATGAAGAAGAGGGCGGAGGAAATCCGCGTGGGTTATCAGCTTTTGCCGACAAGCCATATGGGTCCCCTGGCAAATTCAGCACAGCTTGCCACCGTGGAAAAATATGTGAAACTGGGGCAACAGGAAGGAGCAACCCTGCTTACCGGCGGCAAGCGCGTCATGATGGAAGGCCTCGAAGGCGGCTACTATTACGCGCCCACGATTTTCACTGATGTGAAAAACTCCATGAGGATCGCCCAGGAAGAAATTTTCGGGCCGGTGGTCTGCGTCATCAAATACGATAAAGAGGAAGAAGCCGTGGCGATTGCCAACGATTCCATTTACGGTCTGGGCGGCGGCGTCTTTTCAAGCAGCAACGCCCGCGCGGTGCGCGTCGCGGAACAAATCCGGACGGGAACCGTCTGGATCAACAACTACCACATATTTGCCGATTTCTGCCCTTTTGGCGGTTACAAGCAATCAGGCGTGGGACGCGAACTGGGCGTGGCGGGACTTGCCGAATACACCCAGATCAAGCGCATTCACGTGAACTCCTTCGCTTCGGTGGAAAGCAATTTCACCATGTCGTGTCTCTCTGATGATATCAAGGTCGCCCTCGTCCAGTATAACTGCCCGACGAATATCATCTCCGGCCACGGAACCCTCTGTGCCATCTATAAAGAGGTTGTCAATCTGGGCTGCAAGCGGGCCATGATCATGACGGATCCCGGCGTGGTAAAGGCGGGACTTGCCGAAAAAGTCAAAAACGCGCTGGTTGAATTCTGCGTGGGCGTCTTTGATGAAATCGCCCAGGATACGGATCTGGATATCGTGGACGCGGCAACGGCAAAAGCGCGTGAGCTCAAAGCGGATTGTATTGTCAGCGTCGGCGGCGGCAGCGTTATCGACACGGCCAAAGCGGTTTGCGTCGCCCTGAAAAACGGCGGCAAAGCCAATGATCACATCGCCCTTAACCGTCTGCAGGAACCGCAGACGCCCCACATTGTTATTCCCACGACCTCCGGAACCGGAAGCGAAGTGACCAATGTGGCCGTTATCAAAAGCAAGATGGCCGGACGAAAGGTCTTTCTGGTTGATCCCCGGATTATCCCCAATACGGCGATCCTCGATCCGCAGTTCACTATGACGCTGCCTCCGGGATTAACCGTGACGACGGCCATGGACGCCATGACACACGCGGTGGAAGCCCTGACAAGCATTCTGGCCCAGTCCATCTGCGACGGACAGGCCCTTCATGCCATCCGCCTGATCCGCGAAAACCTGCCCAAGGTCGCGGCAAATCCCAAGGATGAAACAGCCCGCAATCAGCTTCAGATTGCCGCCACCATGGCCGGATGGGCCTTCACCATTGCGCAGGTCGGTCTTGCTCACGCCATGGCCCACACGCTGGGAATTTTATATAATGTGCCTCACGGCGCGGCCTGCGGCATTGTCCTGCCCGCCGTCATGCGCTACAATATAGATTTTGCCGCGGATAAACTGGCGCTGGTTGCCCAGGCTATGGGCGTCAATACAAGCGGCATGGACGACAAGGCGGCGGCCGCGGCGGCCGCGGATGCCATCGAAAAAATGATGAAAGAAGCGGGCCACCCGATGCGGCTGCGCGACGTGAAAGTTCCCGAAGATGGTCTGGATATGGCGGCCTTCCACGCCATCTGCGATACTGCGGCGCTTTTCAACGCAAGACCCGTGAGCGATCCGGGGGAAGTGGCGGCGCTGTATAAATCAGTGTATTAATAAATTCGAAGGCCACTTCTAAAGCAAAGCGCTATTTTTGTTGGCATCGTCATCGGCATCCTCGACGTATTGTAACATGCGACTGCGATGCCTCCTCCTTGCCGACTCAATATCATCTTCGCTTTAGAAGTGGTAAAAAAAGTTCCAATTAAGACCGCTTCTAAAGCAAAGCGCTATTTTTGTTGGCATCGTCATCGGCATCCCCGACGTATTGTACCATACGACTGCGGTGCCTCCTCCTTGCCGACTCAATATCATCTTCGCCTTAGAAGCGGTTAAAAAAAAGCCAAATTAGGGCCGGGTTTTTTTAACCCGGCCTTTCTTTTTCTCATTTTTCTTTACAATCTTAGAAATTGACAGGGGCGGATGGTTATTGTAAAAATACATCACTAATCGTTCCATAAGGAAGATGCCGGGATTGACTACTAAAAAAAGAATTTTTAAAATCCTTATAATATCTTTTATCGCGGTCATCGTGCTTTTAACGTCTGCCTGGTATTTTGCCACCTATCAGCTGTATCGTCTGGAGAACTATAAAGAATCCATCACGCAGGCTCTGGGAAAGGGCTTGGATCGCGATGTCACTTATGAAACGGGAAAAGCCATCCTGACGCTTCGCACGGGACTGGCCATACGATTTACCAATGTCGTGATCCGGGACAAGGATAAGACATCGAATTTTCTTGTCATCAAAACGGCTTTTTTCCGGGTTAATCTTCTTCCGCTTTTAAGACATCATCTGGTTTTAAGGGAAATAATCTTCGATCAGCCCCAACTGCTGCTGAAACGCGACGCCAACGGCGTGCTGAATATCGCCGATCTTTTAGCAGGCGTTAAGAAAGAAACGGCCATAGAATTTCGCAGGCTGACCATTCGTAACGGGCTGGTGGTTTTCGCCGATCAGAGCGCGTCCCCGGATAAGGCAGGCGGACCTCTTATGACAGCGCTGGGGAATCTTTATTGCCGGGTTGATCAGCCCATCTGGCGTGATACGTCGCGTTTCCATATTACCACCGATGTTCTTGAGGATAAAAGCAAATCGGCACTTATGATTGAAGGATCTTTCCTTCCCGCCCATACGGGCAGGCCGGTTTCGGAGAGTATTGTCGATGCCGACATCCATCTGGAAGAAGTGAATCTGCATCATTATCGTCCTTACTTTATCAAATATCTGCCGTTTGAACGGCTGGACGGCCGCCTGAAGGTCGAGGCAAAATTTTCGGGCACGTTCGCGAATTTCATATCGAAGGGAAACGTCACCTTCAATGATGCCGTTCTTAATTATCCGCAAGTTTTTCACGGTCCCGTAAGGTCCACGGCGGCGTCCGCCGATTACACCCTTAAGCGCGATAACGGGAATATCAGAATCGATGTCGCCCGCCTGGCGCTGGATCACATAGCTGTGGCCGGCAATTTTTCTCTGCGCGACATGGACAAGGACGATCCCCTGCTGGAGGCTAACGCCGTCACGTCGGTTTTTAATTTTAAAGAGGTCCGGTCTTATGTTCCCTGGCGAATCATTCCGGGCGGCGTCGGCGAATTTATTGAGGAGCATATCAAGGATGGAAATTTCCGGCTGACCGAGGGGAGGCTGATCGGACGAATAAGCCAGATAAAAGATTTTTTAAAGCCGGAAAATGCCGGTCTTCTGACGATTCGGGCTCTGGCGGACAATGCCGTTTTCACGCCGGGCGGCACATCGCCTGTCTTTCATGACATTCACGGCAACCTGGAGCTGATAAAAAGGGAGTTCATGATCAAAAATATCAAGGCGCGTTTCGGCGCTTCGCCCTGCACGGTGGAAGGAGGCATTTCCGATTTTGGCGTGCCGGGGCCGTCTGTTTATGTAGTGAACATGAACCTGATCCCCACGCGGGATGAACTGCTGTGGCTGTTCGGGAAAAAAGCGTTAAGCGATTTGAAATATAACCCTTCTTCCGTTCTCTATTTATCGGCGCAGGGTCCGGATGATCATTTTGACATAAAGGCAAAATGGGATCTGGCGAATAACGATTATTCCTTCGGAGATCTTCTGGAAAAACCGCAGGGAAGGGCCAATAAGATAGATGCGGAAATTATCATCAACAAGGCTGGTTTTTTAATTCCTTCTTTCAAGTATGATCTTCCGCCTTTTGAAATAAGCGGAAAGGTCATGATTCCCTTCAAAGGAAAAAGTCCCGTTACGGTTAATGTCGGGTCAAAGGCGTTTAATATTCACGAAGCGGCCGGGGTATTGCCGCTTCTGCAAAAGGTTGATCCCGCGGGAAACGCTCTTTTAGGTCTGACCGGCCGGGGATATCTCGAAGATATCGGTTCTCTTTCGTGGAAGGGAAATTTGTCTCTGACCAATGTTTCTTTAAAGCCGTCCGGCGGCGTCAGGCCCGTAAAGGGATTGACGGGAGGGGCCGTATTCCAGGGCAGCAAGATGTCAACATCGCTTTTCAAGGCAACCATTGGAGAGAGTCCCTTTCAGGCCAAATGCAGGATGGATGATTTCCATCAGCTTAAAACCGCCTGTGGGTTTGATGCCCTGTCGTTAAAACCTGCCGATATCGGATTGCAGGGCCGGGAGCCCATCCGCGACATAAAAGGACAGGTTTACATCGAAGATAAACATCTGCGCGTGGACAGACTGGCGTTTCGATCCAGAAAGTCTGTCTACAATCTGGCGGGGGATATCCGCGATTTTGACAATCCGAAGATTAATATGACCCTGATTTCGCCTTACATCAGATGGGATGATCTGGCGTATCTTTTAGCCATGAAGCCCTATCCGAAACTGAAGCAGGGCGAAAAGAACAAATCCAAGTCCAATATGGAACTTGGCGCCGTCCTGCGCGTGGACGCGGGCGTGTTTAATGATATCGATTTCAGGAAACTAAGCGCGGCTTTGAAATACAATAAGGGAATCCTGAATATCGAAACACTGGAAGCGGGCATTTTCGACGGGAATCTCAAAACAAAGGGCAGGGTGGATATCCGGCCTGACGCTCCAAACCGCTACGCGTTTAATTTTTCCGCGGACAGGCTGTCCCTTGATAAGCTTCAGAATTTTATCAAATATGAAGACCACTTTTTCAGCGGCAACCTGTCGGTCGCGGGAGATGTAACCGCTGTGGGAAGCAACGCGGACGATTTCAAAAAAACGGCGGACGGCACATTGAAAATCCGGGCTGAAAAAGGAGTCCTCAAGCGGTTTTCCGTTCTTTCCAAGATTTTTTCCATTCTCAATGTTTATCAATTGTTTAAGTTTCAGCTGCCCGATATGGCCTCAAACGGAATGCCTTATAATGCCATCACAGCCGATATTTCTTTTAAGGACGGCATCCTGTCTTCGGACAATTTCTTCATCGACAGCGACGCCATGCAGATCTCCGGCATAGGCAAAATCGATCTGGTGAAAAAAGAAATAGATAATACCGTGGCGATTCATCCGCTGCATACCATTGATAAAATCGTGTCAAAAATCCCCATCGCGGGATGGCTTGTTACCGATGAAAAGGGCAATCTGATTACCGTCCATTTCAAGGTTGAAGGGAAACTGGATGACCCGAAGGTCAGTCTCATCCCGGCCAAATCCATTGCCAAAGGTACCCTGGATATTTTCCGGAGGATTTTTCAATTGCCCGGACAGCTGGTTACCAATACGGAAGATGTCCTTCTGGGACACTAGAGAAACCCGTATGATTCGCAAAAGCTTTTTGCGAAGAGGATTTTATTGAGGAAAAACGGGATAATACAAAATTTTACGGCCAGCATACCATTGACATAACGCGCTGTAATTCTTATAATAACTTCAAGGAAATTTCTTATTACAGAGGTGCGGGGGCACACGTAAATTTTGCGTACCGCATTGAGTCGTTTTGAAACCGGACGGATAGAAACTTTCAACAATTCGTTAAAGCAACAGGGGTGGCGGATATGGATGATGTGATCACCCGGATTGTCGAGATTGAAAGGGCGTGCCAGGCAGATATCGAGCAGGCGCGGCTTGAGTACGGAAAAACGATAGAAGCTCACAAACGCGTTCTTGAGGAAAAAAAGGCCGGGGAACGCGCCCGAATTATATCCCTGGAAAATACCAGACTGACAAAAGCCGTTGAGGAAGCAAAAGCGCGAATAGAGGCAGAATCTGCCGCTATACGGAGGGAAAACGAGAGCCTCCTTGATGATCAGGTTCTTAAAAAGGCGATAAAGGAAGATATAATTTCCACACTGCTTGCAATCTAGGTAGCCAATGATGCGAAATTATGCCGATGAAGATAATCTTCACGCCCGGATTTATGCCATGAGAGGCCGCCTGCTTACGCTTAGGGACTACGACGCGATGATCAGGGATGAGCAGCGTGCCGAGTTAAAACCTTCAGGCGACAGCGATTGGGTTGAGGTCCGGGAAAATCTGTTTCGGGAACAGATAGTTCCTGTCATCGCGATTGCCGCGGCTTTCGACAAATACGAGCCGCTTTTTCTGGCCTATCTTCGTCAGTTCGAAACCCGCAACGCGAAGATGTTGCTGGCGCGGGCCTGGGGCAAAAAAAGCCTTGAGATGTGGTATGATACCGGTCCCTTCGCGACGCTGGACAAGGAACTGCTTAAAAAAAATATGTCACCGGATGAAATAAAAGCTCTTATCGCCGGTACTTTTCTTCCGGATGATCTTAAAGATGACCGGGATTATCTGCGAATGGAAATTAATCTCGATGTAAGCGCGGCCATGAATCTTTATCATTCATCAACATTACTTTCCTCCGGCTCCAAAAAAGAATTTCAGGAAATGGCGCTTTGGCGGATAGCCGTAATGACGGTGATATGGTCATACAGGCTTAAGGAATATTATCACTTAAGCCGGGAGCAGATTCATTTTTATCTGGAAAAACTTCAAAATCTTTTCGATGGTCAAGCGCCCTCTCATGTAAGCTTGGTGGAAGAGGAATTAAACCGGAATCTGGAACAAATTCGCAGAGGCGGCGGAAAGGAACCGGGCGTCGTGGATATCGAAAGCCGGCTTGAGCAGGGCTATTACGACCGGGTTTCATACATGTTCCACAGGGATTTCCATTCCATGTACTGTGTCGTTTCCTATCTGTGGCTGCTCTTTTATCAGATCAAAAATCTTTTTTGCATTATCGACGGCAGACGCTTCGGAATGCAAGCCGAAGCGATACTGAATAAAATGATCTGTCAGCGGTGAGGGCGGGAATGTTTATAAAATCGGATATCCGCAAAATTACGATTGCCCTGGATAGGACCTTCTATTCTGATGTCTATCTCGCGCTGGGCAGGGCGGGAATCATCCATCTTGCCCGTTTCGCGCAGAGGGATTTCGCGGCGGATACCGCGCTTCAGGATGATGAAACGTTGACCAGGGATATTATATCAGGCACTCAGTACGCGCAAAGCGCCCTGCAGATTTCATCTGACGCGGATGGCGTATACGTGCCCGTGGTTCATAAGAGCGATGACGCGGCGTTTGTTTCCAAAACAAAAAAAATCATCGGACGGGCCGTAAGAGTGCGGGCAAAGATCAGGGACGCAAGAGAAGTTGTCGCGAGACAAGTGGAATATGCCGGGGCGTTGATGAAGATGGGCATCGATCCGTCAATGATCAGCAAAACGCAGCTTGTTAAAATCGTTTTCGGCACGGTGGATAATGCCATTGGTGATGTTCCCGCCGGAAATCGATTTGTGCTGAGCAAGACGGATAACTTTGTGCTTGGCATTGCCATGGCTTCGGATTCTTCCGCGATGCTTGCGTTTCTGAAAGACTATGGATTCGCGGACAAATCCGGTGATGTAAGCCCGGAAACCCGTGAGCATCTGATAAAGCGGATGGATCATTTAAGAGGGCGCGAAGAAGTGATTGAAAAATATTTGAATCGTATGAAACAGGAAAGCGGAGATAGGCTTCTGGCACTGAATAGCGCCTATCGCACTTATGATGAAATGCTCAAAGCAATGCGCATGTCCCTGTTTTCCGCCAAAGCGATGTTCATTACGGGATGGATGGATATCAAAAACCACGAACAGCTTCTTGCCATCCTGCGGGGCATTTGCGGCAACCGGTTTATCCTCACCGAGCAAAAGGACCCGGACGCGCCGGTTCGCCTGATGAACACGCGGCTTTTCAAGCCTTTTGAACTGCTCGTGAAAATAATGGGCATGCCGTCCAACCGGGAAATCGATCCCACGCCGCTTACCGCTATCACTTTCGTTCTCATGTTCGGCCTCATGTTCGGCGATCTCGGGCAGGGGCTGGTGATTGCGCTTTGCGGAATTCTACTTAAGATGTACGGCCGGAAAAAGGCGCAGGATGTGCTGGCGCAGGCGGGAGGAATCCTGACGGCCTGCGGACTTTCCGCCGCCGTTTGCGGCCTGCTCTACGGCAGCTTTTTTTCCAGCGAACGCGTTTTACCGGCGCTTTGGTTCCACCCGACCGAGCACATTATGAAACTGTTTACCGTGACAATCCTTATGGGGGTCGCGTTTATTCTGGCCGGATTCTTCATCAACATCATCAACAATATAATCAACGCGGACTATACCGAAGTGCTTTTGGAAAAACGGGGCGCGGCTGTTTTGGTCATTTACGCTTTCATCGTGCTTGCCGCCGTAAATTTTCAAAAAGGCGGCAGGTTTCCCCTGATATGGGCCTTATGCGCCTTTCTCGGAGCGCCGCTGATTCTTTTCGCGTTGAGGGGCGTGATCGGTCCCGCGCTATTTCACAGCGCGAAACCTCACAGCATTTCGGAATATATTATTGAAACGGTCATGGACATCGTGGAGATGGCTTTGAGCTTGTTTGCCAACACGATATCATTTATCAGAGTGGGGGCCTTCGCGCTGTCGCACGCGGGTCTGAGCATCGTCACCTACACGCTTGCCGGTATGGCCGACCCGTCCATGAAATCCCCAGGCGCCATGATCATTATTGTTACCGGGAATATTTTCATCATCGGTTTTGAAGGTTTAATCTGCGGCATTCAATCCATGCGTCTTGAATACTACGAGTTCTTCAGTAAGTTTTTTCAGGGAAATGGAGTTTCATTTAATCCCTTCACTTTAAAAGGCTCTATAGAAGGCACTAATATTGGAGGTATAAAATGAGTAACAATAAACGGTCATGGTTTTTAGTAATGGCTATCGTAAGCGGAGCCGTGTGGCTTCTGCTTCCGGAGGTGATTTTTGCCGCCGCGGCGGACGCGGCAAAAACGGGGGCGGACTGGATGGGTCTTGCCTACATCGGCGCCGGGCTGGCCGTGGGATTAGCCTGTATCGCCAGCGGCTTCGCGGTCGCCCGCATCGGTTCGGCCGCAATCGGCGCGGTAAGCGAGAAGCCGGAGCTCATGGGAAGAACGCTTGTTTTTCTGGGACTGGCTGAAGGCATCGCGATTTACGGACTGATCATCGCGATCATGATTTTGAATAAATTGTAATATGGAAAAAATTTATATTATCGGGGATATGCATACGGTCAGCGCGTTTCGCCTCTCCGGCGTGGAAGGCGTGGTGGCTTTGCCCCCGGAGGCGCGGGCCCGGCTTGAAGAGATCATCGGGAAAAAAAATGCCGGCATCGTCCTGATGACCAATGATCTTACCGGTGATCTTCAGGAGCGAATCAGGGAGATCAACCTTAATTTGCCAAACCCCGTGGTTATCGAAATACCCGGCATTGACGATACGAAAGGGTTTCGCAGATCGGCGATGGGGTATATTTCGGAGGCTTTGGGAATTTCACTATGACAATTGCGCTTGTAACGGCTAACTTTGTTGGCAGCGTCGTCTCGTTATCCATCACAATTGCAATGTCATGAACGGAAGGACAAAAAGGATAGTTTATGGGCAACAACACGTCACTGGAGGATTCTATCCGGGAAGAATCGGACAAAGCGATAGCCGCCATCCGGGAGAAGGAGTCTCTGGAGATTGCGCAACTGGATAGCTCGTTTGCGGCCGAAATAGATGCCTTCCGGAAGAAAACCGAAGCCGAAACGGACGCAAAACTCCGGCAGGAAGTCTACAAGCTGGAGAACAAAGCCATCCTTGAACGCAGGAAACTCAAGCTCCGGAGCATGGAGCAGTTTATCGACATCATGGTCGGTGAGATCATGAAAGGGATACGTGATAATCCGCTCTACGTGAAATTTCTGATTGAAGCGGTATGCGGCATTGTTTTGCAAATTCCGGACGCTGCCGAAGTCAGGCTAAAACCCGAAGACCTCTCTCTGGAGAACGATATCAAAAAGGCCGTTAAAGATGCCGGTATAAATCAGCGTGTCGTCATTAAGGGAGACCCGGGAATTTTATGGGGAGGATGCCTTGTCTGGGATAAGGCGCAGAAACGCGTCCTCAATAATACGATCGAAAGAATTTACTTCAGGAAGTCGCTTCTGATCCGTCAAAAGGTCATGAAGATTCTCATGGAACATTTTGGCGATGGCAAAAAACCAATTCAGGAACAGATGAGCCCCGGGGTGTGAATGTGGAAGAGATACTGACAGGAAAGGTGATCGCGGTAAACGGGCCGATTGTCAAGGCAGTGGGGCTTACAGGAATAAAAATGTATGACATTGCCGAAGTCGGATCGGACCGCCTGATAGGCGAAGTGATCCGGCTTGCTGATGAGGTCACCATCATCCAGGTATATGAGGACAACACCGGCCTTAAACCGGGTGATGAGGTCATTTCCTACGGCAGGCCTCTTTCCGTACTTTTGGGGCCGGGGCTTATTGCCAATATCTACGACGGCATTCAACGGCCGCTTGTCGGCATCTCCGAGGTGAGCGGAAGTTATATCAAAAAAGGGATAAAATTATCCCCGCTGGATACCGGCAAAAAATGGGATTTCCGGCCGCTTGTAAAAACCGGCGCCGATGTCCGTGAGGGGACCATTATAGGAGAAATACAGGAGAGTCCTCTTGTGTTGCACAGGGTTATCGTTCCGCCGGGAATATCCGGAAGATTGACCCGGAGTGCATCAGCCGGAGCCTACACGATAGAGGATGAAATATTTACGGTTGATACCATTACAGGCGCGTACGACGGAAAACTTGCCGTGTACTGGCCGGTGAGAAAGCCGCGTCCCAACAGAAACAGGAAAAAGCCTTTTGTGCCGCTCATCACAGGCCAGAGAGTCATCGACACGTTTTTCCCCATTGCCAGAGGCGGGACGGCGGCAATTCCCGGAGGCTTCGGCACAGGCAAGACCATGACGCAGCACTCCCTGGCAAAATGGTGCAACGCGGATATTATTGTTTATATCGGCTGCGGCGAACGCGGCAATGAGATGACGGATGTTCTCACGGAATTTCCGAAGCTCGTCGATGAAAGAAACGGCAGGCCTCTGATCGAACGCACTGTCATGATCGCCAACACATCCAATATGCCGGTGCCCGCGAGGGAAGTCAGTATTTACACGGGGGTGACCATCGCGGAATATTACCGCGACATGGGATACAGCGTGGCGATTATGGCCGATTCCACGTCGCGCTGGGCCGAAGCGCTGAGGGAACTCGCGAGCCGCTTAGGCGACATGCCCGCGGAAGAGGGCTTCCCGCCTTATCTGGGAACGCGGCTTGCCGAATTTTACGAGAGGGCTGGTCTTGTGGAAACCCTCTCGGGCCAGGACGGCGACATCACTATTATCGGCGCGGTCTCTCCTCCGGGCGGCGATTTTTCGGAGCCCGTCACGCAGCACACATCGAGATTTGTGAGATGCTTCTGGGCGCTGGATAAGACGCTTGCCGACGCGCGGCACTATCCGTCCATAAGCTGGATAGACAGCTACACGGAATACCTGACCGATATTGAAGACTGGTGGAAAAATCTGGATCAGGACTGGCTTGCCGCCAGAAATGAAATCATGAATATTCTCCTGGAGGATCATAGGCTTGAGCAGGTCGTGAAACTGGTGGGCAGCGACGCGCTGCCGCCTTCCGAGCAGTTTATTCTTTTTATTGCCGAAATGATCAAAAACGCGTTTCTGCAACAGAATTCTTTCGATCCCCAGGATAAATTCTGCAGTCCGGAAAAACAGATAAAACTTTTGAAAAGTCTGCTTGTTCTTTACAAAAAGGGCATGGAGTTGGTGCGTGAAGGCCTGCCGGTAAAAGATATTGCCGCGCTTGATGTCGTTTCGGAAATGGTGCGGCTCAAATCGGAAATTCCCAATCAGGAACTTGAACGGATGGATGAGTACGCAAAGAGAATGGATAAGGGACTCTCGGCGCTTAAACCGCAATTGAAAGAGGTGTGATATGTCCGCGGAAATCGAATACACGAATCTTTCCGGAATCTCCGGACCCTTGATTTTCGTTGATGGAGTCAGCGGAGTCGGTTTCGGCGATATCGTGGAAATCCGTGATGCTTCAGGGGATGTGCGTGTCGGCCAGACGCTGGAGGTGGACGAACAAAGAGCCGTCGTTCAGGTGTTCGAAGGAACCAGCGGTCTTTCGGTGAAGGGGACAAGAGTTACCTTTGTGGGAAAGGCGCTGGAAATCCCCGTGGATCGGGAAATGCTGGGCAGGGTCTTTGACGGTCTCGGAAGGCCGGTTGACGGCGCTCCGCAGGTCATCACGGACAGGATGATGAACGTGAACGGCCTGCCGATCAATCCCTGGAGCAGGGAATATCCGCGGGATTTCATCCAGACGGGAATATCCGCGATCGACGGGATGAATACGCTGATTCGCGGCCAGAAACTTCCGATATTTTCGGGCAGCGGCATGCCGCACAATCGCATTGCCGCCCAGATCGCCAGGCAGGCGCGTATCCTTACCGCCGAAGAGGAATTCACGGTCATTTTTGCCGCCATGGGCGTGAAATTCGACGTGGCCAGGTTTTTCATCGATTCCCTGGAGGAGTCGGGCGTTCTTACCCACTCCGCGATATTTTTGAGCCTTGCCGACTCGCCTTCTATTGAACGCCTTGTCACGCCGCGGACGGCGCTGACTCTGGCCGAATATCTGGCCTTTGAGGAGGGCATGCACGTGCTGGTGATTCTGACGGATATGACGAATTACTGCGAGGCGCTCCGGGAGCTTTCCAGTTCGCGCGGCGAGATTCCGTCGCGCAAAGGTTATCCCGGTTATCTTTACAGCGATCTGGCCTCCGTTTATGAACGCGCGGGCAGGCTCAAAGGAGGTAAAGGCTCTATTACGCAGGTGCCTATACTCACCATGCCTAGCGACGATATTTCTCATCCCGTGCCCGACCTGACCGGTTATATTACTGAAGGCCAGATTGTTCTGGAGCGGGAGCTTTTCAACAAGGGAATTTATCCGCCCATCGCCGGTCTGCCTTCCCTTTCCCGGCTGATGAAGGACGGAATAGGGGAGGGAAGAACGCGCAAGGATCACGGCCAGGTGGCCGCTCAACTTTTCGCGTCCTACGCGAAAGTCAAGCGCATAAGGGCGCTGGCGGCGATTGTCGGAGAAGAAGAACTCTCCGGACTCGATAAAATATATTTGAAATTCGGAGGCGCGTTTGAAGAGGTGTTCCTGCGCCAGGCTTACGAAGAAAACCGTTCGATTGAACAGACGCTTGATATCGGCTGGCGGATGCTGTCACTGCTACCCCGCGATGAATTATATCGCATCGCCCGGGAGGATATCCAAAGATACTATATGCCCGGGATGAAGACAGACGGAGAATAAATCATGCCGAAGATAGAACTTCCCCCCACAAAATCATCGCTGCGCAAGCTCAAGGAAGACCTTGCTTTTGCTTATGAGGGTTACGATCTGCTCAACCAGAAACGCGAAATTTTAGCCCTGGAGATCGTCCGGAAAATCGGCGTCATCAGGAGGATCGAGGCTGATTTTCAGGCTGTTTTGAATAAACTCTACGCGGCCTACCGGGAGGCGGCGCTAGATCTGGGTTCGGATGCCCTCACGCTGCAGAGCTGCCTGGAGATGAGAGGATATTTTCTCCATATGGATTACGCCAGATTCATGGGATTGAAGCTGTTAAACATCAGGCTCGATCTTAAGGCTCTTCGTCTCGCGCCTCATCTTACGCAAACGACGGCCCTCTACGACAGGGCGAGGGAAAATTCCAGGGCGGCGCTTCCCATGCTTGCCGAATACGCGGCCGTCATGAAATCTGTTATCATGCTGTCGAGGGAGCTGAAAAAAGTGCAGCGGCGCGTAAACGCCTTGGAGAAGATATTTATTCCTCAGCATGAGGAAGCGAAAAAATATATCACGGACAGAATTGAGGAGATGGAGCGCGAAGAAATTTTTGTGAAGAAGCTTATCCGGCAGCGCAGTCAGCCGCAGGTCCGGTAAGAAGACTGGTTCATTTATTTTCATGGGGAGGTGAGATTAACGATGAAAGCATACGCCATTAAATATTTGGAACTGATAGAAAAACACGCGGATAAAATTGCCGTCCGATGGCTGAAGGATGTCAGGAACAACGCCAAAACACCCGCGTATAAAAATCTGGATGAACAGCAAATCATATCGCAGTGCGTCCGGTTTTATCAGAATTTCAGCAAAATGTTTCTGGATGAGAAAATCACGGATGATGTGTGCAGGTATTTCCAAAGCTACGCTCTGGAAAGTTACGCGATGGGCATTTCGGGGAAAGAGATGATTTACGCGCTGATTCTGATGAGACGCCATATCTGGCTTTATGCCGAATTTCAAATGATTTTCAGTTCCGGGATCGCGCAGCAGGAAGCCATGGACACCCTGAACCGCACCATATTGATCTTTGATTACGCGGCTTATGAGGTGACGAGGGAATATCTGGAACTGCTGAAGAAGGCTGCGGTATCTTAAGAGACGGCGGTCTTGCCGTAGGAATTACCGGCAGGGGCTTTATCACGTCCTCTTTCGGCGATGATGAGTTTGGCGCCCGGCATTTCTCTGCGGGCATACGCGATCAGCATGCGTACCAGTCCTTTATGGAATTTGCCTTTTTCCGCCTCATCCAGCAGGAGATCTATCGCTGCCCTGAGTGAAAAGGGGTGGATTCTGTACGGCCTCTCCGATATCAGCGCGTCCAGGGCGTCAACCACGCCTATTAACCTGGAATATTTGTTGAGTGTCTTTATCCCCAAAGGATAACCGGAACCGTCAAGCCTTTCGTGATGCTGAAACGAAGAAAAGGCGTATTTCTGATAATCCCTGCCGAAATAATAATGCAAAAGGACGTAACCGATCAGCGGATGCGAACTTAATACCTGGCGTTCGTACAGGGTGATCGGCGTGGGTTTATCCAGAATGCTCAGAGGAATGCGCGATTTTCCGAGATCATGAAAGAGGCTAAGCAGCATGGCCATATCCGGCGAGTAGGAATTTCCTGGTGAATAGTCCAAAGAAATTTTACAGGAAAGTATGGCGATGACCATAATATGCCGGTAAGTGTATGGCGTCAGTTTTTTCATGTAAGCGAGTTCGGATAATATCATCTGAGGCATCTTGATGCGGTTGATGGATCGGATGATCTTTTGATTGGTTTCGGGCGGATAGAGGATATTGACATACCGTTTGTCTTTAAAAGTCCTGATTAAATCCTTCATCAACCAGGTGCCTTTGATCGGGGTGTAACTGATTTTCGCGGATATCGCGGCGATGTTTTTCAGCGTTTTCCTGCTGATGGCGTCTCCGGCTTTTACAAGAAGTGTCTTATCAATCGCGTACAGATCATTTTCCAGTTTCATGCGCCCATCCTGTTAAGAAATTCAGATTTTAGAGGAATTTGATGCTTGCTCCTGAGATGATAATAGTCTTACCCTGCTGTGTCTCCGGCTGTAGAAAATATAAATCACCATACCGATGACCATCCAGACAATCAGCCTAATCCAGGTGCCCAGCGGTAAAAAAACCATTTGGAGCATGGTCACCAAAGCTCCCGCTATGGGGACAAACGGAACCCAGGGCGTGCTAAAGACGCGGGGAATTTCCGGATGGCGGTAGCGCAGCACAAGAACGCTTACGCACACGATGACAAACGCCAAAAGCGTGCCGATGGAAACAAGTTCGCCCAAAATGTTGATGGGAAAAATGCCGGAAACCAGTGCCGCGGCACATCCGGTGAGGATCGTTGGTATGTAGGGTGTCTTGAAGCGCGGATGCACGCGGGCAAAAGCGGCGGGGAGCAATCCGTCGCGCGCCATGGCAAAAAACACGCGCGGCTGGGCCATGAGCAGCACCAGCACCACTGAACTCAATCCCGCGATGGCGCCCAGTTTGATAAAAGGACGAAGCCACGCGATGCCCGGTCCCGCGGCATTGACGGCAACGGCAATGGGATCGGGAACGGACAGATTTGAGTATTTCATAATTCCGGTCAGCACGCCGGACATGAGGATAAAAATGGCCGTGCAAACGGCAAGCGAACCAAGAATTCCGATAGGCATGTCGCGCTTGGGGTTGCGGGCTTCCTGCGCCGCGGTGGAAACCGCGTCAAAGCCGATGTAGGCAAAAAAGATAACGCCCGCGCCGCGCACCACGCCGCTCCATCCGAATTCCCCGAACACGCCGGTATTAGCCGGTAAAAAAGGCGTCCAGTTGGCAAGCTTTATAAAAAAAACGCCGACGCCGATAAAAAGAGCAATGACGCACAGTTTGATCACAACAATGAGATTGTTTACTCCCGCCGATTCCCTGATGCCGATAACCAGAAGCGTCGTCATCAGCGCGACGATAAAGATAGCCGGAAAATTAAGAATGGCGCCGGTGGTCTGCCAGCCCGAGGCGACGGAATAGGAAAGCGGCGCCTGACACAGCGCCGCCGGTATGTTGATATTGAAGTCTTTTAAAAAACTGACGACGTAGCCCGACCAGCCCACGGCGACGGTCGAGGCGCCGAAGAGATACTCCAGCACTAGGTCCCAGCCGATGATCCAGGCCAGGAGTTCACCAAGCGTTGCATAGGCGTAGGTATAGGCGCTGCCTGAGATCGGAATCATGGAAGCAAATTCCGCGTAGCAGAGCCCCGCCAAAGCGCAGCCGACGGCCGAAATGATAAAGGAAAGCACGATGGCCGGACCCGCGTAAGATGCGGCGGCATGGCCGGACAGAACAAATATTCCCGCGCCGATGACAACGCCTATTCCCAGGCTGATCAGTCCCCATGGTCCCAGGACCCGTTTGAGTTGATGCTGTTCGACCTCCGGTTCCTGCATGATAAGCAATATGGGTTTCCGCGCAAATAGACCTTTCATCATGAAGTCCTTTTTTATGAGCATTATGGAAATATTTATTTATTCCCGTGGTTTATAAAAAACTCGGTCTGTTATGTCAAGGAAATCTTAATTAAAAAAGGGTAAACGCCGCGGCCAGGCCGCGGACGCATAATAAATATATCGGAAATGGCACTAGGTAAGCTTTTCAATTGTGATAATTAAATTTTCCGCGACTCGTGAAAGTTCAAAGGCTTTTTCCCCGCTTAAAGACGACGGCGTAAAACGCAGCAGGTCGCACTCGGTAATAAAATCTTCAAGTTGTTTTTGCGCCTCGGGTGAAAGCCCCTTATTATTTAGAATATCCCGTAATCCGTCGGTGGTTATTCCGGCCGCGGCAAAACCGTATTTATCGCCCAGATATTTTGCCGTGGCATTAAATATTTCGCTTAAGAATTCTTTTAATTCGTTTTTCTTTAAGAGGCGATGAGCCTTTTTCAATCTTGTTTTGGCGACCTTAAGCGCCTGCCTCTGCCGCATTCTGGAAGGATCGGCCATTAATCTTTTTTGATATTTTCTATACAGTGCGAAGATGATGATCAGAATAATGATCACCGCGGCCGGAAGCCAGAAAAAAACGGAGGTCAAAGTTTTCAGGGTTGCTGCTCCGATTTTATCCCACGGGATGGAAATGCCCACCTGTTTTTTAGCCGTTTCACCTGTCAGACTCTTCTCATATTCCTGAGGAATCGGCGCGGAGGAAGGCAGAATATTCACATTAAGTTCCCGGCTCTTCAGGGTGCGGTATTCTTTTTTAAGCGGATCAAAATAAGAGAACTCAAAAGGCGGCAGGGTGAATGCGCCCTCTTTGAGGGGAATAAGGACGATGTCAAAGCTCTTGCTGCCGGCGAGTCCTGATGTGTCTTTGGTCACATTCTCTTTGCCGCTTGCGGAAAGTTTTTTGAATTCTTTGGGCAAAGCGCTGAGCGGCTCGGAAATCGACTGGATATTTCCCTTCCCTTGGATAACGGCCGTCAGCTGAATCGGCTGCCCCCGTTCGATTTTATTCTGCTTAAGCGAGACATCCATCTGGAAGTCTCCCACCGCGCCGGAAAAATTATCGGGCTTGCCCTCTTTGGGCAGCGGCAGAACTTTGATTTTCAGCGATTCGGTTTGTAACGTCTCTCCGGCGGAAAACGGATCGGCTTTCGCGACAAAAGTAGCCGGACCAATGGAAAAATTTCCCGCCGTCGTCGGGAAAATAATGGTCCTGAAATCCTGAGCAATATACTTGACGCCATTGAGAGTTACTTCGCGCAGCTTTTTGTCTTCGGGCAGGCTGATCGCGAGGAATCCTTTGGTATCCGGAGGTTTTATATAGCTTTGATAAGAATTTACTCTTCGGTAGATCGTAAAAGTCAGCATGATCTGCTGATTGACGTAAACGGTTGTTTGCGAGGCCTTCAGTTCAACTTTGAAAGGATCCTTAATCATTTGCGGCTGCTTAAGCTGCAGATGCGAATTGAAAAATTCATCGGGATTGCCAAAGAAACCGGGGAATCTCGATTGGATGCCGCCCTGCGTCTGCGGCTGGGTCTTTTTACCTTCCGCTTTGGTCACCGTGATTTCAACAGGCTCTGTCGTGTAAGTTTTTCCGCCGATGTTGATTGAGGCCTGGCCGATGTGAGCCTTGCCCATCTTCTCCGGCTGAAGCGCGTAAATAAAAGATTTGGAAGAACTCATCTGACCGTTGATGATTGAAAAATTGGAAGACTGGGACTGGCTGACAACGTTGAGGTTGCTGAATTTTGGCAATTCCGGGCCAGGCACGTTACCGGCGTTGTTTCCCGATACGGTCAGGGTGTACTGTACGGTATCATCCAGCGCGACACTGTTTTTGTCCACGCTGGCGCTGAAGGTCAAATCAGCCGCGATAGCCCGGCCGAAAAAGCAAAGCACAAAACCGATGATGAAAAGTATCTTACCAATCTTTGACATCGCCCCTACCTCGTCCGGCTTTTAATTTTAGATCTTTATGCTTTTCCTTATCCTCGAGAGCGTTTAAAATGCGCAGGGCGTCTTCCTTGCTCATCTGGCCGGGTTTTGGCTCATCCGGCTTCTTTTGCTCTTTATCCTTGTCCTTGTTTTGGGATTTATCATCTTTTTGCTGCTGTTCGTTTTTTTTCTTTTCATTATCCTTTTGCTGTTTGTCTTTCTGATTTTCTTTTTGTTTGTCTTTTTCCTGTTTGGGCATGGCCAGCATTTTTTTTGCCAGCGCAAGATTATACTGCGCGTCCTCATCTTTGGGGTTAATCTTCAGAGACTCTTCATAGGCGCTAATCGCGCTTTGATAATCCTCCTGTTTGAAGAAAGAATTGCCCAGGTTGTAAAACGCTCCCTGACGCAATGTTTTATCCACCGTTTGACCGGTGAGGCTTTTAAATACCTCCTGGCTTTCTTTGTACTTTCCCTCTTTATATAATGAATCGCCTGAATTGAACCTTGCCTTCAGGTCATTTTTATTCCTTTCCAGAACTTTATCATAAACACTGCCGGCTTGTGAATAGTCTCCTTTTTTATAGAGATCGTTGCCCCTGTTTAAATCAGAGCGCAACGGCAGGGCAATGGCATTTTGCGAAATAATTATTAAACATACCGCGGAAAACAGACAAATTCCGGATTTTAAAAACCTGCGTCCGCGTCCCGTATGAATCTTTGATAGATGCTTATATCTGAATATTAAAACTTTCATTTTTTCCGCTCCGAAATCAATATTTCCGCAACCAGGCAAAGCAGGCTTAAAAAAATAAATATCTGGAAGCGGTCCTGATACTGATAAACCATGCTTTGCTTAAGCTTTTGTTTTGGCAGAAGCGAAATGGCCGTGAACAATTTTTGAAACCCGGCCTGGTCATGGCTGATCATGAATGACTGGCCCCCGGTTTTTTCAGCCAGAGCCCTGAGAAGTTCCGGATTGGCCCGGGTTAAAATGATGTTTCCTTCCCTGTCTTTTTTAAAACCGTTTTCAAAAGGAATCGGCGCGCCCTCCACGGATCCCACTCCCACGGCAAATATCCGGATGCCTTCTTTTTGAGCAAGCTCCGCAGCTTTAAGCGCCGAGCCTGTCAGCTCTTCTCCGTCGGTCAGAAGAATGATCACTTTGCTGTTGTTTGATTTGCCGAAAGCCTTTATGCCGGCCTCGATCGCGCCGCCTATATCGGTTCCGGGATCGGGAATCAGATCCGTGTCAATGGATTTTAAAAATATTTTTACCGCGCCGATATCCATGGTCAGGGGACAATTCACGAAGCTCGATCCGGCAAAGGAGATAAGCCCGATACGGTTTCCCGCCAGTTCATCAATAATCAGATTAAGGGAATTTTTGGCATTCTCCAGCCGGTTGGGCGAAAGATCTTTTGCCAGCATGCTTTTAGAAACATCTATCGCGATCATCACATCGATTCCCATCCTTCCGGAAATTTCTGTTTTCTGTCCCCATTGGGGTCTGGTCAGGGCAATAATCAGAAAGAAAATCGCCAGAATAAAAAGCACCTGTTTCAACCAATGCTTTTTTCTGCTCCATTTCCGGAGCATCAAATCCGCCAGTTCGCCGGGGAATAAACCGGATATCATTTTTTGACGTCTTCTCCAGATAAGAATTTCCAGCGCGATCAGAATGATCACACTCAACAGCAACCAGAGATCCAGAGGCTCTCCAAAAATCACGGCAAACTCCTCAAATAAAAACGCCGGTATAACCACTCAAGTATCAGCAGCATCAAAGCCGGCCAGACAAACCAGGCAAAGTATTCATCAAAGATAAAAACATCCTTTGCTTCAAACTTGGTTTTTTCCATTTTATCGATAGCGGAGAAAATCGCTTTAAGTTTTTGATTATCTCCCGCCATAAAATAACCTCCTTCGCTCACCGCGCTTATCTGGCGCAGACCTTCTTCGTTCATCTTTGTCAGAAAAAGCGCTCCGTTGGGATAGCGGGCATAGTCCCAACGGCCGAACTGATCCTGAACTTTTATGGGAGCGCCGTTGGGATCGCCGATGCCTACGGCATATATTTTTATGTCCAGAGCCTGAGCCATCCTGGCCGCGGTGACGGGGTCAATTTCACCGGCATTGTTATCGCCGTCGGTGAGCAGAAGAATGATTTTGGTTTTGGCCTGCGAGTCCTTAAGCCGGTTAACGCAGGTCGCAAGACCCATTCCGATGGCGGTGCTGTCCTCGATCATGCCGATACGCACCTGATCCAGATAGTTCAAAACGGCAGTATGATCCGTGGTCAGCGGACATTGCAGGTAACTTTTCCCGGCGAAAATCACAAGGCCGATGCGGTCCTGCGGGCGGCCTTTGATAAATTGGGCCAGAATATCCTTCGCCGCCGTGATGCGGTTTGGTTTCATATCTTCGGCGTTCATGCTGCTGCTGACATCGAGGGCCACCATGATATCGGCTCCACTGCGGTTGCTGGTGTCGGCAACATATCCGTGCTGCGGCCGCATTAAAGCCAGGACCAAAAGAATTAAAGCGGTCAGACGAAGATACAGCGGCAGCCTTGTTTTTATTTTTATGCCGGGAAGCCTGCCCCTGAGTTTGCCCAAAAGATCGGGATGCGGCAGACTGACGGGTTTTTTGGCCACGGCAAAATAATGCGCCAACGGCAGCGCAAGCAATAAAAGAATGAACCAGAAATTCTGGAAACGCATGGCCTATGTCCTTTTATAGAATTCCCTGATGATCTTTTCAGATTCAGCCCTCTTGAGCTTCATTTCAGCAATCCCCGGCCTGAGTTTGGCGAATTTTACCAGGTCGCATTCGCTGAAATAAGCGTCCAGATTTTTGACTTTGGTAAAGTCACGCTCCACCCGTTCCATTTCCCCGATAATTTCCAGAGATGTTTTATCCATGGTATCGATATGATAATTGCCGGTCAGGAACTGGCGCACGATTTCGGTTATTTCAAAATAGAATTCCTTGATCTTCCTTTTTTCGAAATATTCCACGGGATCGATCTTCATAAGCGCATCCAGCGCGACCTCGTCAATAGGCCGAAAGCCAACCACCGCGTTCCTGCCTGCTGTTTTTCTAAGGAGATAGCGGCGTTTAATAAATTTAAAAAGAAAATATCCCGTGGCGATTGCCGCAAGAAGGATCATTAAAAAGAACAGAAACGTTCCCCAATCAAAAATATAAATGACATCTTTGATGTCTCTTAATTGTTCCGGCATCAGTGCGATATCCTCTTTTCCCGCGCTTTAAAAAACCGATTCAGCGCCGCGACATATTCACCGTCCGCCGACAGTTCCAGGTGATCGATCTGAAGCGACCTGAAAAATTTGCGTAAACCGGCCAGCGCTTCGTGGGCCGCTTCTTCATAATCCCTGCGCAATTTTTCATCCCGCAGGTCAACCTGGATTAATTCGCCGGATTCCGGATCCTCGAAACTAACCACCGGCAGCTTGGGCAGGGATCTCTCCATCTTGTCCTTAATAATGATGGGGATGAGGTCGTGTTTTTTTGATAATATCCTGACGGGCTGTTCATAACCATCGGCCAGAAAATCCGAGATGACAAATAATACGGAACTTTTTTTGTTGACCCGGCTCAGGTAGCGTAGCGCCTGCGCCATGTCCGTCCGTTTCCCCTCGCGTTTAAAGGAAAGGATTTCCCGGACAACCTGCAGGACATGGCGTCTTCCTTTTTTTGGAGGAATATATTTTTCAATCCGGTCGGAGAACATCAGAAGGCCGACCAGATCGTTGTTCTTGATCGCGGAAAAAGCCAGCACCGCCGCGATTTCGGCCGCGGCTTCGTTTTTGTTTAATTTCTGGGAGCCGAAATCCTGAGAAGCGCTTACATCCACGCATAGGATAATGCTTTGCTGTCTTTCTTCGATGAATTTCTTGATATATGGATAGCCCAGGCGGGCGCTGACATTCCAGTCAATCAGACGGATATCATCACCCGGAACGTACTCGCGAACTTCGTAAAACTCCAGGCCCTGTCCTTTGAAAACGCTGCGGTATTCTCCGGCAAAAAGCTGATTAACCGCCCTGTGCGAACGGATTTCGATTTGTCGGATCTTTTTATAGACGGACTGATCGATCATATTATCAGGGAACCTCTATGGTATCGAAAACTTTCTGAATAATTGTTTCCGCGCTTAGCTCCTCGGCCTCGGCTTCGTAGGTCAGGATAATCCGGTGCCGCAGAACATCCATTCCGATGCTCTTGATGTCATCCGGCGTGACGTAACCGCGGCGGCGGATGAACGCGTGACCCTTGGCCGCCTGAGCCAGATAAATCGAGGCACGCGGGGACGCGCCGTACTGGATAAGGCCTTTTATTTCGTTTAGTCTGAAATCTTCCGGCCGGCGGGTGGCCATGGCAAGCGAGACGATATAATTTTTTAATTTTTCATCAATATATATCTGATTGATCAGGCCTCTGATCTCCAGGATCTCCCGCGGTTCAATGACTTTTTCCACTTTGGGTTCCTCGCCGATGAGCGCCGCATCTATTATCCGGATTTCTTCCTCTTTACCGGGATAGGTTATCATCACCTTGAGCATGAAACGGTCAATAGCCGCTTCCGGCAAAGGATACGTTCCTTCCTGCTCGATAGGATTTTGTGTCGCCATGACCATGAAGGGCTCGGGCAGGCAATGGGTTTCCTTGGAAATGGTGACACGATGTTCCTGCATGGCCTCAAGCAGGGCGCTTTGCACCTTGGACGGCGAACGGTTGATTTCATCCGCTAAAATGATATTGGCGAAAATGGGTCCCTGACGCGTGGTGAATTCACCGGTTTTGGGATTGAGAACCATCGTGCCGATCAGGTCGGAGGGCAGGATGTCCGGCGTGAATTGAATGCGCGAGAATTGCGCGTCGATGGCCGCCGCCAGCGTCTTGACGATCAGGGTTTTGGCCAGACCCGGAACGCCTTCGACTAACACATGACCGTTGCAAAGCATGGCAATCAGCAGGCGGTCGATAATATTTTTCTGGCCGATAATTGTGCCGGCCATCGTTTTATTGATCCGCTCGATAAATTCGCTTTTGGCTTTTACTTTTTCATCAATGAGTTTTATTTCATTATCCACGATTTCATCCCCCTTGAAAGAAAATAATTTGCGGCCCGATTAAATAGCAGCCAAAGGAAAAATTTATTCTATTTTGTCATTTCATGCATCTCCGGCATTTTTCAACGGTTCTATCGTCCGGGTGGCCGGCTTTTGATTTCGGCTCCTGACGGAAGGAAATATAAGAAGTCGGACGCCGTATGTCAAGACTGTTTTCTATAAAGATTCAGATGTAACGCGGACGATTTTTTGTGGAATGAGTCCGCGAAAAAAAGAACAAAAATCCTTATGAATAGAAAATTATTTGCAGATTGATGCAAAGAATTTCAATGGCGTTCATTACAGATTGAAATTTTTGTGTTTTTTTAAGAAGTCTGCAACTTATGGAAAACAGGATGTATGATTTTTAATCAAGCGTCATCAGAATTTGATCCGTTTTAACGGAGTCGCCTTCTTTGACCTTTATTTCCTTAATCGTTCCGTCTTCGGGCGCGTATACGGGAATTTCCATTTTCATGGCGTCCATGATGATGACTTCATCCTCCGCGCTAACCTTGTCACCCGCGCAAACGGCGATACTGACAATTTTGCCGGTCATGGGAGCCTTTATTTCCGTACTCATTTTTGAAATCTCCTTTTTCAGTCCTTCACGTTTTTTCACGGAAGGACATTAATTATTTATTAGCAAATTACGGATTAATTAATACCCAAATTGTAAAATAAGGTCAACATAATTATGTAAGCTGATAGCCTTTTTCCCGAAACAGGATGAGACAGGCATCGGCTGCGGCGGTATCATAAAGGATTCCCTTGTTTTTCTCAATTTCCTCAAGGGCGGGTTCAATACCCAGTGAAGCGCGGTAAGGACGGTGTGAACCCATGGCTTCCACGACATCGGCTACGGCCAGGATTCGGGATTCCAGAAGAATATTATCTCCGGTTATGCCATTGGGATACCCGGAACCATTCATCCGCTCATGATGTTCGATCACCATTCTGGCGACAGGCCAAGGAAATTCTATGTCCTGAAGGATGTCATATCCGGCCTGAGCATGGGTTTTGATAAGATTGAATTCGATTTTCGTTAATTTAGTCGGTTTACTTAAAATCTCCGCCGGAACGGATATTTTTCCTATATCGTGGATTGTAGCCGCCATGCGCAGGCCGTCAATCCGGTCATTCGACAAACCCATATCCGCGGCAATGGTGCAGGCCAGATCCGACACGCGGCGCTGATGACCCGCGGTGTAGGGGTCTCTTGTTTCGACGATGGAAGCTATCGCGCGGACGGTTCCATTCAGCGTATTCCTCAGGTGCTCGACACTCTCTTTTTTGTCCGTGATATCCGAAGCAATACCCTCAAGATATAGAATTTGCCCCTTGTAATCGCGAATTGCAGTAGTGGTTAGGGAAATCCAGATAATCCGTCCATCTTTTCTGCGGAACTGGGATTCATAGTTCCTCGCGAAGCCTTGCTTTTCTATAATCTCAATGAACTTTTTGCGCTCTTCAGAATCAACGTAGAGTTGACGGGGGATATCGGTTATGGAAGCGATGAGATCTTCAGAGGACTCGTATCCCAGTATTTGCGCCATGGATTGATTCGTCAGGATGAATCTCCCCTCCGGGGTCGACCGGTAAATGCCTTCCTGGGCATTTTCAAAAAGGCTCCTGTATCTTGCTTCCGCCTGCTTGCGTTCGGTGATGTCCGTAGCCACACTTAAATGATATTTTTGATTATTGATATTAATAATAGTCATAGAATCGATGACTGAACGTATCTCTCCTGATTTTGTCCGCAAGTCAACGTTCATATACAACGCAGCCCCTGTTTCTTCCAGCATTCGGAGGGCTGACTTCCTTTGATCCGGGTCCGCCCACATTTTTAGCTCTGCAGTAGTATGACCGATACATTCTTCCCGTTCGTAACCAAAAAAGCGGCTGAATGATTCATTGATCTCATAAATTTGTCCATCATCCGGTTTCGTAATGGCCATCAGATTGGGAGAGGCGTTAAAAGCCTTGGAGAACTTTTCTTCGCTGAATTTAAGCTCTGCTTCCGCCTGCTTACGCTCGGTTATGTCGGTATGAACCGACACCCACAATTTCCCATGACTCGGATGATCAAAAGCTGAAACATTTGCGTAACACCAGAAATAGGTTCCGTCTTGTTTACGATTATAAACCTCTCCGGACCATTTTCCGGTTTCGGTCAGGGAAACAATGATTTCTCCGGCAATCTGGTCAGGCCGTTTTTCATCCCTTGGAGCATTGACGATACTGATGTTTTGTCCGGTCAATTCGCCGGCTCCGTAACCGAACATCGCGTCAAATTTGGGGTTGGTTTGAAGAATCACTCCATTATTGGCTTGAATAAGAATAATGCCTTCAGAAACATTCCGCATGATTTCATCCGTAAGGCGCAGTTGTTCCTCTGCCCGCTCGCGCTCGGCTCTCGCACGAAGCGTGACGATGCCGAATGCCAAATCGCCGGTCAATTCCTCCAATAGCTGTATTTCATCAGGAGTGAAGACGTTGGGTTCGTTTGAATAAATGGTGAGCGCGCCAAAGGCGGCCGCGTTTTTATCTTTAAGAGGCAGGGCAATGGCGGAACGATAGCCCCGCTTTAAGGCGCCCTCCCGCCAGAGAGCCATCCGCGGATTGGTCGCGTAATCCTGAATGTAGACTTTTTCTCCGCTGCGGATTGATGTTCCGCTGGGTCCCCGTCCTCTTTCTGTGTCAGCCCAAGTTATGTTGGCGGTCGTGAGATATCCGTCTTCGAAACCTGCCCAGTCGATGGGACGCAAAGTCTTTGCGTCATCATTTTCAGCATATCCTACCCAGGCCATCCGATAACCCGCTTCATCGCAAATGATGCGGCAGATATCATGGAGTAATGCCAGTTCATCCTCCGCGTGAATAAGCGTCTGGTTACATTTGCTGATGGCCTGCAGTTCGCGATTCATATGGTGCAGAGAGATCTCCGCCTTCTTACGCTCGGTGATATTTTCAAATATCGCAGTAAAATATCCTTTGCCCGAATTGTAAACGGCAATGGAAAGCCAGCCGCCGAAAGATTCCGAGTAGGTTTCGAACCTCTGGGGTGGTCCGCCCAAAGCCACTTTACCGTAGATCGGAAACAACTCCGGATTGTTTTCCTTGATTCCCGGGATAGCTTCCGTGACTTTTTTCCCTTTCACATCCGCAAGGCCGGTCAACTCCTCGAAGGCCGGGTTTACATCAATATAAATGAAGTCTTCCGGCTGGTTATCTTTGAAAAGCATCCGGCAATACGCGTATCCGTTAAGCATGTTTTGAAATAAAAACCGGTAATGCTCTTCGCTTAGCCGCACCGCTTCCTCATTTCGCTTGCGTTCGGTGATGTCGCGCGCTGCCGCAAATACACCTTGAATTTCTCCCGTTTCGTTTTTGTAAATTGTCGCGTTGTACAGCACATCAGTCGTTTTGCCTGATGTGTGCCGGATCGTGAGGGGATAGTCTCTCACCAGGCCTTCCGTGAATACCTTTTTGTAGCCCTCACGGGCCTTCCGCGGTTCGGTGAAATAATTGGCAAAGTCATCACCGATGAGCCGTTCACGCTGGATACCTGTTATAGTTTCAGTAGCCCGGTTTACGTCGGTAATCTTGCCATCAGGGCTGATGGTGACCAGAGGGTCAATGCTGGCTTCGATCAAACCACGCGCGTAAAGTGACGCGGAGTGCAGCGCCTCCTCCGCCTGTTTGCGCCTGTTTCTGACTTCCGTTTCTGTAAGTTCTCTGGCGATGGCCGGGCAAAGACGGGATAAGTTCGTTTTCATGATATAATCCCGGGCGCCCAGACGCATACACTCCACGGCCGTTTCTTCGCCGATAGCTCCGGATATAATAATGACAGGGATATCGATGTTTAATTCTTTTAAAAGGGCAATGGCTGAGGGAGCGCTGAAATCGGGCATCTTATAATCGCAAAGGATAATGTCCCACTGCTTCTTTCCGAGGGCTTCTTTCATGGCGGAGGCGGTTTCAACGCGCTCAGAGTCAGGATGGTATCCGCCTCTTTCGAGCTCACGGCTAATAAGCAATGCGTCATCTTCCGAATCCTCAACAAACAATACCAGAAGTGATTTATCCTTCATGGCCCCGCCCCTGTGTGCAAAAAAAGAACCGATGAGTTGGATGTTAACCCATTACCGTGGTGACGAGTTGATGGTTTTTAATAATTATCATATTAATCCATCAACCTTTTTCAGAACTTTCACTTTTGTATAAAAAAGATACACATAAGTGTAATGAATGTCAAAGGAAATTAAACACAAAAGCGATTTGAATACTGGCCGGCTCCATTTTAATAGCTCGCCTGCCCAAACCTCGTCCTTGCCGCCCCGATATCCTGCAAAATTGAAAGGGTTTAAATAGTGTTTTATAAAAGTCCCGTATTTATATTCCCGCTGTCATTTTTGCGCAGATAATGTGAGGTTCCTTTACTATCGCTCTGAATGTGATATATCTGTTAGAGGGTCTGGTTAAAAAATACGTAAAGGACGTGATAAAAAAGTGAATCGATGGATTATCGGCGCCCGTATTCCGACACTGCCGTCTTCGATTGTTCCGGTTGTTGTCGGATCGACGCTCGCGTGGCGGCATGGTTACTTCAGCATGAGTATAACAGCGGCATGTTTGCTGGTGAGTATTTTTTTGCAGATTGGGGTAAATTACGCGAATGATTATTCCGACGGTATCCGTGGAACGGACGCGGATCGTGTCGGTCCGCGCCGTCTTGTCGCGTCGGGACTTGCCCCGGCGCGCGCGGTTAAAATGGCGGCGGTGTTGTGCTTTGTAATTGCCGCGGGCATTGGCGCGGCGGTATCTGTTTTGCACGCGCCGGTGATGCTGGCAGTCGGGGCATGCGCGATTGTCGCGGCATGGTTTTACACCGGCGGCCCGAGGCCCTATGGATACAGCGGCCTGGGTGAGTTGAGCGTGTTTGTGTTTTTTGGACTTGCCGCGGTGCTGGGCACGGTTTATCTGCAGGTGAAAACATTCAGCGGGCATGATGTTGCCGCGGCGACAGCCGCGGGGCTGCTGTCGTGCGCGATGCTGATGATCAATAATATACGCGATCTTCAACGTGACAAAAAAGCGGGGAAAAAGACCCTCGCGGTTCGGGTGGGCGATAAGCCCTCGCGCATGCTGTTTGTATCGTTCCTGATCCTTCCGGTAATCATCATTTTTTCATGTATCCGGTGGCTTGAGTTTGCGTGGATGGTTATCATTCTGATTCCATTTATTTTGTTCGCGATCCGCCCGGTCATGAAAGGCGCGAAAGAACAGGAACTGATTTTTGTTTTGCGGCAGACAGGAATCATCCAAATTCTTTTTGCCGTTATTTTCTTTGGCATTGTCTGGTTATCAAAATGAGTCTATTTAACCTGATCTACCATGATGATTGAATGTTTCCTGAATCGCCGCCCTTGCCAACGGCGCGGATCGTTACTATCTTTCAAAAAGAGGTGTGAAGATGAAAAATAAATATACCCCTGTTTTGATAATCATCATGATTTCTGCATTTGTATGGGTGTTTTTACTTGCCAAAGCCGGGATGGAGCGGGTGAAAGGAGAAAATACTATGAATAAGAAAACAATAGTGGCAGAAGCTGATAAAAATACGATTCCTGCCGGTATGGAAACGGCGATATTCGCGGCCGGTTGTTTCTGGGGGGTGCAGGAATATTTCAGCCGGGTGAAAGGGGTAATAAAAAGCGAGTCCGGTTATACCGGAGGAACTAAGAAAAACCCAACCTATGAAGAAGTGTGCACCGGTAAAACAGGGCATGCTGAATCTGTTCGAGTTATTTTTGATCCAAGAGTGGTAAGTTACGACAGGCTTCTTCAGCATTTTTGGGAATTACACGATCCTACGAGTCTCAATAAACAGGGCAATGATATAGGCAGCCAATACCGATCCGCGATATTTTACACCAATCCGGAACAGGAGATGCATGCACGGTCTTCTTTGGAGAAGCTGGTAAAATCCGGCAGGTATTCTCAAAAGATAGTCACGGAAATATTGCCGGCAAAAGAATTTTACCCGGCGGAAAAATACCATCAGGACTACTTAAAGAAACACCCTTACGGCTACTGCCATATCGACCTGAGAAAAGCCACAGTCCGATAATCCACACGTTCGACGGATTTACAGTTTGTTTATAATATCGTTTTCGTCCGGCGCCTGATCGTCAAGAACTGGTGCTTCCAGCAGGTGGCTCGGCAGGAAAAACTTATTCGCGATGAGTGTCGGTATCACGGCGCTGGCGATGACAGCCCCTACGATAAAGGAATACTGCGCCTGCGAAATAATGTTATGCGACAATCCGAACAATGCGGAGATAGTTCCGAACGTCAGACCCGTGGACATCAGCAGCGTGTAATACCATTTCTCTTTTTTATCGTCACGGAAACGATGAATGGCGGGATACAAACCGAATATTTTAGTGATCACTTTGCCGCCAAAAAGCAAAAGAAAGAGAACGGGCGCGGCAACCAGCGCGGGTATGGATACCAGGGCGCCCGCCCTGAGAAAATATAAGGGAGTTAAAAAGCCGACAGTCAGAGTCCTCAACCTCCTGACAAAGTGACCGTCTTTTTCCATGGTTTTTGCCATCAACATACCGATGATGTAAGCGGGCAATACCGGTTCGCTTCCCGACCAGAGCGCAAGAACGCCCATTGACAATAAAACGAAGATGATCCACTTGGCGCGAATCGCTGCCGTCTTGTATGCGAAATTTCTGATTAGATAGTCGGTTATATAAGGCATGATCACTAAGACAACAATGGTGACGGAAATAAATACCAGCGTTTTATATGTAAACGGTGCGAAGATTAATCCCAACCCGATAACCGTTCCCAGGTCGTTGACAAAACACGCTCCCAGTATGCCTTTCCCATAATCGGTTTTATTAAATCCATATTCAAGCATGACGGCATACACCACGGCCATTGATGTTGTGGAAAGAGCTATGCCGCATAGTAAACTCGCCTGTAAGCCCCAGCCTATCAGGTAATAAGCAATTAACGAACAACCGGCAAACGGAGCGAAAAAACCGATTAATCCGATAATAGAAACTTCTTTTACTTTGGATTTCATGACATCGGGATTCAACTCGGCGCCAGCAAGAAATGTCAGCAAAATAGCTCCGACGCCCGTGCAGAATTTCAGCCAGTCGGCATTGAGCGATAGTTTGTCAAGTAAGCCGAATCGGAAAGCGGCAAATCCGACGATGGCACCGACAATGATTTCCATCAAGGCGATGGAGATCTTCAGACGATTGGCAAGAATGGTTGATAAGACAGCTGCGAAAAACCAGAATGCCGCGATGAAGTAGATATTTTCCATATAATAACTCCTTTTGTTGAATTTCAGGAGTTATTAGCGACAAAGGCGGTTAAAGGTGAACCCCATCACCCGCTCAATAAAGACGTAAATCTTTACGGCCCGCGTCATTAATCAAATTATTATTCTTTTGTCAATAGGATGTTCTGCACATCGTTATACGGTTAAATTTTAAGAAGCCTGGCGGTTTCTTCCATTTCTGCCGGTGTTTTCAATGTTAAAAACATATCCAATACATATGTGCATTATTCCGGCAAGCCGGCCTTAATTTGTTTTATAAGTTTCCGCAGTTCAGCAATTATTGCACTTAAAATAGCTTTTTTGGTTTTCATTCAAATCTATCATTTTGGCATTTCTCTAATTGCAAGTTAATCCTAAATAGTCGAGGCTCCCTCTCTTTTTAAGTATCTCCGTCATGCGTAACGGATAGCCGCCGGCTAAGTTAACCATATCGTGTATATAATCGCCTTGCCAATTCAGGTGATATTGATTGGAATAAGTTTGCAGATAATTTTCAACGTCAATCATTTTGAGATAACGCAGAGTGATTGTAGCCGTTGGTATCAGTTGAACTTTAAGCTCAAAGAAATGCTTTTGGGACAGAAAATGTTCCACAATGGCGATAAACTGGAAATGTTGTTCTAAAATGAGATGTTGAAGAAATATTTTTTTCTGATTAGTTAATTTGGCGATGTTGTCAAAAACGATAACTGTATTTTGTTTTTTTGACGATTTCGCATTGGCTATGCGATAACGCATAGATTTATAACCCATTTTGGCCCCTTTTTTTTTGAATCTTGCGGAGAGACCTAATTCTTTCATAAGTTTTTCACTCATTTCCCCGGGCGTTTTACTGAAATCAACAAAAACAAATTTTCTTTCACCAGCCAATATTTTTGCTATTTCTCTGATTAGACTGGTTCGTCCAATGCCGAATTTTCCGTCAATAATTATATTTTTGCCTTCACGTAACAATTCAAAAATTTGTTTTTTTTCTCTTTTCCGTCCAATAAATGACATAATAATTTTCTAATGCTTTTTGGTAATAATTAAAATTAAATTAATAACTTTTCTATTTGTGCAATTACCTTTTTGATTTCGTCGGTTTGGCCCTTTTTCCCGGATATCAACGCTTCTATCGTTACGAGTTCTTCATGGATGTAATTAATGGCCTGCATGCGCATTTCCTCAATGGCGTTATTGACACTTTTCTCCCACTGGTAAGCAAGACGGGAAAGATTGATTTCCACTTCTTTCGGTATGCCGTTTATAAAATGCCGCTCGAATATTTTCCGGAAAATCACCATGGGAATGAGAAACCAGATTAAATCGAAATGAATGTCAAATGTTTTGGTAAAAGATATATCCGGATGGTCGGGTTCAACGACATCAATTTTCCATTCGACTTCCGCCAGTTTTACGCCCAGCACATTTTCAATATTATCGCCGAGAAACTTGCGAAAAGCTTCGAGTGATCTTGAAAATCCGGCATGCGCCTTTTTCAAGGTTCCCATAAAATGGGCATGCTCTGATTTCGAGATGGAGCGCATTTCTCTGGAAAGCGTTTCCGATACCCATGATTCGTAAGTGCGGGACAGTCTCCAGAGATTGCCCCGCCATGAAGGCATCTCCTCCTTCAGTTTGCTGACAACCTTTTTAGTTAGCGGCCATTTAAATTTATCCAGATATGTTTCAATGAGTGAACGGGTCTGACGCTGGTGTTCACGGGAAATAATGCCCAGTTCATCACGCATCAGTGATTCATTGACTCGTTCATTGATAATCTGCGCGTGCAGATCGTCACGGTTCATATCCGCCTGCAAAGATGAATTTAACGCGATTTTTAAATAACCAAGAGCGCTTCCTGATAAAGAAATAACCTTGTAACGGAGGATTCTCAGAAATTCAAAATCCCGGTTGTCCGTCATGGATTTTAGAATTTCGGTTTCAACTTTTTGCCTGTAATCATCCGCCTGTTTGACTGTGGAATACATATACACCGGCATGTCCCGATTCAATTCGCGCTTAAGAGTATCTTTGAAGAAATTAAGCACTTCCCGCTGCTGATCGGGCGAGAGCAGATCGCATTTTGTAAGGAGTAATATAATATTGGGCGTGTGACTCGTAAGCTCCCGGATGAGTTCCAGATCATTTTGCGAAAGCGGCCTGTCGGAGCTGACGGCAAGTAACGCGGTGCCCACCGCGGGCAGCCAACTTTCGGACGTGGCTTCATGATATTTAAAAATACTGCCCAATCCCGGCGTATCCACCAATCTGATGCCGGGATATTTTTTTAAGGAGGTTACATCAATATCCACAATGGCTACATTCTTAATGTTGCCGGGGTTTTGGGCTTCTGAGGTGAATTTGGCAATATCGGTCAGCGGCGCCTCCGTTGTAGTGCCGTCAAAATGTCTGACCAGCAGGCGTTCTTTTTCTCCGTACTGAAGGCGTGTGATGGCTGTTGTTACGGGGATGGCGCCGACCGGCAACAGGGGTTGCCCGATAAGACTGTTGAGAAAAGAACTTTTCCCCGCTTTGAACTGTCCCATAACGGCAACATCTATCGGAGGATCTTCCGACAGAAGAGTTTGAGCAGCTTCCATTTGACGTTTCAGTGAAATGATCTGAAATCGGTTACAGGCATCCGCGATGACATCCAGAATATTTCGAATATGTCTGACAGGTATTTGGTCTGAGAGGTTATCCATAAAAAAAGCTCCTACAGATTAAAATTATCCGCAGGAGTTATTAGCAACAAAGGCGGTTATGGTGAACTCCATCACCCGTTTGATAAAGAAAATATATCTTTATGACTCTTTATCTTAAACAGACTTAAATGCTTTTGTCAATAATGATATTTTTAAATGACTCGAAATTGTTGGGCTTGCTTATTGGTGGAAAATGAACTAAGTTGCCCTGAAACGTCCATGATTAACTCTCATACTTGAAACCATCACGTAATTTAATACATTTCATTTAAAAAAGCGTTGCGGGAGAGAAGATATTCAGATTCGGCATGGCTGGTTATGTACGTTTATAATTTAAAAAAAGAACAGGATAAATAATGAAAACCAAAGAGATGACATTTAAAGAATTAGAGATAGACAAGAGAATTTTAAAGGCGATAACGGAACTGGGTTTCGAAAAACCAATGCCGGTTCAGCAGGAGGTAATCCCTTTTTTGCTCAATGAAACGAGAGATCTTGTGGCTATGGCCCATACAGGTACGGGTAAAACCGCTGCCTTCGGCATACCGATCATTCAACAGATTGATTCCTCCTCAATAAAAACTCAGGCCCTCATCCTGGCTCCGACCCGCGAGCTTTGCATGCAGATAACGGAAGATATGAACCGTTATGCCAAACACATTGAAAATTTGAATATCGTGGCGATTTACGGCGGCGCCAATATCATGGTCCAGATAAAGCAGATGGGAAAAGGCGCTCAGATTGTCGTAGCGACACCCGGCAGAATGCTGGATATGCTCAAGCGAAAAAAAGTAAACGTGTCAGCGATCAGATGGCTGGTGCTGGATGAAGCAGATGAAATGCTGAATATGGGATTCAAGGAAGAGCTAAACGCGGTGCTTAAGGGCACGCCGGAGGACAAAAGAGTTCTGTTGTTTTCCGCCACAATGCCCCGGGAAATTGAAAGTATCGCGAAGTCCTACATGAAGGAACCGCGGGAGATCACAGTCGGCGCAAGAGATACTACGGCGAAAAATGTTCATCATCAGTATTACGTGGTGCACGCCAAAGACAGATACGCAGCGCTCAAGAGGATTGCCGATTATTATCCGGATATTTACGCCATCATTTTTTGCCGCACAAAAATAGAAACTCAGGAAGTCGCCGATTCGCTGATCAAAGACGGTTATAATGCCGATGCCCTGCACGGCGATCTTTCGCAGGCGCAAAGAGACAATGTCATGAACCGTTTCCGGGGCAAACAATTGCAGATGCTCGTAGCCACCGATGTTGCAGCCCGTGGCATTGACGTTGTCGATCTGACGCATATCATCAATTATAACCTTCCCGACGATATTGAAAACTATACCCACCGAAGCGGGCGAACCGGCAGGGCAGGCAAATCCGGTATCTCGATTCTCATTGTTAATTTAAAAGAAGTGTTTCGCGTCAGGCATATTGAAAAACAGATCGGCAAGAAGTTTCTGGAGGTAAAGATTCCTACAGGACATGAGGTTTGCGAAAAACAATTGCTTCATCTGGTGGAAAAACTGAAGAACACAGAGGTCCAGCATGATGAAATCGGCCCGTTTCTGCCAGCCGCCTATGAGCAGCTTAAATCACTAAGTAAGGAAGAGATCATTCAGCGCTTCATTTCCACTGAGTTCAACCGTTTTTTGAGCTATTATCGCAGAGCCGCTGACATTAATGTGGAAATAAAAAAAGAAAGCAGAACAGATACCCATACTCCGCATCGTTCCGGGTTCAAACCGGCAGAAGGTAAAGGTTTAGTCCGTTTATTTATAAATCTGGGGCAGATGGAGAAATTTAATTCCCGGATGCTGAAATCTTACCTGCAGGAGACTGCCAATGTAGCCGATCTTCATGTTTCTAATATTGAAGTGACGCGTTGTAATTCTTATTTTGAAGTAGGCGCTCAATTTGTGGAAATTCTCATTGCCAAATTCAAAAAAGAAAAATTCCGGAATAGACGTGTGCAAATTGATTTCGCCGAGAGACCCGCGCGAAGCAATTTTAGCCAAAGAGGCTATAAGGGCAGAAAAAGATCCGTCGAGACATTTTTTTTCGATAAAAGGAATAGAAGACGCGTCCGGTAATTAACCCGCGCGCCCCTACCGGCAGAATTACTGCTTCACGTCTTTTTTTTCAACGCAAACGACGCATAAAAAATATAGATAGTGTATGGCTCGATATATTTTATTTTTTGCTTTTATTGATATCTTGAGCGGGGGTGGCTCAAAAAGCTGCCCCCGCCGCTATAGCGCGCAGCCCCGAATATCGATGAGTTTTATGAGTCGCAAAGAGATGACTGCTTTAACGAAGACTTATGCCCGACAGGCGGCAGCTTCGGGGCGAATGATATCCGTAAGAATTGTTCAAAAATATTTCTTGACAAGAAATTTCCAATATTGTAATAGGACTAAAAAGGTCTTGTTAGGATAGTATTTTTATGCTCCAGATCAGCAGGAAAAGCGATTACGCGATAAGAGGGATGGTGTACCTGGCGAACCAGCCGTTCGACAAGATTTCATTGCTTGGTGATATTGCCGCCGAAATGGAGATTCCCCAGACATTCCTTTCCAAGATATTTCAGCAATTCAACAAAATCGGGCTGGTGAAGTCATACCGCGGAGCAGGCGGAGGGTTTCAGCTTGGCCGCCTTCCGGGGCAGATTACACTTCTGGATATTGTGGAAGCCGTGGAAGGCAAGATTGTGCCCAACCGCTGCATTATAGCGGAAGGGATATGCGGCAGGGATGTTACCTGTCCGGTCCATCCGGTCTGGAAAAATATTCAAAAGAGCATGAGAGATATATTATCCAGGGTTACATTGAAGCAGCTGGCGGGGAAATAATTTTTTTAATGAATAAAGGACTAAAAAGACCTTATTGGGATTAAATCTTCCGTTGTTGCATCTCTCCTCCGCCCGGAGCGCTTGAATTGGCGGCAACGGAATTGTCATGTGGCAAGGTTTTGGGTAAGTTGTTCGCGTCAAACGCTCCTGGCAATATGGAAACTCCGGGGAGATAGGATTTTCAAGATTGAATGACAACTGGTTTTCAAGATTCCGGTAAATGAATAGAAATAAGGACAATCATAAAAATTCCAGCAAGGAGGCATTATGGATGTTTTAACTTTAAGCAGATGGCAATTTGCCGTGACGGGCATGTTTCACTTTATTTTTGTTCCCCTCACGCTCGGCCTTTCCATCCTCACGGCATATTTTGAAACACGCTATGTGATGACGAATGACGGGACATGGCTGAAAATGGCCAAATTCTGGGGGAAGTTGTTTCTCATTAATTTTACCTTGGGAATAGTCACGGGAATTACGATGGAATTCCAGTTCGGCATGAACTGGGCGGAATATTCGAGGTACGTGGGAGACATCTTCGGATCACCGCTCGCCGTCGAGGCGACCGTGGCTTTTTTCCTCGAATCGGTTTTTATCGGTGTGTGGGTTTTCGGCTGGGATAAAGTATCAAAAAAAATGCACGCGGTTTCCATATGGATTGTAGCCTTCGCGACAAATCTGTCCGCTTTGTGGATCCTTCTGGCCAACGGCTGGATGCAGCATCCGGTAGGGTATCATCTGGTAACGAATGCCGCGGGCCAGATTCGCGCCGAAATGATCGACTTCGTGGCTCTGCTGGTTAATCCTTTCGGCCTGATCGAATATTTCCATACCGTGACCTCCGGTTACGCCGTGGCCGCGTTTTTTGTAATGGGTATCTCCGCGTGGCATATTCTTCGGGAAAATGAGATAACATTCTTCAAACGATCATTTCGCGCGGCCGTCGTATTCGGATTCATTGCCTGCCTCCTTGTCGCGTTTAGCGGTGATTTGCATGGTGTCGAAATCGCAAAAACCCAGCCTGCCAAGCTTGCCGCCATGGACGCGACATGGGAAACACAGCGGGGCGTTGCCATGAGCATCGTTAAAATTCCCGACGTAAAGAACGAGCGCAGCACCGTCGAGTGGCTCAATATTCCGAATATGGTCAGTATTCTCGCTTTTCACGACGCCGGGGCCGAAGTAAAAGGACTCAAGGATTTTCCCGCGGAATTGCGCCCGCCGGTCCTGCCTACTTACTGGAGCTTCCGGCTGATGGTGGTCATGGGAATGCTCATGATTCTTGTTTGTCTCTGGGGAGTTTATCTTTCCGGAAGGGCCGGTCTGGAGAAGCACAGGACTTTTCTGAAGGTCGCGCTTTTTTCCCTTCCGCTGCCTTATATTGCCGGACAACTCGGTTGGGTAGTTGCCGAAGTTGGACGCCAGCCCTGGATCGTCTATGGTGTGCTTAAGACAGCCGACGCGGTATCCCGATCGATCAGCACGGTTCAGGTGGTGGGATCCCTTCTGGGGTTTACGCTTCTTTATGGCGGACTCGCTATCGTGGATATATATCTGCTGGCAAAATATTCCAGAAAAGGTCCGTGAGGGAAAACCGTGAGAAATTATACAACCGATGACAGGAGGAAATGAAAATGGAATTGCAAATCATATGGTTTGTTTTGTGGTCTGTGCTCTGGGCCGTATATTTTATGCTTGACGGATTCGTCCTGGGAACAGCGATGCTATCCGGATTGCTCGGCAAAACCGACATGGAGAAAAGAATACTTTTAAATTCGGTAGGGCCCGTTTGGAACGGCAATGAAGTGTGGCTTATTACCGCGGGAGGCGCGACCTTCGCGGCATTTCCCACGACTTACGCGCTGATGTTCAGCTATCTGTACACGGCGCTTTTGCTGCTCCTCTTCGCGTTGATTATCAGGGGCGTGGCGCTTGAATTCAGAGGAAAGGTTGATAACGCGTCCTGGAAATCGTCTTTCGATAAAGCGATTATCATATCCGGTTTTGTGCCCGCGCTTTTGTTTGGCGTCGCTTTCGGCAACATATTCGCGGGATTGCCGATGGATAATGCCGGTTACCACGGCTCTCTCCTTAAGCTGCTTAATCCTTACGGCCTGATTACCGGAGTGCTGTTTGTGCTTCTTTTTGCCGTCCACGGGGCGCTGTATGCCTGCGTGAAGACGAGCGGAGAGCTGAGCAGCCGGGCTAAAAATCTTGCCGGAAATCTCTGGATTCCGTTGCTTGTCGCGGCCGTGATTTTTCTCGGTTACACAAAATTTGCGACAAGGCTCTATGATAATTATTTCCGGTGGCCTCTGTTTTTATTTATTCCGGCCATCGCGGTGGCGGCACTGATCGCTGTAAAATATTTTACAGTCAGAGGCGCGATGTTAAAAGCTTTTGCCGCTTCATGCGTTACGATACTTTTTGTAACATTTACAGGAGTCGCCGGATTGTTTCCCAATTTGATACCGTCCAGTATTGACCCGGCATACAACCTGACGATATTCAATTCGTCTTCCAGCAGCTATACCCTTGCCATTATGACAATTGTGGCGTTGATTTTTGTCCCCGTAGTGATTGTGTATAAGATATGGGTGTACCGGTTATTTGGCGCCAAAGTGGAGCAGAAGGATGTTTTGAACAATTCCGAGGCATACTAAGAGGGATTTTGGCTGGATTCGGCAGTAAACGCGTCCGGTGTCTGCAGCACTATTTTATTGACATCAAAGACCGACGACTTTATAGTTCTATGAAGAATCAATCACGTTATAAAATAATCATTTAACTTAATCGGAAAGGAGGAAGGCAAAATGATTGGAGAAAAAATTAGAGGCGCGATGAATGACCAGATTAAGTTGGAACTCGAATCTTTTTATATTTATTTATCGATGGTTGCCTACTTTCACGAAGAGGGTCTGGACGGCATGGCGCACTGGATGCGCTGTCAGGCACACGAGGAGATGATTCATGCCATGAAATTCTATGACCATATTATCGACCGGGGAGGCATCGTCACGCTTCAGGATTTAAAACAGATCAAAACAACATGGAAAAAACCCCTGGAAGCCTGGCAGGATGCCTATGAGCACGAAAAATTCATAACCGGCAAAATTAATAATTTAACCAAATTGTCGCGTGAAGAAAACGATTATACTTCCGAGCCGCTGCTTTCCTGGTTTCTCAATGAGCAGATTGAAGAGGAAAAGAATACGGAAAAAGTATCCCGTGATTTGAAAATGGTGGAAACCTCAAAAGAAGGCATTCTGATGCTGGATCGGGAATTGGCCGCGCGTGTTTTCACGGCGGGATCACCGCTTGATCCGCTCGCCTATAATGTGGCTCCGTAATGCCGGGATGCCTGGGAAAAAACACGGCGAATTTTTCCCGTAAAAACCCCTGATGATTTACGGCAGGTTGCCAAAAACATATCCGGGAAGGGCGCGTTTTGGGAAACGCGCCCCATTTCGCGGGAACCGGGAGGAGCCCTCCCCGCGATATCTGCCATCAATGGCCCCGGGTCACGCCTTCGCTTATTCTTACGCGACGCAGTCTCCTGCCACCCGCTCATTCGGCATTCTCCGGCTATGCTGTTTCCTGTTTTGTAAAAAATATTGGCATATTTGAAAAATTAGATTATAAATCGGCCATGAATAAAGATGCCGCCTCAAAAAATCATGTCTTTGTATCAATCCTGTCAAAAACATTTATCTGTCTTGCGTTCGTGTATGCGGCCTTGATAGTCTATGGGTGCGCGGGGACAAATCAGACGCTTTTCTATCCGGTTACCGGGGCATCGGGCGCGAATAAGATCAAAGCAACTTTTTCTGAAGAAGACCAGGCGGGCACCGCGGGAGTGGCCCGCTATTACACAAAACGCTATAATGGAAGAAGAACCAGTTCAGGGGAGGTCTACAATCCGAAAAAGCTGACGGCAGCCCATCCCACCCTCCCGTTCGGCACACGGGTTAAAGTCGTAAATATTGCCAACAACAAATCGGTCATTGTAACGGTTAATGATCGCTGCCGCGAGCATGAGGATTCCTTCATTGATCTGTCAAGGCAGGCGGCACGGCAACTTGGCATGATCCGGCAGGGGAAGGCCGAGGTCCTGATTATTCCCATGGGAAAAGATGAAGAGTCACAGGAGGTATCGTCCAACTCCACTCCATAACAATAAAAATTTTATACTGAATAAGAAAAAGGAGATATCGAGATGAATTTGAACAATCCGGAAGCAACCCAGCAGGCTCTGAATATTTTAAGGAGCGGCTCCACGTTTCAATGGTATGTCATTCCTCTGCTTGTGATCGTCATTTACATTTATGCCAATGAAGTCGAAAAGGGCAATTACCGCGTGATCGCCGGAGGGTTGGCCCTTTACATGGTTCACTGGTTTGTGGAAATCGTAAACGCCCTCATACAGCATTTTTCGGGTCACGCTCTGTGGACAGTACCAACAGGCACAGCCTTTGAAATCATGGTGGGTGTCGGTATCGAAATTAATCTGATGTTTGCCATAGCCGGAGTGGCGGTTTGCAAGCTAATGCCGAAAGATCCCTCTCAGAAAATTCTGGGCATTAATAACCGTCTGGCCTTCGCGGTTTCCAATGCCGCTTTCGCCTCTATTCTGGAAATATTCCTCGTGCGTACGCCTACTTTTGTGTGGGTCTATAAATGGTGGGGGGCATTTCCGGTTTTTGTGACCGTATACATCCCGTTTTTCGCCGCCGCCTGTTACGTGCATGACTGGCAGCCTCGTGCGCAAAAGCTTTTCATCGGTTCTCTTTTCCTGATCAACGCTGTCGCTTTTATCGTATGCGCGGGATTCCTCAAGTGGATCTGATCGAAGCTGTTTGAGAAGTCCGCGAAAACGGTTGGAAAATTGATCAAATTAAATGATATGTCCGTGCGGTGAATCCGCTAAAGGAGATCCGATATTTTTAATTATAATCAATATTTGGAGAAAGTAAAAGCCGGTCAAAAGGGAATAAATCCTTTCCTGGATTATCTGGGGATAACCCTGGTCGAGTTAAAAGACGGTTACGCCCGGTTTCAAATGCCGGTGCGTCCGGAATATATGCAGGGGGCCAAAACCATGCAGGGCGGACTTATCGTCGCGCTGGCCGACGAGACAATCGCCCACGCGATGATGACTCAATTAAGTCCCGAAGAAGGTTTAACGACCATAGAATTAAAGAGTAATTTTCTCGCGGGGGTCAGCAACGGAGACCTTGTCGCCACAGCCACCGTCTTTAAAAAAGGACAAAGCCTGATCATCGGAGATTGTTTAGTTACTGATAATAAAGGGAAAAATATCTGCCGGGTGTCTGCCACTTTTCTGCTTTTGAAAAAAAGGTGAAAATAAATACCTGCATATCCTTGTTGACTCTCAGTCGTAAATTTGCTAGACAATCCTATTATTTCTCATGTTCCTAATGAATTTGAAATAATTGATAATCAGGATGTTTTAAGTGATAGATCTGCATACTCATTCCATTTTCAGTGATGGCGAGTTGATACCCGCGGAACTGGCGCAAAGAGCCCATGCCGCGGGTTATAAAGTTATAGCTATTACCGATCACGTTGATCATTCCAATATTGATTTTATTATTCCGAGGATTATCAAGGTTTGTTCAAAAATAACGGAAGACGGAAAAATCAAAGTTCTTCCCGGTGTTGAAATTACGCATGTCGCTCCGGCTCAAATAGCTGATCTGGCTGATGAAGCAAGAAAATTGGGAGCGAAGGTAATCGTTGTACACGGCCAGACGATCGTTGAACCCGTTCCCGCCGGAACCAATCTGGCCGCGCTTAAGTCGCCTATTGATATTTTAGCGCACCCGGGAATTTTGACGGAAGAAGAAGCCCGTTTGGCCGCGGACAGGGGAATTTATTTGGAAATTACAACGCGGAGGGGTCACAGTTTTGCCAATGGTCATGTCGCGCAGATAGCGAGGAAATTCAAAGCCGGTCTGGTCCTCAATAATGATGCCCATTCTCCGGCCGATTTCGCGGGCAGCGAAAGGGCGCTTAGCATTGCCCGCGGCGCCGGAATGACTGATGACGAAATATCCGCGATGTTTGAGAATTCGCGAAGGATGGTACAAAAGTTGTTGTTATGAAAAGTAAATCTGATTCAAAGCCGTTAAAAATTTGTCTGCTGACTTACCGGGGCAACCCTACCTGCGGCGGACAGGGCGTCTACATTAAACATTTGAGCAAAGCGCTGAGTGATCTGGGACACCAGGTTGATGTTATATCGGGGCCGCCGTATCCGCATCTTGACGCGAAGGTGCGGCTTCATAAACTTCCCAGTCTCGATCTTTATAACGATGAGCGGCCCTTTCGCGTAAAAAAGGTGAGCGCTCTGGTTAATCCTTTGAACATGTATGAGTTTTTAAACATGTGTCTGGGCAGATTTCCCGAACCGTTTACTTTCGGTGTGCGGGCTTATAACTATCTGCAAAAGCATCAAATGAATTTTGACATTGTTCATGATAACCAGTGTCTTTCCTACGGGATCGGAAAAATCGCGCAAAGCATCGTTCCGACGATAGCGACAATTCATCATCCCATAACCGTTGACCGGACGGAAGAGTTTAAGGCGGCGACCACCAACAGGAAAAAAAGAAAAGTCAAACGCTGGTACTCTTTTATTGATATGCAAAAGGAAGTGGCCAGGCAGTTGTCGCACATCGTTACCGTTTCCGAGTGTTCCAAAGCGGATATTGCCGAGGAGTTTTCCATCAATTTATCGAAGTTCCGTGTTGTGCCCAATGGCGTCAACAAGGAAATATTTTATCCCCTCCACAATGCGTCGCGGCCGGAAAATTCCATCATCGTCACCAACAGCGCGGACACGCCTTTAAAAGGCCTGCGTTATTTGCTGGAAGCCGTCGCCCAGGTCAGGAAGAAGCAACCCGTGAAATTAACAGTCATCGGCGAGCCCAAAAAGGACGGAATCATAAAAGGACTCGTTGCGGATCTGGGAATAGGGGACATCGTCCAGTTTACCGGACGCATTGATAATGAGGAATTTGCCGGTTATTATTCGAGAGCCACCATCGCCGTTGTTCCCTCTTTATATGAGGGCTTCGGGATGCCCGCCTCCGAAGCGATGGCCTGCGGCGTTCCCGTCATCAGCACCAGCGGCGGCGCCCTGCCGGAAGTGGTCGGCGATACGGGAATCATCGTGCCGCCCGCGGATTCCGGCGCTCTGACCAGGGAAATAATATTTTTGTTAAATAATCCCGACCTCAGGAAGAATATGGCGCAGGCAGGCATCAAGCGGGTCGATTCTATTTTTAACTGGCCCAAAGCCGCGGGCGACATGGTGGACGTATACCGGGAGGCAATCCATGATTACCGTAGACCTCAATGAGTTGAATTTAAAGCCGCATGATGTTGTACTTGACGCGGGTTGCGGACTGGGCCGGCACCTGCGCCATCTGGCCAGGATGCCCAAACTCAAAATTTTCGGCATCGATAAAAACACCTGGGCGCTTACTGAAACGGCTAAATCAGTGGCAACCATGCCCGACGCGCAGTCGAAGGATTTTCTGTTTTCCATCGCCGATATCACGAAGCTGCCTTTTGCCGATGCTTCGTTTGATTGCGTGATTTGTTCGGAAGTCATGGAACATATCCCCGACCATGAAAAAGCCCTCAAAGAGCTCGACAGGATATTGAAGCCGCAGGGCACTTTAGCGGTTAGCGTGCCGCGTTTTTTTACCGAGAGAATTTGCTGGTTAATTTCATGGGATTATCATAATGAAGAAGGCGGTCATATCCGCATTTACAAAAAGAAACAGCTCCGGGAAATGTTAACGCGACAGGGGTTTAAGTGCTGGAAGATTAATTACAAGCACGCGCTTCATTCGCCATACTGGTGGCTGAAATGCCTCGTCGGCCTGAAGAAAGAAGATCACCCTCTGGTCAAATATTACCGGAAATTTCTGGAATGGGATATTATGAAAAAACCGCGTTTTGTGCGGATGCTGGAAGAATTTTTAAATCCAATAATGGGCAAGAGCATCGTCTATTATCTTAAAAAAGGATAATTAAATGGAGCTGAAACTTTCCGTAAGTGAAGAATTGAATCCGGTTTCCATGGAAAAGATTGCCGCTTTCATTGCTTCGATTCAAAAAGAAAACGGCGAAATTCCGTGGTCGGCGGGAGGGAAGACCGATCCGTGGGATCATGTCGAGTCCGCTATGGGTTTAAGCACGGGCGGTTTTCATACCGAAGCAAGAAACGCTTATGAATGGCTCGCCGCCACACAGCTTGCCGACGGCAGCTGGTGGTCAGAAATGCAGGACGGCAAGATTGTCAATTCTTCCAAAGAAGCGAATTTTTCCTCCTATGTCGCCGTGGGCGCTCTCCATCATTATCTGATTACGCAGGACATGAAATTTTTAAAAACCATGTGGCCCACGATTTCCCGGGGCATTCAGTTCGCGATTGATTTGCAGGCTCCCGAGGGGGCGATTTACTGGGCCAGAAATAAAAACGGCGTGATTGATAAAATGGCTCTGCTCACCGGTTCCAGCTCCATCTATATGAGCATTAAATGCGCTCTGGCCATAGCCCGGATACTGGGCAAAAAACGCCCGAGCTGGCTAAAAGCGATGGAGGCTCTCGGGATGGCGATAAAAACCAGACCGGATCTTTTTAATATGATCAAATCGCGGTATTCGATGGATTGGTATTATCCCGTTTTATGCGGGGCCATAAACGGCGAAGACGCTAAACGGCGGATCGCCCATTTGTGGGAGAAGTTTGTCGTGCCCGAATGGGGCGTGCGTTGCGTGAGCGACCGGCCGTGGGTGACCATGGCGGAAACAGCGGAGTTCATCTTAACGCTTACGGCAATCGGAGATATTCCCCGGGCCAAAACGATATTCAGCTGGCTGCAGGATAAAAGATTTTCGGACGGGTCCTTCTGGATGGGAGTGACTTTCCCGGACGGGGTGATCTGGCCGGAAGAAAAAACGGGCTGGACGGCGGCGGCGGCCATGATGGCCTGGGACGCTTTGAATGAAATAACTCCGGCGGGAAAACTTTTTAATCATAAGTATTGGGCTTCATGGAAATAATGAAAATCCCTCCAACGCGGCCGTGTTTTCGGACGGCGCTTAAAATCAATTTCCGCGGCATGAGTTTTCCGGCTTTTAAAAAATCCACTTTCATAAAAAAGGCAAGTCCGTGAGAAAGGATCATCGTCCATATTATTTGAAGCGCTTCTATAACAGGTTTCAGAAATGGTACGCGCAGTATTTTCTGGCTCCTCAATTCGAATATTTCGGCCGCGGGCTTGTTTTCATGAAACCCTGGCAGGTGGAAGTCTTCGGCGGACCCGTCTATCTGGGAGATTATACAACGGTTATCGGCACCCCGGACCGGAAAGTGAGATTTACCGTCTGGCCCGTGTGGCAGGGTTCGGGAAAAATTGAAATAGGCCGGTGCTGTCTGATCTGCCCCGGCACAAGAATCATGTCCGCCACCTCCATCACAATGGGCGACGGATGCATGACCGCCCAGAATGTGAGCATCAGCGACGCCGACTGGCATGATTTGTACGATCGCAGCGCGCCGGTCGGCAGTACGAAGCCCGTTGTCATCGGCCATAATGTCTGGATCGGGGACAGCGCGATTGTATGCAAAGGAGTGACCATCGGAGATAACGCCATTATCGGCGCCGGCTCCATCGTTGTAAAAGATATTCCGGCCAACGCGATTGCCGCGGGAAATCCGGCGGAGGTCATCAAATATCTTGATCCGGACAAACCCATGAAGACCAGAACCCAGTGGCTTTCCGATCCCTCCAAACTGGCCGCGGATTTCGAAATTATTGACCGCGAGATGATGAAGGGCAACACGCTGAGGGGCTGGTTCAGATCATTGCTTTTCCCTCGTCATGGAGATTAAAAAATGCGCATAGCCATGATTGCCCCGCCATATCCCCTGGAGGAAATTCCTTCTCCGCCGCTGGGCGTAACTTATGTCGCCGCGGCATTCCAGGCCGCAGGCGCGGATGTAAAAATACTGGATTATATTGTTTCGCGTTACACGAAAGAAGATCTGCACAGACAGCTTGCGTCTTTTAAACCTGACGCGGTCGGCGCCACTTCCGTCACCATGAATTTTTATGAGGCGCAGAAGATCCTTCGCGACGTTAAAGATTACGATCCGGAAATCATCACGATGATGGGCGGACCCCACGTTTCCTTTACGGCAGAGAGCACCCTGAGGCAGTTCCCGGAAATCGATCTGATTGCCATAGGAGAGGGGGAGGATACCATCGCGGAGCTGACGCCTGTATTAAAGCAGAAAGACAAATGGCGTGGTATACGCGGGATCGCATACCGGCAGGACGGTGAAATCATCATCACGGAAAAAAGGGATTTTATCACCGATATTGACAGAATTCATTCGCCTGCGCGCCATTTACTGCCCATTTCACGTTACCGGGCGCTGGGATTTCCGGTCAGCCTGATTACCGGCAGAGGTTGTCCTTATTCGTGCATTTTTTGTTTGGGGCGCAAGATGGTCGGCTCCCGTGTGCGTAAAAGAAATTCAAATCTTGTTCTGGACGAAATTGAACAGATCATCGGGTACGGCTTTGAACGCATTAATATCGCCGATGATCTTTTCACCGCCGATACAGAGCGTGTCCGTGAAATTTGTGCTGGCATCAAGGAGCGTTCCTTAAAATTCCCGTGGAGCGCTTTTGCCCGCGTGGATACTGTCAATCAGGAAATCTTTGATCTGATGGCCGAGGCAGGCTGCGACTCTGTAAGCTTCGGAGTGGAAACGGGCAATGCCGAAATGCTTAAACGAATAAAAAAAGGAATAAAACTGGAACAGGTCGAGGCGGCGGTCAAGATGTGCCAGAAGGCGGGCATGATCGCGCATGAGTCTTTCATTATCGGTTTACCGGGAGAGACAATAGATACTTTAGAAGAAACGGAAAGGTTCGCCAAAAAAACAAAAGCCATGTACGGCTACCATTATCTGGCGCCGTTTCCCGGCACAACCGTATGGGAAAAAATCAAGGATTATGATCTGGAAATATTAACCGAAGACTGGGATCGCTATGATGCCAACGACGCCATTGTGAAGACTTCATCCCTGCTCCCGAAAGATATGCGCGAATTCGGCGCCCGGTATGACGCGGAGATGAAGGACGACTGGGATAAAATGTACAAAAGATATCAGGACGGGACGGGTTCAACGGAAGACGGCATGCATATCGAAGGCCACTGGCGCATGAATTTAACCTACCGGATATTAAAAGACAATATCATCGAAAAATGCGGAGTTATAGAACCCGCCGCGTTTGACGGCACGAAAGACAGCGCCCTCATGGAACTTAGCCGGAAAATCATAAATTATACGAACGCGGATTCAAAAGTGGTTATGGATACCATCAAAGATTTCGCGGGACGCGGTTATCTTCGCGCGGAGATTTCCGATAAGGGATGTGTCTGGTCCTGGGCTTGAGACCGGATACCGGCTTCAAATTTAAGCGCTATCTTTGTTGGCTCAAAGTCAGCTTCCTCGACGTATATAATATACGCCTCCGGAGCCTCCTCCTTGCCGCCTCGATATCATCTTAAATTTTAAACCGGTATAATCTTGATACCGGATACCGGCTTAAAATTATAAGCGCTATTAAGATGCCTTAAACAGAACTTGTGCTTACAAGAAGTGTCAAGACTATTGATAACTTCCTGAAATGTTGTTTTCTTGGTTTTCCAATTCACACAACATTTCAATCGGTAATAGTCAAAAATAGCTGAATTCTAACTTAACATGTTGTACGAGTTCAGGGGGGGCAGGTCACACTTCGACCATGACGGGCATGTTTTTTAAATATACCATTCCTGCATCAACAGCAAATATATTGAAGTATTTAAAATAGTAAACTGAAAAGAGAAGTTAAATTATTCTAATTAAATTGAAAGTAAATCAATGCAACCGAAGCAACGCTCATCAGGATTAGCGTTATTGATCCAAGAATATTTTCCCATTTCTTGTTGGTAAATTCTCCCATTACTTTTTTGTTGTTACAAATGTGCATAATTATGAGAATCAGTACCGGCGCTGTTAAGCCATACAAAACAGCGGTGTAAATAAGGGCTTGTATTGGGTTAATACCGAAAATATTCATAAATAATCCAACTACGAGCGACACGATAAGTGTGATGTAAAACCCCTTGGCTTCGTGGAATTTTTTATCCAACCCTTCATTCCAATTAAAAGTTTCAGCTAAAATATAGGAAAGTGAGCCGGCTAAAACAGGTATTGCTAACAATCCTGTGCCGATTACACCTACAGCAAAGAATAAATAATTAAGTTTACCTGCCAATGGTTCCAATGCTTTTGCAGCTTGTTCTACCGTATCAATTTGTCTGATACCGGCCGTATACAATACAACGCCTGTTGTAAGGATTATGAAAAACATAACAAGGTTTGAAAAAAACATTCCGAAATCAACATCCATTTTCATGTTGATCAAAATTCGTTTATCGATCATGATTTGTTTATGGCTATGTGAAATGTCTTCCGCTTCCATAGTAGCTTGCCAAAAAAACAGGTAAGGGGAAATAGTGGTGCCGAGAATGGCAACAAGTATCTCAAAAAAAGCTTTGTTGAATTGTATCGTTGGAATAAAAGTACTTTTCATAACGTCCACCCAATCCACGTGTACCGAGAACGGCACTGCGACATACAACAATAACGAAAGGCAAAGCCATTTTAATACGGCAGCAAATTTTCGATACGGAAATCTGACCATAAAATAAATAAGTAAAACGGTAAGAATAATACTGAAAGAAAAAGATGAAATTTGAGGTATAAGTAAATTGGCAACAGCTCCCATTCCGTGAATGTCTGCGCCTATATTGAGTGTAATAGCGGGAAAACTAAACATCACCATTAGATATAAAATACTTTTCGGATATTTCTTTTTTATTATTCCTGTCAACCCCTCTTGAGTTACCATACCGATTCGCGCGCACATTTGCTGCACAGCAGCCATTAGAGGAAAAGTGATTACTGCAGTCCAAAGAGTTGCAAAACCAAAACCAGCGCCTGCCTGTGAATAGGTTGCAATCCCTGAAGGATCATCATCGCTTGCACCTGTAATTAGACCGGGACCAAGTATGCTCCAGTATTTTTTAATGTATGTTGAAAGTATTGTCGACATATACATTATCGTTAATAATTGTAAATTTTGTCACAAATATAAAGTCTACCCGGATTTTCAGCAATTCTCAAAGTACAATTCTGTTTCCTTCGCGTTTCTGCTTGATAAAAACAATGGGAAGAAGCACCTTTCAGGCGCTGCTCCCTTCGTTGGTCGACTTTGACAACATCTGCCTGAGCTCCTTCCCCTCCACCGTTTCCTTATCCAAAAGGAGGTGAGCCAACTTATCCAATACTTGTCGCTGCGCCGTAAGAATTCCCTGTACTCGTTTATGGGTTTGCTCCATCAAACTCGTGATTTCTTCATCGATTTGTGTAGCTTTCGTTTCGCTGTAAGTCTTTTGGGCCATATAGTTTTCCGGAAGAAACGTAGGATGAGGCGGGGACTCATAAGTCACCAGTCCCAAACTATCACTCATGCCATATTCCGTAATCATGGACCGGGCCATGTCAGTTGCCCGCTGCAAGTCATTTTGCGCCCCTGTGGATATTTCTCCCAAAGCCAGTTCCTCCGCTACCCTCCCACCTAAAAGAACGGCTAGCCGGTCTAGTAATTCGGCACGTGTCATTAAGTAACGGTCCTCCGTAGGCTGTTGTTGGGTATACCCGAGAGCCGCAATCCCCCGGGGAATAATGGATATCTTATTTACCGGATCTGTATGTTCGACTGACTCGGCCACAATGGCATGACCGGACTCATGAAAAGCCACAATTTCCTTCTCCCTAATATTCATCACTCGGTTCTTTTTCTCCAGCCCGCCAACTATCCGGTCGATAGCAGCATCAAATTCCTCCGCTCCAACCGTTTCTTTGTCTTTCCGGGCAGCCAACAATGCAGCCTCATTGACGAGGTTCGCCAGATCAGCTCCCGCAAAGCCCGGCACAAGGCCAGCGATCTTGCGGAGATCGACATCAGGATCTAAAAGGACCTTCCGGGAGTGGATCTTCAGGATTGCTTCCCTCCCGTTTATATCCGGGCGGTCCAGCAGAACCTGCCGATCAAACCTTCCTGGACGCAACAGGGCGGGATCAAGTATCTCCGGCCGGTTGGTGGCGGACATGATGATGACACCTTTATTCGAGTCGAATCCATCCATCTCCACCAAGAGTTGATTGAGTGTCTGTTCCCGTTCATCATTGCCGCCAAAGGTATTCATCCCTCTGGCCTTTCCTATCGCGTCCAGTTCATCGATGAAGATGATACAGGGGGCATTATTGGCAGCTTGAGAGAAAAGATCGCGTACACGCGATGCCCCTACACCAACGAACATCTCCACAAACTCAGACCCGCTAATGCTGAAGAAAGGAACTTTAGCCTCTCCGGCCACCGCCTTGGCAAGAAGGGTTTTACCTGTCCCCGGTGGGCCCACTAGCAACACCCCTTTGGGGATCCTCCCTCCCAGTTTCTGGAATTTTGTCGGATTCTTCAAAAACTCTACTATTTCCTGGAGCTCTTCTTTGGCTTCATCAATGCCTGCCACATCAGCAAAAGTGACCATCTTTTCATTCTCAGCAAAAAGCTTGGCTTTACTCTTGCCGAAGGACATAACGCCCATTCCCGGCCTCATTTTTTTTATGACATACCACCAGACAAGGAACATAATGCCGAGGGGAAGAATCCACGAGAGAATACTGCCCAGCAATTTACTTTCATAATGTCCGGAATAATCGATCTTATGTTCATCAAGTTCTTTTACTAGGTTGGGATCATCAACTCTCAGCGTAATAAATGCTTTGTCAGGCTTTTTTTCAGCTCCCTTGATCGTTCCTGTGATATTTTCCGGACTGATAATCAATTTTGCCACGTTACCGGCAACAACGTTTTGTTTGAATTGGCTGTAAGGAATAGTTTCTACCTTAGAAGAAAAATAGTATTGTTGCAGATAGATAATAAAAATGAAGGTGATCAGGAAGTACCAAATACTAAAATGAGCCTGGGGAGGTAAGGCACCTTTCTTTTTCTGTATTTCACCATGATCAAATAGCGCACGAACCTTTTTCTCCGAATCTTCCGGTGGCGCTTTTTTTTCATTTGCCGCCATACTTTTAATGACCTCCATGTGTACCTTTTGCGCTGTCTGGCTCCCTACAAATATATCCCGGCAGCTAACATAATTTAAAATTTATACAATCTTCCTTCCGTAGACAATTCTCTGCGTATGAATCTTTCGTACGAAAACATGGTGAATAGCTTTCAGTTCAGCAGCCTCGCCTATTTGAACTTAGAGGCCGTCTTATAAAAGGCGGTCTCGACTTCCGCACATGCCTTTTCTGCGCCTTTTTTCAGGTTCTCCCATGCATCATCACCGACGGTCTTCAACTTGTCCAGTTATGCCCGAGCCTTCTCTTGCCTGCGCCGCAAGGCTTGGAAGGTTTTGATGTATTCGATCTTCACCTCGGCCTTGCCCTTGTCCGCCCTGGCTTTGAGCAGAGTGATCTGCGTGTCCCATTCCTTCAACTGCCCATGTATCATTGCTTCGAATGCTTTTCGTTTGTCCTTCATACTAACCTCGGCTAATATAATTTTGGGAACAGGCTCATCTTTCCCTGTTTTTGCAAAGGCGAATGAGCCTGTAATATCGTTATTCGATCTTAACCTTTACTTCCTTGCTCTTGGCTTCTTCAGTCTTGGGCAGTCTTATCTCAAGAATTCCATCCTTGAATGTTGATTTCACTTTGTCAGTTTTTACTGTCGTGGGAAGACTGAAAGTGCGGCAGAAGGAACCGTAGGAACGCTCATACTTGTAATAGTTTTGCTTCTTGACTTCATCCTCCTTCTTCTTTTCTCCTGAAATTGTGATGCTGCTGTCGGTGACAGTAACTTCAATATCCTCCTTTTTCATGCCGGGAAGTTCCGCCTTCACTACCACGTCTCCGCGATCTTCAAATATATCTATAGATGGAACAATCTCTTCGGTTGCGGCAAACCCAAATCTGGGAAAGCTGATATGGGAGAATGGTCTCCGGAAGATGTCTTCAAAAAACCTTTCCAACTCCCCGTGATGCGCTAAAGGCCATAATGGCTCTGGTTTCATTAATTCTTTTGCTTTTTCTTCTGCCATGGTACACCTCCTATATGGTTATGATAGTTAACAATCTCCTTTGGCTCACCCTTACACCAAAGCCTATTTTTGCTCACACCGAGTCTGCTTTATCCAGATTCAAAAACTTGAGAACCATCCTCAAAACTCGATTTTGATATTATTTTCGACTTTGTCGACGCCCGGCATCGACCAGGCAGCCCACTCGGCTTCTTCTTTCTCCGCCACGGAACAAACACTACCGGTTAAAGTGACTTTGGAGCCTATAACAGCCACATCGATACGTTCTGCATCAATGACCGCATTGCGCTTGAGCGCCACTTCGATCTTTGCCTTAACATTAGTCGGCGACACTATCGTCTTGACGGTGATACGGTTTATAACCCCCTTCACACCCATCAAGTCATGCACTGCATTTTCAGCGGACTCCTTCTGATAATAATGGTCGACATGGCCTTCCAAAGTGATCCAGCCGCGCTCGACGATTACCTTGATGCGATCCTTAGGTACCCAGACATGCCATAGCAAAGCATTCTCTGCCGCCCGAGCGATATCTGTGTCAGTTCGCTCGCTTAAGCTGGGTAGTCTAACTTCTATCTCTTCAGCCACAGCTTTAACGCCAGAGACCCGTTTGGCAGCACGTTCGGCCGCTCTCTTCGCAGCCCAGTTATCCACATAGCCGGTGAGCATCACCACGTTGTCCTTAACACTAACCCCGATCTCTGCGGAATTTAAACCTGGCGTCAACTTGAGTTCGTCCTGAATATCATTTCTTAATTCTATATCTGTCTTCATTGAAGTTCCCTTCTTTCTTAAATGGATTAAACTTTTACTTACTTCTTTTTCGACTCTGCCCGCTGCGCGGCTTTCTTCATGAAGTTGGCCACGATCGCTTCCATGGAGACCTTTCGGCCAGCTGCCTGGTTGGGAGCGAAATGCCGGATCCAGTCAATCTCCTCGTTGGTCGGCGGTGGCGTCACTGTAAGATCCCTGGCGACTTTCAAGTCCCACGGGACGTCCTTCCTCACGTCCTCAACTTTCACTTTCGGATGAATCTGGGCGAGGTACATCTCCTTGGTAACCGGGTCGAACCGAAAAACGCCCTTGGTACTCAGGAGCATCGTGGGCCCGGTCCCCTTGGGGAATAGGCCCGACTTGTCCCGGCTGTCTCCGCCATCTATGTAACCCGGCGAGGTCAAATAATCGAGTTTGTTCACAAACTGACCGCCCAGAAGGGTCAGAACCGTCCGTTTCGAATAGGAAATGAAATCAGCCGCTCCGCCCGAGCCGGTCAACCTCATCTTCGGTTTGTAGTAATCGCCGATTACAGTCGTGTTGACGTTCCCGAACTTGTCTACCTGGGCCACGCCGAGGAAACAGACGTCCACGAATCCCCGGTAGGTCATTGTGAAGGCGGAAAACAGATCCGTTGTGTAGGAAAAGCCGCGCAGTGCATTGGAGTCCGCGATATGGTTCAGTGGCAGGAGGGGATCGAAGTCGATGATACCCGATTCCATCATGAGCGTGGAGTTCGGGGCATAAAGCGCCTTGGCCATCGCGCCCGCCGTGGTCGGAAGTCCAACGCCCAGGATAACGTTTTCGTAGTCGTGTATTTCCTTTGCAACCGTAATGATCAACAATTCTTCCAGTGTGTATGCCTTACTCATAAAGCACCCCCTTATCTTTCAATAGCTTTTCATATTCTTCTTTGGTGAGCCCCGTCAGCCTTTCCCTGCCGTTCATGTCCCAGTCCGAAGAGAAGGCTGAACCATAATTTGCAGGGGCCGAATAGAAGGCTCGCGCGCGGAGACCTCCGAGCACCTCGCTCCCGAATTTCTGGACATAATGATCAATGTAGCTTCCGCGGTCCTTACAGCCGTAAACCCACTCGTCCATGTAGGCCTTCAGCCCGTCGCCGGTCGAATCCATCATGGAGAACATGTTGTACATGAAAAGGTCGATATTGTAGTAGCCGATCAGGTCCGTGGGGTGGGCCCCCCAAGGGATCTCGACCACCGCATCGACCCGGTAAGCGGGAATGAGCGTCAGGTGGGGACTAGACTGGACCACGTCGTGCTCCACGATCTCCTCGCAGGAGACGATGATCCGCTTGCTGGCAAGCGCCGCGGCCTGGACGCTCCCGAGAGCGCCCCAGTATTGGGCGTTACCGAATTTGTCAGCCCGCTGGACATGGACAATGCAGACGTCCGGATTGGCCGCCGGTACCGTCAAGATCTGCTTGCCGGTATAGGGGCAAGTGATGACTCGGTATTTATCCTCACCGAGGAAAGTCCTCTTTTTGAACAGATCGGACGCGATCGCCCCTTCCAGGACCTGCATGAACGAGAAACCGTGTTTTCCCGCTTCGAGCCGCGCGTTGTACTGAAAATTGGTATAATCCTCGATCTGCAGGGTGCCGGCCTGGAGTCCCCGCTCGACGGCGGAGCCGCCCAGTTTGCCGCCAGCCCTGAAGACGTAAGTGGAGACCAGCCTTTCGACGCATCCTCCGCCGACCAGCATCTCCACATCGATAACCCCTGACTGGGAGTACACGGTCAAATTTTTCTTTGCCTGCCTGACGACCTCGTAGACGAGCTCGGTGCAAGATGCTACCGTATAGTTCCCGATGCAGAGGTGATCGCCGTCCTTAATAAAACGGTTGATCGCTTCCTTAGCCGTCATGATTTTATTTCTTCCTTCAGACATAAATCCTCCTTTCCTTGAATCAAATACAATCACTGTTGTGTTTCAAAATTTGCAATTACATTTCTCCTGAACTTTGCCGTTATTCAGGTAAGGGCTTTACGGATATACGGGCATCAGCCACATAACACCCCTGGCCGGTTGCCATCACCATGATCGGGTTCAGATCCATTTCCTGTATCTCAGGAAGATCCTCTACCAGGGCGGAGATTCTGAGCAGCAGATCCTTGATCGCGGCAATGTCCGAAGGAGGAGCGCCTCTCCAGCCGTCCAGGATCTTATGTGACTTGAAGGCACTGATCATGTCCTCCGCATCAATATCCGTCAGGGGATGGATTCTGAAATTCACGTCTTTAAAAAGTTCGGCGTAAATACCGCCCAACCCGAACATGATCAGAGGGCCGAAATTCTTGTCCTGGGTGACACCGACAATAAGCTCCACGCCGCCGGAAAGCATTTTCTGCACGGTGACCCCTTTCATTTCACTGATTCTGGATATTTTCTCGATATTCCGGCTGATCTGGTGATAGGCGTCGATGACCTCCTGGGCCGATTTCAGATTCAGCAGGACACCGCCCACATCAGTCTTATGGGTGATCGTCGGGGAAAAGAGCTTTACGGCGACTGGGTAACCTATGCGGCCAGCGGTTTCAGCGGCTTCAACGTCCGTCCGGGCAATTCTGGACTGTGCGGATCGGATGCCATAAATTGAAAAAATATCGGATATCTCATCGGAGTCCAGCCATACCGGTGAGGAAGGGCTCCTCGTCAATGCTTTGGCTATAATGGCTTCAGCAGCCTTTTTATCGATGCCCTCGAACTGCGGTATTCTTCCCGCTGGCTTTCTCAAATGTTCATAATATTCATAGGCTTTCCCGAGGACAAAAGCGGTCGCTTCCGGAAAAGTGTACCTTGGGATATTGTCTTCCATCGGGAGCCCGATCTTTTCTTCCTCAACACCGAGGTAGGAGGCCATGATGGGAATCCCCTTGGCGCGGTATTCGGGAGCAACCTCCCGGATGGCTGCCTTCATGAAATCCAGCGACTCCCGGATCGGCGGGATATAAATCACAACCACAGCATCAATGTCCTCTTCCAGCAGAAGCCTCAGCGTCCTTTTATATTGGTCCGGCGAAACAGCCGCCGTAGTATCGATCGGGTTGAGGTAACTTGCTTTGGGCGGCAGGAACGTTTTCAACTCGTTTCTCATCTTTTCCGACAGGACAGGGAGTTGAAAGTTTTCGGCCGACAGGGCATCCGCGGCCATGATGCCTGCACCACCGCCATTGGTCAGGACCGCCACTTTTTTACCCTTGGGGAGAGGCTGGTTGGCCAGGAAGGTAGCCGTGCTGAAGAGTTTCTCCAGGGTATTGCATCGGATCATGCCTGCCTGCCTGAAGAGCGCATCGCTCACGATATCAGCCGACATCATGGCCCCAGTGTGCGATGACGCCGCACGGGCACCCACGGAGGAGCTACCACCCTTCACGACCAAAATAGGTTTTTTAGCTGTGGTTTCACGGGCGATCCGGATAAATCTTCGGGGATCGGCGAAAGATTCAAGATAAAGCAGAATGATATCGGTGTCCTTGTCCTCAGCCCAGCACTGCAAAAGCTCGTTGTCCGAGACATCCGCACGGTTACCGATACTGACGAAATTGGACAGTCCCAGTCCGATCTTGTAACAGTAGGCTAGGAGCGCCCCTCCCAGGGCGCCGCTCTGGGTCCCCAAGGCCACTTTGCCGTGGAAAGGGAATACAGGCGCGAAGGTGGCATTCATACTGACCGCGGGATCCGTATTGAGAATGCCGAGGCAGTTGGGACCGATGACGCGCATGCCATAGGCCCGAGCAGTATGGATCAGCTTTTTTTCTCTTTCGATCCCTTCGCCGCCCATTTCCGAAAATCCGGCCGTAATCACCACCAGGCCTTTGACGCCCTTTTTTGCGCATTCTTCCACCAGCGGCTGTGCCTTTTCAGCGGCAACGACCAGTATCGCAAGATCCACTTCACCCGGAACGTCCATGATGGAGGGATATGTTTTAATGGATGAAACGACCTCTGCGCCCGGATTGATCGGATATACGATCCCGGTATAGCCGTAGGTCACCAGATTTTTGACAAAGGCATTGCCGATACCGGGCTTATTAGACGCGCCCAAGATGGCGATCGATCTGGGTTTCATAAACCTCGAGATCGAAGCAATCGAGGCCCTTCGTTCCCGTTCCGAAGATTTGCTTGCGACAAAGGGACCCGGAATGAGACTGTAGGTTCCTCTCCAGGTCTTAGCCCCTTGAAACTTATCCGTCAATTCGTAGCCGGTTTGCTGAATCATTCTGGTGATTCCTTCGTTGTCCTGAAGCATTTCTACTTCGACGGTATCAATGCCATGCTCCCGGGCCGCAACAGCCAGTAGATCCAGAAGGTTTGTGCCGATGCCTTTCTTCTGATAGGCGTCTTCAACGACAAAGGCCATTTCCGCTTTATTGCGGTAAGGATCAGGATGTCTCCAATAACGCCCGACCCCGATGATTTTTTCATCCAGCCCTTCGCCATGAATAGCTACCACCGCAAAGGTATTATCGTAATCAACCCTTACGTACTGGTCAGCCATTTCCTTCGTCAAATCGACCATCTTAAGGAATCGCAAATAGATGCTGTGGCTGCTGAGCTGCTGATAGAAGGACAGCAGCTTGTCTGCGTCGTCCTCGCCGATCGCCCGCAAATTGATCATCGAACCGTCATTCAGGGCCATCGCCGTCGTGTATTTTTCCAGGTTCGCATGCTTTGTGTTTTTGTCTTTCATGTGTCGCCTCTCTGATTCTTTTAATAAGACCTTTCTTTTTCATATTTAAGTTTCAGGGAAACCATGATCAATCCACCAGCGATTAAGCAGCCAAGTTGGAAGAAGGGGAAATTGGCTACTCCTGCTGCCGCGTGTTCAGCAAAGCCGAAAGCTGCAGTTAAAAAAATCACTTCCGTCGCTACTATCATTGTTGCTAATGTCTTTTTCATGATCTGTTACCTCTTGGGTAATGTGTTTATTCGCCTTTATAATAGTGAAATTTGTGTGCCAGATTTTTAAAATAAACAAAATAAAATTGTAAGGTATTGATGTATAATATGATTTAACAAATGGAATTTCGGTGAGTTACTAAATATTAATTTCTTAGGTTGCGACTGGCCACAAAAAATCTTGTGACATTTCACAACTTTCATGTTAAACTGCGAAATAAAACAAAGAGTGAGAAAATGATCGTAAATGAAAATGAATTTTTTCATCAGATGACGATGCTAATATGCAGCAGTCTTGATATTGAAATCGCTTTACGCAGGTCATTTAATTACTTTGTTAAAGTTTTGCCCGTAGACCGAATTTTCCTCCACCTATACGAACAGAATGTCGGTGCGATACAAACCATCATCGAGGTAACAGCCACCGGGAGCAGAAGACTGGATAAAATAACTCCCTTGACACGGGAAGGCAGGACCATTTTGGATCGATCACTCGAGAGATCGGATGCGTCAAACACACGTATTGTTAATCGTCCCGAAAATGATCCCATCGAAAAAATAATTGCCGAATCTTTCAAAATGCCCAACTCATCGGCATTGCTGATGCGTCTGATTGTTGAGAGCAAGAAATTGGGCACGCTGGCTTTGATGGTCGAAGGAGTAGATCAATATACGGAAGATCATGCCCGGCTGCTGAACCTGCTAAGTGAGCCTTTTGCGATTGCATTGTCCAACGCCCTCATGCATCAGGAGGTTTTAAGGCTTAAAGACATGTTAATAGATGATAACCGGTATCTCCATCAGGAGTTGTCAAATCTGTCCGGTAATGAAATCATAGGCAGTGATTTCGGTTTGAAGGATGTCGCGAAAATGATCCGGCGAGTAGCACCTCTTCAGAGTCCCGTATTGCTGCTTGGAGAGACTGGTGTGGGCAAAGGAGTAATGGCCAACGCAATTCACCATTTATCTCACCGGAATAAAGGACCTTTCATTACTGTCAACAGCGGTGCTATTCCTGAAACCCTGATCGATAGCGAACTTTTTGGACATGAAAAGGGAGCCTTTACCGGAGCCATAGATCAGATACGGGGGCGCTTTGAGCGCGCCCATCAGGGAACCATCTTTCTTGATGAAATTGGAGAACTGCCTCCTCAGGTTCAGGTCAGAATGTTGCGCGTTCTTGAGGAAAAAGTGATTGAGCGTGTGGGAGGTTCAAAACCCGTCCCTGTGGATATCAGGATCATTGCCGCTACCCACCGGAATTTAAACGAAATGGTCAAAGCCAACCAATTCCGAGAAGATCTTTGGTTTCGAATCAATGTCTTTCCAATCAGGATTCCGCCTTTGCGGGAAAGAAAAGAGGATATCCTGTCACTTGTGCATTATTTCATTAAAAAGAAGACTAGAGAATTAAAATTGACCATGATTCCGGAACTGGCACATGGCGCCACTGACTGTCTTATGAATTACGACTGGCCAGGAAATGTCCGGGAATTAGAAAACGCGGTGGAACGGGAAATGATCCTGAATAAAAATGAACCCCTGGCATTCAAGGCTCTTGGTGATAAAGAAAAGCGCGATGACCGATCAACCGCTCTCGAGTCGATTAATGAATCAAACAAGATGGATGCAATCACTACCGTTCATATTCAGCGTGTTCTGACAATGACGCATGGAGTCGTGCATGGTCCTAATGGGGCGGCTGCTTTACTCGGGATAAATCCAAGCACTTTGAGAAGCAGAATGAAAAAACTGGGAATTCCATACGGCAGGAGAAAATAAAAATTAATTACCTTGGAAAAACATGTTCTTTTGCCCTTCAATATATCAAATGTTGTTACACCCTAAATTTACGAGCTTTCAAATGGTTTTAGACTAAACTACCCTAATATTTCTACTATATGTTAAGTCAGAGGTCAGTCATTTTTTGATTTTTTCCAATGGAAAGGTTAGGTAAATTGTGGGAAAAAACAACATTACAGATGAAATCTAGTATATTTATTTTCATTTACGATCATTTTCTCACTCTTTGTTTTATTTCGCAGTTTAACATGAAAGTTGTGAAATGTCACAAGATTTTTTGTGGCCAGTCGCAACCTAAGAAATTAATATTTAGTAACTCACCGAAATTCCAATAGAATATGCTTTGGCACGATCTCTGCTAATCTAATGACAAATAAAATTGGAAGTTAAAGACATGAAATGGATGGAAATCATAAAGCTTCAAGTTGCTGATTCCGACAGAGAGTCAGTGAAACATCAGCTTTCAGAACTCATATCAAACGTCGATCACAACGGTGGCCTTTGTGACGTAAAGGTATACCATAACGCATTAGTGAATAGCGACTTGAGCATAAATCTCTGCTGGAAATCCGGAAAAGTTGAGCCCCAGGGGAGCGCCACCGGTCTCTGCCTGATTCATGTACTGAAGACATTCGGCTTGACATCGCATTCTGTGTGGATTGAGCAGTAATAGATAGACAGATCTGAGAAAGATGGAGGAAAGAATACATTTTATTTCCGAGAAAAACTTGGAAGTTGTAAGGAAAAATTGAGAAGCTAATAAATGAAAGGGGAAAAACTGCAGGAAACAAATCTGATTAACAGAGCAGGTCGTATGACCTTCGCCGTTGATTTTTTAACATGAACATGATTTTTCGAGATCATTTAGTTGTTTTTTTAGCAAGAGCTATTTTCTATAAATAGAACGTCGGATTCTTGTGCAGGAACATTCTTTAAAAGGCGTTCTCATTGTTAATCCCAGCATTTTGTCTTGACGTTGGGAGGGGTATAAATAACGTTACAATGTAATTTTAAAAGTGCAAAATTTTAGCTAAGGAGGTAACAGATCTATGGATACTTATCCAAGCAAGACACTTGATAAACTGGTTGAGGAACAAATTACCAGATGGCAATCCAACCGGAAAAGAAAATATAAAAAACCGATACGACCGGTCATCACCATCTCAAGACTTCCCGGTTGTGATGCCTGGAACATAGCAAAACAACTCTCGGAAGATTTGGAAATTGATTTTTTCGATCAGGAGATTGTTGATCAAATAGCCAAGAATGCAGATGTCAGCCGTCGAGTGGTGGAAACCGTCGACGAGCAGGACAACTCTATTGTTCTTGACTGGCTGTCTATGCTTACTGCGGAGCGCCATCTCTGGCCTAATGAATACCTCGGCCAGTTAACAAACGTAATAGGGACCATTGGCGCTCATGGACACGCCGTCATCCTGGGCAGAGGAGCCAGTTATATTTTACCTAAGGAAGTCTGTCTTCGTATTTTGATGGTTGCTCCAATGGAAAGAAGGATTCAAAACGTAAGAGAGGCTTATAAGGTATCTGAAAAAGTGGCCCAGCAGAATGTTATGGGCAAAGAGTCTGAGCGCATTGCCTTTATCAGGGGGTATTTTCATGAGGACATGCTGAATCCGGTCAATTATGACCTGGTGTTCAATATGGAAATGAATGAGCAGGATACGGTCGTGGAGATGGTAAAGACAGCCTATAATACCCGTAAGTGGTACAAATACTCTGTTGACTGAACCCAATAAGTTAGCCTTTGGCAATTTTGACACACATGCGTCATTTAAAGTCGTAATAAACACTTTTCAGATCGGACAAAAATTAACCTTGCACCCTTAAAATAAATTAAGGGTCACCCGGAGGCATGATATGTTTACTTTCAACACAGACGCTAGTTCCGTTTTAGTGTTGCTTGTCTGGATTGCAACATTTGTTGCCCTGTTCGTCTCCAATGAGGTAGGCCGTAGATTCAAATGGGTAGGTTTTGCAATGTTTGTTGTATTGCCGATCGTTCTTACAATTTTATGGCTTACAACATTGAAAGATACAGCCTACATGGACTGGTTCCATCTGGCCAAGGTTTACTCATCAACAGCCGGATGCATAGGTTTCTGGTGCATCAGACATATTCGCGGCACAGGCAAAGACGGGAAAGTTTGGAAACTCAGTGACAAGAAATGGGCATTATGCTTTCCACCGCTGATTCTGGCCATCAACATCATCGAAGCTGTAACGCGTGACTTTCAAGTAGGTGCAATTTATTCAGTTCCCACGATTGAATTCTTGCACAATCAGATCGAATACTACATCGGCGGTTCATGGAACTACATGAACGGAATTGCCGGGATCCTTAACACTATTACCATCACCGGCTGGTTCGGTATCTGCGTCCGTAAAAAGACAGACAAAGACGGAAGCATGGATATGCTGTGGCCGGATATGCTCTGGTTCTGGATTATCGCTTATGACCTCTGGAACTTTGCCTACACATATAACTGCCTGCCAGGACACGCATGGTACTGCGGATTAGCATTGCTGCTGGCTCCTACACTTTGCGCATTTACAGTTGGCAAGGGTGCATGGCTTCAACATCGCGCCCAAACGCTTGCCTTGTGGTGCATGTTTGCGCAGACATTCCCAGCATTTATCGACAAAGGTTCTTTTTTTGTAAATTCAACTGCCAGCGCAGCAATCGCAACGGCGGCAAAAGGAATTCCATTGACAAAAGAAGGCTTATATCCGGTTGCCTCGGCGACACCTGATACAACAGCATTATTATTTGTAAGCTTGATTGCCTTGCTTTCGAACATTGCCGTATTCGGCTACATGATTTACAAAATGGTCACGACAAAGCACAACCCTTACACAGGTGATCTTTACACGGATCTTAATCAATACAAGAAAATTAAAGCACTGGCAGAATGATAGTGACACTCGCTGCGAGCTGCGCTACGCTCGCTCTCAGCGAGTGTGGAACTATCCACGAAGCGGAGCATAGAGGGAAGACGAACATTGCTCGCTTATAAATAAATGATAAGCGAGTAAAAAATAGGGGCGGTGTCCCCAGAGGAATAACATAAATAGACATAAAGTTCTTGAGATCATGCAAAGTGTTTTTGCAGACAACGATCGACAAGCGAATTTGCTGAGGGGAGAATTATAAAAGGCCAGACCTTTCTATTGAATTTGATGTCATCACCCGGTTCGGGTAAAACAGAAACTGTCTTAAGCATACAATTATGCCAAAAGATCAGATGATGATTATTGGAAAGAGGCCGGCGCCGAATTCATGAAGAAAGAAGAAAACCTCGATATCTTGAAATCAGACAAGAAGCAATTTACCATTAATGGAAGCAGCAAAAGATCCAGCTGGATATGTTCATTTGATTGAGCATATCCAGCATTTTTTATTATCATTCCATAATAAATTGGTTGCTCCTATATGAATAAATATATATACTTGTGCCCATTCAACATGGAAAGGGTAAAGAAAGTCAGATGATAAAATTTGGTCCGCAACAAATAGGGAAATTGTTAATTCTGACTGGAGCTTTAATTGTACTGGCAGGATCAATAATAATGATATTAGGGCGGGCAGGCCTATTTAAACTGCCCGGTGATTTGGTTTTGGCGGTAAAATTTGGCGAATCTATCTGCCTATAGCAAGCAGTATAATAATATCAATTGTACTGACTCTTATCCTGTGACTCATTAGTTACTTCCGCAAGTGAAGAGGAGAATTAATTATAGATGGGCAAAACGGAATTGCTGGAAATCATCAAAAAATTATTGAAGACAGATGCTGATCTGAACTTTTTATTGAATTTACCGGAAAGCGATTTGGAAACGCTGGTGGTATGCATAAGAGAACGGTTTGAATAGGTGGGCAAACAAACATTGTAAATCATTCATATAAGGAGTTTGTATGAAGAAATCGGATTTAATATCAGAACTTGCAGCCAAAATAAATCTGACGGGGAAAAAGGCTATGGATATTGTTGATCTTGTTTTTGATGGTTTTACGGATACCCTTAAAAAAGGCGGTAGAGTTGAAATCCGTGGATTTGGTGTTTTCAGCGTTCGGGAATATAAAGCTTATAAAGGTAGAAATCCTAAAACTGGAGAACATATAGAGGTTAAACCAAAAAGGTCGCCGTTTTTCAAGGTGGGAAAAGAATTAAAGAAGATGGTGGACGAACAATAAAAAGTTATAAGCAATGCGAATATTGCAGCGGATTTTCATGCAGTGTTAACCAAATCGAATGGAGGTGCTGACGATGAAGGAATTGATTAAGCATATCGTTCAATCTTTAGTTGATAATCCCGACAAAGTAGAAATAACTGAAGTCATCGGCGAACAAACGTCTGTCATTGAGCTGCGTGTGGCAAAAGAAGATTTAGGAAAAGTTATTGGGAAGCGTGGTAGAACGGCCCAAGCCATCAGAACTATTTTGTTTGCCGCTTCCATCAAAAAAGTGCATAAACGGGCAGTAATGGAAATTTTAGAATAAAAATGGATCATTTTGTTTTTTGGGTGCCATTATATGATCGAACATATCAGGGAAAATAGAGTAAAACAATTTAGAGAAGCTATTCCCTTAAGTGTATCAGAATTAGCCCGCCGAGCCGGGTTAACGCAACAAACAATAGCCAAAATGGAAAAAGGTCTGCCTACAAGAAAGAATTCCGAATTAAAGGTTGCAAAAGCATTGCAAAAGCAACACGAGGAATTGTTTTATTAAGAAGACAACATAATTATCTGAGAATTTACCAAAGAGCTAAAAAATGTGGACATAATTGAGAACCATTACATGGTCATGGCAGTCATTCGTTAACGTTTCAATCAGTAGAATCATTTAAATACTCAGGAGTCGACCTTATGAAGGATCAATTCAAGACAAAGCAAGTCCTGATTCAAGAACTGGCTTCATTGAGAAAAAGGATTGAAGAACTGGAACAATCGGAATCTGAGTGGATGGAGGAGAAGGAAGGGTTAAAAAAGAGTGAAGCCCGTTTCCGCAGTTACTTCAATTTGCCTATGCACGGTATTGCCATAATCTCTCCTGAGAAAGGATGGATTGAGGTTAATGACCATATTTGTTCAATGATTGGCTATTCGAGGGACGAAATCCTACGCATGACATGGTCGGAAATGACACACCCCGATGATCTTGCCGCAAACCTCAAGCAATTTAATCATGTTCTATCCGGTCAAATTGATCATTATAATATGGATAAACGTTTTATCCGCAAGGATGGACAGATTGTCTGGACCAATCTCTCTGTGGGGTCTGTTCGGAAACCCGATGGCAGCGTGGATCATATGATTGCCGTGGTTGAGGATATTACCGAGCGCAAACAGATCGAAGCAGCCTTAAGAACAAGCGAAGAGAGATTCCATAAGATCTTTCAAGCGAGCCCTGCCCCAACCTATATCAGCTCGATTTCCGATGGGCGCTACATCGATGTCAATAACAGCGGTCTGCAACTGCTGGGTTACACCGGAGAAGAAATAATCGGCCATACAGTTCGGGAACTGGGAATTTGGCATAATTCTTCCGAGCGTAAACTTATTGTGCAGAAATTAATCGCACGGGATTCGATCCGCAATGAGCCGGTTCTTCTCCGCACTAAAAACGGCGAGACCAAAGAGACCCTTTTGTCCTGCGAAATCATCAGACTAAATGATGAAGAGGTTATGCTCTCGCTTGTGTATGATATTACGGAGCGTAGACAGGCGGAGGAAGTGCTGCGGAAACGTGACATCCTATTCAAGAAGCTTTCTTCTTGGGTGCCCGGAATGATTTATCAGTTTATGATGAGACCTGACGGAACATATTGCATGCCGTTCACCACAGAAGCTATCAAGGATATTTTTGGATGTTCGCCTCAGGATGTTCGCGACGATTTTTCTCCTATCGCCAGAGCAATATTACCAGAGGATTTCGATAAGGTCATTAGCTCCATTGAAGATTCAGCCAAACATCTGACTGTCTGGACATGTGAATGCAGAGTACAAATTCCCGGCCAGTCAATCAGATGGATTTTAGGAAATTCAACACCCGAGAAATTGGCTGATGGTAGCATAACTTGGCATGGTTTCATTACTGACATCACCGAGCGCAAGCAGATGGAGGAGGCTCTGAAACAATCAGAAAGTAAGTTGTCAAGCATTATTGAGTTTCTGCCGGATGCGACCGCCGTTGTTGATTTGGAAGGAAAAATCATTGCCTGGAATCGGGCTATGGAAAAGATGACAGGGGTAAGTAAAGAAAATATGCTCGGACAGGGAGACCATGCCTATACAATTCCCTTCTATGGTGAGCGTCGGCAGCACTTGGTGGATCTCCTAGATGTAAGCGATCAGGACATTGAATCCCAATATCAATATGTGCAAAAAAATGGGAATATACTTTATGCGGAAACATTTGCACCGGCATTGTACGGCGGTAAGGGTGCTTATATTTTTGCAACGACAGCGCCGCTCTTCAATAATCGGAACCAGCGTATCGGTGCCGTAGAATCGATTCGAGATGTAACCGACTTCAGGCAAGCCGTTGAAATGCTACGGAAGAGTGAAGATAAATACCGCACATTAATTGAAACAACGGACACAGGCTTTGTCATCATTGATCGAGATGGCATAGTGCAAGATGCAAATCGCGAATATGTGCGTCTTTCAGGACATCATGATTTGCACGAAATAGTCGGCAGAAGCATCATTGAATGGACTCCCGGTTATGAAAAAGAAAAAAACGCAGCGTCTGTCAAAGCCTGTTTTGAGAAAGGGTACATAAGAAACCTGGAAATTGACCATATTGATGCAAAGGGCAATGTTATCCCCGTTGAGATCAATGCAACATGTTTGGAAATAGAAGGAAAAACACTTTCTATAACAATATGTCGCGACATCACAGAACGCAAACGGGCAGAGGAGGCGTTGAAATCTAAAACCAAAGATCTTGAAGAAGCCAATATTGCGTTGAAAGTATTATTGGCCCAATTAGAAAAGGGAAGAAATGACCTTGAAGAAAGGATTTTATCGAACATAAGGGAACTTATATTGCCTTATGTCAATAACTTGAGGCATGGTAAATTATCCGTCCATCAAGTCTCTCTTGTGGATACCATTGAATCTAATCTCAATAGGATTTCTTCTTCTTTTTTACAGCACCTTAAATTGAATTTTTATAATCTTACACCCAGGGAAATTGAGATAGCAAATCTTGTAAAGGAGGGTAGATCTATCAAGGAGATTGCAGAACTGTTAAGTGTGACTAAGAAAACCATCGAAGCCCATCGTAGTAGTCTAAGAAACAAACTGGGTATAAAAAATAAAAAATCCAACCTTCGATCCCACCTGTTAAATATTCAATAACTCCATATTATACATAGTACTATCATGGTATATTATTGGTGTTGTCTATTTGTAAAATTAAAGTTATAAAAGAAAAAATTGTTTTTTAATGTGGGGGAAAAACCGATTTAAAACCAATGTATATAAGAAGTTGAAGAATGCATAAAGCAGTTGAAATGAAAGCAGAAGAAACGCTACGAGAAAAAGAAGAGCTTTACAGAACTATATTTGAAAATACGGGTACCGCAACCGTTATATTCGAAGAAGACGCAACTATAACTCTGGCTAATGCGAAATTTACGGAACTGACTGGTTACACAAGAGATGGAATCGAAAATAAGAAAAAATGGACAGAGTTCGTTGTAGGTGAGGATCTGGAAATGATGCAAACGATGCATCATTTGCGTAGAATTGATCCAGCCGCCACTCCTAAAAGCTATGAATTCCGTGCCGTCGATAAATATGGTGGAATAAAAAACATATTATTAAGCATAGATACAATCCCAGGCACGAAACAACGCATCGCATCCCTTTTGGATATTACCGAAAACAAACGGGCGGAGGAAGTGCTTCGATTAGACAAAGAGAAATATCGAAGCATTTTCGAGAATTCCATTGAGGGCATCTTCCAGACAACCCCTGAAGGACAATTCATTACTGCAAATAAAGCATTTTCAGATATGTTAGGCTATGACTCACCTGAAGAATTCAGAACAACTGTTTCTGATATACCCCATCATCTATATGTAAATCCAGAAGATCGTGCAAAGTTACTAAAGATGATAGATGAATGTTGTCCCATAAAGGGATTTGAAACTACGTTTTACCGGAAAGACGGCAGCACACTCTATGTTTCCCTCAGCGCACAAGCCGTCAGAGATATGGAAGGAAATATTCTATATTATCAAGGCATCTGTCAGGACCTTACAAAGGACAAAGAAGCTGAGGATAAATTAAGGCGAAGCGAGGAGAAATATCGAACTATTCTTGAAGATATTCAAGAAGGTTATTTTGAAGTTGATTTTGCCGGTAACTTTACCTTTGTCAATGATTCAATATATCGATTCCTAGGCTACTCCAAAGAGGAATTGATGGGAATGAATAACCGTCAATATACAGACAAGGAGAATGCAAAAAAACTTTTTCAAGCGTTTAATAAAGTTTACAATACGGGGGAACCTACCGAAGGATTCGATTGGCAGATCATTAGAAAAGACGGGACTAAAAGATATGTTGAAGCATCTGCATCGTTACAAAAAGATTCATCGGGTAAACCAATAGGATTTAGGGGAATTGTTCGCGACGTCACCGAGCGCAAAAAGGCGGAGGAAGAGCTGAAGAATAGCGAATTAAAATATCGCAACATCTTTGAAAACGCCATTGAAGGCATTTATCAGTCAACAACAGAGGGCAGATTTATCACGGCCAATGCCGCTTTTGCCCAGATGGCCGGATATGGCTCGCCTGAGGAATTAGTTGAATCTATCAAAGACATGGGAACCCAGCTTTATGTTCATCCCGAAGACCGGAAAAGATTCTTGGTAATCAGTGACGCAGAAGGATTTGTCGATGGTTTTGAGGTTGAATTTTATAAAAAAGACGGAAGCAAGTTCTGGGTTGTCGTCAATGCTCGAACGGTCAAGGATGAACAGGGGAAAATCCTCTACAATGAAGGATTCATAGAAGATATTACAATTCGTAAGCACGCCGAGGAACAACTTCACCAGACCCTCGACAGACTAAGGAAAGCAGTTATCACGACTATTCAGGTCTTGGTGTCCACCGTAGAGTCCAGAGATCCCTATACGGCAGGTCACCAGAAGAGGGTTGCTGATCTCGCCCGTACCATCGCCACGGAAATGGGACTACCTCATGACATAATAGAAGGAATCCGTATGGCAGGTTCTATCCATGACATCGGAAAATTATCCATACCCGCAGAAATATTGGTCAAACCTACCAAGCTGACAAATATCGAATTTTCTCTGATTAAAGAACATGCTAAAAATGGATACGAGATGCTGAAGGATGTGGACTCTCCCTGGCCGTTGGCAGAAATTGTTTACCAGCACCATGAACGGATGGACGGATCCGGCTATCCAAGAAATCTGAAAGGAGATGAATTTCTCTTGGAAGCGCGCATTCTTGCTGTGGCCGATGTGGTGGAGTCTATGGCTTCCCACCGTCCATATCGTGCGGCTTTGGGTATTGAAGCAGCCCTTGAAGAGATCGATAAGAATAAGGGGATTCTTTATGACGCTGCTGTCGCCAATGCCTGTATTAGATTATTTCGGGAGAAAGGCTATCAGCTTACACAAGGTTGAAAAATTATTAGATAAAAATAAAATGGATGGTGTGAGTTACTTAAAGGAAGCCACAAATGACAAGGAAGCTGATGTATAACATCTCAACATCTGTAAATTGGGAAATTATTGAAATTGTCATTACAGGAGAAGTGGCAGAGGATTTTTTTGAGGAATTGAAGAATGAATTTAATACTATCTTAAAGCGAATGAACTCCAAGAAATTGTTAATAGATGTTCGCACGTTAAAGATCCCCCGCGTATTTTCAGAAGCATGCTCTCGTATTATATATTATCCTCCCCTTTCTCATACCAGGAATGCCATCGTGGGCCTTCCGGAGAACGCGGATTTCCAATCGTTTCACGAGACCATGGCAAATAGTGCCGGAATAAAAATGAAATGGTTTTGCGATATTAATGCAGCAAGATCCTGGCTTAATAGCCCGTAGAAAGAGATTGTAGACTAATCTATGTGAAACAAGATATTCTATTATGAGAACGGAACAAAAAGAAAGCATACTTGATTATCTGAAAAACAGTACATCTCATCAAACTGTCCATGATATTTATCGTGCACTGCTTAAAAAAAGATTTCTCGCTAACCGCTGTATACATTAACATTTTACTGATGAAAAAAGTCGGTTTGTCCGTGAATTGCACATCAATAATATTGATTCCATAAGATACGGCCCTGATGTCAGTTTTAACACCCATCTTATTTGCACAAACTGCGTGAAGATAGTAAATGTGCAATCGCCTTCCAGCATTGATATTCAGAGGCGAATTTATTTTTCGTGGTCTGTATCCCGCTCGCAAAAAAAAAATCAGTTGCCACTTACACCACAAAAAATAAAAAAACAAAGAATGAAGATATGGAAAAGACTTGGTGAATATAAACGGGGAATAGTGTTACATCTTTTAACCATTAATCCTCAATATTATTTATTCCGCAAGGATGTCGAATTATGGGTAAAAAAATCGACTGTTATTCTTATTTTTCAAAAATTTAAATTTATGCTACATTAAAACTCATAATAGTTGAAATATAACGGCACTGTCAATGTCTCATGAGGCAAACAAAGAAAACAAACCTTAATCTGTAATCGGGAGAAACCAATCTACTCAACTCAGTCGATATGACCATTGTTTTGCCGGCATCTGAAAATGGTATTATGCCTAAAGAATGTTTTATGCAGGTAAAATCTTTTGAATGATTGGATTCTTATTGAGATTAGCAAAATGGAGAATGTGGATTATTCTACCGCACTGAAACAGTCTGAGATAGCTCTCTATGAAAGTGTAGAGCGCTATCAAACCTTATTTAGAACTTCTCGCGATGCAATAGTAATAACGAAACGGGAAGGCGAAGTTATTGATGTTAATAGCGCCGCTGTTGATCTTTTTGGTTATACCCGTGATGAGTTGCTCAAGCAAAATGCAAATTTATTTTATGCCGATCCCTCCGACCGTGAAAAGTTTATTAAGGAGATCGAAAAAGGTGGTTCTGTCCAAGAATATGAGGTACGACTAAAAAAAAAGGGCGGCTTTGTGATGGATTGTCTCTTCACATTTTCCGTCAGAAGAAATCAGGATGGTAGCGTGATGGAATATCAGGGTATCATTCGAGATATTACCGAGCACAAACACTTGCTCGAAGAATTGCGAACGCTTTCTCTCATTGATGAACTGACTAATATATACAATCGGCGCGGCTTCTATATGATGGCCGAACAACAAATGAAGACTGCCAGACGCATGAATTTGAGTATGTGTTGCATTTATATTGATCTTGATAACATGAAAAAGATCAATGACACTTACGGACATCATATCGGAGACCAAGCACTTATTGATACCGCCCTCCTGATTAAGGAAACTTTCCGTGAATCGGATATAATCGGCCGTCTGGGTGGTGATGAATTTGCAGTCTTTGTCATTAATGACATGAAAAACTATGCTGATATGATGTTCAGCCGGTTGCTAGAGAATACGAAACAAAAAAATGCACAACGGAAAAACACCTATGAAATATTGTTTAGTGTAGGCATTTCTCGGACAGAATGGGATTCTCATGAAACCCTTCAGGAACTGGTTAATCGATCTGATTCACTCATGTATAAAGAAAAAAGGGAAAAGAAAGAACGGCTATAAATAATCATTATGAATGAAGGCTACCCGTCAAGTAAAGATCGAATATTTATGTTGGTAATTATGATTAATATAGCATATTCATTCTAAAAACCTGCATTCATAAATTTCGGTGATTTTGCGATCTTGAAAAATTTTGATATGGTTTTTTATTGAAACCTTCCTCGAATCATAAACCTTGCACAAAATGCTAATTTTCACTCGTAATAAACACAATTCATGTCTGAAAAGCACGAAGCCTCAAATCTCGAGGAATAATTTATTGACATAAAAAACTGCATTTTCTATACTTTCCTTTGTAAGAAGAAAGTTCTTATCAATTTAATTAAATGGCTTTTCAGCAAACACTTACTGTGCATATTGCATAAAAAGTTCAAAGGAGGGCGTTATGTCATATACCATTCTACCCGTATCTAAATTAAAAGAAGCCATCGGCGATGAAAAAAAGAGTGATTGGATCGAAATCTCCCAGGAGAGGATCAATCAGTTCGCTGACTGCACCGATGATCATCAATTCATTCATGTCGACCCCGAGAAAGCAAAAACAGGTCCGTTCGGACACACCATCGCGCACGGGTTCCTTACGTTGTCGATGTTGACCCGCCTCGCGACAGAAAACACCTGGATTCCCGAAGGAGTCAAAGCGGCCATCAACTATGGATTTGATAAGGTCAGATTTATCAGTCCCGTTTTTTCGGGATCAAAGATCCAGAGCGTCATGAAACTGACCGGTGTTGAAGAGAGAGAAGGAGGAAAAGTGCTTGTCACAGTGACGCACACGGTAAGTTCAGAGGGCGCGGAGAAACCATCCCTGGTAGCGGAATGGTTGACGATGTTTTTCATTTAAAAGACTATTATCGTGCCAGGGTGCTCCCCTGACAGCATTGGGGTCAGACCGGGCGCACTTGAAAGTTATCCGTGAAAATGTTATTTTTTCCGCGGCAGTTCTTGCGGAAATGCTGATCTTTGAAGTCATTTTTATAATCCACCATCATCATTTAAGGAGATACCGATGAAGCTTACTGACAAAATTCAGATACTTTTTCAAATCGGGCGGTTCCTTCTGATTCCGGGCAAGAAAAATTTTCTTCTTTCTCCACCCGCTGATTTAAACAATCCAAAATTCATGTCTGGCTTGCGGGCCGCAGAAATGATTCCCGACGGCGCGTGCGTTTTTTCCAATGGAGTTGCCGCGAACGCGCGATGCAGTGTTTTTTATTACGCGATAAAAGACCGGTTTTTAAAATCCGGCCACCCTAAAAACCTCACGTGGATATCAGCAGGCGGCGTAGGATCAAGAGGCGCGGTTCCAGGCTCATTGGATGAAGTGGGAATTGAGGGGCTGGTCAAGGTATGGGTCGGCGCGCATCAGGAAACCGTGAAGAGCTTCCTTAAACTGGCCCAACAGGGGAAACTGGAAGTGCACAGAATATCCCAGGGCGTATTGGATTTTTTGATCGAGGCGCAAGGTAAAGGCGAAGACAGCCTCACATCCAAGACCGGCGTGGGAACCATGATTGATCCCAGAGTAGGCAACGGCACGCCGCTTATGAAGGGCGTAGGCGAGAGCCTCTCGGTTGTCGAAGGCGATCATTTACGATACCGGCTGCCGAAAATCACCGTCGCGATAATGAACGCGCCTTATGCGGACGCTGAAGGGAATATTTATTTTAAAAACGCTTCCGTCATTACCGAAAATATCGAATCCGCGCTGGCCGCCAAACACAATGGCGGCAAGGTTCTGGTGACGGTCGCGGAAATCATTCCCAAAAACGAAAAAGAGATATCGCTTCCGGCGGATAAAGTTGACGCCATCATCGTGAATCCGCATAATGAACAATGCGGCATGGCGCGCCAAAGAAATTACTGGAAGATGTTTACCGAAGGCGCGAAGGTGGACACGGAAGACGCTCTTTCCCAGCTTTTGTTTGTTAACAATCTGCTGCGCATCACGCCTTACCGGGGCCCGGCGGAAGAATCGCTGGCGCGGCTCGCGGCCGATCTTTTCATGCGCGTGGCCGGCAAGGGATATTATGTGAATGTGGGCGTGGGCATGCCCGAAGAAGTATGCATGCTGATCTATGAAGGCGGCATTCATGAAGAAGTCACGTATCTTCTGGAATCCGGGCCTGTGGGAGGGATGCCCGCCATGGGCGTCTTTTTCGGCGCGTCCATCAATCCGGAAAAACTTCTCAGTTCGGCGCAGATGTTCCATTTAATCTATGAAAAGCTTGATATTACAATGCTTGGTCTCTTGCAGGTGGATTCCAAAGGCAATGTCAATGTTTCCAAGCGAGGCGAAGGGCCGATTAATTATGTAGGCCCCGGCGGATTTACGGACATGACAGTTGCCGCGAAGACCATCATCTTCATCGGTTCCTGGATGATGGGAGCTCATATGGAGGTACATGACGGCAAACTCACGATGGTCAAACCCGGCAAGCCGAAATTTGTTGACCAAGTGGACGAAATAACTTTCAGCGGCCCGGAGGCTCTCAGGCACGGGAAAAAAGTTTATTACTGCACCAGTGTAGGCGTTTTTCAGCTTACCGAGCGCGGTATGGAGCTCATCGAGGTCATGCCGGGAATTGATGTGCAGAAGGACATCCTCAACGGCTGCGGCATGAAAATAGTTCCGCCCGAACCGGGCAAATATTCAGTAGTATCTGAAAGCATCGTAACCGGAAAGGATTTCAAACTTCATTGGCGATAGAGAATTACAAATAAATACACTTCCTATTAGCGCAAGATTAAATGCGCAGAGATAATTCCGCCAATTGGTATTGGGCCTCTGTTTTACAAATCGATATTCAGGTTCTGTCGAATCAAAAAGTGCTCATGACGATTCGGCTTGTCGATACGAAAACGCAAAAGACCATCTTGGCTCACGAGTATAAGCGGAGGTTTATGCTTGAGGGTAGCGTAAGTGCAGGAGTCGCTAATCAGATGCCCGATCAACTTCTGGAATATGCTGGCGCAGGGAAGTGAGTTCATTATGCTGCCTAAGTCGCCCCTGATTTCGTCGTTGCACCTTACAACTGATAATCCTCAATTCTTAGGACTGCTTATTATTAAAAATAAGCAGGTGGCTCCTGCGGTTTTCTTCCTCCTCAATTTTCACTTTTATAATTTTATGCTTCTAAATTACACTTGGCAATATTTAAATATACTTTATCCTTGTCGGAAAACCATCCGGTAAAAGGATAAAGCAAAACTCAACTTTTTTTATTTTGTGCCTTTTTCCATTCTACTGATGAAAAACTTCCTTCACCGCATATTATATTCAGAATGACAAAATATAATTATTCCTCACTAATATAGTTGGGATTTATTTTTCAATGATATTCTTCTCATAAATCAATAAATTTTTTGACAAAAAATTAATTATAAGAATGCAGGCAGTTCCCATTTCAATATAAATAATACTTGACAACAAATATAGGCTTTAGTAGATTTTTATACAATCTAATCATAAATACTCATTTTTTCAAAATTCAGTCCTCATTTTCATTTGCTGGCTCAAGCTCTTCCCATATTGCGAGCTTTATAATTAACCTTTGTGGAGCAGATGATGAAACCTAATGAAATTGCGAAAATGTTAATTCCTATCAACGACGGAAATAACAAAGAAAGATAAGGAGGCATAATCATGACTTTATCTATCAAAACCGTAAAAAATGCTGTTAAGTATTGGTGGATATCCTTATTGTTAGGTATTCTGTTTGTTTTAATGGGGGGTTGGGTATTAATAACCCCTTTATCATCTTATCTGGCATTGGCCATATTATTTAGTGTAACCTTTTTTGTAAGTGGTATTTTTGAAATCATCTATGCCATTTCAAACCATAATAATCTGGAAGGCTGGGGGTGGACATTAACAGGCGGAATTATTTATTTTCTCATAGGTATGTTGCTAATACCAAATCCTGCTTTATCTATGGGTATATTGCCTTATTTTGTTGGTTTTGGTGTTTTATTTTATTCGTTTATGGCTATGGGCGCCGCATTCGATCTGAAATCTTACGGAATAAGCACATGGGGCTGGCTTTTGGCATTAGCTATATTAGGCGCATTATTTTCTTTTATCCTATTATGGAACCCCGTTTTTGCCGGCGCCACAATCGTAGTCTGGACAGCATTAGCCTTCATTAGTATTGGAATTTTTAGAATCGTGCTATCGTTTAAACTGAGAAGACTGCATAAATTTACTAAGGATTTCCAGTAATTGAAGAGACTTCTGGCGAGTAAGCTTTGTCATTAGCACCTTTCAAACAGGAATTTTCAATCTTATTTATTTCATGAGGTTGAGGACTTGTAGTATACTAAATAATAGACTTCTTTCCGTAAGCGAGTGTTCGATAATTTTAAGAAACATACACTATTTCAAACAGCATTCATCTCTTTTCATTTTATAAATTGAATTAGGATTGAAACATATTATCGAAAATACTCGGCGATTGTATTATTTGTTAGCATCTCAATGAAACGCATTTGGTGAAATTATGGCAGGCAGAAATATGAAAACCGTATCTCTAGTTCTTGGGAGTGGCGGCGCTAGAGGTTTGGCGCATATTGGCGTAATTCATTGGCTTGAAGAAAATAATTTCAAAATTAAATCAATAGTCGGTTGTTCAATTGGCTCAGTAATAGGGGGAGTATATGCTGCTGGGAAATTGGATGAATATGAGCAATGGGTACGTTCTATAACGAAAGTTGACATAGTCACTCTGCTAGATCTTTCGTGGGAAAAGAGCGGACTAGTGAGAGGTGACAAAATTATTAATACCTTGATCAATTTAGTTGGACAGAAATTGATCGAAGATCTCAAAATTTCATATACGGCTGTTGCGACTGATATAAAATGCCAGAAGGAAATATGGATAAGGTCGGGCAGTCTCTTTGATGCTATGAGAGCGTCTTTCGCAATACCTCTTTTCTTTACTCCATTCAAGTACAAAGGGGTAGATCTTATTGATGGAGGGGTTTTAAATCCCGTACCTATTGCGCCAACGTTTGGTGATGAAACTGACATGACTATTGCTGTAAATCTAAGCGGCCCCGCAAAGAGCGAAGAAAAGCCGAGTGCCGTGAGTGCTGTTCCAGCTTTGCCTTCATCTCCTTTCCGTGAAAAGATCAATAACTTTATAAACCGCCTCCAACAATCCATGACAAGCAGTAGCAGTCGAGATTGGGGTGCATATGACATTGCCATTCAGTCGTTTGACGCTATGCAGAGAACCATAGCACGACAAAAGCTCGCTGCTTACCCACCAGATATAGTCATAGAAATTGCCAGGAACGCATGTCAGACATTGGAGTTTGATCGGGCATCGGAGATGATTGCGTTGGGGTATGAAAAGACAAAAGAATGTCTATCCCAAGCTGCTTTGCAAAAAAAGAAGGTTGAATGCTAATAACCGTAGTATTGTTGCACCTTTCAAATCGTAATTCACAGCGTCAAGACTTTTTAAAGTCGTTTGTTTGTAGATACCGTTCTTGTCAAGCTAAAACTGGTTTAAAATTTGGATCATATTTTTTACCTGATTTCAGGACTCCAAAGATAACATGAACCAGTTTCCGCATTATCGCACAGACAATAACTTTGCCATTTTTGCCTCTTT
>DATKPG010000029.1:0-13202 GCA_035524255.1 Smithella sp. | reverse complement strand
TGTCTACCAGCATCATGAGCGGATGGACGGCTCCGGTTATCCAAGGAAACTGAAGGGGGATGAAATTCTTTTAGAGTCCCGGATTCTGGCCGTGGCCGATGTGATGGAGGCCATTTCTTCCCACCGTCCCTATCGCGCGTCATTGGGAATTAAAACCGCCCTTGAGGAGATTGAGAAAAACAAAGGGATACTTTACGATGAAGCCGCGGCCGATGCCTGCCTGCGATTGTTCAGGCAGAAAGGTTATCAGTTCGCGTAGGCCGCGGAATCGGCCTGTAAACAAAAGATTACAATACGGTAACCCTCAAATCTATCAACTCCAAATAACTGAAGAATAGTGGCGGACACCGAAATTCGGCGACAGTATACTTAATTATCCATCTCCGTTATTTTTCTTGTTTCAGCGCCTGATTAATTGTACTGTCTCCCGAATTCCGTATTTTATGTTTGCGGAATGCTGATTATTTTTTAAAGCTGCTGGAATCAAGGGCAGCGTATTACGATTGCGATTAAGGAGCGCTTCCATGGACAGGAAAAAACTGACCATCCCTGTTACGAGGGATGAATCGGTATCGGCAATTTTAACCATGCCTCCGAATAAAAAAAGAACATACAGCGCCGGTGTGATCACTGCCCACGGCGCGGGTAATGACATGGAAAATGATCTTCTCGCCGCCTTTACAGACGGCCTGGTCGAATCAGGCTATCCCGCGTTACGATTCAATTTCCCGTATAAAGAAAAAGGCCTGAAGGCGCCGGATAATCCGAAGAAACTGGAAGAGACATGGGCGGCGGTTTGCCGGTATTTTCAAGAGGACTCAACGGTTCAGGTAAATCATATCATAGCCGCTGGTAAGTCTATGGGGGGAAGGATAGCTTCTCAGATGGCGGCAGAGGGAAAACTGCCTGTCGAAGGATTGATCTTTCTGGGTTATCCTCTGCATCCGGCGGGCGACCCATCTAAAATCAGAGACGCCCATTTGTACAATATCGAAATACCGATGCTCTTTTTCGCGGGCACAAGGGATAGCCTGTGCGATATCGCGAAACTGCAAACTGTCCTGAAAAAACTGTCTGCTCCCTGGAAACTGGAAATTATCGAAGGCGGTGATCACTCCTTTCATATACCCAAGTCTATGGGTATTACAGAGTCCGAAATCTTCGATCGAATTGTGAAAACGGCAAAGCAATGGATACAGACAACCTTTGCTAAAAAACAATAACATATCTTTTTAAAAAGAGGTGTCCTACGCGAAAAGTTATATTTCTTGTAGATATGAATGCTTTTTTTATAAGTTGTGAAATGACAAGGAATGCTTCTCTTGTCGGGAAACCTTCTGCTGTTGCCGGCGATCCTAAGAGGCGTACCGGAATAATTCTCGCGGCAAACTATGAAGCAAGGGCATGTGGTGTCAAAACGACAATGGTTGTTCACGAAGCTTTGAAGCTCTGCTCCAAATTAATTCTGGTTCCCCCGGATCATCATTTCTATGGACAGAAATCAGAAGAGGTTATGGACTTGCTGTCTAACTACACGCCGGCGCTGGAACAAAACAGTATTGATGAGGCATGGCTTGATATGACAGGGTGTGAAGGACTGTTTGGCAAACCGTTCGATGCCGCGCAACAAATAATGAATCAAATAAAAGACAACCTTGGGCTCTGGTGTTCCATTGGAATTGCTGAAAACAAATTCCTGGCAAAAATGGCCGCTGAAATGAAGAAGCCCCTCGGCATCACCGAACTATGGCAAGATGATATTCCAATAAAACTCTGGCCGCTTCCGGTGAGAGAAATGTACGGTGTTGGCGCGAAAACCGCTGAAAAGCTGAATCATATGGGAATAAAGACGATAGGTGAACTGGCCAAGTCCGATGTAAACGCCGTCATCAAAGCTTTGGGAAAATTTGGCAATGAAATTTATTTACATGCCAATGGAATTGACGACTCAACTGTTTTTGCCCGCGTGGATGATGATATTAAATCAATCGGACGCGAAAAAACATTGCCTGAAGATGTAACGGATATTGAAAAGGCAAAAATTATTCTGATGGAGCTTGCCGATGATGTTGGCATGACTGTAAGAAAACAGGGCAAAGAAGGCCGCACCGTACATATTACCCTTAAATATTCCGATTTTCATTCTGTCACAAGACAAATGACTTTGCCCGCAACCTCTGTTACCAAAGAAATCTATAAGGCCGGTTGCAGGCTCCTTGAACAAAACTGGAATAAGTCGCATCCGGTAAGATTAATCGGAATAAGCGTGTCGGGGTTTTATGAAGACGGCTCTACCGAACAGTTGTCGCTTTTTGATCCGGTGCGGGGAAATGTTCAAGCCGGTAAAAATAAGCAAATTGACGAAGCGATGGACAAAATAAGGAACAAGTACGGTTCCGAAAAAATAACCCTCGCCACACTGGTTAAAAAAGGAAAGAGTCCAGTTAAAGATGATTAGATCCGAAATATGAATTATTTAGAAAAAGCATTGCTTCCTTTTATCTTCAGTTTTCATATTTGCAATTTTATGCCAGGTTACAACCCAAAATCGTTAAAATATATTTCTTTAATAATTGTCAGACAACGGATAAAATATTTTACCGTCTGCGAAGGAGAAATGAATGGGAATGGTATTATGTCGTAACTGTGGTAAAAAAATAGATGAAACGGTTCGTGTCTGTCCACATTGCAATGCATTACAGCAGGAGCGTGCCGCTGGCAAAGGAAGTGGTAATCCATGAAAATTAATTTATGGAATCAGCGCGGATACCTTTTTGAAATTCCCCTTTTATTTGCAGCTGTAATAATCGTGCTTTTTATTGTTATTCCCCATTTATCACCAATAGGACAAAAAATAATAATATGCCTTGCCGCCATACCAATTCTTTTTTTTCTGTATTACATGATTGTGATCCCCGGTTGGATGCCCGGTGATAAAAGGCGACTCAAGCCACCATGGAACATCATCGTGTTCGTTCTAATCGCCACTGTGATCATTTTTGCAGCGATAATGATCGCTCTTCATCCGGGTGCTGTAATATCTGGATAGAGATTGCAAGGCATGTTGCCCGGTGTTTGTCAAGGAGCACAAACACCAAAACCGGTCTTCTCTAATTTTTAGACGTGATTTGACATGTCCTCCGACCTTGTATCTCAAGTTAAATTAGCAATCCGTCACTTTAGGCTGCAATTTTCAATTTTAGCAGCTTTGAAAAACCGTGACTTTGCAGGTGAAAGAAACAATTCAACCGGTTTTATGATCGAAATTTTGTTTAGTACTTCCTGTACTCTACAAATCGTCAACCTTGACAAATATGCTTGATTTCAATTAGTATTCATTGAGGTTGTTCCCCAAAGATGATATGAATATCAGTGTGTGAGGCAGTGGATGCATGTTAATACACTATGGTTCCGCTGGGAAACAGTCAGCAAAAATAGAAAACAAACCTTAATCTACGTATTGGGAAAACGGTCTACTCGACTCAAAATACATTCTGATAGGTGACGAGATCTGTTCAGGAGCAATTTTTTTACTTCCTTGTAGCTCTCTTATATACAGGGGATGGGATTGAAAGGATTTGGATTAATTATGAATCTGGAAGTGATTATTTTTTCCATAACGACATTTTTTTCCACTCTTTTTGGCGGGTTATTCGCCGTAAGATTCAAGGATAAGATTCATTTGATAATGGGTTTTATTGCCGGGATACTTTTGGGTGTGGTCAGTTTTGACATTTTCCCAGAAATAATTTCGCAAGTTAATGATAAAAATCTAAAAGCAATTGAGCCGATGATTGCGTTAGTCGTCGGTTTTTTATTTTTTCATATTCTGGAAAAAGTCATTCTTATTCATCATGCTCACGAAGCTGAATATGCCGATCACAAACATCCGCAAGTCGGTGTGCTTTCCGCTTTTGCTTTGACCGGCCACAGTTTCATGGACGGAGTTGGCATCGGCCTCGGTTTTCAAGTAAGCTCGGCTGTTGGGGTTCTTATTGCCATCGCGGTTATTTCTCACGATTTTACCGATGGTATGAATACAGTTGTTTTAATGCTGGCTAATAAAAATAGCGTTAAGAAGGCTAAAGCATTTTTATTTTTAGATGCGGTGGCACCGGTGCTTGGAGCGTTTTTTACTTTGTTTTTTAAGTTTTCGCCTCATTTTCTTGTTTTATACCTTGGAGTTTTCGCCGGTTTTTTGCTTTATATCGGCGCGAGTGATATTTTACCAGAAGCCCATAGCAAGCATAATAGCTCTTATAAGGTGATTGGTTTGACAATTTTGGGTGTTGCTTTTACTTTTTTAGTAACCCGTTTTGTCTAAGAAGTATTGTTGATTCAATCATAATTAATAAGCTGCTTAAAAAAATTTTGAGGTATGTGTGAATATTTTTCAATCTGTTGTTTTAAGGCTCGTGCAGGGATTAGGTGAATTTCTACCAATATGGAAATAACAAATATGGGGAAAATAGGGATTCTAATTAAGAAAAAAATCGATGTTTGTTTTGCCATTATTGTTTTGATTCAGCTCATACCGTTATCCGGATGGGCTTTGAATCAACAGAATATTATTCGTGCGACACTCACAAACGGCCTCAGAGTCGTAATTGTTAAAAACACGCTTGCACCGGTGGTCACTACACAGGTAAATTACCTGGTGGGTTCAAACGAAGCTCCTGAAGGATTCCCAGGAATGGCTCACGCCCAGGAGCATATGATGTTTCGCGGCAGTCCGGGGTTGTCCGCGGACCAACTTGCCGACATCAATGCCCTTACAGGGGGACAGTTCAATGCTGATACACAGCAGAGCGTGACTCAATACACCTCCATGGTTGCCAGGGATCAACTCGATATTGTGTTGAATATGGAAGCCACGCGCATGCGGGGTGTGCTTGATTCGGAAGAACTCTGGGAACAGGAAAGAGGCGCAATTGAACAGGAAGTGGCGCGGGACCTTTCCAATCAGGAGTATGTTCTATATATTCGTCTTCTTGCCGAACTCTTTGCCGGGACTCCTTATGCCCATGATGCCCTAGGAACATGTGACTCATTTCAGAAAACCACGGGTAACATGCTTAAGGATTTTTATAACAAATGGTATGCTCCAAATAATGCGGTTTTGGTTATTGTCGGCGATATAGATCTGCAAAAGACGCTGGCAAAAGTCAAAAAGCTATTTGAACCGATTGCTCGAAAATCTATTCCTTCCCGGCCAGCAATTATTATTCGGCCGATTGTGTCCAAATCAATCGCATTCGACACAGATCTTCCTTTTGGCTTATCGGTTATAGCATATCGTCTGCCGGGACTTGAAAGCTCGGACTTTGCAGCAGGAATGATCTTAGCTGATGTCCTCGACAGTCGGAGGGGTAATCTTTACGCCTTGGTTTCTGATGGAAAAGCACTCTCCGCAGAGTTTGAAGCCGGAGCCCTCTCCAAGGCGGGATTTGGATATGCCGTAACTGCTTTTCCGCATGATGGCAATGGGAATCATCTTATTGCAGAGATGAAAGATGTGATTGCTAAATATGTAAAAGAGGGTATACCGGCGGACCTTGTTGAAGCCGCCAAACGGCATGAAATAAGCCAAGCAGAGTTTCAAAAAAACGCAATTGAAGGACTTGCTTCCGCCTGGTCACAGGCCGTTGCGGTTGAAAGCCGGATTTCGCCGGATGACGACATTCAATCAATTAAAAATGTAACGGTAGATGATGTAAATCGTGTAGCAAGAGAATATTTAATAGCGGATAAGGCGATTACGGCTATTTTGACTCCACAACCTTCGGGAATGCCTGTGGCTTCGAAAGGGTTTGGCGGCGGAGAATCCTTTTTCCCCAAACAGGTGACACAGGTTATGCTTCCGATATGGGCCAAAAAAGCAGAGGCTATCCCCAACATACTCCCGTCAAAAGAAAAACCTGTTGTTTCTGTTCTCTCTAACGGAATACGTCTTATTGTTCAGTCGGAAAATGTCAGCCCGACTGTGACCGTCATCGGCAGGATAAAGAACAACCCTCATCTTCAGGAACCATCAGGTAAAGAAGGTGTTTCTTCTATCTTGGACAAACTCTTCTCCTATGGAACTGCTTCTTTCGATCGCCTTGCATTCCAAAAAGAGCAAGACAATATCGGAGCCGAAATCTCCGTTGGCAGTTCTTTTTCACTTAAAGTTTTGTCGGATAACTTCGAGAGAGGAATGGAATTACTAGCCGATGACCTACAGCATCCATCATTGCCCGAGGCTGCATTCAATATTATCAAAGATGAAACTATCGGATCGCTTCGGGGTACAATAAAAAGTCCTGACTACCTCGCGAAACGCGCCCTGCGTTACGGATTATTTCCTGAAAATGATCCGGCTCTCCGTGATGCAACTCCAGAAACTGCGGCAAATATATTCTTATCGGATGTTAAGGATTATTATGTAAAAGTATTTCGGCCTGATATGACGACAATAGTCGTTATCGGAATGGTATCCCCCAAACAGGCGCGTGCGATTGTGGAAAGATATCTCGGTCCATGGAAAGCTGTAGGTGCAAAACCGGAAACTGATCTCCCACCTGTTCCCCTTAATAAATCGTCTCAGTTTCAGGTGCCAGATTCATTCAGGGTTCAGGACCAGGTCATGCTATCTGAAACCATTGGCATTACGCGCCAGCATTCGGACTATTACGCGTTGGAATTTGGCAACCATATTCTGTCTGACGCATTCTACTCTTCATGGCTATACCGTGATTTACGGGAAAAAACAGGCTTGGTATATTCCGTTGAATCTGGGATAGAAGCGGGGAAACATCGTTCACTTTTCAGTGTCTTTTTCGGGTGTGATCCACCCAATGTCGGAAAAGCCAAAGCCATAGTAGAAAGGGATCTACAGGTGATGCAAACAACGCCTATAAGTTCCAATGAATTACGGCAAACCCAAATATTATTATTGAGGCAAATTCCACTGTCTGAATCAAGCATGGATAATATTGCCGCTGAAATGCTTTCTTTATCAGAGCAAGGCCTCCCTCTTGATGAATCACACTATGCCGCAAAATGTTATCGACAAATGAAAACTGAACAAATACGAAACGCATTCAGTAAGTGGATAAGGCCCAAAGACTTTGTCCATGTAATAGAAGGTCCAAGTTTGTAGCAATTGGCTATCATGAACAAAAACATTTACCTGTGTGGATAATATTTAATTGACTTAATACATAGCCGTATATATAGACCATTCATCAATTGAAAGATATTTATCCGGTATGGCTTTTCTAATCCAAAATCTATTATTGATAGACCATTCATTGCCTATAGTTTTAGCAGGAATTACTTGTGTGGGTGCGTTGGTGTCCTTGAGTTCCTGTACTATTATAAGACTGCCGGTAATATTGGGATATGTATCTGCAGCCGGAAAATCAAGAGGGAAAGGCATTCTTTTGTCCTTTTCTTTTGCCTGCGGCATCATTATCGTTTATACTTTTATGGGACTGGCCCTGGGATTTATTTCTAATTTTACCAGTAAGCTTCTCTGGGCAAGTCATTATCTCTATTTTGCTGTCGGCATAATTCTGCTGTTTTTGGGTATCCTGTTCGCCGGTCTTATACCTTTGAAAAAAAACAATGTTCATGATCATTATCAAATGGCGATAAAACACTCCTCGACAAGCTATTCAGCCTTTATATTGGGAATTCTCTTTGCCTTTCTGGAAACACCGGCTTGTCCGGCATGCGGGGCTGCCTTAATGGTCATTGGCAGTTTAGTGGTTCTGAAAGGATCATGGTTATATTCAGGACTGGTATTTGTCAGTTTTGCAATAGGCCAGAGTATTCCCGTTTTGATATTGGGATTTTCAACAAGCATATTCAAATACGTGGTTCTTAAAATAACTCATGTGGAAAAAGTAATGGGTTTTACCGCAGGCAATATCTTAATTGTTATTGGATTAATACTAATAATACTGGCATGAATGCTTTGGAAAAAAAAACTGATTCAAAAAAATTAATTTGCGAACATGACGAACATGAAGATGCTCATGACGGCCATTTATCTCTAGGCGTAAGATGGATATTGGTTGTATGTATCGTCGCCCTTCTTTTGTTTTCTCTAAAGGGTTTTATCATCAACCTGATGTTGTCTAGAGTAAATTCTTATTTTTCGTCTTATGATTTTGATGATGCCATCCGCATGTCCAAGAAAGTTATATTCATCGATAAGAACAATGTTGACGGTTGGGACTCTTTGGCAGGTGCTTATAAAGAAAAGGCTGTAATGGATAAAACCACTGGTATTTCTACCCAAGAAAAAGTGGATATTGACACATCGATCAAAGCTTATGAAAAAGCAATATCTCTAGCCCCCAAGCATATTGAATCTTATTTTGAAGTAGGAATGTTGTATTTTGCGAGGAAAGATTTCGCGAAAGCAGCATATTTTTTCGAGTCTGCTTATAACATAGCACAAGATCGTGACACGCAAAAGCAAACGGACTTTACCGATTACCATAACCGATCACTAGCTATGTTGGAAAATTGCCGAAGGTTGTGGAAATATTATGGAACAGACAGTAAAGGTAATTTAAATTATTATAGTATAAAAAGCATCAACAAATCTTTCGATACTATTACAGTTTGGACTTATACTAAACCAACGGATCATTATAGGAAAGATATGATTGAATTGGGAGAAAAACTTAACAGCCAGGAAATAGGAGAAGAACATCAAACCTATGATCACGATAACACTTTATATGAAATAGATTGTAAAAACAAAAAGTTTAGAATGACAGCAATGATAGAATTTGACGCTAAAGGAACAATTATTAACAGTTATGAATACATGGACATTCCCTGGATTCGTATCGATTCACAAGACATTACATTTGGAGAATTATTCAATAAAATTTGTGTAACTCAAGAAAAAACGGTGAAGAAATAATTTAAAGTCAGTAATTGTACGTCGATCAATATGACCTGTCCCCCGACCTTGTACCACAAGTTAAGTTAAAAATCCGTTATTTTACGTTACAATTTACAACCAATAATCCTCAATTCGGACGACCCTTAAATACAGTATTTGCTATTAACAGTAGCCAATATCAATTTTCACTTGACAGCATAGTTTAGTTACTATACAATACTGTCATGAAAACGAAACCCAATATTTTAAATGATATGATTGAACAAACGCTGAGACTAATCAACAAATATAATTCTCTGGAAAAAAAGCTGTATAATTTTGGCATCGATGAGCTTCTTACTCCAGCGGAGATACATACAATTGATTGTATAGGGAAAAATAGTGGAATCAATGTGACACTCCTTGCAGAGAAACTTGGTATTACAAAAGGTGCGGTTTCTCAAATGATAAATAAGCTGAAGAAGAAGAATTTGGTAGTAAAACTCAAAGATTCTGAAAATGATAAAGAAGTCATTTTGCTTCTTTCAAAAAAAGGCAAAACAGCTTTTAATGGTCATGTTAAATTTCATGAGGATATATATAAAGATTTAATCCCTTTGCTGGAAAATACTTCGATGGAAGGAATTAATTCGTTTAAAGAAATAATAAATAAAATCGAATTTTATCTTGATCGGTATAAAAAATAATTTTTTATCTTATTGTTAAGTATGTAAACAATAATAAATTTAGATTAGCAACTGAAATAATATCGCCAGCTTTTATCATTGGCAATAAAGGAGACTATGATGAAAGGAAGAATTCTTTGGATTGTGGGATTGTTCGTCATATTTATTAGTATTTTCATTACATTGATGTGGTCATCGCGTGGATTACGATACCTTTTCCCTGATAAGCAATTCCACTACCAAGCATTTCGGACCCTCGGCCATGCTCCTTATGGTGGCGCTCTTCCAGGCGAAGTTATGTCACTGATACCGAGAATCGGTGATGATGAAAGCTGGAAACGGGAATGGTCAGCCATGGCGAAGCGCTGTGAGGCGATGGCTGAAGAAACCGATGATCCAGTCTCGAAAGGGAATTCCCTGCTTCGGGCTTCCAATTATTATCGGGCAGCAGAATTTTTTATTCAGCCGACAGGTGAGGATTTAAAAGTCAAAATAGATCTATATCGAAAAAGCGTCAAAGACTTTCAGGCGGCCTTGCAGTACCTCAACATTCAGCACCGCATCTATCGGGTACCCTGGGAAAATGGCACGATGCTTGTCTACTACTTCCCCGGCAATCCGGGCAAACCGGCGATTTTCATCAACGGAGGTTTTGACTCTACGAATGAAGAGAGTTACTTTTTCGCCGGCGCGGCCCTCATCGCCAGAGGATATCCGGTGATTATGTTTGAAGGGCCCGGACAATCCGGCATGATCAGGGAATACAACCTTCGGTTCACACCTCAATGGCAAAAACCGGCAGGCAAAGTAATAGACTTCATCGTGTCAAAAGAACCAAAACTTGCAGAAAGCAAGAAAATTCTCGTGGGGATAAGTATGGGAGGAATTCTAGCCGGATGGGCAGCTGCTTTTGATAAACGCATTGATGGAATAGTACTCTTCGGTTCCCCATATGATATGGAGGATTCCGCCCTTTTTCAGCTGCCTGTTCCTGTCCGCTGGCTTTATAATCAGGGCATCGATTGGTCACTCAATATGCTGGCCAACTTGAAAAAGAAGTGGGATCGGGGTCTTCGCTGGGGAGTCAATAATGGTATGTGGACAGTCGGCGGTAATGATCCTTATAATATGCTTAAAGCGTTCAAAGTATATACTTTGAAGGATGTACAAGACAAGGTCCGGTGCCATATATTATGCATTTATGGTGAAAGGGATATTTATGTTTCAGACAACAGGCAGATGGAGCTGTTCAAAAATTCTTTCAAAAATGCCGCGAGTTTTACCATGAAAGTCTTCAGGGAAAAGGACGGTGCGGCGGAACACTGCCAGATCGGTTCAACGGAACAATCAAGCTCAGCAATCGTATCATGGTTGCAAAAATATGGGTTGGATAAGCCATAAGGCCTTTTGTGGCGTTTGGAGTATTAGTAAAAGCACAGTTAAACTATTTTGAATGGAGGATATATGAAAGGGAAAATGAGCAGATGGGGCACAGGTCCAACTTTTGCGGTTCTATCAATCAGCTACGGAACGGTGACTATACAATTAAGTCGCTATTTCTATCCTGTCTTCTATATGGGTTTCGCACCCCATTGGTTTCTGACTATCCTTGGAATTGCGCTTATAGTTATGGGGATACCATTTTATATAATTTCGGCTACAACAGTTATGTTCGCATACAATACTGATAATCTTGTGACAGATGGTATATACAGATGTTGTCGCCATCCGTTATATGCATCATGGATGTTTTTTATCGCCCCCGGGATAGCCCTTTTAGTAAACAGTTGGATAGTCCTGACAACACCGATATTCATGTACCTCATATTACGTAAATTGGTCAAAAAAGAAGAAATATATTTGGAGTCAGTATTTAGTTCTAAATATAGTGAATATAAGAAGAAAGTGCCGTGTATAATGCCCTTTGGTTGGATAAAACCTATTATATAACACACAAGACTGCGTTCCATAGTATTAAGATGAAATTGTTTCAAATTAGCAAAATTATAAATTGAGAACAATAATGAATAAAAATATTTCTTCCGGATCAAAATTATTTATAACTGAAGGGATAGCCCTGTTTTCCGGCGGCATTTTCGATACTGAAATTCATGCTCACAATGCCATTCAAATTTCCATTGGAATGGAGAGTGATTTTATTTTTGAGACAGATGATGAAGCCATATCAACAAGACTAATCATCATTAATTCAAATTTTAAGCATAAATTGATTGGAAAAAATGGAACTCAATTGTTAGTGCTTATAGAACCTGAATCAATATATGGTGAAAGTTTAGGAATATTTCTCGGGAACAAACAATATTTTCAGATGAGTCATGATGAAAAATTATTAGATTTTATTGATACAAATATAAATTCAAACTCAAACTTATTTAAAATTTCTGACATTATAAAAACACTACTTGATTCTCTGGAAATCAATATTGAATATCACTCAACTATTGATCACCGAGTAGTAAAAGCAATGGGAATTATCGATCAAACAGTTGAAAAAAAACTATCCATTAAGGAACTGGCAGATAAAATATTTTTGTCAGAAAGCAGGCTTCAACACTTATTTAAACTTGCCACCGGAATATCCATAAAAAGATATCTTTTATGGAAGAAAATGATCGACGGAATAAACATCATAGTATCCGGAAAAGACTTCACATATTCTTCGTATGCAGCCGGATTTGCTGACTCGGCACATATGAGCAGGACTTTTAAAGAAATGTTCGGGATTAATTTACTGGATGTTTTTAAAGTTAGCAGATCCGTTCAAGTAATCAGGTGTAAAAGGTAGTATATTCCCTTCAATGAAATATTTGGAGGGTATTATGGAACACTATCTTAAAGAAACTGAATTACTCGATTTCAACAACAAAGAAATCCGGAAACTGGTTAAATCACGTTGCTGGAATGATCTTTCTGAAAAAGAAAAAATATTGAACATTTATAATTTTATTAGGGACGAAATAAAATTCGGATACAATTCAGATGATATATTACCTGCATCAAAGATTTTAAAAGATGGGTATGGTCAATGCAATACAAAAGGCATTTTATTTATGGCTCTACTGAGAGCTGTGAATGTTCCTTGTCGTTTCCATGGGTTTACAATAAACAAAGAAGTGCAAAAAGGGGCAATTAGTGGAATTTGGTACAAACTCACTCCAAAAGAGCTTTTTCACAGCTGGGTTGAAGTTTTTTATAATACTAAATGGTTGAATATTGAAGGATTTATTTTGGATATAGCTTATTTGACAGCCGTACAAAACAAATTTAACGATTGTTCGGGAAGCTTTTGCGGATTCGCTGTTGCTACCGATAATTTGAAAAAACCGGAAGTATACTGGAATGAAAACGATACATATATTCAAAAAGAAGAAATAAACTGTGATCTAGGAGTTTTTGATAACCCGGATATTTTTTTTAATCATCATAAACAGCACCTTAATTTTCCTAAAAGAATTTTTTTTCAATACATTGTTTGAGCTGGTCTGGGAAAATCGGACAGTGACATAAGTGGAAAAAACTGCTCTATAATGCAAGAAGAAAGAAAAAGAGGAGGAAGCGTTATATGAGCAAACGACCCAGACGGAATCATGCCCCGGCATTCAAGGCCAAAG
>DATKPG010000028.1:0-24508 GCA_035524255.1 Smithella sp. | reverse complement strand
CGCCCACCTTGCATGTAACTTATGGTGAATTTTATCAAGTTTCATAATTTGCTCCGGCGTAAGAATCTTGCGCCACTGAATCTTCATCTGCACTTTCTTATCCGATAATTGCTGACGTAGATCGCTTATCTCCTTGTGTTTGGCTAAAAGCGCCGCATCATCCGTCTTGGGATCCGTAAAAAGCTTGCGCATTTCTATCCGCTTGATCTTGAGATCATATCTCATATCCCTGGTGTCATTTTGGAAGCTGTTTCTCAACTCTTTCATACTGGCTATTTGCTTGTCGGATAGGTTGAGATATTTTTTAAAACAAAATTCCTTATGGTGACCGGTTTTCTCCGCGGGCTGCATTGCATAAGCTGAAGAGACAACCGCTACGGATGCGATAATAACGACCATAACGATAAATATTTTTTTCATTTTGTGGCTCCTTTTTACAGATTTTAATCTTAATAAAAGCAACAAATATGCCTGATATAACTATTAATGATAAGTATACAATATCAATAAATATTATTTAATCACCGTTGAATAGCCTCAATGGGTGGTGGGCAGAAAGTATCCGCTTTAAGGTAACCGGTTGCATAAAAATTACCCATGATAAATGCCTGAATAATATTTTTGTCCCGATGATTTCCAGAGATTAATCAAATGATTTGTTAAGGATATCATTTTTGAAGCATTGCACTGAAAAAATGAAGGGAAAAACCATATTGAAAGAAAAAACTGATCCGTACAGCTCATAAAGGATTGTCCCGATTGTTTTCATCGCGGACATAATTCCCCGACCGGTATGGAAGATTGTTGGCTGCGTAGAAAAATCCGGCGGCTATTAAAAGTGTTATGCCGGCTACTACAAATGCCAGAGATTTCCCATGCCAAAGTCCCATGAACCAACGTTGGAACTGATCTACAAGCACAAAAGACTTTCCGCCAACCATTTGTAAATCACGTTGATATGTCTTCGAATCTTCAGGCCTGATCGGGTAAGCCGAGCCGCCAATCACTTCGTAACCTAATAAGCTGTTTTCATAACCGTCAGCCGTTAGATAAATAAATACGGAAATTCCAAAACCGGCAAGCAGTGTCATGATACCGAAGAGAGTAAGGAGGTCCTGTCTGTTCGCGATTGTCCATATCCTTTTGCGGAGGGGCAAGCCGTCACCGCTCATATTCTTCTCCATAAAATAAATTTCAGCGATAAGCGCGCATCTGTAATGACAAGCACTTATAAATATGGCACCAGACCGCACCATTATTTATTTAGCTGATTATACAAAAAAACCGCAGATATGCCTATTAGAAATATTAATTCTGAGGTGAGGCGGGGGCGGAGAGTAACCCCGCCCCGGCTTATAGTTACTTGACAGTGTATCCGCGCGCGTCAAGACAGGTAGCCATGGCGCGTTTATAGTCCGCATTTTTCTGGACGGATGGCATGCCTTGCGGCGGTTGGGTGGGGTCGTAGTTCGTTTGATTAACGGCCCAACTGTGACACTGATAGCGATCCTCCGCCTGTTGTTTCTCATTCTGGCCATTGCGGGGATACATAAACATCTGTTCTCCCTGCGGTGAAGATGTTGTTGTCGGCGGTGTCTGACTCGCCTGGCCCACGGGCTCATTAACAACCATGTAACCACCGGCAGTTTGAGTGTAATAAACTTCATTGGCGTAATAGTAAGGCACGCCCCCGACCCATATCGTCGCGTAGAACGGCGGCAGGGATGGAATAATGAGGCCGAACGGCGGCGCAACAATCATAAAACGCGGTCCGTACGCGCGGTACCATACTCCTGCGTGAAAATAGTATGGGACACCGCCATGGACAAATGACCTGTAGCCCCCCGGCAGGGCATGAACATAACCGCCGCGAGCCGGGTAATAATGATTATGCCCGTAACGGCTGTCAAGTCGGCCTTGATGACCACCGTGCTCTTCCGCGCAAGCCGCCTGTGAAAAAATAAGTAACATCGAAAGAACGGCAATTATCGAAATGATGAGAGTAATATACTCTGTTGTTTTCCTGATATTTTTCATATTTATTTCCTCCATAAACTATAAATTTCCTGATATTTATTTCACGGTGTAACCGCGGCCTTCAAGGCATGCGGACATGGCGCGGCGAAAATCACGAGCCTTTGCTTCGTATTGAGCATCAAGCGCCTGATCACCATTGGCATAAGCTTCTTCCATCTGCCGTGCATATTGCTCTCTGGACGCATCCGATGCCGCGCCGGCAATGGCTCCGCTTCCCGCGCCGATCAGCGCGCCCGCGCCCGCGTGCCTGGGTCCGGCAATTAAAGCGCCGAGCACCGCGCCGGCCACGGCCAGGACGACAGTATCATGCCCGGGTGGGGGCATGGGCACAACCTTCACACGCTCTTGAGGCGGAATAGATGACTGACTCGGATCAAAGCCCGTCTGTTGTACTGCCCAGTTATAACATTCATAATGATCACGGGATTGCTGCTCGGTCGTTTGGCCATTATTGGGATAAAAATAGACCTGGGTAACGGGAGGGTTTGCACTGGGTTTCGCACTTGGACCGGGAACTTCACGATAAGGCGCCGGATAGCACGATGTAACCAGTGTAACGATTGTAAAAAAAATCAAAAACCGCATGCCGGATTTGATTGTTTTCTTCTTTAAATGGGACATTGTCATTTAAATTCTCCTTATAAAGATATTCTGATCAAATAATGAGCAAGAAACATACCGACACCTATAAGTATTTAATATTCATAAATATACTTTTATTTGTTATCAGATTGTCCAAATGGATGATGGGTAAAATGTATCCATCTGATGCATACAACCACTTTCGTGGGAGAGGCGTTTTCGGCTAACAGTTATCCTTATGATACCTCTCGAGCTTCTTCCGCAGAGTCTTGCGGGTGATGCCGAGACGGCGGGCGGCCTCGCTCTTGTTGCCCAAGCAAGTATCCAGCGCTTCCAAAATGCTTTTCTTTTCCACTTCCTGAAGCGGCAGATTTCCCGGCATGGAGGGTTTATCGCTTCCAGCATCTCGCGTTTCATCTGTGATCATCAGCGATAATTCGCCTGCGTCAAGGAATTTTGAACGAGACAACACCACCGCCCGCTCAACTACATTCATCAATTCGCGGACATTCCCCGGCCAGTTATATTTAACAAGTTTCTCCATCGCCTGCGGTGAGAAGCCTTTGATGATTTTGGAATTCTTCACGGCAAATAATTGCACAAACTGCTGTGCCAGAAGCGGAATATCTTCTTTTCTTTCTCTCAGAGGCGGCACATTCAAAGTTACGACATTGAGCCGGTAAAACAAATCTTCCCGGAAGCGTTTCTCCTCCATTTCTTTTTTTAAATCTTTATTGGAAGCCGCAATCACCCGCACGTCGACCTTGATAACTTCCGCTCCGCCAACGCGGGTCAGTTCTCTTTCCTGTAAAACTCTCAAAAGCTTCACCTGCATCGCGGTCGACATTTCGCTGACTTCATCTAAAAACAAACTGCCGCCGCTTGCCTGAATAAACTTGCCTTCCTTCCTGCGATCCGCGCCGGTGAAAGCGCCTTTTTCATGTCCGAACAATTCCGATTCCAGAAGTGTCTCTGTGAGCGCCGCGCAATTAATTTTTATAAATGGAGCGTCTTTTCGATTGCTGTTGTAATGAAGAGCGTTGGCAATCATTTCCTTTCCCGTCCCAGATTCGCCGATAATTAAAACGGTGGCCTCCGTGGCCGCCACCTGCTCAACTGTTTCCAGCAGTTTTAACATGGAATCGCTCTGGCTGATAATGCTTTGCCTGTCAAACCTCTCGCCCAATCTTTCCTTTAAATATTTATTTTCTTTTTTGAGCCCGCTGTGCTCTGTGGCGCGGCCAATGGCCAGCTTCAGCTCTTCAAAATCCAGCGGCTTGGTCAGATAGTCATAAGCTCCTTTTTTCAGGGCATTGACCGCGGTCTCTACCGAGGCGTAGGCCGTCATGATAATCACGGGAATTGCCGGATTGATGACTTTGATTCGTTCCAGCGCTTCAATGCCTGATACTTTGAGCATCCGGATATCCATTAAAATCAAATCAAAAGCCCTTTGACTTACTTTTTCTATCGCCACAGAGCCGTCATCGGCTTCATAGACATCATAACTCCAGCCGCCTAATAGTTTTTTGAGCATCAAACGATGGGCCGGATCGTCATCCACAATTAAAATTGATTGATTCGTTTTCATATGTGTTCCTTTTTTTCAGTATTAGAAATTGGGAAATTTAAAAATACTTCCGTCCCTTTTCCTGCCACGCTCTCCAGTTTAATATTGCCGCCGTGCGCCTCCATTATTTTCTGAACGACCGCCAGCCCCAGGCCGGTGCCCGCGGGTTTTGATGTAAAATACGGATCGTATATCCGGGGTAAATCCATTTTCTCTATCCCCGTGCCATTATCGGAAATGATGACTTCCAGATTATTCGCCAGGGGAGATATCTTAATTTTCAGTTTACCGCCATCCTGAAGAGCGGCCAGAGAATTAAGAAAAATATTCAGAAGCACCTGCTTGATTTTATCGGGATCAACCTTCATAAGGGGCATTTCCGCCGCAGCTTCAATCTCAATGCTGATTTGTTTTTTCTGCGCCTCGGCGGCGATTAATTTCACCGCATGCTGCGCCAATTCGGTAAATTGAACATCCTCTTTTTTCAACTCCATCGGCCTGGCAAATTCAATAAGCTGGCCAACCACGCGATTGAGTCTTTCGACTTCCCCAATCATAATATCGGCGGTCTGCTGATCATCTTTATTGCCGGACAGACGTTCTTTAAAATATACGGCAAACCCTTTAATGGAACTCAGTGGATTGCGGATCTCATGGGCAACCCCGGCGGCAAGAGATCCGATCGAATTTAAATAGCGGCTTTTTGCCACTTCCTTTTCCAAAAGTCTGATCTGGGTTACATTCCTTATCAACAGGATTCTTCCTGCGGGCTTGCCTTCATCCATCAGACCAGCGGCGAGAGCTTCCCAGGTTTGTTCCCTGCCGTCGGCGGACATCAACTCAATATCCTGCTCCAAAAGGCCGCCGTGCAGGGGCAGTCGGGATAAAATTTTTTGCAAAGGCGCGGGCAATACATCCGCCGCATACTTCCCGGATGCCTCTATGCAGTCGACACTCAAAACATCCTGGACGTTCTGGTTGCAGGTAATGATCATCCCCTGGTCATCGAGAGCGATCAGACCGATGGGCATATTTTTAACCAGCGCGTCCGAAAAAATTGTCATACGTGAAAGAGAGGTGTGCGCCAGGCGATAGGCCTGCATCAGAAACAGAGAAACGATGACCGACGAACCAACCAGCAGAAGAATCAACGCGATGATCATCGTATTTCTGGTGTCTTCCTTATCGGCCTTTTCAATTGCCGCCATGTTCAGGCCAACGTAAATGATCAGACTGCCGGTTCTCTCGACACCTTCTGCGCCTTTTGCCGGTTTTGCATACATGGCCGCTCTCTCCTGCGGAAAGAAACCACTGTAAACTTCAAAAGTGCCAGCCCCGCCGGCATTGATAACCTGCCGCCATCTAATATCGCGAGATGATGCAAGCATTCCTGTATCCAAATCCAGGCCGTATTTATCACCAACTTGCGCCGGATCGCTGTCGGCAATGATATTGCCTTTGTTATCGGTAACAATGATATAATCGATATCCGGCTGTTGTGCTGTTTCCATTAACAGTTTTTGCAGTCCGAAATTTCCGGTTTTTATGCGAAGCGGACTGCGCAAACCCGCTTCAAACGACCGGATTAATGTTGCGCCTTTCTCCACCATAAGCTCAACGGCCTGTTGTGTCTGACGCTGGAAATGAGCGAATGTCATCACGGCTGAAACAACAGCGACAACGGCAATCGCGCCAACGACTACCCAGAAAGAAAAATTAAACAATATTCCTTTTTTAGCTTTTAGAGCCATATTTGAATCTCCACTGCCGCCTGGCTACTTTGTATCCAGACAAATACAGTCAATTGGGCACATATTATCCACTCAACTGTAATAAAAAACAAATGATATTTTGGCATATACATAATTTATTGTATAATGACGATATGTTACCGGAATTATATTTTGTTGGCATAGACATTGCTCAATAATAAAGGAAACAGAGATTTAAGTAGTCTTAAAACCAGGAACCTGATAATGAAAAAGCTGATATTGGCATTATTGAGTATGACCATGGGATTGTTATTGGGCCGCAACTATTCGATATTAACGGGAAAGTTGATACTGGATTATATACTTTCAGTAAAACGTAAGACAATGGATAGGATATCGACAATGAAAAAGGTAACATTCGTATTGACGGCTGTTGTGATGGGGGTGCTGTTAGCGGTGCCCGCGTTTGCTTTCGGCACAGGTGTTGGCCAGGAGGCCGGCACCGGAAAAGATTCGGGCTATCATCATGACGCTATCTGGAAAAAGCTGAATCTAACCGATGAACAAAAGGCTAAAATAGAAGCCATTCGATCAGCAGCGGAGAAGGATATTAGACCGCTCCGGGAAAAGCTGTTTGATAAATCGGTGGAACTGCGCCGTTTATGGCTGCAGACTAATCCGGATAAAGATAAAATCACAGCCGCTCAAAAAGAGGCGCGTAAATTACGCGACCAGATAGGCGACATCATAACGGTTAAGAGGCTGGAAGTTCGCAAGGTTCTCACACCGGAACAAAACGAAAAACTGGCTAATTCCCACTGGGGCAGAGGTCCGGGATTTGGTCCGCGCGGCGGTTATAGAGGTCAGAGAGCTCCTTGTCCTGGAGGTGATTTCTAAGTACCCCTTCCAAAGTATTACCTCCTTTCAAAACAGGGGAGCTTAGGCTCCCCTGTTTTTTTTGCATACTAAAAAATGTGAATCAGTAAATGATTTCTCAGGCAATTATCATTTTAAATAATTAGCTTTTTTTCCGGCCTTGCATTTTTATTCCAACCTTGCTATCAAAATCCGGCAATAAAAATCAGACCGGCATAAAACAAGTTTGGTTAAGTCCGAAATAAGGGAGCCTTAAATAAGCGGTCATCATGATGAACCATTATATTTTCTTTTTTGTATTTGTTCTGGCGATAACGGTTATCTTCAGCGTTATTTACACGATGTGGCGCGTCAGCAGAGACGAGCAGAAACTCGTCAGCATCATCCACGGATCCCCTATACCCACTTTCGTGATATCCAAGGAACATAAAGTCATTTACTGGAACAGAGCCCTGCAGGCGCTGAGCAACATCAAACCCAGCGATGTGCTCGGCACGAATCAGCAATGGCGCGCATTTTACAATACAGAACGTCTGTGTCTGGCCGATCTGATTCTGGATGGCAAAACCGCTCATATTCTTGAATTATACCCTGAGAAGTGGAGGAAATCAAAACTGCTGGATGACGCTTATGAAGTGACGCAGTTTTTTCCTGATATGGGCGAAAAGGGAAAATGGTTTCGCATTACATCGGCAGGTCTCAGAGATTCCGGCGGCAATTTATTCGGAGCGATGGAAACGCTGGAAGACATCACCGAACAAAAAGCGGCGCAGGACGAGCTTCTTCAGAGAACCAAACTGGAATCACTGGGAACATTCGCGGGCGGGGTGGCCAAAGATTTTGACAGCCTGCTCACCGCAATTCTGCGTAATGTTTTTCTGGCCAAAATATCCGCCAGTGATGAGGATAAATTTCTGGAGGACGGTCTCGCGGTGGCGGAACGCGCCGGTCTGCAGGCCAAGGAACTTGCCCATCGTCTTATTACATTTGCTCAGGGCGGTTATCCGGTGCGCAAATTGGAAAATCTCGGGCCTATTTTACGGGAGGCCGCCGAAAACGTATTCAAGGATTCCAAAATTACCTGTACGGTCTCGATCGCCGAAGACCTGTGGCCTTGTGAAATCGATGCCGCTCAGATAAAGCAGGTCGCTGATAATGTTTTGACGAATGCCAAAGAGGCGGTACCTGACGGCGGAATTGTGGAACTTATCGCCGAAAATACAATAACCGGAACCAATATAAGGTCTCTGGGACAAGGCAATTACGTGCGGATCATCATTAAAGACCACGGAATGGGAATATCCCGGGAAAATCTTTCCCGCATATTTGATCCTTATTTCACGACAAAAAAAACGAAAGAGCACGGCGGCATCGGATTGGGACTGGCCATCAGCGATTCCATCATTAAATATCATAATGGATTAATTTCGGTCGAATCCATTGTTAATTCAGGAACCACATTTTCCATCTATCTGGCCGCAAAAATAAAAAACGGCACATGATCGACATAAAATCAGAATACCCCTCCATCCATAATGAATTCATGGCCGGTTTGAATAAATGCCGGGGGAGATATTTATTTTTCCCGCTCATTATTTTTTTAGTTTTATTCCTGTTTACTCCCTCCCATCGCTGCGAGGCCGAAGACTGGCAACCCATAGAAAAAAACTACGGGGAAAATAAACCGGGGGCTGCAAAAATTCTGGTGGCTTACGCGACCCGCGCCGGTTCTACCGCGGAGATTGCCGATGCTATAGGAAAGAAACTCGCCGAAGGCGGGGCAAGGGTGGATGTCATGCCCGTAGGAAAAGTGCAAAGCATAGGAGGCTATAGCGCAGTGGTTTTGGGCAGCGCCATTCGCATGGGCAACACCTTGCCGGAAATGAATGATTTTGCTGACAACCATAAAGATGAACTGCGTGAAATCCCCGTGGCCTATTTCGCAGTTTGCATGATTTTGCGGGAAAACACTCCGAAGAATCAGGAAAAAGCCTACGCTTATATTAAGCCGCTCACCGAAGTCGTGATGCCTGTAGATACTGCCGTTTTTGCCGGGAAAATGGATTATTCCCGATTAACGTTTTTTGAGAAATTAGTGATTAAATATATCGTTAGAGTTCCCGAAGGCGATCTGCGCGACTGGCAATTAATTAATAACTGGGCTGCCGGTCTTCTCCCCAAATTAACCAATCGTAAAAAAGAGGAGTAAAAGAAAAATCGTTTAATCCGATGCCTTGTTTTTCAATTCATTTAATTTGTTGAGCGCCTCCAGGGGGGACATGGAATTAACATCCATGCTTTTTAATTCGGAGATAACTTCCTTATCTTTATTTTCCAGGGCAATCGCGCTTTCTTTTCTTGTGAAAAGGTTCAATTGTGGATTTAAGCTTTTTGAGCCGCGGGTTCCCCTGACAATGCGGGGCATGCCGACTTCGTCAAATTCTCCTTTTTCCAGATTACGCAAAATTTCTTTGGCTCGGGCGATCACTTCCTTCGGCACGCCGGCAATACGCGCTACCTCGATGCCGTAACTGCGGCTGGTGCCGCCTTCCATGATCTTGCGCAGGAAAATTATTTTTTCTCCCCATTCTTTCACCGCAATATTATAATTTTTTGTTCCGCTTTTCGTGACCACCAGATCCGTCAGCTGATGGTAATGCGTGGCAAACAAAGAGCGCACACCGCGGCCCTGGAAATCGTGAATATATTCGGCAACCGCCCAGGCAATGCTCAATCCGTCGAACGTGGAAGTCCCGCGTCCCACCTCATCGATAATAACCAGGCTGCGGGAAGTCGCGTTCTTTAAGATTTCCGCGGTTTCCGTCATCTCCACCATAAATGTGCTCTGTCCCTTAATCAGGCTGTCGGATGCGCCGATGCGGGTGAATATTTTATCAACCAGGCCTATTTTCGCTTTAGCCGCTGGAACAAAACTTCCCATTTGCGCCAGCAAAACAATCAAAGCCACCTGCCTGATATAAGTGGACTTGCCCGCCATATTCGGACCGGTAATAACAAGCAGTTTGTTGCCGCTCAAATCAATCAGACAATCGTTAGGCACAAAGCCTTCTTGCTTCAACGCCGTTTCCACAACGGGATGACGTCCGTCTTTAATTTCAATCGTGTCTTCATCATTGATTTCAGGACAGGTGTAATGATATTTTTCGGCAACCTCAGCCAGGGCGGTAAGCGCGTCAAGTGCGGCAATAAGAGACGAATTTGTTTGAACATCCGTAATATACCGGTCAAGATGATCGCGCAGGGAAATAAACAGTTCCTGTTCCCTCTCGCCGATCTTTTCTTCCGCGTTAAGAACGGTCTGTTCAAATTCTTTCAATTCCTGATTAATATAACGCTCAGCGTTAACCAGTGTCTGTTTTCTTATGTAGGAATCCGGAACCAGCGTAGCATTGGCTTTCGTCACTTCAATATAGTAGCCGAAAATATTATTGAAGCCGATTTTCAGTGAATTAATTCCTGTTTTCTTCCGTTCTTCGGCTTCCATCGCGGCAATCCATTTTTTGCCGTCACGGCTGATTGATCTGAGTTTATCCAGCTCTTCATCATATCCCGCGGCGATAAAACCTCCATCCTGCGTTTTTTGCGGCGGATCGTCAACAATCGCCCGGGAAATCAGCTCAATGACGGCGGCCATTTCCTTTAAACGCGAACGGATCGCGGCAATCGCGGGCGACGTGCAATCCTTAAGCATTGATTTGAGCTCCGGAATGGCTGTAAGCGAAACTTTCAGGGCCACCAGATCCCGGGGATTTGCCACCCGCAGAGATACCCGGCCGGCAAGCCGCTCCAGATCATAAATGCGCGATAAGATCTTACGTAAATTTGACCTCAGGATGTGGTCATCCTTAATTTCGGCAACCGCGGAGAGCCTTGCTTTTATTTTTTCCGCGTCCACAAGCGGATAATTCATCCACCAGCGCAGATTACGGGTTCCCATCGGCGTTAGGGTTTCATGGAAAAGGGAAAAAAGAGAACCGGCTTTGGAATTATTCTGAATCGTTGTAAAAATCTCGAGATTGCGTCTCGCGGCCTCATCAAGAAGGAGAAAATTTTCCGTGGAGTACCATTTAATTTGGATGATATGCCGGGGATTGATTTTTTGCGTCTGGTTAACATAACTTAAAATCGCCCCTGACGCGATCAGGGCTGCCGGATGTTCTTCAATCTTCGAGGCGGCAAGCGCTTCCGATGTGAAATTCTCATTCAGCAGGGTATGGGCATGTTCCGGTTGAAAACAATCTTCTTCCAGATAATTAATCCGAAGCTCCGGCATTTGCGTTTCCAGTATTTTGAGCAACCGCTTGTCGGGAAAATCACGCGACAGGATTAATTCCTTAAAATCCAGTCCGGCTATCGCTATTAAAAAAAATTCGCGGTCGGAAAATTCACTGATTTGAAAATCGCCCGTGGAAATATCCAGAAAAGCCAGACCCAGCGTATCTTTGCAAAAGCTTAGGCAGGCCAGATAATTATTTTCACCCGCGGTAAGATTTTCTTCATCCAGAACAAGTCCGGGGGTGATCACCCGGATAACTTCTCTTTTGACAATTCCCTTTGCTTTTTTGGGATCCTCAACCTGCTCGCAGACCGCCACTTTAAAACCCTTTTCCACAAGTTTAGTAATGTACGCGGAAGCGGCGTGGTACGGAAAGCCGCATAGCGGCACGCTGTCTTCTTTGCCTTTATTGCGCGAGGTGAGAGTGATTTCCAGAACCGGAGCGGCTCTCAGCGCGTCTTCAAAAAACATCTCATAGAAATCACCCATCCGGTATAACAAAATGGAGTCGGGGTATTTTTCTTTAATTTTTACATATTGTTTCATTGCCGGAGTCAAATCGAGCGTTGCTTCTACCGCCATTTTCCATCGTCCCCTTTTTCCAGATCAACATAATCGGGTTTGTCCGGTTTATCCATTTTATGGCTGTAAATAAAAGAATTGGCCAGCCAGCTGACAAAGCTTATAACCAGCGAACCCAAAAAAGCGGAGAAAAAATTTTCGATTTTAAATCCCGGCACCAAATGCGCGACAAGCATGAGCAATAACGCGTTGATAAAAAAATAAAATAATCCCAGAGTCAATATACTCAAGGGCAGTGTCAAAAGGACTAAAACAGGCCTTACAAAAATATTAATAAGACTTAAAACGCAGGCGGCAATGACTGCCGTTGAAAGTGTATCCACTCTTATACCGGGCACAAATTGCGAGGCAAGCACAATTGCCAGCGTTATGATCAGCCATCTTGTTATAATAACCAGCATATTACTTTCCTTAAATCCAATTCCCTATCATTATTGCTTATGAATTATTCACACCCGGTAATATCAATTATATTTTTCCACATCAACAGTTTTCGCTGATTTATAGAAAATCCAGGAAACACTTACACCGCTCATAAAGGATGTCTCTCTTTTCACCAGGGGACTGTTCTCGAAAACCGCTCCCTCCAGAAAATCAGTGCTTAAGAAAGCGTTAAAAATAAATTGTTTGTATTCCTTGCCTAAACCAACTGTAAGCGTCGAGCCGCTGTATCCGCCGCCCGCGGAATAGGCGGGACGCTCCGGTGTCGCGTAAGCCGGATCCACCGTATAGAAATAAGCATGATAGCCGCTGTCGGCAAACATCGGCCCCGCGGAGATTCCCAGATTTAATCCCGTGTCAGGGATTAAATCATCTTTCACAAAATTAATTCGCGGGCTGAAGACCCAACCCTCGCGGCTCACAGAATGAAAATTCGTTGAAAAAAGAGCCCGCACAGGCAATGATAAATCTAATTTATACTTATCCGGTTTGCTGTTCCAAAGTATAATTTTCAAAGCCGGTCCTAATTCAAAGGTCGCGTCAAGATCCGGCATCCCTTGGCGGGCCGTGTTATCGGAACTTCTTACCGGCACAGCGCCATAACCGCTAAAATCCAGCAAAATCCGATCCGATTTAAAAATCTGTCCGGAAACGCGCTGCTCCTCCACTTTTAAAATGTCGCCGCGATAAACGACATAAGGATACGGCAGCGGGTACAGTCTGTATTCGTCCGAGCCCCGGTAATCCGGCATCACGAGCAGACCCAAACCCACGCCTAATTCCCAGAGGGGCTTTTCCTCACAAATCGCGCTACCGGGCAGTAAAAGACTAAATAACAACAAAGCAACGATTACTCGGTAACGAATATGCATATTCTCACCTCATTATTTCATTGCATGGTTTCCAACGGGTTGCCGATTATTTATCGAATGTCTTAAATTGTTTCGCGTTGGCGCCGCAAACAGGACATTCGTCAGGCAAAGCGCCATCAGAGACATAACCGCAAACTTTACAGACATAGTATGTTGTTTCTCTTTCTTCCATAAAGTGCGACATGGCCTCTTTATAAAGCTTGGCGTGCGTTTCCTCCACATCGCGGCTCTGACTGAAATGCAGCACCGCTTCTTTATTGCCCGCTTCTTCCGCAAGCTTTACAAACTGATCATAGGCAACTTCGGCAACTTTCTTTTCCGATTCAAAACTCGCGGCCAGATTTTCTTCCGTGCCTTTGATTTCCCGGAGCACCCTTAAGGCTCTAGCACCGTGAATTTCTTCCGAGTAAGAAATCACGCGGAAAAGGCGGGCCATTTGCATATAACCTTCATCTTCAGCCTTTTGCGCGTAAACTTTGAGTCTCAGAGCCGCTTTGGATTCTCCGGCATACGCCTGATTCAACGCATCTTGAATTTTATCCATATCGTTTCATCCTTAATAGTTTTTTATTCCGGTTAATAAAATTGCTATTTTTTCCCTTTTGTCTGACTGATTATCGCTAAAACTGATGAATAATGCAACTTTTGACGACATCGAAAAAAGCTCCAGAGGCAAGGCGCGTAAATCCCGAGGAATGAGTCGTACTTTTTGTGTACGTCGCAATGACGAGGGATGCAACGCAACGCAGCATATGGACTTTTTACGATGTCGTCATTCTTATTCTGGGGAGAATTCGTCTTTCGCCGCCCCGCAAACCGGACAAGACCAATCGCCAGGCAAATCTTCAAAAGCCGTTCCCGCGGCAACATCGCCATCCTTATCTCCCTTGGCCGGATCATAAACATAGCCGCATACACCACAAACATATTTTTTCATCATTCACTCCTTAATCCCGCGACATAGAATTTTTGCGATTCGCGGGAAATCGTTTATTATAGAGAGCCTTGGGCTCGTTTTTCTTCCGTCATTAATTAGAAGCTGTTTTTTTAAGCAGCTGCGCCGCTATCGTCTTGCCCATTTCGTGGCATTTTTCCAAAACATCGCTTCCGGGAACATTCTTCACGGAAATTGGTTCAGCAACAATTTCCACCTTCATCTCTTTGAGCATCGCGTCCAGATGTTTTACCGATTCACCGCTCCATCCGTAAGAGCCGAAAGCCGCGCCGATAAGATTGACCGGTTTCAAACCTTTCAGATAAGTCATTACATCCGCCATCTGCGGCAGAATATTGTTATTCAGTGTCGGCGAACCGACAATCAGCGCTCCGGCATCAAGCACTTCATAAACGACTTCACTGCGGTGTGTTTCATTCATTGAAAATAGTTTTACCCTGACGCCTGCCTGCGCCAGCGCTTCGCTGATGGCACCAGCCATTTTTTCAGTAGAGTGCCACATTGTCGCGTAAACCACAACTGCTTTTGCCGTCGGCTTTTGCAGAGCCCATTTTGTATAGAGTTCAATAATCCGGCCGATATCTTTACGCCAGATCGGCCCGTGATCGGGAGCGATAATTTTGATTTTCAATCCTGATGCCGCGACCTTATCCAGAGCCTTCAGAACAATCGGCGAATAAGGCAGCACAATATTGGCATAATAGGTTGCCGCCTCATATTCCAGAGTCGCGGCCGGAATTTCATCGGCAAAACGTTCTAACGTCGCCAGATGCATACCGAAAGCATCCTGCGAAAACAAAAGTTCATCCTTAGCCAGATAGGTAAACATGCTGTCCGGCCAGTGAATCATACGTGTTTCCATGAAAGTCAGTTCCATATTGCCGAGGCTGAGCGCTTCCCCGTCTTTTACGGGTATTATTTCATGCTGATCATGAAACAGCTCTTTTAATGTCTTTACGCCGACTGCCGAAGCGAAAACCTTTTCGGGCTTGATGAAATCGATGACCTCCGGCAGACAGCCGGAATGATCCATTTCGGAATGATTGGAAATAATATATTTTATTTTGGAAGGATCAACAACGGATTTAATACGGGAGAGCATTTCATCTTTGAACGGCGCTTTGACCGTATCGATTAAAGTAATTTTATCCGCCATCACCAGGTACGCGTTATAAGTGCTGCCGTGCGGCGTGGTATAACCATGAAAATCGCGGATTGTCCAATCAATGGCGCCAACCCAATAAACATTATCAGTTACTTTTACAGCCGAATAAATATCTTTCATTCTTTCACCTCTTCATGAATTTCCATCGGGGATAATATAAGTTCTAATCAGGTCATGTCAATTAATACTTATATTAAATTTCAGTTAATTTCCACTCCATAGCATTAAAGGTTTAAAATTTTAAAGTTAATGTTATTATGAATGTTTTTACCTTTATATAACCACGAATAAAAGCCGGTTCATGATAAATTCTTAATCCTTACTTTTAGTTTTTTTATAAGGTTGACATGATTTTCTTTTATTCCTATAGTTTTTGCAGAGGAAATAATAAATTTGGATAATTTTCACACTGCCCGGCGCGAAAATAAAAAGAGAAATTTAATGGCCGCGCGATTACCATGGCCTCTAGATCTTTCGTGGTTTTTTCTGCAGCGAAAAATACTGGACCGTAAAATTCCCCTGCTGGCAAGCTTCAAGGTTACCTACCGCTGCAACCTGGCCTGCCGTGCCTGCCCGTTTCACCTTCGCCCAAATGACCACGAAGCCCACATGTCCTGGAATACGGCTATCGGGGCATTGGAAACACTTCGCCGATTCGGGACCCGTGTGGTTGTATTTGAGGGCGGCGAACCTCTGTTATGGCGTGATGGTTCTTATCGCCTTCATGATCTCGTCCTTTATGCCAGAGCGCGCTTCCTGCGCGTGGCGGTGACGACCAATGGCACGCTGCCGCTGGATATTCCCTCCCATACGCTTTGGATAAGTCTTGACGGTATGAAGGAAACCCACGACTATTTAAGAAATGATTCTTTTGACCAAATTTATTTCAACATTAAAAAGACCCGGCATCCCCGCGTTTTTATACACACTACATTGAATCGCCGCAACTGGCAGGATTTTGAAAATCTCGCGAAATGGGTGCGCGAAAATCCGACACTTAAAGGAATGACTGTTCAGTTTTTCTATCCTTATCATCAGGGGGAGGAGGATCTTTCTCTCTCACCCAACGAGCGCCGCGCCGCAATTCAAAAACTATTGGAACTGAAAAAATCGGGTTTGCCCATTTTGAATTCGGTTGGCAGACTCAAGGCCATGGTTGATAACAGCTGGCGATGCTACGACGACATGCTGATTAATGTCGACCCGGACGGCACCATTACCAGAGGCTGCTATGTCAAAAGCCGGGGCGAAATAAATTGCGACGCATGCGGATTCACGCCTGTCGCCGAAGCTTCCGGCGCATTGGATTTTTCTTTGGGTTCATTGTACGCGGGATGGCGGCTGTTCCTCAAGACATAAATATAAATCCGAAGGAAATAAAGAAAGTTTAATAGGAATATTTTTATGACCGGCATTAAAGCATTTTCATACCGGAATCAAACGCGGCCAGATTTATATCGCGAATACCTACGGACATGCTTTTGGTTATTTCCTTTTCAAAAGCGTCGCGGTCAATCGGCAGTAGGGAAGTGCCCGCCAGCGCTCCGATCATGACAATATTGCTCAAAACAGGATTGCCCAGATCAACTGCCACAGACGTAGCGTCTATGATCCAGCTTTTTGCCGCGATTTTTTCAAACATTGATTTTATGTCGTCAAGAGACGGATAGGTAAAATCGCCTGTGATGACCCCCATGGGATAAACCATGCGCGAATTGGAAAGAACCGCGACATCGGGGTTTCCGTATTTTACCAGAACTCTGAGCGCTTCTACCGGTTCCAGCGCGATAATGATATCCGCCCTGCCCTGCGGAATTTGCGGACTTAAGACGGACGTTGATGATAAGCGCAAATGGCTCATCACGGAACCGCCGCGCTGAGACATGCCGAAAGTTTCACCGATGGTGACCATATAGCCCGCGTTAACCAGCATCCCGGCAAGCACGCGGGAGGCCATGACATTGCCCTGACCGCCAACGCCGGTGATAATAATGTTTGTCGGATCTTTTGTTAAAGCCATTTTCATCAATCCGCCGCCTCCGTTCTTATGATCGCTTTTTGCGGACAGATCGAGTAACAGACGCCGCAGCCGGCACAGATGACTTCGTCAACGACCGCTTTCTTTTTTGCCCGGTCCCAAGTGAGGGCCGGACAACGGAAAATCCTTGTGCATAAACGGTTGCAACCGCAGGTCTCGCCCAGACAAAGTTCTTCGTTCACTTTCATCTGGTATTGTTTCTTGCCCTTCTTTTCGGGGCTCAGGGCGCAGGGCTGTTTCATAATCAGCACTTTCATGGAACCGCGCTCGGCCATAAAAGATGTAAGCATTTTACTTGTCCCTTCCAAATCAAAAGGATCGCATTCGGCAACTTTGGCTCCTATCGCCCTGCAAATCGCGGCAATCTCAATAGAGGGTAGCGGCTCGCCTACGGCGCCTATATCCAGACCGGGATGAGGCTGGAAGCCCGTCATCGCCGTTCCCGCGTTATCCATAACGATGAACGTAATATCCGCCTTGTTATGCCGGGCGTTGATGAGCGCCGGAATAACGGCGTGATAAAAAGTGGAATCGCCGCAAACGGTCAAAACGGGTTTATCCTGACCGAAAGCTTCTAGTTTGGCAAATCCGCTGGCCAGGCCCGTGCCTGAACCCATGGAATGAAGAGTGCGCACTGTATTGAAGCCTATTGCCGGCCAAAGCGAAGCCATGGCGTAACAGCCTATATCGCCGCAAACAATGCCCTCGCGGCCGTCGAGTTTCAGCGCGGTGTTGATATTCCAAAACGACGCGCGATGCGGACAACCGGGACAAAACGTCTGTTCCCGCGGAGGAATTTTCGGCGCCACTTTTTGGATTTCACGAATATAACCGGCAGGCAGTGATTTATATTTGACCTTCATGATTCTGCCCAGGGCTTCGGCAACAATATCGGGATTCAACTCGCCTACTGAGGGCAGTGTTTCATCCATTTTTCCATAAAAAGTTTTGATACCTGTATCTTTGAGCATTCCAATCGCGGCGACTTTGATATTTTCTTCAAGAAACGGCAAAACCTCTTCCACCACCATAATCTTTTCGGTCAGGCGCAGATATTTTTTCAACAACTTAAGCGGCAGGGGCCAGGTGCAACTGAGCTTTAAAATCCCGACACGCTTTTGCAGACCCAGCATTTCGATCGCTTCCCGGCTATACAGGAAACAGGCGCTACTGGTGATGATTAAAAGTTCCGGATGCGTGGGACCTGCGTAACTATTAAAAGGACTCTTTTCAAAAAGCTCCGCGGCTTTTTGCAATTTTTTCTGCTGAAGATTGTGTTTAATGACAACCGGCGTGCTGACGACCGGCCCCCTTAAAGGATCCATAAATGATCCGTCAGAAATAAATTGGGCAGTTCTTGTCTCTTCCGGAAGTTTGCCGCAGATCACGTTGCCGCTGGCGTGAGACATGCGCGTCACGGAACGCAGGATAACGATATTTCTTATTTTCTCCGATAACTCAAAAGCCCACAGGGTCAAATCCTTGGCTTCCTGAAAATTGGCCGGCTCTAAAAGCGGAATTTCGAGCATGCGCGCGAAATATCGTGATTCCCCCTCATTGACACTCGATAGAGCGCCGGGATCTTCACATTCGACCAGAACGATTCCGCCGCGCGTGCCCGATGAGGCCAGATGCAAAAGAAAATCGGACGCCACATTGACGCCATTTTGCTTCATCACGCACATCGAACGCAAACCGGAAAAAGACGCGGCGGCGGCCACTTCCAAAGCCACCTTTTCATTGGTTGACCATTCCACGTAAATGTTTCTCTCCTGGGCAACATCGGACAGGCGTTCTATGACTTCCGATGAGGGCGTTCCGGGATAACCGGAAACGACACTGACGCCAGCCTCCAACGCGCCCCGCGCGATGGCTTCATTGCCCATGAATAAAACTTTGGTTTTGGCCGCACTAAGTAATTTGGACACTATTTTACCTTCTTTTTGGCAGAGACTTCTTTTTTAAATATTTCAGCACGACAGGATCATGTTGATCTAAATATAACAGATTATTTCTTGAGCCGCTTTTCTCAATTATATTTTTCAGCGCATTGTTTTTCTTATTGACAGCCGCGTCCTTGAGTTCTTTTAAATTTTCAGCGGGGGCTTCCCGCACATCCAGAACTCCCCTTCTTACGGCCAGTTCTACCAATTCTCTGCCTTTTTCCGTCCGCACAATCAATTGATTCCACTTTCGCACATCACTCCATTTACCGGAAAAGCGCGCTGAGCCAACCGAAACATCGGCAAATTCCGCCGTGCTGTCCATGCAATATCGACAGGCTTCCCGAATGCAGCTCTGCACGGCGTCAAACGGAATCGATTTCGTTCCGTCATCGGTGTAAAGCTCCAGAATATTTCCCCCTGCCGGAATATCCATCCCCGTGACGGATTCCAAAGCAATATTATTCTCAAGCAGCAACTTTGTATATTTTTCCATGGAAAGCGTCCAGCCGCAGTACAATCCGACAACCAGTTTCAGTTGATTTATTTTAGTTTTATACTCATTTGTAGCATTCAACCTCATCTTGGCCAACGCCAGCGCCTGACAGGGCGTCGCCACGACTCCCACATTGCCTGAATCCCGGGTGAGCAGTTGATTAAAAACCGCGCCCGTAGGCGATACGGTAAACCTGCTTTTGGCATTATTTCTTATATCTACTAGATCTTTTACGACAGCGCCGTTTTGTAAAAATTGTCCATCGCGGGAAGAGACAATGGCTGAATCAATCAGACCTTCGGACAACGCCAGCTCCATTAAAGCGCTCACCGTGGCCCCATGCTGGGCGACCGAGCGCAATCGGGGATCAACGGACCGGGAAAAATAATAGCCTTTTACCGCGCCGATTTCCGGTGTCAGATCACCCTGATGAAAAAGAAGTTTTCTTAAAGCCGCCAGATCGGTTTTAGTTCTGGGGCAAAAAGCGTAACATTTGCCGTCTTCAAGATCGCATTGATGCAGTTGCACCGTACGGTCATGATATATAACCTGATAAGGGCAAAGACTCACGCAGGCGCCGCAACCTGTGCACAAGCCTTCTTCCAGCACGTGTTTTTTTAAAAATCCCTGAGTGCCCGCTTTAACTTTGGATTTCATTGCCCATCCCGCTTTTAAAAGTTGCGCTTTTATATCCCATCATGATATTTGAGGCAAGAAAATGATACGGTGTGGCGAAAAAAGTACTATTCATTCACTTTTTAAACTTATTAGAACAATTTGGTTATTTTTGATAATAGACAAATTAATTTAATATTTTACATAAATATTTAATTGAGGTTGACAAGAGTCCGTTCTTGTATTATGAAGCGCCAGAAAAATTTCACCCGGGTTTATCCCGGATATAGGGATTAACGATTGGGTGAGACGAAAATCTGAATCTTTAAAAACATGTTCCCCAGTAGCTCAGTCGGTAGAGCGGCTGGCTGTTAACCAGCATGTCCGTGGTTCGAGTCCGCGCTGGGGAGCCAGAACACTATCCTAGTTCATCCTAGGAAATCAAATAACCCGTTAGAAATAGCGGGTTTTTTGTTGCTTTTTGTCCAAAGACGTGTTATAAGGTTTTCCAAGATATATGAAGTTTGGGGGCTGATTAACATATAAAAAGCCCCCATAGAAATCTGCAAGCCCCCAAAAAGGAGGATTTCTCATGCCTATAAGAATTAAGCCGATGTCGGAAATTAAAGCGCGTAATGCCAAACCTAGATCGAATGCATACAAGATTTTTGACGGTGGCGGTCTTTATCTTTTAGTTACACCATCCGGTGGCAAACTTTGGCATTTCAAATATCGCTTCGGTAATAAAGAAAAGAAATTAACCTTTGGCCCATATCCTGAAATAAGCTTACTTGACGCTCGACGCAAGCGCGATGATGCAAGAAGGCTTTTAGCTAATGACACTGATCCAGGCGTGATACGCAAAGTGCAAAAACAGGCAAAAATTGAAGAATCCGAAACCTTTGAGATCATAGCAAAAGAATGGAATGAAAGATTCAAATCAAAATGGCAGGAAGAATACTCAGATAAAATTATGCACCGTTTGGAGATAAACGTTTTCCCTTTGATTGGCTCACGGCCTATAAAAGATATAAAAGCTCCGGAGTTATTATCAGTATTAAGGCTGATAGAAGTAAGAAATGCTTTCGAACTTGCTCACCGTGTAAGAAATATTTGTGGTCAGATATTCAGATACGCAGTTGCAACCGGACGCGCGGATCGTAACCCTGCTGAAGATTTAAAAGGCGCATTGTCACCCGTAAAAACTACTCACAGAGCCGCAATTACAGACCCCAAAGAAGTAGGGAATCTTCTCAGAGCTATTGACAATTATGAGGGAACATTTGTTGTTCAATGCGCTTTAAAGTTTGCGCCTTTGGTTTTCGTCCGCCCCGGAGAACTCCGTCATGCAGAATGGACAGAAATAAGCCTCGAAAATGCTGAATGGAATATTCCGGCAAGTAAAATGAAAATGAAAGAACCACATCTTGTGCCATTATCACGACAGGCAATAGATATATTAAATAAACTCCACACACTCACAGGTTCAGGACAATATTTATTTCCATCCGAGAGAAGCCCTAAACGCCCCATGAGTGAAAATGCTATTCTTGTTGCTTTACGAATTATGGGTTATCCAAAAGAAGAAATGTCCGGTCACGGATTTAGAGCAATGGCAAGAACGATTCTTGATGAAGTTTTGCAAGTCAGACCTGATTTTATTGAACATCAGCTTGCCCACGCAGTAAGAGACCCAAACGGACGCGCATACAACAGGACTTCACACCTTGAAGAACGGCGGAAGATGATGCAACAATGGGCAGATTATCTTGACGAATTAAAACAGGGCGCAAAGATTTTACCATTCAGAAATACTAAATAAAAAAAAATTTTATGTTGCACTATTTTTTTCAATCAACGACCTGATATCAGAAATTCTCCAAACTGTTGTCCGCTTGCCAAGCTTGACTGGTTGAGGAAATCTCCCTTCTTTTACTCCCGCCCACCAACTTGATTTTGAAATGGGAATAATAGCCATCGTTGTCTTATTTCCGACAATCTGATTCAATCGTAAAAAACCTTCACTTGGTAGGTCATTCATATTTTACTTACCTCTTTATTTTATTTCGGTTCTGTTTCTTTAATTTTACTTTCAATGGGAATACCCAGTTCAATTGATTTTTTCCGGGCTTTTTCTTTGAACTTTTCAGGATCATCAAAAAGAACTATTCTATCAAAAACCTTTATCGAACAGCTTTCTAAATCATAATCTCTCAAAATAGCCGCACATGGGATAAGAAAACTACTAATCCTTGAAACATACCACCTGATAGAAATTATTTTATTTTTCTCATTATTTCTGACTGCACCTTTTACCAATCCGAAGAATTGAATACAGGATTGAACCTTTTTCCAAAATTCATGAATTGTCCGCCTTGCTTGATTTTCATTATCAAGGCAACGGAGAGAGAGCCATTCACAAGTGGCATATTTCCACAAATCAGCTTTTGCATTGCGGAGATCATCAATTGTATTGATGCAATACTGTTTTAAAATTGGTCGTCTAATCTGAAATTCTATCCGCCACACATCTTGAGGATCATCAATAAACCATAAAAGAAGCCATCTTTCTTCTGTTCCTTTTTTCTTAATTTCTTTTCCCTTGTCATAAATTCGCAATTGAATAGGCGAATTTTTCGCACCAACATAAAATGTCTCTAATATCTTTCCGTTCATAAAATGCGATGTATCTTTTGCTTTTCCCACCATATGACTTTTTACAAATTCAAAGCTCAATCCCCCGGGAATTCTGAAATCCGCATATAGATCACATCGACTTATCTTATGTTTAACGATTATACCCCCTAAAGATTTAATATCCTGTTCAACCAGTTCAATGAGTTCTTTATCGGATAATTCCCAATGAAGAGCTTCAGAAGTAAAAGAAATGTAAATATTAGGGCTATGCGATGCAAATTGAGCTATTGATATGAAACAATGGTATTCTGGAAATTTAATGTGATAGCGATAATTAGGAGCTTTACCACTGGCATAAAAGATATGGGGCCTGATACCGGCTACATCAATAAGATTCCCGTCCGTTTTTTTAGCTAATTCTTTACGATCATCAAATTTCTCTTTGAGTTCTTTCCATTCTTCACCCCATTCAACATAAAAACCGACATCAAGGGTATCTATTCCACAGATTAAATATTCTATATTCTCACTATCTGAAATTAGAACATGGCGTGTTACAGACTCCGCCATGTTTTCCTCCTCATGCTCGCATGCATTCGCACGCCCGCTAGCGGCTCTGCTGTCGCCGCATCGGGCGTGCTCTTTGTTATCGATAGTTTTATTTTGTTTTTGATTTTTATTTACTCCGTCTTTCATGGTTGAGAATTTTACAAAAGACGGATGAAGGACTACTGGACAAATTATGAATTATTTTTTGTCCGGTATGATTATGTTCCAGAAGGCTCTTGAACGCTGAATTGCTTTTTCAAAAGTTTCAGGTGTCATGTCTGTTAAATCAGGATCAATTGTATCGATGCTTCTATCACGGGCAATAGCATCGAATAATTTCCTTATATCGGCTGCCTTAATTTTTTGCCCCGATTTCTCTGATAAATAAGATATCAGACCGCCAAAATTACATTTGATAGCTTTCATACTCATGTTTATTTTAGCCGGTTTACTGATGAAGGCTTTTTTTATCATGGACGTTCTTGATTGAGCTTTCAAAGCCTGAGCTTGATGGATTGTTTCGCTTATTTTGGGTTCAAAGATGATTGATTTATCCAGTCTGATGAGTTTTTCTAAAGCATTGTCATCTCCGTTTTGCGCTTTACGGAGAAGCTCTGACGGATATGTATTATAAAGGGTGAAGCATGGAATAATTATGCGAATGAAGAAAATTATTTCTGGTTTTTTATAGCTCATTTTAAATGTTTCATTTTCTTTTTTATCGAAGCTACTTGCCAGATCATTGATTGTCATTTCAAAAAATTTTTCATTTATTGTTTGACCGTTCTTTATTATTTCTTCCCATTCATCTGGGGTTAGTTTTTTTAATTCTTCCTGAACTTTTTTGGGCGAATTTATAAGTTGTCTTGCACCTTCATCATAATATTTTAAAATTTCTACTTCTTGAGCACTATCATCATTAATGCTGCCCATTATATCGAGCAATACTTTGCCAATTCTTTTATGATTGTGATAGAGCTTGAACCATGTTTCAAGCTTAGTGAGTATTCCGGTCCAAACCGGCCACTGAATCCGATTGAAATCGGCCACCCAATCCGGAGCAAATCGGCCGGCTATTCCGGAGCAAACCAGGCCACCCATTTGAGGAGTTAAGCGACGCTGGATAATTAAACTTAAAGCC
>DATKPG010000027.1:0-27188 GCA_035524255.1 Smithella sp. | reverse complement strand
CTGGCACGGAGTTAGCCGGTGCTTCCTCTAGCGGTACCGTCAAGCATGATGGATATTAGCCATCATGCATTTCTTTCCGCTCGACAGAGCTTTACAATCCGAAAACCTTCCTCACTCACGCGGCGTTGCTGCGTCAGGGTTTCCCCCATTGCGCAATATTCCTCACTGCTGCCTCCCGTAGGAGTCTGGACCGTGTCTCAGTTCCAGTGTGGCTGATCATCCTCTCAGACCAGCTAACCATCATAACCTTGGTAGGCCATTACCCTACCAACTAGCTAATGGTACGCGGACTCATCCTTCAGCAAAAGCTTGCAAGCAGAGGCCTTCTTTGATCCCGATTGCCGAAGCATCCGGGATATTATCCGGTATTAATTCACCTTTCGATAAGTTATTCCAGACTAAAGGGTAGATTATCCACGCGTTACTCACCCGTGCGCCACTTTACTTATCCACCGAAGCGGACTTTCTCGTACGACTTGCATGTGTTAGGCACGCCGCCAGCGTTTGTTCTGAGCCAGGATCAAACTCTCAAGTTTTAATCCTAGAAGAAAGATTTCTCTTTCTTTTTTCTCGCGTTATCTCAAAAAATTATATTAGGACCCACAAATTCATTTTCCCACTATTCAATTTCCAAAGAGCCATCTATAAAGATTCTGTACTTAAAATCTAAGCATCCAGATTCTTATGTCAAGAATGATTTCAAAAACCTTAATGTTCAACCAGTTACAATTGGAAGTGTCCGACAACCAAGGATCATACTATCGGTGAACTTATTGAAAATTTCAATCTGCATTCAAACACTTTATTCTGATGAACAGAAAAGGGTATCTACTCTCTCTTCACGATTGTGTCAAGAAAAAATTTAAATTTTTTTCAATTTATTAAAAGATAATTTTTTTCTTTATTCTTACAGGTACTTACCGGGCAATATTCTATGAGCGGTTTGTAACTTTTCCCTGAACGATGTCAATTCATGAATCAAATACTTTACTTTTGTTGTTAGTTATACCATCTTATTTAAAATAGGTCAATATCTACTTTTTTATTTGCAATTACAAAGCATTATGTAATATTAATAAGATTACCAAAGACATCTTTATCCTAATGGCAGGAGCACAAGCATGAAGAAATCGTATATTTTATCCCTTGATCAGGGAACCACCAGTTCGCGGGCCATCCTGTATGACCACGGAGGAAATGTCGTCAAAGCAGTTCAAAAAGAATTTACCCAAATCTATCCCAAAGCGGGCTGGGTGGAACATGATCCCATGGAGATATGGGGATCGCAAAGCGGCGTAGTAAGCGAAATGCTGGCTACAACAGGCATCGCGCCTGAAGAGATCGCGGCCATCGGCATCACCAATCAGCGCGAAACAACCGTTGTATGGGACAGACAAACAGGCAAACCCGTTTATAATGCCATTGTCTGGCAGTGCCGCCGCACGGCGGGAATATGCGATGAACTTAAAGCCAGAGGACTGGGAGACTACATCAGGGAAAATACCGGATTAGTGCTGGACGCCTATTTCTCCGGGACCAAAGTAAAGTGGATACTGGATAATGTTGAAGGAGCAAAACAAAAGGCAAAAAACGGCGATCTGCTTTTCGGTAATATTGATACCTGGTTAATCTGGAATTTGACGCGCGGGAAGGTACACGTAACCGATTACAGCAACGCGTCCCGCACGATGCTATACAATATCAAAGAGCTGAAATGGGATGAAAGAATCTTAAAAGAACTCGATATTCCCGCGTCCATGCTGCCGGACGTGAAGCCGTCAAGCGCCATTTACGGCAATACCGATGCCCGGATATTCGGAGCGGAAATACCGGTCGCCGGAGACGCGGGTGATCAGCAGGCGGCGCTTTTCGGGCAGGCCTGTTATACACCGGGAATGGTTAAAAACACCTATGGCACTGGCTGTTTCATGCTGATGCTGACGGGGGATAAGCTGGTTCATTCGAAAAACGGCCTTTTGACCACCATCGCGTGGGGAGTCAACAATAAAGTGGAATATGCTTTGGAAGGCAGTATCTTTATTGCCGGCGCCGCTATTCAGTGGCTGCGCGACAGCATGAAAATAATCTATGATGCCAAAGACAGCGAGTATTTCGCGACCAAGGTTGATGACTCTCTCGGCGTCTATGTGGTTCCCGCCTTTGTCGGTCTTGGCGCCCCTTACTGGGACATGTACGCGCGCGGCGCGATGCTGGGATTGACCCGCGGAACGACAAGAAATCACATTATCCGGGCGACACTGGAATCCATTGCCTATCAGACCCGGGACGTTCTGGAACTGATGCGCAACGAATGCGGACTTGATCTTTGCGAACTGCGCGTGGACGGCGGCGCCTGTGCCAACAATTTCCTGATGCAGTTCCAATCGGATATCCTTGGCGTGCCCGTGGAGCGGCCGGAAATCATTGAAACAACCGCTCTGGGAGCAGCCTATCTTGCAGGCCTGGCGGTCGGTTTCTGGAAGGATCAATCCATGATCGCCAAGCGGCGGAAAGTAAATCACAGATTTACACCAGGCATGAACGAAGATATACGGAAAGAATTCTATGACGGCTGGAAGAAGGCCGTAAAACGGGCTATGCACTGGGAGGATGAAAAATAATACCATTCCTAAATCTAAGCGCTATCTTTGTTGGCGTCGTTGTCGGCTTCCTCGACGTATATAAAATACGCCTCGTCGCCTCCTCCTAGCCGCCTCGATATCATCTTAGATTTAGAAATGGTATACTAGGGAACAGCATCGTGAAAATTCATTTAAAGATGGTATAAATACAGCATGATTAAAACGGATGTCATCATTATAGGCGGCGGGGCCACCGGTTGCGGTATTGCCAGAGATCTGGCACTGCGCGGTATTCCGCATTGCCTTATCGAAAAAGGCGACTTCGCGGCGGGAGCCACCGGCGCCTGTCACGGCCTGCTGCACAGCGGATGCCGATATGCCGTTACCGATTCCATAGCCGCGAGTGAGTGTTATGAAGAAAATCTTATTCTCAGAAGGATCGGCAGAAAATGTGTCGAACAGACAGGCGGATTGTTCGTGCGTCTGCCCGGAGATTCCAAACGCTTCAGGGAATTATTTCTGAGAAGCTGTGAAGATGTGGGTATCCCTACAGAGGTCATTTCTTCCACCAGGGCTATTGAACTGGTTCCCAACCTGAATCCCGAAATCGAAGAAGCCATCAAGGTTCCCGATTGCTCCATTGATCCGTTCCGCCTTTGTCTGCTTAATATCCGGACTTCAGAGCTTCGGGGCGGCATTATCTTCACGCGGCATAAAGTCACGGAAATTATCAAATCGCACGGCCGCTGCACGGGCATCAAAGCCGTCGATCAGGCGACGGGCGAAATCAGGGAAATCCACGGCAACATCATCGTCAACGCGACAGGCGCCTGGGCGAATATGATCGCCTCGCTTGCCGGCTGTGAAGTACCCATGACGCTCGTCAAGGGATCGCTGGTGATCACAAATCACCGTTTGACCAACATGGTGATCAACAGGCTCAGGCACCCGTCGGATGGCGATATCATCGTGCCTAATGAAGCGGTTTGTCTGGCCGGCACAACATCCCTGACGATTGACGATCCGGATAATCTGCTCACGGAGTCCCGCGAGGTGGATACCATCATCAGCGAAGCCGGGAAAATGATTCCTCATTTCAACAATACCCGTATTATCCGCGCTTTTTCCGGCGTCCGGCCGCTGCTTAAATCGAAGAAAGCCGACAGCCATGAAATATCCCGCGGTTTTCAGATCATCGATCACGAAAACGGCCTTTACAGCATCGCGGGAGGAAAGCTCACGACCTTCCGGCTCATGGCGGAAAAGATGGTTGACACCATCATGGCTTCTTTTAATCTTAAGAAATCATGTGAAACGGCGGAAATACCGCTGGACGGCCAGGAAGAATTGAGCGGCTATCCATTATCTAAGCGGCTTGCCGACATGAAAAATATCGTTTGTGAATGTGAACTTGTCACAAGACAGGAAGTGGAGAGAATCATCCGGCAAACCGGCACACGAAATGTCGGTGATATTCAGCACCGGACGCGTCTGGGCATGGGACCGTGTCAGGGCGGTTTCTGCACTTTTCGCGCCCTCGGCATCATGAATGATATGAGTGTTATATCACCTAAGCAGTCCATGGAAATGCTGCGTGGATTTCTGCAGCGCCGTTACAGAGGCATAAGACACGCTCTGTGGGGAGATCAACTCCGCGAAGAACAGCTTGTTGAATATATCTATATGGGAATTCTTGCCATGGAGAAACACGAATGAGCGTTACCGAATACGATGTCGTTATCATAGGCGCGGGGGTAGCAGGGCTGACCGCCGGAGCGCTTCTTTCGGAGCGCGGTTTTAAAGTCGCCCTCGTCACCGAAGGCGAACCTACCGCCTGTCTTTCCACCGGCTGTGTCGATGTTTGTTCACGTGATCATAAACCCCTGTCAGGCATTCATGATCTGCCGCCTGAGCATCCCTACCACCTTGTGCCGGAGAAAATTACCGGAGAGGCTTTGAATTATTTTAAGACAGCCATGATGGATATGGGACTTCCCTACGCGGGCTGGGCTGAAGAAAATCGTTTTGTGCTTTCCGCTCTGGGCACGCTCAAAACATCCTGTCTTGTTCCCTTAACCATGAAAGCGGCTCCTCAGGACGACAAGGACAGTATACACATCATCACCTTCAAGGGACTCAAGGATTTTTATCCGGGCTACATCGTCTCCCGGCGTAAAAATACTAAATTTTCAGTCTATGACGCCGGTGTCAACCACACCATGGGTTTAGCTTCACATTTTGAGGAAAAAGAATTCTTCGAAAAGTTTATGATCTGGCTTGAGAGGCTAAACATCGATGAAGACAAGATCGCCTTCCCCGCCGTTTGCGGCATGGAATCTGCGGCCGACATCATCAACACGATAGCCATCCTCACGGGAAAGCCCGTCTTTGAAATTCCAACCATTCCGCCGTCCATGCCCGGCAGAAGACTTTTCAATGCCCTGAAGGGATATTTCCGTAAAAAAGGAGGCATGATATACTGGTCATGGCGGGTCGAGGGAACAGAAAAAGCGGGCAGGCTGGTTGAAGCGGTGGCAACACATTCCGAAGGAAGGCCCAACAGCATTAACGCCAGAGCTTTTATTCTGGCCACGGGATCATTTGTCGGCGGCGGTCTTACCGCGACACGCGAATCCATCATTGAAAACGTTTTCAATCTTCCCGTGCATACTGACGGACCGCGGGAGACGTGGTTCGATCATGATTATTTTTCACTAAACCACGGCATCGGCAGAGCGGGCATTATCGCTGATTCATCTTTGAGGCCCACAGATTCACCGTGGGAGAACATTTTTGTGTGCGGCGGGATTCTCGCCAATACCGAAATATTAAAAAACGGCTGCGGTCACGGCCTGGCGCTGGCAACAGCCCATGTGGCGGCTCGATCCTGCGCGGAGTATTTATCCCATGAAATATGAACATTGCATACGCTGCACGATTTGCGTGGAAAACTGTCCCGTGTTCCGGGTAAACCCGGAGTTCCCCGGACCGAAGCAGTCGGGACCGGACGCCCAGCGATTCCGGTCGGACAGGGACAAAGCCGAGGATGAGTGGGTGCTTTTATGCAGCCAGTGCAAGCGCTGTGAAATGGCCTGCCCCTGCGGCGTGGAACCTGCCGAAATCATCCTCAAGGCCCAGCAAAGATACGGTCTTGAACATTCCCATACGCCGGCGCATCTGCTTTTTGCCAATAATTATTATTTGAGCGCCCTGGGTTCTTTAACCGTCCCCTTCGCCAACATGATTGCTTCCGCTGAAATAGGAAAGAAAGCATTTCGGGCCCTCGGAATATCCACTCACATTCCCTTCCCGAAGTTTCGTTTCAGGACCATGCGCAAAGAGAAAAAAATCCTGAACAAGGGAACAAGAAAAGTTGCCTTTTTTTACGGATGTTTTATAAATTTCTACCGCCCCGATATCGGCAGAAAAATTGTCCGTTTACTTTCCGCCCTGAATGTGGATGTGGTCCTGCCGCCCCAATGGTGCTGCGGACTTCCCGCGCTGGGTAACGGAAATTTAGCCCTGGCTAAATACTTCGCGCAAAAAAACGCCTCTTCATTATCCAATTACATAGACGCGGGGTATGATATCGTTTATACGTGCACGTCCTGCGGACTTTGCCTTCTACACGATTATCCCGGCATTCTGGAAATCCCGCAGGGCAAAAAAGTTGCCGAAAACTGCTACGACGTTCATGAATACATCCTTAAACTCATCCATGAAGAATATGCCAAACCGGTCTTTAAGGAAACGCCGCGCAAAATCGCCTATCATATCCCCTGCCATCTCCGGGCGCTGAATATCGGTTATCCGGCGGCAAAGCTTATGTCTTTGATACCCGGTCTGGAATGCGATATTCTTGATGACACCTGTTGCGGGCTTTCCGGAAGTTACGGCTTCAAAAAGAGCAACGCAGCAACGTCAATCCAGTTAGGCAATCGGGCTGTCTCGTTCATCAAAAAAACCAAGGCCAAAGAAATTGTCGCGGACTGCGGCTCCTGCCGTATGCAACTGGGCGGCCTCTCAGGGCTTTCCGCTTTCGATCCTGCGGAAATTCTCTGCGAATCCCTGGGGATCACCGATCAGAAATAAATTTGCGGCAATAAAACAGCGCCATGACTCATGACGCGGTCCAATCACTCACAGACCTGCATTCATTGATACGATTGATGGAAAGAATTGCGGTTATAAAAGAATAACCATTAATGATCATGAAATGTTTTTAGAATATTTTGTCTTATACCGCTTCTAAAGGACTTTTCGCCAGCATGGCGGAAAGTCCTTTGAGAGCGGTGCTACTGAGCGATAGCTTCCTTGAGTTTCTGAGCCAAGACTTTATCTTCAAATAATTGTTCAATAGCATCCCCGAGAACAAAACTGGCCTGATCTCCAAGATGCTCTTCAGAAAACCAGAAATATTCCTGCGAATGGCTGCTGGCCACCTTGCCTTCATACAATATTTTCCCTTTGGCCACATCCGCAATCACGACGGATAATTTTATATTGGCCCTGTAAGAATTAGAAGGAAACCCCCTCCGGCAGGTTATTTCCAGATCTTCGATATGGCCGCCTATCAGAACTTTACCGGCCCCCTGCGGAATGGTATCTTCCTTCATGTCCCATTGTTCTATTTTATCGGCAACTTTATAACCGGCCTTTCTTAGATATTGTTTAATGCCATTCGATACAACTTTAGTGGTCTTGATATTTTTGGGAAATACTAACGCTTTCATGTCGTTTTTTTCCACCACGCGCCCGATGACAAGCTTATCGTCAATCTGCCGCGTGTCGGTAAATTCGGCCACTGAAATAACAGCGTCGGATGTCTTAACATCCGTTTTCAAATACGCGGGAGGGGCGGCCTTGTCGGCGTCATAGTACATATTAATACTGTAAAGGTTCTGCGCGACACACCCCGATAAGCTAAAAATAAACAACAGCGCCGCCCCTATCCACATACCGTTTAATCTTTTTAATGTCATGATCCGCTCCTTTATTATGCCAGGCAGGATTCAGCAAATTTCCTTACGTTTTCATCCTCGCCCATCGCGATTAGCCTGTCACCTTCGGCAATAACATAATTGGCCAGAGGGTTGAAAATCATTTTTCCTGAATCATTTTTCACAGCGACAATGATCAGCCCGTAGCGCTTGCGTATTCCTGAATCTTCCAGCGATTGAGAGATAAACGGCGATCCCTGACAAATGGATATTTCTTCCATGCGTAGCTCCAGACTTTGCCGGCTGGTCGTAATCTCAATGAAATCCAGCATGGCCGGCCGCAGAATAGCCATAGCCATCCGGACGCCGCCCAGCGTATAAGGAGACATCACCCGGTCCGCTCCCGCGCGAAGAAGCCTGTGTTCCGATTCTTCTTCTTCGGAACGGGCCATAATATATATTTGCTGGTTGAGTTCCTTTGCCGTTAAAATAACATACAGATTCTCCGCGTCCGACGGCAGCACGCAAACAACACCTTTAGCCCTCTTTATTCCGGCTTCAATCAGGACTTTATCCTGTGTCGCGTCTCCTTTGCAGTAAACAAATCCCTCGTCCTGAGCCTTCTGAATCACCTCGGGATCATTATCAATAACCAGGCAGGGTATTTTCCCCGCCATCAGTTCCCGGCATATCAAGAAACCAATACGGCCGCCGCCGCAAATAATATAATGGTTATTCATTTTTTCGATCATTTTTTCCAATTTACCCCTCCCCAATAAGTCGCGCAGACGCGCGTCAATAAATGTTTCCGCCAAGAGAACCAGCGAATAGAACATCATCCCCACGCCAAAAATTATTATAAAAACCGCAAACAACTTACCGGCCGTTGTTTCCGGCGCAAAATCCCCATATCCGACCGTAGACAGGGTAGTGATGCAAGTGTAAAAGGAATCCAGGAAACTCCATCCCTCGATAAAATGAAAACCGACGGTGCCAATTATAATAATAGCTAATAGAATGATAAGGGCGAATTTTATCTTGCTGGTAAATACCAAATGTCCTTTTCTCCTTTACACAGGATTCAGGAATTAAAATAATGGAAATTACTTCTTTCTGATTCACGAATATTATAATATAATAAAATAAATCTGGCAACATGAATAGCTTGGTCAAATGAATCGCTGATATTCGCAATTTTATTTTTAACGTACAAGGAGGTCATATGACGGGAGCAACACAACAGGCATTGCACGGGCTGAGGGATCTTTCGATGATCAAATGGTATATCATACCGCTACTGGCTATTGTCTGTTATATTTACACGCGCGAAATCAAAGAAGCGCGCCAGACAAAAAACTGGAACGCGGTCCTGGCGGGACTCACCATTTTTGGCGTCGATTTCTTTAATGAAACATGGAACGGCTGGGTCATGGTTCTGACGCAGCGCTCCGCTGTCTGGACAACACCGGGCGATACGGCTCTGCGTACCATGGTGGGCTGGAACATCGAAATCATGTTCATGTTCACACTCATGGGCATTATTTACTACCACACATTATCCGATAGCAGGAAAGAGAAAATACTGGGCATCCCCGAGATGTGGTTCTGGGCAATCGGTTACAGCGCCTTTTGCGTTTTTGTCGAATGTTTGCTCAATATAGGCGGAGAGCTTGTCTGGGAATACCCCTACTGGAGTTTATCCTTTAAGGGCGTCTGGCTGATCTTCCTGATCGGCTATTTCCATTTTTTCTGTTTTACTATTTTAGTAATCTCTCTGAAATCCATGAAGGCAAAATTGACTACCGTGGGCATTATTTACGCCGTTCCGATTATCATGAATATTCTTGCTTTCGGATTCTGGGGCTGGAGATACTAACACCGTTTTAAGGGAGTTTTTTGCAAATATTTGCAAAAAACTCCCGGCAGGGTATTTTTTATTTTATGACGAGCTCCTCACCCAGATCATAAACTGAGTGCGGAGTATACGTCGAAAACCTTATTATATTTTTCGTGAATCATTTTTCGGTCGAATTCCCAGAATTCGGCCAGCATCTTCTCCTGTTCATCTTTATTGAAGTATTCCTGACAGGGATAAAAGAACCGCTTGTCTTCTTTTTCTATGTGTTTTGGATAGAAATTGCCTAATTCCCGGGCAATAGAAATGATTTCGGAAATTTTTTCTTTATCGCCTAGTAAATATTTTTCTTTGGCGGCAACAAGCGCGGCAGTAGTCTTTCTGCCCCAGACATGTTCATCAAGCAATTCCTGCATGGTTTTCTTAAGTTCAGGCGTGAGATTCTTTTTGGCCAGATCGCGGAATAATATTTCTTCTTCCTTGCCGTGATGTGTGCGGTCGGCGTAAATACGGACAAAATCCACCGCCATGTCAATGATAAGAGGATTGACCTTTTTAGTTTTTTCGACCTGATCAATGTGCCGCATCATTGAAATGAGCATTTTTTCAATTAACCTGTGTTCCCACATTAATGGTCCGATGGGTTTCATAAACAGTCCTCCTTTCTGATTTATGTTCCAGTTTATAGTAAGAAATGAATCCGTCAATATTATTTTTTAATAGCCTGCAATATTCTATACGGATATTTGTTGCAACTCGGTTGCATTTTTGATAATGGTCAGAAATGGTCGCAAATTCAAAAAATACGGATGCCCTGCTTACACTGCAAAAAGCCGGCATTTCTAAAACATCTCAGCGTCTTGCTGTTTTAAATATATTGCTTGAGGCAGCAACGCCGCAATGCGTAAATACGATACGCCAATCGCTGAAAACCAGGGCAAGCATTGATAAAGTAACGGTTTATCGCATTTTATCTCTCTTCAGGCAACACGGGATTATTCGGGAGATCGCATCGGCCGGCCCAGCCAGTTATTTTGAAATGGTTACTTTGGAAAATCCGATGCACCCTCACTTCAGTTGCCGAAACTGCGGGGCCTTTATTTGCATGGCGCCACAACCTTTTACAAAAATGCCGGACTTAATTTTATCAGAAGATGAATACAGCATTGAGCACATCGAAATTAATATTTCAGGTCTTTGCTCGGACTGCCGTTTTACAACAAAACCTGAATCGCAAAAGCAATATTATAAGGATGGGAAATGATGATGCATTCAAAAAAGATCATGCTGTTCTCGCTGCTTTTTTTAACATTTCTTTTGTCCTGCCAACCGGCAAAAGAATCAAACAGGGAAGATCAAAAATTAAGAGTCATTGCCACCATTTTTCCCATCTATGACTTTGCGCGCAACATCGGCGGAGACAAAATTAAAGTCACCATGCTCCTGCCGCCCGGAACGGATGCTCATCATTACGAATTAAGACCCGAAGATATTGTAAAGGTCAGCAAAGCGGACGTTTTCCTTTTTACCAACTTTGAGATGGAGCATTGGGCTTATAAGATTATCAATGCCGCCGACAAGAACACCAATATGCTGGCCATAGAGACGGGAAAAGGAGCGTTCTTATTGCCGTCCAATGAAGAGGAAGAAAAACCGGAAGAAAAAGTTTCTCAATTCGACCCGCACATCTGGCTGGATATGGATAACGCGCAAAAGATGGTGGATAATATTACGGAGGCCTTTATCAAAAAGGATCCTCGAAACAGCGATTATTATTTAAAAAACGCCCATAATTATAAGCTTAAATTGATGAACATGGATCAGCGGTACCGCACGGAATTAAACGGGTGCAAGACAAAAACAATTTTACACGCCGGGCACTGGGCTTTTGCTTATCTGGCCAGAAGATATAACTTAAAATATATCGCGGCGTATAATGTGCTGGCCGACGCGGAACCTTCACCGCAAAAGATATTCGCTTTGGTGAAGCAGATAAAAAGTGAACATGTGCATTACATTTACTATGAAAGCATGATGAATCCGCGTCTGGCCCAAACGATCGCGAAAGAAACGGGCGCCGGTTTATTAAAACTCAATAATGGACATGATGTCAGCAAGGCGGATATAAAAAACGGTGAATCCTTTATTTCGTTAATGGAGAAAAATTTGATTAACTTAAAGAAGGGAATGAAATGTCCGAAGACATAATCAGCATCAATAACCTCACCTTCTGTTACAACGGTCTGGAAACCATAAGCGACATTTCCTTTACCGTAAAAAAAGGCGATTATCTGGGCATTGCCGGACCCAACGGATCCGGAAAGAGCACGCTGATTAAAAACATTCTGGGCATTCTGCAGGCGCAAAAGGGAACCATCAATATCTTCGGCCGGCCGCTTGCTTCTTTTAATCAGTGGAACAGAATCGGTTATTTACCTCAGCGGATCAACGCGTTGAATAGTCACTTTCCCAGCACCGTCGAAGAGATTGTGCAACTGGGGGTAACAAAAAGAAATCCCATCGCCTTAAAACGCACTCTCGAGTTGATGGGAGTGGCGCATCTTTCCACCCGCCTGATCGGCGAACTCTCCTACGGCGAACAACAGAGAATCATGCTGGCGCGCGCTTTAATCAGTCAGCCGGATTTGCTGATCTTCGATGAACCCACAACAGCTCTTGATCCCGAAACCAGAGACATTTTTTATTCTGTTACCGATGGAATGAATCGTAAAAACGGTACGACGATTGTTCTGGTCACGCATGATACGGGTATCATCGGCCAATATGCCCGCAATCTTCTTTATCTCGACAAGAAATTAATCTTTTTCGGAACATTTGAAAATTTCTGCGCATCCCCTGACATGGCCGGTATTTTCGGATTAACTTCCCAGCACGTAATTTGTCATCAACATGAAAGACCGGAGAACAGCATTTAATGGGACTGATCGATATCTTTAATTATGAATTTGTTCAACGCGCTTTTATGGCGGGCATATTGATCGCCGCAATTTCTTCCATACTGGGAGTTTTTCTCGTCCTGCGGCGTTTCTCGCTGATTGGTGACGGACTTGCTCATGTGACCTTCGGCAGTGTTGCCTTCGTGATGTTTCTCGGCGTCAGCCCTCTGTATATTACATTGGCCGCCCTGCCCATCGTCATGCTTTCATCTCTGGCCATTTTAAAATTGACTCAATCCAAACGCATTCAGGGAGACGCGGCAATCGGCGTTGTTTCCTCACTCGGTATCGCCGCGGGGATTATTCTGGCCAGTTTGTCCAACGGTTACAATATTGATTTATTCAGCTACCTTTTCGGCAATATTCTCACGGTGACCAGAATCGAGCTGCTTCTCTCTTTTATTGTTTTTCTTGTTGTCGCGGCCACCGTCATCATTTTTTATGATGATCTTTTTGCTCTAACTTTCGATGAAGAATTAGCCCGGACTATGGGCATTAAAACCGGACGAATCAATACCATTCTCTTTTTGCTGACGGCGGTAGCCGCGGTTTTGGCCATGAAAGTCGCGGGGATTATGCTTGTTTCCGCGATGCTGATCCTCCCTCCTTTAACGGCGCTGCAGCTTTCATTAAGCTTTAGAATGACCATCATTGCTGCCGTATTTTTTTCCATATTATCAGTAATTTGCGGCATTATTGTGGCTTTTGTGTTGAATTTGCCGGCCGGAGGAACTATAGTAATTTTCAATATCGGATTTCTCCTCTTCATTTCCGGAGCTAAAAAAATATTGCCTTCCACGAGGTAAAAATGGCCACATCTTCCACTGCTTTTTATCGTTCTAATTTAATTTTTCTGTTCGCTTTGATTTTAGGAATAACCCTGCCTCAAGGTTTCCGCGCGGGCAAAACTCTTATCCTGCCGGCTTTGATGGTCATCATAACCATTACGCTGCTGAAATTCCCTCGGGGGTTTTTTCGCCATCCCGGTTCACTCCTTTATTCATCTGTCAAAAGCAACATCATGAATTATCTCGTTTTGGGAAATTTCATTATTCTTGCAGGCGCCTTTCTGATCCATAAACAAGAGCTATGGGTTGGTATGGTTTTAATTGCCGCCATGCCATCTTCATTAGAAATAATCCTTCTGGGTCATTTGTCGCGCATTGAAAAAAATTCTATTTTTACCGCTCTGGCGGGAACTTATTTAGGGGCGTTGCTGATTATACCGCTTGTGAGTTTATGTTTTCTTAAATATATTCATCTGAATCATTGGAATGTCATTATCGTGATATTAGGTTTAATACTTCTGCCCATGCTGGTTTCCCGGATCATTATAGAACAGGATTGGGACAGGATAATTAAAAAACATGAAGAAACGGCGATAAACTGCGGTTCCTTTATTGTATTTTACGCCATCGCGGCAAACAGCAGAAATTTTTTGATGAACTGGTCTTATGACCTTTACATCATCGTCATCATTGCTTTTATCAGCACCTTTGTATTTTATTTCGCGATCAGAAGAATCGGATTTTATTTTCACGGGCAGGAAAGTAATATTAATATGTTTATTCTGCTGGGCACAATGAAAGACTGCGGGCTGGCCGGCGGCATCGCGATTACCGTCTTTAATCAGGAAGCTGCCATTCCAACATTGATTTTTGCCATTTTCACTTTTATTTATATGAACTGGCTCAAATACAGGATGAAGCATATTACAAATAACTCCAATAGTGATTAAAAAATATAAATTATAAATTTGACAAACGAAAAACACTAACTATTTTAAAAAGAAAAATAAGGAGGATTATCATGTCTATATCATTACCTGAACTACCCTACCCAAAAGACGCGTTGGCGCCGGTCATCAGCGCCAATACCCTAGATTTCCATTACGGCAAACATCACAGGGCTTATGTGGATAATCTGAACAAATTAATTGCCGGCACCGATCTTGAGGGAAAAACACTCGAAGAAATCATTATGATTTCTGTTAAAGATTCAGCCAAAGCGGGCATCTTCAACAACGCGGCTCAGGTTTGGAATCACTCCTTTTACTGGCAATGCCTGAAAAAATCAGGAGGAGGAGTACCAGGCGGCGCGATCGCGTCAAAAATAAATAACACTTGGGGGAACTACGATAAGTTTGCGGAAGAATTGAAGAACGCCGGGATGACCCAGTTTGGAAGCGGCTGGGCATGGTTAGTTTTGGATGGAGGTCAGTTAAAAATAACGAAGACGGCTAATGCCGATACGCCTCTGGCGCACGGACAAAAACCTCTTTTAACCATAGATGTCTGGGAACATGCTTATTATCTGGATTATCAAAACCGGAGGCCGGATTATCTTGCCGCTGTCATACAAAATCTGATTAACTGGGATTTCGTTAATGCTAATTTAGGTTGATTGTGAACCCTCCAACAATGTCTGATATAAAAAAGGAGGCTTAATTAAGCCTCCTTTTTTTATCTTATAGAAACAGGCAATGATTGTTATTTCTTTTTATCAACTCTAACCTTAAGTTCTTTCCCTACTTTAAAGAAAGGTAATTTCTTGGGTTCAACCTGGATTTTAGTGCCGGTTTTAGGATTTCTTCCTGTGTAGGATCCATATTCTTTTACTACAAAACTGCCAAATCCTCTGATTTCAATACGGCCGTTTTTTTTCAGTTCGTCGGTAAATCCTTTAAAAACAAGATTAACAACATCAATTGCCTTTTTTTCCGTCAAGTTTAATTTACTGCTCAGTGTTTCAATAAGACCGGATTTGTTCATAGACCCTCCTTATACTGATCACAACCATGAATAGCCATGGCGATAATATATGTTTATTTTCTCTATGTTAGAGTTTATTATTTATTTTTGGGCGAATGTCAAGAAGATTTTACCTTCTTAATCACCTTATTATCAAGCAATTGTTCTATTTCTTTCTTTGTTAAATGCCGCCACATACCTTCCTTCAAACCGCCTAACCGGAGTTCACCTATTGCTTCGCGCATAAGATGAACAACCCTGTGACCCATGGCCTCAAACCCTCTCCTGATGATTCTGTTCTTCCCCTCTCTTAAGGTAAGCCGCAACCAGCAACTCTTGTCATTGATTTTCTCAACATTAAGATTTTCCGGTTTAAAAACGGCGTCCGTTAATTTAATTCCCGCTCCTAATAGTTTTAGCTCTTCCTTCGATAAACGCCCTTGAATTTTGACCCAGTATCTTTTGGGTTTCTCAAAACGCGGATGTTGTATTTTCTGAGCAAAATCACCGTCATTTGTCAGCAGTAAGAGTCCCCGTGAATCATAATCGAGCCGTCCCACAGGGTAGAGCCGCTCCGTCACATCGCGAAGCAAATCCATTATGGTCGGCCTGTTTTGAGGATCATGAAGTGTGGTGACAAATCCGGCCGGTTTGTTTAACATGATATAGAGTTTTGTTTTTTCGGGAGAAATGGTTTTGCCGTCGACTCGAATAATATCTTTGTCGGCGTCTGCCTTAACCCCCAACTCGGTTACCACTATATTATTGACGCTGACGCGCCCTTCGGTTATCAGCTTTTCCGCGTGGCGCCTTGAGGCAATACCGGCTGCGGCGATAACCTTTTGCAAACGTTCTTTCATAAATCGGGAACTTCTTCTATGTTCTCTTTTTCTTCAAATTCCTGTTCCAGGAAGTCCTGCTGCTGGTTCAGTTCTTTCAATTCCCGTAAATTCGGCAAATCAAGGAGATCTTTCAAATTAAAAACTTCCAGAAATTTTTTAGTCGTCCCGTAAATAATCGGTTTACCCGGCACATCTTTGCGCCCGACAATGCGAATGAGTTTTTTTTCCAGGAGCCCCTTAAGGGGGGCGCCCACATCCACTCCCCGAATGCTTTCAATTTCGGATTTAACAATGGGCTGCTTATACGCGACGATGGCCAGAGTTTCCATCGCCGCCGGAGATATGGAATGAGGTTTTGTGCTTTTTAGTTTTTTTATCCATTGACTGAGGTCAGGACGTGTCCGGAATTGATAACCGCCGGCGACTTCCTGCAGATAAATTCCACCCTGCCGAAGATTATATTCCTCCGCAAGATTATCGAGAACTTCTTTAATCCCGGTTTTTTCAATTTCCGGAAGGATGACGCTGATCTTTTCGAGCATCAATGGTGTATCGGAAGCAAAAATCAAAGCTTCTATGACTGCCTTAACATTTTCCATTACGACTCCACGGCCGGAAATATCCGGATAACTCCGAAATTCGAAGTTTGATACGCTTTAACCATTCTGAGTTTAATTAATTCCAGCAAGGCTAAAAAAGTATAGATAATGCGGCGACGGTCTTTTCTGCCGCCCAGCAACTCCTCAAAATTTAAATTTTTTGTTACGGTCAACTTCTCCATAATTTCATTAATTATATCAGTAAGAGATAATTTCTCCAAATCAATTTCCATGAGTTCTTTTTTATCCATCTGGGAGATAATCCGGTTAAAAGCCTCTATGAGTTCGAAGACGCTCACTTCCAGGAGCGCCTCTTCATCCTCTGTTGACGCTGCAACCTCTTCCGGCAAAACAGCCGCGCGGGTAAATACATCCCGTTCCAAAAGGGGCCTGCTTCCCAGACTCTGAGCGATCTCCTTGAAGGTCTTATGCTCCAGGAGTTGCCTGACCAGTTCCGCGCGGGGATCTTCTTCCTCTTCTTCCGGTTCCTCAGGCGGGGGTAAAAGCATTCTTGATTTGATATGAATAAGCGTAGACGCCATCACCAGATACTCTCCGGCCAGATCGAGATTAAGCGCCTTGATCATTTTGAGGTAATGAAGATATTGCTCGGTAACGAGGGCTATGGGAATATTATAGATGTCGATTTCGTTTTTTTTAATCAGGTAAAGCAGCAGGTCAAGCGGACCCTCAAAAATATCCAGCTTGATGGCGTAATTTGCCGTCTGTTCGTTACCTGTTGTTTGTCCGGTATCTGTTATTTGTTCGTTATCCATAATTTATTAAGTGCTTAAACCCGCGAACGGATTTCACATGTCATCAGATTTTAACAGCCGCGCGGACTTCATCCATTGTTTTTCGGGCTATTGTTCTCGCCTTGTTGTTGCCATCCTCTATGATGTCGTGAATTTCATCCAGGTGAGCTGCGTAATAATCCATGCGTTCGTGGACGGGACTCAGTGCTTCGGCGATATGCGAGGCCAGCATCTTCTTACAGTCCGTGCAGCCGATCTGAGCTATTCTGCAGCCGGCATCAATATCTTTTACCTGCTTCGGTGAAGAATACAAACCATGGAACGTGAAGACATTGCATATTTCGGGATTTCCAGGATCTTTTTTTCTCATCCGCTGAGGATCGGTAAACATGGATGAAACTTTATGCTGTAATTCCTTTCCGCGATCACTGATGTAAATAGAGTTTTCGTAGGATTTGCTCATCTTCCTTCCGTCAATTCCCAGGAGCTTCGGCATGCCCGTCAAGAGCGGTTCCGGAACAGGGAATATTTCTTTATAAAGAAAATTAAAACGACGGGCTATTTCGCGGGTCAGTTCAACATGAGGGAGCTGATCAACACCCACCGGAACACCGTAAGCCTTATACATAATAATGTCGGCGGCCTGAAGCACGGGATATCCCAAAAAACCGAAAGTGGACAAATCCTTATTGGCCAGTTCTGTTTTCATTTCCTTATAGGTAGGATTGCGTTCAAGCCACGCAAGCGGGGTAATCATGGAAAGAAGTAAAAACAACTCGGCATGCTCCTTGACCGCCGATTGCACGAAGAGGGTGCTCTTTTGAGGATCGAGACCGACGCTGAGCCAGTCTATTACCATGCTGACGGCGTTATCTTTAATCCCTTCCGTGGAGCTGTATTCGCTCGTAATGGCATGCCAGTCGGCCACAAAATAGAAACAGTCATATTTGCCGCTTTCCTGCAAATCCACCCAGTTTTTTAAAGCGCCGTGTAAATTTCCCAGATGCAACTTGCCCGTTGGTCTCATTCCGCTTAGTATTCTCTTGGGTTCCAAAATAAAAACTCCTTATCAATGAAAACGCACTAAGGCCTCCGGCAAATTGTGCTAAGAAATACGGAGGCCTTAGTTATATACAAACCAAATAATTTATTATTTAACCTTACCGGCCAGTTCGGCGCCTGCCTTAAATTTAACGACCTTCTTCGCGGGAATCTTAATGGCTTTGCCGGTCTGAGGATTTCTTCCTTCCCTGGCTTTTCTTTTTACGACTGAGAATGTACCAAAACCGACAAGGGCAAGCCTGCCGCTTTTCTTGAGTTCTTTGGCGACTGTGGCTATGTATGCATCCAATGCCGTTGCTGCCTTTACTTTGGTAATGTCTGCTGCTTTTGCTATAACTCCAATTAATTCCGCCTTCGTCATTTTTTAAAATCCCCCTTCCTTAAATAAAATTTTAAAATTTTATGATTAACCGTATCCACGGTCTCAACCAGAGTTTTTAAAATTTAGACAGGTGAATGGTATCCGCAACCATTATTGGATGAGCACAACTTCCTTCAACTCATTTTAAAAACGTGTTTAATCTATCCCGCTCAAACGTGCCCGGCATCTGGCCCGGACGGGTGATGCATCCTTTAAATCGGTGCTATGACTAGCATAACAAAGATTAACAAGCAAGAAAAAAAATGATTATTTCCTTAATCATTTTCTGATATTTAAACAATTTTTCCTGTCAAAACTTCCGCCTCCGGAGGTTTTATTTTAAGCCTGAGGCTCACCTAAACCATAATACCCCCATTAGAGAATTTGATTTTTTCCGGCAGGCCGCGAAGCATCTTCGATTCGTAAGGAAGAATATGATGCGGGATTCGCACGCTAGCCACATCATTATCCACAAATCTCCCGTTGCTTTACAAACAATAACCTTTATGTTAATAAGCCACCCCAATAAAGTTAGAGGTTTTATGCTCAGTTCAAATACGGAAAAAATAAAGGGCTGGCTGGCTTTGTCCCGCCCTCCTTTTCATACAGTCGGCATCCTTCCTTTTGTGCTGGGAACAATCCTGGCATACAAAATCAATTCCGCAATCAGCCTTGAAATTTTTATTCTCGGTGTCTTTGGCGTTATCATGATTATGCTCTCCACTTACCATTCAGGCGAGTACTTTGATTATAGGGGCGATGTTATATCCAATCGGTTACATAGCAACCAGTTTGCCGGAGGCACCAGAGTGCTGCCGGAAGGGAAAATATCTCCCATGGTTCCGTTTTGGACCAGTATTATCACACTTGTCATTGCCGCAGTTATTGGAATTATCCTGCAGTTTGGCTTAAAAACAGGTCCTTATACGTTGCTTTTAGGATTGCTTGGCGCTTTTTCCGGTTTCTTTTATTCCTCAAAACCTATCAGACTCGTGCAAAGAGGCGTTGGTGAAATTGTTATCGGTTTCTGTTACGGCTGGCTTCCCGTTGCTTGCGCTTTTTACATACAAACCGGCACGATTCATCCGGCTATTCACTGGATGGCCATACCCATAGGCTTGTCGATATTTAATGTAATTTTACTCAATGAGTTTCCCGATTACGAAGCCGATAAGGCAACCGGCAAAAAAAATCTGCTTTATCGTATTGGAAAACAAAAAGGGATGCTGCTTTATGTGGCTTTTAACTTATTGACTTCGATCACCATGCTCGCGTCTCCACTATTGGGCATCCCCTTTAAAGTTGTATATTTTTATCTGCCTTTCCTGATGGTCTCCCTGTACATTATTGTCATGATTTTGCGCGGCAGTCATCAAGACAAAAAAAAGCTGGAATTTCTATGCGGTTTAAATATCGCTCTTAATTTGGGAACATCCCTGTCTTATATTCTTGCTTATATGTAGAACTCGAACATGAAAATCAAAAACAAAGTAAAAGCACCTTATAATCCTCCCTCGCTGTTGCTGAAACAACTGGGCAGTTCCATGCTCATGGGTTATTTAAACAACTGGTGGAATTTCCCCGGATGGGTGTTGAAATACGGTTTTAAATCCATCCCCGTGGCCAACGGCGCCTGGGGTATGGGTTGTATCGGTTATCCGGGACACCCGGTTTGGGAAGTCACCGGCGCCTGTAATTTAAGATGCATCCATTGTCACGCGGTAAGCGGCACGGCCGATCCTAATGAACTTTCCACCGATGAAGGTAAAAAACTCATTGACATGATCGCCGCCACGAGCGAATTCCGCACGCTGATTTATACCGGCGGTGAACCTCTGGTGAGACCGGATATTTTTACTTTGCTCAGGCATTCACAGAAGGCGGGCCTGGCCAACATCATGGCCACCAACGGCACATTGATTGATGAAGAGATGGCCTTTAAACTGAAGGACCATGGTGTTGTCTGCAATGCCATCAGCATTGACGCCGACAATCCCGAAGTGCATGATATGGTGCGCAACAAACCGGGTTCCTTCGATCTGGCCATGAGAGCGATTGAAGCCACGAAGAAGGCCGGCATCCTTTTGCAGATCAACACAACGGCGATGGAATACAATATGCAGCACCTGCCTGAGCTGATTGATTTTTCGGATAATTGCGGCGCGGGCATTATGCTGATGTATCAGCTTGTCGCCGTAGGCCGCGGAGAAAAGATTGAAAAAGCTACTTTAAAGAAAAGCGCCAACAAATATTTATGCGAGCTGATTACCGGCAAACAAAAAAATTCCAAAACAATCATCGAACCGGTAGCCGGACCGCAGTACTGGCCATACATGCTTGAGAAAAAAGGAATCAAGGACGGACTGGGGCTAAAGCTCGCGGGTAAAGTTTTTCACGGCTGCGCGGCGGGACGCGGATTTGTTTACGTTAAAGCCAACGGGGACGTCTGGCCGTGCCCCTTTGTGGAAATCAATGCCGGAAATATCAGGGATATGAGCTTTCAGCGAATATATTCTGAAGCGCCGGTGTTTCAAAAATTACGTCGGCGTGAAGAAAATTTAAAAGGTGTTTGCGGCGAATGCAATTATAAAACGGTTTGCGGCGGCTGTCGCGGGCGGGCGCTGGCCTACAGCGGAGATTATCTGGCGGAAGATCCCCGCTGCTTTATCCATGAAACAAGTGAACACCACAGGTAGTGTGATTTCACCAGGATAACGACGACCGGTAAAAACAAACTTATTTTTTCAGCAATAAATATAACTCGCCTTCTTCCTTGAGGGTGCCTGCGGTGTATTCGGCGTTTGCGCCAAAACCGCAGAAAAGATCCACCCTGCCGGGTCCTTCTATGGCGGCACCCTTGTCCTGGCTAAGCACAAAGCGGGAGAAGTCGACTCTTTCTTTAACATGACCTTCCGCGTCAAAAACCGGTTTGCTCAAACGGATAAACGCTAACGCTCCTTCCGGGAAGAAGTCCGGATCGGTCGCAATGGATCTGCCCGGAGTAACCGGTTCCCCCAGAGAGCCTATCGGTTCTTTGTCTAAAAAGCGAAAAAAGGTGTATCGCTCATTATGGCTCAGGATGTCATAAATTTCCGGGTCACTCTTCCCTCTTAAAAATTCATAACGGTAAGAAGCTTGAGAGCTGTTTATTTTGCCGCTATCCAGCATGAACCTGGTTATGCTGCTGAAAGGCAGGCCGTTTGTTTGCGCGTAACCAACGGTTAAAATCGTCCCGTCTTCCAGTTTGACCTTTCCGGAACCCTGTATCTGCAGTGAAAACAAATCCACCGGATCAGCCACCCAGATAAGCTCCAGATTTTTTCCCCGCAAAACACCTTCAACATCGATTTCACGGCGGCTGTAATATGGAACAAAGTTATCATGACTCATCCGTCCGATTTTGTTTTCATTTTTAATTAAATCGGGCGGCACCCGATAAAGAGGATATTTGTATTTGTCCGTGCGTTCCAATGAACCTTCAAGCAGAGGCTCATAATAACCGGTAAAAAGCACTCTTTGGTCGAAGCCAAAACCCGAGATACGATAGACATTAAATTCCGCGGCAACTTTTTTGCTTAAATCGGCATCATGATCCGCATCTGTCAAAATCCGGCGAAATGCTACCAGCGTTTCCTTTAACTGTTGAGCGTCAATAACTTTGTCCGCGATCCGGTAAACCTTATCCCGGCCATCGTTTTCATAATAATTAATACTGTGACCAATCGCCGTATTCAGCGACGCCTGGTCGAGATCATCCTGAAAATTAATATCCGTAACGGAAACCGGGGTAAACGATTCGAGAGTTTTAACAGAAGATTCCGGAGAAATGCTCACGCACCCGCTTGAGAAAACAGCTATTATCATGAGGGGGAAAATTTTAAACCAGTCGTTCATAGTTCCACAATCATCGCTACTTCATCACAATAATCGGGATATTTAGAACAGCGGAAGCAATCAGACCAGATTTTTTCCGGCAGTGAATTTTTGTCTGTTTCCTGAAAACCTAATTGAGCAAAAAACTCTTTTTTATAAGTCAGCGTGAATATTTTAAAGAGTCCCAGCGTGATGGCTTCTGAAATGCAAGCCTCCACCAGTTTTCGGCCGATGCCTTTCTGCCGGTGATTTTCATCCACATAAAGAGATCGTATTTCCGCGAGATTTTCCCAAATGATGTTCATGGCGCAGACCCCGGTAATTTGTAATTCGCCTTCATCGTAGTAAACAAAAAAATCCCGCAAGGAATTATAAATATCCATGAGGGAGCGCGGCAGCATTTCACCTTTTCCCGATGAAGTGTTTATCATGCGATGAATCGTTTTAACATCATCAATGCGCGCTTTCCTCAGCATTTTCTTTCCCCCGAATTATCAAATTTATGTGATTTAGAGCCATGAAGCATCTCCCGGGCATGCTCTATTGTTTTTTGAGTCACATGGATTCCGCCCAGCATGCGGCTGATTTCTTCAATTCTCTGCTGGGGGTCTAGTTCTTCCAGAGACGTGACCGTTCTGCCCTTCACAACCTTTTTGGAAACATACATGTGCCTGTCTCCATAACAGGCGATTTGAGGCAAATGAGTAATACAGACAACCTGATGGTTAGCAGAAACCTCTTTTAATTTTCTACCGACAATCTCCGCCACGGCCCCTCCGATACCATTGTCCACTTCATCAAAAATGATGGATGACACAGAACCCGTGCGCGATAAAACATTTTTCAACGCCAGAATGATTCGTGATAATTCGCCGCCGGACGCGACTTTGCTCAAAGGCCTGGATTCCTCGCCTTTATTGGCCGTCAGATAAAATTCAATCTCGTCACTGCCTTTTGGCCCGAACCAAACAGCGGCATCATCATCCCCTCTTTTAAAATTTACCGAAAAAGACGCGTGCGGCATATTGAGCGCCTGTATCTCTTTATCCACCGCTTCCTGCAGTTTCTTTGCCGCCTGCCCTCTTAGTTGAGAAAGTTTAAGTGCGCTTTGGCGCAGATTTTCTTTAACCTTTTCTTCCTCTTTGGTCAGTTCTTCCAATTCTTCTTCCACAGAAAATACCTTTTTCAGATATTCCTCTATTTCCTGTTGCCTGTGCAACACGCCCTCGAGAGAACCGCCGTGTTTTCGTTTAAGCCTGTTTAACTGCTCCAGCCGCTCATCGATGGCCGCGAGCCGTTCGGCGTCGAAAAAAAGCTTCTTGCCGTAATCACGCAACTGCAGAGCCGTTTCCTGAAGCGTGATAAAACTGCTCTCGATATCCGCCTCGGCAATTTTAAAATTCAAATCTATTTTTTTTATTTCTTTGATCTGATTCTGTACTTCCTTTAATTTAACGATGGCGGAATCCTTTTCGCCATAGAGTAAATCGTAGGCATTTGCCGCCCAGCCGGACAGCTTTTGAAAGTTAACCAAAACTTTTTTTTCATCGGCCAGCATCGTGTCTTCGGACGGCTGCGGGTTAATATCCCGAATCTCTTTTAACTGAAATTTAAATAAATCCGCCTTTTCTTCCCGGCTTTGGCTCAAACTTTTTAATTTTTCTATTTGAGCTCTGATTTGCTGATATTGATCATATATTTCCGTATAACCATCTCTGGCAGGCAGGCAGCCTCCGAATTCATCCAGAATATCGATATGATTTTCGGCATTGAGAATCACCTGATGTTCATGCTGGCCGCAAATATTAATCAGCAATTCGCTGACAGCGGCTAAATTGACCAGCGTCGCCATTTGTCCGTTGATAAACGCCTTGTTTTTACCCGCGTGCGAAATCACGCGGCGGATAAGCAGTTCATCCGCGGCGGAAAAACCCATGGCTTCAATCTTATCCTTGAGCGGTTTATTGCCGGCAATGTCAAAGAGCGCTTCCACCGTGGCGGTATCGGCCTGGGTTCTGATCATGTCAGATGTCGCCCTGTCGCCCAAAAGCAGACTAACCGCGCCGATAATGATTGATTTCCCAGCGCCGGTTTCACCGGAAATAACATTCAGGCCTTCACCAAAACAAACATGAAGTTCATCGATAATCGCGAAATTTTTAATGCTCAACTCATTAAGCATTTTTCTTTTTCTTAGCTCCCGGAAGCGAATCACCCCAACCCAGCTTTGAGCGCAGGATTTCCCCGTGGCTGCGGTATGGAGAAAGAATCAGCATTGCTGCGTGTTTTGACTTCTTGACGGTTACGACGTCGCCGGACGTTATCCTGTAAGCTTCTTGTCCGTCCAGAGTCAGCATGGCGCCTTTATCCTTGGACCATAGAGTTATTTTCAGATAAGCATCATCGGAAAAAATTATCGGACGGTTCGTCAGAGTATGGGGACAGATGGGATTAATAATAATCAAATCTTTCCCCGGGAAAACGATGGGACCTCCCGCGGACAGCGAATAGGCGGTGGAACCTGTGGGAGTGGAAACAATAAGGCCGTCTCCTTTATAGGTTGTCAGATAGGTGCCGTTCACTTCCATTTCCAGTTCATTCATGCGGGACAAACTGCCGCGATTGATGACAACATCGTTCAAAACATTGCCGACATGAGTAACCGTTTTTCCATGTTTAATGCTCGCGTCAAGCATCATTCTCTTTTCCGCCACAAATTTTCCGGATATAATTAATTCCAGCGTCGAATGCATTTCATTTAAATTGACTTCGGTGAGATATCCCAAACTGCCCATATTGATTCCCAGAATAGGGACGTCATGCTCAGCCACGTAACGCGCTGTCCTGAGCATTGTGCCATCGCCGCCCAAAACAACAATCAATTGTGATTTTCTCGCCAGGCCATTCCATGTCAGTCCGCCGCCAAGAGCCAATTTTTTGGAAATTTCCATTCCCAGAAATACTTCCACGCCTTTTTCTTCCAGCCATTTTTTTAATGATTTGACGTGGTCGGAGATCTTTTCTTTTTCTATGTTGGCAACAATACCTATTCTTTTTATTTTCATTGACTTAAACCCCAAAATATGGAGTTCAGTAACACAAAATAAATCCTCTGTCTACGGATAAATAGCTGGCAAATATCTTTCCTGCATGACTGGATCGGGCGGCAAACGAAAAGAATTACATCGTTCCTTAAGTGTCGAAAATTCTCCGCGGCTTGCCTGAAAAAGAGCTTCAATTTCCCGGGCGATTTCCCGGCATAAATTCTTGACACATTCAGAGCGGTATATTATACCCTGCAGCCTTGTGAGGTATTCATTATGGGTTTACTTAAAGGCAGTTTTACTTTCGCGCGTTTTCATGTAGAAGGCCAGCTACCGCAGGCCTTTCTAAATTTCATCAATAGCAGGATTAAAGCCAATTCCTTTACGGATAAGTTTAAATCATTGGAGGAAAAACGTCTGGGATGGGTTTCGCTTACCGATGTATTAGATACTGATTTTGAAAATGCCAATTACGCGCTGGGCGATTACCTTATCTTTTCTCTGCGCATTGACCGCAAGCTTATTTCTCCCAAATTAATGAAGATCAAATACATGGAAGAAGAAAGACGATTCCTGGCCGAAAGCGGTAAAAACAGAATGAACAAGTCGATGTCCGCGGCCATTAAAGACAAGGTAAAACTTGAACTTCTAACCAAACTTGACGCTATACCTTCTTTTTACGATATCTGCTGGGCTGTGGGAAAAAACACAGTTTATTTTTCTTCGCTGACCGACAAAGTGGCTGACGATTTTGTTGATTTGTTCAAAAAAACTTTTTCGCTGAATCTTCGGCGTTTTTCGCCGCAGGAAAATAATCTGATATCAACAAAATCCGAAAACGCGGATGCCGCCGCTTTAATTGGCCGTGAATTTTTAACCTGGCTGTGGTTTAAATCGGAAGAACGCAATGGCCGGATCGCCCTGCCGGGCAAAGTAGAAGTCGAACTTCATTTTTTAAAAAGAATTGTTTTGGAAGCGGGAGAGGGCGAATATTCCCAGGGCGTTGTCTGTCACGGAATTCACGCCGAGCTCAAGGAAGGCAAAGAAGCCATCCGTCAGGGGAAAAAAGTTAAGGAAGCGGGAATCAAACTGATGCATGATAAAAACGAATGGGAGTTTACTTTCAAATCCGATTCTTTCCATTTTCAATCTCTGAAAATGCCCGCGCAGGACGTACAGGAGGCTCAGGAAGACCCCTCGGGAAGCTTACTTGAGCGGATTTACCTTATTGAAAACGCGGCAAAAATAATGGACGGTCTTTACGAATCTTTTTTACAAATCCGTTATTCGCCCGAGTGGAAAGAAAAGGAAACGAAACGGCTGGCGAAATGGCTCGAACATATATAGCCTTTGCGATAGCCCCGCGTGTATTGTCCGCCGGTATTTATGGTCACTTTTTATTCGTCCCTTTCTCTCCGCCTATTGAGAAGGAGAGAAAGGGACCTTCAACAACAGAACAACAACATCACTCTTTGGCAGAGTTAAAAGGAGCTCAATATGCTGCTATCTTTTTCATCCAACGGTATCACCTTGCGGGGATCGGGATGAAGACCGGCCCCGGCCCTGAA
>DATKPG010000026.1:0-79787 GCA_035524255.1 Smithella sp. | reverse complement strand
TTCAGGGCCGGGGCCGGTCTTCATCCCGATCCCCGCAAGGTGATACCGTTGGATGAAAAAGATAGCAGCATATTGAGCTCCTTTTAACTCTGCCAAAGAGTGATGTTGTTGTTCTGTTGTTGAAGGTCCCTTTCTCTCCTTTATATGAGCTTTCTCTCCTTCTCAGTAAGCGGAGAGAAAGGGACGATTAAAAAGTAACTATAAAGAAACATGATAAATTAAATGTTTATGCGATAGATTATTATTTCTTAAGATAAATTGAATGTTTAAATTCTTCAATTACCAGTTCATTTCTAGAAGTGATCCTGCGGAAATTGGAGTCATCTTAATTGCTTATAAAAGGAATTAGCGCCATGAAAAACAAAAGCACGACGATATCCGCAAATAAAGAGTATGTTAAAGATGAAAGAGAAGATGTCTATTTAAGAATGTTTATGGCTAAGGCGCTAAACAGCAACGACGCGGAAAGATACCGGAACTTCCTTGAAAATATTCAGGAGGAATATTTTGAACTGGACCTCGCGGGCAACTTTACTTTTTTTAATAATTCGGTCTGCCGGGTCTTGGGCTACTCCGCGGAAGAATTGATGGGAATGAATTACCGGGGTTATGCGGCGAGCAAAGAAACCGAGAAAGAAATGTTTCAAGCATTCAATAAAGTTTACAAATCAGAAGAACCTCTTAAAGAACATATCTGGCAAGTTATAAGAAAGGACGGGGCCAGGCGGCATATCGAGGGATCTTTATCCTTGAAAAAAGATTTATCGGGAAAATCGACGGGATTCATAGTTATCGCGCGTGATATTACCCGCCGCAGACAGGCGGAGGAGGCGCTGCAAAAGAGCGAGGAGCAGTACCGGAAAATATTTGAAGGCGCCACCGAGGGTATTTATCAAGCGACGCCGGAGGGCAGGTATCTTAAAGTGAATCCGGCTTTCGCGAAAATTTTCGGCTACGCGTCGCCGCGGGATGTGATCGACTCCATAACAAATATCGGCCGGCAGATCTATGTGAATCCGGATGACTGGACAGAATTGGAGCGGCTGCTTCGGAAACAAAACAAAGTGAATGGGTACGAGAGTGAGGTTTATGGTAAGGACAGGAGCCGGTTTTGGGTTTCCCTCAATACCCATACGGTTCGTGATGCCGCGAGGAACATTCTGCACTTCGAAGGCACGATTGTGGACATCACCGAGCGCAGGCTGGCCCAGGAGAAGTTTCATAAAATATTCATGACAACGCCGGATTCTATCGCCATTACACGAATGAGAGACGGGCTTATCATTGATGTGAACATGGGGTTCGAAGAGATTACAGGATGGAAGAGCGGCTATGCCATCGGGCGAACGGCTTATGAAATAAGTTTCTGGAGTGACATGGCCGACAGGGATTTCATGGTCAGCGAATTGAGAGCCGGCAGGGATATTCTGCATCGTGAATTTAAATTCCGGAGAAGTGATTCCTCTTTACGCGCCGGTATTTATTCAGCCCGATCCATCAATATTAACAATGAAGAATGCCTTATTTTCATTCTGCGGGATGTCACCGAGAGCAGGCAGATGTATGAAGAACTTAACCGGACCCTGGACATCCTCCGAAAGGGGATCGGCACGACCATCGCGGTTATGACATCCGCCATCGAGATGAGAGACCCCTATACGGCCGGCCATCAGAAAAAGTCAGCGGACGTTGCCAGAGCCATTGCCACGGAAATGGGATTTGCCCCGGAGAAAATCGATGGAATCCGCATGGCAGGCACCATCCATGACATCGGAAAATTATCCGTACCTTCGGAAATACTATCCAAACCCACGAGGCTGACGGATATCGAATATTCCCTGATAAAAGAACACTCCATGAGCGGATATGAAATGTTGAAGAACATAGAATCCCCCTGGCCGCTGGCGGAAATCGTTTACCAGCATCACGAGCGAATGGACGGCAGCGGTTATCCGAGACATCTGAAGGGCGATGAAATTATCATGGAAGCCCGCATTATAGCCGTGGCGGACGTCGTGGAGGCCATGGCATCCCACCGTCCTTACCGCGCGTCACTGGGCATCGAGGCGGCGCTTGATGAGATTGAGAAGAACAAGGGGATTCTTTACGATGATGTTGTTGTCGATGCCTGCCTGAGATTATTCAGGAACAAAGGATTCCACCTTTCATAAGATAAAAAACATCTTTATAAATGATAATCATTAATGCTTAAAGGCAGGTTGATTTTTACATATCTCCGAAAAGCAAAGATGTTTGCGCCCGCGTGCGAATTCCCTTATCAGCCGGTCATTTTCTTTCATGTCACAAGATTCTCTTGACATGCAAGACCGGACTTCCTATAATTTACATCAAGAGAAGTAATGTCTTATCAAAGAGATAAGCACCTATACTTTGTTGATCAAAGGAACACCAATTATTCAGTTGCGGAGATAACCTGATGTCAAATGCGAGGCACGAGAGGGTTATGGTGGAGACGGCTAATTACCGGGTTGAGGGTGATATAACGCTTCCCCAGGAGGGCTATCGTAATGAACTTTTCGACTACCTGAACCGCCGCAACCAGGAATTTCTGATTATTATGAACGCGGAGATGACCGCGCTCGATGGATCAGGCCGTGACTGGCAGGCCCAATCCATCACGCTTGCGAAAAAACACGTCCGCCTGATCGCACCTAAAGGCCATGACCAGGAATAAATAGTTATGCCACTAAATTCAGTCAATACCCACGACAAAACATATTGGGGATGCGGCAAAACATATCTTCCTATCCGTAGTGATTAAATCTGATAGATATATTATTCCGAATTATTGCATGTGTGGTGAGCAATTCCGACAGTCACGGTTTTGGCGATCTTGAATGTTAATGCGGTTTTTCTGTTGAGAACCTTCCTGAAAAGTCGTACTTTTCTAATATTACAAACCTGTTAAAGCCTTTCAAATATGAATGCTCCGATCGGCCCGGCGGTATGGCAAGTTTGAGGGGTCATTTTTACTCTTGACAGTTCCCTTCATGAAAAGTATAAATAATTATAAACCTTCTTTCTGTTAATTCATAAATCTAACCCTCAACTTTGAGGCCATGTAGAACCGGAACCTTAACATCCTTCACTCCGGTCTGTATGGAAATGTTGTTTGTCAGCCGATAATTAATGATTTAGTTTATTGCACTTTAACAGTATATCTTAAAAAATTTTTATCGAAAAAAGGAGGATATTTCATGAAGAAATTAAGAGTGTTACTTGCTGTCCTGGCAATGCTTACTGTTATACTCATGGGTTGTAGCGGCAGCGGCAACAGCAGTACCGGTGATAATACCGTCTCGCTCACCATACTTCAGACTTCCGATCTTCATGACCATGCAGGCGGATACGGTTCTGCCGCATCATATTCACCCATGGTTCCCGGTAATGATACCGTTTTAGGCGGTTACGCGCGTCTTGCCGCTTATATTTCAGGTGTTAAGAATCAGAAAGGAACGGACAATGTGCTTCTTTGCGATAGCGGCGATTTTACAATGGGCACAGTTTATACCATGACACTTCCATCGTCTTCTCCGCTTGCTTTTATGTATTTTACTATAATGCAATATGATGCGGTTACAATCGGCAACCATGAAACAGATTTAGGCCCGGCGGAATTGGCAAGTTTTATAACTACCGCGCAGGCCAATACATCGTTTCCCTTTAGTACACCTATTGTTGCCAGTAATATGAATCCAAATACTTCTACTGAAATATCCACGCTTCTTAGCAATGGAACCATTGTTAAATCCTTGATGGTTACAAAAGCCGGCATTAAGATCGGCATTCTTGGACAATTGGGCCCCAATGCGGATTTCGATTCTCCTAATAAAACACCTCTGACTTTTGATCACTCTTATGCCGATCTCCAAACCCAGGTTAACGCGTTAAGAGCTGCCGGCGCCCAACTTGTAGTTCTTCTCTCTCACGAGGGTTTTGTACCATCGGGAGGTTACGCGACAGGCAATGATGCGCTTATTGCTGATAATGTTTCCGGAATTGATGTGATTCTTTCCGGTCATCTGCATATCAATCAAACGGCGCTAAAAACATCTGCCAATGTTAATAATACAATCCTTGTTGAACCGGGCGCGTATGGCGAATATGTGGCAAGGCTTGATCTGAAAGTAGATAAAACTTCCGGTAAAATCAGCAGCTATACAAGCACAAATGTACTCATCGACGACACTATTTTGGGTAATGCATGGATGAACGGCATTGTGAACAATGCTAATTCCTCTCTTAATACCGCTCTTGTTCCCGCTTTTACCGCACTGTTTGGGTCATCAAGCGGCGTGAGTTCAATTCTTGATACCGTGGCCATAAACGATGCTCCGATAACCCTGGATTCAATTACAACGGGCTATGCTGTCGGAGAATCGGTGCTGGGTAATCTTGCCGCTGATTCCGAAAGAAATGCCGTCAACGGAATATGGGCACAGGCTTATGCGGAGTCCGGTGGTAACGTGACTTATGCAAATGCCAAGATGACTGCGGCAACAGGCGATGCCAACCGCGTCCAGATTGCTTTTATTCCCGGCGGCATCATTCGCGATCCGCTGGCTGTGGAAGCTGGAACTATCTCGTTTGCCGATCTTTACAATGTCGTGCCCCTGGGAGGAGACCCGCTGGATTCAAGCGCGCTGGGTTATCCGCTTCTGACTACGTACATCAAGGCTCAAGATATTTATATTGCTGTCGGTATCTCTTTGTTAATGGGATCCTATGAGGGCGATAGTGATTATTATATAAATTTCGCCGGCCTTTACGTTCATGTTCTTTCCTGGCCGTCAACTTATTATGTCTATCTCTGCCCGACCGATACCAATGCGTCCAGTCCCAATTACGGCCTGAACGGCAATTTCCGAACAGGAACGCCGGGAACACTTATTAATCCCGCGGATACTTCAACCCTCTACAAAATTACCGTTGATTTGTATACGCTGGAAATGATGTATGAGGTCGCGTCAATAAATCCGGCCTACACCATCTATACTTATGATTCCGGCGGCACGCCGGTAAATGCCTCCGGTAATCGTGTTTATACGAGCACTAGCGGAACCACGATGCGGGGATGGCAGGCGATGGAGGTATGGGCATGGGCGGCAGGCTTGCATGCAACATCCAATCTTTCTAACGCGGGATACACGTCTGCTTATCCATTATCGCGCGTTTATTGACAGATTGATGTTTAATTTAATTAAGTTTTCTTAAATGTTGTCTTAAAAACCCCGGGAATAAAGATAAAAACCTCCCGGGGTTTTTTTAATCTGCAAGACAATACGTGTATCCCTTCCCTTTTTTAAGAATTGACCGGATCTAAATGCGTATATCATTAAAAAACATGTGATTGAACATCTGTAATAATGCGGCTTATGGCTTCTATAAATTAATATAACGATCAGTGATAAAATATACAGAATATGTTATGCATAATCTTATAAGAGATATATTCAGCGGGAGGCATTGAGTTCATGAAGACTTTCAGCCCTGATAAACAGACACAGGAGTTGTTTGATACGGATCCGAATTGCTTTATTGAACAGGCGATCGGGGAATATGTACTTACCAGTCCCGCCAATCGCCTGGATTCCTTCGACGGAGCGCCTATATTCGAAAAACCTCTGGTGGGATTTGCAAGTGGCGATGATCCTCTGTTTGTTGAATATAAAAAAGTTGTTCACGAAAGTCATTTCCTGCCGCGCGAAATCCTGAAACTTCACATTGAACAAAATATAAAACCGGAAACTCCGAACATGGAAAGCGTCAGCGTTATTTCGTTTGTTCTTCCGGTAAACAGAGAAACTGTCAAGGTTAACGCCCGGCAGAAAGACGGACCATCTCTGCGCTGGAATCACTCACGCTGGAAGGGCCAGGATTTTATCAACGAAGTATCGTTGTATCTGGTATCGATTCTGGAAACCATGGGAGCGATAGCTTTGGCGCCGGATTTATCACCTTTCTTTAAAATTCTGCTGACGCCTGACGGCTTTGCTTCCAACTGGTCGCAGCGGCACGCGGCTTATGCGGCAGGTCTCGGAACCTTCAGCCTGAATGACGGCTTCATTACCGCCAAAGGTATTGCCATGCGCTGCGCTAGCGTTGTTACTAACCTGAGACTGAAACCAACTGTAAGGCCATATGCAAATCATCAGGCAAATTGTCTTTTTTATGCCGGAGGCAAGTGCGGAAAATGTATTCTCCGTTGCCCCGGAGGAGCAATCAGCGAAAAAGGACATGATAAACAGAAATGCTTCGCGGTTTTGTTTGAAAAACAAAAACCATGGATCGAAGGCGCCCACGGGCCGGGATTCATCGGCAAATATGCCGGTTGTGGTTTATGCCAGTGCGGCGTTCCCTGCTCCGAACGCATTCCGGTAAAAAAAGAACAGACATGATCATCAGTCATTCCGGCCAATCGCCGTCAGATCAGGCTGCGGGTGAATAATTTGCTGATACCTTTCAAACAGTGATCTCTGATTTTGTTTATCGAGTGAGATTGAGAACCGGCATATCCAGACCACCACTTCGGCGGTTTGGGCATGTTGAAATATTGATCACATGAATTTTATTTCATATTCTTGAAAATAATATTTCACCATTCTGTCATTTAATGATATACTGTAAGCGGTCATCGTTGAAAAACGGCAATTTTCTAATTTAACTTAAGGAGTGTACGATGGAACTTAATGTTATTAACGTTACTGGCGTGGTTGTTGTATTTCTGATGTTGATCGTGCTGGGGATGCAAATTCAACTAAGCAGCCTCAGTAAAAAAATGGGCGAACAAGAGCAAAACATCAGCAAAAAAATAGATGAGTTGCTGAAAGAAAACAAGAGCAAAACACCACCGCCAGCAGCAGCGGCAGCAGCAGCAGAAAAATAGATGCGCTGTTAAAGAAAAAAGGCAATTAAAATTTTTAAAACACACAATTTAAGATTTCCGGAACCGCCGAAGGACATGGATGGCATCCGTTCGGTAAACTCTAAAGTGTTCGTGATTCTGAATTAACGGCTCTTCATCCGTAGCAGCCACGGGGACAACCACAGGAGCAATAATGGCGCGTTTCCATGGTACTCATGCTGCATCTTTATGCATTTCCTGCCTTGATAATTTGGATACCTGTATACAGTAAAATATATTTTATATGGACAACCAACAAGCAATAAACGGTTTGAAAAGCGACTGAGGCCTCTCCATTGGTAATCTGTAAATTTTACCGGTTTTTTAAAAAGTTTTAATGTGGCTTTTTATTAAATACTTTTTGAAAAGTCTTGTTTCTTTATTCCGGTGTTTTATGCTAAATTGCAAATTATAGCCGATCGGGTTGATCTGTAAAAGAGGAGGAACTATGAAAACGACGCAAAACTTTGATGAAACAGTTCTTGATAATAAAGATCTGTTCACCGGCGATTTCTACAAGCGCTTCGGGCTTCGGCACGCGCCAAGCCCCATCCGGCTTACGGACAAAATCGCAAAGGATTATCTGTTTCCCACTTTTTATGGAAATGTCACCTGCGCGCAGGCTATATTCCTGTGCAATTATGAAAAGATTGTTAAACTGATGCTTCACCCGGCCATCAAACCGGTAAAATTCCCCAAAGGACGCGCGGTGGTGGCCTTTGCGTGCTACATTTACCGCCAGGTACTGGGGGTGCCTCCATACAATGAAATAGCCATGACTGTTCCGGTGCTTGTGGATTCTCCAATTAACCTGCCGGTTCTGCCAATCCTGATGAGCTCCTATCCCGGTTTCGGCTACTATGTATTCTCCATGCCCGTCACCTCAAAAGAAAATATGCTGCGCGGTCACAAAATCTGGGGGTTGCCCAAGGTTACGCAGGAGATAGATATTTTTGATGATGGCCCTGACTGCGTCACGACTGCCCTGGAGGAGAGCGGCGAAAAATACTTCGAACTTCGCGTGCCGCGTGACGGCAATCCTACTCCGATGGATGTCGAAGGGTTTCTTTACAGCAAGCTTGACAACGAGCTTAAGAAATCCCGGACAAACTTCAAGGCCACTTTTAACATTCAAAAAAACATGAAGGTGCTTTTTAACGCCGGCCTGAAGGCCGAGACGCCTATGCTTAAGTTATCTGATACCCCCTCCGGCAGGGCGCTAAAAGATTTGGAGCTGGAAGAGCAGCCGCTGCAGACCCGATACGCGGCCACCATGGAAGCATGCTTTGACCTGCCCGAACCGGATTATAAGTCGAAGACAGTAAATTTCAGAAAATAAAACGGTTGGGCTGACTTAATATCAAAATCACCCTAAAAAAACCAACACCTATATTAGCGGTTACCCTGAAAGGATATCCGTTATAAAAGGAAATGCTGAAATTTATAATAATAAAAAGGGCGGAAAATATTTAATTGTAACAGGTGGGAAAAGCGTTACACAGGGTAAAAATAAGGCCATTGCGATTCGCCGTCTAAATCAATATTGCGGTTTTAATGAAATATTTCTGCAATGTTGTTTTTTTAATTCAAACAGTATATACAACCGAATTCTAACGAAACATGGGGCATATGTTTTGTAAAAATGTCAGCCGGGTATAATCCGAAGAGATCAATTAATCATGGATAATTTTTCTTCAGAACACGAAAAGAGCTTAAAGCACAGGCTGTGGCATAAACTTGTGGGAGAGCCGCGTGATATTAATGAACCGTCTTTATTTCATAAAATATCACTGATCCCGATTCTGGCCTGGATAGGCCTGGGCGCCGACGGTTTATCTTCTTCATCCTATGGGCCGGAAGAAGCTTTCAGGGCGCTGGGCAGTCACTCTTATATCTCCATTCTCATCGGCCTGGCAACGGCATGCACCGTTTTTATCATTGCTTATGCCTATTCGCGCATCATTGAACATTTCCCGCAGGGCGGCGGGGGATACATTGTATCGACCAAAACGATCAGCAGCGGCGCCGGCGTCGTATCAGGCAGCGCTTTGATCATCGATTATATGCTGACGATCACAGTTTCTGTTGTTTCCTGCGGAGATGCCATATTCAGTTTTCTGCCGATAACTTTTCAAAAATATAAACTCATTTTCGTCGCGTTTCTTATTCTGATACTTGTCATGATGAATTTGCGCGGCGTGAAAGAATCCGTCATAGCGCTGGCCCCCATCTTTGTGGTTTTTGTCGTAACTCATATTCTTCTCATCGTCTATGGCATATTCTATCATGCCGATCAAATCGGACCGGTGATGAGCCAATTTAACCTGAGCTTTAAACAGGATGCCGCAGCCATCGGCTTTATCGGCATCCTGGCGATATTTTTGCGGGCTTTCTCTCTGGGCGGCGGAACCTACACCGGTATAGAGGCTGTATCCAACGGTATGCAGATTATGCGGGAACCGCGGGTGCAGACAGGCAAACGCACCATGGTTTACATGGCGGCATCACTGGCCTTCACCGCGGGCGGCTTATTAATCTGCTACGCCCTTTTTCAGGTCAGGCCGGCCGAAGGAAGAACGCTTAACGCGATTCTTGCCGATGAGGTATTCCGCAACTGGCCTTTGACCACGTGGATTGTGCTTATAACGATTCTTTCCGAGGGCGCCCTGCTTATGGTTGCGGCTCAGACCGGATTCGTTGATGGTCCGCGCGTTATGGCCAACATGGCGACTGATTTCTGGCTGCCGCATCGTTTCGCGATGCTTTCCGAACGGCTTACCATGCAAAACGGCATTATATTAATGGGCATCGCGTCAATCATTCTGCTTTTATATACAAATGGTTCCATATCCGCTCTCGTTGTCATGTACTCCATTAATGTTTTTCTGACTTTTTCCCTTTCCCAGTTCGGTATGATCCGTTTTTTCCTTCACGATAAGAAAAAAGATGCGAACTGGAAGAGGCATATTGTCGTTCATGTCGTTGGCTTTATCGTCTGCGTGACGATACTTTGTATCACAGTCTATGAGAAATTCGGCGAAGGCGGCTGGATGACCCTGGTCATAACATCCGTTCTCATCGCTTTATGCTATTTAATCAAAAAGCATTATCTTAAGGTCCGGAACGAAGCGCGCAAACTTGAAGATATTCTGCAAAAAATCCACCCGGGCAAGAAATTCAATGACGAGCCTTTGAATCCGAAAGAACCCACGGCTATTTTGCTGGTTAGCGGATTCAACGGATTCGGCCTGCATACGTGGCTGTCCATTAATCGCAAGTTCCCGCATTTTTATAAAAATTTTATTTTTGTTTCTATTGCTGAAGTTGATCAGGGTTCGTTCAAGGGATCGGCAGAGATGGAACAATTGAGAGTTTCAGCGGAAAGCGGTTTAAAAAAATACGTGGAACTTGTCCGCTCTTACGGGCTGCCGGCAGACTACAGAATGGATGCCGGAACCGACGTGGTTGAAACAGCCACTCACATGTGTCAATCACTGGCGAAAGAATTCCCGAAATCCATGGTATTCACCGGAAAGCTGATTTTCCGTCAGGAGAGCTTTTTCCAGAAGTTACTGCATAATGAAACGGCCAACGCTATTCAGCGGCGCCTGCAATGGGATGGCATCGAAACGGTGATCATGCCGATTCGAGTTTAATGAACATCATGTACCAACTGCCCTGCAAAGACATTTTCCAATGAACTGTTTTTATGAATATATCTTCAATATATAATCCGGCAGGAATTAATCATTCACCTTCCGTAAACTTAGGTCCCATTCCGACTTTATAATCCATCTTATCATAAGGGTATGGATTCAGGACTGAAAGTAAAATGGTTTTATCTTTCATCGAATGGTCAAGCCATGTTTGCTCCTGCTGTGCGGGAACGATGACCGGCATGCGGTCATGAACAGGCGCGATCAATTCGTTGGCGCCGGTGGTAATAATGACACAGGTATTGATTTCTTTTTTGTCCGGGGATATCCATGTTTCATAAAGACCCGCGAACCCGAAAGGCCGTCCGGACTTCAGATAATAATACAGCGGCTCTTTTCTTTTGCCTTCTTTCTTCCACTCATAAAATCCGTCGGCAACGATAAGGCACCGCCTTTTTTTAAAGGCATCCCGAAAACTCGGTTTTTTATCCACTGTTTCCGCGCGGGCATTAATCAGCTTGTTGGCAATCGAAGGGTCCCTCGACCATGATGGAATCAGTCCCCATCTGAAACAGACCAATTGATTTTCTCCGTTGAGATTGATGACAGCAGGGATTAATTGATTAGGCATTATATTCCAACCCGGCTGGTACTTACATGATATATTCCGGATATTGAAATTCTCCCGGATATTTTTCAAATCGCTAATCAGTACAAATCTTCCGCACATGCCTTTATCCTGAAATTATAAATGACCGCGAATATGACTTTTATTTTTCATGGTTTTCATTATACCAGATTTCCCGGCAAACCGCCGGATATTTACGGAATTTTCAGGAAAATTACATTCATCTTGACAATAGGACAATCGTCCTATATAAAGTTGCCATGAAGAAAAGATTGAACACGAACGTTGTGGAACAAAAATTTGCCTCGTTTTTCCGGGAACAAAGACGAATGCCCACTTATTCGGAAATGCTTCCTCTTTTAGGCGTCAGGGCTAAAAGCGCCGCCGAGTACTGGACAAAAAAACTGCTGGACAGGGGCGCTTTGGAAAAGGACGCTAAAGGTTTCCTTAAACCCGCGCGTTTATCTTTCAACCTTCCCCTTGCGGGATATGTGGCGGCCGGGTTCCCCTCACCCGCGGAAGAAGAACTGCGGGATACCATTTCCTTTGATGAATATCTTATCAGTCATCCGGCATCATCCTTTATTCTTTCCGTTACCGGCGATTCCATGATCGGCGAAGGCATCAAAGAAAAAGATCTGGTGATTGTGGAGCGGGGCAGAGAACCCAAAAACGGGGACATCATTCTCGCGGAAGTGGACGGCAACTGGACCATGAAGTATTTTCGTAAAAAAGGGAAAAAGATAACGCTGGAGGCGGCCAACCCCAAGTATCCGCCGATCAGTCCGCGGGAAGAATTACGCGTTGCCGGAGTGATTACGGCCGTCGTCCGGAAATACCACAAATAGCGCTGTCGTTTAACCATTATAATTTCCTGTTTATCAGAGTATCTTATGAGCGATCAATTATTCAGCCTTTCTTCATGGCCGCGGGCTATTGCCCATATTGACGGCGACGCTTTTTTCACGTCCTGCGAAGAAGCCATTCATCCCGAACTCAGAGGAAGGGCGCTGATTACGGGAGGCGAGCGCGGCATTGTCGCCTGTGCCAGCTACCCGGCCAAGAAATCGGGCGTCAAGCGCGGCGTGCCCCTTCACGAAGCGCGGAGGATCTGTCCGGGACTCGTTGTCCTTCCTTCCGATTATGAAACCTACAGCCTGTTTTCACGGCGGATGTTTGGCATCATGCGGCGCTTTACGCCCGATGTGGAAGAATATTCCATTGATGAGGCTTTTGCCGATATTACCGGCATGCGCCGCGCCCTGCGTTCATCTTATGAAGACATTATCATCCGGATGAAAAAAGATATTGAAAGAGAACTGGGCATAACGGTTTCGGTGGGGCTGAGCATCACCAAAGTCCTGGCGAAGGTCGCTTCCAAACATCAGAAACCATCCGGTGTGACCATCATAAGAGGAAGGGATATTGCCGGGTATCTGAGCAATCTTCCCGTGGAGAAAATATGGGGCGTAGGCAATGCCACAACCAACTATCTGGCCAAGATGGGCATTCGCCACGCTCTGGAATTCGCGCGGATGCCGGAGGATAAGGTGAAAGCAAAATTTACCAAACCCGGCGTGGAAATCTGGCGGGAACTGCGCGGAGAATCGGTTTATCCCGTAACGGCGGAAGAAAAAAGCTCCTACGCCTCGATCAGTAAAACGAAAACATTCGCGCCGCCGACTTCCAATGCCGAATATCTGTTTGCTCATCTTATGCGTAATATGGAATCCGCATGTATCAAGGCCAGACGCTACTTATTAGCGCCGAATAAAATCGCCGTCTTTCTCAAGAAAAATGATTTCGACATCACCGGCAATGAGGCCAGGCTCTCGCGTCTCTGCGCTTCGCCGCTTGAATTTTCAGGCATTATTCATGATCTTTTTGATTCCTGTTATTGCCCCAAAGATATTTACCGCGCTACCGGAGTTGTTCTTCTTGACCTGGAGCCGGACACCTGTACTCAATACTCTCTTTTTGATAATCCCGTACAGGCGGAAAAAATAAGAGACATTTATAATGCCGCGGATGAACTGGGACGGAAATTCGGCAAGCACACCCTGCATCTGGGCAGTTCTCATCCGATTGACAAACTGGGCAAAGGCCGCCGGGGTGAACCTACGGTTCGTGAACAAACCCGGCTTAAAGGCGAAACAAACCGCCGTCATCTGGGTTTGCCGCTGCTACACATAAAACCTGACTGAATCATCAAGTAACGTAATATAGCGCCAGTAAACCCAAAGCGTAGAGAACAATTTGTAAAACAGAATCAATTCCCAGGCGGAAGTAGCAGCGTTTCGGTCTTAATATAAATGAAACCGCATAGACTCCCATCATGACTATTCCCAAAACGGCAAATAAAATATCAAGGTGTCCCGCATAAGATAAAATCGGTTTTGCCGCCACCAGATCGGCAAATAGAAATATAATGAGCATAAAGGCATTGCCGCCCATAATATCGCTTATGGCCAGGTGGTTATCACCAATAAATATCGATTCCAGTCCTGTGCTTATTTCAGGTAACGATGACATTAAGGCCAGAACAGTGGCCGCAAAAATGCCGCTGTTAATTCCCAAACGATCGGCAATAGCCGAACCTGTTTCCTCCAAAACAACCCCGGCAATCAAAGTGGCAATGCTGGCAACCGAAAAAAACAGAATAACCTGCAGATTTGATTTTTTAGCATAAAATATATGGTTTTCCACCGCCCGGCGTTCGTGATGTTTGCGGCCGGGAGAAGCATCAGGCGCAGTTCGATGAAGTTGTGATTTACTTCTGAATTTATTGATTAAGTACAATCCTATAACCCAGCCGGCAACCAGGACAATGGAAAGAGGGTTTGTTTTAAAAATAGCGTCTTTAGCCGGAATCAGGGTGGCCAATAAGGCAACGATTGTAAGAACGATGGCAAAAATGGTTTCTAAAGATAAAATGGGTGAACCGGCTAAATATGAAAGCGGCCTTTTCTTATCGACGGCAAAATCAAAGATGACGATAATCAAGGTTTGAATGGCTATGCCGCCCAATAAGTTACCGATTATTATCGGGATGTGTCCGTCGCAGGCCGCGCTGTAAGTTATAGCGATTTCAGGCAGACTCCCGCTAATGCCAAGCAGGATTAATCCGCCAAGGGCGTCCCCGATTTTAAAACGGGTGTCTAAAGAATCGGTTGTTTTGGTTAAAGTAATACCGGCTACCCAGGTAACAATTGCTGAAACAATAAAAAAAACGATGAGGGATAATAATGAAATATTCGCTATATTTGAAATCATCTTTTTTACATATCAAAAAACAGCTTTATTAGTAAAGATAAAAGTGCGCGGGAATGGATCTAAACGGTCAGTGCTTGTTAAAATTTATCAAGACAACTTATCCCGGCCTGCGCGTAAAGTCATGAGCGGGTGGGTCAATAAACATCTTTAAATCAAGAAGGTGTTATGATATTCAGTAACAAAAAATGAAGTCCGGCTGATCATCCAGACGGTTGACGACCCATAGGAAAAAGGGCATGCACCTATGAAAATCCGCTGTAAACCGCTGCTGTTTATTTTAGCGGCATTACTGATAATCGTTGGCTGCGCGCATACTGAAACCATGGATGGTTTCAATGCTGCCGAATGGCTTGAAATGGGCCATCAGGCTCTTGCCGATAATAACCCGGATGAAGCCCTGAATGCTTTCAATAAAGCAATAGAACTCGACCCGAAAGCCGCGGAGGCCTATGTCAGGCGCGGATATATCTACTATTATCTGGGCGATTACAATCAGGCCATCGCTAATTACGATAAGGCCATTGACCTGAACCGGCAGGATATGGAAATCTATATTAACCGTGGACGCGCATATTACTATATTGAAAAATATAATCAGGCCATCGCGGATTACAACAAGGTCCTTGAATTAAATCCGGATCAGACAGAAGCCCGCTTCAGCCGGGCAGATGCCTATGCCAAACTTGGCAATTTTAATCAGGCCATCGCGGATTACAACAAAGTCATTGAACTAAACCCGAAAGATGAACATGCCTACGTGAACCGGGGAGATTCCTATATCAAACTTGGCAATTTTAATCAGGCCATCGCGGATTACAACAAAGCCATAGAGATAAACCCGAATTTTGCGATTGCCTTTTTCGGCAGGGGAATTGCCTATAGCGCGCACAACGATAACGATCAGGCCGCTACGGATTGGGTAACGGCGGCCCGGCTTGGCCTTAAAGAAGCGCAGGATTTTTTAAAAAAGAGAGGGATTGTCTGGTAAATTATCCGCTTTTTTCAATCAGCAAATGGTGTGCTCTTATAACGTGGCCTTACAGCAAGTGTTAAGAATTCCGATTACTTCTTTTATCCATTAGAATCCGGCGATCTTAAGAATCTTCGATTGAACTTGCGCCCGGAAAACCTGCCGCTCCAATTAACGCTTTTGGCTGCAACTTCTCAAGCAACAATCATGAAGCGGCAATTACAAAATTTAATTTGGTGTAATTCCTAATGGTTATATGTTATAATAAACGAAAAAAGTTAACTCAGGAGGTGGATCAATGTTTGAAGGAATTTTTCAACCGATGCATCTTATCATCATTTTGATTATCGTCCTGATTATCTTTGGGCCCGGGAAGCTTCCCGAACTGGGAGGAAGCATTGGCAAGGCCATCAGGGGTTTCAAAAAAGCAATGGAGGAACCGGACAAGAAACCTGACGAAACGGCACAAACCAGGATAACGGAAGAACCGGTAAAGAAACCTGACGAGGCGGCAGGGGCCAAAAAAATGGAAGATAAAAAAGATTGAATTAAACGGGACAGGACGGGCCGCTGTGCGCCGGGTCAAATCCGTCCCGGGACAAACAACATAAGAGAATCCTAACTTAAAATGGAATACATTCGGGGGGCAGGTTAATGGACGAAAAAGAGAGCGTAAAACAGCTGAAGAATGGAAAACAAAAAAAAGCCAGACCGTCGAAAAAGGCTGAAAGAGACCCGGAACGGCTCAGGGAAGAGAACGATATAATCATAACGATCCTCTCCGAAATAGATAAGCTTCCTGAAGAGAAAATCATCTATAACCACAGCAAGGATATTTCAACATCGGGTACGAGAATTCAGGGCAATGTTCTCCTGCCCGTCGACACCTATCTTAAAATAGATTTAACATTAAAGAATTCGAAAGAAAAGATAACGGTTTTCGGAAAAGTACTATGGAGCAAAGCCGTCTCGGAGGGTAAATCTTATGAGGCGGGCGTGGAATTCGTGGACACACCCGACGAATCCATCAAAATACTTGGGGATTACATCATGTCAATAAAAGATTATACAAACTTAAATCCCGTCGGTGTGCCCTATTGGATTTTTGCGAAATTCAACAAACCGGAATCTAAATAGAATTAACGGATCATTTTAAAAACAACAAGGATTATCGTAAATCAATGAATGTCCAAAAGTTTTATCAGATGTCAACGCGCAAAAGATACCCCGCGAATGTTTAGGAACGTATTTCCGTATTTAAAATTGTCCTTCCTTTTTTGGTATTAAGACGGCCGTTAATCAATGTTTATTTCCTGAAATTCTTATTTTCCCTTTTTAGCATTTTTATGCTACATTATAACTGGTTGAAGATGCGTAATTCTTTAAATTTAGGAAACATGCCTGTAAATTGAAGGAGGTATCATTATGAAACCGTTGAGAGTATTTTCGATTATATCGTCTTTTGTCATGATTTCGTCTTTATTATTTTTCACTTTTTCCGGCATCTCTATCGCATCCGAAACACAGGGAACAACCCTGGGCGATTGCCTTAGCAGCTGCAAAAATAAAGGGGACGTCTGTATCAATATGACCGCGGATTCAAGACGTTGTACCGCGGTATATCAGGAATGCGTTGATGCCTGCAAGAAGGCAAGCGATTCTTCTTCATCAAATTCATCCGATAGCAATTCTTCATCTTCACAGCCTTCGGGAGGCCATTCTTCATCATCTACTTTAAAGTAATTAGGTGAATTTGTCGGAAAGCATGGTAAGAATAATGTCATTCTTGCGGTCGGCAATGGGTGAAAACCTGAGGCAGTTTCTCTGGAATCTCATTCTCATCATTACCGGAAGCTGTATCTGCGCCCTCGCCATCAACGGAATCCTCATTCCCCGGAAATTTGTCAGCAGCGGCGTAACCGGAATTTCGCTGATCTTTCATTACCTCATACCGTTTCTTCCCGTGAGCGTTTTTTATTTACTTTTCAATGTTCCGCTGTTCGCCCTGGGATGGAAATACGTAAGCCGCCGGTTTTTTATTTACAGTCTTATCGGCACTGCCGTCTTTTCCGCCGCCGTAGAGTGGATTGTTGTCCCCATACACGTCCAGGATCCGCTTCTGTGTTCGCTGCTTGCCGGAATCATCATGGGAACGGGACTCGGCATCATTCTCCGCTCTGCCGGTTCCTCCGGCGGAACGGACATCATCTCCGTGATGGTTCAGACGCGATTTTCGATTCGCCTGGGCTATACGGTACTGGCTTTTAATAGCATTGTTCTGGCCGCCTCCGCAATGCTCTTTTCTTTAGACATTGCCCTGTACACCCTTATCTATATGTACGTTTCTTCCCACATCCTCGATCTTGTCGTTACAGGACCGAGCCAGCGCAAATCCGTCATGATAATCTCCAGGTCGCAGGGAGACATTATTATCAAGATACTGAAGGAATTGAATCGCGGGGTTACTGTTATCAAAGGTCAGGGGGGATATTCGGGGGAACCCGAAGATATCATCTACACGGTGATTGCCTTTCGCGATCTGGCAAGCATGAAGAAATTGATCAATAAGATCGATCCCCACGCCTTCGTTGTTTTTAGTGACACAGCTGAAGTCATGGGATATCGGATCGGCAACCAGCCTCACTGGTAAAAGCATTTCAATGTTGTAACCCGTTTGATAAGTGCCAAAACCCATCAAAAGCACATCCGCGAAACATCAGCCTCAACAAAAATACATCATTTCTTTCAACATTCTTAGATGATATTTTCCAGGGTATTATGATATAAGAAACTCAATTTTTTGGCATTAGTTTTATCAGGAGTTTGATTTGCGCGATTCCAAGACCTATTCACGCCTTATCGTAATATTTCTAATTGCCGTTTCCTGCGCCGCATTTGGCCGGATAGCGGGGAATGACTTTATCAATTTTGATGATATCCCTTATATTACCGGAAATAATCATGTTCAATCGGGACTTAATTCCGAAAGCATTAAATGGGCGTTTACAACGATCGTTGAGGGAAACTGGCATCCCTTGACGATGATTTCCCATATGCTGGACTGGAGCCTTTTCGGTGCCAACGCCACAGGCCATCACCTCGTCAGTCTGCTTCTTCATATAGGCTCTGTCATTTTTTTGTTCCTTTTTTTAAATAAAACAACAAACAGTATCTGGCCTTCCGCTTTTGCCGCCGCTTTCTTTGCCCTCCATCCCCTGCGCGTGGAATCGGTGGCCTGGGCATCCGAACGAAAAGATGTGCTTAGCATGTTTTTTGGTATGGCCTGTTTCTATACTTATGCCCTATACGTCGAAAATTCCAGGCTCTCGCGATATTTTCTATGCCTGACATTATTTGCCCTGTCCCTGATGTCCAAACCCATGCTGGTTACCCTGCCCTTTCTGCTGATTCTTCTGGATTACTGGCCGCTTAACCGTCTTGGGTCGCGGAAAATCGCAACAAGCCCCGCAGACACTGTTGCGGTTTCCCCGATTAAAGGGAGGAAAAAAACAAATTTAAAAAAAGAATCTCTGAAGAAAAATATTTCACAGGTTCGCGGCCCCAAATTGCCGGAAACCAGAATTGCGGGAATAATTCCGTTATGGCAAATACGCGAAAAGGTTCCTTTTTTCTGTCTGACGATCATCTCCTGCGTCATTGCCCTGTGGGCGCAAAACAAAGGAGGCGCTGTTGCTTCCTCAGATATTTTCCCGTTCTTTGCCCGGCTTGCCAACGCGATAGTCTGCTATGCTTCATATCTTGTAAAGATCTTCTGGCCGGTTGATCTGGCCTTATTTTATCCCTATGAACATTCTATATCTCTATGGAAAGTGTTAATTTCCGGCATTATCATTATATCCATTACGCTTGCCGTTCTTTATTACACTCAAAAACTGCCGTTTTTATTTGTCGGCTGGTTCTGGTATCTGGGATCCTTTATACCGGTTATAGGTTTGGTTCAGGTAGGCACGCAGTCAATGGCCGACCGCTATACTTACCTGCCTTTCATCGGCATTGCTGTTATGCTGGCCTGGGGTGTGCCGCTTTTATTTCCGCGCTGCGAGTGGCGCAAAAAGATTTTATTACCCGCGGCAATAACCTTGCTTATCTTCATGGCGGTTATAACATGGTATCAGTGCGGTTACTGGAGGGACAGTGTCACGATCTTCAACCACACTTTAAATGTAACAAAGAACAACAATCTGATGCATAACAATTTAGGCACTACCCTGTTTGATCAGGGTAAATTCCAGGAGTCTATAGACCAGTATAACGAATCCATCCGCGTAGCGCCGGATGATTTCGATGCCTATTATAACAGAGGGTCTGTCTACTATAGACTAGGACAATTTAAGCTCGCTTTGGAAGACTTTAGTAAAGCCATCAGCCTGAAACCAACAAAAGATGTCAATATGTTTTACAACAACAGAGGGGCCGCTTACCTTAAACTGGGCAAATATCAGTTGGCCATAGAGGATTTTAACAAGTCCATCGCCCTTAAACCTGACGATGCCGATGCTTACAACAACCGGGCATCCTGTTATTTGATTCAGGGCAACCGGGAGCCTGGCTGTTATGACGCGCTAAAAGCATGTTCACTGGGAAACTGCACGACATTGAGAATTGCTCAAGGTAAGAGGGACTGCAATTAGATACGTTCTATGTTCTGCATGGAATATGGAACATGATAAGGAATCCGGCATTCGTTATGTTCAATAAGATAAATATCGGCCGCGACAAAAAGAATTTGATCGTTTATATTGTTTTGACGTTGATCACACTCGCTGTTTTCTGGCAGGTGACTCTTTACGATTTCATTACTTTCGATGACCCCGTTTATATTACCCAGAATAGTCATATCCAGTCCGGAATCACATGGAATGGATTTTGCTGGGCGCTTGGCACAAGATATTACAGCTTATGGCACCCACTGGTGTGGCTTTCCTTCATGTTCGATTATCAGCTTCATGGCCTGAATGCCGGCGGCTATCATGTCACCAATCTTATTTTGCATATTCTCAGCACATTATTACTTTTCTGGCTTTTTAACCGCATGACGGGAGCAATCTGGCGAAGCGCTTTTATCGCGGCTTTTTTTGCGCTTCATCCGCTGCATGTGGAATCGGTTGCCTGGATATCTGAACGTAAAGATGTGTTAAGCGCGTTTTTCTGGATGCTGACTCTCTGCCTGTATGTCTATTACACCGGGAAACCGGTTATAAAAAGATATCTTCTTGTTCTTTTTTCCTATGTCCTGGCGCTTATGAGCAAACCCATGGTTGTCACTTTGCCTGTAATCATGATCCTTCTGGATTACTGGCCGCTTGGACGTCTTGGGTTCCGGAATAACGCAAACAATTTGAAGGACGTAATGCATGCTTCCCCAAATCAGGAAAGACAGAAAACCAATTCAAAAAAAGAATCTCTCAAAGAGAATATATCTCCATTTAATAAACTGAAGTCATCAGAAACCGGGTTTACGGCAATCCGTCATGGCAGCTTGCCGCTTTGGGAGAAGATACCTTTTTTTGTCTTATCTGCAGTTATTGTTATCGTCATGCTTTATGCGCCGGACACGCCGCCTGAAAGAGGTTTCTCTTTTGTGTCGCGGCTTGCCAACGCGCCCGTTTCCTTTATGAGTTATCTGGGGAAAATTTTCTGGCCGCATGATTTGTCAATTTTTTACCCCTTCACGGATCAGCTTCCGCTCCTGCAAGTCTGGGGCTGTCTTTTGCTTATTATCGTTATCAGCGTCCTCGTAATTTTAATGATGAAAAAACTGCCGTATCTCTTTGTCGGATGGCTGTGGTATGCGATAACCCTTCTGCCGGTCATCAAGATTATTCAAGTCGGCAACGACGCGATGGCCGACCGCTACACTTACCTGCCCTCAATCGGCATTGCCATTGCACTTTCCTGGGGTGTGCCGTTTTTATTCAAAAAAGAAGATACGCGCAAAAGATTTTTATTCCCGGCAGGAACAGCGATCCTGGCGATCTTCGCGATATTAACGTGGCAGCAATGCGGTTATTGGAAAAACAGTATCGAACTTTTCAGTCATGCCCTGCAGGTAACAAAGGACAACTATCTGGCACATAACAACATTGGTTTTGCCCTTGTTACCGAAGGCAGGATAGAGGAGGCTATTGATCACTATAATAAAGCCATCGTCATAAAACAGAATTCTGCCGATAATTACAATAACCGGGGCGCGGCGTTCGACAAACTCGGTCAACATCAACGCGCCATCGAAGACTATGACAGGGCCATCGATCTGAAACCGGATTACGCTGAAGCATATTTCAACAGGGGAAATGTTTATGGTGAACTGGGCAAATATCAGCAGGCTGTTGAAAACTATAATCATGCCATCTTGCTAAAACCGGATTATCTTCAGGCCTACGGTAACCGCGCAGTGGCTTATTTAAATCAGGGAAACATGGAAGCCGGCTGCAGCGACGCGCAAAAAGTGTGCGCATGGGGAGACTGCAGATTGTTGGAAATAGCCAGAGGCAGGAGGGACTGCCGTTAACTGTATGGAGAACTATAATACTGATTACTAACGGGAATCCTTAATCCTTCACCCGCCCGCGGCCGGAAAATTGTCCGGTTTGCCGAAGATACCGGATTTCATACAGAAATAAACATAGTTTATGCCGGGTAATATATCTATGCCTGATACTTAATTGTCATCTTTCCCTTTGACACAAAATCATTCTTCATATACTTTTAATATAGATTCGCGATATCTGGAAATTCTTTTGCCGGAATCTTTTGTCGCGCAAACAGGCTAATCTTCAAGGAAAGGAAAAATGAACAAAAAGAGAGAGGAAATACATAAAAATAAAACTGTCTCTCGTAAAACTACCGGCATGGATAAGCGGACGCAGGAAATACTGCGTCGAAGTGAGGAAAAATACCGGACCATTCTTGAAAATATTGAAGACGGCTATTTTGAGGTCGATCTGACCGGTAAATTTACTTTTATCAATGATACTGTGAGCAGAGTCATGGGCTACACGAAAGATGAACTCATCGGCATGGACAACCGGCAGTATACCGCGAAGGAGGATTTAAAAGAAGTTTTTCAGGCCTATAACAGGGTTTACACCACGGGAGACCCCATCAAAGAATTCTGCTGGCAAATCACAAGCAAAGACGGGTCTAAAAAATATATAGCGGGTTCTATATCGTTAATCAAAAATTCATCCGGAAAACCAACGGGATTCAGAGGGATTGTCCGGGACACAACCGAGCGCAGGCAAAACGAAGAACTGCTCAGGGAAAGCGAAAAACGATACCGTCTTTTGGCCGACAACATCACCGAGCATATCTGGATCATGGATTTATATTCCATGCAAACGATCTACATAAGCCCGTCCGTGGAGAAAATGTACGGATTTACTATTGATGAGCTGAAAAGATTTTCTTTGAGGGACATTCTCACGGAAGAATCTTTCCGGAGGATGGTGGAAGTTTTTTTCATAGAGATGCCCAAAGCGCTTGCCACACCACCGCCTGCCATTCATAAGTATTCGCTGGAACTGGAAGCCCGCCACAGGGACGGTCATACGGTGTGGATTGAAAACACCATGAGTTTCATCCCTGATGAAAACGGGAAACCCGTGTCCCTCCTGGGTGAAACCCGGGACATCACCGAGCGCAAAAAGGCGGAGGCCTTGCTGAAAAAAAGCGAAGAGCAATACCGGCTCCTGGCGGATCACATGAAAGACCAGGTGTGGCTCATGGATCTGAATTTGAACATCACCTATGTCAGTCCATCCGTGGAGCGGTTAACCGGATATACATTCGACGAGATCAAGAAACTGCCCAAGGACAAACTCCTTACTCCTGAATCTCTTAAAAAAGCCTTGGAGTTCACTTCCCTCAAAATGCCGAAGGCCATGAAGGCCTCTTCAAAAGATTTTGAATTCAGAACACTGGAGCTGGAATTCATATTGAAGGGGGGCCAAACTGTATGGGGGGAGTGCTCGTTTAGTTTCATCAGAGACAATCAGGGGAAAGTGGTATCCATCCTGGGTGAATCAAGGGATATAACCGACCGGAAGCTCGCGGAAGAAAAATTACATAAAGAGGAACAGCGCTTCCGGGCTCTTGCCGAGCAATCGTCGGACATTATCATTATGGTCAACCGGGAGGGAATTATTATCTATGAAAACCCTGCCGTGGAAAGAATTTTGGGAATAAAAAGTAAGAACAGGATTGGCAACGCTAACCTGTTTGAAAACGTTCATCCCGATGACCTGAACATCGTAAAAAGCGCATTTCGCTCATTATTTGAAGATAAAAATGCCGGTTCACGAAGAAGTGAAGTGCGGCTTCGTCACATTGATGGAAATTGGCGAACATTCGAAGCTGTGGTAAGCAATCTGGCACGGGAGAATGTTGTTGAAGCAATAATTATTAACCTCCGGGACATTACCGAGCGCAAGCAGGCGGAAGAGGCTTTGAGGGAAAATGAAAATAAATATCGTTTGAGCTTTGAGAATATATCGGATGTTGTTTTTACGATTGATACCGGTCTCAATATTTCAAGCGTATCTCCGAGCGTGGAAAGGATATTGGGATACAAACCGCAAGATTTCATTGGCCGGTCTGTCTCTGATCTGGGTAAAATCATTCTCACGCCTGAATCTTTTCAGCAGGCTGTAACCAATTTAAATCATATATTAAAAGGCAAATCCATTTCCTCGGTGATTTATGATTTTATCGCCAGGGATGGAACCATAAAGATTTGCGAACTCAGCGGATCTCCCGTCATGCAAAAAGGCAAGATTATCGGCATGATTTCCGTTGCCCGCGACATCACCGATCACAAACGGGCGGAGGAAGCACTTAAACAATCTGAATCCTGGTACCGGACAATTTTTGAAAACACAGGAACAGCCATCCTCACCATAGAGGAGGATACAACGATAAGTCTTATCAACACCGAGTTTGAGAAATTATCCGGTTATTCTAAAAAAGAAATCGAGGGGAGGAAGCATTGGGAAGAGTTTGTTGTCCGGGAGGATCTGGAAAGAATGTTAGCCCAGCATCGTCAGCGCAGACAGGATGCGAAATCGGCCCTGAAAAAATATGAATTCCGTTTCATGGATAAGAATGGCGCTGTTAAAGATATCGTCCTGAGCATCGATATGATTCCCGGCACGAAAAAAAGCATCGCGTCTTTGCTTGACATCACCGAGCGTAAGCAGAGCGAGGAAAAACTTCAGCGCACCCTTGAAAGCCTCAGAAAAGCTGTGGGCACCACCATTCAGGTCATGGTGTCGGCAGTAGAGATGAGGGATCCCTATACAGCAGGCCATCAGATCAGGTCTGCAAACCTTGCCATGGCAATCGCCAGAGAGATGGATTTGGACCAGAATAAAATCGACGGAATCCATATGGCCGGCTCCATCCATGACATCGGGAAATTGTCCATCCCCTCGGAGATATTGTCCAAGCCTAACAATTTGACCCAACTGGAATTTTCCCTGATTAAAGAACATCCCCGGAGCGGATACGAAATGTTAAAAGATGTGGAAGCGCCCTGGCCGCTTGCGGAAATAATCTATCAGCATCATGAACTCATTAACGGCACCGGTTATCCGAGACATTTAAAAGGGGATGACATTCTCATTGAAGCCCGCATCCTGGCCGTGGCGGACATTGTGGAGGCTATGGCTTCCCATCGTCCTTATCGCGCGTCGTTGGGCATTGAAGCGGCCCTTGAAGAAATCGAAAAAAACAAGGGAATTCTTTATGACGCTGTAGTGGTCGATGCCTGTCTGAAATTATTCAGAGAGAAAGGTTATAAGCTCGCATGAGATTGGGAAAACCAATCCTGTAGAAATGATTCTCACGGTAATCAGTAATATTGTTTTTCTTCCATCAAAACCAATGATGATATCGTAAAGGCATTCTTATGGATGTTCTATCCGCGAAACAGGACTTTGCAAAATAATTTCTTTTTACAGTCAGCGATTCCGCCGTATGGTCTCCTTTTTTTAATCCATAAAAATAAGGCCATCATCAATCAATAATTTTTCGATTAAAAATCAATATCATCTTCCTAAAATTCTTTTGATCTGGTATGGTTTAAAACAATCTTTGCGAGGATTATATCATGACGACACGAAATGAAGCGGGAAAATTTGAAGTTATTGACCGGATATTCGCGCCACAAAGCATCGCGGTTGTGGGAGTTTCAGCGGAAGGAATGGGTTTCGGCCGTGGCATTCTGCTTTCGCTCATTGCCATCGGCTGTGAATGCAAACTGTATCCTGTCAATAAGAAGGGCGGCTCCATCGCGGGCATGACCATCTATCCTTCCATTGAGGACATCCCCGATAAAATAGATTTTGCCATCATCGCGGTGCCTGCGCATCTGGTGCCTTCCGCCGTGGAAGCCTGCCGACTAAAAGGCGCCGTAGGCGTTGAAATACTTTCATCCGGTTTCAGGGAAATCGGCACCCCGGAAGGTATTGCGCTCGAAGAGGAACTGCAGGCCATCGCCAAAAAAGGAATCAAGGTGATCGGCCCGAACTGTTTCGGAATCTACTGTCCGAAATCAGGACTCACCATGCTGCCGGGGCCGGATTTGTCCAGAAAACCGGGAGGCGTGGCGCTGCTTTCGCAGAGCGGCGGTCTTTCCGTGGATTTTGCACACATCGGCAAGTGGCGGGGAATAAACTTTTCCAAGGTTGTCAGCTTTGGAAACGGCTGCGATCTCAGGGAGACGGAGATGCTGGAGTATCTTCGGCAGGACCCCGAAACAAAAGTGATCTGCATGTACATAGAGGGCGTCAGCGACGGCCGCGAATTTCTTTCGACCCTGAGGGAAACTGCAAGCCGGAAACCTGTTATCGTGATCAAGGGAGGTCTCTCCGATTCGGGAAGAAGAGCCGCGGCTAGTCATACGGCATCACTCGGAGGGCAAAGAGATATCTGGGAAGCCGCTCTGAGACAGTGTAATGCCGTTATGGTGGAAAATCTTGAAGAAATGACTGATGCCGCGCTGGCTTTTTCTCTATTGCCGGTGGGCGTTTACCGGGGTTGTTCCGTCGCGGGCGGAGGCGGCGCGCTGGGAATAGCGGCGGCGGATGCCGCGGAACCCTTTGGACTTGAAGTGCCGCGCTTAAGAGATGACCTTCAAAAAGCCATTGGGGAGATTTTGCCCAAACCCGGTTCGTCCCCTGTTAACCCGATCGATATTGCCAACCCGTTTGTTACGCCTGCGACCATCAAAGACATTTTGCTGTACGCGGCAAAAGACGATCACGTAGACATACATATTCTTATCCAGCTTCTGTACCATTATAAATCCATTCAATCGTCACTCGGAAACGTCCGCCTCAAAGACATTACGCCCTCTATGGAACTGGCTCGCGCCTGCGGCCAGGCGATGGAGGAAGGCGGTAAGCCCGTTATGCTTGTGCTTCCTAATTTCAAGCAGGAGGAAGATGCCATCGAGATCGAAGAGGTCATCCGCGAGACGCGCCGCCTTTTCACCGAGGCCGGCATGCCGGTCTTTGACGATGTAAAGAATGCCCTGCGTGCCATCACATTTGTTTCCACATACTACCGGCGCCGGAAGATTTTCCAATCGACCGATTGAAATAACAGGGTATCAGCATCTGCTTTTATGAGTGGTTTGACTCGCGGAATTGGAGAAAATGAAATCTGCCATGTTAAACAAGATAGAAATTTTTTCAGGAAATAAAAAACACGTTTACCTTATTATCATATTATTAATCGCCGCTTCTTGCGCAGCATTGGGCCGTATCGCGTTTAATGATTTTATAAACCTGGATGACACAAAATACGTTACGGAAAATAATTATGTTCAATCTGGATTTAATACGGAAAGCATCAAATGGCTGGCAACAACTACAAATTTCGGCTATTGGCATCCTGTAACCTTGATTTCCCATATGCTGGACTGGAGATTATTCGGCGCGAACGCCTCCGGTCATCACCTTGTCAGTCTGCTCCTGCATATAGGCGCTGTAATCTTTTTATTCCTCTTTTTAAATAAATCGACAAGTAACATCTGGTCTTCAGCTTTTGCCGCCGCAATATTTGCCTTTCACCCGCTGAGAGTGGAATCTGTAGCCTGGATAGGCGAACGAAAAGACGTCTTAAGCATGTTATTCGGAATGGCCTGTCTTTATGCTTATGTTTTATATACTGAAGCGCCCAAAGCATCTAAATATTTTCTTTGTTTGATTTTATTTATTTTGAGTTTGATGGCAAAACCGATGATGGTCAGCCTGCCCTTTGTTCTGCTTCTTCTTGATTACTGGCCTCTGGGCCGCTTACAAAAGATTTTCCCTCCGGCAGACGTGCCGGTGGCGGCCGCTGAAAAAGTAAAAAAGAATAAAAGTCGCAAAAACAATAATATAAAAGAGAAAAAAATATCCGCGCCGGTGGCAAACCAGGCAGCAATAATCCGTTTTCTTTTATGGGAAAAGGCGCCTTTTCTCTGTCTGTCCATTGTTTTCAGTATTCTTGCGTTCTGGATGCAGAATAAAGAAGGACTTGTTATGTCGCCGGAAACTATCCCGCTTATAACGCGGATCTCCAACGCTTTTGTTTCGTATGCCGCTTATCTCGGAAAAATATTCTGGCCGGTTGATCTGGCCGTGTTCTATCCATACGAATATTTTCTGCCCTTATGGCAAGCTTTAATTTCCGGCATTATCCTTATCATCATTACACTTGCTGTTTGTTATTATGTCAAAAAACTGCCATTTCTATTCACCGGCTGGTTTTGGTATCTGGGAACGCTTATTCCCGTTATCGGCCTGATACAGATATCCACGTTTTCGATGGCTGACCGCTATACGTATCTGCCTTCAATCGGCATTGCGATAGCGCTGGCATGGGGAATACCGTCTTTGATTAAGAACGAAGATATTCGCAAAAAAATTTTATTCCCGGCAGGGATTGCCTTGTTGTTTATCCTGTTGATTATAACATGGCGGCAATGCGGTTATTGGAAAAACAGCACTGCTCTTTTTAGCCATGCTTTGCGGATAACAAAAGATAATGATTTTTCGCGCAACGGTTTATGTCTCGGCCTGTTTCAGGAAGAAAAATTTAAAGAGGCCGTTGACAATTGCAGCGAAGCGATTCGCATGAATCCTTCTTCACTCTATGGCCTGGATAACAGGGGTGGCGCTTATTTTAAACTGGGTCAGTATCAATTGGCCATAGAGGACTTCAATACGGCAATCCGTCTAAAGCCGGACTACGCGTATGCTTATAACAAAAGAGGGGCTGCTTACAGTGCACTCGGTCAGCATCAGCGTGCCATAGAAGATTTCAGCGAAGCCATACGCCTGAAACCGGATTATGCCAAAGCCTACTACAACAGAGGCGAAGCCTACATTAAACTCGGTCAATACCAACATGCAGTCGTTGACTATGATAACGCCATTCTATATAAACCGGATTATGCTGACGCTTACAACAACAGGGCTTTTATCTATTTAAACCTCAGAAACATCAAGGCTGGCTGCGACGACGCGCTAAGAGCTTGTGAATTGGGAGAGTGTAATTTATTAAAAGCGGCTAAAAGCAAGGGAGACTGCCAGTAATAATTTGGTAATATTTTTCCCGGCGATAAGTCTAACAACTGAAGCTGATAAACTTAAAAGGAAAGGATGTCCAATGCCCGCAATAGGTAGAATGCTGATTGCAGCGGGAATTATCATTATAGTAGTCGGGCTTATACTTCTGTTTTGCGATAAAATACCATTGCTCGGGAAACTGCCCGGGGATATTTATATCAAAAAAGAGCGGTTCAGTTTTTATTTCCCAATTACGACAAGCGTTATCATAAGCATTATTCTGACTATACTTTTCTATATATTCAGGAAATAGAAGTTGTTCCATGATAAATAGAACACATGAAAATTATCCAGTTACAAAAAAGATTCTTATGAAATGGTATCATTTATTGACAACATGCATTAATATGATTGCGGAACAAATAATATAATGATTGATACAAAACGTAATTTTGACAAAGACGCCGCCCTCTGGGATGAGAATCCCGGGCGGGTCAAAATGGTTCAGAGAATATTCGACACGATAACCTCGGAAATAAATCTGACTTCATCTATGGATGTTCTTGATTTCGGCTGCGGGACAGGTCTACTGACCATGCGGATGGCGCCTTTGGTCCGTTCCATAACCGGCATCGACACGTCGCAGGGAATGCTGGATGTTTTAAATGCTAAAATTTCAGACGGGCACCTGGCGCATGTAAAAACCCGTTTTGTTGATCTGGAAAAAGGCGGGGCGCTTAAAGGCCGTTATCATCTCATAACAAGCAGCATGACTTTTCATCACATTAAAAATATCGGGCAGGTTTTGGATCAGTTTTACAAGGTCCTGCTTCCCGAGGGAAAGATCTGCATTGCCGATCTCGATAGTGATGACGGCGAGTTTCACGAAAACAATGAAGGGGTCTTTCATTTCGGTTTTGAAAGGGAACATTTAAGCCTTCTGATTCAGAAAGCGGGATTTAAAGACATTAAATGCCTGACGGCGGCCCGGATCACAAAACCCGTTTCGGGCAGAGCCGCAAGAGTGTTTACGATATTTCTCATAACAGGCCGCAAATTATAAAAAGAAAGAGACTATCACGATGACGGAAAAAACATTGAGAATCGCGGACAAAATAGAAATCCTGACCCTGCAGGATAATTATATTGACATGCTTGCCGCCGACGGGAATGAAATTATCTCACGATCATTTCCTCTCATAAACGGAGAAATAGGGGCTTCCGTACTGGCGGAACACGGCTTTTCGACGCTTATCAAAATCATCACCGGCGGAGAAACACATACCTTATTGTTCGATTTCGGTTTTTCCGAAAACGGCGCGGCGCAAAACGCGAAGACCCTGGGCATTGATTTAACGGAAGTTGAGGTGGCGGTTTTGTCTCACGGACACATTGACCACACGGGCGGCCTGATGAGTCTTGGCGCGATGATTGGCAAAATAAATATTCCTTTTATGGCGCATCCGTCTGTTTTCAAATCGCCCCGTTATCTGAAATTCGCCGGAGATTTTAAAATAAATTTTCCGAAGTTTACGCGCGACATGGTTCAATTAGCGGGTTTCTCCATCATCGAAAGCGAAAAACCGGCTATGATTATGGATGACACCGTTCTTTTTTTAGGTGAAATACCGCGCCGCAGTGATTTTGAAAAAGGAATGCCAAACACATATTGGCTGAAAGACGGCCATGAATTGCCGGATATGATAGAAGACGATACGTCTGTTATCATGAACTTGAGGAATAAAGGTCTGTTGATTATATCAGGCTGCGCCCATTCGGGCATCATCAACACCATGCGCTATGCTCTTGAGGTAACCGGCATCGAAAGAATCCATGCCGTTATGGGCGGTTTTCATCTCACCGGCCATACTCCGGCTTCTACTATTGAACGCACGATAAAGGAAATGCGTAATCTATATCCCGCTTACGTAATCCCCGCGCACTGCACGGGACATAGGGCCATTGCCGCCATCGAAGGGCAAATGCCGGAACAATTTCTTTTGAATATGGCGGGGACGAAACTGACTTTCGCATAGCCGCTAAGATGCCTGCATAATGTAGGAATGACAAACGCCTAAGATTTCTGAAGATGAAAAAGAAAAGTAAAATAAAATAAATATAACCGCCCCTATTATTCACAAGGCAACGGTTCCATCCAGACACGATTAGTCATTTCCGGGCTATATTTTGAATCTGCAAGGCTAAGAGCCCGGCGTGATAATTCATCCCCGAGTGTGCTGTCGGTCATCAGCTTTTCGCATGCTTGGGCAAAAAGCCGGGCATCATCTTCAATAAACAGATGTACCCTGTTTTCGACATCCAGTCCCTCGGCGCCTTTGGATGTCGACACAACGGGAACTCCATGGGCAAACGCCTCCAGTATTTTAATTCTGGTTCCACCACCGCCGCGTATAGGAGCCACAACAATATCAGCCGCATCGTATTCAGGATGAAGATTCTTTACCGGACCGGCAAATTCCATCTCGGGTATTTTTTTTAATATTTTTACCCATGCTTTTTCAGGAAGAGCTCCGACAACGCGCAGATTCCATTGCCGCTTGCAGTTTTTTCTAAGGACCGGCACTATTTGATCCGCAAAAAACAACAAGGCATCAATATTGGGATAATAATTCAAATTACCCACAAAAAGCATCGTAAAGATTTTATGAGCCTGACGGTTTCGTTCTTTTTGAGGAACCGGCACGACATTCGGCAGAACAGTAATAACTTTGTCCGGAAATCTATTCTGAAGGTAGTCTTTGTCGCGTTGTGAACATGTAAATATTTGATCATACCCCGGTATACTTTGCGTCTCGATGTTAAAAAATACTTTTGATTCATTGTTGAGCATTGATGCCTTAATAAAATCCCTGTTTCGGAAATGTAATCCGCTGATTGATCTTCTTGTTTCCGACTCTATATCATCAACATCAATTGAATAAAAAGACCTAAGGCCGAGATTTTTTAATACTTCGGCAACCGGCGTCAAATAAAGCCTAAACACCTGAACCCTGTCAAAATTCATTTTTGCTCTCGTTTTCAGGATTTTATTATGCATTAAATACTCACCGTCAGCTAAATCCGCCGCGAAACAGGGACTGGTTCCGCAAGCAAACTGTTTAAATCTGTCCGACCAAAGCCGGTAACGGAACCACAGGCCGTATTTCCAGCCCCAATAAGGAAAGCAGCAAATATAATCGATGGCATCACAATATTTTTTGATGTTATCGCCGTATAAGGGATTTTCAAATGCCGCGCCTGCGACAAGCAGATGTATTGAATAAATGCGGCTCAAGTTGACGATCTGATAGAACGGCCGCATGGCCAAACCTGGCCCATCAGGAGACGGGACTATCGGGGATATGAACAAAAGACGGTGTTTTTTTGAATCTTTAACCATGCGCAACCACAAACGGATTTTAATATACTACTCATGAAAAATATACAATGTCTGAACCGGTTTTAACAGTATCATATCGATTAATTTTTAGTGCTCATCTACCGGAGGCGTTTCCGTATTTGCCAAAAGAAAAAGAAAGCGGCTATTTTAAATTTTTGAAAATGCTTTAATAAATAATCATAAATTTTCATACTGAATAATTTTGGATTTTTAAGCAGCAACTTAATCAATTTGACAAAGTAATATAACCTGAATTCTGTGCGAAGCTGAATTCGCGCGATATAGACCATAAGGGAAAACTCGCGGTATTCATCACGCGGGGCATTAGCCCGGCAACGTTCCAGCGCCGACATATATATTTGCAGCGCGCATTTCCGGATTTCAGCAGGAGGCGCGGCCGACTGTTGCTCACCGACACCGTGATTCGTGCGGTAAACCGCGCCAAAATGATCGGCAAATAAACCCGTATATTGTTCGCTGATCCTCATCCACATATCAGCGTCTTCACCGTATGTAAAGTTCCGGTTGAAAAGCCCGACGTTCCTGAAGATTTTTGTCCTGATGAGAAACACATTAGCATTGACGACGTGGTGCCTGGATAAAAGCAGATAGGCAATATCCCGCGCTGTCACTCTGGAATGGGTCCAGGGAAAGTCAATCCATTTTCCGCCAATATCCCTTAATTCCTTCGAACGTGAAAACGCGAATCCCGCTTCAGGATTAGCGTCCATCAAGGCTACCATTTTGTTTAAATGTCCGGGCAGGTAATAATCATCGGAATCCAGAAATGACATGTAGGGTTGAGTTGCCGCTTCAATGCCGCGGTTTCGCGCACCCGATACACCCCGCCGGGGGTTGCTGTCCGGCTTTAACAACACTTTTACCAATGAGCCAAAGCCTCCGGCAATAGCGACTCCGTTATCAGTGGAACCGTCGTCGGAGACAATAATTTCCAATGTGCCGGCTAATTGCTGGTCAAGCACACTCTGTATAGCCTCCGCTATGAATTTTTCCCTGTTAAACAGGGGGATTATCACTGAAACACCTGACATGTTAACGGTTCCTTTGCAATATTATTCTGTCTGGTGAAAAATATTTTACACTAGCGAAAAAATTAAAATTTTTTATTAGCTTTGCCCTTCAAACATAATCAATAATGTTTTCTTAAGTCAATTAATTTCTGATGGTCACCGGAAGCAACTAAAACATATTGGGCAGGCCGATGATCATGACAGAAGACTTAAAATATGATAATGATTTTTTTATGTTATAAATTAAAAATGAAGGGCTGATTATTGATATCGATTCAAGCTGTGTGTCAACACATCAGGGATGCGCTTTTGTGAAAGATATTTTAAAAATTCAGTTTGCCGACTATCATGAAGGATTCAATCCCGAAAAAAACTATTTTGTGGATCTTTTATCCGCCAAGTATGATTTACGGTTGTCCGATAATCCGGATATTCTGATTTATACCGGCTTCGGCCGCTCTCACGTTAACTTCAGGTGTCTGAAAATTTACTGGACAGGCGAGAATCGCAGACCTGATTTTAATCAGTGCGATTTTTCCTTCACTTTCGATGAACACAGTCCGGACGGAAAAAATTACAGGTTGCCGCTTTATGCCCATTACCCGCACGCTTACGGCCTGGGCGATTTGAGTTGTATTACAAACAGGAAAACGGGCAGCGCTGAGAAAGATGAAATTCGCCTTCAGAAGACCGGGTTTTGCAATATGGTTGTGTCGAACCCCCGGCGGGATAAAAAATGTGAGGCGTTTTTTTTAAAATTATCAAAGTATAAAAAAGTTGATTCGGGCGGCAGATACCTCAACAATATCGGGAGACATGTGCCGGATAAACTTGATTTTATCAAAAACTATAAATTCACAATGTCTTTTGAAAATTTATCATATCCCGGATACACGACAGAAAAGATTATTGACCCGATGATTGTGAGGAGCATTCCAATTTATTGGGGTAATCCGAATATTGCGTTAGAGTTTAATCCGGAAAGTTTTATAAACCTGCACGATTATGCCGATTTTGATGAAGCAATCCAAAGAATCATCCAAATTGATCAAAACGACGAACTATATAACAGCATGATATCCGCGCCCTGTTTTCATGATGATCGTGTTCCTTATTACCTGACTGACAACGCAATACTGGAGCGTTTTGCCGAAATTATTGACGGGAGGAAAAATTATACACCGGTATCCCGCACATGGCGGTATTATCCGCAGTATATTAGGGCGAAACTAATGGACGCGGGGGCGATTGTGCTTAAAAAATATGTATCTCAGAACCTTACAAACCTGATTGATCAGACCAGACAAAAAATGCGATGGTAATATCAGCAGGCACATACGATCGATCTGCCGAATTGCTTTAAGCGGAATCTGATAAAACGCATTATCCTCCCGCTCTATTGAGATAAAACTCATCACCAACGATGGAGTGAAAAGCGAATCCTTTTTGCTCCATCAGCTTTGGTGTTCGAAAGTTCCTGAAGTTGTTTTCAACTCCGATGACCGATACGTGAACCCTGCTCAAATCCAGGCCTTCCAGTATTCTGTATTCCAGGCCTTCAACATCGATGCTCAGGTAGTCAACCCGACGGATACCATGATCCTCAAGAAGTTCGTTTAGATTGTAGCATTCGACCTCGATATCGATGTAGTTCCCTCCATAAATACCTATATCTCGGGTTATGCGCTCCATGTGTCCTGGGTCATACTCATCGGCTAATGCGCTTAGCATCTCCAGATACCCCGTAATGGCCCGATAGAGCCTTCTTCCTGATGCGGGCGCGACACATCCGTTGACCGCGACGCATCGCCTGTTCATAACCAGTTTCTCAAAGGCTTGCGGCATGGGTTCAATCGCCAGTCCACTCCATCCCATCTTTTCCAGGACGTAGGTATTGCTGAAGGTGATCCCGTCGAAGGCGCCGACATCGACAAAGACCCCTTTGTGCTTGCCGGGGAACAATTTCTCGACGATCCACTTGTCCTGGCCGGATTGACTGCAGTATCCCTCTGATCTCAAATCTTCGAGTTGATATCTCCGTCTCTGAGCGCCGGCGGCAAGGATCATATAGCGATATCGATTCAAGCCCCTGTGCATCAGATTTCTCATCTGCCGGGATATGCCTTGTTCCTTCATGACTTAAGCCACTCCTCAATACAGCCCCGGCTCCGCCCGTCAGTTTCCGGCGAAAGCGGCATTTAAATTATGATTCATGAGATGTTTTCTGTCATTCTAAAAAATGCACATTTTTACGCATGCATTTTCTATGGCATCATTTTGTATCTTTCACAAACCGTTATTCCCCTTTTCAAATTCAGAGGTCCACGGGAAAAGCCATTTAAGAAGCTGCCTGCAGGCAAAGCTTGTCATTCCACCCTTGCCTGGTTCTTTAATATCGTCGTTGATGCACAAAAATCGCGGCCGGCGGCGATAGGCTGTGGCAAGCGATCTGACAGGCGGCGGCATATGCCTGTGCAACATCAAAAACATGTATTCATCGGAATTATTTTGGAGCGTGATCGCCTTGTGGCCGTTATTCCGTTCCGAAGTCTCCAAAATATAAATGAAGTACAGGATTCGCAGCACGATATCTTCCTGGTCTCTGAACCGATGGGATGCGGTTTCAGCAAATGCATCAGGAAAAAGCTCTTCGAGATGAAAAAGAATTTCCTTATCGTATAATTGCGGACAGTGGGAAGGCAAACAACGTTTCGTAACATCAGGCTGGAGCCGCCTCGCGACCATTTGAGTATACGCGTACGCCCGGTCATGCACGCTGCCTTTCAGGCAGTCTTCATGCAGAGGTATAGAGTCAAAGAAAAAATTTTGTCCGGCGCGGCCATTAACGTAGTCAGAACGATATACCGGTCTGCACAGGAAAAGATCGTCGTTCATATACAAAAATCGTCTGGAAAGGCCGGGAATCCGGTGAATTTGCGATTCTATGGCATTGGAATTAAAAACCGGCAATTGATCCGGATCAGAAAAAATCTGTTCATGGGTCACCAGAGATATCCGCTCACAATCCGTGTTCAGCCACGCGGGAACCTGTCCGTTTGTCACGATATGGATTCGGTGAACCCATGGAGCAAACTTTTCGATGGATCGTAGAGAATACATCAACTCCCCATTATCCCGGAAATGGTTGTCAAGGACGGCGTCTCTGATGTCACAGGACGCGGACTGTCCGGGAAACCTCTTTCTTTCGGATATAAAAAGAGGATCTCCTCCGTCAACCCATGTGTAGACGATGTCGATCGCTTCATCTCTAAAGTCTTCTTTTGCCATTCTTCCTCTGATGCAGGCAGGATTTCTCACTTCCCGCAGTTCGTTATTCAGGTCATATTTATGGCCGCTTTTTGCAGACCATGATTTCGATTGCCGGGCTCTCCTTTAATATGGACACAAGAAGCAACTCAAGCGGATATAATAACATTCCGGCTAAAAAACCGGCCCATTCACTGCGCCGCACAGGGGCCATCATCTTATTCCAAATGTGCTCATACAATTCACGCCTGCGTGTATCTGTGGGAGCGGCCATCAGCACGGACATGGGCACGCGCGAAACGACTTCGAACCCGGTATCTTGCATAGCCGCTGTTATAAAAGACAATGTGCGGCCCTTCCAGTAATCCTCGAACTGCTTATCAGTTCCATGAAAAAAGCTGTCCGAATAAATGAGGTAACCGCCGGCATTTAGCGCGTAATGAATATTTTTCAGCGCGTTCATATAAGCGTCATCATCAACAACTTGCGTCAGAACATCCATGGCACAGACGACATCAAAGGCCCCTTGAGGCAGTATGGATTCCGCCGCGCTGATATCAGACCTGTACAATGCGATATCAGGATACACATTAGCCAGTTGTTCAATGGCCCAATCCGAGATATCCAGCCCCGCCAGGTGTTTGACGCCAAGCGCCCGCCACTGCTCAAGATAAAAGCCGGTGCCGCAACCGATATCGAGAACAGAAAGGCTTTCCGGTTGCAGACCCATCAGGCGCACCAATCTACGAAATACCCGTGCTCGTACGCGATACCGCCAACGATTGAACTGCCGGCCATAAACAACACTGCCTACTCCTTCCGGGCCCCAATGCCGGCATAAACGCTGATTCCAATATTCCTGCTGCCTCTGATTTTCTTCGATCATTTTGGCCTCTTGAAATATGCGCAATTATTATCTTTGTTTCCTCTTACCTTATGCTCCGAACGAATGCCGGCATTCAGACTATTCCGCGGTTATATAGTCTCAATATTTATGACCGCGACCAGATTCGTTCGGCATGGGCATGATAGTCAAACAACAGCCGCCAGAGCCTCAGACGCAGTCCTGAAGGGGCCAGGGTAGCACGCAACCTTTCCCGAAAATTAATAGCGCGGGCAGTCTCGGCAGTAAAGTTCTTCACACGTCGGACCAGATCATTATCACAACCGAATACATTCCCGATCTGGGTATGATAGAAGCGCAGGGCGTCTATTTTAGCCTGCACGTCAATGGGCACCGTCCGCGATGTCCATTGATAACTTTTAAACTTCGCTTGCGCCGCTTTGACCCCGTTTAATTCCAACTCAACATAAGGATAGTCCTCATAAAATAAAACCTTCCATCCCGATTGGCCCAGACGCTCCCCAAACTTTCTGGCCAGTTCGTGATCCACATGCCCGCCTACACCCAGGGGAGCATACAGGATGATATTCTTTTCTTCTTTGGCTAACTGTGTAAGCCGCTCCTCCCAGAGGGGCAGCAAAGAATAAATATCCTCCGGGTGCGGCCCACAAAACAAATCGGCCCTGTTTTGATAATACGCAATTCCGCCGCCAGTGCGGAAAACGGCATCCGGCGTGCCGCACTCCCAATTCAGTACCCCCCATTTGGACAAAACAGCGGCATTTTCGGTCCGGCGACTCGCCATGCCGTCACCGGATTTACTCCATGCGGCAAGGTATTTTAAAGCCAGGGCAGATTGAGGGATAGGCTCGGGCAAACCTGAACACAGGGTCAGCACGCCCACCCTTTCATTCGCGCGACGCTGCGCGTGGATAATTCCACCGCAGGAGAGGATGGCATCGTCATAATGGGGAGAGAGATACAGGTTAAGCTCTTCTTTCATGATGATTTATGATGCCTCACCTCACCGTTTATGTTAAACTTTTAGCGAAGATATTTCATCAAGCAGGGATTGCATCATCCTGGGTCTGGAGAACAACTGCGCGCGCGCAAGTCCCAGTTGGGCCAGACGTTTTCTGTGATCCGGTTGTTCTATGATCCGTTCAATTTTTGAGGCAATTGAAGAAGCATCAAAGGGATCAACATACTCGACTGCATCTGCGCCCACTTCCCTGATTGAACCGCGATCCGCAGTCACGACAGGACAGCCGTTTACCATCGCTTCGAGCACCGGCAGACCGAACCCTTCATATAAGGTCGGGTACACCATGCAAAGCGCGTGCTGATAAAGATAGAGCAATTCCCCGTCATTGGTGTCCATATCAAGACATTGCCCCAGTATCGCCAGACTGTTAAGATGGTCCACTTCCCACTTGTCGAATCTTCCCGTGCAGACCAGTCGGACATCGTTATGCAATTTTAACACCGGAGCCACCGCCTTCGCGAAAAAACGGAAGTTTTTTCTTCCCGATCTTTCTCCGACAAACAACACGTATTTTTCAGGCAACTGCGCCTGCGGCTTCCCCTGCGGGCAATCTATCAGATTGCCGGAATAAATAACTTTTATTTTATCTTCATTGATTGGGCAGAGCTTCAAAAGATCCTTTTTGGTATTTTCCGACACACAGATTATCTTTGCCGCGCGCCGCGCCAGATAAGCCAGACGGTCCGCGCTGCTTCCGCGCATATCCAGAAAGCCTGCCGGGTCGTAAATGCTGGACATGGTATCATGCACAATCATGACAAACGGCCTTTTCCCCGCGTGCTTCAGGAAGTCATCTTCAAAGGACGAGGATGTAACCAGGATCGCGTCATACGCGCCCCGGCGCAGTTTATGAAAATACCAGCGCTTGGAAAGGGCGTCAATCAGCCGGCGAAAAATGACAGGCGGCCAGATATCCCGCAGTTTATGGAGCGCCTGCAGTTTCCCGTCAATAAAATCACTGCCCGAAACAACAAGCGGCAGGTCAACCGTGCAGCCCATTTCGCTAAGCGATTGGCATACCGAGCTGTAATATCTGACCAGTCCGCAGCGTCCTGCAAAAAATATTTCGGGATCAACCAGTATTCGCATCATACCTTTGCGGTCTTTCGGCCGTCATCCTGTTAAGATCGTCTCCAAAGTTAAACAAACATCCTGTCATATATTAACCTGAGCGTTTGCCTGAATCCTTTATTTTCAAAATGGCGTATTAAATTGACCATTCTTGCGTACCCGTGCTTGATCAGGAAAAGCTTCACATCTTCTATAAAAGCATAGGCCCGCTGGAGCATATAGGTTTGCCGGCTGTATGATTCAGCCTTCGGCAAAAACCTTCGCGCAAGCCCCGCGTAGGCGGAATTTGAAAACATCACATATTCAGGCGTCAGCCTTCCCGCGTGAAAATACGTTGAATCGGTTTTGCCGCGGTCCCACCAAATATGGCTCCATAAATGCATACTGTAAATCCCGTTAGCATCGGCGGGCGGCCTCTCAAAAATATCCTTTAGGCCCTGAGGCGCCCCGTCATAAAAAAAGAATGATCTCCGGGGTTCCACACGAATCAAGTCCGGATGTTCCCTGCACAACCTGTATGGCAGAAAGGTGGAGTGTCCGCTCCACGAACCGTCAAAACTTTCATATATCTTTTTCAGCCACAGTCCGGCAAAATCCGCATCAGGCTCACCCATGAACCAGGCATTACAAAGCGAGCCTCCGGCATCTTTTGCGGCAGGAGCACTCCAGTCAACGCTTTCCTCTCCCATGATGAATTTTTCTTCAAAAAACCCCTCCGGAAGCCTGTTGACAAACAGGGTATCAATATCCGCGTATACCCCGCCATATCTGATAATGATTTCGAGACGCGCGATATCCGCCAGATGAGCATACCTCCACTGATCAAACTTCTTGTCAGTGTATTGATAGCTGGATATAAATTCATTAGGCTCTATCTTGTGCAGCTCAAGGCGGGGCGCTATACGATCCCACCACGGCCCCCACGGCAGATCATGATAATGAAACATGACGGTGTCAGGTTTGTTGATTTCCAAACATGAGGCAATGCACAGATAATGCATCAGATGAAACGGCTCTGTCTGCGGCTTAAGACCGAATACAAAATGAAATATGTTAGGTATTTTTTTCACAACGTCTTTGCGGGGCGCTTACCCCCTAACCTTCCTGTTAATGACATTGCCATATCTTAAAAATAATTCGTTTCATTACTATTTCATATTCAAAACTTTGTCCAGACGCATTTATAAAACCCTTTCTATATTTTAACAAAACCGGATCAAAAGCACATTTGGTTTACTTTACGAAACAGCCGCAGATCATACACAAAGACATTGAAAAGCGCCGGGCATCTGTATATGATGTAAAAGATGAATACTGTGAACCCTGTTAAAGATATGCAGAGCATATTCCGGGATGCTGTAAGGGCCGTTGATCCGGCAGGTCTTATTGACTCGCACGTAAAAAAAGATGGCAGCACCCTTGTTATTCATGGTCAGGACATAAGCATTTCAGAAGACCTTTCGAGCTATCATAAGATAATCATCCTCGGCGTCGGCAAGGCATCAGCCGGCATGGCATCGGCCATGGAGAACATCCTCGGCGATGACCTGTCGGGTGGATTTGTCATCACAAAATACGGACACAGTCTGAATCTCCGGAAGGTTCAAATCATGGAAGCAGGCCACCCTGTTCCCGATGAAAACAGCATGGAAGGCGCGCGCGTCCTGACACAAATGGCGGGCACGGCGGACGATCACACTCTCATCATTAATCTCATCTCCGGCGGAGGATCATCCCTGTTGTGTCTGCCCATGGACGGAATCAGCCTTGAAGACAAAAAGCAAACAACCCGGGCTCTGCTTGCCTGCGGGGCGGATATTGATGAGATGAACTGCGTCAGAAAGCATCTCTCCAAAGTGAAGGGCGGAGGCCTCGCGCAAATCGCCCACCCGGCAAGACTCATCAACCTCATTTTATCGGACGTGACAGGCGACCCAATCGGCACGATCGCTTCAGGCATTACCGCCCCTGACCCAACGACATTTAATGACGCCCTTACGATCCTGCGCAAATACAATATTGAGGATAAGCTGCCGAAGACCGTTACAGATCATCTTCGCCTGGGCGCGCGGGGGAGCATTCCCGAGACGCCCAAAGCAAACAACCCGGTATTCGATAATACTGTGAATATCATTATTGGCAACAACGCCCTTGCCTGCGGCGCGGCGCTACGATCCGCGCGGACGCTGGGTTATAATGCCTTCATCCTCAGCACGACCCTGTCAGGCGAGGCATCTGAGGCCGGAGCCTGTTTTGCCCTGCTTGCCAGAGATATTGATACGGGAAAATCCGGATTGTTAAAACCCGCCGCTTTGATTACCGGGGGCGAGACCACCGTGACTATTCGGGGAGCGGGAATGGGCGGAAGAAGCCAGGAGATGGCCCTTGCCTTCTTGATTAATTTGCACCGCCTGTATCCTGATGGTTCGCCAAACATCTTCTTCCTCAGTGCGGGCACCGACGGAACTGACGGACCCACAGACGCGGCAGGCGCTTTTGTTACACCGAAACTAATGGAGAAGATGAAAGACATCTCTGCTTTGGCGGAAGCATCTCTTGCGGAAAACGATTCATATCATTTCTTTCGGGATACGGGTCATCTTTTTACGACAGGCCCAACCTATACGAATGTGTGCGATATCCAGATCCTTATCGTTGTATGAAAAATTATTTCATCACAGGAGGTTTTTATGTGCGACACCTTAGGAATCGGTCCGGAACTCACGGGCTCCGGCGTCAGCATCTTCGGAAAAAACTCCGATCGGGAGGCTGATGAAGCCCAACTGGTCATTTCACTGCCGTCCAGGGGCAATCCGGAAAAAGAAAACCTGCAATGCACTTACATTACTATTCCTCAAGCCGGTTCAACGTACGCCATGGTCCTATCAAAGCCCTTCTGGATATGGGGCGCGGAGATGGGAGTAAACGAAAAGGGCGTGGCCATCGGGAACGAGGCCCTTTTCACCAGGGTCAAACAGGAGAAAGCTCCGGGACTCATCGGCATGGATCTTTTGCGCCTGGCTCTGGAGCGGGGCGCTGATGCCGATGATGCGGCACAGGTCATCATAGAACTCCTGAAAAGATACGGACAGGCGGGCGCCTGCGGATATCGCGACAAGAAGTTCGAATACATGAACTCGTTTATCATTATGGACAGGCATGGCATCATCAAACTGGAAACAGCGGGCAGAGATTACGCGCTCAAACGTTTCAACGGCCATGCCGTGATTTCAAACGGAATTACCATTACGAAGGACTGGGATTCATCTTCGCTTCGTGCGGGGACAGATTTTAGCGCGTTTAGCGATCCGTTGATTACATTCTTTTCAGGAAGCGCCCATCGGAGGGACTGCAACGAGGCTTCCATCCTCAAGGCAAAAGCCCATATCGGCATAACCGATGTCTTTGCGATGCTTCGGGATCATTACGCCGGCTCTCCGGCCAAGGGATTCAACCGTGATGTGTGCATGCACGCGTCTGACCCGTTTATCAGGAAATCGCAGACAACAGGGTCCATGGTCGTTGAATTGCATCCGGATGATAAATTCAGAATATTCGTAACCGGAGGCTCCGCGCCGTGCCTCACTGCCTTTAAGCCGTTCATCCCTGCCGCGCCTTTCAAAGACACCGTTGCCGGCGCAGGCTTTTATTCTGATCAATCATACTGGTGGAGGCATGAAGCCTATCACATCAATTCCATCCTGCGTTATGAAACCGCCAGACCTCTGGCGCGGGAATTCATTCTGGATAGGGAAGCAAAGTGGACTGCCGGCCTTCCCGCTTACGAATGGAGCACCGCGGAAAAGTTATTGGTCGAAACTTCCCACGGCGCGTTCATGGATGCGCAAAGCTGGGAGAAGTCTATGCTTGAGCAGATGAAAGAAATAAAAAGGACTTCTTCGGGCCTGTCGTCTTTATTCTGGAAGCATATGGCTCGGCGTTCAGGAGTCCCTCTGGTATGATCCGCATTTTTAATAATTTTACTTTTATACCGGACAATTATTTGATAGGTGTTGAAAAATTATAAGATTCTAACATCACATTTAAGCGCGACACTTTAGAGCGGATATGAAATTACAAGCAAATAATGATTTTGGCGAGTGGATAACCGTCGCGGGAAACCGGTTCTATCCGGGCTACATCATCAAGGGTAAAAAAAGGCGTCTGATGATCGATGCCGGAATCAACCTCATAGGCCCGGCCTATATCGAATCATTGGAAAAACTCTTCGGAGACAAAAACGCTCTGGATTATGTTTTCGCCACCCATTCCCACTTCGACCACCTGGGCGCGATTCCCTATCTCAAAAGAAAAATACCTCATCTTCAGGCGGGCGCGTTCGGGCGTGTCGAAACTTTGATGCAAAAGAAATCCGTTCTCGATCTGATGACTTATTTAAGCGATCTTCAAAGGGCGGCCTTCCGGGATATCGTCGGGAACGAGGACGTCCATTTGGGGCCTGTGGATTTCGAATTCAATCTCAAAGAAGGAGACCGGTTTGATCTCGGCGGCGTCACCTGCGAAGTATACGAGGTGCCGGGCCACACAGGCGACTCGCTGGCGTTTTTCATTCCTGAAATCCGGGCGCTCTTCGCGGGAGAAGCTTACGGCGTGCCCGAGGGCAAAAAAGACGGCGACATTCAGGTTGAGTTTTTATCTTCTTATGACGATTATGTTTCATCGCTCAACAAGCTTATCGGGCTTGAGCCAAAACTCATCGGTATGGCTCACCTGTGGGTCTTTACCGATGATGACGCCACGGATTTTTTACGGCGGTCCCTTGAAGCCACTCCCCGGTACCGGAAATTGATCGAAAATTATCTTGACGCCGCAAACGGCGACATCGACAGTGCCGTGCAATCCATAGCAAGAAAAGAATACGATGAAAAAGGAACGATTATGCAGCCGAGAGAATCTTATATCCAGAATTTAAAAGCCCAGGTGCGGCACTTGGCTTTAATCAACACGTAAAGGACACCGGTTTCGCCATTATTGAAGTTAAAATACCGGCCATACGGCCCAAAACATCATCACCATCCGTTCCTTCCATGAAAGAAATTTAAATTTGGAGTTTTTTTCGACTAACGGCGTGACTTGTATTTATTCATTAAATAAGATAGGGGGATAGTAAACGCTCATAAATGAACCCTGAAGTCAATGTTTTCAAAATATTTATTTTTGTGCTACATTAAAATGGAAAAATATTAAAAAATGTCACAAAGACAGATGAACAGGCGGATAATTATATGAAAAGATGCCCTTCTTGCGGCGAATGGAATGACGACGATGCACAACGATGCTGGCAATGCCGTGAAGTGTTTGACGAAATCACGGCTTTGAGGGATAGAATTCTCGTCGAACCTGCTGCAGAAAAAAAAGGCAAGAAAGGTGCCGTAAAATGGCAAATCAGCCCTGGCGAAATATGGGAAGAAAATAAAATGTCCATTATCATGACTATTATTTTTATCGCTCTCATATTCTACGCTATTGTTCATAAACCGGCCGAAAACAAGATTGCCAGTGAGGCAACGGACATTACCACGGAGGACGTTGCGCCCCCCGCTGCCGGGACTAATCCTGTTCTTTCCGCTTCAGAGCGGCAATCCGCCGCGACATCTGAATCGGCGGCAATCAATTCTGCTTACGAATTGTTCAAAAAGGCATTGGAGATATGCCCCGGACCCAAATGTGCCAACCCTCAAAAAGCTATTGAATACCTGGACCAAGCCATAAAAATAAAACCGAATTTTGCGGGGGCTTACAACAACAGAGGGAATGCTTATTGCGACCTTGGCCAGTATCAACGGGCGCTTGAAGACTTTAATGAAGCCATCCGCATAAAACCGGATTATGCTCTTTCTTACGGCAACAGGGGTGTCGTTTATGGTAATCTTGGCCAGAATAAACGGGCACTTGAAGACTACAATAATGCCATCAGGCTTGACCCGAATTTTGCCAATGCCTTTGTTAATAGAGGAGCCGCTTATTTGAGTTCGGGTAACAAAGAGCTTGGCTGCGCGGATGCGCAAAAAGCCTGTAATTTAGGCTTTTGTCAAACACTCGATGCGGCAAAGAAAAAAGGGGAGTGCCCGTAAAAGGTGAAAAGTTAAACGTTTTTACCCCATTCCTTATTATTCACTTATTTATATTCTTTATCGTATTCTTCAATGACCTTTTTGCTGAAATCAGATTCTTTCGCAAAGTAAGGTATTTGCATGGTTGAAACATCCAGAACCAGAGTATAATTTTCTTTTTCAGCTATATCGCGGACAATTTTCATAATTCCCGGCACCATCTTTTGGATCGCGTCCTGATCGCGCCTTTTAATCTCTTCATTCGTATCATTGGCCAGCAATTGATAATCGCGTAATTTCTTCTGGTAGGCGGCTTCCTTTTCCTTTCGCGCGCTCGCCGTCATGATCGAACCTTGCTTTTCCAGTTCTTCCTTCATTTTCGTTAATTCTGTTTCCACAGATTTGATTTCCTCATTTTTCTTGTCGATATATTTTTTAAAATCATCCACTTTCTTTTTACCGACGTTGGTCGTTTGTATAATTTCATTGACGTTGATAAAGCCGATCTTATCGATCTTATCCGCGGCCGAAGAACAGGCGCTCCAGAAAAATACCAGTAAGGCAGCTGCTGCTATCAGGTGAATGCTTTTTTTCATAGTGAATCTCCTTGATTGATTTATTGATATTTTAAATTTTGAAATTTATTATTCTTCCATGTAAGGTTTTACGAGAGAAACCCATTCTGCTTCCGAACCGCATTGATATCTTTCGACATCGCAAAAAGTAATGGTTCCGCTGTTATGATAAAAGCCGTAGTCTCTGAGGTAATTGACGTCAAAAAGGAACTTTTCTTTGTAACTTTTATTATATTTTTCAATGATAAAATTTGTGGTCAGCATGATGAAACATTTATTCAGTTTCTTATTATAATGACTCTCATAAGTAACGGTTCTCTTACCGTTATTTAATATTCCGTTGCCATATTCCTTTCTGAAATGCTCTTCGCACTTTTTTTCACATTTTTGGCTTAATTCCAGTTCTTTTTTTAAGTTTTTCGCCTGCGCGTATGAATCTTCTTTCATCATGTTTAGATGGTCACATCCGGCAAGTGACATAAATGATATTGTGAAGAAAACAATCAGGATGGATAAAAACAATGCTCTTTTCATTTCGCGCCTACCTTTAAATCATGAATATCAGGGCTTCGCTTTTTCAGGTTTTATAGCATAACCGTTTTTTGATTAAAAGTTGTTTATTGATACACGATTTAAAGGCTGGAAAAGACGAAAGACAAACCCGCGTGAGAGGTTTAAAAAATCGATCGAGCCATAAAGACTCGATCGATCATAGAAAAAAGTTCACAAACCGTTTTTTAAGAACCTGATCAAACCTTGATATCGCCCGCTTTGTTAAGATTGACGATTTGAAGACAATGACTTGCTATATTCGCTTTTCAAATTTCATGCAGGCAAAGGCAACCGGATAAATCAGTTTTTCAATAAAATTGAAGTTATGGTAACTATAGAGGAAATCAAAAATGTCCTGCTTTGTTTTCACCTTATTCAGGATAAAAGAATAATCGCGGCGATTGACTTTTTCCCAGAGAAACCGGATCACCAAACCGGCTTTTTGTTTTCTGTCAAAACAGGCTCTCGCCAGTGTCCCGTAATCTTCATGCTCTATAATACTTCTCGCCGCTAGGCATCCGGAAATAACCGCGCTTCTTATTCCAAAACCGGCAAAAAAATCCTGGAGGCCGGCAGCTTCTCCGACAAACAGGGTATTGTTTTTACGGAATTGATTTTTCAGCGTGAAACAACCGGCTCCTCCGACCGGCATTGGATCGATTAATTCAAAGCCCAACATATCTAAGAAAATCTTTTTTGTTTTTTCGAAGCAGTCATTAAGCCTGCTGAAATCTTTGACCACCATGGAACACATGCAGCCGTATCCATTGGTTACAAGCAAATATGAATAACCTTTGTACGCCGCCTCATTATCCAGAATAACAACGGCCATATCGGGTAATTTTGTTTTGAATATTATACCTTTAGCAACCGCGACGATATTTTTTGACAAAGAGCCCGTCGCTACAATATCGGCATCATTCTCAGGGATGAAGGAATTGAAATGAAGTTTGACGCCCTGTTTTTGAGCCTGCTTTTTTAAACCATAATCCAGACTGCCCTCAAAACAACCCCTTTTAACCAGATAGACGACCGGTTTGCCAAAATCCCGCTTCTGCTTTTTCTGACCGTCCGTAAAAGTAATTTCTTTTACGGGACTGTAATCAAAATTAATATCGATTCCGGCTTTTTTAAAGTCATCTAAAACATCGTCACGGCTCGTCCAATTTTCCAATCCCTGGAGATCGCCGAAATACTTTTTACCGGCATCGTTATTTTTTTCGTAAACCTCAACAGGGTATCCTGCTTTGGCAAGGATTATGGCGGCGGATAAACCCGAAGGTCCGGAGCCCAGTATTTTCAAAGCTTTGCTTTTAATCATTGCGTGATAACTTTCTTGCCGGTAATAAGTTGTTGCCGCTGTTTACAAATTTTCATTGTTTTGCAGTCGTCAAAATCAGGAATTTCGGATTAAAAGAAATTGAAAAGTCAAAGGATTGCTCACTTAATAATTTTAAATAAGAATTCACAACCGAAACCGAAAAACAGGCAAAACAAACATTTTTACTACGAGGTAGCTAACCGTATCGCGTTATCAATGACCTTCTTAAAAGTAATATCCGGGTCATCGGTAATTTGAGAAAGCATGCCGCTGTTATGGAGTGAAATGATGCCGTGTATCGCGCTGATAATTTGAATGGTTAATAATTTCGTCTCCACTTTACTTAAGTTCGGCCTCGTTTCCCGGTATCCCCGCGTAATTTTATCAGCTAAAAACAACACTCTCAGTGAACTGCGGAATTCATCGGTAGACACAGCCTCCAGAGAAGTTCCGATATAATCACTATGCTGCCTGACGGGCCTGTTGAACATGACATCATAGAGATTGACATTATTTTTACCGAACTCAACATATGCATAAATCATGCTCTTGAATCTCTCCAGAGGCGTATCCGCCTTGGACACGGCAGAATGGATTTTGTTATATAACATCGCGTAAGCCTTTTTATGGATGGCGATAAGCAGTTCATCCTTATTGGCGTAGTAGTTGTAAAGATTTGCGGCGGTCATTTTCATCCTGGAGCCGACCTTGGCCATAGACAGGTTTTCATATCCGTTTTTTACAAGGATTTCGAAAGCGCGCAAAAGTATCTGCTCGCGCACCGCTTTCACTTCATCAGAACTTCTTGTCATTTTGGCCATAATGAACACCTTTTCCAATATTTTATAATGTTAATCTAATATTGTAATTTAAAAACTTTTTCAACACTATTTTCTTTTTGGGGATGGGACGATATAGAGATCGGCATAATATTAAATTTCATTTATTGAATATTCTCTTTTCCATTTATATTCATGGATTACTAAACGCATTGGGCGGGGTTGCCTCAACAATCACATTATTATCCGCGGTAATTTATGACTTTAAGTAACTGTGTAAACCGGGAAGATAATTCACGCCGAGATACGTGAATAAAACAGACACGAAGCCGATAATCGCCATCACCGCCAGACGCCTGCCCCGCCATCCGCGAACATACCGGGAATGCAGCATGATCGCGTAGATGAGCCACGTGATCAGGGACCACGTTTCTTTCGGGTCCCAACTCCAGTACGATCCCCAGGCATAATGGGCCCAGATGGAACCCGTTATAATACCCATCGTAAGAAAAACAAATCCAAGGGCTGTATTCTGATAAATCAGGGCTTCAAGAGTTGCCAAAGACGGTAACCTTTCCGGAAAACCGGATAGTCTTTTTGTGCCGCTCTCTTTCATGCTTTTCAGCAGATAAAGCAGGCCGCAGCTAAAGGCGATGGTGAAGGCCGCGTAACCCATAAAGCAGGTCACGACATGCGTTGTCAGCCAATTGCTTTGCAGCGCGGGAATAAGCGGCTCGATTCGATTATCGACATCCGGGGAAAGGGACGCGTAAGCCATTGCCAGAAATGCCATAAGTACGGCAATAACACCTACGGTTTTATTCTTAGTTCGCCATTCAATGATAAGGTAAATTAGAGTAATTGCCCACGCAAAAAATATCATGGATTCGAAAAGGTTGCTAAGCGGTACATGCCCTATTCCCAAATCGTAGGAAGCCTTCCATCTTAAAAGCAGGGCAAACGTCTGTGCCGCAAGTCCACACAGCGCCAAAAATGAAGCGGCGCGTCCCCAGAATTCTTTTCCGGAAATCGTCTTTAAAAGATATAAGACAAAAGAGACAAAATAGGCAAAAGTCACCCAGCTCAAAATGATCAAATGGTTCACGCTTTCAACTCCTGATCGATGCGATTGCACAATTTATCGATATTCTTCCGGTGTGCCGCGTTATCATGATAGCCCCGGCCGGCAACATTTATCTGTACTTTTTTCCCGTCCTGTTCCATTTTCACCCAAACGCGGTAATAAGGCAGAAAAAAGATGATGAATAATCCGGCAATCAAAAGCGCGCCTCCTGCCGCTACAAGGGGAATGCCCGGATCACGCACGACATGCAAAACAGTGAAATAATTTTGTTCTATTCCGCTTAAGGAAAATATCACCGGTTTAAAAAGCGCGGGATTCAACAAGGGCGCCTGCGAAAACAGGCCGGGGTTATCGGCCGCAATTTCTTCGATATTCTGGAGTACCCAAAACCGGACATCCCTTCTCGGGTCAACGATTCTCAACTCTACGGCCGGTCCCAACTGCATGATATTTTCTTCAATACCAAGTACAGTGACGGTGGCTTTATATCGCGGCATAACGAATGTGTCTCCCTGCGCCAAAGAAATTTCCGCGCTTTTTGAGTTTGCGTCTGTGAATGTCAGAATCGCTCTGGTTTGAGGCAGCATTCCATAGCCTGACTGATAAAAGCGCAGTCCCTCAAAAGTAACCGGATGATTGACCAGCACAGATCCCCGGCTTAGCGCTTGTCCGTTTTTGATAAAACTCAGATCGGAGCGGTAAGTTTTCGGAGCGCCGTTTTCATAATATTCGACCGTAAATTTGTCACACCGCACTGAAAAATCAAGAGGCTGCATGCCCCTGCCGCGCGCGAGACTGACGGCATTGACGGTCTCTCCTTCTTTAATATCAACATCGGCCTTCAGACCAAAAACGGAACCAAGAAAAACTCCCGCCATCATTATTAGAATGCTCAGATGAACAATGTAGGGGCCAAAAATCGAGAAACGTCTTTTTTCACCATAAAAAAGTCTCCCTTTTTCTGTATCCATTTTTCTGATGACGCCGAACTTTCCATGCAAACATGATTCTATAATCGAGTTGACTCTGCTTTTTTCTTTGTCTGTAATTATTTTTCTGTTTGAGGGAATGTCATTAAAGATCCCCGGCCCCTCCGGAAAAGGCAACGCTTTATATTGTTTGAGGGACGCGGGGAAACGATTCATTGAACAAACAATGAGGTTGAGAGACAAAAGTCCCATCAGAGTATAAAATAGAGAAGAATGATAAAGGTCGGCGAGCCACGCAAATTTTTGCGACGAGAGCGGCTCGGGAAGAAAAGTCGCGGCCATAAAAACAAGGACCATTAAAACCAGAAGAGTAATCGTGAGTTTTACTGAAGAAAACAATAACCACAAAACATTCTTGTTTTTTGGCAAGGATAATTCTCCTTCTTTACAGCATCTCTTTTATTAAAATCTAACATCTTGGACTTGTCCTGTCAAAAAGAATTCCGCAAAACGACCGAAAACTCCCATGCCATCCGGGGTCTCCATTTCGCCATAAATCATTTTTCCAAAATGGCCCTTTAGAAATGGTAAGAAAGAGTAACAAATACCAGACTGGATTCATAGGAAGGATTATTGTATGCCCCGGTCAGGTAGGCTCCATTTGTGGTGGTTACAGCCGGAACGTATGTGTATCCATCATACTGCGCGTCGCTATAATCATATTTTTCATAGGCATAACCCGAGGCAATAGACAGTTTCTTCGTCAGGTTGTAGCTTAGCTTAATCAGAATAGAGGTTAGTTTATAGCTATCCCAATCGTTTAGATCAATGTTATCCTGTGTTCTTCCGGCGGGAAGAGGATTCGCGCCCAATAAATAGGTGTAATCGACGGACCCTTTAGCCCGGAGATAGCTATACTGCAGGCGAAGCGTAAATTTGTCCGGAATGACATATAGCTCTGTTCCGGCCATATAACTGTAGTTGTCATTATTCTGAGCGGCCGTCCAGTTAAAGGCTGTAGATGTCGGTGGTGTTGAAGGATCCGGCGAGCCTGCCGCCGTTGCCTGCCGCTGAAATTGGTCAAGCCGCAGGTGTTCATAATCGAAAGAGGCAAATAACCTGATCCGTTTATTGATCAAATAATCAGCGTCAACCATAAATTCATCACCCTTTTCGCCGGTCAAACCCAAAATAGTGTTGTTATAGACAGTTTCTTTATGCTTATAGCCCAGGCTGATACTGAGATCATCAACGGGGGAAATGTCCAGATTGCCCTTGAACGTATTACGAGTTTTTGCGTCCGCGTCAAATCGCCCGACAAAAGTATCGAAGCTGAGCGTTGAGGGTTGCTGAAAATTCGCCCATCTATCCAGTCTTTCGTATCCAACACGCGCGACAAGGAAATCAACCCCCTTCCATCTCAAATCGACGCCGAACACATCGTCTCTGTTATCCGGTATGTCATCCCGCTCCCTGCTGATCGTGGCGTGATTATAGTTCGCGCTGAGATAGAACTGCTCAGGCAGCTGGAAGCCAAGCTCTGTTCCATATTTTGCTCTTCTGTAACTGAAAAGATCGTTTGTGAAAGTCGCGGGTGTTTGAGCCGCATCCGTGATAACAACCGTATCGGACTTGTTTTCCCGGGTATCGTACTTAAAGAATAGCTTGGCATCAAAAAAGGACAGCGGTCTCGATGTAACCGAAGTGCTGATGTTATTTGTATCAACATCGCCGTGAAAAAATGGACTGCTTGTGGTGATGAACCGCAGCCCTCCGGCAACGTCGGCAACATAGGAGTCACCCAAAAGCGCATCCGATCTCGTGTTGGCCGTGGCAAGATCTAAATTGACCTTGGTGTTTAACGGCAGTTTAACCGCGCTCTTCAGGTTTATCCTGTAGTAGGTGTTATCAGGAGGCAGACAATAAGTGTCTGTCACGCCGGCTGTGTTGGCAGTGGCGGGATTACGGAAATTAAGGTTTGCGTCGCTGTTATTAAAGCTGCTGTAGAAATAACCCAGTGATATGAACACGGGATTTTTTACATATCCGGTCATGAAGCTGAAACTATCCGTAGTATAGTTGACCGGCGCGGGAAGCTCGATGGAAATACCGCCCGGTGTGGTTCCCGCGGCGCCTATCGCGTAGGTTCCCGTCTTTTTTTCACTGGCCGCCGAGATATCCAGAAAAAAAGGCTTCATAAGATCGATCTTAAAATCAGCGTCCATATCTCTGCGCTTTGTCGAATAATCGAATGTATTCCAGTTATTGGTATTGGTGCTAGGCGGATGCGTGGGATAGGTCAGATTGGCCGTGCCCGCGCCTGAATATAATGTTTTCGCATCATCGGTGAAATTGTGGGGAATCTCATCATAATGGATATCTAATTTGTAGGCTCCCCATTTGCCGGCCTCCAGGCCATAGCTTTGTGTATTATAAAAAATGTTGCGGTTGTAGAAGTCCGCATAATATTTGTCGGAATCATATTTAATATTAATATCATCATAGATCCCACTTTGCGTGTCATTGTATTCATTGAATTTAGCCTTATTGCCGTCGACATGGACAAGGACACCGGTTGCTGCCACATCACCGGAAATTTTTTCATCCTCGGCAAAAGCCGGACTCAGGAAGGCCAAACCAAATATAAATAATGACAAAGTTATGACAGGTTTTTTCATAATCATACCCGATTATCGGACAAAGCGTTGACCTCTCGTTGACGGCCCCATGCTGCCATGAATGTTTGAATGGCAGTTCAGACAGCCGCGGGCAAACATTCTATTTTTTCCCGAAGCAGCACCTCCGGTAAAGGTTTCAAATCTTGTATAAATTGTACCGGGGTGCTGCGCGGCATCGTGACAACTCTGGCAGAGCAGCGGCGGCTTTGAGATCAAAAGTTTTCCATGGTTGCTGCCGTGAGGAACATGGCAGTTCAGGCAATTTTCGGCAACCGGGGGATGCTCCGACAGGAAAGGTCCGCGCTTCTCGGCATGGCACTTAAAGCAGAGTTCATTTGCCGTATCCGCCTTTATCATTTTCGTCCCGGATCCGCCGTGCTGATCATGACACTGGCTGCATTTCATGAGGCCTTCTTTTACCGGATGATGAGATTGCTTATTCATCTGCGCCCTGACGCTGAGATGACAGGTATAGCAAAGGTCCGGTTGAGTTGCCTTTAAGTTATATTTAGTTCCCGAATGCCCGCTGTGGCAATCGCTGCATGATACGCCATTGGCCTTATGCCTGCTTAAATCCCAGAAGGGCACGACCCTGGAATCCTTATGACAGGAAAGACATTGCCCCGTCTTGACATACGGATCTTCCTTTTTGACAAACGCGATCAAACCCGTTCCTCTCGCGCCCGCTTTTTGCACATGGGATAAACCGGGACCATGACAGGATTCACAGGCATATTTATTGGCGGGATTTCCGGGAATTGCCGGTTTGGAATGCGTGGATTTCAGATAACTGTCATAACGGGTCGGGTGGCAGGCCCTGCAGGTATCAACACCCACATAATTATCATCCGCCGCAGAGATACCGGGAGAAAAAACCAATATAAAGAATAACAGGTAAATCATTATCGGGAAAAAGGGTAACTTTCGCCGGCTCTTGATCTTCATATGCAATCCCTAAAATATTTAAAGTAATCCGGTTGTTTCGGGCAATGCCTGGGCAAAAATATCACTTCCCGGTCTTCGTTAATTTTTTCGCGTACTCATAAATTATAGCCATGTCCTGATCGGAAATCTGTTCTTTCGTAAAGGCCGGCATAACACCCTTTGATCCGTCGGCCTTCAGCGGTTGTCTGTTGTATTTCACGAAGGCCTCCAGCGTCTTCATATGCCGCGATCCAACCAGGGGGAGCTTTTTGTCGATGATATTTCCTCCGTTAGGGTGACAGACTCCACACTTGGTTGTATAGAGCTTAGCGCCGTCAGGCCGCTCATCCGCCAGGGCGTTATGAATATGACAGGGAATAAAACATATAAGAAAAAATCCCAGTCCGGCTGCCACGGCTATGGCAGAGCGCAAATATTCAGTTTTCTTCATATGATCTCCTATTCTCATAAAATTTATTTTAAAAATGATCGTTCGCCATCCAACATTAATTTTTTATTCAATTTTAATTCCCTGATCAGGCGCTACCCATTTAAAAACAGGGAATATCTTGTTCAGAAGCCAAAAGAAAACGAAGGGCAGAAGTAAAATCAGTAATACGCCGAAAATGCCTTCTTTAAATGTTTCCGCACCATGGGGAATAATCGGCATATGATAATGCATAAATCCGGAAAAGGTCAGCGAAAAAGACTGCCCGCCGATGACGACATTCCACCGCATCATAAAGACGCCGAAAAGCACCAGCAAAAGTGTCGGGATCGCCCTGCGGATGGTTAATCCGGGGATCAAAAGAAGTATGAACGGGACAAGATTACCAAGGGTATACTGAAGAAGGAAGATATTTATAAAATCCTGTCCATAGATAACATCTCTTACGATATCCCAGGATTTAACGGCTGTATAGCCCCGGAATACCAGATCCAGCAGTTCCAGACTGATTGAAAATATCATGAAAAAAATCAGATATTTTTTGGACGCCTGTAACGTGTTCATCTCTTCATTTTTAATTTCACAAAGCAGGGAGGGACCGGCGGCATCTTTTTTTCGGGCAGCCATGATTTTTTTTATTTCCATGATGATAATATAGATCAGCATGCACAAAGCGACGCCGGAAACAATGGCCGACATAATAAAAATAACCGGCATGAGCGGAGTCATCCACAGGGCGTTGGCTTTTACCGAACCGAAGATAAAACCGGCATACCCGTGAAGGAAACAGGCGATCGGCACTCCCGCGCCCGCCAGAATCCTGATGGCTTTTGCGTCCAGTTTCAGGCTGTCATCGCCTACATCCATGGCGCCCAGGGTAAGGATCGTATGTACGATGTATTTTATCTTTTCGCTGAAACTCTTATTGGCCTTGCCCCTGAGATATAATGATACATTGACCAGATGTTTCCGGAAAAGAAACCACAGCTCGGAGGCCACCACCGATCCGTAAACAAACAGCACAACGCCGAAGGCGGCAATCGCCGATGTAAAATGCGGGGTCACGAATACATGGAAACTCCTTGCCGGTTGTGTAAGATGCAAAAGCAGAGGCAGCGGGGCAACCATTAACAGGGCGAAGGAAAAAACCAGGGAGAATCTGGCAATTCCCCTAAGCGGCTTTATTCCGAAGAGGTGGTATAAAGAAGAGAGGACAAAAGCTCCGGCCACAAGCCCCGTCATGTATGGGTACATTACAATTTGAATAGCCCAATAGACATACTCATTAGGATAAACAAAAAGTTCTTTTACGGTCCATAATTCTTCGGGAGTCATGACTACCTCACTTCCTCGCCAAGCCCTTTGTAGTAAACTTGAGGATCTGTTCCGTATTCCGGTTTGTGAACGGCAATCTGTTGCGTGCGGATAGTGTTTGCGACCGGATCCTTGGTGTCTTTGATATTACCAATCTGTCTGGCTCCTGTCGGACATGCCGCAACGCACGCCGGCCGCAAGCCCTGGTTAATCCTGTGATAGCAGAAATTGCATTTATCCGCGACGCGGTACACCGGATGGAAAAACCTCATGCCGTATGGACATGCCATGATACAGTAGCCGCATCCTATGCACCACTTCCGGTCCACTAGCACCACACCATCCGCATTCTGATAAGTGGCGCCTACCGGACAGACCTGGACACAGGCCGGTTTATTGCACTGGTTACAGAGTTTCGGGACAAAAAAAGCCTTTTTAATATCTTCCACGGGGACATCTTTAAACTTACCACGACCCAGATCAATCGGGCCGGTAGTATAACCGTAGCGCGCCTCGTAAGGCGTATCGGCGAATACATCTCCCCGCGAAGTCACCACATATCGTTCAACCCATGTCCGGGAAACATTGGCATCAAAGGGTATTTCATTCTCCAGTTTGCAGGCCTTCACGCAGAAACCGCAGCCGATGCACGAATAGGTGTCTACGAGGAAAACAAAGCGAAGCGGCTTTGCGGAGAACGCGTGAATTCCGGATGGCAGAATTAAAACACTTGCTTCAGTCAGGGCAAGAGCCGCCGTTCCTTTTAACATCAAGCCTATAAATTCTCTGCGGTTCACCTGCTCCTCCTAATGGGGTTTGGAAGCCGCGTGCGGATTATGGCAGATCACGCATTCCAGCTGCGGGTTATGCCTATCAGGATCTATGCTTTTAATTTCGGATCGCCGGCTCATCGTATAGGGAAGATGGGCGTGGCATCTGAGACAGAGCATTCTTGATCTATCCAGGGAGAGTTTCAGCGGATTCGACGGATGTTCAATGGCGGGTCCATGACAGTTTTCACATTCAATGATTTTATGCGGGGAGGAAGCAATTTTTCCTCCTTGTTCCTTATGGCAGGGATTGCAGAATTCTTCGCCCCGATATTTAACGGCAATAGATTTCCATTCATCCACGTTGGACTTCCGGTACCAGCCGTACGTGTACCCTTTTTCATGAATTCCGAAATCACCGGGAAGCAAAAAGAACCGGGCAATCAGGATGATTGCCGCCATAGCCAGGATTACATAAAGGGGCCGCAATACATGCATAGGCTAAGTTCTTTCCTTGAGGGTTATAACCATCAATGCTCCCGCATTAAATGCGGAAGAAACCTTTAAAAGCCAACGCGATTTTTTAATGACCTAATCAGAACGCCTAGCAATCTTTTATTCAATAAAAATTTAATCGTAATTTTATAACTGGAAAAAATACACTTTTAATTTTCTATATAATATTCCCTTTGGGGGACTGCCGTCTCATAAAACATTTCGTCTTATCCGGGAATTTATTAAATGTATTTCTGATAGATATTTTAAGCCACTTCTTCTTATCTGTCAAGCATAAACGCCGGTGATGTTTTATCTAAATGGCCGTACATTCCATTGTGATTTTCGAGGATACATCGGGGTTCGTTCTTTTTTTTACAACCGGCAGGTTTGCTCTTTTTCTAAAGACGCTTTTGTCAGGAAACCGGGCGTTTCAGAAAATATTCAAAACATTTTTTACCGCGATATATTTTACAGACTACCAATAATTCCTTGACAATCTTATGCCAAATATTTAGCATTTAAGCCAATGTACAAAGAAATCATCAAATTCATGTCCGACATCCCGCTATTTTATTCTTTGCCGGCGCCGATTATCGAGCAGATTGCCGGAAGAGTTCATTTGAAACATTTTCAGGCCAATACCGTTGTTTTTCAGGAAGGCGATCCGGGAGACAGTTTCTACGTGATAAAGTCGGGTCACGTTCAGGTGATTCAATTATCAAAAGACAAAAAAGAAGAACTGGTCATCGCGCAGCTTGATCCCCGTGACGCCTTTGGAGAAATGGCGCTCCTGATCGGACAGCCGCGGTCGGCAACAATAAAAACCAACGATGAAGTGGAATTATATCAGTTAAAGCGGGAGGATTTCTCCTATCTGATGCGGCACAATCCTGAACTGCTCATCCGGATGAACAGGTTGATTGATCAGAGAATCTTTCTTCTGGACGTTTCCTCGAATCAGGAAGAAGATATTCTTTTACAGGAAAAATTCAGCGCCACACGCCGGGCGGGAGTTGATCATATCATGCTTGATCTGGTATTCCAGCTCAACATGGCCGCCGGGGCTTGGAGCAAATTGAACATTGCAAGGGGACAGCCATCCTGGCGCAGGAGATGAGTAAAATATTATGTCCCATGGTCAGTGAAGAAATCGTAAGCGCATCCTATCTTCACGAAATCGGAAAGATCTGTCTTTCCAAAACACTGGTTGAAAAAGAGCGGACCGATCAGAAACTGACAGCTCAGGAGGAGCAGGAAATATCGAGAATATGGAGCTGCGCCATAGAAATCCTTGAACCTCACAAGCTGCTCCAGAATCAGATAGGTTTTATTGCTTTTCTGGGAAAGGATAAATATGAAGAAATGCCTCTGGAAGCCCAGATTCTAAAGGTGGCGGACGACTACCAGCAATTCATAAATCCGAACTATCGAAACATCCCTTCTGCCCAGGCCATGGAAAAGATAAAACATTTAAGCGGCGTTTTGTATAATCCGAAAATCGTTAAAGCTTTGGAAAATATTTTGGAAAAATTCAAGTCCATACTGGCAGACAGGCAAAAAACATATATGCGCTGTATCAACAAAGCGCTGGATATCAAAGACAGTTATACGCTCTCCCACAGTCAGGATACCCAGGAGATGTGCTTCAGGATTGGAGAGGTCATGAATCTAAGCAGGCGTGAAATGGAAATGCTGATTCTCAGCGCCGAGCTTCACGACGTTGGTAAAATATACATCGAACAGGAAATTCTTAACGCGCCCAGGAAACTTACCGACGACGAATTTGAAATCATGAAACAACATTCCACATGGAGCGCCAATTTTTTTGCCGAGATTCCCGGAATGAACGATCTGGTCGATATTGTCAGGCATCATCACGAGAAAATGGACGGCTCCGGATATCCGGATGGCCTGCGGGGTGAAGACATTCCTAAACTATCAAGAATTATGACCGTGGCGGATGTCTACTCCGCCCTGACCACGCCGCGCGTATACCGGGGGGACGGACAAGGTCAGAAAAAAACTTTTCAGTCTGAAGAAGCCCTGGAAATCATGGAAAGCATGCAGCCGGGGCACTTTGATCCCGCCGTGATGTCATCTTTTAAGAAAGTGATACAGACACTAAAGAGATGATACCGTCATCATCCAAACAGCCTGTCTTGTTGCCTGACGATCCAAAAGCAGGGTAACTTCGAATCCATACATGGTTTTCAGGACACTGGCCAATTCCGTGGCGTCATTGACGGCCGTTTTCAGAGCTGGAATTTTTGAATCCTGATAGTTGTTGATGCCTATGATCAGGGCCTTGTATTCTCCTAACTTACCGCTTTTATGGCTAAGATCATCCCTGCTCTCAATCTCCATTCCGCGGTAGGCAAAGGCACTACAGGGGATCAGAAAGAAAATGGCAAAGACAAGGCTAATCATGATGGCTTTGAACCGTATCATCTTGAATAAACTCCGCATTTTCCATCTCCCTCTTTAAAAATCGCGGCCTGTTATACTTAAGCGGCCGCCGCATGGCAATCATATTTTGACGCCCGGATGCCGCGGATTACCATTAAAATCATTAAACAAATACAAAAGTGAAGCACGCGGACGCTCGATTGTTGACCCATCCATGCCAAAAATAAAACGAATTTACCTGTAAGTCTTGTTTTTCAAATTTATTTTTTTGTGCTAGGCTACAAAGAATCATCATAAAAAATTAGAGAAAGCCGTCCCATGAATGATAAATCACTTCGGGCATTAATTGTAGAAAAATCGGAAGACGATACCCTGCTTTTGGTCCGTACGCTAAAGAAGGGCGGGTATAATCCGGTGTATGAACGTGTGCAAACTCCGGCCGCAATGAAAAAAGCCCTCGAAGATAAGGAGTGGGACATCATATTTTGCGATCATAAATTGCCGACCTTCCGCGGTCCACTGGCTATGGCCTTATTAAAGGAAGCCAATGTAGATATTCCCCTCATCGTTGTGTCGGGCGTCTTTGATGAAACGATGGCCGTAAAATGCATGCGGTTAAACGCTGAGAATTATATTGTCAAGACCAATTTTTCCCGTCTTTGCCCGGTAATAGACAGAGAATTGGAAGACGCGGAAGTAGACAAAAAGCAAATGCAAATAGAGGAGCAATCGCGCACCGAGGAACAGCGGTACCGGGCTTTTGTGGAGAATTCTTCAGATATCATTGTCGTCATGAACCGGCAGGGCACCATCACCTATATCAACCCGGCGATAGAAAAAGTTTTAGGTTTCACGATTAAAGACCGGATCGGCAGAAGCATATTTGAAAACTTACATCCCGACGACCTGCACCGTGTTACTGAAGCTTTTAAGAAATTCATCAGTGAAGAAGACGCCCCTCCCCGCCAGAATGAAATACGTATTCACGGCATCGACGGGAATTGGCATACTTTTGAAAGCGTGTCAAAACATTTAGGGGCGGATGAAAATACTGATGAGATCATTGTCAATCTCCGTGACATAACCGACCGCAAGCGGTCCGAGGAACACCTCCGGGAAAGCGAACAGAAATATCTGGAACTCAGCATCATTGACGACCTCACCCAGCTTTACAATTCCAGGCATTTTAACGCCCAGCTCGAAAAAGAAATAGAACGGTCGAACCGCTATCAACAGCCGCTGACCATATTGCTTCTGGATCTTGACGATTTCAAGTTGTTCAACGACACCTACGGCCATGTTGAAGGGGACTATGTGTTATCACGGGTGGGCGTTGTGATCAAACGATGCCTGCGCGAGACGGATTCCGCCTACCGCTACGGCGGTGAGGAATTCACGGTCATTCTGCCGATGACCACAAGCGAAGAAGGCCTTGTGACGGCAAAAAGAATCCAGGCGGAATTAAAAAAAGAAGCTTTTTACCCCGCGGGCCAGGAAGTTCACCTAACCGTTAGTACGGGTCTTTCGCAGTACAGGTTGAAGGAAGAAATGAAAGCGTTTGTCCACCGGGTGGACCGGCTCATGTACGACGCGAAAGAAAAAGGAAAAGACAGGATTTGCTCCGAGCCGTAACGGGGCGAACAGATCAACATGTTCTTATTAATTCTTCGATTAACTTCTTCTGAAGCTTTTCATAAGCTATCATCGGCTGCATTCTTTTTTTATGCTTCATCACCCGCGGTAAATATGGTTCAGCCCCGCGATAAATATTGCAAAATTACCCGTTATTAAGGTGTAAATCTTTATTGACTTTAAAGAACACTTCATAATATATTATTATTAGATAAGTGTATATTTTCAGAAAATACGGGGGAGTAACAAAAGCGTGTCAGGACAGACCTTACAAATCGAAGCCCAACCGCTGAGGCTGGCGTTGAAAACAGCCATCCGTCATGCCGCGGCAACCCGCAACGAAGGGGAAAGCATCTGGGTTATTGCCAGAAGAAACGGAAGCATCGGATGCGGCGAGGGTTGTCCGCGAATTTATGTCGCCGGCGACGAACTGGACGCGAGTATTTCCTGGATCAGGGAAAATTTTTCCGATGGCAAAATGAATTTCGAAACCCTGGAAGATCTGAAACAATGGGAACAGAGAAATGAAAAAGCGATCGATAACTACCCGTCGGCATGGTGCGCCATAGAAATGGCGGTGCTTGACCTGCTTTCCCGGGAAAAAGGCTTAAGCGTCGAAAAAATGCTGGGGCTTGCCGACGGCAAACTTTTCGGCCGTTACACCGCCGTTCTGGGAGACGACAAAAAATGGAAATATACCACCCTGGTCGATCAATATCTGATTCGCGGACTCAGGGATTTCAAAATAAAATTAAGCGGCAATATGGAAAGGGATCTGGAGAAACTGGATTTGCTTGAAACCCTGGCCGCGCAGCATCATGTCCCCTGCCCCCGTATTCGCCTTGACGCCAACAATTTGTGGAAGGATCGCTGCGGCGAAGCCATATCTTTTATCCGGGCGCTGGGCACCGGCAGAATATTCGCCGTGGAAGAACCGGTGGGAGCGCGGGATATTGAAGACATCAGCAAATTTGCCGTCGCCACGGGCCTCCCTGTTATTCTGGATGAAAGCGTCTGCACCATCGAAAATTTATCACAATGCATGCATATTGAAGGAAACTTCATAGCCAATATCAAGGTATCCAAGGTAGGCGGTATTATCAGGGCGCTGAGGATGATTCAGGAGCTTAAAAAACTGGGCTGGCCGATCATAATCGGATGCCATGTGGGCGAAACGTCCCTGCTCACAAGGGCGGCTCTTGTAGCCGCAAGCGCCGCCGGAGAGAGTCTTATCGCCCATGAGGGGGCCTTCGGAGATTATCTGGTGGATCGGGAACCGGTGGAACCCATGCTGAGATTCGGACGCGATGGCCTGCTGGATTTGCGTTCACCCTACTACCTGAAAACAGTTCAGGGGCTGAAGGTCGTACCGGTTGAAAACTGGAATGCCGGATTCGGGATGAACTGCCGCATGCCCCGTGACATCAATGACGGCGCGCCCGCGATCTGCACGCTTCAAATGCCCGATCAGTATCAAATTCATTACAGGCGCTGGGGCCAACCCCAGGGCGATGATGTTGTGCTGATTTTACACGGAGGAATGAGTCATTCAGGCTGGCAGGCTCCGCTTGCCAATCAGATACGGTCAGTATCGCCTGACATAACCGTTGTCGCGCCCGATAGGAGAGGCTGCGGTTTAAATGAACAGCGGGGCGATCTGAAATCCGTCGCGGCGGTTACCGGCGATGTGGTGGGGCAAATCGAGTCCCTGAAAAAGTCCTTTAAGCGCGTTCACCTTGCCGGCTGGTGCCAGGGCGCCCAATACGCGACCATTGCCGCAGCAAGACTTAGCGATGAAATCTCCAGCCTGATTTTGCTGACGCCGGGATTTTTCTGGAATGAACGTTTCCGGTCTGTCCTGAGTGTCACTGAAAAAACCGTTTTGAACATGATTGCCGCGTTAAAACTGAAACCGGAACGTGAACACGCCTGCATTCCCATTCCCCTGGAAGCGACCGATTTTACATTGAACGATGAGTGGCTGGATTTCATTGAGAAAGATCCTCTCAAAATCATCATGGTCACCTTAAAATCCGTGAGCATCATGGATGAAATTCAGGAGATGTCCTGGCTGGCCATGCTGCAGAACCGCCTTCCGGTGCTGGCAATCATGGCGAAAAATGATCGGATTGTGGACAACAATAAAGTTACGCAGTTCATCGGGCATTTGTTTTCCGGTGAAAACGGCAACCGGATGGTATCACTGGATTCCGGTCATGCCATACAATTTGAAAAGACGGAGGAAGTCGCGACAGAAATTTTAAACTTTATCAGAAAGAAATAATGTAAATTAAGACCCATTAACCTGCTTCAGGCCGGAGCGCAACCGAATTCCTGATTCCGGAAAAAAACCGGCGATAAATGGGAACCGTTATCGATAATGGAGAGTTACAGGATGGATCCAAATATCAAGCCGACATTCAGAGAAATTAAAAACTTAGCTGAACATGACGAAATGACCACTCCCGTGCTTTTCAATAACGTGGGCCTTATCAAAAATCTCAACTCCGCCCGTACCATCAAACAGAAACAACTGATTAATCTGTGGAACAATCATCACTTCGCGGAAGGGATGGTATATGTGCATCTTCATCACCCCCGGTATAAAGAGGATATTCTCGTTTTGGCCCATCAGGAGGCGTGCAGTAACGGCGTGATGACCTGCCGCTGGCCCGTGGAGAGCCGCCGCATTAAGGAAAACGCGACGATCCTGAATATCATGCTAACCGACGGGCTCTCGGTGTTCCTCATCCCCGCCAAGCTCAAAGACGCGCAGGAAAATCACTTCACCATTTATCTGCCCGAAAAGGGATATATTGTCGGTCAGCGCCGGGCCAAACGCTATCCCTGCCAGGGCGTCGAGGTTGAAGTGGTGCAGAGCGGATTTTGGGCTCAGGGCCGTCTTGTGGATTTCAGCTCTCTGGCCCTTGGGGTCGCGGTCAGACCGGAAACAAACAGCTCTTTCCGCTGGTTTAATGCCACATCCCCTTCAACCGTCAACCTTTACCGGGACGGGCAGATGATTTTTTCGGCTTCCTGCAACTGTGTGCGGGAAAATTTCGATCCCGCGGCACGGTATATTGTCTTTGCCCCGGAATCCACCCAAACGAGCCGTTTTCTGAAGAAGAAATTGCGCAATCCCCGTGTCCAGATTACCCCCCTGCCGAATATCACCTTTGACCATCCGGCGACAAAAGAAAAAGTTCAAATGGATATCCGCGATCTGACAACCTCGGGTTTTGCCGTTTACCTTTCGCCCCATGAGGATGTTCTCATATCCGGGATGATTATTCCCAATCTGACCATTAACTATGCCGGAACCCTGAAAATAAAATGCAAGGCACAGGTGCTGAGCCGCCGTGAAGACCGGAAGAAAAATATCCACTATGGTTTTGTCATCCTCGATATGGCCATTGTGGATTACAACCACCTGAGCCACATCATCATGAACACGATAGACCCGAACACCCATATTGCCGATGAAGTGGATATCGATCAGCTATGGGAATTTCTTTTCGCGAGCGGGTTTATTTATCCCAAAAAATATGATCTGGTCCAATCCTACAAACAGCTCATGAAAGAAACCTACCGGAAACTTTATCATGATAATCCGGAAATCATCGCCCAGATGACCTACCAGCAAAACGGCCGCATCTACGGACATGTTTCCATGATCCGGGCTTACGAGCGCACCTGGATGGTTCATCATCTTGCCGCGATGCCGCTTCACAATAAGCGGGTCGGCCTGCAGATTCTCAAACAGATCATCCGTTATTTTGACGGACTCTACAGGCTTCCCGCCGTGGGAATGGACTATATGATGTTTTATTTCCGTCCCGAAAACAGTTTTCCCGATCATTTCTTCGGCGGCTTTGCCAGACATCTCAATAATCCGCGCGCCTGTTCGCTCGATCTTTTTGCCTATCTGAATTATCCGACGTCCAGCCCCCGCCAAGCCTTACCGGACGGATGGTCGCTTGAACCGTTTGTACTGCCCGATATCAGCGAACTGGATCTTTTTTACCGGAATCACTCCGGAGGCCTCCTTCTGGATATCTTACGTCTGGGCAAAGAGCAGGAAGGTCCCGAATCCCTGTCGCATATTTATTCCCGGCACGGGTTCGTCAGAAACTGCGTCAGTTTCTCGCTGAAACATAAAGGGATGCTGAAGGCTGTGCTGATTGCCAACCGGTCGGATCCGGGCTTCAGCCTTTCGGACTTTCTCAACGGGATTAAAATTGTGGTTAACGACGGGACCATGCCCTGGGAAGTGCTGTCGTCCGCCATCTCCCAATTGGCCGGTCTTTTTACAATTGACAAAATACCTGTTCTGGTTTATCCGGAAAGCTATCTGGAATCGAAGAGCGTTACCGTTGAGAAACATTATAATCTATGGATCATGGATACAAACTATGGAAGAGAGTATGGTGAATACATGATGGCAAGCACCAAAGTAAAGCTTAAAACTTTAATTCATTTTCTCGTTAAGAAGTATCTGAAAAAATGATGAACGACGTCCCGCTTTACAACAGCCGAATCATCAACAGTTATGTGGAATATCTGAACAGATACCTTCCGGATATCGATATTGCCCCCCTTTTAAAATACGCCGAGATCGAGACCTATCAGCTCAATGACGAAGGTCACTGGCTGACGCAGAGACAGAGCGACCGTTTTCACGAAATGGTCGTGCAAATGACGCAGGACCCGGACATCGCCAGAAAAGTGGGACGTTATTCCTCAACCTCCCGCGCATCCGGCGCTCTGGGACAGTACCTGCTGGGATTCATTAATCCGTCGACAGCTTATGCCTACATGGGAAAAATCAACGCGCGCATCAGCCGGGCCGCCGTCCTGAAAATGAAACATGTCGGAGCCAATCAGATTGAAGCGACGGCCACCGTGAAACCGGGCGTGGTGGAAAAGCCGTATCAGTGCGTTTACCGGATAGGCGCGATGGAATCGCTGGCGAAACTCTTCACCAATAAATTTGCCACGGTGGAACATCCCGTTTGCCTTCACAAAGGAGGCGATTGCTGCCTGTATGTCATCACCTGGGAAAAAACCCGCACCTTTTTCTGGAAACAGGTCCGTAATTATTCTTTTATCCTGGGTTTTATTCTCTGTGCCATTCTCCTGATGGTTCTTAAATCCGCGTATTGGGATGAACTGATTTTTTCGTATGTCACCATAGTCCTGAGCACAACGCTATACGTTGAATATCTGGAAAAGAAAGAGTCGATCACCAATATCCAGCACCAGGGGGATACGGCCGACCGCCTCCTGGACCAGATCAATAAACGATACAATGAGGCCATGCTGATTCAGGAAATCGGCCAGGCCTCCGCCATGATCCTGGATATCGACAAACTGCTTCGATTCATCATGGAATCCCTGAAAAACAGACTGGATTTCGACCGGGGCATGATCATGCTTGCCAACAAGCAAAGAGACTGCCTTGTTTACACCGACAGCTTCGGATACAACCCGAAAGATGAAGATTATGTGAGGAACATTAAATTTCATCTTAATAACCCCAACTCCAAGGGTGTCGGGGTTCTTGCCTTCAAAAAACAAAAGCCGATCATCATCAACGATATCTCCGAAATTGAGAAAAGTCTTTCAGCGAAGAGTCTTGATTTTGTGCGCGACATGGGCTCCCAGTCTTTTATCTGCGTTCCCATCGTTTATAAAGGGGAATCCATGGGAATCATGATTGTGGATAATTTGCAATCCAAGAAGCCCCTCAGCCAGACGGACATGAGCCTTTTGATGGGCATCGCCCCGCAGATCGGCGTCAGCATCAACAACGCCGTCGCCTATCAGAAAATAAAAGAAAGCGAGGTGCGGTTCAGATCATTGAGCGAAAACGCGCCGGATATCATTTACACCCTGGGGATCAAAGGCGAATTTACCTATATCAACCCGGCCATTGAAACCATTCTGGGATATAGATCCGAGGAACTTATCGGTAAATATTTCGGGGACATCGCCAGAAAAGAAGACGCTCTGCGATACGATCAAGCCTTTCAGGAAGTCATCAACGGGAAACACACCATTAAAGAAGACATCGTCATTCTTTTTCATAAAGACGGTTCGGAGCGGTATTTCAGCGTCAGCGGCGCGCCGAGCTTTGACGCGAAAAACAGCTTTCTGGGACTGGTCGGCATTCTAAAAGACCTGACCGATATCCGGAAATCGGAAATGGAGTTAAAGAGGAGCTTCGAGAAACTGGAATCCGTCATGAGCAGCACCATTGACGCTATTTCCATTATCGTTGAATCGCGGGATCCCTACACGGCAGGCCACCAGAGGCGCGTGACACAGCTTGCCACCGCCATTGCCGGCGACATGGGCTTATCCACTGAAAAAATAGACTTGATCCGCATGGGCAGCCTGATTCATGACATCGGCAAAATATACATACCGGCCGAAATCCTGACAAAACCGACACGGTTAAACGAAATCGAACTTTCTCTGATAAAATCTCATCCATTGGTGGGTTACAATATATTGAAGCAGGTTGATTTTATTCCAGCGATTGTTGACATGGTCTATCAGCATCATGAAAAGATTGACGGCTCAGGGTATCCGCTGGGAATTTCCGGTGATGAAATACTACTGGAGTCCCGGATTATCACCGTCGCGGACATGGTTGAAGCCATGGCCAGCCACAGGCCTTACCGGGCCGCGTTGGGAACAAAGGCCGCGCTGGAAAAAATAAAACAGCAGCGGGGAATCACGCTAGACGCGGGCGCCGTGGATACCTGCCTGAAACTCTTCGAAGAAAAAGGTTTCAAGTTCAAGGATGTTGAAGACGTGCCGGCCCGTACAGACGACATTCAGTAGGCTTGCGTATTATCTTTTGTGCCCTGCCCTTGCGGTCAGAGGGCCCATGGAATAGTTGGCAACATCAGCCAGACACTCCGGACAATGCAGACAAATCCAGTGCTATGATCAGGGGGATTTTTGTGAAAAGAATTACCGCGATTATTTTTTTAGTTTTGAGCGTTACCATTATTACCGCGTTTAGTGTCACAGCTTCCAATGATCCGATATATGATTACTGGCAAAATCAGCAACGCAGAGAGACGCATCATCAGGAAAAGATTGTACACACCATAACCATTGATTCCAATAACAGCACCGTAAGAATACAATGCGGGGATGATATCCGGCTTGAGCTTCCGGAAAATGGCACAACCGGGTACAGCTGGCATTTTGACGAACGTCCCTACGAGATTGCCTCTGAAAAAGTGGAAAAAGGCAGTCTTGACGGATCTCCTGCCAAACATATCTGGATATTCAGCCCCAAATCTCTCGCCGGGGGCGATATCAAAATGAGTTATTACAGGACATGGGAAGGAAAGCGCCCGGATACCAAGCGATTTCAAGTTAAAATAGCAGTTGACTGCACATTTCGATGAAACTGAATACGAATAGGAAAGGATTAAAATGAAACGCGTATTAGCATATTTTTTTCTGTTATCTTTTTTATTACTGGCAATGGCGGCATACGCCTTCGCCGAGCAAGTAACTTTGGGAGACGAAAATGATGATCTGATGGGCACCCCTTTTACAAAAGCCGCCACATCGGGTGATTTGGCGATAGTCAAAAATCTGGTGACACAGGGCGCGGACGTCAACCAGAAAATAAATTTCACAGGCCGAACGGCATTAATGAAAGCGGCCGAAAAAGGCCACATCGATATCGTCCGTTACCTGATAGAAAAAGGCGCTGATGTGAATTACAAGGCGGACATGGCCGGCGATACAGCGCTGGAAGACGCGGCCAACGGCGGCTATCTGGATATTGTCAGGCTCCTGATCGAAAAGGGCGCCCTTATCAATAAAGGCGGTGTCGCGCCTCTTATCGCCGCGGCAGAGAAGGGACATACCGAAGTCGTAAGATTCCTGATCGTAAAAGGCGCGGATATTAACGCGAATAACGGCCAGGGGACGGCACTGATGGCATCGGCCGCAGGCGGATATACGGATATCGTCCAGATTCTACTCGATAAAGGGGCCAATGTGAATGTAAACAACGGCGGCACGGCTTTAATGTTCGCGGCAAGAGAGGGCCACACGGCCATCGTGCAGGCACTGATAAAGAAAGGCGCGGATTTAAACGCCACAGACTCAACCGGATATAACGCCCTGTCTCTTGCACAAGCGCGGGGGCATTCCGATACGGCCTTGGTTCTCAAGGAAGCGATCGAAAAAGCAAGCAAACAAAGCACCAATACAGCCGCGACGGTTTCGCTCTCTCTCGAAGATACAAACCTCTTGAAGCAATTACAGCCTCCGGCCACAGAGGCTGAAAAGAAACTATACCTTGAGGCAAAAAAGAAGAATCAGGTATCCAGATTTATGGCAGAGCGGAAGTATTTTCGAATAGTCAGGACCCTGCTGGGAAATAAAAATAAAGAAAATATGGATATCGATAAAGCTCCGCCGCTTACGGACTATCCGGACGTGTGCTTCGGTTATGAATTAGATTTCAATGAACAATTACTGCTTTTCAACATCGCGCTGTATCAGAGTATTGACTTATCTCAGCGGTGCAAGTAAGGTGATAAGGTAATCCCTTACCGATGAGCGGAAATTTTATTAAATTAAGAAGGAGACTCCCTATGAAGAAAAAAGCGGTTTTCGTGTTGTTTGCTTTAGCGGCTATGGCTTTAATCTCGTGCGCAACGCTTATGAAAGAACATAATGCGGTTCAACTTCCCGAACTGTCGGCAGCCGATGTTAAATCCTGTCAATTTCTTGGTAACATTCACGCGGAAATATATTCTATTGCCGGGAGCACCATGGATAATTTTATTGCCTCGGCCAAACAGCGGGCGAAAATCCAAGCTCTTGATATGGGAGCAGACACTGTCGTATTTGACAAACCCGGTGGAGTCGGCTCCATCTTAACCGGCAAAGCTTATAAATGTCATTGATGAGAAGGTAGGTAGATTCAAAAGCGCCTAGGGATTTCTCTTTATTTATATTGACAATCGACAATTGAATCGACAACCGAATCGACAACCATTTATCGCATAATGCAATGTATGGGGCAGGTCTTGAAATATAAGTTTTTAGTATGCGTGAAAAATGACGCCCGGTAAAATAAAAATCTAAATTCTCCCTCAAAAAAACCCGCTATTTCCAGCGGGCTTTCAAGCTTCTTTTTATTTTATAAAATAACCGTCCCGATGGAGGCGGCGGAAAAAGAATAATTAACATTGCCTAAAATAATAATTAACACGCAAGCGCTGTAAGACACTAAAAACTATAATATTTTTATTGGCAAGAAATTATTAACAATTAACATTCTGTTAATTTTTAGTTAACAAATAAATCAAAAATTAACTCTTTGTTGACGTAAATAAACGGTGTGACGGCACAGCCCATATCTGAGGCGCCGCGACACGCTTGAGTTCGTTGCCTGAATAAATGATTATTCCGCCGCGCCACCGCTTGCCAAGCGCGGAAGCGATTTCCTTCAATCCTGATGTATCTTTATTGGCCAGAATTTTACGCGATTTAATTTCCATACCGATAACGCCAGCGGGCGACTCCAGAAGTATATCCACTTCCAATCCGGATCGCGTACGATAAAAATACAAATCTCCGTCACGTCCCATGGTCTTCATCCACTTGACCAATTCAGCCGCAACCATAGATTCGTATATCTCTCCCGTCACCGATCCCCGCACGCCGGTCAAATGCCGAAGCAGGCCTATGTCCAGCCAGTATGTCTTGGGCGTTTTGATGACCGTGCTCGTCAGATTCGAATGGTACGGCGGGAGAAGAACCGTCTGATAAGAAAGACGGAGGTATTCAAGATAACGCCGTGCCGTATCAACGCTTACGGCGGCGTCTCTGGCCAGTTCCGCGTAATTCAATAAGCAACCGGAACGAAGAGCGGCCAGACGCTGAAATTTTCTGAAGAGCATCAGGTCGTCAAGGCGGGCAAGATCAGCGACATCCCGTTCCAGATAGGTGTATTCATAATCTTTGAGCCACTGGCGCCTCTCTTCCTCAGAGAGAGCTATCAATGCCGGCATGCCGCCCCACTGCAATAAATAGTCCTGCGCGCGGCGCCGTAATGAATCTTCGTCTTCCAGCAAAAGTCCGGGTTGTTTTCCAAAGATATCGTCACAACTCATGCTGGAGAAAAGACTGTCCACAAGAGGCGGCTGATTAGGAGCCGCCTCCGAGTCATTAAAAATTTCACACATCATCAGGGGCCACAGCTCGAAAATTGAGACCCGTCCCGCGAGTGTTTCCCTGATCTTCTTTAAAAGGAGAATCTGGCTGGACCCCATTAGAATCGAAAACAGAAGAGAACCGTCATCATAAGCATATTTCACCTTATCGAATATGATGGGTTCTTTCTGCGCTTCATCAAGAATAGCCGCGCCGATGTCCCGCGCCCAAAGATTTGATGATACATTACGAACCACGTCGCGATTTTCCGGCGCGTCAAGATTAATATAGCGAAGCCTTGCATATTTTGCTTTGGCAAGCGTTGTTTTTCCGGTCTGGCGCGCGCCGGTTAAAAGAACAAGACGCCGCTTCACGGAAGCAGGAAGTCTTTGTCCCAATATACGATATAGCTGTTTATTATCGCTCATGATCGTATAATTTACAGTATTTTTGTGCAAATGTCAAGGCCACAACATAATTTTTACATATCGGCATGTCGCAGTCCTTTACGGCTATACGCATGGCATACGCCGGGCCAAGTCATGAAATATACGTTTTATAGAATAACGTTTAAGTTGTAATGTTATGCCGCACGTCGGACGCTGCGGTTTCCTTCTTGTTGAACCTGTAAGAATTCGTCACAAGTTGACATCGGTTCGAACTATCCGGAATTGCCGGATAGTTGATGTTGCTGGAGTCCGTCTTCTATTCACGCCGAAATCAGGCATGTGTCTCCGAAACGGCTTTCTCCAGCGCTTCTTTAATAAAACTGTTTAAGGTTTTCCCTTCATCAGTAGCATGGCTGACAAGCCGCTGGTGAAGAGAAGGATCGAGGCGGATATTGAATGTGCCTTTGAAAGGTTTCTCCGGCTCTTTTTTATTTTCCTTACAAAAGTCCAGATAATCATCAACAGCTTCCTTAAAAGCTTTTTGCAGTGATTTAACGTCCGTGCCTTCATAGCTTACGAGGGCGCGTATGAACTCCAGCTTGCCGTAAAATACCTTGTCATCGTCGTTGTAATGTACAGACCCGAAATAATCTTTATATTTCATCATGTCTTTCATATAAAATTCCCTTTCCTTAAAACTTCTTCCAGTTGCTCGATTTGGTATCGCTTCAATACCGGCGTTGGATGGGGCCGGTGCAAAATAATCGGATCGGCCGTTTGATGATTAAAGTGTACCCGCGACCCGCCGGTTTTCCCTCCTTTGGTAATTACATAGCCAAAGCCCGCCAGCAGGGATGTAAGTTCATTCCATGTGAAGTCAGCAGGCCGCTTCAGAAATCGTGCTATTAGTTTTTTGTGTCGGCTCATCTCGATAGGCATCCTATCATCAACCCCGACAGAATGCAAACTAAATTTAGTTGCAATTTCTATAATCCCTTATCCATACGCGGGGTCAGAAATATATAAGCGGAATCAGGTCTTTAGATATAAATTTTTAAAGGAAACAAGCAATAACATCCGGTAAAAAAATGACCTTTCCCTCGAAAAAAAACCGTTTTCGCGCAGGTGTTGCCGCGACGCGACGAATTTCAGTTGGTGACAATTTGTCACCGGTGAGCCGCTTTAACACTTTTTAGGAACATCAAGCAGACAATCGCAGGGCTTCTTTTTCAAAATTTCTTTCTGTTCGGCAATCGTATTGAAAAAAATTTCTGGACGCCTGCTCCGCGGGCCAGGCGCGCGTCAAGCGGGGTGTAATGATGATATCCCCGTCTGGCGAATTCTTTGACTAATGCCTCATGTCTTTTATAGAGCGCGCGCGTCTTTCCCGCCCAGCGCAGGGTTTCGGGGTGGCGCGAATATCCGCCCCTGGCTTTGTGCTTCGTCAGTATATTCCAAAGCCCGTGAAGCTCGCGGTGCTCGGCCAGCAAATGTTTGCGGCATAGATGCTTCGGGTAGATATCCCATATTCGCATAAAGATTATTTATTCAACCGGGAAGGGAAAAATAGAAGGTGGAACCTTTGTCAACTTTGGAGTTGGCCCATGCTCTGCCGCCGTGCCGATGGACTATCCGCTGAACGATGGAAAGGCCGATGCCGGTTCCCTCAAAGTCCGAGGCGCTGTGCAGACGCTGAAACACGCCAAACAGTTTATTGTAATGGGCCATGTCAAATCCGACACCATTGTCTTTTATGTAATAAACGACTTCTTTTTCCTCTTTCTTACAGCCAACCTGAATACAGGCTTCTTCACGCGTTCTGGTGAATTTGAGCGCGTTGGCGATAAGATTTACGATAACCTGTTTAATCAGCGCTTCATCACCGACGGCGGCAAGAATATTTTTCATCCTGAAATTTATATTCCTATTCTCTGTCTTGGATTTATTTTCCTCCCAGACGTCCTGGATCAATTTCTCCATATTAACCGCGTCTGTCTCGATTGCCCGGCGGCCCAAACGCGACAGTTCAAGCAAATCATCAATGAGCTGTCCCATCTCTTTTATGTTTTCCCGCAATAAGTTTAATTTACGCTTCGTGTCTGCTTCGATCTTATCCTGAAGATCTTTCAAAATCATGCGGGAATATCCGTCAATCGCCCGCAACGGCGCGCGCAAATCATGCGACACGGTATAGCTGAAACTTTCCAGTTCCTTGTTGGCGGCTTCAAGCTGTGATGTTCTTTCCAATACCTTCCTCTCCAGTTGATCGTGGGCTTCCCGCAGTTGTGCCTCATTTTGCTTGAGCACGCTGAGATCAGTGACGATGATGCCCAGCTCCCCTTTCATATTCATCTTGATCCGTCTGGCTGAAATATGAACGGGCAATGTTCCTTCGCCCGTTGTGCGCATGGCGATCTCGCGGGCACAGCATCCGGTAAAGCCCTGCGTGAACAGCGCTTCGAAATTGGAGATATGGTTGGAATCGATGTGGTCTGTCAAACGTGACCCGATTAAATTTTCCAACGGAACTTTTAACATATCGGCGAGCGTGCTGTTGGCGTAGAGAATGATGCCGTCGGCATTGAGCTTGGCCGCGCCCTCATTCATGCTTTCCACCAAAATGCGATAGGTGTAATCCTCGCCCTCCAGGGTGAAGATGCTGTCGCCGTGATCGCCCGACACCACCAGAGCGTCAACCTCTCCCCGGCGGATGGCGCCAAGCGTCTCCTGGGCCTCGTCCAGACGCGTCTGCAAGTCGTCTATCTGTTGAAGAAGTTCTTCTTTTGTCTTGCCGTTACGTGCCATTGTTTATGATTCCCTTTATTCTTTGGGCTGTACGTCCAGCCCGACCAGAATACGCTGGGTGTCGGAAAGATCACCGATCAGTTTGCGCACGGGCACGGGGAGTTTTTTAATCAGTGTGGGTGTGGCGATAATCTGTTCTCCCTGGGCCAGTGTCGGCTGCTGGTATAAATCTATTACTTTGAGATCGTAGCGTCCCTGAAGATATTCGTCGCAGATTTTCCGGATGTTGGCGATAGCCTGTGTTGATCTGGGCGTTTGCCCGACAACATAAAGCCGCAGGTCATAGAACTCCCTTTCTTTTTTTGACGCGGCGCTTGCAAATTCTTTCGTCTTCGGTTTTACGGCCGCCGGCTTTTTTGCCATTTAAATTCCCCCCGAATTCTTCGGTTTTAAATCAAGACCCACCAAAACCCGCTCCGTATTGGAAAGATCGCCGATGATTTTCCTTACCGGCTCCGGCAGTTTGCGCACAAGCGTGGGAATGGCCAATATCTGGTCTCCCGCCGCCAGTTGCGGATTTTCCAGCAGGTCGATTATCTCTATGCTGTACATGCCTGCCAGGTGCTCTTCGCAGATTTTTTTCAGATTGGCAAAGGCTGTAAGACTCTTTGATGTTTTGCCGGCGACGTACAAACGTAATTCCCATTCTTTGACATTGCCCGCATTGTTCTTCTTTTTGTTGTTTTGCTTTCCGTTATTCCCCGTGGCTTTTGGCATGATTTAGTCCGCCTCCCGCGATTTGGCGATGTTCCGTCGCGATATACTGTTTGCTTCCCGCAGTGCCATTTCTTTTCTCTGCAGGTTGTCGAGTTCCTCTTCCTCCGATTCAAATTGGGATTGAAGCACTTGTATCTGCGATTCCAGTGTTTTCTTTTTCCTTTCTATATCCCTCTTCTTCCGGTCAATATCCGCTTTGCGGGAAAGCACGGCGGCCGCTTCCTCCGCCTCTTTTGCCACACGTGACGAGCCGGTCAGCACCATTCCTGTGCCGGTAAAGACATCCACAAGCCGCGCCCCTTTCGAGGTGAGGAGGAACTCTCTGATCTGATTGGAATGTTCCATGCCGCGGGACTTCAGGATGTACAGGCCCCGGTTACGCTCGCCGTTCTGCTCAATGTTCTGGACCAGAAGCCAGGTATCCATGAGAGAGGAAATGCCGACTTTCGTCGTCTCTGTTATATCCGTTGCCGTCAGGTCCGTGCAGAGCAGCGTTATGCCCTTTGATTTGACAAAATCAACCAGGCGAACCAGCATTTGCTTGACCTGGCTGTCATTACCCGCGGCGGTCAGATCGGATATCGGATCGACAATCACCACGGATGGGTTAAACTCATTGATCATGCGGTAGGCGGAAACGAGGTGCATCTCCAGTCCGTAAAATGTCGGCCGTTCAGCGCGGAATTTAAGCAGGCCTTTCTTTTCCCAGCGCGCAAGATCAAGCCCGATGGAGCGCATATTGCGCATGATCTGGCGCGGCGATTCCTCATGAGCGAAATAGAGGCATTTTTTCCCCCGCCGGCAGGTCGCGTCGGCAAAATGATTGGCGATGGTAGTCTTTCCAGTGCCGGCTGTTCCGGAGACAAGAATCGAACTGCCCCGGAAATATCCCCTGCCGCCCAGCATGGTATCAAGACGAGGAATGCCGGTTGAAATTCTTTCCGCTGTCACATCGTAATCAAGACGCAGCGATGTAATGGGCATGATCGAAATCCCTTTGTCATCGATCAGGAACGGGTATTCGTTGGAGCCGTGGCTCGATCCGCGGTATTTTATAATCCGCAGACGGCGAATCGACAGTTGGTCGCAAACGCGGTTGTCTAGGAAGATCACGCAATCCGCGACGTACTCTTCGATGCCGTAACGGGTCAGCGTTTTTTCACCCTGCTCGCCGGTGATGATCGCGGTTACGCCTTTTTTCTTGAGCCAGCCAAAAAGCCGGCGCAGCTCCGAGCGCAAAATGGTTTCGTTGCCGAAGCCGGAAAAAAGAGCTTCGATGGTATCGAGCACGACACGCTTTGCTTTTATGGAATCGATGGCATTATTAAGACGTATAAAAAGGCCTTCCAGATCATACATGCCCGTCTCTTCAATCTCGCTTCTTTCGACGCGGACATGATCGATAATCAGCTTGCGGGCATCCACCAGGGCCTGCACATCGTAGCCCAATGAGGCGACATTGACGGTTAATTCCTTTCCCGTTTCCTCAAAAGACATGAAAACGCCCGGCTCATTGAACTGCAGGGCGCCGCGCAGAAGAAACTCCGTCGAAAGCAGCGTCTTGCCGCACCCGGTATTGCCGCAGATAAGCATGGGACGTCCCTTCGGCAGGCCGCCCATTGTGATGTCGTCAAGACCGGAGATGCCGGTCGGGCATTTAGGCAAATTTATTTTTTTTGCGGTTGGAAGTTTGTTACTTTTGGTTTTCATTAGACCTCCATGGAACACGATGTCAAAAAATACGCAAAAGTAAGGCTGGGTGGTAATGTATTTATTAATTGATTTTATTATGATGACGCATTTCTCGCCAATGTCAAGAGAAATTGCTGAAATCTTTGATATTTAACTTGATAATAAGCTGATATTATAGAGCTTTATTTAAAAGCGGACGCTCGTGTGGCGCGGGTGGGGCGCGGGTGGGGCACGGGTGGGGCGCATGGGCGCGCGGGATCAGGTCTTGAGATGTAAGTTTTTAGATGCTATTGCTTCTTTCCGACAAATGTTGACTATGCTGTCTTCTCCTCACTCTTACCAACACACTTTTTTTAGATTATCATTTTTATTTTTTTATTGAACGATTTACCGCAGATTCATCAGTTTAGGGAAAAGTTCTCTGCGGTTGCCAATACCCATAGAGGGAAAAAGGGACGCCCTTAAGTAATTAAGATTCTTGGAAAAGAATAGGAACGGAGGATGGGGATCAGTTCTTGAAATATAATTTTTTGAATTGGTCAGGCGTCTGAATGCAAGCTTGCCGGCTGTCAGTTACGCGGTTGCCCTAGGTGAAGTGATAGTGCGTGATAATGAGTATAAGCTTTTAGTGGAATAACTTAATAACTTAAGGGTGTCCCCTATAAGTGTCTTAACTTAAGGGTGTCCCCTATAAGTGTCCCACTTTTTAGATTATCATTTTTATTTTTTATTGAACGATTTACCGAAGATTCATCAGCTTAGGGAAAAGTTCACTGCGGCAGCTAATACTCATATTACTAAAGATGTTTTTCATATGTTCTTTTACGGTATTTTGACTGATAAAGAGTTTTTCGGCAATTTCTTTGTTTGAATATCCAATAACAATTAATAGAGCAACTTCCTTTTGTCTTGAAGTAAAGCCTTTCTGCTTCATATTCCTCTCAATGAGTTTATTCTCGGGAAACCGTTCTATGAGTATTATTTTCAGCGGAGAACTATGTTGGGTTGAAATTCTTCTGATATGATAATCCCCTGTCCTCGTGCTTATAAATGTTGATTCATTTCCGTCAAGGTCATCGAGCAAATCCTGAATCGGCTTTGCTCCCAAAACCTCTCTGGCTAGTTCATTCATGTAAAATATATATGATTGCTTATGTTTATTATTACCAATCAAGATGACACCGGTGTCGTTGATGGAATCAAACGACTTAATCAAAACATCACGCTGATGAGCATCTTTGGGCAGTTTAATTCTGGAAATATCAGTCCCGACACCCAGCAAAAAAACATGCTTTTCTAACTTCACCGGTATGATATTAAGTAATACACACTGTACTTCATTGTTTTCAGATTTCAATGTTAATATAATGTTTTCCGCATGTCCTTTTTCTTTGATATCATGAATCAGCTTTGATCTTCTTTCTTTAGTCAGGAACCCGCATTCAATGGATGTTTTTCCGATTACGTCCTGCCGCCGCACTTTAAATATTTTTGCGAAAGCTTCGTTTACATCTATATAGATGCCTTCCTTGACCGTGGAAATAGCCACAGGATTAGGCGCCTTCAAAAATATTTGTTCGTGATAATTATTATTCAGCGGTTTTTTAAAACGATTCTTCACGCTAATGCCTTTTAATGACTGCCAATAAAAAATGCCGATTCTTGTATCATGAAATACATTAATATTATTGAATTCATATCATAATAATACTACTAATAATACCACCCCGGAGGGTGGAATTGATATTTCTCCCTCATATCGTAAAATAATGCAGCACGTTCTCCTTTTCCACAAAAAGAAAACTCATTTCCATACTGAAATCGGTCAAAAGTTTTATTGCCCCACATGGCCACAAGGGAGGACCAGACTTGAAACGGGAACCAAACGCATGATCTTCACTTTTTTACCTGTGAAGAACTTCAAAGAAACCCGGTCAGATTTTAACAATGCGACGTTGCGGTAGAGTTGCGGTAGAAAAAATAGATGTAAATAATCATATATTATTAACTGTCTTGGTGGGGCGGCGGGAGTCGAACCCAAAGCCCACAACCTAACTGCCTGATATAACTAACTCCTAAAAACAGTTGATACTGACTTGATACAAAACAAGTGGGGAAGTATTGTGAAAATTTTAGTTTTGGAAGGCCGTAAATTAATGATCGGTATCTCTCTCTTACACCTTGTGTTCTTATTATTTGTCATTTGTTATAAAATAACATTATAGGATTCAGAGGTAAAAGGGAAGAGAGAATCTGTGTTTCACCTGATGCCAGAGAGCATGTTTTGTAGATTAGATCCTCTTCTTTTTGCTT
>DATKPG010000025.1:0-12609 GCA_035524255.1 Smithella sp. | reverse complement strand
CGACCTTTTAAGGGAGATAGTTTATGGTTATCCCGGTCGCCACAAAACCGTTTTTACATAGTTTTAACTTCTTTTTACACCAGCAGGGGGTCCCTGCATTTTTTTTCATTCATAAAAAAATTTCAGACAACATTTTTACTTCTTGCCAGAGGGGAACCATGGATATGAGCCAAGCATCAAGCTTTGGAGTTCATATTCTTTTGCTCTGCGGGATTATTAAATTTACCAACTTCAACGACGTTATCGAAATTGGAGTTTTATAAATAAAGGAGGATTTTATTGATGACAAAAGTTCAGGTATTTGAAAATAAACAGCCGGTACTCGGCATTAACAGTCTGGGAAGAATAGGAAAACTAAGTTTATGGCATCACGTCAACAGAAAGTATTTTAAGGAAATCGTCGTCAATCTGGGACGGGAAGCGGGAACAGGCCTTGACTCCATAGCTCAGGCTATTGAAAAAGATACGACCTATGGACTGATGCACAGATTTCTATATGGAATAAAATCAGAACGCCTGATTCAGATTATAGACGAAAAACAGGGAAAAATGTTGATTGACGGAATTCCCGTGACCGTGCTCAGGGAAGCAAGAAATCCTGCCGATATTCCATGGAGGCAATACGGGGCGGACATCGTTTTGGATTGCACTGGAAAATTCGTTGATCCGACAGTTTCTTCGGATAACAAGAACGGTTCTATCCGCGGACATCTGCATGGCGGAGCGAAGGTTGTCGTCAATTCTTCTCCCTTCAAAATAAAGAATAAAGCCATGTCCACACCGAATGACGCTGTTACCCTTATTTATGGTATCAACCATACTGCTTTCGATCAAAAGAAACATCAAATTGTTTCCGCGGCTTCCTGTACGACCACAGGGCTTGCTCACATGATCAAGCCGCTTCTGGAAAACGAAGAGACAAACAACATTCTTACGGCATCTATGTCGACCATTCATGCCGTTACCAATACTCAAAGCGTGCTGGATAAACTCCCAAAAGCCGGCGAAAAAGATTTGAGAAAGAACAGAAGTATCCTGAATAATATCATTCTGACATCCACGAATGCCGCCAAGGCTTTGGCGGATGTAATTCCGGAGGTTCAGAATATCGGTTTTATGGCGGATTCAATCAGAGTATCTACCAGCACAATGTCTCTGATCGTTCTGAACGCGACTTTCCAGGCACGCGCAAATAAACAAATGGCAATCAATACAACAATGATAAACGAAATATACAGTAAAGCGGCCGCAAATAATCCGGAAAAATTAATAAAATTCACAATGGAACAAAATGTGCCCACCGACCTTATCGGCGTTGACGCGGCAGTCATCATTGAAGGCCAGTTTAATCACACTCGGACAGCTTTTATTAATCTGGATCTTTCTAATATTCCAAATTGTCCCGCGGAAATAATAAAAGCGTTTCCCGAAAAGTCAATGAAAGTGCCTGTTGTCCATTCAAAAATATTCGGCTGGTATGACAATGAATACGGAAGCTATACAAACAGAATGGGAGACCTAACGGTCTACATTCACAAGAACCTTTTATAGGAAAAAAAATCCAGTTGCCGGTAAAGATCATGTATTACCGGCAACTGGATTTTCGTAAATGCTATCGGAATTCCATACTGCTTCTTACGGAAGCGGATGCGTTTATTCAGATTCACTCTCATGCTGCCCCGCGTAAACAGTGCCGCTCCAACCGTCAATGCTTAAGAAATCTCCCGCTTTAACAGTATGGTTTTCTATTGTTTCATATTCATCATTTTCACCGATTTTGAAAAATCGGATTAATTTTTCCTTGACATAAAATGCCTGACTTCCTATAGTTTAAGCATGTAAAATCAATATCATTATCAAGTTATAGACAAGATGGAACCATGACTAAAAACATAGGCATACTGACAAGTGGTGGCGACTGTCCAGGTATAAACGCTGCTCTTCGCGCGGTCGGCAAGGCAGGGTTTGAAATGGGAATGCGATTTATAGGATTTAAAGATGGTTTTCGTGGCCTGGTGCTAGACAATACCATTAAACTTAATGACAGGCTTTTGTCGGGTATAATTGCCGTTGGTGGAACCTTTCTGGGCACCAGCCGTGACAAACCGCACAGGATGACAATCAAGGGAGTTACCCGGGATATGACCGATGAGGCCGTTAAGATTTACCGCCGTCACCAGCTTGATGCGCTCGTGTGTCTCGGTGGCGGCGGGACACAGAAAAACGCATTGCATTTGAAAAAAGCTGGTTTGAACATCATTACGCTTCCGAAAACAATCGATAACGATGTGCCCGAAACAGACGTTTCATTCGGCTTCGATACCGCTCTGGAGATTGTAACCGATGCAATCGACAAGTTACATTCAACAGCGATGAGCCATGGCCGGATTATCGTAGTTGAAGTAATGGGACACCGGGCTGGATGGTTAGCCTTAGGGGCGGGGATCGCAGGAGGGGCTGATGTAATCCTCATTCCTGAAATACCTTATGATGTGAACCTAATTACTAAAGCAATACGCCGCAGATCAAAGATTGGTAAGAATTTTAGCATTATCGTGGTAGCCGAAGGGGCGATGTCGAAAAGAGAGGCGGATATGATTAAAACCCTGGTTGCCGCAAAAAACGAAGCGCGTGGAAAGCTGAAAAAAAAGAAAGCATCAGACGCTCTTGCGGCATTTCATCGCCAACATATCAACCACACACTGGAGTTGACAAAACAACTTGAAAAAATGGTAGGGCTGGAATCCCGACTTTCGATACTAGGTCATTTACAACGCGGCGGATCGCCTTCTGCCGGTGATCGAATTTTGGCAACCAGACTTGGTTCTGCCTGTGCCGAATTTCTTAACCATGAAAAATTTGGTATTATGGTTGCTCTAAAAGGAGACGGAATCAAAGCGGTACCTCTAGAACTGGTTGCCGGTAAGAAAAAATTTGTACCGCTTGATCACCCGTGGATTCACAGCGCTTGCTCTGTCGAAACCTGTCTTGGAATTTAATATATTTTTTCTTCTGCCATGATAAAAATATTCTCTGTTGAAATATATCTTTTTTAAAAATAATATTAAATCAGTTTAATATTTAAACTTATCTATGAACTTCCTGCCGAGCCAAGGCAGGAAGGGGGAAGTTTCATAATTAAGAAGATATGTCTGGTTGGATATTTTTGGAATCAGCCGTTGTTTTTATGGGCAGGATGTCCTTGATGAGCCCAATGGTTTCTTCGGAGTCAAATTTCTCCCAGATTTTACTGAATCTTTTCTGTCTGTCATTGGCAATCTCCACTTGTAATTGGTAAATTTCTCCAAGAATAAATACAAGTTCAGGGTTGACAAGTTTCCCTTTCCAGTCATCGAAAAGATCATCAATAAATCCTCTGGTGAAAACGGTATCCTGAATTTCTCCCAGACAGTCCTGTATTTCAACGGTACGTTCAATAAACGGCTCTAAAACTCCTGAAAGTGCCGGCGCCATAAACTCGCAGGCATAGCGTAGTCTTTTCATCTGGATTCTGAGGCCATGGAATTCCTTAAGTTTTGGTTTTGCGATAACCGTCATTCCCTGCTTTATGACCGCATTAAATTTCTCCATGATTATAACCGGCGCAACTTCACTGACCAGTTTCAAAGCAAGCGGAGACCTGGGACGGGCAGGAAGATTCCCTTCAATAAAACGCCGCAGCCGCCGTTCAAAATTTTTATACCTTTGTGAATCAATCGCTTCAATAAGAGACCCGAGAGGAGCGCGGCGATGTTTCTCAATCCAATCATTAAGCACGGTCTTTTTCTTGGCAGGGAACCGTTTGATTTTGTGTTCAAATACATTCAAATTCAATAGAAAAACATCGACGTCGCGGACTGCTCCAAACATCTCACCCAGCCATTTCAGTTCTTTGCTAAAGTATATTCCTGTATTCAGAGGAACGGCATCACCAAACAGTCGCAGCGTTGAACGCATCCTTCTGGTGGCAACCCTTGCCTGATGCACAAATTCCGTATCGATGTCTCTTATTACACCGGGAATATTTTCACAAAAACGGTTAAGCTGATGTGTAAGAAATTTCCTTACGGCAAGATCAAGACGGTCATTGTGTCTAACCATTAGAGCTTCAGGTGGTTTTTTTGAAGGGATTATCACCTTTAATCGATTGATAGCAACTTCCAGTTTCGATTTTGTGGAAGGCGGATAATTGAATTTACTTGAGAGAAGCATGGAAAGATTCTTTAGCGCGGATGCCGGGCCGCTGATAATTTCCACCTCGAGCTCTTGAAGTTTTTGCGTCCGTCTTGGTTTATGAAGTCCACGCAACGAAAAACTTGAGGTGTCAAAAGCCATCTCGAATTCGGCTTTTTGCGGCAAAATAACTTGATAACGTGTGCGTTCCGTGCAAATCTGGACATGTTCGAGAAGTTTCCTTGGATAGATGATATCCCCGATAATTTCTTTGATTTTCTTTGTTGAAATTACTGCCGGGTCACTAGCCGGTTCGCTAAGAGGAACTTCTATTTCCATTCTCTCGGCGATACCGTCAGCTATTGTCCCAATGCTCTTGATGGTGTAAATCGCTTTGCCGTTTGCAAAACGATACCTTAAAGAGAGCTTGTTTTTCATAAGTAACCAGTCAAAAGTGTCCATGTAGATGTCAACGTTTCTCACATGATCTGGTTTTTTTACTATGTAACCGCGTTCACGCAAAATCGCTATCATTCCGGACTCGGTATCAAGATTAGGCAGCACAAGTTTTAATTCAGTTTCTGTCGCTTTATTTCCATCGTTCATTGCAGGAACCTCCGCTTATTTCCTTCCAAAAAATCTTTTTGCAATTCATTCGGCAGTGATGTTTTCTTAAGCATTGTAATTGTTCTATCCCAATCGTAATCGAAACGGACAATACGCCCGCCAGGAATAGAACCAGGCGCGACCCGAATAAGGGCATAGGATGGCCGTGGATCACCATCGACCGGGTGCCCGGCAGAACCGCAGTTTACGACAAGTATCCCGCCGATACGTCTGACAAACGGAATATGTGTATGTCCGCAGATGAGAACGTCCGGACGTTTCTCTCCGAGCTTTTTCTCCAGTCCTCGCTTCGTAATGCTCGGATAGATCGCATCCTCCATGGAAACAGGGCTGCCGTGGACAACCAGAATAGTTTTACCGCCGGGAAATTTAAGGTCAAGATAGTGAGGTAAATTCGACAAGTATTTACGGTTCTGATTATTAATGTTTCGTACTGTCCATAATAATATTTCCCGTTTTTTCTTTTTCATATCTGCGGTACTGGATGTCCCCTGCTTTGCCGTTTTTACAACCTTTTCATCGTAATTGCCCATTACCGCCGGAATGTGTCTTTTCTGGAGAAAATGACAGACATTATCAGGAAAGGGACCGTATCCCGTAATATCTCCTGCGCATATAATCCGGCTTGCGCCTTTCTTTTTCGCGTCGGCGACCGCGGCTTCAAGCGCAGGCAGATTCCCGTGGATATCGGAAATAAATGAGATCAGCATTTATATACTATCTTCTTTCCAGATTTCTTTAGTAGAAGGTCCTGCTTCTGGCGGGCTTTCTCCAATTCTTTCCGGCAATCACCGACCACATCCAGTCTTATCATGATTACTTTGTCCGCCACTTCACATGTCAATTGTCTGATGATTTCTGCATGATTGCAGTCGAGTCCGTCTGCAATACGCAATATTCCGGCAAGCCACTCCACAAGGTTACGACTCTCCGGCTCAAGTGCTGCGAACTGCTTATGATTCACAGCGTCCGGCAAAGCCTTCGTATGATATCTGGCAATAAGTGCGCATAAATTTTGATCTTGTTTACTGAGACCAGGAAGAACGAGATCTTTAATCATATCGCGGCTCAGTTTGTGATGCTTCCCAGACACGGCTTGCGACCAGCCAATATCGTGAAGCCAGGCGGCGATCTCAATTAATTGCCGTTCGCCATCACTATAATTATGGATGACGCGAAGACCGTCAAAAAGTGCCAGCGCGAGCTTAGAAACATGTTCGCTGTGAGCCGGATCAGGATCATACAATCGGGCTGTTTTAATGACAGATGCCATTGTCTTATCTCTATTTTCCTCCCTGTTATTTCGCAATTATTTATCTCTCCTTAACGCTTGGAGCGTTTCTTGGCCTTATTTTTTGTAACAAACTCTTCATAAGGTGGTGCTTTTATCCCTCCTCTTCGGGCAATTTTTATAAACTCCATCTGGGCTCTTATAATTTTCTCACCCCCCTTTGGCGCAATACGAGTATATGACCCATCAGATTGCATTACACGAGCCTTCACGTTGTCACTGAGATAAGTCATTAGAATTTCGTTTGTGATACGGGACTTCAAATCAGCATTTTTTATCGGATAAAGTATTTCCACACGCTTTTTGAAATTTCGCGGCATCCAATCGGCGCTTCCGGAATAAATCTCCGGCTCCCCGCCGTTGTGGAAATAGTAAATACGTGAATGCTCAAGAAAGCGGTCGAGAATACTGGTAACGCGGATATTTTCGCTGATTCCCGGCAGTCCCGGACGCAAGCAGCAAATGCCCCTGACGATGAGATCAATTTGAACGCCGGCTCGAGACGCTTCATATAATTTGCGAACGGTCTTTGTGTCCACAAGCGCGTTCATTTTTGCTATAATCCGGCTGGGTATCCCCGATCTGGATTTCTCAATTTCACGGTCAATCAGCCGATGTAGAACCTCTTGAGTCGTAACAGGTGAAATTGTTAAAATACGGAACATTGATGCTACTGTTTCCGGAGTCAGCATATCGCCGCTGGTCCATGAATTGAACCCCGTAAGAACGTTAAAAAGTGCGGAAACGTCATTGCCAAAATCGGTGTTACACGTTAAAAGACCAAGGTCAGTATATATCTTAGCGGTATTTGTGTTGTAGTTACCGGTTGAGACATGAACATAACGCCGCAGTTGCTTTCCTTCCCTCCTTACAATCAGTGTCGCCTTGCAGTGAATTTTCCATTGTACAAATCCGAATACGGAATTGACACCGGCTTCATCCATTTGACGCGACCAGTTGATGTTGTATTTTTCATCAAACCTTGCTTTTAGCTCTACCACCGCTGTTACCTGCTTGCCGTTTTCCGCGGCGCGGCGTAGCGCTTCAACGACGGGTGAATTATTTCCCGTTCGATAGAGAGTTTGTTTTATTGCCAGCACATCAGGGTCTTCAGCGGCCGCATTCAGCAAGTCCATGACAACGCCAAACGAGTCATAGGGATGATGTAAAAGAACATCCCCTTCACGAATGATGGAAAAAATGTCCTTTTCCGACGTAAATTGTTTGGGAAAACGGGGATTGAAAGGAATGTCCTTGTTAGATGCTTCGATGGGAAGCTCGTATAGAGAAAGAAAATCACAAATGTTGATCGGGCCATTGATTTCGTAAACAAACCGTTCTTCGACATTGAGTTGCTTCAGAAGCATATTGATTATTTTTTTTGGAACACCGGGGTTAATCTCCAGCCGGACCGCTATTTTATTGGAGCGATCCTTGATCTCGGCTTCAATTGATTGCAAAAGGTCCAAAACTTCATTTTCATGAAGATCATAGTCATGGTTTCTGGTCAAACGAAACGCGGTTACATTTTTAATCTTCATTCCCGGAAATAGTCTGTGGATATAATGGCAGATGAGATCTTCAAGTAGAACAAATCGGTATTCTTCCTTCTCTCCGTCCTTGAAAACAGAAACAAGTCTCTTCAAAACGGATGGCACTTCGACGAAGGCATAAGTTTGAGGCCGCTTTATTCCGACCGCTTCTTCAAAAACGACCATCAGGTTAAGGCGGAGGTTGCCAAAATACGGAAACGGGTGTCCTGGATCGACGGCAAGCGGTGTTAGAACAGGAAACACATGCGACTCAAAGTATTCTTCAAGCCGCTTAATCTCTTTCTTATCGAGTTCATCAATTTTTTTTATGGTTATTCCTGCTTTTGCAAGTTTTGGCAGCACATCTCCAATAAAGCAATTATATTGCTCCGTAACAAGATCACGTACTTTTTCCGCAATGGAGTTGAGTTTTATTTGCGGCATTTGGAGGCTGGGATCTATATCTTCAACATCCATTTCCAGAATACGGTAAAGCCCCCCTACCCTGACCATGAAAAACTCGTCAAGATTCGAACTGAAAATGGAGGCAAACTTGAGTCTTTCCAGCGCCGGATTGGATTTGTCCTGGGCCTCTTCGAGTACCCGGTGATTGAACTCCAGCCATGACAACTCCCGGTCTAGATAAAGAGAATAGTCATCCAGATTTGTATCCTCTTTTTGTTTTTGGTTAGACAGTAATTCTTTCTGCGTCATATGATCACTCCTGTTTAACGGGCAGTCTATTTTATAAAAAAATAATAAAATGGATAAAGAACCAGAGGGGCTTGTTCCTCTTGATTTGTATGCTCATAAATTTTTTTACCCTGATTTTAACGCAACACGTTTCATCTTTATTTATTCTTGATTAGAAAAATTATTGCCGAATATTAATGGTCATCATATCCTTTTCAACCCCTGGAAGATTGAAGTGCCCGACCCTTCGTTATACAAGAGCCATAAATTGTGCATCAAGAAAAGATTAAATTTGTCAATGGGAGGAAATCTTAATGTAATCAAGCCATTCTTATCCTATTCAGAAAGGAGACTAATGAAGTTTCACAAAATCCCGCAATGTAACATCTTTTCTCATTTCAAAGAATGCAAGTTTTGGTTCAACTACCGGATTCAAATATTTATAAGATTGTGCAGAATTGCTAAAAAAATATCTTCTCAACAAGTCTAATGCCTTATTTCTTTTAATTTCCGGTTTATGCTTTTTTATCTGCTAGTTGTGTTTTATTTTTCTTAACCGATTTTTGTTTTAAAGATTTTTTTACTAAAGTTTTTTCACTTTTCAATGAATCTTTTATTTCCTTGAAACTGTCAACAGCAATCTCAAATTGTTTGTTCATCATTTTTAATGAATCTTCGTAATTTTTAAACGTATTGTTTGCCAAAGCGAAAGCATCATTTGTAATCTTCAAGGATTCTGCTTCTTTGATTTTTTTTAAAATTTCATCTTTGTATAAATTCTTTAATTTAGACATTGTCTTTTTCAGAATTACTTCATTTGTATTAATGATTTTGATATTATCTTTATACTTCTTAAAAATTGCTTTAAGCATTCCATAAATCCTGCTTGAATCATTCCATTGTTTTTCTGCAACTTTTTTCATTAATTCCTGGATTTGTTTGTCAAGATCATTAGTGTCATTTAATAATTGATTATCTTTCGTCATTTTAACAAAAATTTCTGTTAATTCGGCCATTTTTTTTTGAATTCCTTTTGTCATAAAAAACACTCCTTGTATTTATTAAAAAGGTTTAAAGAGCCTGCAAACAATAAATTCTTTTTTATCGTTCTACTATATGGATAGGGATATTATTTGTCAATCGAATTTATGCTACGCAATTGCCTCAAATTAAATGCTAACATAGGATTAATAAAACCTTTTTTATGAATTTAATACTATTGTACCAAATTCCAGAAAACATTACCTGCTGCCAAAAAGAAAACAAAATCTTGCCCAACAGGGCAAAAAAGGGTTATATAGATCTTAAAACCATTTCTTGATTTTGGAGCATGATGTCTACAACCTTTTGAAGACATACAATAAATTATCCTGGACAGATGTGAAACAGGATGCAATTAGATATGGATAGAATTGAAGAAATAAAGCTCCTGCTTGCAGAAGAACAAACTCTTCTCTCGAGGGAGAGAACCATGCATTCCTATATGCAAACCGGCCTTGCATTTACCTCTGTAGGGCTGGTAATCATTAAGTTCCTGCTCGGTTTTTCTTATTTCTGCGTAGGGACTTTATTCATTTTCTTCGGAGCTCTTCTCATTATAGAGGCTGGAAAACGCTATTTACGGTTTCGTAAAGCTACAGCCGGACTAAGGGAAAAGGAAGCAAAGCTTGGATACGAAATAGGATCAATTAAGTAAAAACAAATATTTGCGGTGCTTAAATCTTATAAGATGATACTATTTTACATGGTATTAACTCGTCTTCATTAAAAGAATATACTGCACACAGCCGATGGTATCCATCTGCAATAATAAGTTTTTGCAAGCTTTTTTCTCTGACCAATAGTATTGGTGATAACGATTCTCCTTTTTTTATTTTTTGCTGATCCTTTTCTACATGAGAATTACTTACGCCTAATAAAGATAGTCCAGATGCTCTGAATATATCTTTGGCTTTAAAGTATTTAACAGGAGCTTTCTCCAGCCTGTTTGCAATATTGACAGTTTCCCTATGACTGTAAAAGAGATTTAAATAAGACTTTGCGGCCGGATAATCTTTTTTCTCAGGTTTTGATGACCATATAATCTTAATCTTTTCTTTCATCGGATGATCCTCCATGCGCTTTCATTATACTGAAGATCATAACGAATAACAACTGTAAGCTTCAATAAATTACAAATAGTAACATGCTTAAAATAATTCATTGAGTAACAACGCAAAAAGCACAATCAACATGCATCCTATGTGCGTCAAAATGAGTGAATTTCTAGTATATCTTTCTTGCTCTTTTCGTGGAAATTCTTTGATTGGAATTATACCACATTTTGGACAACTCCGAGCACTAAATCCTAATTTATCAAACAATCTGCCGATATCAGGGATAGTTGTTGTGATACTGGCAGAATTGCGTTGAAGATTTAAGCTGCACCGTGGACATATGTTAGAAGAATTCATTTTGTATTTTGCCATAACAAATTATCCTTTCCATTAAAAATTTCCCCAAATCTGAAACAAATGAAACAAAATTTTTTATTTCGACCTTATATGATGTTTGTCTTTTTCGATTTGATGGACACTTTTACTTAACTAATTTTGTATCTCTGTTAATATTTATTTAAGAAATGATTAAATAAGTTGCGCCACCGCAAAAACAAATAAATATTGTCTATTCCAAAATATTCGGCTGGTATGACAATGAATACGGAAGCTATACAAACAGAATGGGAGACCTGACAATTTATATTCACAAGAACCTTTTATAGAAAAAAAATAACCGGTTGCCGGCAATGATTATGGATTGCCGGCAACCGGATTCTTGTAAATGCTTTAGAATTTTATATACTACAAATGGAAGTAAATTCGATTAGTCAGATTCACTCTCATGCTGCCCCGCGTAAACAGTGCCGCTCCAACCGTCAATGCTTAAGAAATCTCCCGCTTTAACAGTATGATTTTCTATTTTTGCGTATTCATCAACCTCATAGACCTTGAGTTTGTTAAAACCAACGACTCCGACCTTGTTGAGTTGCGGAATAGTCACGGCCGCATGCGAAGTGCTTCCGCCTTTGGCTGTGAGGAGACCTTCAACTTGCAGAAGGACTCCGACGTCATCAGGAACAGTATCGGGACGCACCAGAATGAGGGGTGTTTGAGGTTCAGTGCTGCGGAAACGTTTAATATCCGATTCCGAGTAAACCACTCTGCCGCAAAGAGCGCCGCCGCTAACCCCTATACCTGCTCCAAGAACGGATGCCTGTAATGTCGCGTTATCCTTAAAACGTATCCATTTTTGTGTCTTTATTTGATTCATATCACGCGTTTGCAATATATACAATTTATCCCGCGTTGGTCCTTCAAAAGTAAATTCAATTTCCTGATGATTGAAACCCTTTTCATAAATAAGTATTTCGGAAATCCTTAACAGTTCAGCGTAAATCTCAGGGAATTTTGATTCCAAAGATATTTCCTGAGAACGGAATTCAACGACACGCTGCTTCTCCGAAATAGGATATGTCTCTACCAGACCCGACACAATATCGTCTCCCTGAACACCAAATATAAAATCTCCTGAGAGGGTCACATCGGAAGACGAGCTTTTGGGGTCACGGGTAAAAATAACCCCCGAACCGGAGTACTCATTGAGATTCCCAAAGACCATCGTTTGAACAATGACGGCTGTTCCCCATTTATCGGAAAGATGCATCTGGCGGCGATAAATTTCTGCCTGTTCCGAATACCATGAATCAAAAACCTGCAAGATGGCGTGCCGCAATTGATCCAGAGGCTTATCCTTGAACTCAATGCCATTGTCAGTGATTCCTTTTTTGTAGGAAAGGGCTATCTGTTTCATTTGATCGGGCAGAAACTGTATCTTCCTTTCCACGTCATATTTCTGTTTGAACTCGTCGATTATCGCGTCGAAAAAGTTTCGATTCAATCCCTGGAACATACCCCATGTCTGCAAAAACCTACGATACGAATCCCATGCCGCCCACCGGAATTTTTCCTTCTCGCCTAAATTTTCCGCTATAGATTCGTTGATGCCCACGTTAAGAAAAGATTTCATCATACCGGGAAGAGAAACCGTCGCGCCGCTTCTTACTGACAACAGTAATGGATTACGGCGATCACCAAATTTACGGCCGGTTACCTTCTCCAGTTTTCTTATTTCTTTATTTACGCGAACAGCAAGGTCATTAAAGATATATTTATAACCGTAGACTGCTTCATATCCCCTGAATACTTCCGTGGTTATTATAAATCCCGGAGGCACATTAAAACCAAATGAAATCAG
>DATKPG010000024.1:0-60056 GCA_035524255.1 Smithella sp. | reverse complement strand
GCTATCGGTGAGGCGCAGCCATCCCGAGCCTACGGGGTCAATAGAGCCATTGCCTGTCAGGGAGGACGAATTAGGATTGCCCCCTAATACCCAGCCGGATGAATTTGTATCGGTCATGGGGGCATTGATAATGATGTAGCCGTATGAAGCGCCGGCGAACATAAGCCAGATAGCCGCGGTCATCAGCAAAAGCGAAATGCTCCGCCGGTTCAAGCCCGGGCCGGTTTTATCAATTACTTTTTTCAGGTAACGAAAAATCATTATAACACCGATAAAAATGCCTTTTTTTATTATTATGAAGTCACTTCCGCCCCTGATAGCTTTTATTCAAGGGCATCTGACTTCATAAAAAAACACTTCGGTAACCCGTCCATCCGGGTATTGCCTTTAAAATGAGGAGTGGCTAAAAGAGCATGAGCAGTTAAAAAACAATTTTGGATACGTGGCTTTGCGTCGCCGGATTACTCCGGGTTTGCCTTTATCAGTGTTAGTTCGATTTATATTAATACTTTATAAATCAGGTTGTCTTGTTTTCCCCCGTAAAAAAGAAAAGCCGCTCCTTAAAAAAAGAGTGGCTTTTCTTTTTTCTAAAAAATGTTTTCTTAGATCAGTTTGTTTTATAATTGACACTATGACAACACTACCTTTATTATATTTTATTTCTATTCGTAACCTATGAATTTGTCAAGCTTTATTTTTATTAAAGGTTCAATATTATTGGCAAATAATAACTCTCGTTTTCCATGACAATTTCCTGTCAACTAATAATTATTACTATCTAGTAGCAAGAGCAAGATGTGGGCCATAAACTTTATATGCGTAAAATAATATCTATAGTCCTGATTTAATTGCAAGTTTACCAATAGTATATCTGATATTGGCTTAAATAAAACTACCACATACAGTGTATCCACTAAATACGGTGGGATGATTGTTATAGGCGGTATAAAATCACTGACTTAAACGCTAAAAGTATAATAATCCAACTTAATCGGTAAAATTTCTTGACTTGTTAAAATAACACCGTTATCTTAACAGCGCTATCAAAGATAAGGAACCTTTAATGCCCAAAGCACCCATGACAAAAGAGGAAATAGAAGATACCCGGGAACGTATTTTAGATACAGCTCTTGATATCATCATTAAAGACGGATTTAACAATCTAAGCGTGCGCAAGCTTGCCTCCCGTTTAGGCGTTACTGCCACAACTATATATAATTACTACACCAGCAAAGACGAACTCAATCTGATGATCCGGATACGCGGATTTGAGAAGCTCCATGACCTGCTGATAGAACGATCAGCTCCATTTAAGGATATTGAAGGGCAATTGAAAGCCATGATTCGCGCCTATGTCGAATTCGGCCTGACCCACCCAAGTTACTACGATATCATGTTTAATCTGCACACGCCTAAATATCTGGACTACGTGGGCACCGATATAGAACCTCTCGCCTATCATGAAAAACAGAACGCTTTGAAGTGCCTTTCTCTTTTTATCAAACCTATCGGCGCTTATATAAACGTTACCGGAGAGGAAAAAGATCAGTTCGTGCTTTACCTGTTTGTTAAATACTGGTCGGACCTTCATGGCCTTATCACGCTGTGCAACAGCCGGTTATTCCATGAGGTGCTGGATAATGTGGAATCCTTTATCGAGAAACGGACCTCAGACCTGATAGACGATATCGCACGACTTAAGGGAGCATCTTAATAAAGGAGAAACACTGTTATAAATATAAACGATGGTCGCTTAAGACCCCATTATTCGGGGCTGTTCAAAAATGCGCAGGTGCAAGGCGCGCAAAAACCGAACCGCGAGGCGCATATAGATATACGTTGAACGGTGCGGTTTGCAGCGCAACACAGCAGATGAGCGTTTTGTAAAAGCCTTTCGGCTTTTACCGGCAAGGATAAATTTTGTTTATTATTGCGCCTCCCTTACGGGAATGCGCGTCCGGTCAACAGCCCAATATACCCCGTTATCTGGAGGAAACACCATGCAAACGGTCACGCAAAATGCCCAAAAAGGTTTCACCAACACACTGGCCAATCTGTTTTTAAAATTCTTCGCCTTTAATTTCAACACGCGTCCGTCTTTAAAAAAATATCTGAGTTGCGATGACGGCCCAATCAATTTCACGTTTGGCATTAAAACAGAAAACGGCAGCGTTGAACAGGCTATGCGCTTTGAAAACGGCAGGGTCAGCGTATTGAATAAAATTCCAAAACAATTGGATGCCCAGCTTATATTCGTGGATGAAAACGCAGTCAAGGAAGCGGCCACACAGCCTCCCAACAGGCTGATGCTGGCCCTGATGGAGGGCAGAATCGTCATGCACGGCAATCTGGGTTATCTTCAACTGGTTAACTTCTATCTTTCGCTACTTTTAAAGCACGTCCAGATCGCTAAACTGAAAAAAGAAACAACCATGGAGAATCGAAAATACGACGCGGCGCTGGCGGCAAAAAAAAGCATTGACGAAAGATCGCCGCGGCAACTTACGGCCGATTCCATTGATCCAGGCGTCAGGTTTTTGCCCGACCCCTATCTCGCGCAGTATTCCCTGAATGACTTTCCGAGAGTAAAGGATTTTCTGGATATCCATTTAAAGACCGGGGCGGCCATATGCCATGAGCGGGCTCAAATATTGACTGAATGGTACAAAGAGAATGGATTTGAAACCGATAAAAACGGCAAACCGATCGTTGCCGAACTCCGTCAGGCACAAGCTTTCAAATATCTGATGGAAAATAAAAAACCGATGATCCGGAAAAACGATCTTATTGCCGGAACAAATACGACCAAAGAAATAGGCGTTATCATCTACCCCGACGCGCACGGTACCATGATCTGGGGTGAACTGGTGACCGCGCCCTTCCGGCCGCTCAACCCCTACGATGTCGATCCTGAAACGATTGAGGTTCTTCATAACAAGGTATTTCCTTTCTGGCTTGGACGTAATTTTCGCCAGTGGGTGAGAGACCATAAAGGCTATCCGACCTGTCAGAAAATCGATGAGCGCTTTGCCGCCTGTTTCTTATGGAAAACCGTCGCGCTGTCCCACACCATCTTAAACTATCCTGAAATATTAAAGCTGGGGACAGGCGGCATCGCGGCAAAAATAGATAAGGAACTGGGGCAAACGCCTGCGGCCGAGCGGCAAAAGCGCGACACGCTCACGGCCATGAAGATCAGCCTTGAGGGAATCAATGCCTACGCGGAAAATCTTTCGAAAGAAGCCGAAAGGCTGGCAAATCAGGAAACGGCTCCTGCCCGCAAAAACGAACTGCTCCATCTGCGGGATATCTGCCGCCGTGTTCCCCAAAATCCCTGCGTCACGCTCGATGAAGCCGTAAACGCCATGTGGATCATGTGGATAGGCGCGCATATGGAAAACACAAACGCCGGATTCTCACTGGGAAGGCTGGATCAGTGGCTTCAACCTTATTTCGCGGCCGACATCGAAAAACTGACCGATCAAAAGGAGCGGCAGGAATATATAAAGCACGCCATCGAACTTATCGGCTGTTTTTATATGCGCTGCACGGATCATCTGCCGTTAATTCCCGATATCGGCAATTATTTGTTCGGCGGCAGTTCTTCCGATCAGGCGATCACCCTCGGCGGCGTGACGCCCGAAGGCGAAGACGCGGTCAATGATATGACTTATATCTTTCTGAAAGTTACGGAAATGCTCTCCATCCGCGACCCCAATGTCAACGCCCGTTTTAATAACGGAAAAAACAGCGACACTTATTTAAAGCGGCTCTGCGAGGTCAATTTAAATACCACCGCCACGCCTTCGATTCATCATGACGAGGCGGTCATGGCATCGCTTGCGGAATTCAACTATCCCGCGGAGCATCTGCGGGACTGGTCGGCGACCGGTTGCGTGGAACCTACGCTCTCCGGCCGGCATATCGGCCACACCAACTGCATGATGTTTAATATGGTGGCAGCCCTCGAAATGGCTCTCAATAACGGACGGCATCCGTTAATGCGGTGGGATCTGGGCCCCAAAACCGGAAATGTCGAAGCCGGAGACTTCAAGGATTATGAATCATTTTTTAACGCGTTCGCGGCACAGCTTAGATATCTGGCCGATCAGACATGTGAGTATAATAATTTTCTGGGCGAGGCTCATCAGACCATCCGTCCGACTCCTTTTATCTCTTCCCTCATAGAAGGCCCGATCAAAAGCGGCAGGGACGTCACCAAAGGAGGCGCTCTTTACAACTCGTCGGGAACCGCGTGCATCGGCCTTGCCGACATCACCGATTCGCTGATGGCGATTAAAAAATTTGTGTTTGAAGATAAAAAAGTTTCCTTCAGCAGACTGCTCAACGCGGTCAACACCAACTTTAAAAACGATCCTGCCCTGCATGCTTTAATCAAGAACAGGGCCCCGCTGTTTGGTTCCGGAGACTCCGAAGCCGTGGCGACGGCCAACCGGGTGGCAAAACTTGCCCATGACTGTTTTGGGGAACACACCAATTACCGCGGCGGCAGATATACGGCGGGGTTCTGGTCCATGTCCAACCATGTGGCTTTTGGCACGCTGACAGGAGCGCTACCTTCCGGACGGCTGGCCGGTAAAGCCTTTACACCGGGACTGACGCCTGAAGCGCACGCGTCCAAAAATATTTTAGATAATATCCGCGATGTCGCCAAACTGGATGCGAAAAATATGAACAATAATATTGCCTTCAATGTAAAAGTTGTGCCAAGGCTGGATGAGACACATCAGCAAACCGTGGATAACATCTATTCATATGTGAAGGCATACTGCAACCTGGGCGGCATGCAGATACAACTGAATGTCGTATCTTCAAAAACGCTCAAAGACGCCATGGAACATCCTGAGAACTATCAGAATCTGCTTGTCCGGATATCAGGCTATAACGCCTATTTTGTAACGCTTAACAGGGATATGCAGACAGAATTAATCGAAAGGGCGGAGTTCGGCATATGATACCAATTTGCTTTTGAGACTAACTTTGTTGGTCTCGTCGTCGGCTTCCTCAACGTATCATAAATACGCCTCCGGAGCCTCCTCCTAGCCGCCTCGTTATCCTCTAAAAGCAAAATGGTATAATAATAGCAACGAAAGAGAATAATTATTTATGATACAAAACGAAACAAAAACTCCATTAATTCTAGAAATAAAAGGCAATAGTCTGGATGACGGCCCGGGCATACGATCCGTGGTATTCTACAAAGGATGCCCCCTTTCCTGCTTGTGGTGTCACAACCCCGAGAGCAAAAAAGCCGCGGTGGAAATCTCCTTTGATGCTGCCGTGTGCGTTGATTGCGGCGACTGCCGCGATGTTTGTCCGGCAGACGCCCTCGCGCGCGACAACAGCTTTTATATTGACAGAAGCAAATGCACCCTCTGTTTTTTATGCGTTGATATCTGTCCGTCGAAAGCGCTCGACAGGGTTGGAAAAACATTGTCCGTTGATAACATCATTGAAAAGATTCTGCCGGATAAACCTTTTTTCGACACGTCAGGCGGTGGCGTTACTTTGTCGGGCGGAGAACCCGCGCTGTATATGGAATTCACCTCGAGACTTTTGAAGACGCTCAAACAGCACAACATAAACACTCTTCTGGAAACCTGCGGATATTTTGATTTCGACAGATTCATGGAATTGCTCTATCCGTACCTTGACGTCATTTATTTTGACATCAAAATCATGGACAGCATTGCCCATAAAAAATATTGCGGTCTGCCCAACGAGAAAATACTGGATAATTTCAAACGGATTTCCGGAGCGGCAAAAAAAGACAATAAAACACTTCTTCCCCGGACACCGCTGATTCCCGATATTACCGATACGGAAGCCAACATAAGCGGGGTTGCGGCCTATCTGCAAAGTCTTCACATTACCCGGGCCGCCCTGCTCGCGTATAATCCGCTCTGGCACGAAAAAAGCTACAAAATCGGGGTGGAAGATCCCTACAAAAAAAGCAAAGCCATGACTTCTTTTTCGGAGAACGCCGTCATGGAACGATGCGAGGACATATTCGCGAACGCCGGTATTGATAATTCAGCGTGAACCCGGAGGGGAGAAACCTATGAAATATTTTTCCAACAAACTTGCCTTTATTACCGGAGGATCAAGCGGCATCGGTCTGGAGACGGCAAAGTTACTGGCATCACAGGGATGCAGCCTGGTTCTGATGGCCCGGGGGAAACCACTGCTTGACAAAGCACGCGAGACCATCGAAGCGCTCACGGATGGAACCCTCCAGCGTATTAACACTGTATCCGTTGATGTGGCGGATAACGACGACGTGCGGCAAAAAATCAGCGCCGCGGTCGAACGTTTCGGCATTCCCGACATCCTGATCAACAGCGCGGGCGTTGGTTCGGGAGATTATTTTGAAAATATTTCCTATGACCGGTTTGACCAATCCATGAAAATAAACGTGTACGGCACGAGAAACACCATCAGCGCCATACTTCCTTTTATGAAACAAAAAGGCGGCGGCCATATCGTCAACATTTCTTCCATGGCGGGGCTGATCGGCATGTTCGGCTATTCCTTGTACAGTACGACGAAATTCGCCCTTGTGGGTTTTTCCGAATGCCTTCGCAGCGAACTGAAACGCTTTAATATTAAGGTAACGCTTATCTGTCCTCCGGAAGTCAAAACACCCTTTATCGAAGAAGAATCGAAAACCCTCCCGCCGGAGGGACGCGCGGTTAAAACCTTCGCCGGTTTACTTGCGCCCCAAACCGTGGCGCAGGCCATCATCCGCGGTATCAAAAGGAATAAATTTCTTGTTGTTCCGGGTATTGCCGCCAAATTTTTATATTTTCAGCACCGCATCAGCAACGGTTTTCTAACCCGCGCGCCCTCGGACTTGATTGTGAAATTTGTTGCCCGGCGGTCAGGGAAGCGGTCAGTGAAATAGAATCCGCGTGGCTACAACTGCCGTCATGAGGCGCATTCCCGCGAGATAAAATATTTGATTGAAATCATGCCCATCCTTCAGCCGCCAGCGCGTCATGCAGTTCATCAGGATGGTGACGGCACCGGAATTCAAGGCGGCTGGACTCATTGTGCGCCTTGCTGTAAGGCAAGCCCTCCGCCATGCGGTTGCGTTCGTGCAATTCATGTAACAGGACAAATCCCCTTTCCTTCTCTTCTATATCGTTGTCAATCCACACCTCATCCTTCGGAACGAATTCATAGACGTGGTCATGGCCTCCGGCGGTGAAGTCAATATCAAAAACGCTTCGTACCAGCCGGCCATCGACAATCCACACGCTTACGCCATCCTCTAGTTTCTTCCACAGACGTTCGTGTACGGCGCTTCCATCGGGCAGTTCTTTTCCGTGATGCGTCAGCCTGTTTACGTCTCCGGCCCGCCGCCTTACTTTGCGCTCAGCCAGATCGGCCTGTGTGATGGCGTCGTCATATGACGCGCCTTTGGCCATAAGATCATGTTCTACCAGTAGATGATCGATGAAGAACACATGTTCATCAGGCTTTGCTTCCTTATCGATCCAGAACTCGTTTTTGGGGATGTAGTGATATCTGTAATGCTGGCCGAAGTTCGTGAATTCTTCATCGATGTGGCCGCGAATGTACGCGCCGTCAACTATCCAGACCTGATAATCACCCCGCGTTTCATCCTTTTTCAGATACGGTGGTTTGAGCTTCTCTGCCATGGGATATTCTCCTTGTCATAAAAATTTCAGCCATGCCGCGCCGCAATCTGGCGACGGCTTGCGCAAGCTGTTAAATTTCGTGTTTGGATTTAAAGGAAATAACATAAACCGTCAACCAAACCATTGTGAGCGATAAGCCACCCACCAGCTGAAAATGAGAATCGGGATGGTGGCGATCATTCCCCACTTCCACGGCAGAATCAAATCGGCGATCAACCCGAGCACGATAAACAAACCCCAGAATATCTTACGCTCCATATATAGAACCTTTAATGATCCACCTTCAGGTAAAATATTCTCTTAACCACTTCCGCCATCAATATATAAAGCGCGACAATAAGGCCCATCATCAGCAGAAATGATGCCGGAAGATGCGCAAAACCAAATAGCCGGCTTGCCGGCGTAAAAGGCAGAATAAGAGTGGCCGCGACGATTATGATGGTGGCCACCAACAGGTATTTCCCCGGAAGGCTCTTAAAGAACGGCCTCCTGCTGCGAATGACTAAAACGATCAGTGAGGCGGAAATAACGGATTCCATAAACCAGCCTGTTTGAAACTGCGCCTGTGTGGCGTGCAGAATCCACAGCAATACGCCAAAAGTCATATAATCAAAAATAGAACTGATCAGGCCGAAAGTAATCATGAATTTTTTTATAAAAGCGATATCCCACCTGCGGGGTTTATCAACCATTTCACGATCCACATGATCCGCGGCTATCGTCATTTCCGGAAAATCCGTCATCAGATTCGTCAACAGGATCTGCTTGGGCAACAGGGGAAGAAAAGACAAAAACAGAGAAGCGCCGGCCATGCTGAACATATTCCCGAAATTAGCGCTGGTGGCCATAAAAACATACTTGAGGGTATTGGCAAAGGTTGTTCTCCCTTCCTGCACACCCTGCACCAACACGGCAAGATCCTTTTCCATCAGCACGATATCGGCCGATTCTTTGGCGACATCAGCCGCCGTATCCACCGAAATACCGACGTCCGCGGCATGAAGGGCTGAAGCGTCATTGATTCCGTCCCCCATATATCCCACGACATGCCCCGCCTTCCTCAACGCCAGAATGATCCGTTCTTTCTGGTTGGGTTCTATCTCCGCGAAAATGTCCGTTTCCGCCACCCTCCGCAAAAGAGCCGCATCGCTTATTTCATGTATTTCACTTCCGGAAATAATTTTTGCATCAGGCATCCCGATATCATGACTCACCTTGGCGGCAACAAGGCGGTTATCTCCCGAAACGATTTTCAGGGAAACGCCAAGCTGCTTGAGTCTGCCGATGGTTTCAGCAATCCCCTTTTTGGGCGGGTCAAAGAAAAGCAGGAAACCGAGAAATATCATGTCGCGCTCCGTATCTTTTTGAATAACGGATTCCGCGCCCATATCCTTATAAGCCACACCGAGCAGGCGGAACCCCTGAGAACTGAGCGTCTCAAATCTCTGCTGGATCTGCTGCATGACCGGAGCAATGGCTACATGATCTCCACCCGGGGTTTCAGCCGATGAACAAATGGAGAGGACATTGGGAATGGTTCCTTTCGTCACCATCAAATACCTGCTGTCTTTTTCAACCAGAATACTCAACCGCTTGCGGATAAAATCATAAGGCACTTCATCCGCTTTTCTGTATCCGGAAATATCCGGCTGTTTATATGACCTGATTGCTTCGTCAATGGGGTTGGAAAAACCTTGTTCAAAAGAGGCATTCAGATACGAGTGAAAGAATATTCTGTCGCTTTCATTACCCTCGATATCAAGGGCCGACTTCATCATTACCCTGCCTTCAGTCAGAGTTCCCGTTTTATCCGAACACAGCACATCCATACTTCCAAAATTTTCAATAGCGGCCAGCCGCTTGACGATGACTTTTTGTACGGCCATCTTTTTTGCGCCGTGGGCGAGGTTAATACTGATAATGGCCGGAAGCAGTTGCGGCGTCAGCCCTACGGCCAGAGCCAGCGAGAAAAGAAACGAATCCAAAACCGGCTTATGAAAAAATACATTGATCGCGAATACGACGACAACCAACACCAGGGTAACTTCCAGCAGGAAATACCCGAACTGCTGGATGCCGCGTTCAAACTCGGTTTCCTGCGGTCTTAGTTTAAGCCTTTCGGATATTTTTCCGAATTCAGCCTGCTTCCCTGTGAAAACCACAACGGCCTTGCCTGTGCCGCTGATGACATGAGTTCCCATAAAGACGCAATTGGTGCGTCCGCTAAGCGGCCGCTCTTCCGGTAATGTCCCGGCCGCCTTCTCGACAGGGTAGGTCTCACCGGTCAGGGTTGCCTCATCAACAAAGAAATCCTTTGATTCAATAATCAGACTGTCTGCCGGAATGGCATCTCCGGCATTCAAGATAATGATATCTCCGGGTACAACGTCTTCAAGGGGGATATCTACCGTTTTCCCGTCACGTTCAACGGCCGTTTTGATGCTGACCATAGCCAGCAGCTTGTTGACGGCATCAACGGCGCCGCGTTCCTGCCAGAATCCCAAAAGTCCGCTGATCAAAACAATGGAAAGAATAATAACCGCATCTACGGGGTCCTGAAGGAAAAAAGACAACCCCGCGGCAAAAATAAGCGTCAGGATAATAGGATTTTTGAACTGGGCAAGCAGCAGGGACAGCGTATCGGATCGCTTGGGAGGCTTCAGGAGATTAGCGCCATAGTTCATCAAACGCTGTTTTGCCTCCCCACTGCTTAATCCTTCCTGTCTCGTGCCAAGCGAAGCGAGCAAGTCGTTTTGAGGCACACTCCAGTATGCGGGTGGTTGTTTAATCATATCAGTCGAAGGTGACGCGCTATTTTAATCGTTTAAGTCTGTTGATACCCGGGATTATTATTTATTTTTTTATATTTTCAGAAAAAGAGTTTATGGGTTGGCAGATACCCCTCACGAACCCCTCCTGTTGTAATGATAAACGCGCGTATGTTAATAAACCGCCTGTTGATACGCAAGCATTGGTCAGATCCTGTCCTTTTTTAAGAGCAAGATAGGGAAGTTTCCTTTGTAAGTCAATTGTTTTCTTCTGTGAAATGTCGTGTCGGCAGGCGGTGACAGAGCACATCGTTATTGTATTTTCCGGGCAGGGTGTGATCAAAATTTTTCAAATGCTTATCAAATTAAATCTAAATAAAATGATACTAATTATTTTTTTGAATATTGTTGCATTATCAGGTGGATTTTATTAAAATCTGCCCGGCACATTGCGTAAATCCTGTCACAGGAGAGCACAGTGGACGACAAAAACAGATACGATATTAAATACCTGTTTGAACCTCAAAGCATAGCCGTGATCGGCGCTTCACAGGACAAAAAGAAGATCGGCTACGCCATATTTAACAATATAATTTCCGGCGGATATAAGGGGAAAGTATTCCCCGTAAGTCCTAAGGGCGGCGATATTGAAGGTCATAAAGTATTTACTGATGTTCTGGAAATCCCGGACGATATCGATTGCGCGTCAATTGTGATTCCGTCGGGTCTTGTAAAGAACGCGGTAAAAAGCTGTGCTCAAAAGAAAGTCAAATTCATTCAGATAATAACTTCCGGATTTTCAGAGATTGGAAACGTCCGGGAAGAAAACGAGATTGCTGAAATTGCCAGGTCGGCGGGAACGCGCATCGTGGGTCCGAATATGTTCGGTCTCTATTCGTCCGCAGCGTCGCTAAACTCGACTTTTTCCGCCGCCAGAATAAAACCGGGACATGTTGCCATACTCACGCAAAGCGGAGCGCTGGGAATCGCGATGATCGCAAAAAGCTCCATTGCCAACATGGGACTTTCCACCATCATCTCGATCGGAAACAAATGCGATGTTGATGAAGCCGACCTTCTTGATTATCTTATCCATAATGACAATACAAAAGTTATATTTATATATATCGAAGGCGTAAAGAAGGGGGAGCGGCTGATTGAAACCCTGAAAGCCGCCACCGGTAAAAAGCCTGTTATCGTCATAAAATCGGGAAAATCGAAAAGAGGAGCACAGGCCGCCGCTTCGCACACAGGATCACTGGCGGGCTCGGATGAAATATTCGACGCTATCATGAAACAGTGCGGGGTGCTCCGGGCCGAATGCCTTGAGGACGCGTTCAACTGGTGCCAATTCATGATTTCCACCACTGCACCCAAAAACTACAATAGCGTGATAGTGACAAACGGAGGAGGCGTCGGGGTTATGGCTACCGATGCGTGCGAAAAATACGGGGTTCCATTATATGACAATCAATCCGCGTTAAAGAACCTCTATGATGCTGTTACACCTTCGTTCGGATCAACAAAAAATCCTATCGATCTTACAGGAACGGCCGACGCTGCGGATTACACGCGCGCCCTTTCAATCGCGGCCGAGTCCGGAGAAATGGGCTCCACAATCGGGCTTTACTGCGAAACAGCGATTATGGATTCCAGTAATCTCTCTCAGATGATAACCTATACCTACACGATCCATAAGAAAAACGGCAAATCCATCAGCTATGCTCTGATTGGCGGTGCGCAGGTTGAAGGCGCTATAGAGTCTCTGAGAACCGCCAGCATTCCTGTTTTTAACGATGTGGAGCAGGCCGTGTCGTGCATCGGAGCATTCTATAGATACTACAGATATATCGATGAAGTATCTTATAAATTTGATGAATACGAAGTAGACGTGATGGCGATCAATAAGATTATAGACGGAGCATTAAAAGACGGGAGAACCTTTCTTCTTGCAAACGAGGGAGCGGCTGTAATGCGGATTGCTGGCATTACAATGCCGCAAAGCAGAATCGCGCGCAGTATAAACGAAGCGGTGAAGTTTGCCGAAGAGATCGGATACCCCGTCGTGATGAAGGTGGTGTCGAAGGACATTTTACACAAAAGCGACGCGGGAGGCGTGTTACTGGACATTGATAACAAAAAGGAAGTTGTTGATGGTTATGAAGTGATCATGCATAAAATCAGAGCGTATAAACCCAACGCCGTTATTGAGGGTATTGAAGTTACGGAAATGGCCAAGAAGGGTGTTGAGCTTATTGTCGGCGCGAGGAGAGATCCGTCATTCGGCCCGGTTGTCATGTGCGGACTCGGAGGCATTTACGTGGAAGTGATGAAGGATATATCGTTCAGGGCTGTTCCCATAAACCGCGGCATCGCGCTTTCCATGCTGGAAGAAATCAGATCTTATCCGTTGCTCCTGGGCGCTAGAGGAGAGGAGCGCAAAGATATTGAGGCTGTTATAGATGTCATCATTAAAATAAGTTCCATTATAAAAAAATGTGAAAGGATTACGGATATAGAAATAAATCCTGTCGTTGTGTATGATAATAAAAACGGCCTCAAGGCTTTAGACGCGAGGATTTTGATAAGCAAACCGAAGGAGAATGTACAATGAAAAAAATAGTTGTTTCTTCAGTCAGAAGCAATGCCGGCAAAACAAGCATCATCGCGGGAATAATCTCTTCGCTGAAAGATAAGAAATTTGCTTACGCCAAGCCGTTGGGCGACAGATTGATCTACCGCAGAAAACGAAGCTGGGATTACGACGCGAGTTTAATGGTCAGTCTTCTTGAGCGCGAAGGCGAACTGGAGAGCCATTATGAAAAAATTACGCTCGGCTTTGACCATTCCAAACTCAGATACATGTACGATCAGGAAGGTGTAAAGACGGCGCTGTTGGATATCGTAACCAGTATCGGAGGCAAAAACGATGTGCTCATTATGGAAGGCGGAAAAGACTTTTCGTGCGGAGCATACCTCAATCTTGATCCGGTATCCATTGCAAAATATATTGACGGCACGCTCATCATTGTCGTGAGCGGCGATAACGATTCCATTATCGATGATATCAAATTCATTGAAAAATATACAAAGATAATCGATGCCGATTTCGGTGGCGTTATCATCAATAAGGTGACCGATATTGAAACCTTTGAAAATTTCTTTGTACCGAGTATCAAGGAGATGGGCATTAATGTTATCGGCGTTATCCCCTATGAAGCCCGATTAACCTACTTTACGCTTGATTTTCTGGCGGAGAAACTTTTCGCCAGGGTGCTTACCGGTGAAGAACACCTTAAAAAAGTCGTAAAGAGCATCATCATCGGCGCGCCGTCCGGTACCTGTCCGGATAATGATCCGCTTTTTACCAAACAGTGCGTAAACAAGGAAAATCAGTTGATGATAACCGGCGGCGAAAGAAGCGACATGATCCTTGCGGCTCTGGAGAGGGACACCATCGGCATCATACTCACCAGCGATATCGTTCCTCATCAAAATATCATTTCCAGGGCCAAAGAGAAAGGCATTCCTATCCTTCTTGTGAACATGGATACTTTTATCACCGCCAAGACAATTGACGGTATGGAAGCTCTGCTCTACAAAGACGATACGGAAAAAATTCATCTTTTATCCGGATTGATTGAAAAATATACCCGGATAAAAAACTTATTGATATAGATGTCCGGGGCAACACCGCAAGATAAATCTAACCAGGGATACCTTATTGCTTTCTATAGCTTCGTATGCGTGCCGTCACAATAGGATTCCATGATGGATCCTCTCCGCGCAAAAGAAATAATTTCACCAATACAAAGCCCTTCTCTGTCTTGTTTGGCATGGACACGCTATTTTATTCTTTAACCGGTGTCCATGTTTTATCGGGATTGTACACTTTCATATTTTGAGCGATTTTGACGGTGTTTTTTCTGAGGTTCTTCTCATAAACCTTTCCCTGTTGATTAACGATAAAAGTCATCACTCCCGACTTGCCCCAACTTGAGGGAAATGCCACCAGGGCAAAGCCTCCAACCATGTTGCCATTGATGATGTAATTATAGGTGCCTCCCGGCGCATTCTTTCCCTGTCCTGTCAGTATCTTGAAATAATATCCGTGGAAAGGTGATGGTTCGGATTCCTTGAAGGCGGCTCTTTTTTTCTTATAGCCCTCATGCCACGCCCGTGCCACAAGCTCGCCAAGGGGACTCCTTTCCTGGCCCGGCTTGTATCTCCAAAAAAGACCGTTTCTCTTGCCGGGATCGCTCCTAAGTTTCTGCGCGTATGCATATATGCCGTCTCCGTCCCAGTCCTTAAGCACATACTCGCGCTGCGCTTTTACATAGGCGCGGCAGACCAGTATGGCTGTGAGTTCATCTTCACCGACGCGGCGGTTCAGGGTTTCTTCGATACCCGCCTGGGTATCAAAAAACCATTGATTATTATATTTTACTATAGGAACGGGGAAAGGCCAATTCTCTTTGCCTATGTGAAGGATCATTTTTGAATCATTTTCTTTTACGATATCGCTTTTCTCATCAAGGTGTTTGGCGAATTCAACAAATTCGATGGCGTCTTGCACCTCATCGCCCGAACGAAGGTCTTTTCCGTAGGGCCCGAATATCTGATCGAGAACATTTTTATCGTTGGCCTTTACAGCCTCAGTAAGGCTTTTTACGGCATCTTCGGGAGATGAAAATAGTTTCTCTGACGGCGCCGCAAAGGCCGGCATGCTCCAGGCAAAGATTAAGATCGCCATTACAAAAAGCGCGGCAATAAAAACCATTCTACGCAACAAATAAAATGCTGATTTTTGCTGAATTGTTTTTATCATATTATCCTTCCTTTCCTAGTTCAAATATTCCGCGTGATCAGAAAATATATGGTCTGAATTACCGGTGAGATTTATCTCCGGAACTTTCTCCCCTGCCCGGGGAAGCATTGCCTCCAAAGCCACCTCCTCTTTCAGGGACACTACCTCTGAAGCCGCCACTCCTGTCAGGAGCACTTCTCTGCACAGCAGGCGGCGCGGCGGCGGAAGGCACCCTTTCACTGCTTTGGCGGCTGGCCTGACCACGAAGACTCTGTCCCATGGCCTCACTTGCTCCCCGGTAACCGCCAAAGGTAACCGATGGTGTTTTGGGAGACCGGACAATCTCGCGGGCAGGACTCGTTTGTCCTGTGCCCCCGCTAAAACCCGGAACCTGGCGCCCCGTCCGTTGATCAATATTCGTGATCGTTACGACCGGTTGTTTTTTGATATCCTGAGAAGAGGCTGCTTGCCTTGAAGAACCACTCTTTGGCAAAGACATAGCCGGCGCTGTTTTTACAAATCTTCCTCTGATTTCGGCCATACGCGATTTCATACCCGCGCCCGTACTGACACCGGGGTGCGCCATCCGGAAACTTTCAGGATTGCCGTGCGACGCAATGTGTTTCCAATTACTGTTTATATAAGGTTTAATTTTGTTAATAGTCTCATTTCTCACATGAACATAAGGTCTTGCGTGATTTACCCAACCGGGGCGGTTCCAGCCATGATAAATAACACAGTGGCGACCCCAGTCAAAGTCCATGGTCAACCAACCTCCGATGATCAGACCGGAACCAAAAGTAATGAAAGGCGCTTCATTAGAATCCCATCCCTGGGCATAGACAACTGAAGGGTCATAATACGGAACATAGACATACTGTGGCTGGGCCGGAATGATCTCAATATAATCTCCATCGATAACGATAGTCTGCTGGCTGTTACTTTCCAGATTGCCGGCTTCTCTGGCATCCCATCTGAGCCTCTGGATGGACGCGGTTACATCTTCCGGTTGATTAAGAAAAGCATCTCCTATATCGGCCGTCCAATCTCCATAATCGGCCATCATCTTCAGAATATCCGGATAATGGGCAATTGCCTTGACGGAATCGTCCCAGTTCTGCATATCAATTTCCGACATTGCCCCGCCGCTTGCTTGCCAGTCATACGCGTCGGCAATTTCCTGCGGATACGTGGAAGCCGGCAGTATCTGAGCCAACAGGGGATCAGGATAGAGGGCAATCGACGCCAAGAGGTTATCCAATTCCTGATCAGTATATAATAGCGGGGACGCGGCGTATTGGTCATCCGCCCGGACATGAATTGACAGAAGCATCAAGAAGAGAACAACAAAAATAAGCAGACTTTTTTTTATGCCGTTCTTCATCATAGTCAAAACTCCTTCATCTTTTTACCGGTGGACTCGACTTAAATATCTTTTGCTCTTGGAAACAATTATGTCAAATTATAGAACATCCGAAAACAAAGTCAACCGGTATTAAATATAGGTTAAATCAGAAAAACAACACTTCAAAATACAAACAGGATACTTCCTTCCTCCTAATGAGAGTACACAGAAAGTATCCTGTTTATTCATAAGTCTTTATACCAAGTTGCAGTCAAAGGATCAGATTCGGCAAGGAGGAGGCGACGAGGCGTATATGATCCGCGCCATTATGGCGCGGATCACCGGTAAGGAAATAATCTATTCATAGTGTGTCCCCTTCGGGGACACTCCCGTATTCACATACGTTGAGAAGGCCGACGACGCTGCCAACAAAGTTAGCCGAAGGCTGCGGCTTGGTATTAATTTTATTGCGCTGATATTCCTCCATCCACGTGGAAAATACCGCCGGTAATGTAATTGGAAGCCTTCGATGCTAAAAAGACAGCTAATCCCTTCACATCATCCTCTTCTCCGTACATCTTAAGCGGAATCGCGCTAACCGTCAAATCAAGGATGGGTTTCATTTCCGGCTTGAACAAATGAGCCATCATATCGGTCTTGAAAAATCCCGGCGCGATGCAGTTTACATAAATCTTGTGCCGTGCTAATTTAATAGCGAGCGTCTTGGTCAAACCCTCCACGGCGAACTTGGAAGGATTATACGCCACGGCCGGATGCTCTTCTTCATTGGAACCGCGCGAACCGTAGATCGAAGAAACATTGATCATCTTGCCCCCGCCTTTTTCTTTCATGATCCGGGCGACCAATTGAGATAAAATCCAGACACCCTTGACATTGACGTCGAATATCTTTTCCCATTTATCCAGCGGGAATTCCAGCGTGGGCGCGCCCCAGGTCAGTCCGGCATTGTTGATTAATATATCAATGGTGCCGAATTTATCCATGGTCGTCTTAACCAGATTTTCAATATCTTCTTTCTTGGCCAGATCGCATTTAACCGCCAGAGCCTTGATACCCAACTTTTCCAGTTCCTGCGCTTCTTTTTCCAGATTCTCCAGCTTCCGTGAAGCAATCACGACATTCGCGCCGGCTTCAGCCAGACCCGTGGCCATAAATTTACCAATGCCTCTTCCGCCGCCTGTAACGACGGCCACCTTGCCTTTTAAATCAAACAAATCCTTTATATTCATTTTAAACTCCTTATGAAATGGTGTTATATCAATTCTGAATCAAAACGCTTTTTTGTCAGCATCGTAGTCAGCCCCTCAAACACGTACGCCTTACGCTTCGTCATATGGAGCCCCGCTGCCGCAATATCATCTTTAATTTAGAAATGGTATTAATAATTGGTTGCCGCATAAGTTTCAAACTTCAGATGGTTTGCTTCCCTGTATCTGCCGTTTTTTTGGAATGAATAAGAACTTCCTTCTCCATGGCGAGAGGGTAAAGAGTAATTCTATATCTCAAAAACATTTATCAAAATATATGAGGGTAATTGATTATGATTATGGTGTTCCCCCAAAGTTAAGGGATGATCCTATTCACCCTCATGACTTGCCGGAACAACCAGGCGGATATGACGTCTTGCAAGCATCAGAACGGGAGTACTCCAATCACGGCCGGATCCGTCAAGAGCGTTCAGTTCAGCATTCGCGAGCATGAGAAACTCCTGATCCTGACGGTTGAGGTAGTCGGAGAGATGGCTGCGATAACCCTCCAGGGGCAGCGTGATGTCACCCTCTACCCTGTAGCGGTCTGTCTCGACCACCACTCTTTGATGTCTCGCTTCCGCGGCGGCCATCAGATATACCACCCTGGAAGAACTGCAGGTTCCTTTTTAACCAATGTAAAAAAAACCTCTTGTTCAATAACGTATTGGTTATTCATAATTAAAGTATAAGAAATTAGGGATTATATGTCAATGAAATATTTACGGGAAAATGATGGCATTGGGTAGGGTTGATTGATACCGGATTTTATCATGAAAATTTAAAAGGGGCGCGGTATCATCCGCAACCCCTTTATTTTCAATGGTAGGCGGTACTGGGATTGAACCAGTGACTTCTACCGTGTGAAGGTAGCACTCTCCCGCTGAGTTAACCGCCCGGGTGACGTGTGCTATAACTTAAAGTATTATCTATTTCAAGGGAAAAAGTTTTTTTGTTCAATGACAAAAAATGATCAACTCCGTGTCGGCATTCTATGGATAGTGTCTTTTTTATGTTTACCCTGCAGCTTCGCCATATTCCGGTGAAAACCGGATAAACCCTGTTTTCATGTGTTTCATCTCTTTCTTTTATAAATGATGCCGGGCTACATTTAAAAAATATTGAGAAAGAAAGAGGAGAGAGCTTAGATATCATCATCGTTTGAAAAAAGGATTCATCCGGTGAAAATTTTGAGATCAATCCCTCCGCCATCCCCGATAAAGAGGATGGTGGAGGGATTGTATAGAATTACAGCTTAACGCTAGAAGGAACGTTTGCTTACTAAATCATTTCATAAATACCGGCTGCACCCATACCACCGCCGATACACATAGAAACGATACCGCGTTTTGCTTTTCGCCGTTTCAGCTCATGGAGCAGTTGAGCCGTCAATTTGGCACCGGTGCATCCCAGGGGATGACCCAGAGCAATCGCGCCGCCATTGGGGTTGATGTCGCCCGCCCAATAACGATCTTCAATACCAATCACGCGGCAGGAATAAATCGCCTGTGACGCAAAGGCTTCGTTGATTTCAAAGACATCAATGTCTTTATGCGTCAAACCGGCCATTTTCAATACTTTCGGAATTGCGTAAGCAGGACCGACGCCCATTTCTTCCGCTCTGCATCCGGCAACCGCGTAATGTGTCATTTTGGCGACAGGTTTCAGTTTTAAGGCTTTCGCCTTTTCTGCCGACATCAGAAGAGAAAAAGCAGCGCCGTCTGTCATCTGCGAAGAGTTAGCCGCGGTACAATTTCCTCCCTGCCTGAAGGGTGATTTTAATTTACCCATATCCTGAAGACTGACAGGCCATCTTACACCATCATCCATGTCAAAAGTAACGGTTTCACGAATACGCTTGCCGTTTTTGATCTTGTATTTGAATGCCTGGATCGGAATAATCTCATCCTTGAATATACCGGCTTTAATGGCTTCATGAGCGCGGCGATTGCTTTCCACACCCATTTTATCCATGTCTTCACGGCTTATATTATAATCCGCGGCCACATTTTCAGCCGTATTGCCCATGTTGATCCATACGTTGGGCATACTGCCGTCAAATTTCCAATCCGGATTCGGACGCATGGCGGATCCGCCCATGGGAATATGACTCATCGTTTCACAACCGCCGGCAATAATGACATCCGACCAGCCGGCACGGATTTTAGCTGTGGCATCGGCAATGGCCTGAAGACCGGCCGAGCAGAAACGGTTTACAGTCATACCGGATACGGTGATCGGCAGGCCGGCTCCCATCGCAAGGGTTCGCCCCAGAATCATGCCCTGTTCGGCTTCCGGAAACGCACAGCCTACGATTAAATCATCAATGTCCGCCGGATCCAGTTCAGGAACTCTCGATATCAGACCTTTGACTACCTGGATACCATAGGCATCCGACCGGGTTGCGGCAAGACCACCCCTTTTATAACGGCCGCCTGGACTTCTTACGGCTTCAATAATAACAGCTTCACTCATATATCTTTCCTCCTTACAGGATTTTGTAATGTTTAATACCGGCGCCTGATGGCTTGACTGACGGCTTGACTAACGGCTTCAAACCGCGAGCCGCCGGCATATTAATTATTTTTAGTTACGCAGGGGCTTGCCGGTGCTCAGCATAGCCGATATCCTGTCAACCGTTTTCTGTTGACCGCAGAGGCTCAGGAAAGCTTCTCTTTCCAGATCCAATATTTCCTGTTCCGTCACAAAGGTGCCTTCGGCACAGTCGCCGCCGGAGAGAACATGAGCTATTTTCCTGGACACAAACAAATCGTAATCGGAAATGTATTTACCGTAATACATATTCATGATGATGCCTTCAACCAATCCGCGGAAATTCTCACCCATCACCGGAATTAAAGCGGGCTTCGGCGTTTTATAGAACTTGGACATGCCCAGAACAATTTGTTTGGCTTCGTAAATCTGCATATCTCTGCTCATGTTAATAGCGCAGGTTTTGCGGATGAAACCGAGTTCCTGTGCTTCCTGAGCGCTGGTACCAACCTTGGCCGTAGCGATGTTTTCAAAAGCTTTGCCTATATGATACTGTAAATTCATACCGTTTTCCACGCAACCGGAAGGAATGCCTTCGGTCATGCGAACCAGAAGTTCTTTGCAGCCGCCGCCGGCAGGCAGAACACCGACGCCAACTTCAACAAGACCCATATAAGTCTCACCGTTGGCCAGACAATAGTCGCCGTGCATGGCGATTTCGCAACCGCCGCCCAGAGCCATACCGGCCGGAGCCGTGACCACCGGCTTAGGCAGATATTTCATCTTCATAAGACTGTTTTGTAATCCCGCAACCATTTTTTCCAGATCATCCCACTGTTTTTCACTGATGGCGCACAGGACACCAAAGATGTCTGCGCCGGCAGAGAACATACGCGGATCATGATTGGCGACAACCATTCCCGTAAAGTCTTTATTCACGATATCGCAGGACTCCGATATCATCTGAATCATCTCGGCGCTAATGGAGTTCATTTTGGTATGGAATTCAAGACAGGCGACACCGTCACCAATGTCCACCAGTGAGGCGGCCGCATTTTCTTTAACAATTTTCTTTCTTTCTTTGAGTTCGGGCAGAATGATGATCTTGGGATTTTCTTTCAGTTTTACATAACCTTTCTTCTCAAAATCATAATAGGACTTGCTGCCGTCTTTTTCTTTCTTGTAGAAGGACGTGCATTTCTTAGCCAGCATTTCCTCGATCTTGGCGGGAACTTTCTTGCCGAGTTTCTTCATAACTTCGACGGCTTCTTTAACGCCGACGGCATCCCATGATTCAAAGGGACCGAGCTGATGGTTGTAGCCCCACTTCATGGCATTGTCTATCTCAACGATGGTATCGCATATTTCGGGAATCCGGTTGGCGGAGTAAATAAAGTTGTTACAGAGGTACTCGCGGAGATAATCGCCCGCTGCATCCTGGCCGTTGAAAGCTATTTTCATACTAACGGCAACACCGGAATCGAGCGATTTTTTTGCTTCGGAAATAGACGCGAATTTCGGCTTCTGAGCCACGGCATATTCCATGGTCTTCCAGTTGAGGGCGTACTTGACGTTCTTGCCTTTTTCGTCCTTCATTTTCTTGTAATAACCACCCTTGGTTTTATTGCCCAACCACTTGTTGGCCATCATCTTCGTCTGAAAATCAAGGGCCGTGAAGGTGTCGCGGCATTCATCATCAGGAACAGCATCATAGAGATTCTTGCTGACATGAGCACCGATATCGAGACCAACCAGATCTATTGTTCCGAAGATGGCGGTGCCGGGACGGCCGACGGCATTGCCGACAATAGCATCGATTTCTTCTATGCTCAGACCTTTTTCAACCATTACCTTTTGGGCATTGCTCAAATCATAAACACCGACACGGTTGCCGACAAAGTTGGGAACGTCCTTGCATACAACAACGCCCTTACCGAGAATTTCTTCGCTGAACTTTGTCATGTAAGCAACGATTTCCTTGTCCGTCTCCGCGCCGGGAATGATTTCCATTAACTTCATGTACCGGGGAGGATTGAAAAAATGGGTCCCGAGAAAACGTTTTTTCAAATCTTTACCGAATTTGGCGGAGATGTCTTTAATAGGAAGACCGGAAGTGTTCGTGGAAACGATACACGTCGGTTTAACAACTTTCTCAACCTTGGCAAAAAGCTCCTGTTTGATTTTCAGGTTTTCGACAACCACTTCGCATACCCAGTCGCAATCGGCTAATAATTTTAAATCATCTTCAAAGTTACCGATTTTGACCATGGATGCATTTTTCTTGGAATAAAAACTCGCCGGCTTCGATTTGGTGGCTCCGGCTAACCCGTTTGCAGCAAACCGATTTCGCCAGGCCGGGCTTTTCTCCGTTAGTCCTTTCTTCTTATCATCTTCAGTAAGTTCGAAAGGGATGATATCCAGCAAATAACACTCAATGCCGGCATTTGTTAAATGGGCCGCGATATTCGCACCCATAACTCCCGCGCCTAAAACAGCAGCTTTTTTAATCTCAAATGACATGACTTCCTCCTTTGCCTTTTTTTACTTTAAACTATTGGCTGACTATAAAAAATTCATAAATATTCATCATACTTTTTTTAAGCCCTTGATGAATACCTCCAATGCTAATTTGATGGTGGAATAAATTCTTTCCCTTCGCTTCATCTGCGCCCCTGAAAAAATATACAGGGAGATTATTCCATTGAGCAGGCCCCAGATCGCGTTTTGATTCTCTTTTAAATTAATATCAGCGGGGAATTCTTTTGACAATATCCCCAACTGTAATATTTTACCGATTGCGTTAATCGACCTGATATTTGCGCCGAGAATTTGAGAATTAAGTTTTTCCGTCAAATTCATTTTAGCCGGCTGCAACATGTAGGTCATTAGTATTCTAAATAATTCACTGTCATTGAGAAAGAAATCAACATAGATACAGGAAAATTCAACCAGTAAACCTGCCGCTGTATTTTTTTTGTCAAATAACACGGAAACTTGCTTATTGAAATTATCAATATCATTAAGAAGGATCTGGGCATATATTTCTTCTTTACTGTTAAAATAAAGATAAATCGATCCTTTTCCCAACTCGGAACATTTGGCTATTTCATCAACAGTAACTTTATTAAAACTTTTTTTAAAGAATAATGTACGCGCTGACTTGAGAATGAGTTTTTTGCGGCTATCTTTTTCTTTTCCTCTACGTTCCAGAAGTCCCACAGCAACCTTCTTCTCTTTGAAAAAGTAAGTACACTTTAAAACTGTGGTCAATATATGACCAGCGGTCAAGCCAACCTAGAACAATAAAACTTCAATGTCAAGAAAAATAATCTCTACGGAAGATTGTCAAAATATTTCTTGCCCCGCGGAAAAAACTGTTTTGAATCGTGACAATATATTTCAGGATGACATTGACATATATTTATAATTTTGTTAAATTTTACACGATATTTAAGCAATTTATTTATAAAAATATGTTCCTTGTATTCGAGCTTATTGCAGGGAAGAAAGTGAACAATATCCATGATCATTTCCATATATAAATCTATTCCAACCGGGGAGCGTTTTTTGGCACATGGCAACCGACAATAAGCGTGTATTTTATAATCTGTCTGCAACTGTTATTTGTATAGCCATTTTAATACTGTTAGCCATTGAATTTATATTAAATTTGACTCCTCCGATAGCCCGCGATGCCGTTATTCATCATTTGGCAATTCCTAAGCTTTGGCTCAAAAACGGTGGATTTTATGATGTCAAGTGGGCGGATTTCTCATATTATCCGATGAACGTCGATTTGCTTTATCTCCTTCCGCTATATTTTAAAAGGGACTTCATAGCCAACTTCATTCATATGGGTTTTGGTATCGGAACAGCTCTGCTTATTTATCAATATTTAAATAATAAGATGGGCCGCATCGCAGGCATCTTGGGTATTCTGGTTTTCCTGAGCACGCCGATCGTAGTCCGTTTATCCACGCAAGCCTATGTCGATCTTGGTCTGGCCTTTTTTACGACAGCCAGCATTCTCGCTTTTATTCGCTATCGTGACAGCGAGTTCAAAGAATTTAAATGGCTCTTTCTTTCATCTTTAGCCATGGGCCTGGCCCTGGGAACAAAATATAATGCTTTAATTGTATGGTTTTTTCTATCGCTTGCCGTCGTTTATGTCTATTCCAAAGATACAGGACGGCAAGGCAGGGCTGTTATTTACGGTTTGATTTTCTTTATGATTTCTCTTTTTGTATTTTCTCCATGGCTGATCAAAAACATAATCCTTACAGGCAATCCTTTATTTCCGTTGTTTAAAGGCCTCTTCAACACAGAGAGCGCCACCGCTCACGGAGGAGCCCTCTCCATCGTTTCCAAAGATAGCCACACAGGTTTTTTTCAAATGCGGGAAATGTTATATGGAGAAAAATTTTGGGAAATATTGATCATCCCCATCCGATTTTTTTTCCAGGGTCAGGATAACAGCGATCGTTTTTTCGACGGCGTCCTGAATCCAGTTTTAATCCTGTTATCTCCATTTGCGTTGATGAATAAATCAAACTCCCGGGACAAGCTTTTTTTTATGTCTTTTGCGGTTTTCTTTATTTTAATTACCTTTTTCCTCGGTGAATTAAGGATACGCTATATAATGCCTGTGGTCCCTGTTCTTTCTATCCTGACAGTTATGGGCTTCATCAACATATGGAACTGGACAAAAATCCCCTCCACAGTCTCAAAAAATATTTTAACCGTATTAGTTTTTTCTTTTTTTATAATGATGATGGGCAAGAATGTCTTCTATATAAAAGATTATTATCAGACCGTCGGCCCCATGAATTATGTTTTAGGCAAAGAATCGAAAGATGAATTTATTACGCGCCACAATAGCAGTTATCCGGCCATTAAATATATTAATACACACTCCCCTGTAAATGCCAGAGTCAGACTGATATTTCTCGCCCAGCGCGGATACTATCTGGACAGGATATATCAGGATGATCCCTCTTTCGGAATGGATGAAATTCGTGGCCTAGTAGAAAATTCTCACGATGAAAGATCTTTTCGGACGTATCTTAATTCCCTTGGCTTCACATATCTGCTGGTGCGCACGGATCTGTACCTCAAATACCTGCAGGATAATTATCCTCCGGAAACGGTAAATCGATTTCTTAAGCAAATGGGCCAAGCGACAGAAATGATTTATCATGATAACGTCTATGCTGTTTACAGGTTAATTCCACCAGGATAATCTCTTTTACTCCCATAATCTTCAGATTGAATCCGGCAGCGCAAAATAATAGATCAGAATCATAGAAACGATCGTCTACTTAAAAATCATCGGAGAGTAATTCCAGTATCCTTATTTTTCTTGTTGATTTCCAAAGCGATTTGCAAATTTTTCTGAGACTTTTTATAATAGGGATTAATGTGCAGGGCATTCTCAAATTGCAAAATACCTTCCTGAATCCTTCCCTTTTTTACAAGCACAACACCTAAGTCGTTGTACGCTTCTATATAATCAGGTTTTATTTCAATAGCTTTTTTAAAATATGGTATGGATTCGTCGGGTTTATTATCCGCAGTATAAAACAACCCAATATCATAATATGCATCAGCCTGGAATTTATCAAGCCGCATAGCCTTTTCAAAGTATTTTAGAGCATCGTAACGTTTTCCCATTGTCATTAATACAAGACCTTCATTAATATAGGCTTTGTAAAATCCGGGATTTAATTTTAAAGCCATGCCGTAATAATACAATGCTTTCTCATTTTCGCCCTTGTCAAGCATCTCACGACCCATAACCGAATAAGCCACATAGTTATTCGGATCTTTTTTCAGTGCGTCTTCAAATAAAGTGGCCGTATCAGCCCATAGTTTTATTTGATTGTGTGCTGCTACCGAAAGAAGCACAAGGATTAAAACAGATGCAAATATGAACGGTTTTTTCAAATAAATCTTTTTTGATGAAATTTGTTCTGCTCCCCAGGCAATCATGACGAATAGTCCGATAAAAGGGACATAGGCATAACGATCAGCCATGGTATGTTCGCCAATCTGAATTATACCGAGAACAGGAACTAATGTCCCCGTGTACCAGAACCAGCCAACCGGCAAATAAGGATATTTTTTAAAATATTTGCAGACGAGGATTGTAATAACGGTCAAAAATGCGGCAGATAAAAATACATGCCAAATGGGAATATTAAGATATAAATATGGAATAAAGAGATCCATAGGCCAAAAAAACTTTTTCAGATACATGGCATAAGAAAAAATCGCATTATCGAAACGCTTTATGAAAAAACCTGCCATTATATTTTTTGATTGAGGCGCAGAACCTGATTGAGGGGAATAAAAAGTTATGCATATCAAAATAGCCGATAAAATAAATAAAGGAACTTTCTCCAAAATGAGAAAAGTTAGTTTCTCTTTCCCCGCTTTTAAAGTAGCCTGAATGTTTGTCTCGTTTTGTGTATTGATCGCGGTTCGATTAAGCGGCCAGTAATCAAGAAGAAACAAAACAAAAGGCAGGACCACCAGCATCGGCTTTGACATCAATCCCAAAGCAAAACATACAAACACCGGCATATAACGTTTCCAGTTGGGCTGTTTTACATACCAAACATAGGATAACATGGTCAGCATCCAGAAAAACGTACTCAGAACATTTTTGCGCTCAGCCACCCAGGCGACGGACTCCACATTAATCGGATGGACGGCAAACAAAGCCGCAACAAAAGCACTGCGCCAAATTGCCCCTGTAAGATTCCTGAAAAGGAAAAATAATAAAATGGTATTAAAAATATGAATAATTATGTTTGTCCAATGATAACCGCCGGCATTAAAACCAAAAAGCTGATAATCTAACATAAAAGAAAGCCACACCAGAGGGTTCCATAAATAAAAATATTTTGTGCAAAACGCCCATCGAATTCCATCCAGTGTGATTCCGGACTGGATATGACCATTCTCTGTGACATACATGTAATCGTCAAAATTGATAAATCCATAATGTTGCACTGACCAATAAACACCGAGAATCAAGATGACCAGCATCAAGACGACAAGAATAGAATTCTTCTGATACATGTCAGATTTATCAATCATAAACTTCCCTTTCTATTATAAAACCAAAAATCGAATGATTCTCTCATTGTTGCTGAAATTAACTTTATTCGTTATCCTGGACCCAGCTTTAAAATCATATAAATTTAACTCATATCTAGGTGATAAAAAATCTTCATGATAAAAGCCATCCATGTTTTCAACGGCCGATCCTGGCTGTTCCCTACTAATGAAATGGAACCCCCATAAACTCCGGATTCATTTTGGCAGCGCTTTTGATAGTTTTTTTAATATTTTTTATTTTTGTATGCCGGATCAATACGTATAGCCTCATTAAAATGATATTCAGATTCTTCAACCATGCCCATTTTTTTCAAAATAATCGACAATTGATAATGCGCATAGGCATAATCAGGATTGATCTTTAGGGCTTCTTTGAGATAACGGATGGCCGCATCCTTATTATCTAAATGCATTAAAATCACACCTATATTGCTGTAGGCGCCGGCGTCGAGAGGCCTCAATTGTATTACCTTTTTGAACTGCTCAATGGCTTCGTCATAAGCGCCGTGCATGGCCAAAGCATTCCCGAAATTAAAATGAATATCAGGATTATCCCCATTGATGTCGGCAGCCTTTCTATATTCTTGTAACGCCTCTTTGCCCCTGCCCATTTGCATAAGAATCACATAAAGGTCATCATAGGCTTTGACGTATCCGGGTTGAACCTGTATCGCCTGTTGCAAGGCATCAATGGCCTTATCTTTTTCACCCCGCATACTGTATGCTCTGGCTATCCGCACCAGTGTATTGTAACTATGCGGATTTAACTTCAGAGCTATTTCACAATGACGCATTGCTTCATCAACCTTGTTCTGCATAAGCAATTGACCCGCCACACTACTATGTGCGAAGGCATTATTCTGTGTAACATCAAGAGCGTGAGAAAATAGAGTAAATGTATTTTGCCAGTATTTGACCTGACGGTGAGCGGCAATCGCCAGACCTGTAATAATTAATAATGAAATGATTAAAATAATTCTTGAAGAAAAATGTTTTTTTATTATATCAAACGCCCCCCATGTCAGCATGATAAATAATCCGACAAGAGGAACATAGGCATAGCGGTCAGCCAAAGCCTGATCGCCAACCTGAACAATTCCAATCACGGGAACCAGCGTACCCAAATACCAGAGCCAGCCCATAAGTAAATAAGGTAATTTGCGAAAATAAATACTCACGAAAACAGTAATAACGATTAACCATAGAGCGGGGAAAATAACCTGCCATAAAGACATATGATAATTTAACGGATAAAACGCCGCTAAATCAAAAGGCCAGAACATCTTCCTGATATACAATTCATAGGAGATGACCGCATTACCCAGGCGGTATGATAATGGAAAAGATTGCAGACCCAGCACGGCACCCGCGTTCTTTTGAATGAACAGCGTCAAATAACTGAAAATTGCAGATAAAACAATTAAAGGAACTTTCTCTAAAACTAAAAAAAGTATTCTTTTCCTTTTTAGCGCAACCTCTGCGGTTTTTGTTGTTTGATCATCGTTTGATTGTTTTATTTCCATACGGTTAAGCGGCCAGTAATCCAAGAGCAATAAAACAAACGGCAGCGTTACCAGCATGGGTTTCGACATCAAACCTAAAACAAAACAAATCAGCACGGACAAATATCTTTTCCAATCAGGAGACTTCACATACCAAACATAAAGCAATAGGGTCCCTATCCAGAAAAAAGTACTCAACACATTCTTTCGTTCCGCTATCCAGGCCACCGATTCCACATTTATCGGATGAATTGCAAACAGGGTAGCAACAAAAGCGCTCCTCCACATGGCTCCGGTCAGTGTTCTTAATAATAAAAACAATAAAATTGTATTCAATATATGAATGATTACATTCGTCCAGTGATGGCCGCCCGCATGGCTCCCATACAACTGCCAATCCAGCATATGCGATACCATGGTTAAAGGATGCCAATTCCCGAGGTAATGGTTACTGAATGCTTCTAATAAATTATTACGTGTAAACCCCGTACGGACAAGATCATTTGATGTAACATACCCTTGATCATCATAATTAATAAAATTGTAACTCTGCACCGGCCAATAAACAAAGAGGATTAAGGCGACCATAACTAAAACGGCTAATATTGATGCATTCCTTTTTGTAACATGCAGGTCATAAGCTGTAAAATTTATCATATTATCTATTCAGCGGGAATTTATTGTCGAAACATGTCCAGAATGTATCTTCATCCATCTGCTTGTCTTTTTTTTTTCAGATTTAAGCTGTAGATGCCAATACGCATCTTTTTCTGCTGATGGTAGCCTCTTAACTCGTTTTATTGTACCCCATCTTGAAACTGCTGATTAAACGCATTATTCCGAAGACCAGAAAAACGGCGCCGAGGACGAAAACAAGAAAAACATAAACAAGCGGCAGGCTTCCGCCATACTTTGGTATGTTACGATCAGGATTGGACAGGTCATATCTGATTTCCAGAGTATCATCTATTTTTAAAGCCTCCCATTGTTGCTGCAACAAATTACTCGTAGACTTTACTTTCTTACCCCCGGGAAGTAAAAACCAGTAGTCCAGGTAATACATACTGTTACCATCAGCACCCTGGGAGAAATGCTTGTTTGTCACGTGGCCTATGGCGAAGCCTGCGTATTCATTCACTCGCTTATACTCTGAATAGGACCACCAGGTGCCTGACAAGAAAAATATTCCAATGATAATTGTGATAAACGCAACGATAATTCCTGATTTAGAAATTTTCAATATTTTTCCTTCAAATAGTGTTAGTTGATTTTTTTTGGCGAGCCTCACCCATTTTTTCAGAAAATTGTCTAACTGCCCGCTGACTGTAACACATCATCATTATATTTTCATTAGGAAGTTTAACTCTCCCCACATCAGATAATGATGGGATTGAAAAATGACTGAACATAAAAAGGGCGCAAACTTTTGCGCCCTCTCTTATTTTTAGATGTAAAATAACTTAAGGCGCCGCAAGCGTAACTGTCAGGATACCTCCACTAACAGCATACGTGCATGTAGGGGTTGTCAAACCTACTGAAGAGTTTGTTGAAGTAATTGTAAAGTCAAAGCTATCAGTCCAGGTCGTAACTGTAGTTGTTACGTTAGGTGAAGGTGTAAAACCGGCAGACTGTAGTTTAGCTAAAGTATCAGCTGATGATCCATTAGGATTATCCACGAGATATGCGTTAGCCGCGGCGTAGGCGTTTTTGCCATCAGTATTTATCGCGGCAACATAGCCTCGCATCCTGTATTGAATAAATTGAGGAATGGCGATGGCCGCCACAATACCGATGATCGCTATAACAATCATCAATTCAATCAATGTGAAACCTTTTTGCCATTTTTTTCTACGGAAAATATTTAACATAAACTTCCCCTCATATTAACTTTCTTTTTTTCCGTTTTATTTGTCAATAATTTTTTTTACAAGCGAATTTTACACATTATTTTTTGCAATCTGTGTGCCAAATATAATCGATTACTTTTTTATTCATAACTATTTTAGTTTATTTAGTATAATCAATAAAATATGTTTTAAACACTTGTTTTAAAAAAGGCAATAAATATCGTCAGCAAAGGAAGATATGGGAATTTTCACCAAATTCATGTTAATTATAGCTTTCTTTATAAGGGACCAGTGAATTTTATAAATCATCCTGAGACGCCGGAATAATGGTTAATGGAAGGATTGAATTTGTATTTTACCTAATACCCAAGAGTATGATTGGTAGAGCGGCTCCTCTTCCCCATATTTAAAATGAGGGTAAAAAAAAGGGCGCAAAAATTGCGCCCTTTTTAAATTTTGACTGCTAAATCAACTTATGGTGCCGCAGATGTAATTGTCAAGATAGCGCCAGCCACTGCATATGTGCATGTAGGAGTTGTCAGACCTGCCGTCGAATTAGTAGAAGTAATTGTATAGTCGGAACTGTCAGTCCAGGTCGTAATAGCAGTCGTTACGTTAGGTGAAGGTGTGAAACCGGAAGCCTCCAGTTTAGCTAACGAATCAACTGATCCGGCAGGATTATCTACGAGATACGCATTGGCAGCAGTGTAGGCGTTTTTAGCATCAGCATTGACAGCGGCAACGTAGCCCCGTTTTCTGTACATAACGAACTGCGGAATGGCGATGGCCGCCAAAATACCGATAATCGCGATAACGATCATCAACTCGATCAACGTGAAACCTTTTTCTCCTTTTTTGCGGAAAATACTTAACATGAGAGCCTCCTTTTATTATCTGTTGTTTTTCTGTTGAAGATTAGATTATAGCTGTCTTTCGCAATAACAAACATTTGTCCGGTCACTTCCCGGACTTTTTTTATCTTTTTTGAACTGTCACCTTTAAATGCAAGCAATTGATATGCCATAGATACTAATCATGTAAATATCATCATAAATAATTAATTTAGATTGTTAATTCAATAATATATGTCTGTAAGGTATTGACCTACAACCGCGTTTAAACCGTCTTGCCGACAAGAATAATGGTTATTTTCGCCAAAATCCTGTTAATTTCACCAATAATAATTAATTATTCCCCATCACCATAAAATATGATAGTAATTATGAAGTAAATATCGGAGAAACTGAAAATGTACGAAGTTACCATCATAAAATCATTTTCCGCCGCGCATCTCCTTGCTGAAATCGGCGGAAAATGTGAAGAATTGCACGGCCATAATTTTAAAGTAGAAGTGACTGTCGCGGCTGATAAGCTAAACTCGCATGGTTTGTTAATTGATTTCCGTACTCTAAAAAATATTCTGGGCGAAATTCTGGAAGATATTGATCACAAACACCTTAACACGTTAAATTCATTTGACGGCATAAATCCTTCAGCGGAAAATATCGCTAAATATATTTATGAAAAAATGGCCCAAAAAGTTAAAATGGCGGGGGTCAATGTGGCCCGGATAAAAATATGGGAATCGGAAAACGCGTCGGTCACCTATATACCCAAGCAATAATAAAATTCGTCTGATAGAGAATAATTTTTTATGATTGATATTCAAAACGAGACAGATTTACGCAATATTGATATTAAAAAGGTCGGAGTAAAAAATATTAAGTATCCGATTATCGTCCTTGATCGTGCCCGGGGCACCCAAATGGTCAACGCGACAATAAATATGTACGTCAACCTGCCTCATCACTTTAAAGGCACCCATATGAGCCGTTTTGTGGAAGTGCTTAATGAATTTAAAGGCCAGATCAGTATTAAGACGTTTCAAACAATTCTGGAAAAGACAAGGCAGAAACTGCATGCTCATTCCGCCCATATGGAAATTGAATTCGCTTATTTTCTGGAAAAAATGGCGCCTGTGTCCAGAGCAAAAAGTCTTATGGAGTACCGTTGTATATTAATTGGAGAAAGCAGCGCTGAAAAATCAGATTTTCAGGTAGGCGTTATGGTTCCCGTTACGACCGTCTGCCCCTGCTCCCGCGAAATCAGCAAATTCGGAGCGCATAATCAACGAAGTATCGTGACCACAAAAGTACGTTATAAAAGATTCTTCTGGATTGAAGATTTAATAAAAATTGTGGAAGATTCGGCGAGCGGCGAGGTATATTCACTTCTGAAACGTGTGGATGAAAAATACGTCACTGAAAAGGCTTACGAAAATCCTAAGTTTGTTGAAGACGTCGTCCGCAGTGTCGCGGTAAAATTAAACAATGATGACAATTTCACATGGTACTGCGTTGAAGCGGAAAATTTCGAAAGCATCCATAACCACAGCGCTTACGCCTTAGTTGAGAAAGGATAAATTCATGCCCTCAAAAAAAAATAAAAATTTCTTTAATTTGTATAATCATGGTTTTATCCGTGCCGCGGTTTGCATCCCGGAGTTGAAGGTTGCCGACCCTTCTTTCAATACACAAAAAACTATTGAACTGGCCAGGGAAGCCGCATCCCACAGGTCAATTCTGGCTATCTTTCCGGAGTTGGGATTATCCGCCTACTCCAATCAGGATTTGTTCCATCAGGACGCACTGTTACAGGGCGTCCGGGAAGCGATAGTCAAAATTAAAACAGCATCCAAAAAGATTGATACCATTATAGTTGCCGGCGCGCCCCTGCAAGTTGATTGCCGGCTTTTCAATTGCGCGGTTGTCTTTTATCATGGGAAAATAATGGGTGTAGCTGTAAAATCTTACCTGCCCAATTATCGCGAATTTTACGAAGCCAGACAATTCACGCCGGCATCAGCCGCGTTTTCTTCCAAAATAGAATTAGCCGGACAGGAAGATATACCTTTCGGCGCCGATATAATTTTTAAAGTTGCCAACGTTAAAAATTTTAATTTCTTCCTTGAAATATGCGAAGATCTTTGGGTCCCCATCCCGCCATCGAATTTCGCGGCCATGGCCGGAGCCACTGTTCTGGGCAATTTATCCGCTTCCAACATAACGATCGGCAAATCCGAATACCGCCAGCAGCTTGCCTCCAATCAATCAGCCCGCTGTGTCGCCGCTTATCTTTATGCCGCTGCCGGCGCCGGCGAATCTACAACGGATCTGGCCTGGGACGGTCATGCCATGATTTATGAAAACGGCAACCTGCTTGCCGAATCCGCCCGCTTCTCACAGCAGGCTCAAATAATATACAGCGATATAGACCTTGACCGGCTGGCGCAGGACCGGATGCGTTTGACAACTTTCAGTCAAAACGCGGTCAGTAACAAACAACAAATTTCATCCTTTCGTTATGTAGAATTTGATGTGAACGTTTTCAATAACCGGGTTCTATTAAACAGGGAGTATCCCCGCTTCCCCTATATTCCCGCGGATCCTTCCAAACGCGACCAGCGATGTTATGAAGCCTATAATATACAGATTCAAGGTTTGTCGAAGCGCCTGAAATCATCAGGCATACCCCATATCGCTATCGGAGTTTCCGGCGGCCTTGATTCCACCCACGCCCTTATTGTAGCCGCAAAAACAATGGATTCTTTAGGATTACCCCGGTCAAACATTAAGGCGTATACCATGCCGGGTTTTGCCACCTCAACAAAAACCTACAACAATGCGCTGAAATTGATGAAAACCCTTGGTGTGGAAACCAACGAAATTGATATCAAACCTGCCTGTCTGCAAATGCTCAAAGACATTAAACATCCGTATGCCCGCGGTAAAAAAATTTTCGATATAACGTTTGAAAATGTTCAAGCGGGACAGCGCACGGCGCATCTTTTCCGGCTGGCGAACATGCGTAACGCTCTTGTTGTAGGCACAGGAGACTTAAGTGAACTGGCTTTGGGTTGGAGCACATATGGCATTGGTGACCACATGTCCCATTATAACGTCAATGCCAGCGTTCCCAAAACACTTATTCAGCATTTGATTCGCTGGGTCGCCAATACCAATCAATTTTCACAGGAAGTCTCTAAAATTCTCATAGACGTACTGGAAACAGAAATCTCACCGGAACTGATCCCGGGAAAAATTGGCAGCCAGCCCTGTCAGAAAACCGAAGAGGTTATCGGCCCCTATGAATTGCAGGATTTTAATAATTTCTATATCACCCGTTTCGGCTATTTGCCCTCAAAGGTAGCTTTTCTGGCTTATCATGCCTGGAGGGATAAAACAAAAGGCCTTTGGCCGGATATTTCCGCGGATAAAAGAAACGCTTACAGTTTGAAAGAAATAAAAAAATGGCTTCACGTTTATTTGTATAGATTTTTTAAAACTTCACAATATAAACGCTCCTGCGTGCCCAATGGTCCAAAAGTCGGTTCGGGCGGATCGCTGTCTCCAAGAAGCGATTACCGCGCTCCCAGTGACAGTGAAGCCGAAATCTGGCTTAAAAACTGGGAAGAGATTCCGGAAAGTGAATATTAAATATGAGAGAAACTTATAAAGATTTTGACGCCACAGAATTATTTTGCCCTAAATGCAGACGGTCTGTCGCCGTGAGAAAAAGATTACTGCTGATTCTCCAGGAAGGAGAAAAATACGATTATAGTTGTGTTTATTGTGGAACTTCAGTTGGAGACAAGCTGGTTACGGAATCGGGAAATTCGAACCTGATAGTTCGCTGATATCATTCTTCCGGTTTACTATTCTTTAGCGCCTTTTTCAATTTCTCGGCAAACAATCCGGAACCAACAGCCGCCTGTGAATCGTCATAGACCAGACTGACTTCCTGACCACGCGCATTATCGCCCAGATATTCCGCCAACACTCCCCTGCTATGCACATCTTCATGACAATAGACGCAAAGATTTTCCCAGTTACTTCCATCGGCAGGATTGTTGTTATGGTTGCCGTCTTTGTGATGCACAGTCAAAAGCTGTCTTTTCGATTCGGCAAACTCCCGTCCGCAACGAGCGCAAACAAGACCATTAATCGCCAATGACTTTTCCCGATAGTCTTCGCCCGCCAGTGGTTTTTGCGATTTTTTTATTTCCCGGACTAATTCTTCTGCTGATTTTCCCGTTTCCGAGGCAGATGGAACCGGCTTCTTTTGCACACTTACGCTGCCCCATTTACTGGAAAATGTTACTTTTTTCATAATGATTTCTTCCGGCTTAAACTTTTTCTTTATTTAAAAGGACATTCATAAAAACGCGTATACCTTTAGCTACCGCTACAATATTTCCAATGATCCTAAAAATCGGTAATTTAAAGGCCAGCGGCGCCAGGTATTTTATATTATTAATAATATCGTCAACCAGTGCATGTGACCGGTTTGATGCGTTATTAAAATTCTGAATTTTTTGATTAATAACAGCGGTAGAATTATTAACATTAGCGGTGATTTCTTCCATATTTCTCAATATTGCAGGAAAATTTTGATTTAAGGTTTTCAGAATCATTGTAATATCCTTGGATATCCGCCAAATTTGCAAAAGAATAGGAATACAAAAAATCACCACGACAATAAGAAGACTGACTAAAATTTTTAAGGCAATTTCCAGATACATGGATTTCCTCCTTTAATGATTATGATTATAACCGTATTTTAATTGACGGGTTATATTGATCATCAAATTGTTTTTTTACTTTTTTCTTCCCGATAAGCTTCCAATCCCGCGTCAATCGCCATCTTTAATCTATTTTTATTGCTCTGAATAACTTCCGCGCCCTGATGAACAAATTCGCTTACCTTACCCTCCACATCCGCCGCCTTTTCCTGTGCCGTTGTTCCCAGGTCTTTTAAGTTATTTGCCGCCGTGTTGTAAGCCGTTTTGCTTTTCTCTACGGCTTTTCCATATTCTTTTTTTGCCTTGACTAAAAGCTCATCCGCCCTGCGCGTAATATCTTCACGCGTCTGCCTACCACTCTTGGGCGCAAACAAAACGCCCAGAGCCATGCCGATCAATCCGCCAACAAATAAACCTTTTAATAAATCGCTATTTTTTTCTGACATAAAAAGACCTCCTGATTATGATCAAGATCATACCTATTATTACAGGCAACGATTCGCATGGTATTCCCAACCAGATGAAAACAATTCTTTAACAGGATAACATTTTCCACGTCGCGCATATCTCCCGGTATGCGTTTTAAACAAAGATATTTTTTATTCATATTAAAAAGTTAATCATGTAACTCATCATGACAAACGATTCATTTCACTCCTTTAATAGTATAACACATTTTAAAAAATTAAATGATAACGGAAATAAAAAAATCGGACATTCCTAAAAAAGGAATGTCCGATTAATTTGTCCTACTGATTTATTGCGAAGCAATTATTTTGCAGGTGCAGGTGCGGGTGCAGGTGCAGGAGCTGCTTCAGGTGCGGGCACTGCAGTGGCTGCAGGTGCAGGCTGAGCAACGGGTGCTTCAACTTTAGGAGCTGGTGCTGTTTCTTCAGCTTTTTTGCAACCAACGACTGCAAAAGATAAAGAAGCAACAAATAGCATAGCAACAAAAATAGCAAATATTTTTTTCATTAACGGCTAACCTCCTTTCAAAGATTTCATAATACTTGGGTTTACCCCCCAAGCCTTTATACTATTGAACGCGAAGAATACGCTTTTTTTTTACCTTGTCAAGAACAAATTTAACAATTTTTCAGCAAAATTTTTTTTAGGCCAATATATCGTCAAAAGTGTCAATGAAATCAAGATTTATCTTAAATTCAACTTTATTGATAATAAAAATACAACAAATAAAACAAATACTTAACATGGACATGCTAAAATATTTAATTTATCTGCATGATCACTTACATAAGCGGATAAAAAATACTCCTATTTAGGCATAGCGGCATATCATAAAACTTATATCATTGATCCCGGATAATCATGCCTTAAAAACAATATTATTTGAACATATTGTCAGCATTTTTTTTATATGCTACTTACCATCCATAAAATCTCTAAATAAAATTATTTCTACATGAAATTGCAGGATTTAAACTTAAATGAAAAAAGATAAACATGAAGATGTAAAAAAACTGAGTAATTTAACGCAACTCATTAAAAATTTGCGATCACCGGACGGCTGCCCGTGGGACCGGCAACAAAAAAAAGAGGATATCGGTAAATATATCCTGGAAGAAGCTTATGAAGTCGTCGATTCCCTGGGTAAAGAAAACCCTCAATCGTTAAAAGAAGAACTGGGGGACTTACTTTTCCAGATATTATTTCTAACTGAAATAAGCGCTGAATCGGATTTTTTTTCTTTAAATGATGTTATGGACGGAATTATTGAGAAAATGATCCGGCGGCATCCGCATGTTTTTGGTGATAAAAAAGTAAACTCCGTACAAGAAGTAGCCGAGAACTGGCAACAGATTAAGAAAAAAGAACGCATGAATAAAAAAGATGAAGATGATTTGTTTTCAAGCATTCCCCGAACACTGCCCGCTTTAAAACGCGCGCAAAAAATTACGTCAATAGCTTCAACTTACGGCTTCGATTGGTCCGATGCCAAAAACATTCTGGATAAGCTCAAAGAAGAGTTGCAGGAATTTGAAAACGCCGTAAAACGCGGTGATGGCAACACGATTGAAGAAGAATTCGGCGATATTTTATTTACAATTGTCAATGTAAGCCGTTTCCTTTCCATTGACGCTGAAACCGCCCTATCGAAAACAACAGAAAAGTTTCTGCGGCGTTTTTCCTATGTAACCAACCAACTTTCATCCCTCGGCATTCCTCTGCAAAAAGCAACTCTGGAGCAAATGGATGCCCTCTGGAATGAGGCAAAAATAAAGGACTTAAAATGAAAGACTTTCTTTGTGCGTTGGGAATGGTTTTTATCATTGAAGGCATCCCGTACTTTGTTTTCCCTGAAAAATTAAAAATTTACCTGATGAAGATAACAACGATGCCGGATTCCGTTTTACGTTTTTTGGGAATATCCGCCATGATTGCCGGTCTGATTCTACTATATTTCGGACGGCGCTAGACGTAATTTTATTGACAGGTGCGACATAATCTGATTATTTGCCCAAACCTCTTCACGATAAACAAGTAGATCTATGGAATTAAAAGACTTTTTATATTTTTTACCCGATGAACTTATTGCCCAGCGGCCTTGCCAAAAGCGCGATCGTTCGCGCATGCTTTTTCTGGACAAAAAGAAAGAAAAAATGACAGATTTATCATTTTTTCAACTTCCCGAGTTATTACAAAACGGCGATGTTTTGGTCATTAATGACTCGAAAGTAATTCCCGCGAGGCTTTTCGGTAAGAAACCGACCGGAGGTATTCTGGAAATATTGCTTTTAACCAGAAAAGAAACCCGGGATGATTCCCAAATATGGGAAGTTTTGTTAAGACCGGCCAAGAGACTGCATGAAAATGATGTTATCGCTCTGGGCGATAACGGCGAGGCAAAGGTTTTAGCCCGTATATCGGATAAAAAATGGTTATTGAAATTTTTTACCCCCTATGGATTTGACGTTTATTTACAGAGGTTTGGCAGAGCCCCTCTGCCCCCCTATATAAAACGCAGGCGAAACTCCCTTCCTGACGCGACTGATCTGGAACGCTACCAGACCATTTACGCGAAGAATCCCGGTTCAATCGCCGCTCCGACTGCCGGATTGCATTTTTCAGACGATGTTATGCAAATATTAAAATCCAGGGGCATTCAAATTGCTCCGATAACATTGCACGTAGGTTATGGAACCTTCCTCCCCATCGAATCAGGCGATGTTGAAAAACATGTTATGGAATCGGAATATTATGAAATAAGCACGGATGCCAGCCATATCATTAATAATGCTAAACGTATTATAGCGGTGGGAACTACATCCACCCGCACGTTAGAGAGCGCCGCCGGTAAAGACGGATATGTAAATGCTAAGTCCGGTTTTACCAGTCTTTTTATTTATCCCGGTTATAAATTTAAAAGAGTAAACGGACTTTTGACCAATTTTCATCTGCCGCAATCATCGCTATTTTTGCTTGTTTGCGCCTTCGCCGAAACAGATTTGATAAAAAAAACTTATGGACATGCTGTAGAAAACCGTTATTTTTTTTATAGTTACGGCGACTGCATGCTGATTCTTTAGCAGAATGAAAATTTTTTTGCATTGTCGGCAGATCATATTTTCACAATCACACTTATCCCGTCAATCGGGATCAGGAAATATAAAAGATGCCTTTTGGATTTGATCTGAAAAAACAGGATACGGATACGTCCGCAAGACTTGGGGAAATGATGACTCCTCATGGTATTGTGCATACACCGGCGTTTATGCCCGTGGGAACGCAGGGAACTGTCAAATCAATGCTGCCCGAAGCTATAAAAAATTGCGGCGCTGAAATTATTCTGGGCAACACTTATCATCTATATTTGCGCCCCGGTCATGAAACCATCAAAAAACTTGGAGGTCTCCACCGGTTCATGAACTGGCCGGATCCAATTTTAACGGACAGTGGCGGTTTTCAGGTTTACAGTCTCGGAGCTCTGCGCAAACTTACACCTGACGGCGTCATATTTCAGTCCCATATTGACGGCTCCAAACATTTCTTAAGTCCCGAAAAAGCAATCGAAATCCAGGAGGCGCTGGGTGCGGACATCATGATGTGCCTCGACGAATGCACGCCATACCCCGCCACATTATCTCAGGCGGAAGAATCACTGAATCTGACTCTAAAGTGGGCCAGATCGTGCAAAACGGCAAAAACAGACAGCGATCAGGCCCTTTTTGGTATTATTCAGGGAGGTTCTTATCTGGATTTACGCAAACAGGCGGTAGAACAAATGTTATCCTTTGGTTTTGATGGTTACGCGTTAGGCGGTGTCAGCGTCGGCGAACCTAAAGAAATAATGTACAAAATAACGGATTCCATCACGCCTTTACTGCCCGCGGATAAACCGCGTTACCTCATGGGCGTCGGCAAACCGGAAGATATCGTTTTTGGTGTATCCTGCGGCATCGACATGTTTGACTGCGTTATTCCTACCCGATGTGCCCGTCATGGATTATTGTTTACAAATTCAGAAAATATTGTTATAAAAAACGCCCGCTGGCGGGAAGACAGTAATCCGGTTGATGAAACGTGCGATTGTTACACCTGTAAAAATTATTCCCGGGCATATTTAAGACATCTGTACATTGCCGGTGAAATACTGGCTATGGTGCTGAATACTATTCATAATGTCCGTTATTATATGCGTCTCATGGAGCAAATCCAAACGGCATTAAAAGACGGATCTTTTTTAAAATTTAAAAAAGATTTTTTAAATAAAAAGATGAATTTATAAAAAATTCTGATAAAGAGCAAATTCAATACCATTTCTAAATCAAAGATGATATTGAAGCAACGCAAAACTATCAAAAATAGAGCTTCAATAAGGAGGAAGTTGAATTGTTAACATTAGCATACGCTATGGGAGGCGCTCCCGGTGGCACACCGGCCGGCGGGGATGGAGGATGGGGAATCATCGTCCCCATGCTGATCATTTTCGTGATCTTTTATTTTCTGCTGATTCGCCCTCAACAAAAGAAACAAAAAGAACTTCAGGCCATGCTGGATAATCTCGCCTACGGCGATACAGTCATGACCACCGGCGGTATTCACGGAAAGGTAACCGGTTTGGCCGACGCAGTCGTCACGCTGGAAATTGCCGATAAGGTAAGAATAAAAGTCGCGCGAAGCGCCGTTGGCGCTATTCTTCAGAAGTCGGGCTCATCTGCTCCGGCCGCGCCCACAAAGCCATAGTATAGAAAGGGGCATCTCATGTTCAAGTCTTTAAAAATCAGGATAGCTATCACCGTTATAGTGTGTCTTACGGCTATGTACTTTTTAATACCAACCTTTGTCTCCAATATTCCATCTCCATGGAATCAATACCTGGCAAAAGAAAAAATTCACTTGGGCCTGGATCTGCAGGGAGGCATGCATCTTGTTCTGGAAATTGATACGGATAAAGCACTGGAGGCCATGATGGAGCGGACATCCGCTGATTTAAAAGAATCATTAATGGATAACAAGGTGCGTTTCCGTAATTTGGGAAAAGCCAACGGCGCCACCATTACATTGGAATTAACTGATGCAGCCGGAAAGACCGCTCTGGAAAATGTGCTGCGCGACAAGTACCCTGATTTGGAAATCGCGGATGCCACCCCGCGCGAAGGCGGACAACTTGTCACCCTAAAAATCAATGCCAAAAGAGCCATCGAACTGAAAAAACTTACCGTTGAACACTCGCTGGAGACCATCCGCAACCGCGTGGACCAATTCGGCATTGCCGAACCGGAAATTATACCGGAAGGAGACAATCGTATATTGATTCAATTGCCTGGAATAAAAGATCCGGAAAGGGCAAAAAGCCTTATTGGCAAAACTGCTCTCCTGGAATTTAAAATCGTGGATGAGGAGAATTCCCTCGAAGAGGCCCTGCACGGTAATATTCCGGAAGGAGATATTATTGCTTACGGCCTGCGTACCGATAAATCAACCGGAGAGAGAGGCTCCGTTCCCTATCTGTTAAAAAATAAAGCGCTCCTCACTGGCGCTTCGCTGGAAACCGCTAAAGTGCAAATCGCAGACCGCTACGGTGAGCCAAGTGTCAGCCTAAAGTTTAATTCCCAGGGTTCCATTGATTTTGAAAGGATTACCGGTGAAAATGTCCGTAAAAAACTGGCCATTGTTTTGGACGGCGTGGTGCACTCCGCGCCAGTCATAGAGGACAGGATAGCCGGTGGTCAGGCACAGATTACCGGAACTTTTACAATGGATGAGGCGCGTGATCTGGCCATTGTGTTACGCGCAGGCGCTCTGCCCGCTCCGGTCAATATTCTGGAAGAAAGAACGGTCGGACCATCGCTGGGTAGCGACTCCATCAAACAAGGCATCATGGCCACACTTATCGGAACGTTATTTGTTGTCATTTTTATGATTTTTTACTACCGGTTCGCGGGTTCCGTGGCCGACCTTGCCCTGATCATCAACATATTCCTGGTGCTCGGCGTTCTGGCCGCGTTTCGGGCGACGCTGACATTGCCGGGTATTGCCGGCTTATTGCTCACCGTGGGCGTCGCGGTTGACGCGAACATCCTGATCTTTGAAAGAATACGGGAAGAGTTGCGGACGGGAAAGACCATCAGGCTATCTTTGGAGACGGGCTACAACCGGGCATTTATAACCATCATTGATACCCATATCACCGGCATCGTTGCCGCTGTTTTTCTAATCATGTTCGGAACCGGTCCTATAAAAGGCTTTGCGGTAACCACGATTATCGGCCTTCTGGCCAGTCTTTTTACAGCTGTTTTTGTCACCAGAGTAATTTTTGATTACGTTGTCTGGAACTTTAATATTAAAAAATTGAGCATTTAAAATTCAAGCGCAGGCAGGAGATATAGTATGAGTATGGAGTTGATAAAACCAGGAATTCACTTAGATTTCGTCGGAAAAATGAAGTATGCGATCATTTTCTCGCTTACCTTGACGATCATCGCCATCGCCTCCGTTATTTTTCACGGCGGCTTGAACCTCGGCATAGATTTCGCCGGCGGTTCCATTATTCAGATAAAATTTCAAAAGGAAGTTTCCGCCGATCAGATTCGGAGCGCCTTGAAGTCAACAAAACTGGAAAACAGCACCATCCAGCAGTTCGGCGAACGAGAATATCTAATCCGGACGCACGAATCCTTCAGCGACCAGAAGATATTGGCAACCCATCTGGAACAGCCATTGACGGCTGCATTCAACAAAGACTATGAAATCCGGCGCGTGGAAGTTGTCGGTTCCAAAGTCGGAATGGATTTTCAGCGTAAGGCACTTTTTGCCGTTATTCTTTCGTGGATTGCCATGCTGATTTATATTACATGGCGCTTTGAGTTCCGTTATGCGCTCGGCGGCATTATTGCTCTGGTTCACGATGTGCTCATTATTATCGGCACGGTTTCCATTTTTAACATTGAATTCACGTTATCCATTCTCGCGGCTATATTTTTTATCATTGGTTTTTCCATCAACGATACCATCGTTGTGCTCGATCGTGTTCGCGAAAATGTGAAGCTGAATCCCCGACAGAAGCTTGGCGATATTATCAACATGAGCGTTAATCAAACACTCAGCAGAACCATCCTGACTTCTCTGACTGTTTTTCTCACGGTTTTAGCACTGTGGTATTTCGGTGGCGCGGTCATCCACGATTTTGCTTTTTCATTGCTGGTCGGCGTTGTATTCGGAACCTATTCTTCGGTATTCATTTCCTGTCCGATTGTGTTGCTTTTTGAAAATTTGCAGCTATCTAAAATGAAGAGGAAAAAATAATTTGTCATTTTTCGCCGCGGCGGGATTTACAATTTTTATTTTGGTATTGTTTGCGGGCATTTTTTTAAATTTATTTGGTCTGCCCGGAACTGTCGTCATTTTTTTCGATGTTGTGTTTTACTGCTTCTTTACCGGCTTTGACCGCGCCGGATTGAAAATTATTTTGTTTCTTTTCATTTCCGCTATAATTGCTGAAGCTATTGATTTTTTTGTGGTTAGAGGTGAAATTCCTCAGCCGCGAGTTTCAAAAAAATCTTTTGGATCTGCGGCATTGGGAGCTTTGATGGGCACTTTTTTGCTTACATCGTTTTTTGGGGGACCGGGCATATGGATAGGATTCTTTTCAGGAGGTCTTGCCGGTATATTGACCTTAGAAATTATCCGGCAATCCAAATTAAAAGCTCCTTATCGAGCGCTGAATCGCGCTATTTTTACCATGGCCGGGAAAAAGATAATTAAAGGATTCATTTCACTTTGTATGATTGCCTTTTCTCTATCCAACATTTATTCTTAGAGGTTTTTAATGAAAATGACAGAAGATAACAAACCGAAACAAAAATCAAAGGTTAAAGAATTAGTGGAATCAATAATTATTGCTATTTTAATTGCCCTTTTTATTCGCACATTCATCATATGCGCGTATAAAATACCTTCCGAATCAATGGTGCCAACCCTGCTGATCGGTGATCATATTTTAGTCAACAAGTTCCTTTATGGCGTGAAAATTCCTTTATTAAGAAAAACAATTATTCCCGTAACGGACCCTAAAAGAGGAGATATTATAGTTTTTATTTATCCCAAGAACAGGTCTTTAGATTTTATCAAGCGGGTTATCGGCGTTGGCGGCGATAAGATTGAAATAAAAAATAAAAATATATTTATCAATGATAAACCCTATAAAGACACCTTCGGCGTTTATTCCGATGTGATTATATATCCGGCGGCCCTGGAACCTCGCGATAACTTCGGACCGGTGATTGTTCCGAAGAATTCTCTTTTCGTCATGGGTGATAACCGCGATAAAAGCATGGACAGCCGTTACTGGGGATTTGTAGATTTGAAGGATGTTGAAGGGAAAGCATTTATAATTTACTGGTCGTGGAATCGTGATGAATTCGCCCCTCGCTGGAAGCGGCTGGGAAATTTGTTGCATTAAATTTTATTTTTTACAGCAGAATATAATTTTTTATGTCAAGCTATTAAAATATACTTGACTGACATCTTTTTTTATGTATAACCGAAACAACTTTTTTCACGGGACACCATGGCAACACGGTGGATGAAAATATCACTTTGGGAGATGAAGATAAATATATGGAACCCCCTGGTAGTAGAGGAACATTGTATATCGTGTTCCGGCCTCATTACTCTTATCATTGTATCCCGGAAATGTCTTAAGCCTTTTTAAAAAGCACTTTCCCTGATACACCGCAAGCCGGGCAAGTGCGATAATAACATCCCTCATCCATAAGAACGCTGCCTTTGTTTTTCCTGATCTGCCGTGGCAGCGCCTGCTTCCTCCGGGCAGTTGCATATATTTCAAAGAAACACTGCCATGTATTGGATAAGCAAAAGTATTCATGGACTCAATCGATTCCGGCGTCAGCTGATCATTTTCCTGTCAGTTCTCGGTCCGGGCATTATCGTTATGATTGCCGATAACGATGCCGGCGGCATATCCACTTATGCGGTAACGGGCTCAAAATACGGATTTTCATTATTATGGATTTTCATCCTGCTCGTCCCCATGGCCTACTACGTTCAGGAAATGACCGTCCGCCTCGGAGCGGTCACCAAGCGCGGACACGCGGAAGCGATTTTTGACGGCTTCGGCCCTTTCTGGGGCTGGTTTTCCATTGTAGATTTAGCGATTACAGACTGGCTGACATTGGTCACTGAATATATCGGGATGACGGCAGCCATGAGCATTTTCGGGATTCCACCCTGGATAACCATTATTGGCGTCACATCCATTTTATTTGCCGTCGTTCTTACCGGCAAATACTGGACATTTGAAAAATTGACCCTCTTTTTCTGCTTATTTAATTTTGTCTATATCCCGGCGGCATTCTGGGCAATGAATACGCCCACGGCGCCGGCATGGAGCGAAGTTTTCCGGGGTTTCAAGCCGCAAATAAATATTTTTGACATGGATCTGATCTTTATCCTGCTGGCAAATATTGGAACAACCATTGCTCCGTGGATGATTTTCTTTCAACAAAGCGCTGTTGTCGATAAAGGCCTTGATGTTCATGATATTTCCTTCGGGAAACTGGAAACCTATATCGGCTCTTTTATGACCTGCATTGTCGCTGTTTTTATCATTATTGCAACCGCGGCTGCTTTCTTTTATCATAAGCCGCCTATCGTCATTGAAGATGCCGCGCAAACGGCGGAAGCTATTGTGCCGCTTTTGTCTTCCGGCTATGGAGATATAGCCCGAAAACTTTTCGCCATCGGCCTTTTTGACGCCGGTTTTCTCGGCGCCTTATGTATCTCCCTATCCACATCATGGGCTGTCGGTGAAGTCTTTGGCTGGTCTCATTCCTTGAATCAGAAAGTGCGGGAGGCGCCATGGTTTTACGGTATTTATTTACTGATGCTGTTGACATCCGGTCTGGTTGTTTTGATTCCTAATGCGCCGCTGGTTACGATCACCATGTTTGTGCAGGTGGTGGCCGTAACTCTGTTGCCGTCATCCCTGGTTTTTTTAATCCTGCTGCTCAACGACAAGTCCGTAATGGGTGATCATGTAAATACCCGCCAACAGAACATAATGAACTGGGCAATCGTTATTTTTGTTGTTATAATGTCATCGTTAATGGGAATTGGAACTCTTTTCCCCAATCTATTTAAGTGATCATCATAAGGGAAGGGCTTGCGCTTATGGAAATCAATAACAATGCAAAATCAGCCAACCAGACGGGTAAAGAATCCAAATACCGTTTTATTTATTTTTCCGAACTGATCAAACTCCCTGTTTGCGTCGGAAAAATTAAAAACAGAATCGGCAAACTTACCGATATTGTCTTTTCAGTAAAGGATCAATACCCGGAAGCTGTCGGCATTTACCTTGAATACGGCTGGGGAAAACCGACTGCTTTTATTCCCTGGGCAAAAGTCATCAAGATAGAAGATGATGCTATCTTTGTTCAACCGCCGGAAGACGGCACGGATTACCCGCCGTTTATTGATCAGGCAGGCTGGATTCTTTTAGATAAACATTTAATGGGCCGCACCATTGTCGACATCGATGACCGCCGTGTGGAAGTCGTCAATGATATTCATCTGCTGGAAGTAAAAAGCAAACTGGTCATTATTCACGTTGATATTTCTTTTAACGGATTCCTGCGCCGCTGGGGTTTGGGACGGTTCCACATGATAAAAGATGATTTCATTTCCTGGAAATATGTTCAACCTCTTTCTGTTGAGGATGCCATCTCGACAGATAAATTAGCTCTTTCAATTACGCGTAAAGATATGATGGAACTCCCCAGTGAAGATTTGGCCGATATCCTTGAAGAATTGCCCGGAGATGAACAACAAGCCCTCTTCTCCGCTCTGGATTCCGAAAAAGCAGCCGAGACATTGGCTGAAGCGGAACCGAGAGCGCAACGCCAGATTATTGCCAATCTGAGAAAGGAACGGGCATCAAATATATTCTCGGAAATGAGCATACCGCAGCTTGCGGGTCTGTTTGCCATTCTGCCGCATGACCAGGTTACTCAATTTATGCAATTACTGGGTAAAGAACAATATGAACGGGTTAATGATATCCTTTCCAAACGGGAAGCAACGGCAAACAGCATTATGTCAACGGAATTTATTGCCACTCCGAAAGAAGTGCGCGTGGGTGAAGTAATCGGCAAGATCAGAAAATCAGGTTTGGATCCCCACAGTCTGTCTTATATATACATCGTCAATGAAGGAGACAACAAATTATTAGGTGTTGCCGATCTGCGGGAATTATTGCTGACCGATGATGACATCGTAATTGATGCGGTTATGGCCTCACCGGTCATAACGGCGGAAGAGGATGATGTTCAAGAAGACCTGGCCGAAATCTTTGCCAAATATCACTACGAAATGATCCCTGTCGTCGATCGCCGCGATCGTCTCCTGGGCGTTATTCATTATAATGACATTATGAAAGGTATTGAAACCAGAGGAAAGATTTAAGGAGTTGATCATGTCCCGCATACCGCTTACCAGGACAACAAAATTCGCTTTGTATTTACTACGATTTTATTTAGTTTTCCTGTTCATATTGATTATTATCAAGTTTGTAAAAATATTTCCCTGATCATTTATTTACGGTTTCCTGAATTTTTTGGCAAATCATTCTCAGGAAACTATTTTTTACCTTGACATCAAAGCAACGACGTTGTAAGAAAAAAACAATTAACCCTTTTAATTTAATCCAGCGAGATTGAAAAAGGAAAATGTAATGAAAATATTATTTAAAATTTTATTTTAGCCTTTTCCCGTCAGGGGAAAGGCTTTTTTTATATCATTGCCGGACTGAGGATGGCTTTCATGTCGAAAAACAAGAATACGAAAATAGTCATGGATAAAGATGGAATCGACCGATGCCTTACCAGAATTGCCTATGAAATTCTGGAGAAAAACAAAGGTATGAAGAACCTCGTGCTTGTGGGAATCAGAACGGGCGGAATCTATCTGGCCGAAAGACTGCAGAAAAAAATATCCGATATTGAACGCGATAAAGTTCCTCTGGGAATATTGGATGTTACGCTTTACCGTGATGATATTTCCGTATCAAACAAAAAGCCGCGTCTGGGGGAAACAAAAATCAATTTCTCCCTGGACGATAAAATAGTTGTCCTGGTTGACGACGTTCTCTTTACGGGGCGGACCATTCGCGCGGCAATGGATGCCCTGATTGATTTTGGCCGGCCCAAAATGATTCAGCTTGCCGTTTTAATCGACCGCGGCCACCGCGAACTTCCGATCAGGGCGGACTTTATCGGTAAGAATCTGCCCTCCTCCCTCTGGGAAGCGGTCAGAGTCGATCTTGTGGAAAAAAATGGCGTGGACGAAGTCGTCATAGAAGAAGGAACATAAATTTAAAACTTTTTAAGGCCTGTCATGAAATTTGAAAAAAAAGACATCCTGGGAATAAAAGATCTTTCGGTTGATGAAATAAATCTGATTCTGGAGACGGCCGAATCTTTTCTGGAAATATCCACCCGCAAAATAAAGAAAGTGCCGACGTTACGCGGCAAGACAATAATCAATTTATTTTACGAAGCCAGCACCAGAACCAGAACGTCTTTTGAAATAGCCGGTAAACGATTAAGCGCCGATACCATTAATATTTCAGCTTCAACCAGTTCCGTTGTCAAGGGGGAAACGCTGATAGATACTGCCCGCAATCTGGAGGCTATGAACCCTGATGTCATTGTCCTGCGCCACAGCGCCGCCGGCGCTCCGCAATTGCTGGCATCGCTGGTTAAACAATCCATCATCAACGCCGGCGACGGATCGCATGAGCATCCCTCACAGGCTCTTCTGGACATGATGACCATCAAAGAACATAAAGGTAAAATTTCCGGATTGAAAGTGGCCATCGTCGGCGATATCGAACACAGCCGTGTCGCCCGTTCCAATATTTACGGTCTGTCCGGTATGGGAGCCCATGTCGTTCTGGCCGGGCCGGCTACGATGCTGCCGCGGGATATTGAACAAATGGGCGTAAAAGTCGTAAGCAGGATTGAAGATGCCATTGCCGATGCCGACGTGGTGATGATGCTGCGTATTCAGCTGGAGCGGCAGAAGCAAAACATCTTCCCGTCGCTTCGTGAATATGCCCAGCACTATTGCCTGAATCGTAGAAACATTAAGCTGGCCGCGAAAGATGTTATCGTCATGCATCCGGGGCCGATTAACCGCGGTGTGGAAATATCGCCTGACATCGCCGATGATCCCTCTTACTCTGTAATTCTTGATCAGGTCAATAAAGGCGTGGCCGTAAGGATGGCTCTTCTGTACCTGCTCATCGGAGGTAGTGAATGAAGCTGTTATTAACCGGCGCGAGGATCATAGATCCCTCGCAAAACATAGATTCCCGGATGGATATTTTCCTGGAGGACGGGAAAATTGCCAAAACGGGAGCAGACCTGTCAAAATCGGTAAAATCAAAAAGTTCGGAGGACATCACAAAGATTATTGATTTGGCCGGAATGATTCTTGTTCCCGGTCTGATCGATATGCACACGCACCTGCGCGAACCCGGCTTCGAATACAAAGAAACCATCGCGTCAGGCGCTGCCGCCGCGGTTGCCGGGGGGTTCACGTCCATTGCCTGCATGCCGAATTCCGACCCGGTTAACGATAATCGTTCCTTAACCGAATTTATCAAAAGAAAAGCGATGGAGGCATCGCTTGCCAACGTATACCCGGTTGGCGCCATCAGCAAAGACTCCGCGGGTGCTAAGCTTTCGGAATTCTGGGATCTCAAAGAAGCGGGCGTCATCGCCCTTTCCGATGACGGCAAGCCGGTAAGAGATGCCGCCCTGATGCGCCGGGCGCTGGAGTATGCCCACTCGTTGCAATTACCGGTTATTTCGCATTGTGAAGATACAAATCTTTCCGGCGGTGGCCTGATGAATGAAGGTTATTATTCCACGATTTTGGGACTGGGCGGCATTCCCGGCATCGCGGAAGAGGTCATGGTAGCGCGTGACATTTTAATCGCCGAATTTACCAAAACCTGTGTTCACATAGCGCATGTCAGCACGGCCGGCTCCGTTGGGCTGATCCGGGACGCTAAGAAAAAAGGCCTGAAGGTAACGGCGGAAACCGCGCCCCACTACTTCACGTTGACGGATGAAGCGCTGCAAAGTTACAATACCAATTTCAAGGTAAACCCTCCGCTGAGAAGCAAAAAGGATGTCGCGGCCATTAAAGAAGGGCTTTCCGACGGAACGATTGATGTCATTGCCTGCGACCATGCTCCCCATGGACGCACGGATAAAGAAGTGGAATTTGAATATGCCGCCAATGGCATCAGCGGTCTGGAAACGTCGCTTTCTTTGAGCCTGAATCTTATCCGCGACAAAACGCTGAATTGGCCTGAGTTAATCGCCAGGATGAGCGTTAATCCGGCGCGTATACTGCATTTACCGAAGGGAACGCTAAAGGCTGGCGCGGATGCCGATATCACGGTCATTGATCCTCAGCACAAATGGACGGTTGACGTGCAGGCATTTTGCTCGCGCGGAAAAAATTCCCCGTTTCACGGATGGGAAATGCGGGGCAAGGCCATCCTTACCATCGTCGGCGGAGAAATAAAATACGATGGCCGTTAGAGAAAATCACAAAACCACCGCATTCGTCCTGCGCACTTTAAGCTACGGTGAATCGGATTTAATTGTAACTTTCTACAGCTCTGATTTCGGGAAGCTCAAGGGAATTGCCAAAGGCGCCAAAAGAAGTAAAAAAAGATTTGCCAATGTCTTTGAACCTTTTTCCCTCACGGATATTATCTTCACCCGCAAAAGCCGTGACATGCTTGCCTTCATCGAATCCTGCGATATCATTGACCACTATCACAACATCCGTCAGGATATGGAAAAAACTCTTATCGCTTCTTACTTTATTGATCTTACGGATCACTTCAGTCCGGAAGGGAAAAAGAATGAAAAAGTGTTTCAGCTTCTGCGGGATTTTCTTTTGTTGCTGGGCCGTGAAAAGGCATCCGACGCGACGGTGCGCTTTTTTGAAATGCGCCTGCTCAAATTAACAGGATTTGAACCGGCGCTCGACCATTGCATCATTTGTAAAACTCCGGTGACCAACGGCAACTCCTATTACTTTCACGCCAGCGAAGGCGGAATCAAATGCAGCTTCTGCGCCAGGCCCCAAAGATATGAACAGCCGATTTCCGCGGGCACCGTGCGCACATTGCTTCTGGGGAAAGATATGGATATTAATAAAATTAAATTGATCGCGCTCACCGATTCTCTGTCCATGGAATCCCGCAGCATCCTCATCGGCTTCATTGCGCATGTGCTGGGGCGCGAAGTAAAATCCTTAAAGGTCATGGAACAAATCCGCAAGCTCTGCGTATAATATTTGAACAGTCTGCGAAATGATTTCAGGAATAATATTTCTGGGAATCGCCGTTTAAAAATGAGTCGTGTTATAAGATCGGCGGCAGTTTCCTCTGCTTCCGGCAATTTTTTTAATATTTCACGGTCTCCACGTGCGCACACCTTATGTAAGTCACAGATATCGGGTTCAAGGGCGATTGCTTTATTAAATTCCTTTAGTTGTTTTTTTGTACCTTATTTGTACAAAGTCAATTATTTTGGTAAGATAATCATCACGAAATATCTTAAAGGACTCTGAAATGAAAAAACCGGAGCTACTGATCCCCGCCGGCAATCTGGAAAAATTGCAAACCGCATTGCTGTACGGAGCTGATGCCATATATGTTGGCGTGGCAGGACTTAGTTTGAGAGCAGGCTCGGCTGAAATGTCTTTGATTGATTTGGCCGAGGGCATTAATAAAGCGCACGCTAAAGGCGTAAAAGTTTACGCGGCGGCCAATACATTTGCCCGCAATGCTGATCTTGCGCAGGCAAAGGAAATCATTCCCGCGCTTGCCGCAACAGGTGTTGACGCGCTTATTGTCAGTGATCCGGGAATGCTCAGGTTGATCAGAAGTTTATCGCCGCAATTACCGCTGCATTTGAGCACACAGGCAAACACGACAAATATTGAGGCTGTACGCTTTTGGCGCGATCAGGGAGTGCGGCGAATTATTCTGGCAAGGGAATTGAATTTAAAAGAGGTTGGAGAAATGGCCGCGGCTGTAGATGAAATGGAACTGGAAATTTTTATCCATGGCGCGATGTGTATGGCCTATTCCGGACGCTGTTATCTGTCGGCATTCCGCAATCGCAGAAGCGCCAACGAGGGCGATTGCAGTCAACCCTGCCGCTGGGAGTATTTACTTCACGAATCAACAAGGCCGGATGACCCGCTGATTTTGCAGGAGGACCGAAGATATAGTTATCTGCTGAGTTCCAGGGATTTATGTCTCATTAAATATCTGCCCGAAGTATTGGCCGCAGGCGTCTCAAGTCTCAAGATTGAAGGCCGGATGAAATCGGCTTATTATGTGGCAGTCGTGACACGGACATACAGGCAGGCATTAGACGCGCTCATTCAAGAAAAAGAGAACTATCAATGCAGTCAGGAATGGATAGATGAACTTACAAAAATCTCAAACCGCGGCTATACTACCGGATTTGCCTTCAGTGAAGAAAGAATTAATGAAACCAATCCGGAAATTAAATATAATCAGACTCACGAACCGGCAGGAACCGTGCTTCAGTATGACGCGGCGCGGAAAATGATTCTACTTGGCGTCCGGAACCGCTTGATAATCGGCGACACTCTGGAACTTTTGTTGCCACAAGATACTGTCGTCTTAACAATAAACGGCATGACGGATCAAAACGGAAATAAACTTGTTGAAGCCCACAGCGGCTATGAAATTTACATTCATTATGAGCGCGAAGCGCCTGTCGGCGCAATGGCTCGCCAACCCGTCAAGCCCATCGATAAAGATTCGGATTAAGCGCTCCAGCGTATCATTCTCAAAGCAGCCTTACCTCCATATTCCTGTGTCCTCCGCTTTTGATCCATCACCATAAATTTTCGGAAAACGAAATAAAAGCCAAACATATGTATGTCAATTAATTAACAAAAACTATTTTATCCTTTTTATATTGACACTATACGGATGAACATGTTACTTAACTAAGTGTTTGTTTGAATATTAAAATTGACAATATTGGAGTTGTTCAAAACCCCAAATTTCGGGACTGTTCAAAGCTTGTCCCGTACTTGATACGGGATGTTCAGACGCGAGGCACAAAAAAAACCGCGGCGCATACAACACATTTATTTAAAAGGTGCGGTTTACGGCAAAACCCGGCAAACACCATCCTTTGTGAAAGTAATGGATGAGCGTTCTTCAACAGACCCATACTGATTAATATTTCGTTCATAACAACAAGGAGAAAATTGTGAATTTTCAAGAATTGATTTTTGCCCTCGAGAAATACTGGCATTCTCAGGGATGTGTCATTCAACAGCCGTATGATATGGAAGTCGGAGCCGGCACTTTTCACCCCGCGACCTGTCTGCGCGCGTTGGGACCGGAACCATGGAATGTGGCTTATGTACAACCATCCAGGCGCCCTACGGACGGCCGCTACGGTGAAAATCCCAATCGCCTGCAACACTATTACCAGTATCAGGTCATTATGAAACCTTCGCCCTTAAACATTCAGGAGCTTTACCTCGATTCGCTTCGAAGCTTCGGCATCGATCCACTAGACCACGATATCCGTTTCGTGGAAGATGACTGGGAATCACCCACGTTGGGTGCGTGGGGATTGGGCTGGGAAGTATGGCTCGACGGGATGGAAATTTCTCAGTTCACTTATTTCCAGCAGGTCGGCGGATTCGATTTGCATCCGGTTTGCGCGGAACTAACCTACGGAACGGAACGCATCGCTATGTATATTCAGGGTGTTAACAACGTATACGATTTGCAGTGGACGGATAAGATTAAATACGGCGACGTTCATCACAAGGGCGAAGTCGAATTTTCCACTTACAACTTTGAAGTTGCCGACATTCCCATGCTGCGCAAGCTCTTCGACGCTTACGAAGAGGAAGCCCTGCGTATTGCCGAAAAAAATCTGGCTCTGCCCGCTTATGATTACTGTTTAAAATGTTCGCACACATTCAATCTGCTCAACGCCCGTGGCGCCATCAGCGTTGCCGAACGCACCAGCTACATCGGCCGGGTGCGCAATCTGGCCAGAATCAGCGCCGAGCTTTACCTTAAACAACGCGAAGAACTGGGATACCCCCTTCTAAAGAACAACTAGAATATCTGGAGACAAAATGAGTAACGAATTGCTTTTTGAAATTGGCACAGAAGAAATTCCCGCGGGATTATTATCAAGGGCTTTGGTGGATATGGAAGATATTATCCATAAATCTCTGACGGAGAAGCGCATTGGCTTTACCGGAATCAGGTGTATGGCTACACCTCGCCGTCTGGTGCTGACCATTGCCGATTTGGCGCCAAAACAGGATGATCAAACCCTGGAAAAAATGGGGCCCGCCAAAAAGGCCGCTTTTGATGAAAACGGAAACCCGACAAAAGCGGCGCTGGGATTCGCCAGGGGACAGGGGATGGATATCTCTCAATTGGAAACTATTGTCACTGAAAAAGGCGAGTATCTTGGAGCGCGCAAGACCATTGCCGGCCAACCGACGGAAGCTTTGCTGCCCGAGATTCTGACAAGTTTTCTTCTGGCGATACCTTTTAAAAAATCTATGCGCTGGGGAAGCTATGATTTACGCTTCGCCCGTCCGGTGCACTGGATCCTGGCGCTCTACGGCGGTCATATTGTCCCCCTGAAGATTGAAGACATTGAAAGCGGCAATTCCTCACGCGGTCATCGTTTCATGAGCCCGGCTTCTTTTGACGTTACCGGTTTTGAAGATTATCTGAAGAAGGCCGAAGAAAATTTTGTCATCGCCGATCCCGCACAGAGAAGAAATTTGATTCTTGAAGAAGCGCAGAAGTCGGCGGCAGAAGTCGGCGGAAAACTTTTTTACACGGATGATTTACTGGAAACCGTAAGCCTGATCGTGGAATATCCGGTGATCGTGCGCGGCTGTTTCGATGAGGACTATTTAAAAATTCCCAAAGAAGTCCTCACAACCACCATGATCTCTCATCAAAAATATTTCCCTGTCGTTAATGACGCGGGAAAACTTCTTCCTTATTTCATCGCGGTCAGCAACACCCGGCCCCGTGACATCAAGGTGGTGGTAAAAGGAAATGAAAGAGTGCTGAGAGCGCGCCTGGCCGACGCTTCATTTTTCTTCGAGGAGGACAAAAAAGTGCCTCTGGAAAATCGCGTGGAATCTCTCAAAAAAGTTGTCTTCCATACCCTCCTGGGAACATCGCACAAAAAGGTTATGCGCTTCCGTAAACTGGCGGTCAAGATCGCCTCCAAGGTAAAACCGGCCGTTAAGAAAAATGTGGACCGTGCCGCGCTTTTGGCCAAGGCCGATCTGGAATCGCTCATGGTGGGAGAATTTTCGGAACTTCAGGGCATCATGGGCCGTCAGTACGCTCTCTTGGCCGGAGAAAAATCTGAAATCGCCGATGCCATCTATGAACATTATTTACCCATTGTCGCAGGCGGTGATTTGCCTCAAACGGATGAAGGCGCAATTGTCGGACTTGCCGATAAAATTGACACAATTACAGGTTTCTTCGGCGTCGGCCTGCCGCCGACAGGAACCGCTGATCCGTACGCTCTGCGCCGTCAGGCGCTTGGAATAATTAATATTATTTTGTCCCGCCGTTATTCGATTGGCCTGAATTTCCTCATTGACGAGAGTCTGGCGCTGCTCAAGGATGTTTTAAAAAAAGAGGCATTTGAAGTAAAAAAGGATGTTCTGGAATTCTTCAAGGGACGTCTTCAAAATCAACTGATAAATCAGGGATATGCTTACGATACCGTGGACGCCGTTCTATCCACGGATATCGACGAACTTGTCGAAGTCATTGAAAAAATTAAGGCATTGGAGGCATTCCGTCAAAATCCCGATTTTGAACCGATTTCCATCGCTTTTAAACGCGTTGACAATATTTTGAAGAACTTTCACGACGGCCAAATTGATGTCGGTCTTCTTTCAGCCGATGCGGAAATAAACCTGTTTTCTTCCTTCGATAACATCAAAACCCGTGTGGAGAAAGGCATCGCGGAAAAGGATTTCAGCGCCGCATTGAACAAACTGGCGGCGCTGCGCCCTCCCGTGGATGCTTTTTTTGACAACGTCATGGTGATGGATAAAGATGAAAAAATCCGTTTTAACCGACTATCGCTTCTGGCGGAAATTTCAGCTCTTTTCCATAAAATTGCCGATTTTTCCAAGATTGTCACCACCGGCTGAACCAAATGATTGAGTCATAAATTGTAATATCAGGCGCATTGACATTCACATAAATCCTTGCTAAGATAAATATTATTTAAGATTTCAAGGAATAATTTACTCCATGGCTGCTCCTTTAAACACACCCTCTGAAAAACTTATGAATGGCAACTCCAAAATACGCAAAGAGTTGCTGGATATAACAAACCGTATCCACGCGGCGCAAAATATCAAACAAATCCTTGTAGATTTAAAAAGCGGCATCCTAAACCTTTTTAACGCCAATTCCATAACGATTTATGTCGTTGATAAATTACGTAATGAAATTTATTCCATGTTTCTGGCCGGCACGCAACTCAAAGAAATCAGATTACCGATCAATAATAAAAGTATCGCCGGCTATGTGGCCAACACGGGCGCGGTGATCAATATTGAGAATGCCTACAATCAAAAGGAACTCAAAAATATTGAGGTGGAATTAACGTTTGATGATAGCTGGGATAAAAAGACAGGTTTTAAAACAAGACAAATTCTTGCTACTCCTATTTACAATAATAATCAGCTAATGGGCGTCATTCAGATTATCAATAAAAAGATCGGCGACGGAAAATTTTCTGAAGAGGAAATCGGACTGGCGCTCGAAATTGCTGAAGTTTTGGGCGTTGCCTTTTACAATCAGCAACGTTTCGTGCGACATAGAAAAACGCGGTTTGATTATCTGTTAAGCCATGACTTGATCAAAGAAGATGAACTGGAAAACGCATGGAAGGAATCACGTGAGAAGAAAGAATCCATTGAAAATTTCCTCATGCAGAAACACAAGATATCCAAAGATGATATTGGCCATGCTTTCGAGGAATTCTATAACTGCCGTTTTATAAAATATAATGAGAAAATACCGATTCCCGGTCATTTAATAAAAAATTTAAAGCAGAATTTCCTGCGCCGCGAATTATGGGTGCCGCTGGAGATGATCGGTGACAAGATTCATGTTCTCATAGACGATCCCAGCAATCTCATTAAGAAAGACACCATCGAAAGTCTTTTAAAAACCAAACAGGTAAAATACGATGTCGCCCTGGAGGAAGACATCATAAAATATATTAATCTTTTTTTTAACGCTCCCGATGAAGAACATTCTTTTACGGAAATACTGGGACGGATGGAAGGTGAAGATACGGAGTCTGAAGATGAGGAGGGCGGCGAATCCGTTACAGACTCGGACAGCGTCATTATGCAGCTGGTCAATAAAATTATAAATGACGCCTATGTTCGCCGGGCGTCTGATATACATGTTGAACCCAATGTAGGCAAAAAAAATGTGGAGATCCGGTTTCGCGTTGATGGAGACTGCGCTCTTTATCAAACGGTTCCTTTCAGTTACCGCGCCGCCATTATTTCGCGTATCAAAATCATGTCTAATCTGGATATCACCGTTAAAAGAATGCCCCAGGACGGTAAAATTAAATTCAGACGCAACACGGGCGAAGAAATAGAATTACGTGTAGCGACCATTCCAACTCAGGGCGGGGTGGAAGATGTCGTTATGCGTATTTTGGCCAAAGGCGAAACAATGCCGATAGAAGATATGGCTTTAACGCCGCGCAACTACAAAGAGCTGGTTGGCATTATTTCCAAGCCTTACGGCATGATTTTATGCGTCGGTCCTACAGGTTCCGGTAAGACAACCACACTGCACGCTGCTCTGCATCACATTAACCGGCCGGACAAAAAAATATGGACGGCGGAAGACCCTGTAGAAATTACACAATACGGATTGCGTCAAGTGCAGGTGCAATCGAAGATCGGTTTTGATTTTGCCGCGGCCATGCGGGCGTTTCTGCGTGCTGACCCCGACGTTATCATGGTCGGCGAAATGCGTGATTTTGAAACAGCCAGGACGGGTGTTGAAGCGTCCCTTACCGGACATTTGGTATTCAGCACTCTGCACACCAACAGCGCTCCGGAAACTATTGTACGCCTTTTGGACATGGGCATTGATCCCCTTAATTTCGCCGACGCCCTGTTGGGAATTCTTGCCCAACGCCTTGTGCGTACACTGTGCAAATCGTGCAAGGAGCCGTATCATCCCACAAAGGAAGAATATGATGAGATTGCCGATAGCTACGGCCGGGAAGATTTTGATAAATTAAATATACCTTACAATGAAGACTTCAAACTCTACAAACCAAAGGGTTGCAGCAGTTGTAACCAAACCGGATATAAAGGCAGATTAGGCATACACGAACTCCTAATCGGCACTGATAATATTAAAAGAATGGTGCAAAAGCATGAAACCGTTGAAGTCATGCGGGAACAAGCCAGACAGGAAGGCATGACGACACTATTGCAAGACGGTATACTAAAATCCATAAAAGGCGTTACCGACTTTATGCAGGTGCGTCGTGTTTGTATTAAATAATATTACGTTTTTTTAATGCCCTCCTCATTCAGCAGAATATCCAATATTTTTGTCTTAATTTTTCAGTTTGTCCATCTTAGGCGATCAATTTTTTAGTAACGATTTAAGTTTTTCATAGCAAGCAAATTATTTATTCGTTTACGCAATCATTCGACACTTTTCCACATTTCGTTAAACAAGCTTTAATATTTTATTTAAAAAGAAAAGTAATTATATGAGATTTTACGAGAAACAATTTAAGGAATACTATGATTATTATTAATATTTTCTGATAATTACGTGCGTAAATCATAATTACTTATTTTTTGGCACGATAATTTCAATAATATAAAGGCAAATAAACAAATTACCCTAAAGGAGGTAACAGATCATGAAAAAGACATTAGGAACAATCATCGTAGCGGCGGCAGTTATTCTTTTAACGGCAACCTTCAGCTTTGCGGAGTA
>DATKPG010000023.1:0-88388 GCA_035524255.1 Smithella sp. | reverse complement strand
CGATGGAGAATCATACGAGCCGATCTCCGAGCGCATCGAACGGCTGACGTCTAAAATTGCCCGCTGGATTAATCTTAAGCAAAAGCCCAATAGCGAAAAGAAAGTTGCCTTTATTCTCCACAACAATCCTTGCGCCTCCGTTGAAGCTACTGTCGGGGCAGGCGCCCATCTGGACACACTCGAAAGCGTCGCCGATATTATGCAGCGGTTATTCAAAGAAGGTTACAATGTCACACCTCCGGCTAACGGCAAGGATCTCATCGATAACATCATGGATAAAAAAGCCATTTCGGAATTCCGCTGGACGACGGTCGATGAAATTGTGGACAAGGGAGGGATACTTGATCTAATTGATCCAAATCAATATCGCCTCTGGTTTGATGAGCTGCCGGAGCAGACACGACAACGGATGAGTGATGTCTGGGGTAATCCGCCGGGAGAAGAAAAAGATGGAGTCCCTGCGGCAATGGTATTCGAGGGCAAAATCCTTGTTACGGGTGTGCAATACGGAAATGCCGTTGTCTGCGTTCAGCCTAAGAGAGGCTGTGCCGGGGCTAAGTGCGATGGCCAGGTCTGCAAGATTCTTCACAGCCCTGATGTTCCACCACCCCACCAGTATGTAGCCACCTATCAATGGTTGTCCCGCAAATTTGGTACGGACAGCATCATTCACGTTGGCACTCACGGCAACCTTGAGTTTCTGCCGGGCAAAGCCACAGGCCTGTCTTCAAGCTGCTTCCCGGATATCGGCATTGATACGATGCCGCATCTTTATATTTATAATGCTGATAATCCGCCGGAAGGAACAACCGCCAAACGAAGGAGCAACGCTGTTCTCGTCGATCACATGCAGACCGTTATGATTAAGGGTGAGTTATATGGCGACCTGGAGCAGGTGGAAAGACTTCTTGATGAATACGAGCGCTACAAGGAAGCCGAACCATCCCGCGCCCACACTATTGCCCACATGATCGTGGAGCGGATCAAGGGGCTTAACCTCTTGGACAGCATGGACGAATCGCTGCATGATAATTTCAGTCAAAAGGTTCGGGAAATCCATGATCGCCTGTCCTTGTACAAAAACACCTTCATTCCCAAAGGAATGCACATTTTCGGCAGACTTCCCGAAGGTGAAAAGCTGGCTGATTTCATCTACGCCATCGCCCGCTATGAAAATTCACCCGATTCTCTGCGCGGCGTTCTGAGTGCCGTCATCACCCGACAATCCTCAATGACGGAACAAGCATTAGAAGATGCTGTCGAAAAGATAGCTCGCAATGCTTGCCGCAATTACATTCTCCAGAACATTTCTCTCGATAGCACTATAAGAGAGAAATACAAAATAGAAGTTTCTGAACTGGCAATCCTCAGGGATGTAGAAAAAAAGCTCATCGATTTGCGTGAGCGCGTTGAAGCTTCCGACGAAACGGCAGCTCTTCTCAATGGTTTAAACAGCGGCTATATTGAGCCTGGCCCTTCGGGACTCATCACCCGCGGACGCAGCGATGTTTTGCCATCGGGAAGAAATTTTTACTCTCTCGATCCACAACGCATACCATCGCCTGCAGCGTGGGAAACAGGCAAGATCCTTGCTGACAAGACCATTGAAAAATATCAACAGGAAACGGGCAGACAGCCGGAGAACATCGCTTTTTACTGGCAATGCACGGATATTATGTGGTCGGATGGCGAAGGAATGGCGCAAATGCTGTATCTTCTTGGTGTCAAACCAATTTGGCGCAATAACGGCAGGGTCAAGGGCTTCGATATCATATCTCTTCCCGATTTGGGTAGACCCCGCATTGATATTACTGTCCGGGTTTCGGGAATTACACGAGACAATTTTCCCGGCGCCATTAGTCTTCTTGATGAAGCAGTTCAAGCTGTCGGCGCTCTGAACGAACATGTAGAGATGAACTTTGTAAAGAAGCATATGATGGAAAAGCTCGGCGATAAAGCAAATCCAACTCCTGAAGATTTGCGAAAGGCTTCCTATAGAATCTTTGCCAGTATGCCAGGCACATATCAGGCAGGCACGCAGCTTGCCGTTTATGCCGCCGCCTGGAAGACTCAAAAAGATTTGTCCGATGTGTTTCTATATTGGAACGGCTACGCCTATGGCAAGGGCACATTCGGAGAGCCTGCCCATCAGGGTTTGAAAACCAGCCTGAAAACAGTTGATCTGTCTTTCAATCGTTCTGTAACCGATGAATACGATCTGACCGGTTGCTGCTGTTATTTTGGAACACATGGCGGCATGATCAACGCCGCGCGGGTTATATCCGAACGGGATGATATCTTAAACTATTACGGTGATACACGGGAGCCGGGCAAGGTATCCGTCCGAACCCTGACGGAAGAGATCCGGCGTATAGCTCGCGCAAAAATACTAAATCCCCAATGGATTGAGGGAATGAAGGAGCATGGCTATAAAGGAGCGGGCGAAATCAGCAAGCGGGTTGGCCGTCTTTATGGCTGGCAGGCAACTGCCAAAGCAGTGGACGATGCGGTTTTTGACGATATTACCCGGACATTTATGATGAACGAAGAAAACCGGAAATTCTTTGAAGAAAATAATCCCTGGGCTCTGGAAGAAATGGCGCGGAGACTTATCGAAGCCGCCGAGCGAGACCTTTGGCATCCAGCACCGGATGTCAAAGATGCCTTGAAAGAACTGTATATAGAAATTGAAGGTTGGATCGAGGAAAAAATGGGCGACATGAAAGGTGATTTTCAGGGAGGAAGCATCGATATTATTACGCAGGATGAAGTTGCCAGCTGGAAAAACAAAATGAAGGAGATTTTAGGATGATATTTCCATTTACAGCCATCGTCGGTCAGGAAGAAATGAAGACGGGTTTGATTATCAACGTCATTGACCCATCCATCGGTGGTCTTTTAATCATGGGAGAAAAAGGCACGGCCAAAAGTACGGCCGTGCGCGCTCTGGCGGAACTGCTGCCGGAAACAACAGCGGTAAAAGGCTGTCCGTTTAACTGCGATCCCGAAGGTGTTTTATGTACCGCGTGTTTGACAACCCTTGAAACCGAAGAACATCTGCACCGTGCAAAAAAGAAGATGCGGATGGTCGAACTGCCGCTGGGTATAACGGAGGATCGCCTTGTTGGAACCCTCGACATTGAACATGCTCTCAAAAAAGGGGAAAAGCGTTTCGAACCTGGTCTTCTGGCAGATGCCAACAGAAATTTTCTTTACGTCGATGAAGTGAACCTATTGGAGGATCATATTGTAGATCTTCTCCTTGACTCGGCAGCTATGGGTGTCAACACAGTAGAACGGGAGGGAGTCTCTTTTACTCATCCGGCAAAATTCATCCTCGTCGGCACAATGAATCCTGAGGAGGGCGATTTGAGGCCCCAACTACTTGATCGATTCGGGCTTTGTGTTCATGTCGTATCAATTGCGGATAAAACAATGCGAATGGATATTCTTCGCCGCAAAGCGCTGTTTGATGCTCAACCGGATGATTTTGCAGTTACCTGGATTCAGGAACAAAAAACACTTGCCCAAAAGATTATCCATGCCCAGGCGCGGATAAACGCTATTCCTGTTACCGATGCTATATTGGAAAAGATCGTTTCGATTACCGCGCCGCTGAATTTGGAAGGACATCGGGCAGACATTGTCATTATGAAGGCTGCCCGGGCGCTTGCCGCCTTTCATGGCCAAGATGCCATCACCACCGATAATATTCGTGAAGCGGCACGACTGGCCCTACCTCACAGAATGAAGCGATTACCTTTTGAAGCGATTGGCCGGGAAAACGAAATATTGACATCGGTTCTCGCGGAGCTTGCACCATGAGTTTTCATGATTTTATTGGCCATGATGATGCCAAGTTGGCTTTAATTTTAAACGCAATCGATGCGGCGTGCGGGGGCGTTTTATTTATCGGTGAGAAGGGGAGCGGTAAATCAACTCTCGCACGTATTTTCAGGGATTTGCTGCCCCGGGAAACACCATTTGTCAATTTCCCCCAGAATGCGACGGAAGAAGCACTTCTGGGCGGCATTGATTTGGAAGATACGCTCAAGAATGGCCGGAATGTGATGCGTGCCGGACTTTTCCAACGCGCCGGTGGAGGTGTTATCTATATTGATGACGTCAATCTCCTCTCACCTGAAATCATTGCGTTGCTCCTGAAGATCCACAGCCATAACTATTATATTGCTGACATTGCCGGGTCTGAATCGAAGCATCCGCAGACAGTTACACTTGTGGCCAGTATGAATCCCGAGGAAGGACATCTGTCTTCCCATTTTATGGATCGATTCGGAATGTGTGTCCTCTGGGAAGGATTGAAAGAACCAGCGCAAAAAATAGCAGTGATGAAAAGAGCAATGCATGCAGCCCTTCCCCCGAAACATAATGAAGATGATGACCTGTATCAGATGATTCAGGCAGCGCGGTTGTCCTTAAAAAATATCATCGTGTCACCGCAAATAAAAGATATGATTGCTCAGGCCTGTATTAAAAATGCCGTGGCAGGTCATCGCGGTGATATCTTTCTTTTCTATGCGGCACGGGCCTATGCGGCTTTTTGCAAAGAAATGGAAGTGACTGAAAAACATATCGATCAAGTTTTACCCCTCGTCCTTCTACACAGAAAGCGGGCGCTCCAACAGATGAAAGAAGACGACACGCAAAAACAGCATCATCATGACAAACCGGCGGATGAGAAGAACGGCCCGGAACGTGATCAAGAAAATGGCAGTGATGCGCCTCAGAATCGTGAAGACGTTCAAAATGATACTGGCCGCGAGGATTCGGGCCAAGTCCATGAATGTCCGCGGGAATCCAGTCAGTCGGAAGAAATATTCGATGTGGGCAATGATTTCAAGATTCGGCGTCTGACTTTTCGCAAGGACAGGATCAACCGTATGGCTTCGGGACGGCGGACCAAGACTGGTTCTGTGGGAAAACGAGGCCGTCACATCAAAAGCATTCTGAGTCCCAATGATGATATTGCCATTGATGCCACCATCAGGGCCGCAGCCCCGTTTCAGATGATGCGAGGAAGAAAGGGACTGCTCCTGATCAGCAATGAAGATCTGCGCTTCAGGAAGCGTGAAAAGAAAATGGGTCATCTAGTCATTCTGGTTGTAGACGGATCGGGGTCGATGGGTGCACAAAAAAGAATGGTAGAGACGAAAGGGGCTGTCCAGTCTCTACTGATGGATTGCTATCAAAAGAGAGACAAGGTTTCCCTCATTGTTTTCCGCAAGGACAAGGCCGAGGTCGTCTTGCCACCGACAGCGAGTATTGAGATGGCGTCACGCAGATTAAAAGAAATACCGACGGGCGGTAAAACACCTTTAACGGCAGGTCTCTTTGCCGCTTACAATCTGATCGGTCAGGTCCGTAAGAAATCACAGGAAACAAGATTTTTAGTCGTGCTTGTAACGGACGGTCGGGCCAATAAGAGCCTCTCTGATTCCCCTGTACGCGATGAAATTCCTAAAATGGCAGGATTGCTTTGTGAATTACCGTCGACAGATTATATCATTATCGATACGGAAGATAAGAAAACCTTTATCAAGGCTGATCTGGCACAGGAAATCGCCACCATGCTCGGAGCAGATTACTATCAGATCGATGAGCTTAAAGCGAATTACCTGACCGAAATAGTTCAAAGCAAAAAAGCGACCATGATTTAACATTTTTCCTTATTTAGATTTCAAGTAACAGCTAAAAATGAGTTATTAACAGTCCAATAATAGTAATGACATTTAACTGGGTTACAGAATAATCGTCAACCCATCGAAGGCCGGGGACCAGCCCAACAAGTCTGGATTCCCGACTTTCGCGGATATGACCCATGTTGATACTATTATGAGACCATTAATATTTAAATATTTCTTGACCTTTATATTTTATCTTTAATATATTATTCGTGCTACAAAAAAACGATAGGAGGAAATATTATGACCGATCTGGTGCGTTTTGGCGTATCGTTGGAAGATGATCTTTTAAAAAAATTTGACCGTCATATTAAACAGCATAAGTACACAAATCGTTCGGAAGCCATCCGTGATTTAATCCGGGAAGAACTGGTCAAAAAGGAATGGACGGAAAACAGGGATGTGACCGGTGCGATAACACTGGTTTATGATCACCACACCAGGGAACTGGTCACTAAAGTGCTTGATGTTCAACATGATCATCATGCCTGCATTCTTTCTACACAACATATTCATCTCGACCATCATAATTGTTTTGAAATTATTGTGACCAAGGGCAAATCAAAAGAAATCGAAGATCTCTACCAGAAACTAAAGTCCATCAAGAGCGTGAAGCACGCCGGTTTCCTGATGGCTACTAAAGGAAATGATTTACCCTGATCAAAACTTCAGGAAAATAGCTTTATATCAGCATATAACGATGATGGGACTCATGTCTGCATTCATTTTTGCTGCTCAGATAATTAAATCCCTCCCCCTGTTGAAGGACTGCAAAATATGAAAAACATAGAAATGAAAGTGGAAGATAATATCCTTATAATCAAAGTTGACCTTACGAAAGAGTTTGGTCCATCATCATCAGGAAATAATTTCGTGCTTCTTTAGGCAAACGGATACAAATGCTAAAAATATAGATGACAAATAAATGTTTAAATTCACACCCAAACAGGGTCAATATCTTGCCTTCATATATAACTACACAAAGATAAATAAGCGACCGCCTGCCGAGGCAAACATACGGGAGTATTTTAGAGTCACTTATCCAACAGTCCATCAAATGATTTTAAAACTTGAAGAAAATGGACTGATCAGTTGTATTATTTTTCTGACCGGCAAGACTCAAGGAATGATAATTGATAAGCTTGTAACTAGATCAGCCGGATTATAGGGTTAATGGAAATATACCCACTGTCCGTTGATACTGTCACTATCACTCAGTCTGTAAGCTTTTGAATATTATTTTCTCTTTTTATATAAGTTCCATCCTTCTATAAGCTGTCAACATTCGGATTGAAACTGAGACACTGAACAGAACTTAAACTGAAAGTTAATCATAGCAGACTGTTCAGAAAGTAAAATAATATTTACGTGAGACAGAAGCGGGGCGGAGACCCGCGCTTCTGCCGTAATTAATTTGGCATGGCTGACTCAGGGCATACTCTGGATATTATAATTTTTATCTTAACAAAGATAAGCTAAAGCTGACACAGAAGCTGGGCCACTCGGGCAGACCGGGCTACTAATATTATTTATTTTATAAGAAAATAAATATAAATAATAAAATATATATAATAAAATTTACAGTGGAAGCGGCCCATCAAGCCCGCTCGGCCCTGCTACTGCTGCTATCAGCCCTAGTCGATGCCTGACTCAGCCCTGTCATTTTTACTTGTCATATGTTTTTATAAACTCTTCTAAGTTATCAAATTGTTCAGCTGGTCTATCAGTAATCTCTATCTCCTGATTCTCAGAATCAATCTGATTATAAATATCAGTCGCTACCAGCTTGACAGGATTTCTTTCTATCAAATTAATTTTATTCTCCGTTAAATTATGATTGGTGAACTTGTATTTTCTAATACTGTTTCTGGTTCTATAAGAAAAGTCCATCTCAATGCCCTTCGACTGAAGATACGATGATATTCGTGTCAGTTTATTTTTTAGTGAGTTTACAGACCTTGGCCAGGATTCAGACCTTTTTGTTTTCTCGCTGATCCATTTCTGCGACTCCATAAAATTAAATACATCAGTTGCAGACGTAATCAGTTCATGATGATCGCGCATCATGAACATGATGACAGATGCCACAGGATCACCTTCTACTTGAACATTTCCAACATACTGGATGTTGTTGCTATAGGCGGCCATAAAATCTTCAGCTTGCCAAGGGAGACCATGGCTCGCTGCAATTGAAAATCTTGCAAAGTCAGCCATTCGTGGATATTCGATATTTTTTACAGACTTCTTGTTCCTCAGAGCAGCTGATACGGCGTCACATAAATATCCCATTAATGCCGGTTTCACTAAGTCAAATTCTTGCCAGAATAATTCTTCAGGCAGTCTTTTATTCTCCTTCATTGATTGAAGATTAATGACAACAGCTCTCTGTGCCAGATCACTTTCCGGATGAAGATGATTAATACCTGATAAAATTATTGGTCGCATAATTGGGAATACCATCTCGCCGTCGTCGCTGTAAAGAATTCTGGTTGCAAAAGTTCCTTTAGTTGCTATTGAGCATAAAATTTCTGATATGGAATTTGAATAATTTGTAATATTATCAAAATCCATGATCCAGCTATTGATTGCATATATAGCAATATCTCTTTGATTGTTAGGGATCATTCTGTTGCTTGATTTCGAGGGATCAATCAAACTGCGAATCAATCGCACCAAGGTGCTCTTGCCACTGCCCTGGGCACCATTTAAGATTAAAATCGCATATGGACCTTTGGGTGCAAATGTCGAAGCAAGCCATGATACAAGCATTACAAAATCTTCATCATCCATAATCGGCAAGAATTTTCTTAACTCTAATATTGATTCGTCTTCAACTTTGATAGGAATTGGAAGTTCCGATGTGGACTGTGTTCTAATAAATTTTACGGGTGGGTCAGTGACAATTTGCCAACCAGATGCTGATATTTTTATTGCTCGATATGATTGGTCCCCGATATCGATATAAATATCATCATCTAAACCGGCAATCCTATAGTGGACGAGTTTTATCGTATCATTGCATGTGCATATTGATGACAGGTGATCGACAGCCGTTTCAATTGTGGCCCTAGCTGCTATATTTTTACAAACTTTAATTCGTAAATAACTTTTAAATTCAGTCGAATTAATTTTCATCGTCCTCTTGTATCCATTAATTTCAACTGTGACAAATGGACGATTTAAACCGTCTTTGAAATATTCTCCTTGCTTGAGCGCCGATTGGATTAGTGATTCCAGTTTTGACTTGTCATCAGTAACCATGGTTGATGTTTTAACTGAAGAAGGACTCAAAGTTGCTGACAAATTACTAGTTATATTATTATTTTTCGTTTTGTCTATTTTCTTGTTCTTCGTTTTAAAATGCGGGTGTTTTGACATAATATGACCTCATTGCTTTGATTAAGTTTTTTATTGATGATTCGAGCATTAAATTAAGGGCAACCGGAAGCATTGACTGTGACGTTCAATCCGAGCCGCTGCCGTAGCATCTGGGCCGGCACAGCCGCCGCGCTGCCCTTATTAAAATTTGAATGATGAGCTTATGATGGCAAGATAATTCTATTGATAAAAATATAAATGTTTCAATATCATTTATAATATTAATTGCCATCAGTATAAAAAAGATAGATAATAAAATATAGGTGGAAATAATGTACAGATTAAGTTGCTTTTTAAATCACCTTCTTTCAATATGAATAATTTTTATCTTGCATGATTCGCATCAAGCATCTGCGATAAATTTTCAACTACTTTGTCATCATCAATATTTTCTTTCATGAGCTCTATTATTTTTAAGCACCGAAATATTTCTGCCACTTCTTTTTCTCTATTGCCATAGCTTCTATCAATAACAGACAAAAGATATTCATTGAGACTTGTTGCAGTATCGGCGTTTTCATAAAATTTATTCATTGCCTCATTAATTACGTACCAGTTATGGTTGTACAGCATTATTTTTTTATAACTTTCATGTTCAACCTTTAAGTCGTTGATACTTTCAAACTGCGTACAACTCGGGCAGTCACATTTCATAAATTCAAATTTGTCCAGATCAGCCTCATCACCAATTGTAGTTGACCTTAGATCCAGTGGATATACGTACAATAACTTGCGCGAATAATACGCCCAAGATGTTGCGTCGACACTGACATAATTGAAAAAGTTTTTTGCGAAATAGGAAAGAATGGCAAGATACGCAAATTTTGTTGATCCCAAAAGATGAATATCCGGCAATTTATTCTCTCTGAATTTTCTGTAGATATGAAACAAGAAAAGCGTCAAGCTTGTCGGTGTGTGTACCCGTTTTGGAATTGAAATTCCATCGTAATTAATACTTTCAAGATTTTTTAAATAGTCAGACATTTGAGAGAGATTGTAGCATTGCAAAGCAATGTAAAATTTTGCATCCTCACCTGTTTCTTTGATATATTTATCGACATAGAAAGCAGTTTCTTTGGTACATTTTACATTAAAGCCCACGGTCAGCATATAATTCAACTCTTGTCGTCTGACATCGACACATTTTACTACCGGATAGTCAAGCGCAACAATTACGGATGGAAATAATTTTTTTGCAACTTCATAAATACATTTGGGGGTTATATTAAGGTGCCCATTTATGTAAAGCGGTTTGTCTCTATCAAAATAAATTTCTTCACCAGCTTCGACCGCTTTGAAGATTTCATAACCGCCGCTGTCTAAATAAAAATATTTTGCCTTACTTTCAGCCGCTAAAGTTATTGCATCCTGAATACTTTTCTCGCTTCTTCCTACTCCTGGAACATTCAACAGTAAAGCATCCGTCGCATAAGTTATCGGAATATTCGACAGAGTAAGACTGGAAGGAACATTTACAAATTCTCCCATTCAATCCTCCTTTTATATTGACCCAACGATTAATAATAATTCATTTAGAATTTCAGAAAATCTATTTTTCTTTTCAAGAATGTCTTCATTTTCAGCAGCTAATTTCCATAATTCTACTGCAAGATTTTGTATCTTTTCTTCGGAAGAATTTACTGCCAGAGTTAAAGTTTCCTTTCCCGGTTCTTCCAGTATAGGTAATACAGGAGGTGGACTAGTTATGACAGGTTCTTTTATATTAAGTATATTTTCTTTAATATCATTAATTGCTGAGGTTATACTTTTGATCTCTTCTTGCTGCTTGTTTGAAAATTCTTCAATGGGAAGATTATGACGATACTTTTCATATGCATCCAAAACTGCATCAGATATTTTCTTTTGAATTGAATCATAGTCTGAATCTTCAGATTCGTAATCAATAATAGCCCTATTCTTTTTGGGTCTGATAATTTCAAAAAAATCTTTATTAGGAAAAGGATAGTCTTCTTCAGCGGGTTGCCTCTGATATTCGGTTAGGGTATTGATCACGTGATCATTGACGTACTTAATATCTGACAAATATTTGCCAATGGTTTCCAGACTGAGTTTTGTATCAGCAGCCAATGTAGTGTTAAGTTTCGAACTGCTCTCTATATTTTTTCGTGCACCACCTACACCGAACTGAATTAGTTTTGAATTTTCATTTAATTTTATCTTTTTCAAATTAGCTATGTGCTTCATCATTTCAATATAATAAATTGGTTCTTTATTGGCTGAGTAGCGCAGATTAAATTTTTTTAATGCAATTTTGTAATCTGAATGCTGGTCCCAGAATTCAGCAAGAACAGCGATTTTATTATTCCCTTTTTCTTTTGCATCTTCAATGAAATTAAAACCGTCGATACATAATTTACTCATCGGTGTCACTATTATGTATGGACACGGTATTAGGGAACACGTTATGTGGTCGGTTGTGGGCTCGAAATGTACAATTTCATCGACATCAAACTCACACAATTTTGGTTGATCATTTTTGTCATTTTCTTTATCCATATGTGTTTCTTCATTCGAAACTTCCCCTTCTTTTTCTTCCTCCATTTCTTCCTCCTTATTATTTATTTTGTTCTGACGTCCCACGGGACGGCTGATTTTTGAGCTCTATTGTCCCGCCCCTCTTCAAAATGATTATTTCTATATGAAAATAGAAAAGTAAAAAAATTCGGTTTGAATATTTTCTCATATCGACAAATTTTTATACCTCCAAAATTATTTCTGCTGCTGTAAGCAAGTCTACCCCCATGTTGGCACGGGTATTCATGTGTTTATAAATTAAACATAAAGCATATTCTGATTTTGTTTAATTTAGATTAAGAGTTTAAAATTTATTGATGTGATAAAAACGTGATAGAATCTTTAGAAAGTGTAATACAGCAGTTAGAATAAACAGCAACAGATAGAATTGAATTTTTCGTTTATTTATAAGTGTTTACGGGAAATCAGACCTAAAATCGAGGGGTTAAATGTTTACTTAGTTCGGACTCTGACTCCGTTTATACAGGTTCGAATCCTGTTTCCCCAGCCATTCTAAATTCTCAATGAAGGTATTATCTCCGCTTTCCTGCCGCAATATTATTTTTTATTTAGATTGGAATTAAAAGGATCGCCTATTATTTTTTCTCGCCTCCGGCAATTTTTGCCCACGAATCCCTGAGCGGCACCACCCGGTTGAAAACAGGCTTTCCGGCTTTCGAATCCTTGGCGTCCACACAAAAATATCCCAGTCTTTCAAACTGAAACTGACTGCCCGGTTCCGCGTTATTCAAGCTTTGCTCGACATAGCAGGCCGTCAGAATTTCCAGCGAATTCGGATTCAGATATTTGACAAAGTCCTCTTCGCTTCCGGGATCCTCGATGGTGAACAGGCGGTCGTACAACCTTATCTCGGCGGGAACACAGTGCCCGGCCGATACCCAGTGAATAACTCCCGGCACTTTGCGTCCGTCCGCCGGCGGCGCGTTGCGGGTTTGGGGATCGTAGGTGCAATGCAGTTCGATGACTTCGCCGGTGCTCTCATCGCGTACCATGCTCTCAAATTTAATAATATAAGAGTTTCTAAGGCGAACTTCGCGTCCCGGGCCAAGCCGGTGATATTTTTTTGGCGGATCTTCCATGAAATCGTCCCGTTCGATATACAGCACTCTGGAAAAAGGAAGCTCTCTTACGCCCATATCGGGATTTTGCGGATGATTGGCACACTCGAATTGCTCAACCTGGGCTTCCGGATAGTTGTCGATGACAACGCGAAGCGGTCGCAAAACGCACATTGCTCTGGGCGCGTGAATGTTCAGATCTTCGCGGACGCAATGTTCCAGCAGGGCCACGTCAATCAGGTTGTCGTTTTTGGCCACGCCTATCTGCGCGCAGAAATTCCGGATGGCCTCAGGCGTGTATCCCCGGCGCCTAAGCCCCGTCACGGTGGGCATGCGCGGATCGTCCCAGCCTTTGACATAGTTTTTCTGTACAAGCTCAATTAGCCTGCGTTTGCTGAGAACCGTGTAACTTAAATTAAGACGGGCAAATTCAATCTGCCGCGGGCGCAAGCCGGTGATCAGTCGCTCCACAATCCAGTCATAAAGAGGACGGTTGTTTTCAAACTCCAGTGTGCAAATGGAGTAGGTGATTCCCTCCAGCGCGTCGGAGAGGCAGTGCGCAAAGTCATACATGGGATAGATGACCCACTTTGTCCCTGTCCGGTAATGAGGCTCCCGTTTGATGCGGTAGATAATAGGATCGCGCATGACAATGTTTGGCGAGGCCATGTCAATCCTGGCGCGCAGAACATAGGCGCCGTCGGGAAACTCGCCTGCCCGCATCCGTTGAAACAGGTCAAGGTTTTCTTCTACGGGACGGTTGCGGCAGGGACTTTCCTTTCCAGGTTCTGTGAACGTTCCGCGATATTCCCTCATTTCATCGGGGCTCAGAGAGCACACATAGGCATTTCCGGATTTGATGAGCTCAACGGCAAACTGATAAATCCTCTCGAAATAATCGGAGGCGTAAAATAAACGATCTTCCCAGTCAAATCCGAGCCAGTGGATATCGTGGATGATGGATTCAACAAATTCCATGGATTCTCCCGCGGGGTCTGTGTCGTCCAGCCTGAGGTTACAGGTTCCCTGATATTGCGCGGCAATGCCGAAGTTGAGACATACGGACTTGGCGTGTCCGATGTGAATATAGCCGTTCGGCTCCGGCGGAAAACGGGTAGCGACACGTCCGTCGTTTTTGTTGGTCTTCAGGTCGTCATCGATGATATCGCGGATAAAATCGGTCGGGGTTGAGGTTGTATCCTGGGTCATATTGAAACTCCTTCACTTACATAAAATACGGATTGACATCTATAATATTCATGGAAATATATCAAGGGTATAACTTCAGGATGTGTAATTTGCAAATTATCATCAACTTTTTTAATTGCCGTAAAAAATCTTAGCGTGAATTGCATCATAAAAATTTGGTCAGCCGCATTTTGCGGCAAGCTGGAAGATTTAGTTCAATTTTGATTAAATGAACGATGACAAAGATTGTTTTTTAGCCGGTATTTATTATATCTCGATGTTATAAGTTTGTAATATGCTAGTGTATTTACCGAAAAAGAGAAATTGTAACGTCGAACCTGCAAGCAGGAACTGTTTGCAAAGGAAATTGACTTTTACGAAAAGAAGTTTTAAAATGTAAATGTTGTCAGTAATTTTCATTTAATTTTTACAGGATAGAATAGAGATAAGGTAAAGAAAGGAGGCAAGGTAAAAGATGGCTACAGTGAATATTACCATCAATGGCCGGAAAATAACCACACAGGCGGGAATTACGGTTCTTGAAGCCGCCCGGCGGGAAGGAATTGACATTCCGACACTCTGTGAACATCCGGCATTGTCTTCCGTTGGCGCCTGCCGAGTCTGCATCGTTGATATTAAAGGACAACGTAATTTGCAAACTTCCTGCACCTTTCCGGTGAGTGATGGCATGGAAATACAAACGGAGTCGCCTCCGGTGATCAAAGCCAGAAAATTAGTTCTGGATTTACTTTTTTCTGAAAGAAATCATTTCTGCCCTTATTGCGAAATGAGCGGCATGTGTGAGCTGCAGGATCTGGGTTATCGTTACGGCATCGACCACTGGGCGTATCCGACGTATACGAAAAGATTCCCCATCGATGCCACAAATAAATATTATCTGATGGAACACAACCGCTGCGTTTTATGTCAGCGTTGCGTTCGGGCCTGTGATGAACTGGTGGCTAATCACACACTGGGCCTGGGCCAGCGGGGCAATGAGACGATGGTCCATGCCGACGCGCAGGCCTGTCTTGGCGAATCCACCTGTATTTCCTGCGGCACATGTACCCAGGTATGCCCGACGGGCGCCTTATTTTACAAAAGAAGTCCTTTTATGGGACGTGACAGCCTGACACAGAAAACTAAAAGCACCTGCGGACAATGCAGTATCGGCTGCGGAATGGAAGTTGTCACACGCGGCGGCAATGTTATTCAAATCAGGGGCGATTGGGACGCGCCGGTGAATCATGGCCTGCTATGCAAAATGGGCCGCTTTGAGCCTTTATATGATGACCGGAGCCGAATTACCGAACCGCTGTTGCGTGATGAAGACAAGCTTGAACCCATAAGCTGGAAAAAAGCTTTTGATGTCATGGTGAAAAAAATCGGCAGCGCCAAAGCAAAAGAAACGGGTGTGCTTGCTTCCAGTTTCGCGACCAATGAAGCGCTTTATTTAATCAGTAAGCTGTTCTGTGATAAACTGAAGGTATCCAATATTGGACTGATGAATAGCGTCGCGCCGCAAATTTTCAAAAAACAGCAAAGCACGTTTGACGAAATCGCCAAGAGCGACATTATTTTAATCGTAAGCAGCAATCCCGCTAAAGATCAGCCGGTAGCGTCTTTCATGATTAAACACGCCCTGGATAAAGGAGCGCGCCTGATCATTGTCGATGATAAAGAAAACGATCTGACGCCGTTTGCATATATGTGTATGGGAACGGCTGATATTGACAAGGCCATTGAAATCGCCGGCAGAGCGGCAAACCCGATTGTCTTATACGGTTCAGCAATTAATAAAAATGTGGCTAAAGCGATAAAGAAACTGGAAAAACAGGCTCAATATATTATCATCGAATCCGGCGTCAATACATGCGCGGCAAAAGCTTTTGGAATCAACGGTGGTTTCAGCCCCGCAGGTGTTAAGCTGTTATACATTTTGCAGGGCGAACAAAATTGCGACGGAAAAGATTTATTAAAGAAAGTGCCCGCGGGCGCTTTTAAAGTCGTTCAGTCAAGTTTTGTATCGGAACTGACCGATTGTGCCGATCTGGTTTTGCCCGCGGCAATATGGTCGGAAAGAACGGGCAGTTTAACGAATACCGAAGGCTGTATTCAGAAATTAAACAGTGCGGTTCAACCCGCGGGACAGGCGAAATCCGACTGGGAAGTTCTCCGGACGTTAGCCGAAAAGATAGATAAGAAGATTGTCTTTTCCCCGGACGCGGTCTCGGCCGGATTGAAGAAATTATTGAAATGAAAGGAGCAGTCTAAATGGCCAAAGTAAAAGTAGCAACAGACTGGTTGGCTGGTTGTGCCGGATGTCACATGTCATTTCTGGATATAGACGAGCGCATTGTCAAGCTATCAGAACTGGTGGAATTCACATCAAGTCCGATAACCGACCTCAAACATCCTCCGAAGGAAGGTGTTACGGTGGGTATTCTTGAAGGGGCGATCTGCAACACGCATAACATTGAAGTCGCCAAACAAATGCGCGAGCGCTGCGATATACTGATTGCTGTCGGGGACTGCGCGACTTTCGGCGGGGTACCGGCAATGCGCAATCTTGTGGGGACGGACGCGGCGTTGAAGAGGGCATACATTGACACGGAAAGCACAGTTGACGGAATCATCCCGGATTCTGATGAATTGGGCAAACCTCTGGATATGGTTGTTGGAGTGGATAAAGTCGTCAAGGTTGATCTTTTCATTCCGGGTTGTCCGCCAAGGGCGGATGCATTTTACTACGCGTTAACAGAGCTTCTCGCGGGGCGCACACCGGTTGTTCTGCCGCCCGAACTATTTACATATGATTAGAGGAGAACTTTTATGGGGCAAAAGATAACCATTGAACCAGTAACACGAATAGAAGGTCACGGAAGAGTAACCATTCATCTGAATGATCAGGGCGAGGTGGAACAGACTTTTTTTCATGTTGATGAATTCCGCGGTCTGGAAAAATTCTGTGAGGGTCGGCCATATTACGAAATGCCTCAAATCACGCAGCGTATTTGCGGAATCTGTCCAATAAGCCATCACCTGGCGGCGGCAAAAGCCTGCGATGCCGTGGCGCGGGTCGTTCCGACGCGTACAGCCATTTTATTGCGCGAATTGATGCATATGGGTCAAATGGTGCAGTCTCACGGGATGCATTTTTTTCATCTGGCGGCTCCCGATCTGCTCTTTGGTTTCGATTCCGATCCCGCAACGCGCAATGTTTTCCGCATCATTAAAGAAAATCCCCAACTGGCTCTGAAGGCCGTGAATCTGCGCCGTTTCGGGCAGCAGATCATCGAGCGGCTGGGGGGAAAACGTATTCACGCTAATTTTGCCGTAACCGGCGGCGTAAATGCTCCCTTGACAAAAGAGAATCGAAAGGCGATTGCCGCTGAATTAAAGACCATGACTGAAATCGGAAAAGCGGCAATCAGTATCGCCAAAGGCTGGCTGGAGGCCAATAAAGAGACAGCAGAAAGCTTCGCCGCTTTCCCCTCTAATTATATGGGACTGGTGGACAAGGATGGAGGCCTGCAACTCTATGACGGTGAAATCCGGACCAGAGACGCGAACGGGAAATTGTTGGCTCAGTTCAAGCCGGAGCATTATCTATCCTATATCGCGGAGCATGTGGAGCCATGGTCATTTCTCAAGCATCCCTATTTGCGCATGCTGGGATGGCCGAAGGGATTTTATCGCGTAGGCCCGCTGGGACGGATGAATGTGATTGACAAGATCGGCACGCCTCTGGCTCAGGAAGAATTTAAATTGTTCAGGCAGATCAATGGCGGCAGACCGGTGGAAGGATCTCTCTATTATCACTATGCCCGGATGATTGAAATGCTCCATTGTCTGGAAAGAATCGGTCAGTTACTTGACGATCCTGACATTATGTCCAACAATGTCAGAAACAATCCGCCTCAGGAAGAACTACCGGGACAGGGTGTCGGCGTCATTGAGGCGCCCCGCGGGACGCTTTTCCATGATTACGGCACGGATGAGAACGGGTTGCTGACCAGAGTGAATCTTATCGTTGCCACGGGAAATAATAACTGGGCAATGCATACGGCGGCAGGTTCGGTGGCTAAGGCTTTTGTTGTCGGAAGCAGACTCACCGAAGGCATGTTAAACAGGGTGGAAGCGGCTATCCGCTGTTATGACCCGTGTTTATCCTGTTCCACACATGCCATCGGAAGAATGCCTTTGGAAATCAGGCTTCTGGCCTCTGACGGCACCGAGCTCGATAAAATCAGCCGTTAGAGAATAATACAATGAATATCAAAATGCAGACCGGCAATTATTTTCCGGTCTGCATTTTTGTTGATACCAGGTTGCACGGAAAGAGAATTTATGACCCGGACTATTATAATTGGCTATGGTAATATCGACCGGTCTGACGATGGCGTTGCCTATGAAGTTGTCAATCTTGTAAGGCAATATTTGGGTCGAAAAATTCTGGAAGATGAGGATACGGGTTTAGATAATCTTAACGGGGAAATTGATTCCGTTTTTTTACCCCAGCTGGTTCCCGAAATGATGGAGTTGATCGCGGGCTATGATCAAATCATTTTTGTTGACGCTCACGCCGGCGATGACATGGAAGATTTAAATTGTTCAAAGGTAACCCCTCAGTACGTCTCGTCGACTTTTACGCATCATCTGACACCGGAAGCGCTTCTGGCCTTTTTAAAAACTCTTTATCAACGTGAGCCTGAGGCGTATATGGTGTCCGTTCGCGCGCTCGAATTCGATTTCAAACGCAGTTTCTCACCAAAGACTCAATCCCTGCTGCGTCCCGCAAGTGATAAAATTATTCAATTGCTGAAAATCAAAACATGCTGAAAAAATTATTTGGGCTGTTTTATGATTCAGTGGCCTTCTTTTTCACTAATCCGGTGATCATTTCCACGCAGGCGTCGAAACCGATGACGCTCGAATCAAGGCTTAAGTGAAAATTACGCGCGTCCATCCAGTCGATGCCGATAACGTCGCGGATAAATTTGGCTCTTGTACGATCCGAATTCCGCACAAAGGCCTGCGCTTTTATATCATCCATCTTCTGTTCTTTCATGACAAATTCGACGCGATAATCAAAAGGCGCGTGAATAAATACATGAAGGGTGTCCGGCCTGTCCTTTAAAATATAAAATCCGCCCCGGCCGACAATCACCGATTTGCTCTGGCCGGCAATTTTTTTTATAATTTTGCTCTGCAGAACAAATAAGTCTTTATCGTAGATCGGTTTTTTAAATGACGGCACGCCTGGCATCTCCGGAGTGCCGAAACTAAAGGAATTGATAATTCTTTCCATCAGAGGGACTGACCTCCCGTCAAATCGTTCCATCATCCGGGGTTCCATTCCCATCTGATTTGCCGTCTCCCGCAGTATTTCTCTGTCCAGATAGCGAAAACCCAGATTCTTTGCCGCGAGATAACCGATATAAGTTCCTCCGCTGCCCGTCTGCCTGGATATGGTAATTACTGTTTTTTCTGTCATATTCGCCTCCTATGACTTTATTCACCGATCACTTCCGGACTTATATCTCTATGGGAATCGGTTATTAAAAAAATCAACGGGATGGATATTATAAAAAGCACCGCAATTAGAGAAAATAGATAATTGAAAGAAAGCATGCTGGCCTGTCTCATTACAATTTCTTCAACCGCCTTGAGCGCTTTGCTCTGGGCATTGGCCATGTCCATTCCCCGCGAATAAAAATATTGTGTTAGCGTTCTGAGCATATTGTTGGTGCTGTCTCCGAAAATGGTGATGTGTTCCATAAGCCGCGCCCGGTTGAAATTTTCTCCGCGGTCAAGGATGGTAGCAGCCAGCGCGATACCGATGCTGCCGAAAACCATTCGCACTACATTATAAAGTCCAGTGGCTGCTGTCAGTAAATGTTTTTCGATTGTCGAAAGCGCCGCGGTGCTAAGCGAAACAAAGATCATACCGAAACCGATTCCCTGCAGAAATTGCGGAAGAAATATGTCCCAGAAACCGATATCAAGCGAAAGCACGGATAGCTGATAAAAAGAAACGGCGTTTAAAAACAATCCTATACCGATAAGAATACGGGGACCGATTTTATTATATATTCGTCCGGCAATCGGCATAATCAAAGCCATGGCAAGCGATCGCGGGAGAAGCGCCAATCCCGAATCAAAAGCGGGGTAACCCAACAGCTGCTGCAAAAAAAGCGGCAACACAAAAAGACTGCTCATGAGCGCCAGCCCCAGAATGCCTCCTAAAAATGTCGCTGACGTGAAATTTATATTTCTCAAAATACGCAGATTGACGGCCGGTCTGTCGGTGCTCAATTCCCGCCATATGAATAAAAGAAGCCCGACGGCAGCTATTACTGCCAGATAAATGATGAAATGGGAATTGAACCAGTCGCGCTGCTCACCCTGTTCCAGCATGATCTGAAGGGCACCCAGACCGCACATCATCAAGAACAGTCCGGAAGCATCCACTTTTCCCTTTTCACGGACAAGAAAATGCGGATCTTCAATGAAGCGCAAAATCATCAGAATATTGATGATGCCGATGGGAACGTTGATATAAAATATCCATGGCCAGGAGTAATTGTCGGTCAGCCATCCTCCGAGGGTCGGTCCCAGAGCCGGCCCCAAAACAATTCCCATTCCGTAAATTCCCATTGCCATTGCCTGTTCTTCCGGCGGGTATGTTTCTCTGAGAATGGATTGCGAAATGGGAATCAACGCACCGCCGCCGATACCCTGAATAATCCGGAAAGTGACCATCGAGGGGAGATCCCAGGCAATGCCGCAAAGCATGGACGCGGCGGTAAATGATAAAACCGAGAAAATATAAAAATTCTTCCTGCCGAAACGCGAACTCAGGAAAGCGACAATCGGCATGATGATGACATTGGAAAGAATATAACCGGTCGAGACCCAGGTAATTTCCTCGACGGACGCGCTCAGCGATCCGCGCATGTGCGGAAGAGCCACATTGACGATGCTCATATCCAGCGCCGACATGATCATGCCGGACATAACCGTCAGCGTGATCATCCATTTGTGTGTGCGGCTTTTTTCTTCCATGGGCGCTCTACTTGGCGGAAAGTTTAGTGCCGGTCGCGCGGCTCACGTCAACTGTAGGAATTACGGATAACCCCGGCCACAGTGGATGATGAGGATCAAATTTGGAATCAATTATAATTTTGACGGGAACCCGTTGCACGACTTTTATAAAACTACCGGTGGCATTTTCCGGCGGCAGCAGGCTGAATACAGAACCTGTCCCCGGCTGGAGACTGTCGATATGACCTTTGAACTTGATGGAAGAGTAAGCGTCAACCTCAATTTCCACAGGCTGCCCGACTGTCATTTTGGTAATTTGCGTTTCTTTGAAATTGGCAATGACCCAGATATCTTCCTTTACGATGGATAGCAGAGCCTGCCCGGGCATGACATATTTTCCCGGGTCGACATTCTTCATGGCAATCCGTCCGCTGACCGGCGCCGTAACTACTGTGCGTGCCAGATCTAACTTGGTTAATTTATTGATGGACTGAGCTTCCTTGATTTTGAATGATTGAGTCATCGTTTTTGTTTTGGCGGATTGAAGCGCAACCTCGGCCTCGGCCACGGTGGCTTCAGCCGCGCGTTTACGGGCAACAGCCACTAACCAGCGGGATTTAAACTGATCATACTCATTTTGGGAAACGGCCTCTTTTTTAAGCAGTGTTTCGTAGCGCTTAAGCTCTTTGAGAGCGAGGTCTTCCTCATTGACGGCGACATCCAGATTGGCGTGTGCTCTAATGAGTCCTTTTTCTTTCTCGACAATAACGGCCTTGAGTTCGTTTTCTTCCGAATCCAGCCTCGAAAGGCTTTGACTGCTTTCATCGAAATGATTGAGATAATCCTGCCGGTCAATTTCCAGCAGGGGTTTGCCTGCTTCTACATATTGATTATCGGTAACAAAAACATTGGTTACCCGTCCTTTTATCTCTGCCGCGATCGGAACAACTGTTCCCGACACATAAGCGTCATCGGTGCTTTCATGAGAAAGGGAATGGATAAAATAAATTATTCCATAAACGACCGCCGCCGTTATCGCCGTGATAGCAATAATTCTGAATCCCCATTTTTTCATATTTCCCGGTAGTCTCCATTAGCCTTATTTATTTACCGCATTTAATTTTGTTAAATATTCCGAAGCTTTACTGATTGTTTAAATTATGAATAACCTGTCCCAGATATTTACGGATAATGAGCATGTCTTTTGCCTTAAAACCCTTACAAATACGCCTGCGATGCTTTAGGACAAGTGGCTTTATATTTTCATAAACAGACCGGCCGCTTGGACTCAAATAAATTCGGTACGCACGTTTATCGTTTTCATTGTTTCTTTTTTCAATATAGCCCCGTTTATCGAGCTGTTTAAGAATGCGTGTAATATTATGACGGTCCTTGAAAGTTTTTTCACTAAGTTGAATTTGGTTTATGCCTTCCTGCTCATGCAGACGGTATAGAACCGCCCATTGTTCAGGAGTCAAATCGTATCCGGCATCCTGAAAAGTCTGGCGCAATGCGGCAGATACCTGGGTATGGCTCCGATAAAGCCAAAAACCCAAAGATTCGTCGGGAGAATAAATTGCCTGTTTTCTTTTCATTTTCCGGAATACTTTGTCCACAAATAAAAATATGACAACAAATGTTGTCATGACAACAAAATATATACGGTTGCCTGATTTGTCAAGAATTTTTTATCTATGGAATAATTTAATTTACACTTTGCAATTGTCTATAGATTCGTGATTACACAACCATAGAGGGAAATGGACGATATCTATCCTCATGCATATCCTGCGGGAAATAATTGACTAAATAATGAAAATTCCTGTTTTATTTTCTATCTATATTTTCTAAAAGGGTTTCCGCCTTTTCAACAATAAAAAGCTTCGCCATTGTTTTTATGGAACGCTCATGGGCATCCTTATCCATTGAGGAAACACAATCTTCTGCGACCGCAGGATAAAAGCCCCTGTTCGCGGCGTCCCTTGCCGATGATTCAATTCCCATTTCAGTAGCAATGCCGGTAAAAATGATCGTGTTAATTCGGCGACTCCGCATCATATATTCAAAATTTGTTCCAAAAAAAATGCTGGCCGAAGGTTTCTCCATAACTACATCATCGCGATGAGGCTTGACGATTTCAGGAATTTCGCGATCCTTTGAGCCTGCTGCCATAAAAGACGGCAATTTATTTACATCATCTACTTTAAAACGTCTCATTTGCGCAAAAAGGTGCCAGGCCGATGTGAGGTTTCTGGAAGGAGGAGTAATCAATGTGTAGACGATCGGCATCTTCCCCCGTATTTTTTCAATGAAGACTTTTAGAGTATTAAGAAATTGATCCTTATTAAATATCCAATTAACGAGACCATTTTGCACATCCCAGACAACCAGACAGGAGTGTTCCGGACAAACAATTTCCGGAAGTTTATCATATATCTTAATTCCGTTTAGCTCTTGCATTTCGATTTTACCTTCTGCTGCTCCATGATTCCCTGAGATGCCTCAACATGTCAACTGTCGCTGTTTATACTATAGCACAAAATTAATATTAAAAAAACAAGGCTTTAGAGAGGCTATATTCACAGATCGTCCGTGCGCCTGCGATAATGATATTTTATCATGAGATAGTTTATAATAAGATTACGGGATTCCCGTTATGCACAGGCAGGATGACAAAACACGAAATTATCCTCCGAGGTATGCTTCTTTAACTCTTGGATTCCCCGTCAGTTCCTTTCCTGTGCCGGAAAGAACAATACGGCCTGTTTCCAGAACGTACCCGCGCGATGCGATGTGCAGGGACATGTTGGCGTTTTGTTCGACGAGCAGAATTGTTTTTCCCGCCCGATTAATGTCTTGAATAATCTTGAAAATATCCCGCACAAGAACCGGCGAGAGTCCCATCGATGGCTCGTCGAGCAGCAGGATTTGCGCGTCGGTCATAAGCGCGCGGCCCACGGCAAGCATTTGCTGTTCGCCGCCGGATAGCATTCCGCCCTGTTGTCGTTTTCGTTCCCGCAGGCGCGGAAACAATGAAAAGACATTTTCAAAATCTTTTACAATCTTTTCTTTATCTTTACGCTGCCACGCGGCGATCTTTAAATTTTCCAGCACCGTCAGATTGCCGAAGATTCCCCTGCCTTCCGGTACGTGGGCGATGCCGGCGGCGACAATTTGATCGGCGGCAATATTTTTTAAATCTTTTCCCCAGCAGGTTATGCTGCCGCTGTAAGGAACGAGACCGGAAATAGCCCGCAGGATGGATGATTTCCCCGCTCCGTTGGCGCCGATCAGCGTTACAATTTCTCCCTGGCCGACTTCAAAAGAAATATCGTCGACCGCGCGAACACTGTCATAGGACACTCGCAAGTTTGAGACAACAAGAATTCGATTAGAGGGCGTCATAAAACGGCCTCCTCACCCAGATAGGCTTCCATTACTTTTGGGTTGTTTTGAATATCCGCTGGGAATCCCTGCGCAATGGTTGCGCCAAAATCCAGTACTGCCAGCCGTTCGCAAATACCCATAACCAGCCGCATCTGATGTTCAATCAGAATGATCGTTACCGAAAAAGTTTTACGAATCCACCCGATAAATTCCATCAGCTGAATAATTTCATTGGGGTTCATTCCCGCAGCAGGTTCATCCAGAAGCAGGAGCTTTGGTCCTGTGGCCAGCGCTCTGGCAATTTCCAGGCGACGCTGCAAACCGTAAGGCAGGTTTTTTGCTTTTTCACCGGCCGAATCATCAAGCTTGAAAACAGATAATAAATCCAGTGTCTGGCTGGTGATGCGCCGCTCTTCGGCGCGGAAACGGCCAATGTGCAGCAGCGCCTCCACGGGTGTGTAAGAAATCTGACCGTAGTGCGCAACGCGCACATTGTCCAGAACGCTTAGTTCCTTGAATAGCCGGATGTTCTGAAAAGTCCGGGCAATGCCCCGCTTGGTGATTGCGTGGGGTGTAAGGCCCACAAGTTCCCGTCCCTCCATCTTGATGCCGCCCTCGGAGGCGCAATAGACGCCGGTGATTAAATTGAATACGGTAGTTTTTCCGGCTCCGTTGGGGCCGATAATTCCGACTAGTTCATGCGGTTCTATGGCAAAGTTGAAATCGGATACGGCGCAAAGGCCCGCGAAGCGGTGCGTAAGTCCGGATATTTCAAGGAGCGGCATTAGCGGCCTCCTTTTTCTTTTTCCGCCACAGTTTTTCCGTCACCAGATCACGAAGCGGCTTAAACAGGCGGGTTTCCCTCATGCCCATGATACCTTGTGGCCGATAGATCATCAGGAGTACGAGCATAAGCGGCATAAGTACCATCCGCCACACGCCCAACGGACGCAGGATTTCCAGCAATATGGTATAAATGACCGCGCCGATGATTGATCCCGCGATGGACGCGATTCCGCCCAGATAAACCATAATCAGAATATCGGTGGATTTAAGAATATCAAACATGCGCGGGTTGATAAACTGCAGCGCGTGGGCAAACAGGCCTCCGGCAATGCCCGCGAAGAAAGACGAAACGACAAAAGCGATGATTTTAACCTGGCGCGTGTTGACGCTCATCAGATCGCTGGCGATTTCATCTTCGCGAATGGACAGAATACCGCGCCCGAAATTTGAATAAACCAGATTACGTATCACCCAGACGGACAAAACAGTCCAGAAAAATACCCACGGCAGTGTGGTGAGCTTTTCCATTCCCAGAAGGCCGCGCGGCCCGCCCACGGCGTCGATATTTTCCAGAACGGACTTCACAATCATGCAGAAGGCCAGTGTAACAATGGCCAGATAATCGCCGCGTGTTTTAAAAGAGGGTATTGCCACCAGGAAACCGATCAACCCCGCGCCGATGCCGCCTGCCAGGATCGCCAGAGGAAATAGCAAATTTTGAACACCTGACGGAAATACATGGACTGTCAGAAGTGAAGCTATGTAAGCGCCCACGGCCATGAAACCGGCATGCCCCACGGAGAATTCGCCCATGTAACCGTTGATTAAATTCAGACTGACGGTGAGGATGATGTTGATGCCGACGTAAATTAAAATCAGTTGAAGATATAAATCCAGAAATTCAAAGGTCGAGGCAGCCATGCAAAATCCCAGCCCCGCGATCATGAAGCCGGGCCAGAAGTATTTGTAGCCTGTGAGCGTGTGCCATCGGGTAAGCAGTGTGTAATATGCGGCGGATAATTTGGCCATTATGGTTACACCTTCTGCGGATGGGGCTTACCCATAATTCCATATGGCCTGACAATCAGCAGAATAAGCAGCAGCGTAAAGGCCACAAAGTCACGGTACGTGGATGGGAAAAATGCGCCGACCATAATTTCCACTGCCCCCAGAATGAAACCGCCGATCATCGCGCCACGGATATTGCCGATGCCGCCGACCACGGCGCAGATAAATGCTTTCCAGCCGACCATGATACCCATGTACGGATCAATCACCGGATAGGCCATCCCGTACATCATTCCGGCGGCGCCGCCGAGTCCCGTGCCAATGGCGAATGTCAACGAAATTATTTTATTCACCGGCACACCCATCAGCGGCACAATCGTCTTGTCCCAGGAAATGGCGCGCATGGCCATGCCTGCTTTGGTTCTCTGCACAATAAAATCCAGAATCAGCATCAAAACCAGTGAAAGGAAAATGATGATAATCTGCAGGGAAGAAATGGAAAGAGCGCCGAATGTCCATGTGGTATTTTGCAGGAGCGACGGAATATGTTTAGGATAGGGGGAAAGCGCCAGTGTGAAATTTTCCAGAAAAAGTCCAACGCCAAGCGCGGTGATAATGGCGGAGACGCGCGGGGCGTTGCGCAGCGGTTTGTAAGCCAGCCGTTCGATGATGACGCCCAGGCAGGCCACGCCCATCATGGATAAAAGCAGTGTCGGGATAAACGAAAGATGGAGATAGAAGGCCAGCAAAAAACAGAAAAAAGCGCCGACCATGAACAGATCGCCGTGGGCGAAGTTGATCATTGTCAAAATGCCGTAGACCATGGTGTAACCAAGGGCTATCAACGCGTAAATACTGCCCAGTTGCAAAGCATTGAGAAATTGTTGGAAGATATAGGCCATATTGCAGTTATTGTTTCCTTTGTCTCGTCATCATACCAAACTTTATTCGCTATTCAGGAGTTATTTCCGAAACCGAATAAATGACTGCATCAGTACGAAAAACATTGCGCGGCTTAAATAAAATGTTCTTCAGACAAGGCGCGCGAAGCTTTAGGAATGAGGCCTGCTTTTTCGCAGGTCGCAGTGACTAAAGCTGAGGCGCAACGCCGTATGAAGACATTTTAGAAAGCCGCTCATGGTTTGGCGTTGGCAAACCAAGTAAACTTCCCATCCTTTATTTTTAAAATTACAGCGCTCTTGATCGGATCTCCGGAGCCCTCCCTGAATTGCATGTTTCCGGTAACGCCTTCATATTGCGGAATTTTGGCCAAAGCGTCGCGCACGGCCTGGCGGTCATTCTTGCCGGCGATTTTAAGCGCCTGCCATAAAAGTCCGAACGAATCGTAAGTCAGAGCTGCCACGTCATCCGGCGTGGTGTTATATTTTGTCTTGTAGTTCTCAATAAATCTTTTTGTGGTATCGCTTGCCGAATCGGCCGCGTAATGCGTACTGAAATAAAAATCGTTACAGTCCTTGCCGCAAAGTTTCACAAGCTCCTCGGATCCCCAGGAATCAGAGCCGATAAAAGGCGCGGTGATGCCAAGCCGCTTGGCCTGCTGAATCTGCAGCGGTACTTCGCTGTAATAGTTGGGCAGGAAAATGATGTCCGGCGCAGCCTGTTTGATTTTAGTTAACTGGGATGAGAAATCTTTATCATTGGTGGTGTAGGTTTCAAAAGCGACTATCTTGCCGCCGTTTTGTTCATAGACTTCTTTGAAATACTCGGCAATGCCCTTGTTGTATTCGGAAGCGACATCATAAAGAACAGCGGCTTTTTTCAGCTTGAGATTTTCCAGTGTGAATTTTGCCAGCACGCGTCCCTGAAATGGATCGATAAAACAGGACCGGAAAACATATTTTTTGGAAGCTCCTGTTTTGGAATCAAGCGTTGCCTTAGGAGCGGTGGACCAGGGTGTGATCAGGACAACCCTGCCCGATTCGGCGATTTCCGCGGCAGGAAGAACGTAACGGCTGGCGTTGGGACCGACGATTGCTGTTACCTTTTGCTGCGTAATCAGCTTTTGAGCCGAGGAAGCCGATTGATCAGCTTTTCCGGCGTTATCCTCAATGATTAACTTCACCTTGTATTTTCTTTCACCCAACTGAATCCCGCCGGCATCATTGATTTCCTGCACGGCCATTTCCGCCGCGTTTTTACAGGACGCGCCGACCGCGGGTACATCGCCGGTCAATTCGGCAATCAGGCCTATTCTAACCGTGTTGGAATCCGTTTTGCTGCAGGCGCAAATGCTAAGCGATAGAATCATCATCAGGATAATAAATATTGCCGGTTTTTTCATGGAATCTCTCCTGTTTTTCTTCGATATTTTGATCTCCGTTTATAAGGTAAGGTTTTGATGCTGTCAATATTATTATTAGAGAATCGCCGCAAAAAAACTTGAGCGCAATCCACGGTCGTGATATTAGTTATGAGATATTTACGAAAGGCGGCGCTTAATTTGAAGATCGCTACTTACAATGTAAATTCCATCCGTTCCCGCATGCATATTGTGTTGCCCTGGCTGAAGGAAAACAGTCCCGATTATTTCTGTATGCAGGAAACAAAGGTCGCCGACTTAAACTTTCCCGCGGCCGAATTTGAAGCTTTAGGTTATCATGTAGTTTTTAAAGGCGACAAACAGTACAAAGGCGTAGCAATAGCCTCAAGACTCAAACCGCAAAAAGTAACATTCGGTTTTGACAATGAACCTGCCGATTCCGATCGTTTGATCATTGCGGCATATAACGACCTGACGGTTGTTAATACCTATGTTCCGCAGGGTCAGGAAATAGAAAGTCCGCAGTTCGCATACAAACTGGAATGGTTCGCACGTTTTAAGAAATATCTGCGGAAGCATTTTCAACCGGAGAGTGAGATAATCTGGTGCGGTGATCTTAACGTAGCGCCGGAGAACATAGATGTTCACGATCCGAAAAGAATACTGGGACACGTTTGTTTTAATCCGGAAGTCTGGAAGGCCTATGAAGATGCCAAGTCATGGGGCTTTACCGATATATTTCGCAAGCATCATCCGGGTGTCGCCGGTCAATATACTTTTTTTGATTATCGCATCAAGGATTCAGTGAATCGAAAACTGGGCTGGCGGGTTGATCATATGCTGGCGACAAAATCACTTGCCGCTAAATCCAAAAGCTGCACGTTTGATTTAGCATCAAGACTTGCGCCAAAACCATCCGACCATCTCATCGTTTACGCGCAGTGGTAAAGGTGAAAGAAATGAGTCATAAAGAAGACGTTGAAAGCATCAACACGAAAATTGCCGCCGGTTTTGAAAATATCGAAAAAGAATTGACGGATGCCAAAAATATTGCCGAACTTTTTGAAATTCTTTTCGCGGGAATCGAAAAGGAATTCCAGGTTCCATTTGTCTGGCTCACCTTGACCAATACGCCCACAGCCACGCCTGTCATAGAGGCAATAAAGTCTTCGAATATTTTAAAAGACAGGCTGAATGTAATAAAGCCGGGAGTATTTAACGAAATAATCCTTTCCGGTTTGAAACCGGTTTTAGTGAATAAGAATATAAATCAGTATTATAAATTGCTGCCTCCCAATAGAAAATATTTTGTCAAATCACTGGCTGTAGTGCCATTTAAAATGAATAACGAAATTGTTGGGAGCTTTAATAATGGCGATGCCCGCCTTAATCGTTACACACCGGATATGCAAACCAATCTTTTACAGAAGCTGGCCCATTTAGTATCTGTTCGTTTAAATGAACTCATTTAGGTAAAATTTCCATTGAATTTACACTACGTATTATAAGAAGAACCCCGTAGGAGAGTACGGGGTTCCGAAGGTTGTAGCTCGGAGAAGGGGAAAAGGGGTTAAAGGGGGTTAATTAATTAAATTTTTGAGAGCGTCAACCACTGGTGTTGTAAAAATGGACACCAGAACAGTATAAAGAGCAAATGATCCTATCGCTTCGCTCATATATAGTTTGTTATATTTTCTTTTCAAAGAGACGATAATTAAACCGCCAATCATTAAACAGCCCAGGTGAAAGAAAGGAAAATTATCATTCCCGGTAACGCTAAACTGGGCATAACTGAAAGAAGCTGTTACCAAAATTACGAAAGCCGTTAAAAGTGTCGTTTGCATTATTTTTTTCATAGCTTTTGTCTCTCCTTTACGTTCATCTTGAAAAACTTTTATGTCTTTTTGTAATGAAAGAAGCGTGCCAAATTGTTCCGATAGATCATAAAATTTATAAGAACTTGATATTATATGATAAAACAATTTAACTTTTTTTCCGCGAGATCATAAAAGTGCGCATATAATTCTTTAATGTTGAAAGAAACGTTAAATTTTTTAAAGGAATAGAATGAAATATTGAATGGGGGCTTGATTCAAATCAAAGTAATGCGATGTGGCTTTAAGTACAAACAAATATGTCTCAGGCACTTAAAAATAAATACCTTAGGTACATATTTTTCTTGACAAATATCAAATACTCTATATTTTTGAATCTCCGTTCAAAAAATTAAATGACAGTTCAAAATAACGATGGCCCGATTGATAGAAAAATCAAAAAGAAAAGAGCGCGAGTTTAATATGCGCCGCGCTGAGATTCTGGATAAGGCGGAAAAAGTATTCGCAACCAGAGGCTTTCATAATGTCACCATGGCGGAAATTGCCAACGCATCCGGTTTCTCCATCGGTTCACTTTATCAGTTTTTTGAGGGCAAAGAGAATCTTTACACAACAATGATCAGCGAAAAACTCGATTTGATGTACGCTGAAGTCAGAAGAAAGACGAACGCAGCTGAAGGCATCATCAATAAAATTGAAACGCTGGTTGATGCTCATTTGAAGTTCATTGAAAACAACATGGATTTCTGCCGGTTATTCATAAAAGGAGAAACTGCCGCTTTATCGGAAGCGATGACATCTCTGCGTGAGAAACTTATTGATGATTATTTTAAACATATAGCCTTTATTGAAAATTTATTAAAAGAAGGTATAGAAAGCGGGTTGCTACGCGCACTGCCACCGCATGATATGGCACTGTCATTGTTTCACTTGATTAGAGCTTCGTCAATTGAATGGATGTTAATGCCAACCAAAGAACTTCCTTCTTCAAAGAAGGGATTTATCCTGAATATCTTTTTTAATGGAGTGAAAAAATATGATTAACAAAAATTGGGGAATGATTATTTTATTTTTGGCTGTTTTCACTTTAATTTCGTATTCACAGCCGGTTTATGCCGAAGAGCCTTTGACGCTGGAGGCAAGCATCAGCATCGCATTGAAAAACAGCAACGTTATCAACATTGCCAAAGAAGGTTCATATGACGCTGCCGCGCAAAAAAGGGAGGCGCTTACCGGATTTTTGCCGAAGTTCAGCACTTCATACAGTTACAATCGATTGAATGAGGAGCCCGTTCTTAAGCTGCCGAATGGATTTCCACCCATCATAACAACTCCCCTGGAAATGGCCACGGGCACACAAAACAACTATAACTGGGTCATCGAAGCAAAACAGCCTCTGTTTGCAGGCGGCGGAATTTTAGCCAATTATCAGGCAAGCATGATTGGCGAAGACGCCGCCCGTTTGGAGGAAGCGGCTAAATATCAGGATGTGGTGCAGGACGTAAAAATTGCTTATTTCAATATCCTGCGGGCGCAGAGGATTCAGGACGCGGCGCGTCAGTCGGTAGAAATGCTCACCGCGCATCGGGATGTTGCTCAAGATTATTTCAAAGTTGGCATGATTCCCAAAAATGATTTGCTCCATGCCGAAGTTGAGCTGGCCAATGGAAAGCAAGCCCTGATCAGGGCTCAAAACGCGGTGGAACTGGCCAAGTCCAGTTTTAATACTGTTTTGAAGCGAAAGATATTCACGCCGGTGGAAGTAGTGGATATTTTAAATTATCAGCCAACGAAACAATCCTTTGAAGAATGTTTGAATATCGCAAGGCAAACAAGACCGGAGCTCAAAATATCATCCCTCAGGGCTCAGCAGGCGGGCAAAGTCGTGAAGGTGGCGAAAAGTGATTATTTCCCAACTTTAAGCCTCGTTGGCAATTACAGCAGGTATGGCGATACGGCTTCTGTTTCCGGCAGTGATTTCCAAAACGCGGAGACCTGGTACGTGATGGCTGTAGCCAGTTGGAATTTTTGGGAATGGGGCAAGACCAAATTCAGAGTCGATTCCAGTAAAGCTAAAGAGAATCAGGCGCTGGAAGCGACCAAAGAATTGAATGACCAGATTACGCTGGAAATAAAAAATGCTTACCTGATATTACAGGAAACGGAAAGTCAAATCATTGTCTGGCAAAAAGTCATTGAACAAGCCGAAGAAAATTTCCGCATTTCCGAGGAAAGATATAAAGAAAGAGTTGCTACCTCAACGGAGGTTCTCGATGCTCAAACTTTATTGACAAAAGCAAAATCGGAATACGCCAATGCTCTGGGTGATTATAATGTAAATTACGCCAGGCTGCAAAGAGCTATGGGAACTATCTGGCCATAATTTCGCTGCTCGCTGATTTTGTATTTGGGCCTGTTTAAAAATTGAGCGCCATGTCTGATATCCTGTAATTACCGGTACGCAAAATAACAAGATACGGATGCGAACATTGATACGACTATTCATAAACTAACAGGGGTGTCGAATGAAGAAAAATAAAGGGGCCGCGCTGACGGCTGCTGCAATTGTTCTCGCTGCGGGCTTGATCCTGGGAGGTTGCGGAAAGAAGACCACAGCCCCCCCAAACATTACTCCCGAAGTTTCAGTTGTAACCATACAACCGAAACAAGTGGTTATCACGACCGAATTGGAAGGCCGAACATCCGCCAATTTAATAGCTGAAGTGCGTCCTCAGGTTAACGGGATCATTCAGAAGCGAGTTTTTACGGAAGGGAGCGATGTTAAAGCCGGTCAGTTGTTGTATCAAATTGATCCGGCAGTCTATCAGGCTGCCTTTGATAGCGCCAAGGCCGCTCAAGCAAGGGCCGAGGCCAACCTGGTGACGGTACGGCTTAAAGAGGAACGCTATAGTGATCTGGTGAAAATCAAGGCGGTCAGCCAGCAGGATTATGATGATGCTCATGCAACGTTTAAACAAGCCGAGGCTGATGTGGCATCAGCCAAGGCGGCAGTGGAAAGCGCCAGAATCAATTTGGCCTACACCAGGGTAACAGCTCCAATTTCAGGGCGAATAGGCCGCTCTGCCGTGACCGATGGGGCGCTGGTAATCGCCAGCCAGTCGGCAGCATTGGCCACTATCCAGCAGCTTGACACCATGTATGTGGATGTGACTCAATCAACATCTGACCTGCTCAAGCTGAAGCAGTATCTTGCCAAAGGATTACTAAAAAAAGGCGACTCTGCGCAGGCACCGATCAAGCTGCTTATGGAAGACGGCTCACTATATCCTTTGATGGGGACACTCAAATTTTCTGACGTTACGGTGGATCAGAGTACCGGCTCCGTTACTCTGCGGGCTGTTTTCCCCAATCCTCAAAAATTGCTGCTTCCCGGGATGTTCGTGCGCGCCATATTGATTGAAGGGATCAGCGAGCAGGCAATCACTGTCCCGCAGCGTGGAGTTACCCGAAATCCGAAAGGGGAGGCCATGGTCATGGTTGTTGGTGCCCAGGAGAAGGTTGAACCGAGGATCATCAACGTTGTCCGGACAGTTGGTGATAGTTGGCTGGTCAGTGAAGGGTTAAAAGCCGGAGATCGCGTTATCCTGGAAGGGATTCAGAAGGCGCGTCCTGGATCGCCGGTCAAAGCCGTGCCGTTCAATGGCGTACCCGCAGTGCCTTCCGCTGTCGCTCCGGCACCCGCAGCAGCACCATCAGCAAAAAAATAGAGGAGCTGCGGTATGCCAAAATTTTTCATAAATAGACCGATCTTTGCCTGGGTGATCGCCATCATGATCATGCTGTCCGGTCTTTTGGCGATTAAAGCGCTGCCGGTCTCCCAATATCCGCCTATCGCTCCGCCACAGATAACCATAAACGCCTTGTATCCGGGAGCATCCGCCCAGACGGTACAGGATACGGTCACCCAGATTGTCGAGCAGAAACTGAATGGCATCGACAACCTGATCTATATGTCCTCCACCAGTGATTCATCGGGGGCAGTAGCCATCAACCTGACCTTCAAAGCCGGCACCGACCCGAACATCGCGCAGGTGCAGGTACAGAACAAGCTGCAGCTGGCTACGCCGCTATTACCCCAAATCGTGCAGACGTCAGGGATTTCTGTGGTCAAGTCCACCAAGAATTATCTGATACTGGTTGGGCTTGTCTCCAAAGATGGATCTATGGACCGCAACGCCCTGACCGATTATCTGGTGTCCAACGTCCAGGATATCGTCAGTCGGTTGGAAGGGGTGGGTGAACTGCAGGTTTTCGGCGCCCAGAACGCCATGCGGATCTGGTTGAACCCGAACAAGCTGAGTAACTTCCACTTGACCTCGGGTGATGTAACGGCCGCACTGCTGGCTCAAAATGCTCAGGTATCGGCAGGTCAGTTCGGCGGCAATCCCGCGCTCGCCGGACAACAGTTGAACGCCACCATTACCGCCCGCACCCTGCTCAAGACGGTCGAGCAGTTTAATGCCATCATCCTGCGCACCAACAGTGACGGCTCCACTGTCAAACTCAAAGACGTGGCAGATTGCAAGATCGGTACCGAAAACTACGAAATCCAATCTTTCGACAACGGGCAACCGGTTGGTGGCATGGCCATCAGGATGGCGGCCGGCGCCAACGCGCTGGAAACCGTTAGCAGGATTAAGGCAAAGATGACGGAACTGTCCAGATACTTTCCGCCTGGAGTTAAAGTCGTTTATCCCTTTGACACGACCCCTTTTGTAAAGATCTCTATCGAAGAGGTGGTCAAGACCTTGTTCGAGGCGATACTTATGGTCTTTATCATCATGTTCATCTTTCTGCAGAATGTCAGGGCAACGTTGATCCCCACTATTGCGGTACCGGTGGTTCTGCTGGGCACCTTCGGGGTTTTGGCGTTCAGCGGTTTTTCCATCAATACCCTGACCATGTTCGCCCTGGTCATCGTCATCGGCCTTCTGGTTGACGACGCCATCGTCGTCGTCGAGAACGTGGAACGAATCATGAGTGAAGAAGGGTTGTCCCCCAGGGAGGCGACCATCAAGTCCATGGGGCAGATCACCAGTGCATTGTGGGGCATTGTCACCGTATTGTCGGCAGTTTTTGTGCCTATGGCTTTTTTCGGCGGTTCCACCGGCGTCATCTATCGTCAGTTCTCTGTCACCATAGTCTCCGCTATGATTCTTTCAGTAATTCTTGCGATGACCCTTACCCCGGCACTCTGCGCCACCCTGCTCAAGCCGGTAGCGAAAGGGCATGCCGCAGGTGAATCCGGCTGGTTTAGGGGGTTCTTCCGGGTATTCAACCGCGGGTTCGACTTCTGCAGGAAAACGTATGAAGGGATCGTCGGTCGTTCCTTCGGCAAACCGGTGCGCTATCTGACTATTTACGGCGCAATCATTGCGTGCATGATTTTCCTCTTCCTGCGTCTGCCAACATCCTTTCTGCCTGATGAGGATCAGGGCCTCATGTACTGTATGATCCAGTTGCCGGCCGGAGCTACAATGGAGAGGACTCTCAATGTCCTTAAACAGGTTGATCAGTATTTCAAACAAAATGAACAAAATACGGTGGAAGAAGTGCTCACGGTGGCCGGTGTAAATTTTGCCGGACGTGGTCAGAACATGGGACTTGCCTTTGTCAGGCTTAAGGACTGGAAGGTTCGCCAGCCTGCTGCAATGAGGTCGCCGGCGATTGCGGCACGGGCAATGATCGGATTCTCCAAAATCAAGGACGGCATGGTTTTTGCCATTTCACCGCCTGCGGTAATGGAACTGGGACAGGCCAGCGGCTTTGACTTTATGCTTCAGGATCGTGGCGGACTTGGTCACGCCAAGCTGATGGAAGCTCGCAACCAGTTGTTAGGCCTTGCCTGGCAAAACCAGAAATTGATCGCGGTGCGCCCAAACGGTCAGGATGACGCCCCGGAGTTCAAGCTGGACATTGATGATGCAAGGTCCGGCGCTCTGGGGGTATCCGTGGCGGATGTCAACGATGTTCTTTCTACCGCATGGGGTAGTTCCTATGTAAACAACTTCATCGAAAACGGGAGGGTCAAGAGGGTCTATCTCCAGTCCGATGCAAAATACCGGATGCTTCCGGAGGATATAAATGGTTGGTATGTTCGCAACAAATCCGGTGACATGGTACCGCTTTCAGCTTTTGCTACCGCCCACTGGCAGTATGCTTCACCACGTCTGGAGCGGTATAACGGTATTCCCTCCATGGAGATCGTGGGGCAGGCGGCGCCTAAGGTGAGTACGGGCGAGGCAATGGCCGAAATGGAAAAAATGGCAGCCCAGCTGCCGATGGGGATCGGCTATGAGTGGACCGCCCTCTCTTACGAAGAAAAGAATGCCGGCGCACAAGCACCGTTACTCTATGCCATCTCGCTGCTGGTGGTGTTTCTAAGTGTGGCGGCTTTATATGAAAGCTGGACCATCCCTTTTGTCAATATGCTGATGATACCGCTCGGACTTGTGGGGGCTATTACTGCGGTTACGTTACGGGTGTTGCCCAACGATATCTATCTTCAAATCGGTTTACTCACCACGATGGGGCTTTCCACCAAGAACGCCATCCTAATCATTCAGTTTATCAAAGCTCAGATGCGCCAGGGTCATGAACTGGTAGAATCTACCCTGATGGCAATAAAGATTAGGCTTCGCCCGGTCATCATGACGTCACTGGCGTTTTTCTTCGGTACGCTGCCGCTGACCTTGACTCGCGGGGCAGGAGCCGGAGCCCAGAATGCCATCGGCACCGCCGTAGACGGCGGGCTGCTCTCGGCGACTTTTATCGATCTGATCTTTATTCCGTTTTTCTTTGTCCTGGTCTCCCGCCTGTTTGAGAAAAAACAGGCACATATAAAACCTGACGTTTCCAGTAACTCCCCAGAGGTGAATTGACATGGGAATATTTAAAAATGCCTTTGGCACTTCCGTTGCTTTTCTTGCGGTTATTGCCATATCGGGCTGCACGCTGGCCCCTAAATACATAAAACCAGCCCCGCCGGTTCCTGCGCAATGGCCCACCGGCGCTTACAGCGAAACGAAAACCGCCGCATCTGCGCCTGCAGTACAGGATATCCCTTGGCGGAACTTCTTCACCGATGAGAGGCTGCAGAAAGTTATTGAGACGGCGCTGCATAACAACCGCGATCTGCGGGTTGCGGCCCTGAATGTTGAAAGGGCGCGGGCGTTTTACGGCATTGCGCGAGCCGAACTTTTGCCTGCGGTCAGCGCTGTAGGAAGTGTAAGCAAAGAACTTTTCCCCGCGGATCTATCGACCACCGGATATTCTATGGTCTCCCAACAATACAGCGTCAATCTCGGCATCAGTTCCTGGGAAATTGATTTTTTCGGCCGCATCCGCAGTCTGAAAGAACAAGCGCTGGAGCAGTATCTGGCCACGGAGGATGCCCGCCGCAGCGCGCAAATCTCGCTAGTGTCATCGGTGGCCCAGGCGTATCTTTCCCTGGCTGCGGACAGAGACAATCTCATACTGGCAGCTTCAACTTTGGAGACACAAGAGACTTCTTACAAATTAATCCGGAAACGTTATGAAGTGGGGATAGCGTCCGAGTTGGACCTTCGACAGGCGCAAAGCCAGGTGGAGGCAGCCAAAGTGGATATCGCACGCTACACGCAATTGACCGCGCAGGATGAAAATGCTTTGAGTCTTCTTATGGGTTCTACGCTGCCACCGGAGTTGCTGCCCTCGGATCTAAACAGTATCAGTCCGCCAAAAGACATTTCTGCGGGACTATCATCCGAAGTGCTCCTGCGCCGTCCGGACATCCTGGCGGCGGAACATCAGCTTAAGGCGGCCAACGCCAATATTGGCGCCGCCCGTGCCGCTTTCTTTCCCAATATTTCCCTGACGACTGCTATCGGAACCACCAGCGCCGATCTATCGGGACTATTTAAGGCCGGCCAGGGCACCTGGAGTTTTGCGCCGCAGGTCATTATGCCGATTTTTGACGCCCGCACGTGGTCGGCCTATGATGTCACAAAAGTCGAAAAGGAAGTATCCGTGGCTCAGTACGAGAAAGCAATCCAGACGGCTTTTCGGGAAGTATCCGACGCTTTGGCCGTGAAGGGCACAATAAACCAACAGATTGCGGCACAACAATCACTGGTTGAGGCTGTCGCCCAAACCTATCGGCTCTCCGACGCTCGTTATACCAAAGGGATTGACAGTTATCTAAGCGTTCTTGATGCCCAACGTTCGCTCTATGGCGCGCAACAGGGGTTAATCGTTCTTCACCTTACCAGGCTTGTCAATCAAGTTACGCTCTATATGGCGCTGGGCGGCGGTGAGTAAAAGCGCTACTAAAGCAGGTTTTTACTGATCCGCCGGAAGAGGCATATATAAGGACTCAAAAGGAGCAAACTTCGTCCGGACAAAAAACAACCAGAAGACAAAAAGATATTTCCCGGCTTCTGCGCGAGAAGAAACATGGCCCCGCACAAAGGCCGAAAAGAGATAGTACGTTTCCGGTAAAAAAACATGACCGGTTAAAAGGATTCGCCGTTTCCTAAATTTGACTATGATGATGAAGAGTGAGAGGGGCGGCACGTGTCATTTATTGTTTATAACCGGCAATAAAGTATTATAAAAAAATTTTAACTTTTTATTAATAATTGATATACTCATAAAATAATATGAATAGACAACTTTATAAAAAAGGAGGGTAAAATGCGTATAGTTAAGACTGTTCTTGTTTTTATAATTATATGTATCCTGGCAGGAATTGGATTTGTTTATCTTGCTCCCCAAAAGGCAACTTCACTGGCCATTGATATGGAACGTCAGCGCTCCGGGCTTACCCGCAAGGAAATCAATCTTCCGAATGGTCTTCACTATGTTTACCTGGAAGGCGGGAAAGGTGAACCTCTTATATTGCTGCATGGGTTCGGAGCCAATAAAGATAATTTTACACGGGTAGCCAAATTTCTGACACCGCACTACAGGGTGATCATCCCCGACCACATCGGCTTTGGTGAATCCAGTCATCCCCAGGATGCCGACTATAAACCCAGCACTCAGGCGGCCAGGATAAGGGCTTTAGCGCAGGCCCTGGGCATCACCAAAGTTCACCTGGGCGGAAGCTCCATGGGCGGCCAGATTTGCATGATGTATGCTTTCTTTTACCCGGATGAAGTCAAGAGTTTATGGCTGATTGATCCGGGAGGAATATGGAGCGCGCCAAAAAGCGAATTCCAGGAGATGTTCACGAAAACCGGAGAAAACCCTCTCATGGCCAGAAACGAAGATGAGTTTGCCAAAATATACGCGTTTGTTATGGCTGATCCTCCATTTATCCCGCGGCCTATGCTGAATGTCATGGCACAGGAACGTATTCGCAATTATGATTTGGAGAAACGCATCATGAAAGATTTATCCTCCGATTCAGCTGAAAAATATGTGACCGGTCTTACCACACCCACTTTAATTGTCTGGGGCGATAAAGATCGAGTTCTTAGTCCTGCCGCGGCCGATATATTGCACAAATTAATGCCGGCCTCCAAGGTCATTATGATGAAAGGTCTGGGGCATTTGCCGATGCTTGAAGCGCCTCGGCAGTCTGCCGAAGATTATTTAAAATTTCGCGAGGGTTTAGATAAGACAAACTAATTTAATGGCAACTGTTTGATTTAATATAAGAAACGCTCAGTAAATTTAAAATACCGGCTTTGATGATCAAAGTAATTGATTTTCAGAGCTGGTATTTTTTTGGATATAAACTTTATAAATCATAAGTTCCCACGATCTTTTTTAAAATCAATGTATGCTGTTGATCAACCTTTCACGAACAATGGAAATATGGCTGCGCAGCGAATAAAATTGATCGGCAAATGATGCCGGCATTTTCATCTTGTTGACCGCCTGCTCGATTTGATCGAGCCGCTCTACAAGTTCCTTATGCCTCTCTTGAGTAATTTGTGTGGTCATGCCTTCTTCCAGTACAAGCAATGCGCGATACCATCGCAGGATGCGTAACCTCATGCGCCACTGGTAAAGCGCGGGAATGCTTTTCAGTCCGGGAATCAGAATCAAAAGCATCGGCACAAAAACCACCAGGATACGATCAAAGATGGTTGCCAGCCAGAAGGGAAGATATTTATACAGAAAACTTTTACCGGATTTATAGAAGCGTGCCGCATCGGAGCTGATCCGGTATTCATGCTCAAGAGGCGCCGGAAACTCACCGCGCTTGTGTGTCAGTGACGGACCGGAATGGACTTCAGTTGCCGCTTCCAGAAGAAGATCGGAGAGCGCCGGATGGAGATTTGAACGCGCAATGAGTTCCACCGTGGGGCTTACAAGATTGATATCCCGATCAGGAATGTTTTTGCCAAAATCAAGGGAACCCTTCGGCAAAATTATCTTGTTGAGATAGTGGATACGCCGGATATAGGCATCAGCCTGGCTAAAATCAAAAAGCCTTATTCCCGGTTTATGCATAAGTTCATGCAGTGTTTTGGAAGATGCGGAATCGCTCATCATGAATGCGGCGTCAATTTTGCCTTCCAGCAGTTCCTTTTCAGCCTCTTCATCGTCAACTTCCAGAAGTTTTGTGCTGCCGCCTTTTTTAATACCATTGAGTGCGAGAAGCTCCAATGCCAGCACCTGCGTTCCCGTCCCGACTTCACCGATAGCCAAACGCTTTCCTTCAAATTCAGAAAGCACATCAAGAGATTTGGAACTTCGATAGAAAATGAAGAGAGGTTCATAAGAAATGCTGCCCAGGGATACGAGGTGATCAGTATTTTGTCCTTTGGCTACACCGGTTTGAACAAAGCCAACGTCGACGCGAAATGATGGATTATCCAATCTTTCGAGATTCTGAAGCGATCCTTCGGATCTAAGTATTTTCAGTTTTACGCCGTTACGAGCCAGAATTTTAGCATATTTTTCGGAATTTCTCTGGAAGCTGCTGCCCTCATCGCCGCTGGTAATAATAATAGTATTGGGAGGCGCGAAGTAAAAAAATAAGAAAGCGGCAATAACGATAACCAATGCAGTAAAAATAACGGCGCTAAGCGCAACACCCGGGCCGAGCCCAAATGTCTCCGCAAACATTACCTTTAGTTTGTTTAAGCCGGGCCGTAAAATTTTAAAAAATGAAAACCCGCTCCGATTATGTGTTTTCTTTTCTTTTTCTTCCATAATGAACTCCTCTTTTTATGCAGGCGTCCCGGTTGCCCGTCTGATCATGAGCACACTTTATGTATTAGATTACTTTAAAATTTCAAAAAGGCATTTCTCGTACCGCAATATTAATGGCGCGATAGGCTTCTACTATCTGATACATGCTATAATTATAACCAGCACGCCTATAATAAACCGGTACCAGGCGAAGGGTAAAAATGTTTTTTTCTGAACGTAATGCAGAAGAAATCCGATACTGGCAAGGCCGGATATACAGGCCACGGATGTGCCCACAATGAACGAAGTATTGATTACTGACGGGTTAGCAATAATCTCCGGTATCTTTAATGCCGCAGCGCCAAAAATAATGGGCGCGGATAAAAGGAAAGAAAAGCGTGCGGCTCCCTCTCTGGTCATGCCGAGGGCCAATGCCGTAGTCATCGTTATGCCGGAACGCGATACACCGGGAATAATCGCCAGCGCCTGAGATAAACCAATCAGAAAACTCGTTTTCAGGGATATCTGCTCCATGTCCACTTGTTTCCTGCTCTTTCGATCTACGAGATAGAGAACGCCCCCCATCAGGATCAGCATAAACGCAATTAAAACAGGATTGCGGAAAGCCGTTTCGGCCTTGTGCTCCAGCAGGTAGCCAATAATCGCGCCGGGAATTGTCGCAAAAACCAGATACCAGAATAACTTTCCTTCCCTATCTTTCGGTTTCGTCAAACCTTTACTGATCAAATTCAGCCAATCTCTCCAGAAATAGAGAATGACGGCGATAAGCGTACCGACATGCAGGGCAATATCGAACGTCAGCCCCGGATCTTCCCATTTAAAAAGCCAGGGAACCAATATCAGATGCGCCGAGCTTGATATTGGCAAAAATTCGCCCAGTCCCTGCACCAGCCCTAAAACTACAGATTGAAAAATATTCATGAAACCCTCAAAATTATTTAACAGAACATGTCCCGATATTTGTACACCAAAATATGGCGAGATATACTATATGGATATGATAGATGACAAGAGAAAAATATCGTGAAGATATTAAAAAGAAGTAACGTTTTAATCTTGTGGGAGTCAATATTCCTTATAATAATTCCGGCGTAATGATGCCCAGTTTTGCATATACCGAACGGATCATTTTCCTTAGCCTGGGAAGTTCGCACGCGAAAAAAACAGCGCCAATAACGATGGATATTCCTCCTATCAATATGGTGTATGGAGCTCCTATAACATGCGCCAATCCTCCCGCCAGTAAACTGCCAAAGGGCGCTGTGCCCATGAATGCCATTGTGTAAAAGCTCATCACACGACCGCGTTTATCATCATCAACTACGGTTTGCAAAATAGTGTTGCTGGATGCCATCTGCAGCATCATTCCAAATCCCGTCAATGCCATCAATATAAGTGATAGTAAATAGAGCCGGGAAAAAGAAAATATAATAAGTCCTGAACCAAAAATACCAGCGGCCAGTGGAATCCTTCTGAAAAGCCCCAAAACGTTTTTTCTGGAAGCCAGATAAAGCGCGGCACTAAGCGCGCCTATACCTGAAGCTCCCATAAGAAAGCCGAAAGTATGCGAACCGCCGTGAAATATTACTTTAGCAAAGACAGGCATAAGTACAGAAAACGGCATTCCCATTAAGCTGGACAGTCCAAGCATCAGAATAATATATTTTACAGGCGCAAATCCAAACACATAAGAATATCCATCTTTTAACTCCTGTAAAACACGGGTATCTCGGCGGATCACTTTTCTCGGGGCAATTTTCATGGATAGAAGAGATCCAATAACAAAAATATAGCTTATGCCATTAATAAGAAAACAAATTCCTTCATTTGTAAAAGCTATCAACATACCGGCAATGGAGGGCCCCAGTAATCTCGCGGCATTGACCATCGAAGAGTTTAGGGCTATCGCATTGGCCAGATCTTTCTTTTTCTCCACCATTTCTATAAAAAACGACTGGCGGGCCGGGGTGTCGCAGGCGTTTATGCAGCCGAGAAATAAACTTAAAAATATGATCTGCCAGATTTTTATGACTCCGGTAAAAAAAAGTAATGCCATGAGCAGCGCTTGTATCATCGAAAGAATCTGGGTCGTGATTAATATGTGATAACGGTTCCAGCGGTCAGTCATAACGCCCGCAAAAGGAGATATTAAGAATATCGGTATCTGTCCGGCAAAACCAACCACGCCCAGCAGAAAAACAGAGCCGGTGAGATGGTAAACCAGCCAGGGCGTCGCAATTTGCTGTATCCAGGTCCCGATCAACGAAATACTTTGTCCGCCGAAAAAAAGCCGAAAATTCCTGTATTGCAGCGAACGAAAAATCACCTTTAATCCAGCGGGCTTACTTCTAAAATGTTTTGGAGAAATCATTTGCATCGCGTGTAATCTTAATATATTTTTAATACTTTCACCATCCCTGAATTTGCTTTACATGTGCCACACAATCAAAATAAGAATTTGAATTCACAAGCCTGTGAAAACACTTTCGCGTATTGCGGAATTGGCAGGCAAATACATAATGATATAATTCCTTAAGAATCGAAGGTTTTTCCAGGCTTGCCATGAAGGGCGTCGATTGTATCGTTCACACTGAGAAATCCATGATCAATGTGAATTTTTCAGTTGACGGTTTAAAGAAAAAAAATTAATAGTAAAAGAAGAAAGGAGGTGAAGTTACGCGGCTCATAATAAGGAATTGAGCGAAGCTGATCGTGAAAAAGCACGACTCAATACGTCAAAAATAAATTATCTGGTATGAATATATCATGTTCGTACTCAGAAAAAAATAAAACTGTGAAAGGATATTTTATTATGAATAAGAAAATATTAAGTTTAGCCATTGTCATGTTTGTGAGTGCATTTTTTTTAATTTCCTGTTCCAGAGATAAAGACCCGGCGGACCTGGCTATTAAAGCAGCCGAAACAGCCATTAACGCAACTAAAGATGATGCAGCCAAGATAGTTCCTGATCAGGTAAAATTATTGGAAGATTCTCTGGCTGCCGCTAAAGAGAAATTTGCCAAAGGCGAATATAAAGCCGCTCTGGACGAAGCAACTCTTCTTCCTGTCAAAGCAAAGGGCGTAATGGCTGCCGCTAAAATCAAAAAAGAAGAACTGACCAAAAAATGGACGGAAGCAAGCCAGGACCTTCCTAAAATGATTGAAGACGTTCAGGCGAAATTGGATTCTCTCTCCAAACTCAAAAGACTTCCGGCCAAACTGACCAAGGATAAATTTGAAGAAGCCAAGGCAGGACTGGCCTCTGCTAAAGATGAGTGGACAAAAGCGCAGGAAAGCTTTAAAAATTCAAAATTCACCGACGCAATCAATGTGGCAGGTTCCGTAAAAGATAAAGTGATAAATATTATGGGGGCTCTGGGAATGAGCGTTCCGGCCCCGGTGGTAGCTCCGGCGGCTGCTCCGGCTCCGGCGACAGCTCCGGCGGCCGCGGCCACTCCGGCTCCGGCTAAAGCTCCGGCTAAAGCCAAATAATCATTAAGGCATATAAAAAAAGGGATATGGATTATTTATAAACTCCATATTCCTTTTTTTAATAACTCTATTTAAAGCAGCATAGAATTTAATCCGTGTCGGGAAATATTTCTTCATACTTGCCCGGTACGGTGCTCAACCTTACTTTCTTTACTCTCTCATAACCGACACCATTGGCGATTAAATTCATGACGGCAACGATCCCCATCAAGAGGAGGGAATATACTTACCCAAATACTACAACATAACTTTACCTTTTATCCACACCGATATCGCATGATCATTGCTTTTAATAAAGAGACAAATTAATTTAATTTAGTAAGGAAAAATGTTATAAAGAACGAAAATCTTAAACACAACAATACGTACATTTTTTAAAAGGGAGAGAAATAGCCATGAATATCAAAATCTTTAAAAAAATACGTTATTTAGCTAAGAATAGACATTTCGGCGGGTTTTCGTTACTTTCCGCGATCTTATTATTGAGTTCATGTTATTATCCGGCCCAAAATCAGGTTGTCGCACAATCGGCGCAGAATCAAAATATTACCGCCATTACCCAAATTTATTTTTATCCTACCAAGGGTCAATCGACCCAACAACAATCTAAAGATCACTATGCTTGTTATAACTGGGCAATGGATCAAACCGGCTTTGATCCGAGCGAGTCGTCCATCGAACCGGAGCAGCGTGTCCGCGTTGTTCCCATGCCGCCGCCGGGACATGATACAATCGTCATGTCCATTGCCGGAGCGGTGCTGGGAGCATTAATTGCCGGTCCGCGTCATGCCGGAGGCGGAGCTTTAATCGGAGCAGCAAGCGGCGCCATGCTGGGAGCAACTTCGGATATTTCGCGCGAGGAATCAGCAAAACAAATGGAAGAAGCTTATCAAAATCATAATGAGGCAATAGATCTTCATAAGGAAAAAAGAGCTCTGCAATTTCGCAGAGCAATGTCGGCCTGTCTTGAAGGCCGCGGATATACCGTGAAATAGATTTTCTTATCTGCAAATAAGGAGGTTATTATCATGTCATATCATTTTAATTTAAAGCGACATTTTGCCGTTTCATTATCGATATTGATGTTATCAGGGATCAGCTTATGCTGTTTTGCTGGGCAGGCGCAAGCCGAAAGTCACGGTGGTCATGGACGAATGCAGGGGCTATCTTCAGGACGAACAATGTCTCAAGGTGTCAGACAGACGCCGGTGTCTCAGCACGGCAATTTTGTTGATTCCCGCTATCAGCATAATCGTTCATATCCGATGCACGGTCAGTCGGTCAGATCCATCCCCAGAGACCATCGCGTATTTACGTACGACCATTCGCGATATTACCATTCCCATGGAGTCTGGTACAGATGGTACCGTGGACGATATCTTGTGGTTGATGCCCCTTTTGGATTATTCGTTCCATTTTTGCCTCTTTATTATACTACAATTTGGATACAGGGAATGCCCTACTATTATGCCAACGATACATATTACACGCAAACGGACGGAGGTTATGTAGTTACAGAGCCGCCTCAGGGCGATGTCAGTGAAACACCACCACTTACTGATGACAGCGTGGAAAGCAAAATGTTCATCTATCCGCGTAAAGGCCAGAGTGAGGAGCAGCAAGCCAATGATCGTTTTGAATGCCACAAATGGGCGGTAGGCCAGACAAATTATGATCCGACGAATATCTCCGGAATACCGGCTGATCAGGTCATACAAAAACGTTCTGATTATCAAAGGGCCATGGCAGCCTGCCTTGACAGCCGCGGCTATACCGCTAAATAAAATTTCGCTTGCGGCTGGAACAGGATAAAACCAAATGCCTGTTCCAGCCGCAATATCATTCAGTGATATATATATCTCCCGTGTTATCAATATTTTTTCTGATGATTCATTTTATGAAGATTTCATTGAAATGAACATTACTTATGTTATTGTAACATTCAAAATACCGGAAAAAGTAAAAAAATTGTATATTAAGGGTTGGAGGGTTATACCATGAAAGTAAATAATGTTTACGGCATTATTTGTTTAGTCATTATTCCATTATTAGCCAATCATGCATGGGCCGCGGACTGGAAACTTTTTGCTTCATCCGCAGGCGGTAATATATATTATGATCAAAAAAGCCTTAAAAAAGAAAATAAAAGTATCGTCCATGTATGGACTAAGAAAACGTACAGTGAACAAGGGAAATTAAGGGAGTTTTCGTTATTAAAAAAAATAGGGAAAGCACCGGGCAATCCTTATATTTTAAGTCACGAGTTGACATTGATTGATATGGATTGCATGAATAAAAAAATTAAAATTTCTTCGAACAGAATTTGCGATAAAAGAGGACACTTTGTTGCCTCCATAACACGCTCTTCCGATGAATGGAATAACATAGTCCGTAAATCAAGCGATGAAGAACTTAAAAACATAGTTTGCAGTGCCGGCGAGACTACCGGAAAAAAACAGAAATAGCCGACTTAATATGGAAATGCGGATTCGAAGATTTCCACCGCAGGCTGCGAAGAATTTTCGATTCTTAAGGAACAATCATTATCTGTATGCATTTGCTTACCCCGCGACAAGCTGCGGGGAATACGCTCATCACCGAATACAAAGTCAAGTTTCTTTCGTTGCTATTTGATATTCGCTGATCAGCGCTTTTTTGGATACACCCAGATCAATAATATCCCATGGCAAAACTTCATCTGATTGTTTTTGACGGTAAACGTAAAAATCGGGATTGATATTAACTTCTTTCAACGCCCGCGCCCAATTACCTTCCAGACGATTTACGGCGAGTAATATTTCTCCCACGCGGCGATCGCCCAGAGAGAGCAGGGCCTGCACATAATTCCATTTCGGCACATCGTGAATAACCTTGATCTGCCCGTACCGCCTGAAAGCATTCTCAATCTTTTTGATTTTCCTGCCCACGGCATTAACATCAGCCAAAGCGCACCATTGAAAAGGAGTTGCCGGCTTGGGGATAAACTGATTAATGCTTAACGTAATGCGCCGGAACTTTTTTTTGCCTTCATACTTACTGAGGATATGATGTTGAATTTTTCCGGTTAGTTCGATGATAGCGTCTATATCCTGATCTTCTTCTTTAGGAAGACCAACCATAAAATAAAGCCTCAAATTGGGAATTTCTTTCTCCGCAAGTATTTCCGCGGCGCGCAAAATATCGGCCTGGGTTATGTCTTTGCGCAATATGTCCCGCATTCTCTGACTGCCGGCTTCCGGCGCGAGCGCGACCGTCTCGATGCCACTGGCTTTTATCAAGTCAACAATCTTTTCATTGATCTGATCAATTCGCAGGGAACCAAGACCTGCCTGCGCTTTTTGCGCGATGATGTATTCACAGATATTCATGAGATCGGGGTGCTCGGAGACGGCTGTTCCAACCAGTCCAATTTTCTTTTTTCTTTTTAAACCGCAATCAATCGAGGCGACGATTTCCGCGAAGCTTCGGAAACGAACCGGGCGATAAACAAAACTGGCCGCGCAAAAGCGGCAGCTGCGCGCGCATCCGCGGTTGACTTCCACCAGAAACATATCTTCCATTTCGGTTTGAGGCGCGCTGATCACTTCCCGTGTGCAAAATTTATTGATATCTTTCACATGTTTTATTTTTATTTTTTTGGAAAAACCCGCTTCTTTCGGCACGATGGACTGAATCTTACAGTCTGTGGAATAATTTACTTCGTACAGACCCGGGACGTAAACATTATTAATTTTCTTTTGTAAATCTGTGACTAAATTCCGGCGATCATCACCGAGACGGCGCGCCTTTTCGAAAGAAAGGCCGAATTGCGGCAAAACTTCTTCGGCTTCACCCAGAATAAATAAATCAAAAAAATCCGCCAGCGGCTCGGGATTAAGCGTTACGGCAACGCCGCCGCCAATTATCAAAGGATAATTTTCCGGGCGGTCTTTAGCCAGTATCGGAATACCGGCTAAATCCAGAATTTTTAAGATATTGGGGTAGTCATTTTCAAATGATATGGAAAAAGCCAGTATGTCAAAGTCGGCAATAGATTTCTGGCTCTCCAGACTAAAAATTCCCGCCGCTCCGGAAACGAATCTGGCCTCGTTCCCGGATGCGGGCAGGAATACCCTTTCACAAAGAAAGGAAGGTAGATCATTAAATATATTATATACAGTTTGGAAACCCAGATTTGCCATGCCAATCCGGTAGTCATTGGGATAAGCCAGGCAAACCGTATTATAGTCGCCCCAAACTTTTTTTACATATCCGGTCTCATTCTCCAGAATGGTTGTGTATTTTTTTTTCAGTTTCCAATCCATGGTTTTATCATGGCCTATATCCAGTAAACACTAACCTCACCGTTAAATTACAAAGCTAAAAAATCACGAACATAAATTCCAAAGCAAAACAAAGGAATGCTATCCGTTTGCTTCACGGAATTTCTCAGCTTACCAACTCCCCCAATTTTTTTAGCGACGGGAATTGGCGTCGCACGAATAATCAGTCAGCCTGACGGCGTAAAAATGTCGGAATCTGCATATCCATATTTTCAGTTTCATCGTTTAGGCCCACAACCGCGACATTCGGATTGTTAAGTGTTCTTTCCCTGCGAATGAAAGTGGGTGTCGCCAAATCCTCCCTCCGGAAACCGCCAAAATGTGTAACATTCCCCAGGGATTCCCTTTTCTTCTTATTAAAATCATCAAAGCCCGTGGCAATGACAGTGATGCGAATTTCATCCTGCATATTTTCATCAATCACCGTCCCGAAAATTATGTTGGCATCTTCATCCGCTTCCTCCTGAATGAGAGATGAAGCCTCGTTAACTTCATAAAGACTCATGTCAGGACCGCCTGTGATATTGAGTAAAATTCCGTGCGCGCCTTGAATCGTATTGTCCTCCAGCAAAGGAGATGAGATTGCTCTTTGCGCCGCTTCCACCGCCCTGTTTTCACCGCTGGCGACACCGGTGCCCATAATGGCCATGCCCATGTTGCTCATAACACTCCTGACATCGGCAAAATCAAGATTAATTAATCCCGGAACCAAAATCAGATCGGATATTCCCTTAACCGCCTGATAAAGGATATCATCCGCTTTTTTAAAGGCTTCCAAAAGAGACAGGTTCCGGCCGCCCAGGCTCAACAGTCTCTGGTTCGGAACAACAATCAGCGTGTCTACAACCTCCCGCAATTGAGCAATCCCTTCTTCAGCCTGAACATTGCGTTTTTTTCCTTCAAACTGAAAAGGCTTGGTCACCACGGCAATAGTCAGAACGCTGCATTCACGGGCAATTTCCGCAATAACCGGGGCCGCGCCCGTTCCCGTTCCTCCTCCCATTCCCGCGGTGATGAAAATCATATCCGCGCCTTCCAGATAAGGGCGGATATCATCGCGGGATTCCAGCGCCGATTGTTTGCCGATTTCCGGATCGGAACCGGCTCCCAGACCTTTTGTGATCTTGGAACCGATTTGAATTTTGACCGGCGAACTCGATACGCTCAGCGCCTGCGCATCGGTATTCGCGTTGATGAAGTCAACTCCCATCAGGGATGATGAAATCATCGTGTTGACGGCGTTTCCACCGCCGCCACCTACGCCGATTACCTTGATTTTTGCCAGATTTTCACTACATACTTCCGTTAATTCAAACATGTTCTCTCCTTCCTTTCAAAAAAATTCTGAAAACATTTTTTTTACAGTTTTTGCCATATTGCCAAACACACCTGTTGTTTTTCTATACATGGAATCACCATCCAGTTGATCATGGCCATAAATAATCAGTCCCACTCCTATGGCATGCGCCGGTGAATTCACAATATCCGTTAACCCCCCGACACCGATAGGAAGTCCTTTTCGCGCCGGCATATCAAATATTTTTTCAGCCAGTTCGCTTATGCCTTCCAGAAGCGATGTTCCTCCGGTTAAAACAACTCCGGCCGCCAGTAGATCTTCAAATCCGAACCGGACAATTTCATTGTAAGCAAGATTTAAAATTTCTTCCATTCTCGGCTCGACAATCCGTCCCAGAATCTGACGCGAAACTTCACGGTCTTCCCTGCCGCCTAAACTGGGCACTCTGATGGTTTCATCCTTCGGGATCATGGAAGTCATGGCGCAACCGTATTTAATTTTAATCTTTTCCGCTTCAGCAAGGGGTGTGCGTAAACCTGTTGAAATATCCGAAGTAAGATAGTTTCCTCCAACAGGCAGTATGGCCGTATGTTTGATGCTCGATTCAGAGAATATTGTTACAGACGTATTGGAGCCGCCGATATCAATTAAAACAACGCCTAAATCTTTCTCGTCATTACTCAACACGGCTTTGCCGGCCGCTAACTGTTCCAGAACGATGTCATCAATATCCAGGCCCACGCGGTTTACGGATTTCACGATATCCTGAATAGCGGAGGTAGCTCCGGTAACGATGTGCACCTTGGCCTCCAGCCGGACGCCGGACATCCCTATGGGATCTTTAATCCCCTCCTGACCGTCGATGACATAACCCTGGGGAAGGACGTGCATGATTTCCCTGCCCACGGGAATGGCAATCGCTTTGGAAGCTTCTATCACTCTTTTTACATCATTCTCATCCACTTCCCGGCCCTTAATGGATACGATGCTCAAAGAGTTTTGCCCTTTTATATGACTGCCGGAAACTCCGACATAAACCGAATTAATGCGGCATCCGGACATATGCTCAGCTTCTTCCACAGCCGTTTTTATCGATTCCACCATGCTGTCAATATTAACAACAGTCCCTTTTCTCATTTCTTTATTTTGAGATGTTCCAATGCCAATTATATTGATTCCGGCTTCGGTAACCTCGCCAACAATAGCAGTGGTTTTTGTCGTTCCTATATCAAGCCCGATTAACACATTGCTTTTCTTCCTCATCAGCCTCTTCACCTCTTCTTTAATTTTAAAAATCAATAAATTTTTATATTAAATACTGTTTACCTTTATTATCCTCTTCCTTCCGTTCGGGAACATTTTTGCGTTGTACCGTAACCTTTGCGTCATCCGATAAATCAATGCATAAATAACCGTTTTTCATGCCCCTGCTTTCCAGATCGGCCAAAACAACTTTTAATTGCTTCAACTTGTTTTCAAAACCGCCCGTGCCAAGTTTTATGTAAAGACCCGTACTGAAAATCAAAGAAAGACCGAATACATTATCGACATGAACCTCGGAAATTGTGCCCAGATAAGCGTATTGGCTGGATTTGGACAGAGTCTTCAATAAATTAAGGGTGCCTAAAAGCAGTTGCGATTTATTGTCTTCTTTTTCGTCGACTCCCGTAATAATGGGAAGATCGACTTCATCGCTTTTACTAAGTTTCTTGAACACAAAACCTTCGGCATCCATGAGACAGAAATCATTGCCCTGTTTCACCAAAGCCAGTGGAGTTCTTTCCTTTACTTCCAGAACCAGCTTGTCAGGCAGTTCCCTGCCCACGTAAATATTCTCCACCCATTGGTTTGCGGAAACCCGGCGTATCACCGCGTCCGTATTGATGGCCAACAGGTTTTGCGCGGGCTTTATCCCGGCCGATGTCAGAACATCTTTTTCCGTTAATTCTCTTAATCCGCGAACGGATATTTCTTTGATTTGAAAATACGGCATGCTTATCAGGAAATTGTAAGCGTAAACAAACAAAGAAAACAAAAGCACTGCGGCAAACAGTAATCCCGTTGCGGTCAAGAAATCTCCGGATATATTGCCAAAACGCCTGCGTATCCGGTTTTTCTTTGTTTTGAGTCCTGATCTTTTCAGCATTAATCTTCTCCGATAATCACTACTTCCGTCTCCAGATTCACGCCTTTTTCTTTTTTGGCCCTTACTTGAATAAACTCAATAAGCGTTAAAATATCTGAAGCCGTGGCGCCGCCGCTGTTAACAATAAAGTTGGCGTGTTTAGATGATATTTGCGCGCCTCCGGCGGTCATCCCTTTGATACCCATGTCTTCAATAAGACGGCCTGCTGCCTGACCGGGCAAATTCTTAAAAATAGACCCGGCGTTTGGGAATTCCAGGGGATGTTTGGTCTGGCGCAGCTGTAAAATTTCATTTATTTTTTCTTTGATTTTTGAACGCTCACCTTTTTCCAGTATAAATTGAGCGCCAAGTATTATGGTGTCAGCAGGGAAAGATGACGTGCGATAGCCGAAAGATATTTCCCCCTCCTTCATTGTTTTTTTATCTCCGTCGGCATTCAATAGAGATACCTCTTTTATAACATCTTTCATTTCTTTGCCGTACGCGCCCGCGTTCATCCATACGGCACCGCCAACACTGCCGGGAATGCCGGCGCCAAACTCAAGCCCGGTTAGTTCTTCCGTGACCGAACGGCTGACAACTTTTGCCAGCGCCGCGCCTGCCTGGGCGGAAATTAAATAACCGTTTTGCGGCGTGTATTCACAACGGACTTCCGAGCTTCCTGTCATCAGCAATATAACTCCCCGGTATCCGCCATCACGCACAATAACATTCGTCAGATTTCCCGCTATAAAAAAATTTATTTCCTGTTCTTTGAGTTTGCTTACAATCCGCATCAGTTGATCTTCATTTTCTATATATACGAGGGCGTCCGCATTGCCTCCTACGGCAAGCGATGTATGGAGAGACATCGCTTCATCATACAATATCTTTCCCTTGATGATACCGCCCAGAACTTCTTTAATTTCATTTTTTTTGCCGGTCATCACTTTTTTGTTTCCCTTGCCACCAGCCGTTTTATAAAAGCTTCGCCGATTTTATAAATGCTTCCCGCCCCGATCGTAGCAACAGTATCCTTCGCTTTTACCGTCTTTAACAGATATTCGATGGTTTCTTCCGTGCCGGGTATATATTCCACATGGGTTTGACCTGTTTTTCTGATCGCTTTGCAAAGCGCGGCGGAATTAATTCCGGCAATAGGCTCCTCACTGGCCGGATAGATGTCATTTAAGATCAAGATATCGACATTGCCGAAGGCGTTAGTGAATTCATCAAAGAGCGCCTTTGTCCGCGTGAACCTGTGAGGCTGAAAAACAACGATCAACCTGTCTTTCCATATTTGCCGCATAGCTTTCAGTGTTTCTTTAATTTCTGTCGGATGATGACCGTAATCATCAACGATGGTGATATCACCCACTCTTCCCTTGATTTCCAGGCGGCGCTGCACTCCGGAAAAGCTTTTTAGACCCTCTTTTATTGTTGCAAAATCCAGATTCAACTCACGGGCCACCGCTATTGCCGCTAAAGAATTATAAACATTGAAAAGCCCTGGCACAATTAATTCAACTGTGCCTAATTTTTTCTTTTTATAAACCAGAGTGTAACTGGTTTTGGTTTTCAAAAATTTGATATCTGAAGCGCAGTAATCCGCGGAGAATTCTATTCCGTAAGTAATCATTTTTCGTTTAATCATGGGAATAATTTCCCGCACATGAATATTATCGGTGCAAATAACCGTGCAACCGTAGAAGGGAACGATATTGGCAAATTTAAGAAATGCTTCCTTGATTTCGGCAATACCCGGATAATAATCCAGATGTTCGCGGTCGATGTTTGTAATGACGGCAATGGTGGGCGATAATTTCAGGAATGAGCCGTCACTTTCATCAGCTTCCGCAACGATAATTTCACCATCGCCCAATCGGGCATTACTGCCGATACTCGCCAGTTTTCCCCCTATGACCATCGTAGGATCTAAATCACCCTCCGCAAGGATCGTTGAAATCATGGAGGTGGTCGTGGTTTTACCGTGACTGCCGGAAACAGCAACGGAAAATTTCATTTTGAGAAGTTCCGCAAGCATTTCTGCCCGTGGAATTACCGGAATATTTTTCCGATGTGCCTCTATAACTTCCGGATTGTTTGATTTCACTGCCGTAGAAGTAACAACAACATCGGCGTTACCGACGTTTTCCGCCGCGTGTCCTATAATGACTTTCGCGCCGATTTTCTGCAAACGCGCCGTTGTTTCCGACGGCTGAACGTCAGAACCGCCGACATGATAACCGAGATTCACCAAAACTTCGGCAATCCCGCTCATCCCAATGCCTCCGATTCCCACAAAATGGATGCATTTTACTTTGTGCTGCATTAAACTGTTTTTCTTATCTGATATCATTATTTTTCCATGCTCTTTATATTTTTACGAATCATATGCCTTATTTTTTTCAACCATTAATTGAATACAGCTATCAACGATTGTTGCCGCCGCATCAATCCTGCTCAACCTTAACGAATTTTCTTCCATCTGGTGAAGCTTTTTTTCATCCCATAACAGATTTTCAATCACATCAAACAAATTAGTGCCGCCAATCTCTCTCTCCGGAATCACCACAGCGGCGCCCTCTTTGGCCAGAGCCTGCGCGTTTTTTGATTGATGGTCGTTTGCGGCCCATGGATACGGAATCAAAATAGCCGCCTTGCCTGCAGCGGCGATTTCCGCCAGCGATGTGGCACCGGCGCGGCAAATAATCAAATCCGCATCCGCGTAAGCCGCGGCCATATCAACAATAAATTCTGTAACCCTGGCCTGAATGCCGAATTGTTCATAAGCTTTTCTTACTTCTTGGACCTGCTGTGAACCGGTTTGATGAAGAATACGAATATTATTTTTCATGCTCTGCAATTGCGGCAGAATCTCCAAAACACTTTTATTGATTGCCTCCGCTCCCTGCGACCCTCCAAAAATAAGCAGTTGCCGGTAATTTTTCTTTTCTTTTATTTTATCGCGTCTGGCAATAAACGACGCCCTTACGGGATTACCGCTTATGACCACCTTTGTTTGCTCAAAGCATTCCCGGGTTTGCGTATAGGTGACGAATATTTTATCCGCGAAATGACCGAGAATTTTATTAGTGACTCCCGGAATAGCGTTTTGTTCCGCTATAGCCGTCGGTATACCCATAAAATGAGCGGTAAGCACCGCAGGCCCCGAGGCATAGCCGCCCACGCCAAAAACAATGTGAGGACTGAATTGTTTCAAAATATGCCTTGATTGCCAAATACTTTTTGGAATCTGATAAGCGCCCTTTATCAATGCCTTAACTCCCCGTCCTTTAACTCCCTCTATATCAATTGCTCTGAGTTCATAACCCAATTTGTCAAGCAGCCTGCTTTCAATGCCTTTTTTTGTTCCGATAAAAATAATTCTTGTTTTATCATCTCTTTTAAGAAATTCTTCAGCGATAGCAATCCCGGGAAACAAATGCCCGCCTGTTCCACCTCCCGCAATAACAATGCGCATTTTTTACTCCACAACATCAAACCCGTTGAACTCTTTTTTAACAAGCATACCCCTGTATATCGTTCTTCATTACGTCTGTGTGGAAATGTTCAGCAAAACGCCCACAGCCGTCATACTCATAATAAATGCCGTCCCGCCATAACTTAAAAAAGGCAACACCAGACCTTTTAAGGGTATGAGTCCCATGACACCGGCAATATTGATAAACGCTTCCAAAGAAATTACCATCGTCACTCCGGCAGCCAATAATGTCCCGAAAAGATCGGGCGCTTTCGCGGCAATCATAAAGCCGCGAAGAGCAAAAATAGCGAACATGACGATAATAATCGTCACTCCGATGAAACCGGTTTCCTCGGCAATGATAGAGAGAATAAAATCGGTATGCGGCTCGGGCAGATAAAATAATTTTTGCATGCCGTCGCCTATTCCCACGCCGAAAGTTCCGCCTGAACCAAAAGAGAGCAGCGACTGGATAATTTGAAAACCGGTATTATCCGCGTCTTTCCACGGATCCAGAAAAGCAGTCAAACGCGTCAGCCGGTATCCCTTATATAAAATCAACGATACTCCGATAGGAATGAAAGCTCCTATCAAAAACAAAAGATGTTTGACCTGCGCTCCCGCTATGCATAACATCGAAAGCAAAATAGCGGCGATAATAACAGCCGTACCGAAATCAGGCTCCAGCAAAATGAGCAGGATTACACCGGCGACAACGGCTAAAGGCACAAGAATTCCTCTGGTGAAATTTTGCATTTGATACGCTTTTCTGGTCAATAAATGCGCGAGGAAAACAACGACTGCAATCTTAACCATCTCGGTTACCTGAAAAGAGAAGCCGCCCAAATTTAACCAGCGGGTCGCTCCTCCGCGCTTCATTCCTAATGGCGTCAACAGCAGGGCCAGTAACACAAATGACAACAATATTCCGGGATAAGCCCATTTCTTTAATTGCGTATAAGGAACCTTAGTCATAATGATCATGGAAGTGAGACCTAAAAAAACAAACAAAAGCTGTTTTTTCAAAAAATACTGGCCGTCCTTAAATTTCTCCAACGCGATAATGGAACTGGAAGAATAAATCATCGCCGTTCCCACAATCACCAGAATTAATGTAACTAAAAGCAGGATTATATCCGGCAGTTTATCTTCATTATGTTTAATCACAGCATCCATCTATAGATTCCTCACGACGTCCTTGAATACATTACCCCGTTCCTTGTAATTGGCAAATTCATCAAAACTGGCACAACCGGGAGAAAGCAAAACAACATCGCCCGGATGAGCATCTTTATAAGCGCTTTCAACCGCTTCCCGTAATTTCGCATTTTTTAAAACAGGCACTTCCTCACCAATTAACGAAGCGATACGATCACGCGCTTCGCCAAATAAAATTACCATTTTAGTTTTTGTTTTAATGAACGGCTTGAGAGATTCAAAATCACCATCTTTATCGCGGCCGCCTAAAAGCAAAATGACGGGTTTGGAAAATGTCTGAAGCGCTCGCACAACAGAGCCGACATTTGTTCCCTTGGAATCGTCATAGAATTTGATTGAATTCTTCTCACCCGCAAATTCAATCCGGTGCGGTAGTCCGCTAAAAGCCCTGACCGCCGCAATGACGTTTTCCTGACTGCATCCGCATAAACGCGCCGCCACGATCGCCGCCATCACATTTTCCACATTATGCATGCCGGGAAGATTAATAATGCTCAAAGGATACTGTTCTTCATTTGTATCGGGTATATCGGGCATGCCCGGCATTCTCAAAACCATATTATTATTTTTAATAAATATTCCCCGGGGCAAAGCATCTTTCGAACTAAATTTAATAATTTGCGCGCGAACAGTATCGGCTATCGTATCCTGCTGGGGATCCGCCGCATTAAGAATCGCGAAATCTGTTTGGGTTTGATTGGCAAATATTCCGGCCTTAACGCGGCGATACTCGGCAAAAGAGCCGTGATAATTGATATGATCGCGGGTAATATTCAAAAGGATGGCAATAAACGGCCGGAATTTCTCTATCCACTGAAGCTGGAAACTGCTGATTTCCGCGACGATAAAATCATCATTCCGGGGGATTTGCGCGTATTCTATCAAGGGAGTGCCTATATTACCGCCGACAAAAACGCTCTTACCGGCCATTCGCAGAATTTCACCCAATAGTGTTGTCGTTGTTGTTTTACCATTCGTTCCGGTAACAGCTATTACCGGAACTTTTAAAAACCTGTAGGCCAGTTCAATTTCACTGACAATCGGTATATTCTTTTTTTGCGCCTCAACCAGTATTTCATTATCAGGAGGAACGCCGGGAGACGGCACAACCATGAAAGCTCCCTCCAAAACATGGCTATTATAGTCTTTGATTTCCAGCCATTTTTCTTTGGCAATTTGCTTAAACTCGCCACCCCACTGATCAAATGATTTTTCATCCGTTACGACGACTTCTGCGCCTCGTTTTCCTAAAAATGCGGCTGTGGCAATTCCGGTCTTACCCATGCCGATGATGACTATTTTTTTATTGGTAAAATCCATGTTTCCTCTAACGTAACTTCAATGTACTGATAGCTACCAAAGCCAATAATATGGAAATGATCCAAAACCTCACAATGACTTTAGGCTCAGCCCATCCCTTTAATTCGAAATGGTGATGCAGAGGGGCCATCCGGAGAATGCGTTTCCCCCCGGTCAGCTTGAAAAAGCCAACCTGAAAAATTACCGAAAATGTTTCCATGACAAAAATACCGCCGACAATAGCCAGTAATATTTCCTGTTTTGTGATAATCGCTATCGTGCCTAACGCACCGCCAAGCGAAAGGGAACCGACATCTCCCATAAAAATTTCCGCGGGGTAAGCATTAAACCAGAGAAAGCCAAGGCCCGCGCCCACCAGAGCTCCACAGAATACCGTCAATTCACCGGCGCCGGAAACGTGGGCAATCTGCAAATAGGAGGCAACTTTCACATTTCCGGCAAAGTAGGCAAAAAGAAGATAGGTGGCAAAACAGATAATCACGGGACCGATGGCCAGACCATCCAGACCGTCTGTTAAATTCACGGCATTGGCCGCGCCCACGATAATAAACGTGGAAAGTATGACATAACCCCAACCGAGATTAGGCAATACCGTTTTAAAGAAAGGAATCGTTATTTGCGAATTAAAACCCGGTTTCAGATAAAGCATGATACTTACGAACAAAGCGATGGCTATTTCTGCAATCAATCTTGTTTTACCGGAAACGCCCTTGGAGCTTTTACCGGCAAGTTTCCTGTAATCGTCGATAAAACCAATCAATCCATAACCAATGGTCACCAGCAATATGATCCAGACATAATTGGCAGAAAAAATTGTCCAAAGCAGCGTCGAGATAACCACGGCAAGGATAATTAATACCCCGCCCATCGTTGGAGTGCCCTTTTTGATTAAATGACTCTGCGGGCCATCCTCTCTTATCTGCTGACCGATTTGCAGTTCCTGCAATCTTTGAATCATCCATTTGCCAAAAACCAGACATATCAAAAGCGCTGTAATGGATGCAAAAATAGTCCTGAACGTTATATAACGAAATACGTTAAAAAACGAAACCGTGGTATGTAAAGGATATAATAAATGGTAAATCAATTTTAATTTACTCCTGACGGATTAATCGTTTTGTGATGTCCATTCATCTTATCACCGCCAAAATCACTGCATATCTGAGACACAATTTTTTCCATTTTCATCCGGCGTGAACCTTTTACCAGAATCCAATCTCCTTTTTTCAAATGATTCTTTAAGTAAGTCATGCCTTTCTCATCGCCGGATAAAAAGAAAATATTCTGGGACGAGAGGCCTCCTTCCATAGCGCCTTTTGCCGTAACCCCGGAAAAATCACCTTGAAGGAAAAGCGCATTGATGCCGATAGTAGCAATCAACATCCCGATTCTTCGATGCATTTCGGCAGCGTCCGTGCCTAACTCAAGCATATCGCCTAAAAACACGTAACCATGATGATTCGTTTTTAAATCTTTCAGTGTCATCAGAGCTTCACGAACCGAAGCGGGATTCGCGTTATAGGAATCATCCAGGAGAAAGGCGCCGTTATGCAGTTTGATCATTTCCATGCGTCCGCTAAACGGCCGGAAAAAGGCAAGACCTTCCGATATGGTCTTGTCATCCATGCCCGCAGCCAAGGCAACGGCCGCGGCCGCCATGGCGTCATATACATGATGAAGACCGGCAATTTTCATTTCCACCCTTTGCGCATTGCCGCCGATGATCAAGTTAAAGCGCATACCCTTGATGCCGTTCTTTTCTATATCTTTTACCGTAACATCAGCGTTGGGACTCATGCTGAAAGTAATTTTCCTGCCATTCCATTTTTCAGACGCAATCGCTATGGCTTCATCATCAAGATTAATGACAGCTATGCCCGACGGAGGCAGGTTAAGAAACAAATCATTTTTCTCTTCCCGGACAACTTCCATGGAACCAAACCCCGCCAAATGCGCCGGACCGATATTCGTAATCAATCCGATATTCGGCTCGGCAATCTGCGTAAGTCTCTTTATTTCTCCCCGGGTATTCGTACCCATCTCCAGAACCATCAATTCATGTTTCGGGGTAAGGCGAAATATCGTCTGCGGCACGCCTATCAGATTGTTTAAATTCCCTTCCGTCTTTAGAATATTTTTCTTCCTGCTGATGATTGCCGCTATCATTTCTTTGGTCGTTGTTTTCCCCGAAGAACCTGTCAAACCTATGACGGGAAGGGAAAACCGTTTCCTCCATTCGTGGGCAAGGTCTCCTAGCGCGGTCAATGTATCAGCGACCCTGATGACGGCACACGGTTCATCCTTCGGGATTTGACTCATTTTTTCTTCATTATGCGCTAAAATTCCGGCAGCTCCCTGCTCTAAAACCTTCATCACAAAATCGTGGCCGTCGAAATTATCTCCTTTCAAAGCAACAAAGAGATTTCCCTTGCTAATTGACCGCGAATCCGTGGAAATCCCGTAAAACGTGCTCGTGGGCGCTCCGGAAACTAAAGTTCCGGTCGTTGCTTTCAACACATCGTTTAATGAAAAGACTGGCAAATCGTTATTCATCAAATTATTGTAAATGACTCCTTAACTTCAAAGTCTGCGCGGCAATCACACGGTCATCAAACGGCATTTTTTGAGTTCCCAGAATCTGGTAATCTTCATGACCCTTGCCCGCAATTAAAACAATGTCTCCACTTTCAGCCTCATTGATTGCCGCTTCAATGGCCTGTCTTCTGTCGGGAATCACCGCATAGGAATGAATATCATCACCGGATTTCAAATGATCAAACTTTGTTTTCTTTATCTTACTTTTATCAATCCCCTCCTCTATTTCCGCGATGATAACCAGGGGATCTTCCAGACGGGGATTATCAGAAGTTACGATGGTCAAATCACTGTATCGGGTGGCCGCTTCTCCCATAAGCGGTCTTTTGCCTCTATCCCTGTTCCCGCCACAGCCAAAAACCGTAATGATTCTTTTTTCCTTAAGTTCCACCAGGTTTTGCAGCACGCGCCTCAAGGCGTCATCCGTATGCGCGTAATCAACGAAAATATTAACGCCTTCGGGAGAAGCGACTTTTTCAAGTCTTCCCGGAACACAACACAAATTCTCTATTCCTTTTTTAATCACCGGGGGGGGAACCTGTAAAATAACCGCGGCGCCAATAGCAGCCAGAATATTGTAGAGATTAAATTTACCGATCAGAGGCGATGCCACGGAGACGGATTCTCCACCTAAATCAATTCGGGCTTTTATTCCCGTCAATGATACTTCATAGTTTTTAGCCATGATTACGCAATCGCCCTCTATCCCGTAAGTCAACGCCGGCAGATTTACTTCCTGTAAAATTCTCTGTCCCCACTGATCATCGTTATTGATGACCATTTTTTGCGAATGGACTTTCCTGCTTCGGGGCAAAATTTCGGCAAAAAATCGTTTCTTTGCCTGAAAATAATTTTCCATGGTCAAATGATAATCAAGATGATCACGGGTAAGATTGGTAAAAATGCCCATATCAAAATCGCAGTCTTCAACTCTCTTCAGGTCAACGGCGTGGGATGAAACCTCGGCGATAACGTGAGTGACACCGGCGTCAGCCATCGCGCGCATTATTTTCTGCAGTTCATAAGATTCCGGAGTTGTATTTGGCGCGGGATAGGTTTTATCGTTGTAACGATAATTGACAGTGCCTAAAACCCCACATTTAAAACCGGCTTCTTTCAATATGGATTCCAGAAGATATGTGATCGTTGTTTTACCGTTTGTTCCCATAACAGCAATGAGAACCAAATGGACGGACGGATTGTCAAAATAGTTTCGGGCCAGAATACTCAAGGCACGCCGGCTGTCAGACACTTTAATGGCTGTTATATGAGAAGGGAATTGCAAGTCTTTCTCATATACAATAAACTGCGCGCCGCGATTTATCGCTTCTGTAATAAAATCATGCCCGTCATTCTTTAAGCCGCAAACGGCAACAAATACAGAGCCGTGTATACACTGATCCGCGGAAAAACATAAGGCAGATACCTCTCCATAAGGATCTCCCGAAATATTTATGATATCCAGTCCCTCAATTAAGTGAGCCAGTTTCATCTATACCTCAATTATTTAACTCAAAAGCAACATTGCACAGGCGCTCATCACCAATCGGCGTGTGAGCAGGCGGATATTGATGCACAGCCCAGCCATTGCCTGATACTTTAAGCTCTATGGATTCGGCTTTAGCTTTCTTCATTGCTTCTCTTATGGTTAAACCTGAAAAATCAGGCATCGTTGATCCGTTATCTTCTGCAGTATTGGATGGAGCCAAAGTCTGCTGCGCCGAAACAAGCTGTACTTTATCCGTCTTCTCTTTTTCAAAAACGGGAGTTTCTCTGATATTTGTTTTAAAGCAATTGAGTATCTGTTCACCGATATTCTTAAACACCGGCGCGGCGGCAACACCGCCCCACTTGTCTCTTTGCGGTTCATCAAGAATTACCAGAATGGCAACCTGCGGATTCTCAGCCGGGAAAAATCCCATAAAAGACGTTCTCACTTTTTCCGAAGAATATACACCGCGGGTAAAATCGAATTTCTGGGAAGTCCCTGTCTTGCCGGCAACGCTAACGTTGACAATGCGCGCGTTTTTACCGGTGCCGTCCGGCGCGCTGACAACTTCCGTAAGCATATTGGTAAGACGCCTCGCCGTGTCCGGAGAAATAACTTTGCGGACGACCGTCGGCGTATAAAGCTTGACAAGGTGATTATCTTTGTCGGCCATGCCGCGCACGACATAGGGTTTCATTAAAACTCCGTTGTTGGCAACGGCCGAAACGGCAGAAATTAATTGAATGGCCGTAACCGAAACGCCCTGGCCGAAACCAATCATCGCCGTATCAACAGGCACCCAATTTTTTACCGGTCTGACCGCCCCTGAAGACTCGCCGGGCAGATCTATGCCGGTTTTTGTCCCAAAGCCAAATTTTTTTATATAATCATAAAACTTTTCTTTCCCCATCTTTTGAGCGATTTTTGCGGCGCCGATATTGCTGGAATATTTTAATATATCCTTGACGTCCAACACGCCATGACGTTTCTTATTGGCTTCATGAATCACACGGTTTGCCACTTTATAGTTTCCGTTTTCACAATAAAACTTATCCGATTCCTTAACGATTTTTTCCTCCAGCGCGCCAGCCACCAAAAAGGGTTTGAAGGTTGATCCGGGATCGAAGTAATCGGTGATGGCACGATTCCGCCATTTTTCCGGCGTGAGCCCTTCAATGTTATTGGGATTGAAACCTAACTGGTTGGCCATCGCCAAAATCTCTCCAGTCTTGGGATCCATGACAATGGCAAGTCCCGCTTTCGCGCCCTTGGAGAGAACGGCTTCTTTTAACTGAGTTTCCACGAGATATTGAATCCGATTATCGATCGTTAAAACAAGATTTACATTTTCATCTTTTTGAGTCTCGTTCTTTTCAACGCGCAGGAACAGCTTTTTCCCTTTGGCGTCCCGGGCCCACGCCAGCACCTGCGGCTTTCCTTTTAAAGATTCATCATATTTACTTTCCAATCCTTCCAGACCGGAGGCATCCAGGCCGACAAATCCGAGCAGATGCGCGGCCAATTCACCATTGGGATAAAAGCGTCTGGGTTCTTTAACCAGAAAGACTCCTTCGATATCCGCGCTTTCTATGGAAGCAGCCTGTTCCGGAGGAATTCTTCTGGCCAACCAGGAAAAACTTTTTTGCGCGGATAATTTTTTTAAAACCGTTTGATTGTCCAGATTGAGAATTGTCGCAACTTGTCCGGAAGTCTTAACGGGATCAACTATTTTGGAAGGGTCGGCGCAAACGGAATTCGCCATGATGGATACAGCAAGCTTTTCACCGTTGCGATCATAAATTACCCCTCTTTCCGGCTGCAACTGAAGCACAGAGGTGTGTTGCCTTGTTGCTAATTTTTTTAGTTTCTGTCCGGATAAAACCTGTAACTGAAAAGCACGGGATATCAAAGCAATAAATAACACCAGAAAAAACATGAAAAGCATGGCAATTTTGAATTTCAACCATTTTTTCGATTCAATCGCCATATCACTCTCCCGATTTTTTTAAGACAATGACTTGATTATTATCAGGATAGGACATCTGTAATCTGCTTCTCATAATGCTTTCAATCCGCTGCGGTGATTTGAGCATCGCGTATTCCAACTTTAGCTTTTTCTGCTCTTCCAGTTTTTGTTCTTTGATATTTAATTCCGTAGCGATACTGTATTCCAGTTCCGTCATATGAATATGTGAGCCTACATAGATCAAAGCAACAAACATGAGCACGATGGCAAAAATAATAAAAGTAGAATACTTTATGTCGAAAGAAGCCCCCTTTGCTTCTTCAAAACGGGGCATGGCTCTTGTTCCAACAGACTGTGCGGATGGTGCCATTTTATAGTCTCCGGGCCACGCGCAATTTGGCGCTGCGAGCGCGTGGATTAGCTTCGATTTCTTCCGCCGAAGGAACGATGACTTTTGAGGTCAGATTTTTGAGCTTTGCATCCCTCTGACAAACACAAAACGGCACATCCTTGGGACAGACGCAAATTCCGCTTAATGCACGAATTTCATTTTTTACGATACGATCTTCCAGCGAATGAAAAGAAATTACACAAAGGCGGCCGCCGGGCTTCAGCGCTTCAGCCGCGGCATCAATTGCCGGTTTTATGTTATCCAACTCATGGTTGACGGCTATTCTTATGGCCTGAAAGGTTCTTGTGGCGGGATGGATTTTCTGCCATCTTAATTTCGCAGGCATACAGGAAGCAATGATGTCCGCCAGTTCCGTGGTTGTTTCAATGGGCGATTGCTGTCTTTTTTTTGATATTGCCCTGGCTATTCTTGCTGCCATTTTTTCTTCCCCGTAAAACCTGATAATATTTTCCAGTTCGTCTTGCGCGAAGCTGTTGACAATATCGTAAGCGCTGATCTTTAAACTGCGATCCATCCGCATGTCGAGCAGCGCCTGTTGATTAAAACTAAAGCCTCTTTGTTCTGTATCGAGTTGATGGGACGAGACACCTAAATCCAGCAGAACGCCATCAACTTTTTCTATGTTTAAATCTTTCAGTATTTTGCTTAAATCGGCAAAATTAGCCTGTATCAAAACCTTGCGCGACCCGAATTCCGCCAGCCGTTTTTCCGCATACTGCAGAGCCTGATCGTCACAATCGATTCCCACTAAAAACGCATCTGATTCTTTAAGTATCGCGTAGGAATGACCCGCGCCACCCACGGTACAATCCACGTAGATTCCCGTTTTACTGACTAAAAGCGATGCAATAACTTCCTTAACCATTACCGGCTCGTGATAGAAGTCGGCAATCATCTTTTAAATTCCCAGATCAGCTATAAAGTCAGCGCACTTGTCAATTTCATCGGCGGCCAGTCTCATTCTCTCTTCAAAACGGTCTTTCGACCAGATTTCAATATTTTTCAGCATACCGGCCAGAACAATATCTTTTTCCAATTTGGCATATTCACGCAAAGTCGAGGGTATGAGCACACGCCCCTGTCCGTCGATATTGCAATCAACCGCTCCGGACATGAAGAAACGCTGAAACGATCGCACTTCCTTGCGCAATTTGGATTGATGGGCTACTTTCTCTTCAATGATAAGCCATTCATCGTAAGGAAAAACCATGAGGTACTGATCCCAGTTGGTGATCACCATCCGGTTGTCGTATTCTTCCGCAAAAATTTCGCGAAATTTGGATGGGAAGATTATCCTTCCCTTTTCATCGATATTGTGATGATATTGACCCCTGAATACAGACATCACTTCCCCCCACTAAAAACCACTTTACTCCACATGGCAACTATAGAGGCGGTATTTGCCTTTGTCAAGCAAAAAATTTAACTTTTTTTTAATTTAAATGACTTAAAATTACAGGGGAAATTCCGGAAATGAAATTTTTTTATAAACAGAAATATTGATAAAAATCATGAACGAGTTCTTTCATTAATTTTCACCAGCAAAATAGACGCTTAAGTTATTGTAATTATTTGTTATTAAGATGTGTATACCGGTATATTGCTCTATTATGCTCTTTTAGAGAGTCAGAAAAGAAGTGTGAACCGTCTTTTTTGGAAACAAAATAAAGATATTTAACGGGAGCCGGATTAAGGGTTGCTTGCAGTGAAGTCAATCCCGGATTGGCAATGGGTCCCGGCGGCAAACCTTTTATCACGTAAGTATTATAGGGCGAATTTCTTTTTAAGTGACTGCGCAACACTTTGCCGTTAAAACTGTCCATATCATAAACAGCCGTCGGATCACTTTGCAGGGGCATTTTCTTTTTGAGCCTGTTGCGAAATACAGCGGCTATAAAAGGTTTTTCCGCGTCATTTCCTGATTCCTTACCGATAATAGAGGCAAATGTAACAAACTGCTCAGTATTAAATCCGAGTTCCTGTGCTTTTTTAATCATATCCGGCGTTACTTTTTCCCAGAACCGGTCTACCATTTTTTTCATAATCTGTCGCGTGCTCATGGAACGGTTAAAATAATAAGTGTCCGGGAAAAGATAGCCTTCTATGGATTCCGCTTTAATATTTAAAGATTTTAGAAAATCTTTATCCCTTGCCAATTCAAAAAATATTTCTTTGTTAATAAGCTTTTCGCTATCCAGCCGCGTGACAATTTCCTGCATGGAATAATCTTCCGGAATCAATACTTTATGTTCTTTAACCTCCCCGCGAATGAGCTTGTCAATCATCATGGAAGGTGTCAGTAAAGTATTAATTTCATATTCACCCGCGCAAATGTGGCGTCTGGCTTTTTTTATCACGGCGAGACTGTAAAAGAAAATGCGGTTTTTGATCAATCCAGCCTGATTAAGTTTTTCGGTAACTTCAAAAAAGCTGGAGCCTGTCGGGATATCAACCAGGACGTTAATATTTTTTTTATCAATGGAACTAATTGAATAATTCAACAGCAAAACGCAAAAGGCAAAAAAAACCGCAACAAAATATAAGATGACGCGTCGAATTGTTCTGCCCGTATGAGAGGAATTTTTAAAAAAACTGAACAGGAAAATCCGTTTCATCCATGTATTCTCTTTCTCTTTATTTTTATCTGCAGAATCGTTTTTCTTGGCGGATTTATTATGATTTTTTTTGTCAGATTTATTCATATTTTTTACGGAATTTTTTTAATTATTTAGCGTTAGAATCCAGATAACCCTGAAGAATCAGACAGGCAGCCAGTTTATCCACCATTTTTTTTCTTTTTTCCCAACGGACACCGGAGTTTATCAGTATTTCCTCAGCCTCTTTGGTAGAAAGGGTTTCGGGCCATTTTATAACGGACAAAGAAAAAGTTTTTTCAAGTAAAACTTTAAAACGATTTACTTTTTCACACTGGATACCCTCGGATCCGTCCAGTCTCACGGGATAACCTATTACAATTTTATCAACTTGATAGTTTTTAATCAAACCTGTTAAAATTTCCCAATCATGTTTCTTGGTTTTTCTAATGATCGTAGGCAAACCTTGAGCCGTAAGCCCCAGCTCGTCGCAGACGGCCACACCTATTCTTTTTTCACCATAATCCAAACCAAGTATGCGCAAGAAGCACTCCTTTTGCGGGGTTTTCTAACAATTCCCCCTGCCTTTTTCAAGGATTAATTTATTGGGCGCTTCTCACTGTTTGAAATAAACCTGTTTGAGTTTGATGAACCGTAAATATAATCTTGTGAAAAAATGAAGAGTTTGTTACTTTTCGAGAACATTTCATCAAGGTAAACAAATGAAACATCTAGTTCTCGGCACAGCCGGTCATGTCGATCATGGAAAAACCGCGTTAATCAAAGCGCTTATGGGGGTTGACACTGACCGTTTGAAAGAGGAAAGAGAAAGAGGCATTTCCATCGAACTTGGATTTGCCTCCCTTCAAATCAACGAAGAATTATGTTTTGCCCTTGAAACGCTGGAAAAACTGAGCATTCATTATAAGGCGCAACTGATAAAAGACAGTTTGGCCACGCGGTCGAGTTTTAAAGACCTAACCGGCCTTTCCCGCAAATATATAATTCCATTAATGGAATATTTCGACACAAGTAAGCTCACGGTTAGAGCGGGCGACCATCGTATCCTGAGATAAAAAAAAGCATGAGCAATTTTGATGATAATATAAAAATATTAATTGTTTATAAAGTCTGGAATCTGGGCATGCCGGTAATCATTTCCCATTTAGCACCCACGGCAAAAGCCTTTGAACTGGTGCGCAAGGCAAATATGACGCTGATCGGTTATGTACGCAACGGCAGAATGAATATTTATTCTCATGAAAGGCGGTTAATCATTTGAAGACTAAAGAAATTTATATCAAGGATGTCAAACAGGGCGACAAGATCGCTTCATCTTTTCTGGTAACGGAAAAAAACATGGCCTTTTCTCAAAAGGGGTTCCCTTATTTAACCGTGCGGTTGAAAGATAAAACCGGCGGAATCGAAGGCAAGGTTTGGGACAATGCTCTGGAATTTGATCGTCAATTTAAAAAAGGCGATATCATTTTCATTGAAGGGAGAGCGGCCAGTTACAAAAACACGATTCAAATATCAATCATTGATCTTAAAAAAACGGCCTGGGAAGATATCGAGCCTGCCGATTATCTGCCCGCTGTCAATGCGGATGTCAATGCAATGTTCAATGAAATGATTGGCTACATCGAAAAAGTGAACGATAAATATTTGCGGGCCTTGCTTAACTCTTTTTTTCAGGAAGAAAAGACCATCTCCCTTTTTAAAAGAGCTCCCGCGGCCAAAGGGTTTCATCACATTTACCTTGGCGGTCTTTTGGAACACACTCTCTCCGTTGTGCGCTTATTGGAAAAAGTGTCCGATCATTACCCTGACCTCAACAAGGACATGATTATTGCCGGAGGTATTCTTCACGACATCGGTAAAATCTATGAATTTTCTTATGACAGTATCATTGATTACAGCGATGAAGGAAGATTGATCGGTCATATTGTTATGGGCGTGGAAATGATTAATAAAAACATTGCTGTTATTCCTGAATTTCCCGCGCAATTAGCTCTGGAATTACGACATATTATTTTGAGTCATCACGGAGAATTTGAATTCGGTTCGCCTAAACGTCCGAAGACCATGGAGGCTTTAGTCGTTCATTACATTGATGACCTGGATGCCAAGTTTAACGCTTTTCATACATTACTTACGGATTCTACTAATCCTGATTCCGATTGGACAGCCTACAACCGCTTTTTTGAACGTTATCTTTATAAGAAAAAAAATGCTGAATTAAATCCTTCGGACTCAATATAAATTTAAATAAAGAGGCAACCCGGGCTTTATCGACTGGCTTTAAGCTTACAAAATTCATTCAAAGGGGGACATTGGAATCATGGCTTACAGGACGGACACTTTATGCGGACTATTTCATAACCAGGCTCTGCGTTATGGAGACCGGGTTGAGCTTCTTCGGGCCAAGTTTGACAATGACGGAAACCCCGGCCATGAGTGGCATTCACGAACATGGAAAGAAACTCGTGATGAAGTCATAGATCTTGCCAAAGGCCTGATGGTTTTAGGATTAAGCAAAGGCGACAGAGTCGTCATGTTTTCCGAAAGCAGACCAAGATGGATCATTGCCGATCAGGCCATTCAGGCATGCGGCGCCATTGGAGTTCCTCTTTATCCCACATTAACACTGGAAGAATTGAAATATATGACAAAGGATTGCGGAGCCAGAATCGTTATCGTTTCTGATCAGGATAAGGGAGAAATGACTCTGAAGGCTAAGGCGCAGGGAGTTCCCATAGAAAATATTATTACGATGTGTACATGGAGGGGCGCCAAACCGGAAGGCGTTTACACTTTTAATGACGCAATGGTTTTGGGAAAACAAAAGATAAGCGATCAGGAAGTTGAAAAGAAAATAAATACGATTGTCCCTGAAGACATTGCTTCCATCATCTACACATCGGGAACAACTGGATTGCAGAAAGGCGCCATTCTTACCCAGAAAAACTGGATGTCAAACCTTCATCAGTGTTCCAGTTCCACGCTTCTACGCCGTCAACGGGAATTGGAGCTTCACATGACGCACCTTGTCCATTTGCCCTTGTGTCATGTTTTTGGCAGAACAAGCGACTACCACGCGGGAGCGCTTCAACAGGGCAGTATTCTTGTTTTTGCCGAAAGCTTCGAAAAAATAGCAAAAAACATTCTGGAAGTCAGGCCTAATGTGTTAGTCAGCATTCCCCGGTTATGGGAAAAAATATATGATACCACTAAATCCATTGTCTCCCGGCAAAACGAGACCACCCAGTCTATTTTCCGCTGGGCGACTAAACTTGGCGAAAAATATTCCGATGCCATGGCTTGCGCCGCAAAGATGGGTCAATTTGATTTGATTCAATTTGCTGTGGCCAACATGCTGGTTTTTAATAACATTAAAAAGACAGCCGGTCTGGACCGCGTCGTATTAGGTGTATCAGGCGGCGGCAAACTTTCCAAAGATGTTTGCGTATTCATTCGCTCACTGGGTATCCAACTCAGCGAAGGCTACGGGCTTACGGAAACTTCGCCGGTTGTAAACTTCAATGAACCGGAATTTAACGGCTTCGATCCCGGTAAAGCCGGATGGTTCGGCAAAAAGATGATCGATTTAACCGTGGATATTATGGTTGCCAAACAGGCCAAAGGACTTTCACCTTATACGAATCCGATGCGTGCCTTGGGTCTTTCTCTGGCCTACAATACAGTTGCTCATAAACTGCAGATCAAGCCCGGCACTGTCGGGAAACCGGTTCTCTGGACTGAAGAAAAAATAGCCGAAGATGGTGAAATTCTTGTCAGGGGTCCCCAGGTAACTCAAGGTTACTGGAATTTGCCCGAGGCGACAGCCGAAGCATTTACTGAAGACGGCTGGTTCAAGACAGGTGATATCGGGGAATTCGATAGAGACGGTTTTCTTCTGATTACGGACCGTAAAAAGGAATTATTTGTTTCTTCCGGCGGCAAGAATATAGCCCCGCATCCCATTGAACTGGCCCTAACTGCAAAGCCTTATATCGATCAGGTCTGCCTCTTAGGCGATGCCAGGAAGTATATCACCGCGCTTATCGTCCCCGATTTCCAGGAACTTCACCATTTTTCCAAGCACAATGGCATGGAGCCGTGTCAAGATAAAGATCTTGTAGAAAATGAAAAGATCAGGGAATTAATCAAGAAACAGGTGGATGAGGTGAACGAAACATTGCCTCGATACGAACAGATCAAATACTACAAGGTACTGGACAAACCGTTCAGCGTGGAGACGGGTGAATTAACGCCGACTCTAAAACTCAAACGCAGAGTCGTTTTCGAAAAATATAAAGACAAAATTGAAAGCCTGTATGCCAACTGATATGTATAAACCTGAATTTCCGATGATTAATATTGTCTGGATTTCACACGGTATTCCTTTTAGTCGGGAAAAAATTGTTATCAATCAATGTTAATTTTACCGGAGGACAACGTCCGGCCGTGAATCGACTAAAAATAAGCAGATAAGAAAAAAGGGGCTAAGCCCATGAAGGCTCGCTGTAATTTGTTGCTATTCATCTTAATGGCATTACTCATTTCAATGGGTTGCGCACAGCTTAGCATGATGGGAGTCATCGATACCAATATCAATGCGGATAACAATGCTGACATCAATACCAATAGTTTGTATCAAACGGGTCGTCAGGCTCTTATGGATAATCATCCGGATAAAGCACTGGATGCCTATAATAAAGCCATTGAGTTAAATCCAAATATTGCAGAGACCTATAATTACCGTGGAGTCACCTATGTTAAGCTTGGCAATAGAGATCAGGCCTTTGCGGATTACAACAAGGCCATCGAGTTAAATCCGAATTATGCCCAAGCCTATCATAATCGTGGAAATGCCTATTATAGATCTGCTGATTATAATCAGGCCGTTGCGGATTATAATAAGGCCATTGAGTTAAATCCGAACATCGCTGAGAGCTATAATAGCCGTGGAGTTACCTACGATGAGATGGGCAAAGACAATCAGGCCATTGCGGATTACAGCAAGGCCATTGAGTTAAATCCGAAATTCGCAGAAGCCTATTCTAACCGTGGATATGCCAATTATAGATTTGGCAACTACCGTCAGGCCATCGTGGATTACAACAAGGCCATCGAATTAAATCCGATGTACGCCGAAGCCTATCATAACCGTGGAAATGCCTATTATAAATCTGCCGACTACGATCAGGCCATCGCGGATTACAACAAGGCCATTGAGTTAAATCCGAACATCGCGGAAGCCTATAATAGCCGTGGAGTCACCTATGATGAAATGGGCAATGATAATCAGGCCATTGCGGATTACAACAAGGCCATTGAATTAAACCCGAAGTACGCTGAAGCCTATCATAACCGCGGAATCACCTACGGCAGTCTTGGCAATAACAATCAGGCCATTGCGGACATAAAAAAAGCAGCCAGACTGGGCTTAAAAGAGGCACAGGAATATTTATCAAAGCAAGGGATGGTCTGGTAAGTCATCTGCCATGTATCTTTTACAAAACAATAAGTGAAGTCAATAATCAAAGTCTTCCTGATGCCAGGCGCTTTCATTAGCCATGGTGGACCATATTGATCTACTTGACGTAGGAACAACAATAGTCCGTAAGACTCTTCACTTTTAAACTGAATTTAGATTGAGCCGGCACTTCAAAGACGCCTCCTTCCTTAACAGTTATCCAGCTTGCGGCATTGGGGAGCATTACATCCAGTTCGCCGGCCAGGATCTCCATAATTTCCATCTCCGCCGTGCTGAATTCATAATCTCCGGGAAACATAATGCCCAGTGTTTTTTTTGAACCATCGGGAAAAATTACAGTGCGGCTGGTCACCTTGCCGTCAAAGTATATATTTGCTTTTTTGATAATTGTTACATTCTTGAATTCCGACACAAAACATTTCCTCCATCATATAAAATTTTTTACGATTAAACAAAAGCAGCCACGCGCAACGTGGTAAGAAGGCCATCCTTCACGTCGATCAATCAGGTCATATTCTCAAGTTCTTTAATCGATATATTCATAAACCTCTTTAAGAATGTGTTACTTCCATCACCCGATCAATATTAACATTGCTCTTTTTTACCAATACTGTTTGCGCCTGTCAATCCAATATCAAATTCCCCGTCATATTTTAACCCCGCGAATTGCTGTCATGATTTTAAATTGGATATTGTTCCTAAAATTTGGTGCTGTATTGGGCAAAAGGTGCAAACAATCATCGCGCGGGCGGCATTCCATATTTTTTACAAAGCGCAAGATTTACTTCAAGCACATTAATATATTTTTCGCCGATCATTCCGTTTAAGGGCGCCGAAGCGTTTTCCCGGACTATTTGCTCAATATCTTTCCTGACGTCATTTGGATCGCGCTTTATATCAGCTGCCCATTTAGAGACAACCCTGTTCATTTGAAACTCGGCGTTTTGCAGCGTTATGTGCGGATCGAGGCCGGATGCGGAAGCCGTAACAAAATCACCGGGGACATCCTGGAGTTGAACATCAGGATGATCTTGTCTCCACATATCGAAAAAGATCGATTGTATATCGGTTCCCGTATTAACAGGCTCGATTATCGTTACATCCTTACCGTCAGCCCCTTTTTTCGTAACAGCTGAAGGGAATTTTCCCGGGTTTTCTGTAGAGAAGCTTTCAAAGAAAACCACAGCCAGATCGGATGCTTTCGGCTTAGGGGTAACCGGATTGTCCTTGATCCATTTAGTTACTATAGCAGGATGTGTCTTTTCCCAGTCTTCCACATACTTTGTGTTTTTCGGATCGGCATTCACCCAGGCCTGGGCAAGCGAATTATGCATATCCGCCCACTGGGCCACAATCTGCGGTTTGCCCTGATATACATCTTTCCCAAACCAGTTTTCAATGTCCGACGCAACGGTTTGGCCAACCTTAGAACCGCTTTTATACATCACAATCGGACCAATCACCCGGGCAACACGGTCACGGAGCGCATAATTTGATGGCGCCAGGGTAGATGACGCCGAAGCTGAGGCATCGTAGGATGCCGCTGAAGGACGGGGCTGAAAATACTCGTCTTTGGTAAACGGCTGCGCAATAAGGCGAGATCCAACCACTTTCCCGTCCGGGCCTTTCAGCATGCTGCCATTAGCCTGAAAAGGGAAAAATATCTGCCCGACCGCCCATAACCCCAGCGGATAAATAATACAACAAATAACTACTGAAACCAGCAAAAGCAAGAAACTCTTTGTAAAATATTTTATCATGATGATTTCTCCTTGTTTTTAAGATCAACTGATCAAGTGGGTACCCACCATGAAAAGGTCAATCAGTTTGATGCCGATAAACGGGATAATTATTCCTCCCAATCCCCAGATCAGCAGATTTCTGCGCAAAAGAGCGTCGGCGCCCAGCGGCCGATAGGATATACCCTTTAAAGCGATGGGAATGAGCGCGGGAATAATCAACGCGTTAAAAATAACGGCTGACAGGATTGCCGAGGTTGGCGAGTGCAGATGCATGATGTCGATTATCCTTAACCATGGCAGAGTTCCCGCGAATAGCGCCGGAATGATCGCAAAATATTTGGCCACGTCGTTAGCTATCGAAAAAGTCGTAAGCGACCCTCTTGTCATCAGGAGCTGCTTGCCTACTTCCACGACTTCGATCAGCTTGGTCGGATCGCTGTCCAGATCGACCATATTGGCAGCTTCTTTGGCTGCCTGTGTACCTGCATTCATGGCCAAAGCAACATCTGCCTGGGCCAGAGCGGGAGCATCATTTGTGCCGTCACCCATCATGGCCACTAATTTGCCTTCATTTTGTTCCTTGCGGATATACGCAAGCTTGGATTCCGGCGTAACTTCGGCGAGAAAATCATCTACCCCGGCCTGTTTGGCAATAGTTTCAGCAGTGAGAGGGTTATCTCCCGTGATCATGACTGTCCTGAGGCCCATTCTTCTGAGTCGCTCAAAGCGTTCCTGCATATTTGGCTTTAGAATATCCTCCAAAGCGACAACACCGGCAATGTGAGCATCATCAGCAACAACAAGCGGCGTTGCACCTTTATGAGCCACACCGTTGACCATCGTGTTTAGCTCTTCCGGAACGCTGCCGCCATTATCCGTGACGAACTTGATGATAGCATCAGGCGCCCCTTTTCGAATACGGCGCCCATCAGGAAGATCGACTCCGCTCATACGAGTTTGTGCGGTAAAGGGAATGAACTGTGTATTCTCCACAAAATCCACTGCTCTGTTGTTTTGAGTTATAAACAACTCGATGATGCTTTTACCCTCCGGTGTTTCGTCGGCAGCAGATGCCTGCGCAGCCAAACTGCCAAGTGTGGCCGCAGAATATTCCCCGATGGGCAGGAATGTCGTCGCTTTCCGGTTCCCGATGGTTATCGTGCCTGTCTTATCCAGCATAACAACGTCAATGTCTCCGGCCAATTCTACAGCTTTACCGCTCTTGGCGATAATATTGGCCTGCAAAGCGCGATCCATACCGGCAATACCGATAGCGGAAAGTAAGGCCCCGATAGTCGTTGGTATAAGGCAGACAATCAGAGCAATAAGAGTGGGAACATCGGTGCCCAGACTTTTCAAAGGTTGCTGAATTCCCAAATAGCTCTTCATGTATTGCTCAGCATTCCAGGCCATGGGCCAAATGGGAACCACGACGATCAAAAAGACCAGCGTAAAGGCCGAGAGCACGAGCGTCAGGGCTATTTCATTTGGCGTACGCTGACGGATGGCGCCCTCTACCAGAGCAATCATCCGGTCGAGAAACGAGTCTCCGGCGCCGCTGGTTATCCGGACTACGATCCGGTCAGACAAAACAGTGGTGCCGCCGGTCACGCCGGAGCGATCGCTCCCCGCGGCTCGAATGACCGGCGCCGATTCGCCGGTGATAGCGGATTCGTTTACAGAGGCAATCCCTTCAATGACTTCTCCGTCGCCGGGAATGGTTTGCCCTGCCTCCACAACAACCAGATCGCCGGGCTTCAAATCCGTAGAGGAAACCTGCTCAATTGATTTTGCATCATTCAGGCGATAAGCCATGGTGTCAAAACGCGCTTTTCTAAGTGAATCGGCCTGGGCTTTACCACGGGCTTCTGCAAGGGCAGTAGCAAAATTGGCAAATAAGACTGTCAGAAAAAGCCACACATCGACTGTTATAAAATAGCTTACCGGAACCTCGCTTGCGTTCTTGCTCAGTAAGGCCTGAACAATATACAAAAATGTGAGGATAGTGCCGACCTCTACCACGAACATTACGGGATTATTCCACTGAATGTCCGGCCGCAGCATAACGAATGCCTGTTTTAAAGCTGCAAATGATGTTTCCTTGTCCAACAGTTTCCTATGTTTAAACCTGCGATGAGACTGCGGCCGCTTGGGACTCTGCTGTCCCTCGTGCGCGGAATCTATCGCCTGAGATATTGTAGCCATGTTAAACTCCTTTTAAATTTACTTCATTCAGAATTAAATAGTTTCTCTAAATAATCGTAATATTTTCCTGTCATCCGCCGAAGGGCATGGGACCAAGATGTTCCGCCACCGGACCAAGCACGGCAACCGGCAGGAAAAGCAGGGCCCCGACGATAAGAACCGTACCGAGAAGGAGAAAGCCGAAAGTTATGCTGTCATCGCGCAGTGTTCCCAGACCAGCCGGGCTTGCTTTCTTGGCGCCTAGATACGCCGCCATGGCAATTGGCGCGATAATCGGCAGATAACGGGCAAAGAGCATCACCAGTCCCGTGGCAATATCCCAGGGAATAGCCATCGGCGCGGGATTGGCATTATTGGCAAACCCGTAGACCACGCCCAATCCGTCGAAAGCCGCGCCATTATTGGCGGAGGCTGAGGAGAACTGAAAAAGCATCTGGGAAAATCCATGCGCGCCGGGATTGCTGACTGCCTGCAGCCCCCAACTCATCGCGGCGAAGAGACCGGTGGGCAGGAGAATCATTGTCGGATGGACCAGAAGAGCGATCACCGCCAATTTAACCTCGCGGGCTCCGATTTTTCTGCCAAGATATTCGGGCGTCCGCCCAACCATCATACCGGCAAGAAAGATCCCTATAATCAGATAAAGCAGCATGTTGATCATCCCAACGCCTTTGCCTCCAAATAAGCAGTTGAGCCACATCCCCACCATGGGGGAAAGGGCGGCAAGCGGATTGAGGCTGTCCATTTCCGCGTTCACCGAGCCGCATGTAACGTCAGTTGTTATTGCCGCGTAAGTGGCACCGGCCGAAGTCCCGAAGCGCATCTCTTTTCCCTCAAGGTTCCCCAAATGCTGGTCAACCGGCAGGCTTGTTACAGCGGGAATGTTCACCGTCTGAGTTCCACCCGGCGCTTTCGCGTTAGGGATTTGATATGTTTGAGCCCTGCGATGAGCCGTTAACCCCGGATTCGGCTTCAATGTATCAAAACAGACCGACCAGATAATCGTGCCGGCCATCAGCGTTATCATTACTGAGAAAATAACCCAGGAATGCCGCGGCCGGCCAAGCATTCTGCCGTACATCAGCACGAGACCGAACGGAAAGATCATCATGGCCAATGTATTAAAAAAGTTCGAAAGCCCTGTAGGATTTTCATAAGGATGCGAAGCATTCATGCCGAAGAATCCGCCTCCGTTAGTGCCGAGCATCTTGATTGATTCAAGGGCCGCGACCGGCCCGACCACAATAGTTTGCTGCTTTGCTTCTCCCTTGTCTGTGGTTCCCATCGCTGATGCCTCGAGCGTCGAGATCTGGTGAGAGCTTTTAAAGGTCATAGGGCTCCCCTGCTGCAGAAAAAATAAGCCGAGGATCAGAGCAGCCGGAACGAACATGTATACCACCACCCGCCACATATCCACGAAGTAGTTGCCTAGTGAAGACATCCCCTGAAAAGCCCTGATAATTGCGGTCAACGCACAGAGGCCGACGGAGGCCGACAGGAACATATTAGCAATGCAGAAGAATATCTGACTGAAATTAGACAAATGAACATCCCCGGCATAGTGCTGGAGATTGGTATTCGTCATAAACGATATAACACTGTGAAAAATGGTGGAAGGAAACAGCATACCTTTACCATCAGGGTTCAACGGCATCCAGGGTTGCAGCATCAGCACCAGATAGCCGAAGACAAACAGCAACATATTGAAAAGAAGCAGCGAACCTGTATACTGCTTCCAGTTCTGCGGACCGCTGTTCAGGTGTTTTTCAAACCAGCCCAGTATCGGCAGAGGCTTATATTTTCCGTCCATGATCCATGCCATGTAACGGCTTAACGGAATCGCGACAATCGTTGCCGTGACGAGTAACGCGAAGGGAAGCAACCACGTTTTTGCAAACATTTTCTTAACTCCTTTCAGTTTAATACTTCAATATCTCTATTGTTCCCGTTCAAAACCATTCCGGTCTCACGAGAGTAACAATAAGATAAACGAACAAGAAAACCACAACAAGCACAGTCAAATAAATCATCGACTCCTCCTCACATTTAAATTTTATCGCATGCTTTCAAAAACAGAAAGCAGAGTCCCATTGACAAAAGACCCAAAAAAAACATCACCAAAAGCCAGATTGCAAGATTCATTTTAAAACATCTCCTATATCTTTTAGTATTTCATTTTATAAATTTATCCTCTGCGGAAAGACGCGCTTCCCGCCGCAGGGACTCCATTTGCAAACCATGTTACTTTATTCATTCGTTTCCTTGTTATCCCTGTCCGATTCCCAATTTTTAATCGCGCTCAACACATCATCCGGTGTTGAAGCAACCCGCAGGTTTTTCATGAGTTGACGATCCCGAAAAGCCTTGCTGACCAAAGCCAGAATCTGGATCATATCGTTGGGGCGGGACGCTGGCGAAAGAATAAGGAATACAGACTCAATGGGTTTTTCGGTTGCAACATCGGCAATACCTTTCCTGGTTAATCCGACAGCCACATAAGACTTTGCAAGTCCTTCAAGTCTCGCATGTGGAAAAGCAACACCTTCATTAAGAAACGTGGAACCCTGTTTTTCTCTCTCCAGTACGGCATCAAGGATCAGCGCCGGCGACAATATTTTGATCTCATCCCATATCAAGCCGGCCAGTTCCTGCAGCAGTTCTTCCTTTAAAAGCGGTTTATCCCAAATGATAATGCTTTCCCTGGAAATAACATGGCTTAAGCTCAATCCTTTTAAGCCATCTGAAGCTGGTGGAATTTTCTCGATCTCCGGTTTTATTGGCGAAGAGGGCTGCGTTGTAATAATGGATGGCTGCTCTTCATGTGATGTGTTTAAAACAACAATATTGATGCCGCGGGAATCATCGATCAATTGATCCACAACGGTACGGCGACCCAGCAATATTTTCCAAAAAGGCAATTTGCGGGGGCTGCCGATTACAATGTGTCCCACGCGGTATTCCTTCGCCACTTGTAAAATTGTCGCGGCAATATCCTCACCTTTGAAAGTAAAAACGACTGCACCAAGTTGCTTAGCCAGTGTAAGGGTATCGGAGAGTATGCGCTGCGTCGCGGCTTCAATCGCTGTCGGCTCTTCCGAAGGCGTCTGAACATAAACGGCATACCAGTTTCTGTTGAGCCTTCCAGCGAGCCGTGAGGCATAACGCAAAAGTTTTTCACTGTTGGGACCCCGGGAACTTAAACAAACCATCACCTGATCGGGCGTAGCTGATATTTCTTCCTGAAGGCGATCACGATACTGCAAATCAATGTGCGCTGCCATTTCGCGCAGGGCAAGTTCCCGAAGCTGATCAAGATTGGTTTTCTTGAAAAAATTCTGCAGGGCTGTGGCAATGCGTTCCTTGGGGTATATTTTCCCTTCCTTGAGCCTCTCCTGGAGATCCTGATAAGTCAGATCAACATTAACCAGTTGATCCGCTTCAGCAAGAACGCAATCGGGAATTCTCTCCCGTACCTTAACACCCGTTGCCTGTTCCACGACATCGTAAAGGCTTTCCAAATGCTGAATGTTGAGCGTGCTGATTACATGGATACCTGCATCCAGAATTTCTTGCACATCTTCAAAGCGCTTGGCATTGCGGCTTCCCGGAACATTGGTATGCGCCAATTCGTCAACCAGGACTATTTGTGGTTTCCGCGCCAGAATAGCATCGACATCCATTTCATCCAGAATAACTCCGCGATACTCGATCCGCCTGCGGGGAACCACTTCCAGCCCCTCCACCAGTTTTGCCGTATCGGCGCGGCCGTGTGTCTCCACCAGACCGACTACGGCATCGATTCCTTCCTTCTTCAATCGGTGCGCTTCCTGGAGCATTTCATATGTTTTTCCGACGCCCGCAACATAGCCCAGATATATTTTTAATTTACCGCGCTGACTGCGCTTGATCATATTCAAGAATGCATCGGCTCTATCTTCACTCATAATTCCTCTCCGGCCTCATAATTGTTCTTATCCATATTCAAATGAAGGAACAAAACTAAACCTGCATCATAAAAGTTCTTGTGCCAGCCAATACGCCTGCTATGAATTTACCAGGCCCAAAAGCCGGAATTATTAAAATTGCGGAAAACAATACGAGGCACAACCAATCGTTGAATGTCATATAAACCTCCATAGATTTTAAAACATATCAAAGGAAAGCTAAACGATCATATACGACAAGTAGTAGTGATCCGTGCCGGATGAAGACTGGCATTTAAATTTGGTTTTGTTTTTTTATGGAAATGACAGGATAAAATAAAGACAACTCGATAATTGGCAGTCGGTGAAATGACTTTTTCACCGACATCTGATAACAAAAGCGGCAATAGCAATAATAGAAGAATAAACATCTTCTGTGTTCCTCCCAAATGCCGACGAGGTTAGCTGACGGGCTTGGACCTGGAAGTGTCCTATTCTTAAGAAATTCGCCCCAAAATACCGGTTCCCCCGCATCTATCTTTGAATAGATTTAGGCGTCGTTAAAATATTGTCGTGCTAGCTATGCCCTTTTATAAAAGTTGTCAAGAGTTTTTTTGCTAAACATTATTGTATGATTACAACGACAATTATGAGGTTGCTGATCATTTTTTATTACTGTTTTGTATTAATATAAAGGATGCTGTCAGGCGCCCCTTTTCTTCCTTTCGTCGATATCGTCGGGATACATCATCGCATCCTGTCCTCTCTCGCGAGTACGGATACGAATTACCTCATCAACAGGATAGATAAAGATAATTCCATCTCCAGGTTCGCCGGTTCTGGCGGAACTGAGAATGGCTTCTATCGTATTCTCAAGATTATTTTCGCTTAGGATGATATTGATCTGTATTTTGGTCAACATATCCACCTGATAGGAGCCCGCACGACCCACCAGGCTAATGCCGCCCTGTCGTCCATGTCCACGAATCTCAATCATATTCATTCCGACAATACCTATTTTCTTCAGAGCTTCTCTGACATCATTGACCTTATCTTCACGAATGATGGCTTCGATCTTTTTTAGCATAGTTTGTTTCTCCCTGTAAAATTATTTCATTTTGCCTTACGAATACGACCTTTCTCCATGGGAAGTTATATCCAAACCTATTTCCTCCTCTATGGGTGTTACCCGCAAGCCAATGCTCCAATTAAGCAGCTTGGCAAGAATATAAGTTCCACCGAAACTGAAACAAATGGTAACGATTACCGCTATGATCTGAATACTGAGTTGATTTGGATTACCTAAAAACATACCGTTAGCGCCGCTGCTGTTGACGGCAACTGTGGCAAATAAGCCCGTAGCGATCATGCCCCAGGTGCTGGCCATGCCATGACATGCCCACACATCCAGAGACTCATCCAAATTTCGTTTATCGCGCAAACGCATAGAATAGTAAGATATAGGCGCCGCCACGGCTCCGATAAACATGGCTGTCAGGGGGGTCACAAAGCCTGAAGCAGGAGTGACCGCAGCCAAACCTACTACCATACCTGTCGCAATGCCCAGGGTGCTTGGACGGCCATCCAGCCAGGAAAGCATCATCCAGACAAGTCCTGCCATTGCCGCGGAAGTGTTGGTGGTTATAAGAGCGTTGACCGCGACACCATTGGCGCTCAGCGCGCTGCCTGCATTAAAGCCGAACCAGCCTACCCACAAAAGTCCCGCTCCTAACACCGTCAGAGGGATATTGTTCGGCTCCATGGGAGATTTGCCGAATCCTTTTCGCGGACCGATAACCATCGCGAAGGCCAAAGCTGAAAATCCGGCGGCAATATGAACCACCGTACCTCCGGCAAAGTCGAGAACTCCCATTTCTTTCAGCCATCCGCCCTGCCCCCATACCCAGTGACACAGCGGATCATAGATCAGAGTTGCCCAAAGCAAACCAAACAAAAGAAAAGCCTTGAACTTGATTCTTTCCACAAAGGCGCCGGTAATGAGTGCAGGCGTAATGACAGCGAACATCATTTGAAAGGCCGCGAAAAGCGCGTGAGGTATTGTTTGGCTATATGCTCCGTTGGGCTGAGCACCTACGCCGATAAAACCTAGATAGTTAAGACCGCCTATTAATCCTTTGATGTCAGCGCCGAAAGAAAGTGAATAACCGTAAAGAACCCACTGGACGCTGATTAAGGCCATAAAGATAAAACTTAAGGTTAAAGTGGAAAGAAGATTCTTTTTGCGAACCATTCCGCCATAGAAAAGCGCCAGGGCCGGCGTCATTAGCAGAACAAGGGAACAACAAACAAGAACCCAAGCTGTATCGCCCGAATTCATATGAAGACCTCCTGTACATATTTGTTGAAATAAGTAACAGCAATTAAAATGCCACAAATGTGTAACATAAGCGATAAATATATATATATACGATATTATTTATATTTATATGGAAAAGGTGTTAAAATAGAAATAAATGATTAAACAAATATGTTCTTCTTAAGATATTGTTGGAACAAGAATGCACTTTTGAAGCTGCCGATATTTGAAATTATCCACATGCGCTTAAGGCCGAATTCAAACAGCAGCAATTTAGAGGGAATAATGGACGTCGAATCTGGAAGCTCGTCTGTTGTTGCTACGTTTTTGTCTTTGAGCGGTATGGTTAAGAAGAAAATAATTCATTTTCTATTTTTTTGATATCACCCGTGGCGAGCAGCCGCAAGGTCATCGCTTCTGCCCGCGCCACATCAATCCCGCTGATTATTTTCTGGTTTTCCGCCATGTATATGGGATTCATGCTAAGAGTACGTATACCGCATCCGATCAGGAATTGCAGGTAACCGGCCCGATTGGCCATATCACCGCAAATGGATACATCCTTCCCTGCGGCTCTGGCGGCATCGGCAACCCGTTTGATCGCCCGCAGGACTGCGGGATGATGGGGGATGTAGTACTCCGCCACGTCTTCGTTCGTTCGATCGACGGCCAGCATGTATTGAACAAGGTCGTTCGTCCCGATGGAAAAGAAATCTACAACCCGTGTGAATTCTTCGATGATCTCAATCACTGCGGGAACTTCGACCATCATGCCGATTTTCGGATGGTTGTTAAAAACGTTACCCTGTTTTTCAAGTTCTGCCACGCACGTCATCACGATGTCCCTTGCCTGCAGAAACTCCTCCAGAGAGAAGATCATGGGAAACATGATCTTCAGATCGCAGTCGGAACCCGCGCGCAGAATAGCCCTGACTTGTTGAGTAAAGATATCTTCATGCTTTAATGAAAATCTGATGGAACGAAGGCCTAAGAAGGAATTGCCTTTGTTCACCGGTTCCCAGTACGCGGGCAATTTATCGCCGCCAATATCCAGGGTGCGGAATGTGACATCCCCGGACGGAGAGCCTTCGACAAGTTTCCTGTAAATGAAAAACTGCTCTTCTTCGGTCGGAAAATTCTTTCGTATAATGAACGGGAACTCGGAACGGTACAACCCGACACCGTCGCAGGACAGCTCTCTTAGTAGTTCCAGGTCTTTCAATAAATTGACGTTCGCCATCAGCTTAATGCGCACCCCGTCTTTTGTTTCGGTGAACTGTTTCATAGCTGACGGTGCTTTTACCGCCGTTTGTTCATCGATACGGTCTTTAAATTCCTGCAATATTTCCTTGACCGGGTTGATGAAAATATTGCCGATCTCCGCGTCGATGAGGATGCGATCACCGTCAGAAATATTGCCGGCCAGAGGATCATTGACGATGACCATTGGTATCTGCAAAGAGCGGGCAAGGATGGAGACATGCGAGGTGACTCCTCCGCTCAAAAGCACGATACCCTTCACTCCTTCCGAAGAAAGTTTTAACAGGTCGGACGGATACATGTCCGTCGCGACCATTATCCGGCGATGTACCGATGGCAACTTTGCCTCTCCTCCGGCAAGATTCCTGATAAGCCGCATTATCAGATCCTCGATATCGTGCACCTTTTCTCTCAAATAAGGATCGGGACTTGCCGAAAGCAGACTAATGTATTTCTGACCCGCGGCGATCACCGCATCGGGCGCGTTTTTTCCCTTTTGCACCGGCGTGGTCATTGCCGCAATAAAACTCTTGTCCTTCAATATGAGCAGATGCGCGTTGAATATCATGGAGGCGGCATCACTGAGTTTGTCCTCCACCGCCTTTTGTAGTGCAGCTAGTTCTTTTTCCGTTTTCTTGAGCGCTTTTTGCAGATCGGCCAGACTATACTTTTTCCCGAAGGTATGCCCTGCGATCTCGTGGAACCTCTTAGTGCCGATTGCAAGCGTTGCCTTCGCGTAGGCATAACCGCGTGACGCCGCCTTGCCTTTCAGGAAAACGCCCTCAAGTTGTTCTTTTTTCCCACGGTTTATCTCTCGCGGCGCCGCACTTTGCAGAGAAATGATCATCTTAATATTTTCAAGTACTGAGGCAAGCTGGGATGCGACAATCTGCAGAGCCTTGATGTCGCTGTTCTCAAAACGGTTGTTTTCCTGCCTCTGCAGCATCATAACGCCCACAGGGTTTTCGCCGCTGACAATCGGCACGGAAAGAAATGATTTATATCGCTCTTCCCCTGTGCCCTTAAAATAGCGAAAATTTGAATGCGTAAAACCGTCGGCAATGCAGACCGGTTCGTTTTTCTCAAAAACCAAGCCGGCGATACCCTCGCCGGGTTTTAGTCTTATTTTACCGATGATCTGCGGCTTGAATCCGGTATTTGCCCTCAGCACCAACTCGCCCTTAACATCATCATAAATATAAATGGAACAGACATCCGCCCGCATATGCCTGGCCACCATGATAACAATATTGTTAAGCAGTTTTTCGATACTGGAACTGCCTTTAAAGACCCAATCCAATTGGCCGATGTTAAGCAGTAGATTTAAATGATCCATCGTTGTTCCTTTTTTATATGATTCAACTGATAATATTTATTATATAATTTATCGTTGCCCGGCGCAAACAAATTGCGATCTTTGTTTAATGATGATCTTTTTTTGTTTCGAAAGTTTTAGTCGAAGGATGAACGCGTTAGGCTGTGATGAGTATTTACAAAAGCAAAGCGGGGCAGGCGACGATTCTAATCAATTTGCAGGAGGAGGGAATGCTGAAAAATAATCGGAACCGTCACCTCCGGAGTCCATCTTGCAGGTGGAAATCAGCCAATTTGACTTAAGAAGGATCAGGCTTGGAGCCATCAATGTATTTTGATACCGCATGCTCCTCTATACTCGTCCCCGCTGTGCCAGCCGATCCAAACTGGATTATCAAGGCACCCAAAATAATAATAATCAATCCAATCCATGTTGAATTTGGTATGTTTTCTTTAAATACGAAACGGCCGAACAATATGCTTATCAGAGCAAAGATCGCGACGTAGACGCCGAGCAGCTTTGAAAAATCCCATTTCACGGTGTTAACAATTACACCATAGACTCCCAACATGACGCATCCTGTCATTATGATAATCAGATGGCTTCCACGCAGTCCTTTACGAATAATCGCGTCACCGCTAACCTCAAGTATTGCCGCACCGATGAAAATTAACCAGGTAACATTTGTCATTCGTATTTTCCTCTTCATTCAAGAACCAAATCATTATTCTCAATAGGACGCGTTGTATGTTCTAAACTTTGTGCCTCAGTGTAAAAATCCCCGGGAGGTTGCCTGAACATCCCGGGGGGTAAAGAGTCTAACAAGGAGGATTATATTAGAAGCTGAGAGTCAGCTTGTTGATAAGCATGTAATCATCATCAACTTCGTTGCTTCCGCCGATACCCTTGAAGTAATCACCGGTAAAGAGATATGCGCCGCCCACCATATAAGACAGGTTGTCGGTAATTTTATAAGTAGCGGTGAGATCAACTTCCGTACCGTAGGTGCCGCCTGTAAAACCTGACGGTTTCTTGTCGGCTTGCGCGTAAGATAATGACAACAGAATATCCCACTTGCTGGTCGGCTTCACGCCGGCTCTACCCTGGAAAAACCAGGCGTTGGACATGGTGCTGTCAAAAACAGAGTTATTATTGCCATACAGGTATCCCGTCCAGTAGTACAAATCCGCGTTGAACAGTATCAGGCAGGGTTCCCAATCAACGCCGCCATTATTGATTCCGCCTTCTATTTTATCGCTTGTATTGGGATCATCTCCCGAGAGGTAAGCGAAAGTACCTCCGGCATAAAATTGACCAAAGGTGGCGGTGGCATCAACAAAGAGGCTCAAAGCGCCGACCGAAACATTTGTCGCGTTGATAACGTAACCTTCATATTTTTTCGCGTCGCCAAACCAGTACTCGGCTTCCGCCTGAAAATCGACTGGACCAATCTTGGCTTTGACATAGGGGTCTATCACGTATATATTGGAAAGATAAGAACCGCATGCATTGCCTCTGCACGTCGCGTCACGATTCCATTGAAAAAGAGCCCCGGCTTCGCCGTTCTTGAAGTTATAAATACCGGCAATTCTATATGAATCCAAGTCTCTGTCGGTCTTTGTCGCATTGAGTCTGTTGAGCCAGTACCAGGAGTTGGAACTGACGGCGCTATAGCTATTGTCTACTTCCTTGGCATAACCCAGGAAGCCGGTAAAAGGTCCTCTCTGCAGATAATACTGAATCTGGCCCGCGGTAGGTCCCGTGCTGTTATCGGCAAAAACTGTTCCGAATGCGAAATCCTCCATATAACCGACCTTGAACAAACCGATGGGCGAAGTATAATCAACATGAATCTGCCGGAAGGATATATTTTCGGCTTCCGCCAATGTTCCCGGACCGTTTGGATCCGAAACGCCGATATTTGCTCTCGCGCCGCCCCAGATTCTTTCCATTGCGTCAAATTGAGTTAGCAGTTTCAGGCTGGGTGATAATATAAAATCCGCTTTCACTCGCAAATCCTGAAAGAAAAAGGCTGTGCTGGGATTCGGGCTGCCGGAATCATCAGCTAAACTGATTTTGTTTAAATACAACCCGCCGACATTGTAATCGGCGCCAACCTGGACGTCAACCGCATAGGCAGACATACTGAAGACCATGACCATCCCCAGTGATAACAAAACAAACCAAAATCTCTTCATTACTTTCTCCTTTTTCAATAAAATTTGATATTTCCGTTTTGAGAAACGGGTATTCTCTGATTCATTACATCCCTGACATTTACATATCGTAGTAAAGAGCAAACTCATATGGATGCGGACGCAGATCCATAGCTTCCACTTCATTCTTCATCTTGTATTCAATCCAGGTGTCAATTACATCTTGTGTAAAGACATCATTCTTGAGCAGGAATTTATGA